>NZ_JAFJSY010000027.1 GCF_019857225.1 Streptomyces plumbidurans
CGCCTGGGAGGCGCGCGGCGGGCAGGCGCTCGGTGGCCTCGACCTGCTGGTGCACCAGGCCGTCTTTCAGTTCCGGCAGTTCACCGGCGATCCGCGCTCCCCGCTGGCCGCGATGCGCGAGGCCGCGCAACAGCGCTGACCCGCCCGTCTCGCCTTGGCCTCTGTCAGGCTCCGCTCCCGCCCGTCAGCCCCGTGTCCGTCTGCCGGACCGGGAGCAGAGGTGCCCCGCGGACGTGGGAGGATCGGAGGTGGCGGGCCGGGGCCGCGCACCTGGTCGCGCCGTCGCCGTGCGCGAGGACGTGCGTACGCAGGCAGTACCAGGGCGCGAGCACTGAGGAGCACCGTTGAGCAGGTTGCGCTGGCTGACCGCGGGGGAGTCCCACGGTCCCGCACTCGTGGCGACGCTGGAGGGCCTTCCCGCCGGTGTGCCGATCACCACGGAGATGGTGGCGGACCATCTGGCCCGGCGCCGGCTCGGCTATGGACGCGGTGCGCGCATGAAGTTCGAGCGCGACGAGGTGACCTTCATCGGCGGTGTCCGGCACGGTCTGACCCTGGGTTCCCCGGTCGCGATCATGGTGGGCAACACGGAGTGGCCCAAGTGGGAGCAGGTCATGGCGGCCGATCCGGTCGACCCGGAGATCCTGGCCGGGCTGGCGCGCAACGCGCCGCTGACCCGTCCGCGTCCCGGTCACGCCGATCTCGCGGGCATGCAGAAGTACGGCTTCGACGAGGCGCGGCCGATCCTGGAGCGTGCGTCGGCGCGTGAGACGGCGGCGCGGGTGGCGCTGGGCGCGGTGGCGCGGTCGTATCTGAAGGAGACGGCCGGTATCGAGATCGTCAGCCATGTGGTGGAGCTGTGCTCGGTGAAGGCCCCGGCGGGGGTGTACCCGACGCCGGCGGATGTGGCGCGGCTGGACGAGGACCCGCTGCGCTGCCTGGACGCGGACGCGTCGAAGGCGATGGTGGCGGAGGTCGACCAGGCCCACAAGGACGGCGACACCCTGGGTGGTGTCGTCGAGGTGCTCGCCTACGACGTGCCGGTGGGCCTGGGCTCGCACGTGCACTGGGACCGCAAGCTGGACGCCCGGCTGGCGGGGGCGCTGATGGGCATTCAGGCGATCAAGGGTGTGGAGATCGGGGACGGTTTCGGGCTGGCGCGGGTGCCGGGGTCGAAGGCGCACGACGAGATCGTGAACACGCCGGAGGGCATCCGGCGGGTGTCGGGGCGTGCCGGTGGCACCGAGGGCGGGCTGTCCACGGGTGAGCTGCTGCGGGTGCGGGCGGCGATGAAGCCGATCGCGACGGTGCCGCGGGCGCTGCAGACGGTGGACGTGGCCACGGGCGAGGCGACGCAGGCGCACCACCAGCGCTCGGACGTGTCGGCGGTTCCGGCCGCGGGCATCGTCGCCGAGGCGATGGTGGCGCTGGTGCTGGCGGACGCGGTGGCGGAGAAGTTCGGCGGCGACAGCGTCGCCGAGACCCGCCGCAATGTGCGCTCCTACCTCGACAACCTGGTCGTCCGGTGACCGCGGTGACCGCGATCGTGCTGGTCGGCCCGATGGGCGTGGGCAAGTCCACGGTCGGGCGGCTGCTCGCCGAGCGGCTCGGCGCCGGATATCGCGACACGGACGACGACATCGTGGCCGAACAGGGCCGCACGATCGCGGAGATCTTTGTCGACGAGGGCGAGTCGGCCTTCCGCGCGATGGAGAAGGCCGCCGTGCGCAAGGCGCTCGCCGAGCACGACGGCATCCTGGCGCTGGGCGGCGGCGCGATCCTGGACCCGGACACGCGCGCGCTGCTGGCCGGTGCGCGGGTCGTCTATCTCTCGATGGACGTCGAGGAGGCGGTCAAGCGCACCGGGCTGAACACCGCGCGCCCACTGCTCGCGGTCAACCCGCGCAAGCAGTGGCGGGAGCTGATGGAGGCCCGGCGCGCGCTGTACGAGGAGGTCGCCACCGCGGTCGTGGCCACCGACGGCCGTACGCCCGAAGAGGTTGTCCAAGTCGCCCTGGACGCACTGGAGTTGAAAGAAGCATGAGCGAGGCAGTCACCCGGATCCAGGTCGGCGGCAGCGCGGGCAGCGACCCCTACGAGGTCCTGGTCGGCCGTCAACTCCTGGGCGAACTGCCCGGGTTGGTGGGGGAGAAGGCCCGGCGCATCGCGGTGATCCACCCCGAGGCGCTCGCCGAGACCGGTGACGCGCTGCGCGCCGATCTGGCCGAGCAGGGCTTCGAGGCCGTCGCCATCCAGGTGCCCAACGCCGAGGAGGCCAAGACCGCCGAGGTCGCCGCCTACTGCTGGAAGGCGCTGGGGCAGTCCGGCTTCACCCGCTCCGACGTCATCGTGGGCGTCGGCGGCGGCGCGACCACGGATCTGGCCGGCTTCGTCGCCGCGACCTGGCTGCGCGGGGTGCGCTGGATCGCCGTACCGACCACCGTCCTCGCGATGGTGGACGCGGCGGTCGGCGGCAAGACCGGCATCAACACCGCCGAGGGCAAGAACCTGGTCGGCGCCTTCCATCCGCCGGCCGGAGTGCTGTGCGACCTGGCGGCGCTGGACTCCCTGCCGGTCAACGACTACGTCTCCGGGCTCGCCGAGATCATCAAGGCCGGCTTCATCGCCGACCCGGTGATCCTGGAGCTGATCGAGGCGGACCCGCAGGCGGCCCGCACCCCGGCGGGACCGCACACCGCCGAGCTCATCGAGCGCTCGATCCGGGTCAAGGCCGAGGTCGTCTCCTCCGACCTGAAGGAGTCGGGCCTCAGGGAGATCCTCAACTACGGCCACACGCTCGGCCATGCGATCGAGAAGAACGAGCGCTACAAGTGGCGGCACGGCGCCGCGGTCTCCGTCGGCATGCACTTCGCCGCCGAACTCGGGCGCCTCGCGGGCCGGTTGGACGACGCCACGGCCGACCGCCACCGCACCGTCCTGGAATCGGTCGGCCTGCCGCTGCACTACCGCCACGACCAGTGGCCCAAGCTGCTGGAGACGATGAAGGTCGACAAGAAGTCCCGCGGCAACCTGCTGCGCTTCATCGTCCTGGACGGACTGGCCAAGCCCACCGTCCTGGAGGGCCCCGACCCCGCCGTGCTGCTGGCCGCGTACGGCGAAGTGGGGGAGTAAGTACTCCGGAGCGTCATCCGTCCGATTTGCCTTGCGAGGCTGGGCACTTCGGGCCTTCCCCGGCCGTTCACCAAACGACGGCCGGGGAAGGTACCGTTCGGTAGGGAGCGGGATCAGCCCCCGCTCCCGGCGTCGATTGCCTGCGGCGACACCGCGCCCACGAGAACGAGACGGAGTGGCACCGGATGCAGCACGCAGTGGGTCCTCCGCTGCCGCCGCCCCATCAGCCGGGGCACGGACCGGCCGCCGGCTGGTCGCCGGCCGCACATCACCCGGGTCCGCATCAGGCGGACCCGCAGCACGGCCCGGCCCCCGTTCCTCAGCCGCCCCCGCCGCCCTCGGCCCCCGGCCATCCCTCGGCACCGGGCCACCCCTCGGCGCCGGCCGGGCCCGCGGCTCAGCACGCCCCCGTTCCGCCGCCCCCGGAGACCACGGGCCATGTCCCGCTGCCGCCCGGCGGCCCGGTCGCCATGCCCAGCGCACCGCCCGCCACGGCGGTGCCGGACGCGACGGGCACGACCCTCGCGGTGCTGCTCATCGGCCCCGCGGGCGCCGGAAAGACGAGCGTCGCCAAGTACTGGGCGGACCACCGCCGGGTGCCCACCGCCCACATCAGCCTCGACGACGTACGGGAATGGGTCCGCTCGGGCTTCGCCGACCCCCAGTCGGGGTGGAACGACCACTCGGAGGCGCAGTACCGCCTCGCCCGCCGCACCTGCGGCTTCGCCGCCCGCAACTTCCTGGCCAACGGCATCTCCTGCATCCTGGACGACGCCGTCTTCCCCGACCGCCCGGTCGTCGGCCTCGGCGGCTGGAAGCGCCATGTGGGCCCCGGCCTCCTGCCGGTCGTCCTGCTCCCCGGCCTGGAGATCGTCCTGGAGCGCAACGCGGAACGCTCCGGCAACCGCCGCCTCACCGACGAGGAGGTCGCCCGCATCCACGGCCGTATGGCGGGCTGGTACGGCTCGGGACTGCCGATCATCGACAACTCCCAGCTGGACGTGCCCTCGACGGCCCGTGTCCTGGACGACGTACTGGCGCGGTCGATCGCGAGCCCGCCCGCCTGGTAGCGCCCGTCCCCCGAACGGCACCCTCCCAACCGGCACAAAACGCCCACCGCTCCTACGCTCGTGTCATGTCAGAGGTGTACGCCACCCGCCGCAGGCGGCTTCGGGAACAGTGCCAGGCGAGCGGCAGCGCAGCGGCGCTGATCTCCCGCCCCGCCAATGTCCGCTACCTCGCGGGCACGGCCCCGCGGGGCGCCGTCCTGCTCCTGGGCAAGGCCGACGACGTGCTGCTGTGCGCCGGTCCGCCGGACGACCGCCTCGCGGAGGGCAGGCCGGACGACCTGCTGCGGGTGCAGACGCTGCCCGGCACCGCGGGCGATCCCGCGGTCGCCGCGGCCGACCTCGCCGAGGCCGGGCGCGCCGACACCCTCGCCGTGGAGGAGCACCACCTCACCGTGGCCCGCCACCGCGCCATCCGCTCGGTCGTCCCGCGGCTGCGCCTGACCGACCTCGGGGGAGTGGTCGAGCAGCTGAGGGTGGTCAAGGACGAGGAGGAGATCTCCTGTCTGCGCATCGGCGCAGAGATCGCCGACCAGGCCCTGGGCGAACTCCTGGAGTCCATCCTGGTCGGCCGCACCGAGCGGCACCTCGCCCTCGAACTGGAGCGCCGCCTGGTCGACCACGGCGCCGACGGACCCGCCTTCCCGACCTCCGTCGCCACCGGCCCCAACGCGGGGCGCCGCGGCCACCGGCCCACCGACCGCCGGGTCGAGGAGGGCGACTTCCTCTCCGTCTGCCTGGGCGCCGCCTACCGCGGCTACCGCTGCGAGATCGGCCGCACCTTCGTCATCGGCACCTCCCCCGCGGACTGGCAGATCGAGCTCTACGACCTCGTCTTCGCCGCCCAGCGCGCCGGACGGGAGAATCTGGTGCCCGGCGCGGCCTGCCGCGACGTCGACCGCGCCGCACGTCAGGTGCTGGACTCCGCGGGGCACGCGGAGGGACTGCCGCCCCTGACGGGGCACGGTGTGGGACTCGAAATCGACGAGGACCCGCTATTGGCCCCTGCGGCCATGGGTAAACTGGACGCTTGCGTGCCGGTCACCGTCGAACCGGGGGTCCACCTCCCGGGCCGGGGCGGCGTCCGGATCGATGACACGCTCGTCGTCCGCCCCGAGGCGGACGGCGGACCCGAGCTACTCACCATCACGACCAAGGAGCTGCTCGCGCTCTAGCTCTCGGCTATGCGCGTGCGCCGGGGTCGTCCACGTCAGTCCAGGAGATTCCGCAACCGTGGCTTCCACGAACGACCTCAAGAACGGCCTGGTGCTCAAGCTCGAAGGCGGCCAGCTCTGGTCCGTCGTCGAGTTCCAGCACGTCAAGCCCGGCAAGGGCCCTGCCTTCGTGCGCACCAAGCTCAAGAACGTGCTCTCCGGCAAGGTGGTCGACAAGACCTTCAACGCCGGCGTCAAGGTCGAGACGGCCACTGTCGACAAGCGCGACATGCAGTTCTCGTACATGGACGGTGAGTACTTCGTCTTCATGGACATGGAGACCTACGACCAGCTGATGGTGGACCGCAAGGCCGTCGGCGACGCCGCCAACTTCCTGATCGAGGGCTTCACGGCCACCGTCGCGCAGCACGAGGGCGAGGTGCTCTTCGTCGAGCTGCCGGCCGCCGTCGAGCTCGTCGTCCAGGAGACCGAGCCGGGCGTCCAGGGCGACCGCTCCACCGGCGGCACCAAGCCCGCCACCCTGGAGACCGGTCACCAGATCCAGGTCCCGCTCTTCATCACCACCGGCGAGAAGATCAAGGTCGACACCCGTACCAGCGACTACCTCGGCCGGGTGAACAGCTAACCGTGGCTGCCCGCAACACGGCCCGCAAGCGCGCCTTCCAGATCCTCTTCGAGGGCGACCAGCGCGACGCCGATGTCCAGACGGTCCTCGCGGACTGGATCCGGCTCTCCCGGGACGACACCCGCCAGCCGCCGGTGAGCGAGTACACCATGCAGCTGGTCGAGGGGTACGCCAAGCACGCCCGGCGCATCGACGACCTCATCGCGCAGTACGCGGTCGGCTGGACGCTGGACCGGATGCCGGTGGTGGACCGCAACGTCCTGCGTCTCGGCGCCTACGAGCTGATCTGGGTCGACGAGACCCCGGACGCCGTCGTGCTGGACGAGATGGTGCAGCTGGCGAAGGAGTTCTCCACGGACGAGTCGCCGGCGTTCGTCAACGGTCTGCTGGGCCGGTTCAAGGAGCTGAAGCCCTCGCTGCGCCGGGACGAGGCGTAGGAGACTGGTCTTTCTCGCAGGCCTCGCAGGCCTCGCAGGCCTCGTGGAAGCCACCTGCAGAGCCACGTATCGCCAGGGGGCCCGCAGCGCGACTGCTGCGGGCCCCCTGGCGTCCCCCGGCGTGTGCCGCCGTCTCCCGGTGCCCGCGAGGCCCCCGAAGCCCGCAGAAAGCCGCCGGGGTGGCCGGAACCATGAAGTTCCGGCCACCCCGGCGGCACGTTTCTGCGCTGTGGGCGTCAGGCGTCCTCGTGGACGACCGCGCGGCGTGCGTCCGCGTCCAGCACACCCCAGCTGATCAGCTGCTCGGTCAGGACCGAGGGGGACTGGTCGTAGATGACGGCGAGTGTGCGCAGGTCGTCCTGGCGGATCGACAGCACCTTGCCGTTGTAGTCACCGCGCTGGGACTGGATCGTCGCCGCGTAGCGCTGGAGGGGGCCCGCCTTCTCGGCCGGCACCGTGGCCAGCCGCTCCAGGTCGAGGACCAGCTTCGGCGGCGGCTCGGCGGCACCGCCCGGGGTGGTGCCCGGGAGCAGCTCCTGGACCGGGACCCCATAGAAATCCGCCAGCTCGGCAAGGCGCTGCACGGTCACGGCTCGGTCGCCGCGCTCGTACGATCCGACCACGACCGCCTTCCAGCGTCCCTGGCTCTTCTCCTCGACACCGTGGAGGGAAAGGCCCTGCTGGGTGCGGATGGCCCGGAGCTTGGCCCCGAGCTGTTTGGCGTATTCGCTGGACATATAGCTCCCCGGACACTGTGTCGGCGCAGCTCGAGGGGTTCCGAGCCGCGCGTCTCGTAACTCACTGTGAGGTTACGCAGCGTGACTCTCGCGCGTCAAGCCGAATGGTCCACACCGACTCTTCCGTGACAGCGGTGGCCGGTTACGCCAGGGGGGTGATCCGGGGCGTCCGACGGGCCTGCTACCGTGGATGGCGCAAATCCGACGTCCTTTAAGGTCCGTCCCGTGAGGCGGAGAAGGGGGTCCGTTTCGTATGGACATGCAAGCGTCCGATGCCCGGCCCGTGCTCGAAGGGCCCGACATCGCGCGGGTGTTGACCCGCATCGCCCACGAGATCGTCGAGCGCGCCAAGGGCGCCGACGACGTGGTGCTCCTCGGCATTCCCACCCGAGGTGTCTTCCTCGCCCAGCGGCTCGCCGCGAAGCTCGAGGAGATCACCGACCGGAAGATCCCGGTCGGCTCGCTCGACATCACCATGTACCGCGACGACCTGCGCATGCACCCGCCGCGTGCGCTGGCCCGCACGGAGATCCCCGGTGACGGCATCGACGGCCGGCTGGTCGTCCTCGTCGACGACGTGCTCTTCTCCGGCCGCACCGTCCGCGCCGCCCTCGACGCCCTGAACGACGTCGGGCGCCCGCGCGCGGTCCAGCTCGCGGTCCTGGTCGACCGCGGCCACCGCGAACTGCCCATCCGCGCCGACTACGTCGGCAAGAACCTCCCCACGTCGCTGCGGGAGACGGTCAAGGTCCTGCTCGCCGAGGAGGACGGTCGCGACACCGTGCTGCTCGGTGTGAAGCCGACCCAGTAGCAGACCGAGGGGCGTGCCGTCCTTCGGCGTGCCCCGGTCTGCCCGGAATCTCCCCGACCGAACTGCCTTACGGAGCCTGACAGATGCAGCGTCATCTCATCTCGGCCGCCGACCTCACCCGCGACGACGCCGTCCTGATCCTCGACACCGCCGAGGAGATGGCCCGGGTCGCCGACCGGCCGATCAAGAAACTGCCGACCCTGCGCGGCCGTACCGTCGTCAACCTCTTCTTCGAGGACTCCACGCGCACGCGGATCTCCTTCGAGGCCGCCGAGAAGCGGCTGTCCGCGGACGTCATCAACTTCACCGCCAAGGGCTCCAGCGTCTCCAAGGGCGAGTCCCTGAAGGACACCGCGCAGACCCTGGAGGCCATGGGCGTCGATGCCGTGGTCATCCGGCACGGCGCCTCCGGAGCCCCGTACCGCCTGGCCAACTCCGGCTGGATCGACGCCGCCGTCATCAACGCCGGTGACGGCACGCACCAGCACCCCACGCAGGCCCTGCTCGACGCCTTCACCATGCGCCGCCGCCTGGTCGGCCGGGACGCCGGTCTCGGCCAGGACCTGTCCGGCAAGCGCATCACGCTCGTCGGCGACGTCCTGCACAGCCGGGTCGCGCGCTCCAACGTCGATCTGCTGCACACCCTCGGCGCCGAGGTCACCCTCGTCGCGCCGCCCACCCTGGTGCCGGTCGGCGTCGAGACCTGGCCCTGCGAGGTGTCGTACGACCTCGACGCCGTACTGCCCAAGTCCGACGCCGTGATGATGCTGCGCGTGCAGCGCGAGCGGATGAACGCCGCGTTCTTCCCGACCGAGCGCGAGTACTCGCGGCGCTACGGCCTCGACGGCGACCGCATGGCGCGGATGCCCGAGCACGCCATCGTGATGCACCCCGGCCCGATGGTCCGCGGCATGGAGATCACCGCCGAGGTCGCCGACTCCGACCGCTGCACCGTCGTCGAGCAGGTCGCAAACGGAGTCTCCATCCGGATGGCCGTTCTGTACCTGCTGCTCGGTGGCAACGAGCCCGCCGTCACCCACGCCCGCACCACCGAGGAGAAGTAAGACACATGAGCAAGATCCTGATCCGTGGTGCGAAGGTGCTCGGCGGCGAGGTGCAGGACGTCCTGATCGACGGCGCGACGATCGCCGAGGTGGGCTCCGGACTGAGCGCCGACGGCGCCGAGGTCGTCGAGGCCGCCGGCAAGGTGCTGCTGCCGGGCCTGGTCGACCTGCACACGCATCTGCGCGAGCCGGGCCGCGAGGACTCCGAGACGGTGCTGACCGGCACCCGCGCGGCCGCCTCCGGCGGCTACACGTCCGTCTTCGCCATGGCCAACACCTTCCCCGTGGCCGACACCGCCGGCGTGGTCGAGCAGGTCTACCGGCTCGGGCAGGAGCACGGCTACTGCGACGTGCAGCCCATCGGCGCCGTCACCGTCGGCCTGGAGGGCAGGAAGCTCGCCGAGCTCGGCGCCATGCACGAGTCCGCCGCCGGCGTCACCGTTTTCTCCGACGACGGCAAGTGTGTCGACGACGCCGTGATCATGCGCCGGGCGCTGGAGTACGTGAAGGCCTTCGGCGGCGTCGTCGCCCAGCACGCCCAGGAGCCGCGGCTGACCGAGGGCGCCCAGATGAACGAGGGCGTCGTCTCCGCCGAGCTGGGGCTCGGCGGCTGGCCGTCGGTGGCCGAGGAATCGATCATCGCCCGGGACGTCCTGCTCGCCGAGCACGTCGGCTCCCGCGTGCACATCTGCCATCTGTCGACCGCCGGGTCCGTCGAGATCGTCCGCTGGGCCAAGTCCCGCGGCATCGACGTCACCGCCGAGGTCACCCCGCACCACCTGCTGCTCACCGACGAGCTGGTGCGCACCTACAACCCGGTCTACAAGGTCAACCCGCCGCTGCGCACCGAACGCGACGTGCTGGCTCTGCGCGAGGCGCTCGCCGACGGCACCATCGACATCGTCGCCACCGACCACGCCCCGCACCCGCACGAGGACAAGGACTGCGAGTGGGCCGCGGCCGCCATGGGGATGGTGGGCCTGGAGACCGCCCTGTCGGTGGTGCAGGAGACCATGGTGGACACCGGGCTCCTCACCTGGGCCGGGGTCGCCGAGCGGATGTCCGTCAAGCCCGCCGAGATCGGACAGGCGAAGGGGCACGGGCGTCCCGTCTCGGCCGGTGAGCCCGCCAACCTCACACTCGTCGACACGGCATACCGTGGGTCGGTGGACCCCGCGGGCTTCGCCTCGCGCAGCCGGAACACCCCGTACGAAGGGCGTGAGCTGCCCGGCCGAGTGACGCACACGTGGCTGCGGGGCAAGGCCACGCTCGTCGACGGGA
This sequence comes from Streptomyces plumbidurans, assembly GCF_019857225.1. Lineage (GTDB taxonomy): Bacteria > Actinomycetota > Actinomycetes > Streptomycetales > Streptomycetaceae > Streptomyces > Streptomyces plumbidurans. The sequence continues at coordinate 10,330 of NZ_JAFJSY010000027.1, forward strand.
AGCTCACGTGACACCTCTGCATCTGACGTATCAGGCCGCCGCGAAGCAGTCGGCCGAGGTCACCGACTGGGCCGCCCGGGTCGGCTGGCTGGTCGGCCTCCTCCTGTTCGTCGCGCTCGTCTACTGGCTGATGCGCGAGGGCTGGAAGTGGCGCGGCACGCTCCAGGGAGACGTGCCCGAACTGTTTACCTCGCCGGACGAGCCCGGCGAGGCGAAACTGACCATGAGCGGGCGTTACCACGGCTCCACCACGGCCGGTCAGTGGCTGGACCGCATCGTGGCGCACGGCCTGGGCACCCGCAGCCGGGTCGAGCTCACGCTGACGGACACGGGACTGGACGTCGTACGCCCCGGCGCGAGCGACTTCTTCGTCCCCCTCGCGCAGCTGCGCGAGGCCCGGCTCGACAAGGGCATCGCCGGCAAGGTGCTGACGGAGGGCGGACTGCTCGTGGTGACCTGGCAGCACGGCGAGCGACTGATCGACTCGGGCTTCCGCTCCGACCACGCCGCCGAGCACACCGAGTGGGTCGAGACCCTGAACCACATGATCAACAAGACGGAAGGCGCACGATGACAACCTCCACCAGGGGAACCGCCGCTCGCAGGCACGCGGCTCCCGCCGTACTCGTCCTGGAGGACGGCCGGATCTTCCGCGGCCGTGCCTACGGGGCCGTGGGGGTGACCTTCGGCGAGGCGGTCTTCTCGACCGGCATGACCGGCTACCAGGAGACCCTGACCGACCCGTCGTACCACCGCCAGGTCGTCGTGATGACCTCCCCGCACGTCGGCAACACCGGCGTCAACGACGAGGACCCGGAGAGCAGGCGGATCTGGGTCGCCGGCTACGTCGTGCGCGACCCCGCGCGCGTGCCGTCCAACTGGCGCTCCCGGCGCTCGCTGGACGAGGAGCTGCGCGAGCAGGGCGTCGTCGGCATCTCGGGCATCGACACGCGCGCGCTGACGCGCCATCTGCGCGAGCGCGGCGCCATGCGCGTCGGCATCTTCTCCGGCAACGCGCTGCCCGACGAGGGCACCATGCTCGCCGAGGTCCGCCAGGCCCCCGAGATGAAGGGCGCCGACCTCGCCGCAGAGGTCGCCACCAAGGAGGCCTACGTCGTCCCGGCCATCGGCGAGAAGAAGTTCACCGTGGCCGCCGTCGACCTCGGCATCAAGGGCATGACCCCGCACCGTATGGCCGAGCGCGGCATCGAGGTGCACGTGCTCCCGGCCACCGCCACCGTCGAGGACGTCTACGCCGTCGGCCCCGACGGGGTCTTCTTCTCCAACGGACCCGGCGACCCGGCCACGGCCGACCACCCCGTCTCCGTGATGCGGGCGGTCCTGGAGCGCGGCACCCCGCTCTTCGGCATCTGCTTCGGCAACCAGATCCTCGGGCGGGCGCTCGGCTTCGGCACGTACAAGCTCAAGTACGGCCACCGCGGCATCAACCAGCCCGTGCAGGACCGCACGACCGGCAAGGTCGAGGTCACCGCGCACAACCACGGCTTCGCCGTCGACGCCCCGCTCGACCGGGTCTCCGAGACGCCGTACGGCCGCGCGGAGGTCTCCCACGTCTGCCTGAACGACAACGTGGTGGAGGGGCTGCAGCTCCTCGACCGCCCGGCCTTCAGCGTCCAGTACCACCCCGAAGCGGCAGCGGGCCCGCACGACGCCGCCTACCTGTTCGACCGCTTCACGTCTTTGATGAGCACAGCTCTGGAGGGCCAGCGTGCCTAAGCGCACCGATATCCAGTCCGTCCTGGTCATCGGCTCCGGCCCGATCGTCATCGGCCAGGCCGCCGAGTTCGACTACTCCGGCACGCAGGCGTGCCGCATCCTGCGCGCCGAGGGCCTCAGGGTCGTCCTGGTCAACTCCAACCCGGCGACGATCATGACCGACCCGGAGATCGCCGACGCCACGTACGTCGAGCCGATCACCCCGGAGTTCGTCGAGAAGATCATCGCCAAGGAGCGCCCCGACGCGCTGCTGCCCACCCTGGGCGGTCAGACGGCCCTCAACACGGCCATCTCGCTGCACCAGGCGGGCACGCTGGAGAAGTACGGCGTCGAGCTGATCGGCGCCAACGTCGAGGCCATCAACAAGGGCGAGGACCGCGACCTGTTCAAGGAGGTCGTCGAGGCCGTACGCCGGAAGATCGGGCACGGCGAGTCCGCCCGCTCGGTCATCTGCCACTCCATGGACGACGTCCTGGCCGGCGTCGAGACGCTAGGCGGCTACCCGGTCGTCGTCCGCCCCTCCTTCACGATGGGCGGCGCCGGCTCCGGCTTCGCCCACGACGAGGAGGAGCTGCGCCGCATCGCGGGCCAGGGCCTGACCCTGTCTCCCACCACCGAGGTGCTCCTGGAGGAGTCCATCCTCGGCTGGAAGGAGTACGAGCTGGAGCTGATGCGCGACAAGCACGACAACGTCGTGGTCGTCTGCTCCATCGAGAACTTCGACCCGATGGGCGTGCACACCGGCGACTCGATCACCGTCGCCCCGGCGATGACGCTGACCGACCGCGAGTACCAGATCCTGCGCGACATCGGCATCGCCGTGATCCGCGAGGTCGGCGTCGACACCGGCGGCTGCAACATCCAGTTCGCGGTGAACCCGGAGGACGGCCGGGTCATCGTCATCGAGATGAACCCGCGCGTGTCGCGCTCCTCGGCGCTCGCCTCCAAGGCGACCGGCTTTCCCATCGCCAAGATCGCGGCCAAGCTCGCCGTCGGATACACCCTCGACGAGATCCCGAACGACATCACGCAGGAGACGCCGGCCTCCTTCGAGCCGACGCTCGACTACGTGGTCGTCAAGGCCCCGCGGTTCGCCTTCGAGAAGTTCCCCTCCGCCGACTCCACCCTCACCACCACCATGAAGTCGGTCGGCGAGGCCATGGCCATCGGCCGCAACTTCACCGAGGCCTTCCAGAAGGCGCTTCGCTCGCTGGAGAGGAAGGGCAGCCAGTTCACCTTCGTGGGCGAGCCCGGCGACAAGGCCGCCCTTCTGGAGGAGGCGGTCCGCCCGACCGACGGCCGCATCAACACGGTCATGCGGGCCATCCGCGCCGGTGCCACACAGGAGGAGGTCTTCGACTACACGAAGATCGACCCCTGGTTCGTCGATCAGCTCTTCCTGATCAAGGAGATCGCCGACGAACTCGCCGAGGCCCCCGAGCTGACGCCGGACCTGCTGGGCGAGGCCAAGCGGCACGGCTTCTCCGACACCCAGATCGCCGAGATCCGCGGCCTGCGCGAGGACGTCGTCCGCGAGGTGCGGCACGCGCTCGGCATCCGCCCGGTCTACAAGACGGTCGACACCTGCGCCGCCGAGTTCGCCGCGAGGACGCCGTACTTCTACTCCTCCTACGACGAGGAGAGCGAGGTCGCGCCCCGCGAGAAGCCCGCGGTGATCATCCTGGGCTCCGGCCCCAACCGCATCGGCCAGGGCATCGAGTTCGACTACTCCTGCGTCCACGCCTCCTTCGCGCTGAGCGACGCCGGGTACGAGACCGTGATGGTCAACTGCAACCCGGAGACCGTCTCCACGGACTACGACACCTCCGACCGCCTGTACTTCGAGCCGCTGACGCTCGAGGACGTGCTGGAGATCGTGCACGCCGAGCGGCAGGCCGGTCCGGTGGCGGGCGTGGTGGTCCAGCTGGGCGGCCAGACCCCGCTGGGCCTCGCGCAGGCGCTGAAGGACAACGGCGTGCCGATCGTGGGCACCTCCCCGGAGGCCATCCACGCGGCCGAGGACCGGGGCGCGTTCGGCCGCGTCCTCGCCGAGGCGGGCCTGCCGGCCCCCAAGCACGGCACCGCCACCACCTTCGCCGGTGCCAAGGCCATCGCCGACGAGATCGGCTACCCGGTCCTGGTGCGGCCCTCGTACGTCCTCGGCGGGCGCGGCATGGAGATCGTCTACGACGAGACCCGGCTGGAGTCCTACATCGCCGAGTCGACCGAGATCAGCCCCTCCCGGCCGGTCCTGGTCGACCGCTTCCTCGACGACGCGATCGAGATCGACGTCGACGCCCTCTACGACGGCCACGAGCTCTACCTCGGCGGCGTCATGGAGCACATCGAGGAGGCCGGCATCCACTCCGGCGACTCGGCGTGCGCGCTGCCCCCGATCACGCTCGGCGGCTTCGACATCAAGCGGCTGCGGGCGTCCACGGAGGCCATCGCCCGCGGCGTGGGCGTGCGCGGCCTGATCAACATCCAGTTCGCGATGGCCGGCGACATCCTCTACGTCCTGGAGGCCAACCCTCGCGCGTCGCGCACCGTCCCCTTCACCTCGAAGGCGACCGCGGTGCCGCTGGCGAAGGCCGCCGCCCGCATCTCGCTGGGCGCGACCGTCGCGGAGCTGCGTGTCGAGGGCCTGCTCCCGGCCAACGGCGACGGCGGCGAACTGCCGCTGGACGCGCCGATCTCCGTCAAGGAGGCCGTGATGCCGTGGTCGCGCTTCCGCGACATCCACGGCCGCGGCGTCGACACCGTCCTCGGCCCGGAGATGCGCTCCACCGGTGAGGTCATGGGCATCGACTCGGTCTTCGGCACGGCGTACGCCAAGTCGCAGGCGGGTGCCTACGGCCCGCTGCCCACCAAGGGCCGTGCGTTCATCTCGGTCGCCAACCGTGACAAGCGCTCGATGATCTTCCCGGCCCGCGAGCTGGTCGCCCACGGCTTCGAGCTGCTCGCCACCTCCGGCACCGCAGAGGTCCTCAAGCGCAACGGCATCAACGCCACGGTCGTGCGCAAGCAGTCCGAGGGCCCCGGCCCGAACGGCGAGAAGACCATCGTCCAGTACATCCACGACGGAGAGGTCGACCTCATCGTCAACACCCCGTACGGCACCGGCGGCCGCCTGGACGGCTACGAGATCCGTACGGCGGCCGTGGCGCGGTCGGTCCCGTGCCTGACGACGGTCCAGGCGCTCGCCGCCGCCGTCCAGGGCATCGACGCCCTCAACCACGGTGACGTGGGCGTCCGTTCGCTCCAGGAACACGCGGAACACCTGACCGCGGCCCGCGACTAGCAGCCGACGAGGGGGACATCGGAAACGGTGTCCCCCTCTGTGTCCCCATACGGAAGGGGGCACAGAGGACACAGAGGACTCATCCGAGATGTACAAGCTCTTCTTCCGCCTGGTCTTCCGGCGCATGGACCCCGAGCAGGCGCATTACCTCGCCTTCCGCTGGATCCGCCTCGCCGTCCGCCTCCCCGTGCTGCGCACCTTCGTCGCCGCCGCGCTCGCGCCGCGCCACAAGGAGTTGCGCACCGAGGCGTTCGGGCTGCGTATGCACGGTCCCTTCGGGCTCGCCGCCGGCTTCGACAAGAACGCGGTCGCCATCGACGGCATGTCGATGCTGGGCTTCGACCACGTCGAGATCGGCACCGTGACCGGGCAGGCGCAGCCCGGCAACCCCAAGAAGCGGCTGTTCCGGCTCGTGAAGGACCGCGCGCTGATCAACCGCATGGGCTTCAACAACGAGGGCTCGCTGGCCGTGGCGGCCCGCCTGGCGTCCCGTGAGCCGGTCTTCAGGACAGTCGTGGGCGTCAACATCGGCAAGACCAAGGTCGTCCCGGAGGACGAGGCCGCCGCGGACTACGTGAAGTCGACCGAGCGCCTGGCGCCGTACGCCGACTACCTGGTCGTGAACGTCTCCTCGCCGAACACGCCCGGCCTGCGCAATCTGCAGGCCACGGAGGCGCTGCGCCCGCTGCTGAGCGCCGTCCGCGAGGCCGCCGACCGTACGGTGACCGGCCGCCGCGTCCCGCTGCTGGTGAAGATCGCGCCGGACCTCGCCGACGAGGACGTGGACGCCGTCGCCGACCTCGCTGTGGAACTCGGCCTGGACGGGATCATCGCCACGAACACCACCATCGCGCGCGAGGGACTCGGTTTGACATCCGAACCTTCCCTCGTCAAGGAGGCCGGCGGACTGTCCGGCGCGCCCCTGAAGGCCCGCTCCCTGGAGGTGCTGCGTCGCCTCTACGCGCGCGTGGGCGACCGCATCACCCTGGTGGGCGTCGGCGGCATCGAGAACGCCGAGGACGCCTGGCAGCGCATCCTGGCCGGCGCCACCCTGGTTCAGGGCTACAGCGCCTTCATCTACGAGGGCCCCTTCTGGGCCCGCGCCGTCCACAAGGGCCTCGCCGCTCGCCTGCGCACCAGCCCGTACGCCACCCTCGCCGACGCGGTCGGCGCCGACACGAGGAAGTCCGCATGACTGTCCTGGAACCCTTCGGCACCCGTCTGCGCCACGCCATGGACGAGCGCGGTCCGTTGTGCGTCGGCATCGATCCGCACGCCTCGCTGCTCGCCGAGTGGGGCCTGAACGACGACGTCGCCGGTCTGGAGCGGTTCAGCCGCACGGTCGTCGAGGCGGTGGCCGACCGGGTCGCCGTGCTGAAGCCGCAGAGCGCGTTCTTCGAGCGCTTCGGGTCGCGCGGCATCGCCGTACTGGAGAAGACGGTCGAGCAGGCGCGGGCGGCCGGCGCGCTGGTCGTGATGGACGCCAAGCGCGGCGACATCGGCTCGACCATGACCGCGTACGCCGAGACCTTCCTGCACAAGGACTCCCCGCTCCTCTCGGACGCGCTCACCGTCTCGCCCTACCTCGGCTACGGCTCGCTCTCCCCGGCCGTCGCCCTCGCCCGGGAGAGCGGCACGGGCCTGTTCGTGCTCGCGCTGACCTCCAACCCGGAGGGCGGCGAGGTACAGCACGCGGTGCGCGCGGACGGGCGCAGCGTCGGAGCGACGATGCTGGCGCACCTCGCCGCCGAGAACGCGGGCGAGCAGCCGCTGGGCTCCTTCGGGGCGGTCGTCGGCGCCACCCTGGGCGATCTGTCGACGTACGACCTGGACATCAACGGGCCGCTCCTGGCGCCCGGCATCGGCGCCCAGGGAGCCACCGCGGCCGACCTTCCCGGCGTCTTCGGCGCGGCGGTGCGCAATGTGGTGCCGAATGTCAGCCGGGGGGTGCTGCGGCACGGTCCGGACGCCGGGGCGCTGCGCTCGGCCGCGGACCGTTTCGCGGAGGAGATCCGGGTCGCCGTCGCGGCCGTGTGAGGTCTTCGTGACGGCCCTCCGCGGCCGTCACGATCGCCCTCGTGGGCGTTCCGGCCGGTCGAGCGAGTCCTCCGACGAGTGGCCGGACGGGTGTTCTAGGAACCTCTTGAGCCTGGATACATGCTCAAATCCGGGGCAGTATGTCCTCAATGTCCGACCTGGCGGAGGCTGACCAGGACTTTTCCGCTGTTCTCGCTGACTCTGGCGGACTTGCCCGCTAGTCTCCGACGAGAGTCAACGGGCAAGCGTGTTGCTCGTGGCTCCCCAGGTGTGGGGCGACTAGGTTCCTCACCGGTCCGTATCCGACAGTTCGACATCCGAGGTGACGTAGGCGTGGCTCTTCCGCCCCTTACCCCTGAACAGCGCGCAGCCGCGCTCGAAAAGGCCGCCGCGGCTCGCCGGGAGCGGGCCGAGGTCAAGAATCGACTCAAGCACTCCGGCGCCTCCCTGCACGAGGTCATCAAGCAGGGCCAGGAGAACGACGTCATCGGCAAGATGAAGGTCTCCGCGCTGCTCGAGTCCCTGCCTGGCGTGGGCAAGGTCCGCGCCAAGCAGATCATGGAGCGACTCGGCATCTCCGAGAGCCGCCGTGTGCGCGGCCTCGGTTCCAACCAGATCGCCTCCCTGGAGCGTGAGTTCGGCAGCACCGGCTCCTGAGTCCGGGTTCCCGGGACCGGGCGTCCCGGGCACTTGGGGATTGCTGGAATAATCGCTGCATGGCTGCAACATCCCGGGGGACGACCCCCGAGCCCCCGGACGCACGTCCGCGGCTGACCGTGCTCTCCGGCCCCTCCGGGGTCGGCAAGAGCACGGTCGTCGCGCATATGCGCAAGGAACACCCCGAGGTCTGGCTCTCGGTGTCGGCGACGACCCGCAGGCCCCGCCCCGGTGAGAAGCACGGTGTCCACTACTTCTTCGTCACCGACGAGGAGATGGACAAGCTGATCGCCAACGGCGAGCTGCTGGAGTGGGCGGAGTTCGCGGGCAATCGCTACGGCACGCCGCGTGCGGCCGTGCTGGAGCACCTGGAGTCCGGCGTGCCGGTCCTGCTGGAGATCGACCTCCAGGGCGCCCGGCAGGTCCGCGAGACCATGCCCGAGGGCCGGCTGGTGTTCCTGGCTCCGCCCTCCTGGGAGGAGCTGGTGCGCAGGCTCACCGGGCGGGGCACCGAGCCGCCCGAGGTGATCGAGCGCCGCCTCGACGCGGCGAAGGTCGAGCTGGCGGCCGAGCCCGAGTTCGACGTGACCCTGGTCAACACCTCCGTCGAGGACGTGGCTCGCGAGCTGCTAGCCTTGATGGATGTCCTGTGATCACGAGTGATGTGATCGCAACCGATCTTTTCCCATCCATCGGAAGGTAGAGCGTGTCCTCTTCCATCTCCGCGCCCGAGGGCATCATCAACCCGCCGATCGACGAGCTCCTCGAGGCCACCGACTCGAAGTACAGCCTCGTGATCTACGCGGCCAAGCGTGCCCGCCAGATCAACGCGTACTACTCGCAGCTCGGCGAGGGCCTCCTCGAGTACGTCGGTCCGCTCGTCGACACCCACGTCCACGAGAAGCCGCTCTCGATCGCCCTGCGCGAGATCAACGCGGGTCTGCTGACGTCCGAGGCCATCGAGGGCCCGGCGCAGTAGTACTTTCGTATCGCATTCGGTTTTTCCACAGGCCCGGCAGCGCGACTGTCGGGCCTGTGGTGTGTCATGGAGTCCGTACGTCCGACGAAGGGGAGGCCCGGTGGACAAGCCGAAGGTCGTGCTGGGAGTCAGCGGTGGGATCGCCGCCTACAAGGCCTGCGAGCTGCTGCGCAGGCTGACGGAGTCGGGACACGAGGTGCGCGTCGTGCCGACCGCCTCCGCCCTGCACTTCGTGGGCGCCGCGACCTGGTCCGCCCTGTCCGGCCACCCCGTCTCCACCGAGGTCTGGGACGACGTCCACGAGGTCCCGCACGTCCGCATCGGCCAGCACGCCGATCTGGTCGTCGTCGCTCCGGCGACCGCGGACGTCCTCGCGAAGGCCGCCCACGGTCTCGCCGACGACCTGCTCACCAACACGCTCCTGACCGCCCGCTGCCCGGTCGTCTTCGCGCCCGCCATGCACACGGAGATGTGGGAGCACCCGGCCACCCAGGAGAACGTGGCGACGCTGCGCCGCCGCGGCGCCGTCGTCATCGAACCCGCCGTCGGCCGGCTGACCGGCGTCGACACCGGCAAGGGCCGGCTGCCCGACCCGGCCGAGATCTACGCCGTCTGCCGCCGCGTGCTCGACCGCGGCGTCACCGAGCCCGACCTCAGAGGCCGGCACGTCGTCGTGAGCGCGGGCGGCACGCGCGAGCCCCTCGACCCCGTGCGCTTCCTCGGCAACCGCTCCTCCGGCAAGCAGGGCTACGCGCTTGCCCGCACCGCCGCGGCGCGCGGCGCCCGGGTCACGCTCGTCGCCGCGAACACCGGACTGCCCGACCCGGCGGGCGTGGACGTCGTCCCCGTCGGCACGGCCGTGCAGCTGCGCGAGGCGGTCCTGAAGGCCGCCGCGGACGCCGACGCCGTCGTCATGGCGGCCGCGGTCGCGGACTTCCGCCCCGCTGCCTATGCGGCCGGGAAGATCAAGAAGAAGGACGACAAGGAGCCCGACCCGATCGTCCTCGTGCGCAATCCGGACGTCCTCGCGGAGATCTCGGCGGAGCGCGCCAGGGCCGGTCAGGTGATTGTCGGCTTCGCCGCCGAGACCGACGACGTCCTGGCCAACGGCCGGGCGAAGCTGGAGCGAAAGGGCTGTGACCTTCTGGTGGTGAACGAGGTGGGGGAGCGCAAGACCTTCGGCTCCGAGGAGAACGAGGCGGTGGTGCTGGGAGCCGACGGCACCGAGACCCCGGTCGCCCACGGCCCCAAGGACCACCTGGCCGAAACGGTCTGGGACCTGGTGGCGCAGCGCCTGGGCTGACCGTTTCAGCCGCCTCCCGGACCTCTCGAACCACTGCCACACAGGTGTGGCGCCCCTGGCCAAGCGACCAGAGGATTGGGCAGAATGCCCGTGCCCCAGGTCACAGCACTCCCGAGAGGCGAGACAGGGAGGCCGATCGCAGGGCACGACCGATAAACTGTTCTCGGACGATGCCGGGCGCAGCCCCCGGGCCCGTCCGCCAATGATCAGCCAGCAGCCGCTGCAACCCCAGGGAGCGTTGTGTCCCGTCGCCTGTTCACCTCGGAGTCCGTGACCGAGGGTCACCCCGACAAGATCGCTGACCAGATCAGCGACACCATTCTCGACGCGCTTCTGCGCGAGGACCCGACCTCCCGGGTCGCGGTCGAGACCCTGATCACGACCGGCCTGGTCCATGTCGCCGGTGAGGTCACCACCAAGACGTACGCGGACATCGCGACGCTGGTGCGCAACAAGATCCTCGAGATCGGCTACGACTCCTCCAAGAAGGGCTTCGACGGCGCCTCCTGCGGTGTCTCGGTGTCCATCGGCGCGCAGTCGCCGGACATCGCCCAGGGTGTCGACACCGCGTACGAGTCGCGGGTCGAGGGCGACGAGGACGAGCTGGACCGCCAGGGCGCCGGCGACCAGGGCCTGATGTTCGGCTACGCGACGGACGAGACGCCCACCCTCATGCCGCTGCCGATCTTCCTGGCGCACCGTCTGTCGAGCCGCCTGTCCGAGGTCCGCAAGAACGGCACCATCCCCTACCTGCGCCCCGACGGCAAGACGCAGGTCACCATCGAGTACGACGGCGACAAGGCCGTCCGCCTCGACACCGTCGTCGTCTCCTCGCAGCACGCGAGCGACATCGACCTGGAGTCCCTGCTCGCCCCCGACATCCGCGAGTTCGTGGTGGAGCCGGAGCTGAAGGCGCTCCTGGACGAGGGCATCAAGCTGGACACGGAGAACTACCGCCTCCTGGTCAACCCCACCGGCCGCTTCGAGATCGGCGGCCCGATGGGCGACGCCGGCCTCACCGGCCGCAAGATCATCATCGACACCTACGGCGGCATGGCCCGCCACGGCGGCGGCGCCTTCTCCGGCAAGGACCCGTCCAAGGTGGACCGCTCCGCCGCGTACGCGATGCGCTGGGTCGCGAAGAACGTGGTCGCCGCGGGCCTCGCCTCCCGCTGCGAGGTCCAGGTCGCGTACGCCATCGGCAAGGCCGAGCCGGTCGGTCTCTTCGTCGAGACCTTCGGCACCGCCAAGATCGACACCGAGAAGATCGAGAAGGCCATCGACGAGGTCTTCGACCTCCGCCCGGCCGCGATCATCCGCGACCTCGACCTGCTCCGCCCGATCTACGCCCAGACCGCGGCCTACGGCCACTTCGGCCGTGAGATCCCCGACTTCACCTGGGAGAACACGGACCGGGTGGACGCCCTGCGCAAGGCCGTGGGTCTGTAGTCCCTGCCGCAAGGCGGTCGGTCCGTAGTTTCTGCGACGTGCCGAGAGGCCCGGTTCCCCTTCAGCGGGGAGCCGGGCCTCGGCGCGTTCACGGCAGCGAGCGTCCCGTCGCCGGTCGGGAACGCGGGCGCGCGGCACTGTCAGTGGGCTTTGCAAGAATGCAGGGGTGAGCAGCGAGGACGGGCCGGTGGACGGTGGGGCCGAGGGGGCGCCGCCCGAGCAGCTTGCGCTGATCCGGGAGAGCGTGCGCAAGGCCCAGGTGCCGAGGGCCAAGCCGCGGACGTGGCGGGGGGCCGCGCTGGCCGAGGAGCTGCCGGTGGCGCGCGTCCTGGTCGACAAGGGCGTACTGCATCTCGACCGGTACTTCGACTACGCCGTGCCGCAGGAGCTGGACGCCGACGCCCGGCCCGGGGTACGGGTGCGGGTGCGGTTCGGGGCCGGACGGCACCGGGTGCGCGACGGGCGGCGTGAGGGCGGCGGGCTCATCGACGGGTTCCTCGTCGAGCGGCTCGCGGAGTCCGACTACTCGGGGCCGCTCGCGGCGCTGGCCCAGGTCGTCTCGCCGGAGCCGGTGCTGAGCGAGGAACTGCTGGGGCTCGCGCGGGCGGTGGCCGATCGGTACGCGGGCAGCCTCGCCGACGTGCTGCAGCTCGCGGTGCCGCCGCGCAGCGCGCGTGCCGAGCAGCGCCCCTCGCCCGAGCCGCTGCCGCCGCCGGGGGCGCCCGAGGCGGGGTCCTGGGATCGGTACGAGCGAGGGGCCGGCTTTCTTCAGTCGCTGGCGTCCGGGGGCGCGCCGCGAGCGGTGTGGAACGCGCTGCCCGGGCCCGAGTGGAGCGACGAGCTGGCGCGTGCCGTGGCCGCGACCCTGGCCTCAGGACGCGGTGCGCTCGTCGTGCTGCCCGACGGTCGGGCGGTCGCGCGGGTCGACGCCGCGCTGACCGGGCTGCTGGGGGAGGGGCGGCATGCGGTGCTGACCGCGGAGGCCGGACCCGAGAAGCGCTACCGCGAGTGGCTCGCGGTGCGGCGCGGATCCGTGCGGGCCGTCATCGGGACCCGGGCCGCGATGTTCGCCCCGGTGCAGAACCTCGGCCTCGTCGCCATCTGGGACGACGGGGACGACAGCCACAGCGAGCAGCACGCCCCCCAGCCCCATGCGAGAGAGGTGCTGCTGCTGCGGGCGGCGCTCGACAAGTGCGCCTTCCTGCTGGGGAGCTGGAGCTGCACCGTGGAGGCCGCGCAGCTCGTCGAGAGCGGCTGGGCCCGGCCGCTCGTCGCCGTTCGCGAGCAGGTGCGGGGCGCCGCTCCGCTGGTCCGGACCGTCGGTGACGGCGACCTCGCCCGGGACGAGGCCGCCCGGGCCGCCCGGCTGCCGACGCTCGCCTGGCAGGCCGTCAGGGAGGGCCTGCGGCACGGCCCGGTGCTCGTACAGGTCCCGAGGCGGGGCTACGTCCCCCGGATGGCCTGCGCCAACTGCCGAGCTCCCGCGCGCTGTCGGCACTGCTCGGGGCCGCTTCAGGCGCAGGAGTCGGGGGCAGACCTGCGGTGCGGGTGGTGCGGGCGCGCGGAGGCGGCCTGGCACTGTCCGGAGTGCGGGGCGCACCGGCTGCGGGCACAGGTCGTGGGGGCGCGGCGGACCGCCGAGGAACTGGGGCGGGCGTTTCCCGCCGTCGCCGTACGGACCTCCGGGCGCGAGCATGTGCTCGACACCGTGCCGGGCGCGCCCGCGCTGGTCGTGAGCACCCCGGGGGCCGAGCCCGTCGCCGAGGGCGGTTATGCGGCGGCCCTGCTGCTGGACGGCTGGGCCATGCTCGGACGGCCCGATCTGCGGGCCGGTGAGGACGCGCTGCGCCGATGGATGGCGGCCGCCGCGCTCGTGCGTCCGCAGAGCGCCGGAGGGACCGTGGTCGTCGTCGCCGAGCCGACACTGCGGCCGGTGCAGGCGCTGGTGCGCTGGGATCCCGTCGGACACGCGGTGCGGGAACTCGCCGAACGGGCCGAGCTGGGCTTCCCACCGGTGTCCCGGATGGCGGCGGTGTCCGGACCGGGGGAGGCCGTCACCGACTTCCTGCGCACGGTCCAACTGCCGGGCGACGCCGAGGTACTGGGCCCCGTACCCCTACCGGTCACCACAGCGGGCCGACCTCGTCGGGCGGGCGCGCCACCCCCCGGCGAGCACTGGGAGCGCGCCCTGATCCGGGTACCACCGGGGAGCGGCGCCGCGCTGGCTTCGGCCCTGAAGTCCGCCCAGGCGGCACGGATGGCGCGGGGGCCGGGGGAGTTGGCGGTGCGGGTGCGGGTTGATCCGCCGGATATCGGGTGAAGTTGCCGCGGGGGAGTTCGCGGTGCGCGTGTGGTTGATCTGCCCGGCAGCGGTTGAGCCGGCTCCGGCACCCGGCGCCCCCAACCCGGCACCCGCGACCCGGCGCGCAAGCGCCCCGCCTCACGCATCTGCCCTCCCAGCGCCGTGCCGGGAGGGCAGGGGAGAGGAGGTGGCTCAGCCGTTGCGGGGGCCGGGGAAAGCTGTGGGCCTTGGGTCCTCGCGGAGGACGGGGCTGCCTGCTGTTGGCTGGGTCGGCATGGAGCGGGCCGCGGGGACCGTCGGCACCGTTTGGACGCCGGTGTTGACGCCGACCGGCAGGGAGCCCGTCGGCTCGGTGGCCCGTTCGTTCTCGGCGGCGGCCTGGGTCGCGGCGCGACGGGCGCCGTAACGCCGGTGCACCGCCTGCTTGGTGACGCCGAGTGCGGAACCCACCGCGTCCCAGGAGAAGCCGAGGGAGCGGTCGAAGTCCACCGCGGCCGTGACCAGGGTCTCGACGCTGTCCCGCAGTTCCTGCGCGAGACGGACCGTCGGTGCGGGCGCACGTCCGTAGACGACGAAGCCCGTGGAGGGACCGGAGCGGCGCGGACGGTAGACGTTGCCCAACTGCGCGGTGAGGGTGCGCAGTGCGTCCACCTGCCGGCGGACCCGCTCGATGTCCCGCACCAGCAAGTGCAGGCTGGCCCGAGCCTGGGCGTCGTGGGTTGCGTGGTCGGCCATGAACAAGCCTCTCGAACCGGCGATGAAAAGGGTCCGGGCCGCGTGACGCGGCCCGTTGTGGTCAACTCTTTCTTGACCAACGTGTTTTTGCTCCGGGGGTCACGGTCAGGGGGCGTAGGGGCATATGCATACGCCCCCGGAGGCGGTCGCGCGCCGCGGACCTCGACCGATTCCCGCCCGTCCGCGCACACCGACGCGGCACCGTCCGGCCACGGTCATAGACTTGCATGTCGCCGCAACAGCCCCCGCCCGAGAGGCCCCGCCCACCCATGAAGCTCGTCTTCGCCGGTACCCCCGAGGTCGCCGTTCCCGCCCTGGACGCCCTCATCTCCTCCGGGCGGCACGAGGTGGCCGCCGTCGTCACGCGCCCCGACGCACCCGCCGGCCGCGGCCGCAGGCTCGTCGCCTCACCGGTGGCGCAGCGGGCGCAGGACGCGGGCATCGAGGTGCTGAAGCCGCTCAGGCCGAAGGAGCCCGAATTCCTGGAGCGGCTGCGGGAGATCGGGCCGGACTGTTGTCCCGTCGTCGCCTACGGCGCGCTGCTGCCCCGCGTCGCCCTCGACATCCCCGCCCACGGCTGGGTCAATCTGCACTTCTCGCTGCTGCCCGCCTGGCGCGGTGCCGCGCCGGTGCAGCACTCGATCATGGCCGGCGACGAGCTGACGGGCGCGTCCACCTTCCTCATCGAGGAGGGACTCGACTCCGGACCCGTGTACGGCACGGTCACCGAAACGATCCGCCCGACCGACACCAGCGGCGACCTGCTGACCCGACTCGCCTTCGCCGGCGCCGGGTTGCTCGCCGCCACCATGGACGGCATCGAGGACGGCACCCTGAAGGCGCTGCCGCAGCCCGCCGAGGGCATCACCATGGCGCCGAAGATCACCGTCGAGGACGCCCGGGTGGACTGGGCCACCCCGGCGCTCAGGGTCGACCGGGTGGTGCGCGGCTGCACCCCGGCGCCCGGCGCCTGGACCACCTTCCGGGGCGAGCGGCTCAAGCTCATCCAGGTCACGCCCGTGCCGGACCGCACCGACCTCGGGCCGGCGCAGCTGGCCGTGGGCAAGAACAGCGTGCACGCGGGCACCGGTTCGTACGCCGTCGAGCTGCTGTGGGTGCAGGCCCAGGGCAAGAAGCCGATGCGGGCTGCGGACTGGGCGCGCGGCGCGCGCATCACCGACGGGGAGACGCTCGGCGAGTAGCGGCGCGAGAGCGCCGGACACGGGAACCACGAGCGGGAGACGCCCGTACGACGAGCAGCGGTACCGGCACGACGTGCGGGTCATGGCGGGACGTACCCTTGGTGCGTATCTCTCTCAGACTTCCGGAGCACCTTTTTCGTGAGCGACACCTCCCGTGGGCCGCGCAGGCCCGGCAAGCCCTACCGGCGGCCGAAGAAGGACCCCGTCCGCATCCTCGCGTTCGACGCGCTGAGGGCCGTGGACGAGCGGGACGCGTACGCCAACCTCGTGCTCCCGCCGCTGCTGCGCAAGGCGCGCGAGAAGGACGACTTCGACGCGCGGGACGCGGCGCTCGCGACCGAGCTGGTGTACGGCACGCTGCGGCGGCAGGGGACGTACGACGCGATCATCTCGGCGTGTGTGGACCGGCCGCTGCGTGAGGTCGACCCCCCGGTGCTGGACGTGCTGAGCCTCGGTGTGCACCAGCTGCTGGGGACGCGGATCCCGGCCCATGCCGCCGTGTCGGCCACCGTCGAGCTCGCCCGGGTGGTGCTCGGCGACGGCCGGGCCAAGTTCGTCAACGCGGTGCTGCGCAAGGTCGCGCAGCACGACCTGGACGGCTGGATCGAGCGCGTCGCACCGCCCTACGACGAGGACCCCGAGGACCATCTCGCCGTCGTCCACTCGCACCCGCGCTGGGTCGTCTCCGCGCTGTGGGACTCCCTCGGCGGCGGCCGGGCCGGTCTGGAGCGGCTGCTGGAGGCGGACAACGAACGGCCCGAGGTCACCCTCGTCGCACGGCCCGGACGGGCCACCACCGAGGAACTGCTCGGCGAGGAGGCGGCCGTGCCGGGGCGCTGGTCCCCGTACGCCGTGCGGCTGGCCGAGGGCGGCGAACCCGGCGCCATCGAGGCCGTACGGGAGGGTCGTGCGGGCGTGCAGGACGAGGGCAGCCAGCTCGTGGCGCTGGCGCTCGCCGCAGCGCCCGTCGAGGGCCGGGACGAGCTGTGGCTCGACGGGTGCGCGGGCCCCGGCGGCAAGGCCGCGCTGCTCGGTGCGCTCGCCGCCCAGCGCGGTGCCACCCTGCTCGCCTCCGAGAAGCAGCCCCACCGCGCGGGGCTCGTCGCCAGGGCCCTGGACGGCAACCCCGGGCCCTACCGGGTCATCGCCGCCGACGGCACCCGGCCGCCATGGCGCCCCGGCTCCTTCGACCGTGTGCTGATGGACGTGCCCTGCACCGGGCTCGGCGCCCTGCGCAGGCGGCCCGAGGCGCGCTGGCGGCGCCGCCCCGAGGACCTGGACGGGTTCGCGCCGCTGCAGCGCGCCCTGCTCGCCGGCGCCCTGGACGCCGTACGGGTCGGCGGCATCGTCGGCTACGCCACCTGCTCGCCGCACCTCGCCGAGACCAGGGCCGTCGTCGACGACCTGCTCAAGCAGCACCCCGAGGCCGAACTCGTCGACGCGCGCCCCTTCCTGCCGGGCGTACCGGACCTCGGCGACGGCCCCGACGTACAGCTGTGGCCGCATCTGCACGGCACCGACGCCATGTATCTGGCCCTCATTCGGAGGACTGGCTGATCCGCGCCCCGGGCCGGGCCGCGTCGGGCGCCACGCCGTCCTCGCGGGCCAGCCGGTGCGGCCACCACACCTTCCGGCCCACGTCCAGGAACAGCGACGTGACCAGCACCGACCGTACGACGAAGGTGTCCAGCAGGACGCCGAGCGCGACGGCGAAGCCGATCTCGGCGAAGGCGACCATCGGCAGCGTGCCGAGGGCCGCGAACGTGCCCGCCAGCACCAGGCCGGCCGAGGTGATGACCGCGCCGGTCGCGGCGAGGCCCGTCACCACGCCGGGGCGCGTGCCCCGGTGGGCGGCCTCCTCACGGATGCGCGTGGTCAGGAAGATGTTGTAGTCGATGCCCAGCGCCACCAGGAACACGAAGACGAACAGCGGGAAGTCGGTCTGCTCGCCCGCGTAGTCGAAGATGTGCCGGAAGGCGAGCGCGCTCGCGCCGAGGGCCGCCGCGAACGACAGCACCACGGTGGCGATCAGCAGCAGCGGGGCCACCAGGGCCCGCAGCAGGGCGCCCAGGATCAGCAGGACGACCACGAGGACCGCCGGGATGATCACGAGGTTGTCGTGCGTCGTCGCCGCGTCCTGGTCCAGCAGGGCCGCGCTGCCGCCGCCCACCTGGGCGTCGGCGTCCGGCACCGCGTGGACGGCGTCCCGGACCCGCTCGACGGTGTGCTTCGCGGCCTCGCTGTCGGACGGGTCGGTCATCGTGGCCTCGAACAGCACCCGGCCCCGGTACGAGGGTTTCGTGCCGGGCGGGACCGTGAGGCTCCGCGGCACCACGCCCCTGGTGCCCGCGACCGCCTTGCGGACCTCGGCGCCCCGGTCCTGGTTCGCCACGATCACCAGCGGATCGCCGCTGCCCGCCGGGAAGTAGCGTTCCGAGACCTCCTGGCCGGTGATCGAGTCCGGCTTGCCCGTGAACGCGTCCGCGTTGCTGATGCCCTCGGCCCGCAGTTGCAGCAGGCCGAGGGAGACGAGCGCCAGGGCCGCCGCCGTCGCCGCCCAGACCGCGCGCGGGTTGCGGGCGATGGTGCGGCCCGTGCGGGCCCAGACACCGCGCTCGGTCGGGTCGGCCGAGCCGAAGCGCGGGATCACCGGCCAGAAGATCCAGCGGCCGAGGATCAGCAGCAGGGCCGGGAACAGCGAGAGCATCGCCAGCAGCGCGACGGCCACGCCGATGGCGGCCACCGGGCCGAGGCCGCTGGTGGAGTTCATCTCGGCGGCCAGCAGCACCAGCATGCTGATGACGACCGTGGCGCCGGAGGCCAGCACGGCCGGACCCGCCCGGTGCAGGGCCAGGGCCAACGCCTCGTGACGGTCCTCGTGCCGGCGCAGCTCCTCCCGGTAGCGGGCGACCAGGAGCAGGGCGTAGTCCGTCCCCGCGCCGAACACGAGCACCGTCAGGATGCCCGCGCTCTGGCCGTTGACCGTCAGTCCCGCGTGCTCGGCCAGCAGGTAGACCAGCGCCTGCGCGGTGAACAGGGAGACGACCACGCCGATCAGCGGGACGAACAGCAGGGTCGGGCTGCGGTAGGTGAGCAGCAGCATCACGATGACGACGCCCATCGCCGAGAGCAGCAGCGTCGAGTCGATGCCCTCGAAGGCCTTGGAGAAGTCGGCCGAGGTGCCGCCGGGACCGGTGACATGGACGGAGAGGCCGCCCGTGCCGCTGCCCGTCCGGTCGCGGATGGAGTCGACGGCGGGCGCGATCTCCTCCCAGCCCTTCGCGTCCATCGTGATCGGCACGTAGATCTGGGCCGCCTCGGGGGCCGACCGGCTGTTGTAGACGGGACCGCGGGTCTCGGCGCCGCGGACGCCGTGCGCGGTCAGCCGCTTCAGCTGGTCGGCGTCCTGCGCGATCGTGTCCCTGTCCTGGGCGGTGAGCCCGCCCTCGCGCGCGTAGACGACGACGGCCGGGATCTGCTCCGGCCTGAACTCGTTGGACGCGTCCAGGACTTGGGTGGACTCCGCGGAGCCCGGCAGCCAGGACGCGGCGTCGTTGTCCTGGGCGTCGGTGAGCTTCGAGGCGAGCGGCGCCGCGACCACGAGCACCACCAGCCACAGGGCCACGATGACCCACTTGCTGCGATGCCCGGTCAGGACTCCGATGAGGCCGCGGCGCACATGGCGTCCGTGCCCCTTGCCGTCCCTCTTCCCCTCGGTCATGGCCACCCCCGTAACCGTGAGCCGCCCAGCATGGCACGCCGGGGCCCGCTGCGGCATCCGAAGAACGCCCCAGGTCTGGACCGGCGCGAACAAACGTGCCCGGACATGGCAGGCTTGGGGCATGGCAGCGCAGATCAACCCCAGCATCCTGTCCGCCGACTTCGCCCGCCTCGCGGACGAGGCGAAGGCGGTCGAGGGAGCCGACTGGCTCCATGTCGACGTGATGGACAACCATTTCGTCCCGAATCTCACGCTCGGTGTGCCGGTCGTAGAGTCCTTGGCCCGTGCGACGGACACCCCGCTGGACTGCCACCTGATGATCGAGGCCCCCGATCGGTGGGCGCCCCAGTACGTCGAAGCGGGGGCCGCATCCGTCACCTTCCACGTCGAGGCGGCCACCGCCCCGGTGCGACTCGCCCGGGAGATCCGGGCCAAGGGCGCCCGCGCGTCCATGGGACTCAGGCCCGCGACGCCCATCGAGCCGTACGAGGACCTGCTCCCCGAGCTCGACATGCTGCTGATCATGACGGTGGAGCCGGGCTTCGGCGGGCAGGCGTTCCTCGACATCATGCTCCCGAAGATCCGCCGCACCCGCGAGTTGATCAGCAAGCACGGCCTGGAGCTGTGGCTGCAGGTCGACGGCGGTGTCTCGGCCTCCACCATCGAGCGCTGCGCCGAGGCGGGCGCGGACGTCTTCGTCGCGGGATCGGCCGTGTACGGGGCGGACGACCCGGCCGAGGCGGTACGTGCACTGCGCACCCAGGCGGAGCAGGTGACCGCCAAGGCGTCCTGGGCATGCGACCACTGACCGACCAGAACGTGAACAGCTACGTGAACGCCGCCCATCAGGGCGGATCAAGTACGCCGAATCTGCAAGGATGAACGGCGAATCCAGTGCGTGAACAGCAGTGAGGAGATCGCCGTGTCGGGTATGACGGCGGGCCGGTCAGCAGTACGGATGGGACCCGCTGAGCTGGTGCAGGCGGCGGCCATGGCCCGCCGCTTCTACCTCGAGGGCAAGTCCAAGATCCAGATCGCGGAGGAGTTCGGCGTCAGCCGCTTCAAGGTGGCCCGGGTTTTGGAGACGGCGCTCGAGCGGGACCTCGTACGCATCGAGATCCGGGTCCCCGCCGAGCTGGACGCGGAGCGCTCGGACGCGCTGCGCGCCCGCTACGGCCTCAGGCACGCGGTGGTGGTCGAGTCACCGGCAGAGGCCGACGAGTCGCCCGACCCCGAGAACCTCGGTGAGGTGGCCGCCGACCTGCTCGGCGAGCTGGTCAACGAGGGCGATGTGCTCGGTCTCGCCTGGGGCCGCTCCACCATCCACATGGCCGCGGCCCTCGACAAGCTGCCACCGTGCACGGTGGTGCAGCTGACGGGTGTCTATGACGCCGGGACGGCCGAGCGCGGCTCGGTCGAGGCCGTGCGCCGCGCCGCCCAGGTCTCCGGCGGCGACGCCCACCCCATCTACGCGCCGATGCTGCTGCCGGACGCGGCCACCGCGGCTGCACTGCGCAACCAGACCGGGATCGCCCGCGCCTTCGAGTACTTCGACAAGGTCACGGTCGCCTGTGTCTCCATCGGCTCCTGGGAGCCGGGCATCTCGACGGTGCACGACATGCTCAGCGACGAGGAGCGCGCGCACTACGCCTCCCTCGGAGTCGCCGCCGAGATGTCCGCGCACCTCTTCGACACCGAGGGCCGCCGGGTCGGACGGGACCTGGGGGAGCGGTGCATCACGGTCAAGACCGACCAGCTCCGCCGTATCCCCGAGGTCGTCGCGATTGCGGGCGGTGCGCGCAAGGCGGCCGCCATCGACGCGGTGCTGCGGTCCGGACTCGTCACCAGCCTGGTGACGGACACCTCCGCCGCGGACGTCCTGATGACCTCGGGCCCGACCCCGAGGCCCGCCCTCAACAGGGCGGACCCGGACGGCCCCTGACGGCCAATCAGCAGGCGTATCGGTCAGCAGGCGTACGGCCGCGGTGGCAGCGCCGACTTGGTGCCGCGGCTTCACCACGACACGTTCAGGCACGACACGTTCAGGGCGGAGAACGGATGACGGAGCTCGTCGTCACGCTGGACCTCGACGGGGTCACGGACAAGGCGGGCCTGATGGACCGCTGCGCCCGTGCCCTCAGGCTGCCCGACTGGTTCGGCCGCAACTGGGACGCCCTCGCCGACAGCCTCTCCGACCGTAGCCTGTGGCCCGAGGGCGCGGCCGAGCGGGGGCTGCTGGTCGTCGTGCACGGCTGGCGGCCCTACGCCGAGGCGCGCCCCGAGGAGTGGGGGACGGCTCAGGAGGTCTTCGCCGAGGCGGCCGACCGCACCCCCGCGCTCTCGGTGGCGCTGGCCCTCGGAGGATCCTCCAAGTAGCGCTCTGACCTGCCTGGACGATCTGCCCGGGCATCGCATTCCGGTCGCCGTGGGACAATGAAGTACGTGCTCTTCCCCCTGGCTGACCTGTCCGGGGGCCACCTCTGATCGACTGGGATGTGCAGCACGTGCGTTTCCTCAACGACATCCAGCCCGCGTACGACCTGACGTACGACGACGTCTTCATGGTCCCGAGCCGCAGTGCGGTCGGCTCGCGGTTGGGCGTGGACCTCAGCTCCCCGGACGGCACGGGCACCACGATCCCGCTGGTCGTCGCCAACATGACCGCCATCGCCGGTCGCCGCATGGCCGAGACGATGGCCCGGCGCGGCGGCCTCGTGGTCATCCCGCAGGACATCCCGATCGAGGTCGTCACCGAGGTCGTCGGCTGGGTCAAGAGCCGCCATCTGGTGCTCGACACCCCGATCGTGCTCTCCCCGCACCAGACCGTCGCCGACGCCCTGGCCCTGCTGCCCAAGCGGGCGCACAACGCGGGCGTCGTCGTCGACGAGGACGGCCGGCCCGTCGGTGTCGTCACCGACACGGACCTGACCGGTGTCGACCGCTTCACGCAGCTGGAGGTCGTCATGTCGCGCGACCTGCTGCTCCTGGACGCCGACATCGACCCGCGCGAGGCCTTCAACCGGCTCGACGCGGCCAACCGGCGCTACGCCCCGGCCGTGAACGCGGACGGCCGACTCGCCGGCATCCTCACCCGCAAGGGCGCCCTGCGCGCCACGCTGTACACCCCGGCCGTCGACGCCGACGGCAAGCTGCGCATCGCCGCCGCCGTGGGCATCAACGGCGACGTCGCGGGCAAGGCCAAGCAGCTGCTCGACGCGGGCGTGGACACCCTCGTCATCGACACGGCGCACGGCCACCAGGAGTCGATGATCGGCGCGATCAAGCTGGTGCGGGCGCTCGACCCGCAGGTCCCGATCGTGGCCGGCAACATCGTCGCCGCCGAGGGCGTACGGGATCTGATCGAGGCGGGCGCCGACATCATCAAGGTCGGCGTGGGACCCGGCGCCATGTGCACCACCCGCATGATGACCGGCGTGGGCCGACCGCAGTTCTCCGCGGTCCTCGAATGCGCCGCCGAGGCGAAGAAGTACGGCAAGCACGTGTGGGCCGACGGCGGTGTCCGCCACCCGCGCGACGTCGCCATGGCGCTGGCGGCCGGTGCCTCCAACGTGATGATCGGCTCCTGGTTCGCGGGCACCTACGAGTCCCCGGGCGACCTGCAGCAGGACGCGAACGGCCGCCTGTACAAGGAGTCGTTCGGCATGGCCTCGGCGCGCGCGGTGCGCAACCGCACGTCGGAGGAGTCGGCCTACGACCGCGCCCGCAAGGCGCTGTTCGAGGAGGGCATCTCCACCTCCCGGATGTTCCTCGACCCGGCCCGCCCGGGCGTCGAGGACCTGATCGACTCGATCATCGCGGGCGTCCGCTCCTCCTGCACCTACGCCGGCGCCAACTCCCTCGAGGAGTTCGCCGAGCGGGCCGTCGTCGGCATCCAGAGCGCCGCGGGCTACGCGGAGGGCCAGCCCCTGCACGCCAGCTGGAGCTGACCCGACCGGATCCCCGTCCGCAACGAATGGGCACCCCCGCCGTACGGAACGCAACGATCTTGCGCGCACATGCAAGGTTGCTGCATTACGCCCGTGAAGCCCGGCCCCGTAGGGTCATGCGCTGTACGTGGCGTGGCGGGGACCCCGCTCGGTGGGTCCCTGCATACGCAGGGATGCCGCCGGTTCCCGCCGCCCTGACCGCAGTGACGAAGGAGTCAGCGCGTGCTCGACCACAGCGCACCCCCGCACGACCGCACCACCCACGCCCCGCCGTCCCCGGGCGTCGGCGCGCGCCTCATGCGCCGCAAGCCGGTGGAGCGCCTGGTCGCGGAGGGCGGTCAGGGCGAGGGAGGGAGCCTGCGGCGCTCCCTCGGGCTGTGGCAGCTCACCATGATCAGCATCGGCGCCACCCTCGGCACCGGCATCTTCGTGGTCCTCGGCCAGGCCGTGCCCAAGGCCGGACCGGCCGTCACCCTCTCCTTCGTGATAGCCGGCCTCACCGCGCTCTTCTCGGCCCTGTCCTACGCCGAGCTGGCGGGCACGATCCCGGTCGCCGGGTCCTCGTACTCGTATGCATACGCAACCATGGGCGAGCTGATCGCCTGGATCTGCGGCTGGTGCCTGATCCTGGAGTACGGCGTCTCCGTCGCGGCGGTGGCGGTCGGCTGGGGCGAGTACCTCAACGAACTGCTCGACGGCACCATCGGCGTCACGATCCCCGACGCCCTGTCCGCCCCGCCCGGCGACGGCGGCATCTTCAACCTCCCCGCGCTGATCGTCGTCATGCTGGCCATGGCGTTCCTGCTGGGCGGCGCCAAGGAGTCCGCCCGCGCCAACACGATCATGGTCTGTGTGAAGATCGCCGCGCTGGTGCTGTTCTGCGCCATCGGCATCCAGGGCTTCAGGTCCGGCAACTACGCGCACTTCATGCCGCTGGGCATGGCGGGCGTCAGCGCGGCCGGTGCCACGCTCTTCTTCTCCTACATCGGCTTCGACGCCGCTTCCACCGCCGGTGAGGAGGCGAAGAACGCACAGCGCGACCTGCCCCGCGCGATCATGCTGTCGCTGGTCATCGTCACGGCGCTCTACGTCCTCGTCGCCGCCGTCGCCGTCGGCGCCAAGCCCTGGCGGCAGTTCTCCGACTCCGAGGCCGCGCTCGCCCAGATCATGCGCGAGGTCACCGGCCAGAGCTTCTGGGGCACCCTGCTCGCGGCCTGCGCGGTCATCGCCATCGCGAGCGTCGTGCTGACCGTGCTCTACGGCCAGACCCGCATCCTGTTCGCGATGGCCCGGGACGGGCTCGCCCCCAAGGTGTTCGCGAAGGTCCACCCGAAGACCGGCGCGCCCCGCGCCAACACCGTCATCGTCTCGCTGTTCTGCGGCGTCCTCGCCGCCGCGATCCCGCTCGGCCAGCTCGCCGACGCCACCAGCATCGGCACGCTCTTCGCCTTCGCGCTGGTCAACATCGCCGTGGTCGTGCTGCGCCGGACCCGCCCCGCCATGCCACGCACCTTCCGCGTCCCGCTCTCGCCCGTCCTGCCCGCCGTCGGCTTCGCCCTCTGCATCTGGATGATGGGCAGCCTGTCCACGGTCACCTGGGTCGTCTTCGGGGTCTGGATGGCGGTCGGGCTCGTGTTCTACTTCGGGTACGGCTACCGCCGCTCCCGCCTCGCCACACCAGAAGGTCTCGCGCCGGAACATCCCGCGCCCGAAGAGAAGTGAACGACCAGCAGTGCTGAACGATCTCGACGAACGCATCGTGCACGCCCTCGCCGAGGACGCCCGCCGCTCCTACGCGGACATCGGGCAGCTCGTCGGCCTGTCCGCGCCCGCCGTCAAGCGGCGCGTGGACCGGCTGCGCGCCACCGGGGCCATCACCGGCTTCACCGTACGGGTGGACCCCGGCGCCCTCGGCTGGGAGACCGAGGGGTTCGTCGAGATCTACTGCCGGCACAACACCTCGCCGGAGACCATCCGCCGGGGCCTGGAGCGCTACCAGGAGGTCGTCGCCGCCTCCACCGTCACCGGCGACGCGGACGCCGTCGTGCAGGTCTTCGCCTCCGACATGCGGCACTTCGAACGGGTCCTGGAGCGCATCGCCGGGGAGCCGTTCGTCGAGCGCACCAAGTCCGTGCTGGTGCTCTCGCCCCTGCTGCGTCGCTTCTCGTCCGGTTCGCCGACGTAACCGCCCGGCGAAATTCCGCGCCCGCCCGCGCCTGCTCCGCCTATCATCGGTGCCATGACCTGGCGACATTGATCCACCAGCCGTGCCTCCCGAGGACCGCCTCGGACGCCGTACCTCCGGCATCTGATCCGTCCCTGCGGGAAGGCCTCATGACACTCTCACCTGCGCGTGTGCCCGACACCGCCACCGCCGGCGTTCGCCGGCTCACGGTCACGCTGTACGGCTACGCGTTCCTCGACGACTTCGTCCTGCTCTACCCGGTGTACGCGCTGCTGTTCAGTGACACCGGCCTCTCGGTCTGGCAGATCTCCTCCCTCTTCGCGATCTGGTCCCTCACCGGTGTGCTGCTCGAAGTGCCGTCCGGCGCCTGGGCCGACGCCGTCTCCCGGCGCGTACTCCTCTGGCTCGGCCCGCTGCTCACCGCAGCCGGCTTCACCCTGTGGGTGCTCACCCCCTCGTACTGGGCCTTCGCTCTGGGCTTCTTCCTGTGGGGCGCGCGCGGAGCGCTCGGCTCCGGTGCCCTGGAGGCCCTGGTCTACGACGAGTTGGAGCGGCTCGACGCGGCCGGGCGCTACGCCCGGATCATGGGCCGGGCCAGGGCCGCGGGGCATGTCGCGATCATGGCGGCCCTGGCGCTGGCCGGGCCGGTGTTCGCGTGGGGTGGCTATCCGGCCGTGGGAGCGGCGAGCGTGCTGGCCTGTCTGGCGAGCGCCGTGACGGCGACCCGGTTCCCCGAGGACCGGCCGAAGCCCGAGGCCGGGGGTGAGGGCTGGGCCGCGACCCTGCGGGACGGACTGGCCGGGGCCCGCCGTGACCGGTCGCTGCGGGGCGCGCTGCTGCTCGTCCCGGCGGTCGGGGCCGTGTGGGAGGCGCTCGACGAGTACGCGCCCCTGCTGGTCCGGGACACCGGTGTGGCCGAGGCGACGGTGCCGTATCTGCTCCTGCTGATCTGGGCGGGAGCGACCGCCGGAAGCCTGCTGGCCGGGCGGTGGGAACGCCTCGGCACGCCGGGACTGGCCGCGGTCCTGACGGTCGCCGCCCTCGCCCTGGCCGCGGGCGCCGCGGCGCGCACGCCCCTCGCCCTCGCCCTCGTGGCCGTCGCCTTCGGCGGCTTCCAGCTGGCGACCGTGCTCGCCGACGTGCGTCTGCAGCGGCGCATCGACGACACCGCCCGCGCCACGCTGACCTCGGTGGCGGGGCTGGGCAGCGACCTCGCCACGGTCGCGGTCTACGGCCTGTACGCGGCCGTGCAGACCAGGGCCTCGCACAGCACCGCCTTCACGCTGTTCGCGGTGCCGTACCTGGTGACGGCGGTGCTGCTGATGCTCGGCAGAACATCGCGGACCCGACCCCGAAGCGGCGGCAGGCGAGGACAGGGGGCGCGCAATGAATCGCCGCCCGAGGAGCCTCGGACGCAATGAACCGCTCACGGGCGCGCAACGGCTCCTTCTTGCCGGTCCGCGGGGGGCGACCGTACCGTCTAATTGCCCCCCGCACGCACCTGTACCGGTGAGGAACACGCATGCGTACCGCCCTGCTCCAGAGCTCCGGCCGCCCCGGCTCCGTCGCCGAGAACCTCAAGGTCCTCGACGCCGCCGCGGGCCGTGCCGCCGCCGCGGGCGCCGCGCTGCTGACCGCGCCGGAGATGTTCCTGACCGGGTACGCGATCGGCGACGACATCGCCCGCCTCGCCGAGCCGGCCGACGGCGACTCCGCGGACGCGATCGCGGAGCTCGCCGCCCGGCACGGCCTCGCGATCGCCTACGGCTACCCGGAGCGCGACGGCGGCACGGTCTTCAACTCCGCCCAGCTGATCTCCGCCACCGGCGACCGCCTCGCGAACCACCGCAAGGCCCACCTCTTCGGCGGCTTCGAGCGCGACCACTTCACGCCGGGCGAGCAGCCGGTCGTCCAGGCCGAGCTGGGCGGACTGACCGTCGGGCTGATGATCTGCTACGACGTCGAGTTCCCGGAGTACGTCCGCGCCCACGCCCTGGCCGGCACCGACCTGCTGCTCGTCCCGACGGCGAACATGCATCCGTTCCAGCTGGTCGCCGAGTCCATGATCCCGGTGCGGGCGTGGGAGAACCAGATGTACGTGGCGTACGCCAACCGGGTCGGCCAGGAAGGGGAGTTCGAGTTCTTCGGGCTCTCCGCGCTGGCCGGTCCCGACGGGGTCGCCCGGGCCCGCGCCGGACGCGGCGAGGAACTCGTCCTCGCAGACGTCGACCCCGCCTTCCTGGCCTCCTCCCGTGAGGCCAACCCGTACCTGAAGGACCGCCGCCCCGGCCTGTACGGGTCCCTCGTCTGAAACCCCGAGCCACCGCTCAAGCCTTTCCCCGCAAGGAGTCCGTACCCCATGACGTCCACCGTGCCCAACGCCGTCGAGCACGCAGACGAGCAGCAGCCGCCGATCACCATGTTCGGCCCGGACTTCCCCTACGCCTACGACGACTTCCTCGCCCACCCCGCGGGTCTCGGCCAGATCCCGGCGACCGAGCACGGCGCCGAGGTCGCGGTCGTCGGCGGCGGTCTGTCCGGCATCGTGGCCGCGTACGAGCTGATGAAGATGGGCCTGAAGCCCGTCGTCTACGAGGCCGACCAGATCGGCGGACGGCTGCGGACGGTCGGCTTCGAGGGCGCCGGCACCGAAGGACTCACGGCCGAGATGGGCGCCATGCGCTTCCCGCCGTCCTCCACGGCCCTGCAGCACTACATCGACCTGGTGGGCCTCGAGACCCGGGCCTTCCCCAACCCCCTTGCGGAGACGACGCCTTCGACCGTCGTCGACCTCAAGGGCGAGTCCCACTACGCCGAGACGATCGACGACCTGCCGCAGGTCTACCGCGATGTCGCCGACGCCTGGAACAAGTGCCTCGAAGAGGGCGCCGACTTCTCCGACATGAACCGCGCCATCCGTGAGCGCGACGTGCCGCGCATCCGCGAGATCTGGGCGAGGCTCGTCGAGAAGCTCGACAACCAGACCTTCTACGGCTTCCTCTGCGACTCCGAGTCCTTCAGGTCCTTCCGCCACCGCGAGATCTTCGGCCAGGTCGGCTTCGGCACCGGCGGCTGGGACACCGACTTCCCGAACTCCATCCTGGAGATCCTGCGGGTCGTCTACACCGAGGCCGACGACCATCACCGCGGCATCGTCGGCGGCTCCCAGCAACTGCCGCAGCGGCTGTGGGAGCGCGAGCCGGAGAAGATCGTGCACTGGCCCTACGGGACGTCCCTGAAGTCCCTGCACGTCGGCGGCGAACCCCGCCCGGCCGTCACCCGCCTCACCCGCACCGCCGGCAACCGGATCACCGTGACCGACGCGGACGGCGACATCCGCACCTACCGGGCCGCCGTCTTCACCGCGCAGTCCTGGATGCTGCTCTCCAAGATTGCCTGCGACGACTCGCTCTTCCCGATCGACCACTGGACCGCGATCGAGCGCACCCACTACATGGAGTCCTCGAAGCTGTTCGTGCCCGTCGACCGGCCGTTCTGGCTGGACAAGGACGAGGACACCGGTCGTGACGTCATGTCGATGACGCTCACCGACCGCATGACGCGCGGGACTTACCTCCTCGACGACGGTCCGGACAAGCCCGCCGTCATCTGCCTCTCCTACACCTGGTGCGACGACAGCCTGAAGTGGCTGCCGCTGTCCGCGAACGAGCGGATGGAGGTCATGCTGAAGTCGCTCGGGGAGATCTATCCGAAGGTCGACATCAGGAAGCACGTCATCGGCAGTCCGGTGACCGTCTCCTGGGAGAACGAGCCGTACTTCATGGGCGCGTTCAAGGCCAACCTGCCCGGCCACTACCGCTACCAGCGCCGCCTGTTCACGCACTTCATGCAGGACCGGCTGCCCGAGGACAAGCGGGGGATCTTTCTCGCGGGCGACGACATCTCCTGGACGGCCGGCTGGGCGGAGGGTGCCGTCCAGACGGCGCTGAACGCGGTGTGGGGGGTCATGCACCACTTCGGTG
Source organism: Streptomyces plumbidurans (assembly GCF_019857225.1). Classification (GTDB taxonomy): domain Bacteria; phylum Actinomycetota; class Actinomycetes; order Streptomycetales; family Streptomycetaceae; genus Streptomyces; species Streptomyces plumbidurans. Next base: position 39,868 of record NZ_JAFJSY010000027.1, read on the forward strand.
GGGGGACCGATGCGAGCAACCCCGGGCCGGGGGATCTGTATGACGAGATCGCGCCGGTGGAGTTGCCTGAGGACTGAGTGTCTTTGTGGGGCCGCGGTTTGTCCACTGCGGCGCCCTCGTGGCTGGTCGCGCAGTTCCCCGCGCCCCTTTGGGGCGCTGCTCGGACCCGGAGGATTAGATCCCTGCGGCGCGTGCCTTTTCGTACACCTCCGCTGCTACGTCCTGGAGTTCTCGGGCGTCGCGCAGGGTGCTCTGGAGGTCGATGATGATCTCGTCCGGGTCGGTGGCGGCGTAGGCGGCCAGGTCTTCGACGATCTGGTCCACGGTGCCGTGGAGGGGGCGGCGGGCGGTGCCCTCGTGGGGGTGCGTGGAGTGGCGGGCGCTGGCGCGCAGTACCGTGCGGATCGGGCGGGTGCGGCCGCGCTCGGCGGCCAGGTCCTCCAACTGGCGCCGCTGCGCGAGCAGTTGCTCGACGCCCGAGGCCACGGGCAGCCAGCCGTCCGCGCGGTCGACGAGCCGGATCATCGCCCTTTTGCCGGAGGCGGCCAGCAGAATCGGGATCGGCCGGGCGGGCTTGGGGCCGACCACCGCGGGGGCGATGCGCGTGAGGTGGCCGTCGTACGACACCGGGTCGGGGCCCCACACCGCCCGGCACACCTCGATCACCTCGTCGAGGGCCCGGCCGCGCTCCTCGAAGGGGCGCGCCGAGGCGGCCGCGTACTCGTCGTGCGACCAGCCCGTGCCGAGGCCCGCGACGACCCGACCGCCGCTCGCCGCGTCCAGCGTGCCGAGCGTCCTGGCCAGCTGGAACGGCCCGTGCAGCGGGGCCACCAGGACGCTGGTGCCGAGCCGGGCCCGCTGCGTGGCCGCGGCCGCCAGTGTCAGCGTGACCAGCGGGTCGGCGGCGCCTCGGTAGTGGTCCGGCCAGGGGAGGCCCTCCACGCCGTACAGGCCCTGGCGGGCCGGCTCGGGGAACAGAATCCGTTCGAACACCCACAGGCTCTCGTAGCCGGTCGCCTCGGCGGCCCGCGCCACGTCGGGGATGTCCCGGCCGAGGTGATACTGCCTGGTCTGGGGTAGCCCGAGTCCGAGCGCGACCGCCATGCCTGTGCTCCTTTGCGGAAGGTCCAGCGGTGTCGAACGTACAACGTCGATGCGGGAGTTGCGGGATCAGTCCCCGAGCGGGGTGAGCAGCATGCGGCCCGCGAAGCCGACGGCCGCGTCCAGGCGCTCGGTGAACTCCTCTGCCACGTCGGGTAGTCGGCGCAGCGCCCAGAGCGCCCGCGCCGCCGACCAACTGGCGTCCCGGGCGCGCTCCAGGCTCCAGGAGCCGAGCAGATGGGTGAGCGGGTCGGCGATCCGCAGCAGATCGGGGCCCGGCATCAGATCGTCGCGGATGCGCTCCTCCAGCGAGACGAGGAGATCGCCCACGCGGTCGAACTCGTCCTCCAGGTCGGCCGGTTCGCACCTCAACGTACGACAGCTGTCCACGACGGCGAGCGCCAGGTCGTGGCCGATGTGCGCGTTGATGCCCGCAAGCGCGAACTGCAGGGGACGTACGCCGGGATGGCGGCGGAACTGGAACAGGGGCCGCCAGCAGGCGGGCGCGCGCCGCCCGTCCGCCACCGTGTCGACGGCCGCGAGATAGCGCTCCGCGAACCGCACGTCCAGCGTGGCCGCGGCCCGCGCGTCCGGGAACCGTCCGGCGTCGATGCGCCGGTCCACCGCCTCGGTGACGACGAGGTACACGCGGTTGAAGACGGCGACCCCGTCCCGTGCGGGAAGGGTCGCGTCGAGGGCGCGCATACGGGAGACGACCGCGTCTACGGATGTGGTGAACTGTTCCAATTGCGCCATGGGGGAAGAATCCCAGTCCTAGGCTGACCGCGGTGGCGGCAGGTCCGACGCTTCCCCGGATCGGGGGAACGCATCCGCCGCCGGGGGAGGGGGAGCAGCACCGTGGCAGGCCCACGAGCCCAGCGGTCGGCCGCACACAGGGCCGGGCGCCGCCGCGCCGCCCGGCGGGGCGTCATGGTCGCGGCGGCCTCGGTCGTCGTCGCTGTCGGCACCGCGGCCGGCTTGATCAGTGCGCTCGGTGACGGCCGGGGCGCAGACGAGGCGAGGCCCGAGGTGACCGGCTCGCTGCGTCTCGAGCAGCTGCCGGTGGTGCCGTCCCCGTCGGTGAACTCCGCCTCGCCCTCAGCCGGTTCGAAGCGCACGGCGACTCTCGCTCCGTCCGCGACCAGGCCCGCGAGGAAGCCGCACACGGCCCCCGCCGCCACCGGCCTGTACCGCCACCCCGACTCCCAGGTGCTCGACTGGGTCCGCGCCCACCCGGGCGACCCGCGCACCGCGGTCATCAAGTCCCGTATCGCGGACCGGCCGGCCGCGGTGTGGTTCGCCGACTTCACCCCCTCGACCATCGCCTCCCGGGTCCGCGCGGTCACCTCCGGTGCCGCGGCGCAGGGCCGGGTTCCGGTCGTGGTGGCGTACGCGATACCGGGCCGGGACTGCGGCGGCGCCTCCGAGGGCGGGGCGCCCGACCTCGCCGCCTACGACGCCTGGATCGAGAAGTTCGCCTTAGGGCTCGGCTCCGGCGAGGTCGTCGTCATCCTCGAACCCGACTCGATCGCCCAGGCAGACTGCCTCTCCGAGAGCGACCGCGGCGCCCGATTCGCCTCGCTGGCCCGCGCGGGCCGCACCCTGAAGGCCGCCGACCCCAGGGCCCGGGTCTACTACGACGCGGGCCACTCCGACTGGAACCCGGCCGCCCGGCAGGCGTCGCTGCTGAAGCAGGCAGGCGCCGCCTCGCCCGCCTCCTCCGACGGCATCTTCAGCAACGTCTCCAACTTCCACACCACGGCCGACGAGATCGCCTACGACCGGCGGGTCCTCGCGGCCCTCGGCGGCCCCGCCGACCTGGGCGCCGTCATCGACACCAGCCGCAACGGCAACGGCGCCCCGGCCGACGGCGAGTGGTGCGACCCCGCGGGCCGCAGGATCGGCCGGCCGCCCACGCTCAGCACCGGCGAGGCCCGCATCGACGGATATCTGTGGGTGAAGCTGCCGGGGGAGTCGGACGGCTGCAAGGGCTCGCCCGGCACGTTCAGCGCGTCGTACGCCTACGACTTGGCCTCGCCGTAGGTGGACGTGCCCTCGTCGAGCAGCGGTTGCTGCTGCTTGAGATGGGCCGGTGCGAACGCTCGCAGCGCGTGGTAGCCGGTGATGACGACGACGGTGCCGAGCGCGATGCCGCTGAGCGAGAAGGTGTCGGTGAACTTCATGCTGACGTTGCCCACGCCGATGATGATGCCCGCCGCGGCCGGTACCAGGTTGAGCGGATTGCGCAGGTCCACCCGGGCGTTGGTCCAGATCTGCGCGCCGAGCAGGCCGATCATGCCGTAGAGGATGACGGTGATGCCGCCGAGGACGCCGCCCGGGATCGCGGCCACGACCGCGCCGAACTTCGGGCACAGGCCGAAGAGGAGGGCGAAGCAGGCGGCGGCCCAGTAGGCGGCGGTCGAGTAGACGCGGGTCGCGGCCATCACGCCGATGTTCTCGGAGTAGGTGGTGGTGGGCGGGCCGCCGACCGCGGTGGAGAGCACCGAGCCGATGCCGTCGGCGGCGATCGCCGTGCCGAGCCGGTCGTCCAGCGGGTCGCCGGTCATCTCGCCGACTGCCTTGACGTGCCCGGCGTTCTCGGCGACCAGGGCGATGACCACGGGCAGCGCGACCAGGATCGCCGACCAGTGGAACGACGGCCCGTGGAAGGAGGGCAGACCGATCCAGTCGGCCTTGCCGACACCCGACAGGTCGAGCCGCCAGTGGTCGGTGACCCTGCCGCTCGCGTCGGCGGAGTGGATACGGCCGAAGATCCGGTCGAAGGCCCAGGAGATGCCGTAGCCGAAGACCAGGCCGAGGAAGATGGCGATCCGGGACCAGAAACCACGAAGGCAGACGACGGCGAGACCGGTGAAGAGCATGACCAGCAGGGCGGTCCACTGGTCCTGCGGCCAGTACGTGGAAGCGGTGACCGGCGCGAGGTTGAAGCCGATCAGCATGACGACCGCGCCGGTGACGATCGGCGGCATCGCCGCGTGGATGATCCGCGCACCGAAGCGCTGCACGGCGAGGCCCACCAGGAACAGCGCGACGGCGACGACCAGGACCGCGCCGGTCACCGTGGCGCTCGTACCGCCCTGGGCGCGGATCACCGCGGCCACGCCCACGAACGACAGTGAGCAGCCCAGATAGCTGGGCACCCGGCCGCGGGTGGCGACCAGGAAGATCATGGTCGCGACGCCGGACATCATGATCGCGAGGTTGGGGTCGAGGCCCATCAGGACCGGTGCCACGAAGGACGCGCCGAACATGGCCACCACGTGCTGCGCGCCGAGGCCCGCCGTGCGGGGCCACGAGAGCCGTTCGTCCGGGCGTACCACCGCTCCGGGCGCGGGCGTGCGCCCGTCTCCGTGCAGCTTCCAGCGCACGCCGAGGTCCATGGTGAGTTCGCTTTCTGTACGAGATCTCTGTACGAGTTCTCTCCACGCATTTCCGTGTACGTGAAGAGTGTCCGGACCATTGTCACGGTTACCAGGACGTCCTACGCTCGCACGGTCCTCATCATGAACTGTATTCACTTATATGAACGCCACGTTCGGCTGATCGGAGTGCCAGATGAGTGGAAGATCCCGTGCCGCCGTCCTGCTGGCCGCGGTGCTGACCCTCGGAGCGGGCCTCGTCCCCTCCGCGCACGCGGCGCCCAGGGTCCCCGACACCGCCGTGCTCGACGGTGCCCGGCTGCAGCAGACCAAGCTCCGTCTGGACCGCGGTGATCCACAACTGCGCCGCGCCCTGCGGAACTTGACGGCGCGCGCCGACACCTGGCTGGACCAGGGTCCCTGGACGGTCGTCGACAAGCCGAAACCGGCACCCGGCGGCGACGTCCACGACTATCTGAGCCAGGCCCCCTACTGGTGGCCCACCACCACCCCGACCGCCGACAACCCCTGGGGCTGCCCGTACGTTCAGCGGGACGGACAGCGCAACCCCGAGGTCGACTCGGGCACCGACCGCCAGGACGTCGAGAAGGTCTTCGACTCGTCGTACGACCTCGCACTGGCCTGGTACTACACGGGCGAGCGGCAGTACGCCGAGAAGGCCGGGCAGATCCTGCGCACCTGGTTCCTCGACCCGGCCACGCGCATGAACCCCGACCTGAACCACGCGCAGTTCATCCCCTGCAAGTACGACGGCCGCGCCATCGGCATCATCGACTTCTCGCAGTCGTACACCGCCGTGGTCGACGCCCTCGCGGTCCTCGGCACGGCTGCCCCCGGCTGGACGAAGGACGACCGCGCCGGGATGACGAAGTGGAACACCGACTTCCTGGACTGGCTGAAGAACAGCGACTTCGGCAAGCAGGAGGGCGCGGCGGACAACAACCACGGCACCTTCTACGACATGCAGCTCGCCGCCCTCGCGTACGCGACCGGCGACCGGGCGCTGGCCCGCCGGACCGTGCTGGACGCTCGGGCGCAGCGGATCGACCCGCAGATCGCGGGCGACGGCAGCCAGCCGCAGGAGCTCGCGCGGACGCGGAGCTGGCACTACTCCACCTTCGACCTGGTGGCCTACACCCGGCTCGCCGCCATCGGTCGGCACGTCGGCGTGAACCTGTGGGCCTATCAAGGGCCGGACGGTCAGGGCCTGTTCAAGGCCGTGGACTTCCTGCTGCCCGCCGCGACCGGCGCCGCCCCATGGCCGTATCCGGAGCTGGAGTTCCACCGCTTCGCGGCGAGCGACGTCGTCCACGCGGCGGCGGACGCCGGGGACAGGGCGGCACGCCAAGCCGTCCCGAAGCTGGAGACACCGCCCGGCGGCGACCTCTGGGAGCTGCGGCCGGCGGCCGAGCAGTTGGACTCGATAGCAGGCTGACCGGCCCCCCGACCGGGGTTCCCGGGCGCCCGCCGAGGAGTGAGCGTCCCCCACCGCTTGCTCCCGGCGCCCGGGAACCCCTCCCCGCTTCGCGAACCCTTCAGGGCCGCGGGTCGGGAACGGGTGTGCTGGGGTGGGCGACCTGGGTGCGGTTGCGTTCGCCGGACCGGAGGACTCCCGCGAAGGCCGCGAGGCCGCAGGCCAGGACTGTCACCAGGACGAAGGAGATCATCAGGTTCGTCGCCTGGGCGACGCCGCCGATCAGGCTCGGTGCGATCAGGCCGGAGGTGTACGTGATGGTCGCGACGCCCGCGATGGCCTGGCTCGGGTTGGGCCCGCTGTGCCCGGCCGCCGCGAAGCACAACGGCACGACCACGGCGATGCCGAGGCCCATCAGCGCGAACCCGCTCATCGCCACCACCGGATGACCGGCGAGGACGATCAGCACTCCGCCCACGACGGCGAGGGCCCCGCCGGCCCGGACCGTACGGACCGCGCCGAACCGGTTGACCACCGCGTCGCCCACCAGCCGGGCCACCGCCATGGTGAGCATGAACCCGGTGGTGCAGGCGGCCGCCAGACCCGCCGAGGTCTCCAGCCGGTCGCGCAGATAGACCGCCGACCAGTCCAGGCTCGCGCCCTCCGCGAACACCGCGCAGAAGCCGACCGCGCCGATCAGCAGCGCGGACTTGGGCGGCAACGCGAACCTCGGCGGCGGCTCCTCGTCCTCGGCGGGCTGCAGGTCGAGCACCCAGCGGCAGGCCAGCATGCCGAGGAGCGTGAGCGTCGCCGCGGCCAGCGCGAAGTGCACGCGCGCGTCCGCGCCGAGGTGCGCGGCGAGCGTGCCGGCCGCCGAACCGATCAGGGCGCCCGCGCTCCACATGCCGTGCAGCCCGGACATGATCGACTTGTCGAGCAGCCGCTCCACCTCGACACCCAGCGCGTTCATGGCGACGTCGGCCATGCCCGCGCTCGCGCCGTAGACGAACATCGCCAGGCACAGGGTGTACAGGTTCGGCGCGAGCGACGGAAGGATCAGGGACAGCGTCCACAGCGCGATCAGTCCGCGCAGCGCCGCACGGCTGCCGAAGCGGTGACTGATCCGGCCGGCCAGGGGCATCGAGCAGGAGGCACCGAACGCCGTGAAGGCGAGGGCGAAGCCGAGCTGTCCCGCGCTGAGCGAGGCATGGTCCTGGACCCAGGGCACCCGGGTCGCGAAGGAGCCCGTGACGGCTCCGTGCACGGCGAACACGGCGGCCACCGCGTACCGGGCACGCCTCACCTCGCGCAGGTCGCGGACCACGTCGCTCATCCTCCGGCCCCTCCCGGTCTCACCGTCTCCAGGGTTCCCCACCAGCGCCCGGTAAACTATCAGGAACCCTGCCTGATAGATAGGGCTTTCCCGGCCGTGCGACCGCACGGACCTCGTGCGGTGCGGCCCCGCCGATCTGGAAGGATCCCGGCATGCCTGCATCTCCGAGCACCGCCCGGGCCATCAACGACCGGCTCGCCCTGCGCCTGCTCCAGGAGGAAGGCCCGCTCACGGCAGGGCAGTTGAAGCAGCTGACCGGACTGTCCAGACCGACCGTCGCCGACCTCGTGGAACGCCTGACCGTCTCCGGGCTGATCACCGTGGTCGGGGAGGCGGGGGAGCAGCGGCGCGGGCCGAACGCCAAGCTGTACGGGATCGTCGCCGACCGCGCGCATCTGGCCGCGCTGGACGTGCGCACCGAGAGCGTGCGCGTGGTGGTGACCGACCTGGTGGGCCGGGTGCTCGCCGAGGCGTCCGTGCCGATCGGCGGGGACACGGGTACGGGGCCGGTGGTGGAGCAGGCGGTCGCGCTGGTCGAAGGCGCGGCGAAGGAGGCCGGGGCGACGGGTGCGCCCGCGCGCGACGCCGGCCGGGCGTGGGGGCGCCTGCACACCGTGGGCATCGGCGCTCCCGGCCTGATCGACCCGACCATCGGCGAACTGCGCGACTCCTCCGGCCTGCCCGAATGGCACCGCCGTCTCGTCGCCGCCGTCCAGGACCGGTTCCCCGAGGCACGCGTCGATGTCGGCAACGAGGCCAACCTCGCGGCACTCGCCGAACAGCGCGACGGCGCCGCCCACGACCGCGACACCTTCGTCCTCCTCTGGCTCAGCCACGGCACCGGCGCAGCAGTGGTCCTGGACGGCGCCCTACGCCGCGGCGCCTCAGGCGGCACCGGCGAGATCGGCTTCCTGCCGGTACCAGGAACCATCGGACTACCCTCCGCGACGGACTGCGCCGGAGGCTTCCACTCCCTGGCGGGATCGGCGGCGATCGTGGAGCTGGCGGGGGAGTACGGGTTGACGGCCGAGGACGCGGCGGAGAGGCCGGCCGCGGCGGGGGTGGTGCGGGCGGCGGTGGACTTGGTGGGGCGGGGGGCGTGGGGTGCTGAGGCGGATCCGGGGCGCGGGGAGGCTGCCGGCTCGCTCGGCAGGGGGGACGTCGGCTCGGTTCGCAGCGAAGATGCCGGCTCGGTCGGCGGTGGGCGTGCGGCGCAGGGTGGTGGCGAGGACGCCGGTCCGGCCGGCATGGGGGAGGCCAGCTCTGCTCGCAGCGGGGACGCGAGCTCAGTTGGCGGTGAGCGCGCCGTGCAGGATCGTGGCGAGGACGTCGGCTGGGCTCGAAGGGAGCGCGACGGCTCGGCTGGCGGCGAGCGCGCCATGCGGGATCGTGGCGCGGACGCCGGTCCGGCCGGCAGAGGGGACCTCGGCTCCGCTCGCAGCGGGGGCGCGGGCTCGGCTCGCGGCGAGCGCGCCGTGCAGGATTGCAACCAGGACGCGGGCCCAGCTGGCAGCGGGCACGCCGACCCGCCCAGCGGCGAGCGCACCGCGCAGAACCCTGCGCGCATCGAGGTGGCCGGGCGTTTCCTCGATGCCCTCGCCGATCGGCTCGCCGTTGGTGTCGCCTCCGTGGTGGCGATTCTTGACCCCGGGTGTGTCGTTCTGGGCGGTGAGGTCGGACAGGCCGGTGGCAAGGAGCTTGCCCGGCGTGTGGAGGATCGCGTTCGCCGTATGTCCCCGCTGGCCACCGAGGTCCGCCCGAGTACGCTCGGCGGCGCCGCCGTTCTGCGCGGCGCCCTGCTCACGGCGCGGGACCAGGCCCAGGACGAACTGTTCGCGCCTCCGGAACGGTAGTTCCCTCCGGGGGTTCTGCGGGCCCGGTGCCCCTCGAACTCGCCTGAGGGCACTGAAAACTGCGGCCCCGCCGCCTCACACCCGCCGTCTCACACCCTCCGCAGATACTCCTCGAACGTCCCCTTCCCCGTCGCCTGCTCCGGCGCCAGATGTCCCCCCTGGCGGACGGCGCGGTACGTCCTGCCCCACAGCGGCACGTTGAGGATCGCGCGACGGCGACCCGTCGACTTGAGCCAGGCGCGGGCCAGGGACTCCAAGGTACGGATCTCGGGGCCGCCCATGTCCTGGACGCGCCCGGCGGGCGCCTGACCCGCCAACTCGGCCAGCCGCTGCGCCACTTCGGCCACCTCGACCGGCTGGTCCCGCACCCCGGCCGGCAGCAGCAGGACCGGCAGCTTGGCCAGCGCCCGGAAGATCATCACGGGCAGATCGTGGAACTGCGTCGCGCGCAGCACCGTCCAGCCGATGCCCGACTCCTCGATCAGCTTCTCCACCGCGAGCTTGGCCTTGTAGTAGCCGAGCGGCACCTCGTCGACGCCGACGATCGAGATGTAGACCAGATGCCGTACACCCGCCCGTCGCGCCGCCTCCACCAGGTTCCGCGCGGCCTTCTCGTCACCGCCGGTCTGCGTGGTCGCGCAGTGCACGACCGTGTCCACGCCGTCGACCGCGGCGTCCAGCCCGGCACCGCCCTTGCGCAGGTCGACGGCGTACGGCGGGGTGTGCCGGCTGAGCACCCGCACCTCGTGACCGTCCGCACGCAACCGCTCGGTGACGAGCCGGCCGAGGGTACCGGTGCCGCCGGTCACCAGGATCGTGGTCATGCTGTTCAGCTCCTTCGACGCCGGGCGCTCCCGGACGGAACACCCTTCGGCAACTGAGACCGAGCAGCCGGTGCCCGATGTGACAACCCGCTACGACTGCCTCAACCGCGCCTCACCCACGGCCCGTCCATGCCTCTTCCGCGCCTCAGCCCTGTCTCAGCTGACGCTGCGCGAAGACCAGCTTGTCCGGGTTCAGTACGGTCCGCACGTGGGAGGTCAGCCCGTCCCGCATCTCGAACGCGACCAGGCCGAAGAGCAGGTCGCCGTCCCATACGGCCACCCCCTGGGCGCCGTTGACCTCGAGCGTGGTCAAGGAGAGCCCGGAGAGGTACCGCTGGACGATACCCACCACGAGCCGCGCCACCTTGTCGGGCCCCTCCACCGCGCGCAGCGCCGCGCGGACCTTGCCGCCGCCGTCGCTGGAGAAGGTCACGTCCGCCGTCAGCAGCTTCTCCAGGCTCGCCAGATCACCGTCTCGCGCCGCCGTGATGAAGGAGGTGACGAGCTCCTCCTGCTGCTCGGGCGCCGGCTCGAACCGGGCCCGCTCCTCGCTCACCCGCTGCACCGCCCGCCGGTGCAGCTGGCGGGAGTTGGCCTCCGTCAGGTCGAGCGCCTCGGCGATCTCGCGGTGGCCGTAGCCGAAGGCCTCGCGCAGCACGTACACCGCGCGCTCGGTCGGACCGAGCCGCTCCAGCAGGACCAGCATCGCGAGCGACACCGCCTCGCGCTGCTCCGCCGACTCCAGCGGGCCGAGCGTCCCGCCCGAGGTGACCACCGGCTCCGGCAGCCAGACCCCGACGTAGCTCTCGCGCCGGGCGCGCGCCGAGGTCAGCCGGGTGAGACAGAGGTTGGTGACGACCTTGGCGAGCCAGGCCGCCGGGTGCTCGATGCCCGTACGATCAGCCCCGCTGAAGCGCAGATAGGCGTCCTGGACCGCGTCCTCGGCCTCGTCCGCCGAGCCCAGCATGCGGTAGGCGAGACCGAACAGCCGCGGGCGGTGCGTCTCGAACTCGTCGGCGATCGCGCTGCTCATGGGCACCACCCTGCCAGAGCGCCGCTGCCCGGGAGTTGGGGGCCCGGCGGCGGGCAAGGGCCGTCGTCACCACCGCCGGGCCGGACTGCGGGTCCAAAAGGACTAGACCAAAGGGTCCAGCAGATCGGGATGGTTGAGAAGTCCACAGTCACGTCCTGTGAGCCAACGCACACCCTTCGCCCGTATGGACGACGATCGGGCGTGGCACACTGACTCTGTACCAGAAGCAGCGCACTCCGGGGTCGGTGTAATTCCGAACCGGCGGTTACAGTCCGCGACCCGGCCGCTTCCAGCGGCCGGTTGACCAGGTGAAACTCCTGGACCGACGGTTAAAGTCCGGATGGGAGGCAGTGCGCGGCGGGCGGGCATTCGTGCGCGCCGCCGTATCGGTTCCGTCCTGCGGGACGAGAGCGTCCGGCGTCGCCCCCGGTGTCCTCGCCCGTTCATTCTGTCGTCATCGACAGGCCCCGGAGTCCGTGCCCGAAGAGGGAGGACCCGGGAAGTGTTCACCGGAATCGTCGAAGAGCTGGGCGAGATCACCGCCGTCGAGGACCTCGGCGACGCCTGTCGCTTCCGAGTGCGCGGCCCCGTCGTCACCGAGGGCGCGAAACACGGTGACTCCATCGCGGTGAACGGCGTATGCCTCACGGTCGTGGACCACGAGGGCGACGAGTTCACCGCCGACGTCATGGCCGAGACCCTCGTCCGCTCCAGCCTCGGCGCACTCTCCGTGGGCTCCCGCGCCAACCTCGAACGCCCCATGGCCGTCGGCGCCCGCCTCGGCGGCCACATCGTGCAGGGCCATGTCGACGGCACGGGCCAGATCCTGGAGCGCAAGCCCTCCGACCACTGGGAGATCGTCAAGGTCTCCCTCCCCGCGGACCTGACCCGCTATGTCGTGGAGAAGGGCTCGATCACCGTCGACGGCATCAGCCTCACCGTGGTCGACGCGGGCCCCGACTACTTCACGGTCAGCCTCATCCCGACCACCCTCGCCCTGACCACGCTCGGCCACAAGCAGCCCGGCGACCCGGTCAACCTCGAGGTCGACGTCGTCGCCAAGTACGTCGAGCGCCTGCTCGGCAGCGCTCAGGGAGCAGACCGGTGAACTGGCTGAACTCCGAGGCGTTCACCCTGTTCGGCCAGCACATCATCTGGTCGGACATGATCGGCAACGTCCTCGGCCTGATCACCCTCGCCCTCGGCTGGCGCCGCTCCCTGCTGACCTGGCCGGTGCAGTTCCTCTCCGGCCTGGTCCTCTTCGTCGCCTTCTACGGCCATCTGGCCGGCAGCGCGGGCAAGCAGACCGTCGTCATGGCCGTAGCCCTGTACGGCTGGTGGCAGTGGAGCCGCAGCAAGGACCGGGCGCAGGACGGCCACATCGTCCCGCGGTTCGCCACCTGGCGGGAGCGCGGCGCGATGGTCGCCGCCGCCGCGGTCGGCACGGTCGCGGTCGCCCTCCTGTTCAAGGCCTACCCGTCGCTGTCCTGGGACCCCTGGCCCGACGCCTACATCTTCGTCGGCACCGTCGTCGCCATGTACGCGCAGGCCCGCGGCATGGTCGAGTTCTGGATCGCCTGGCTCCTGGTGGACGTCGTCGGCGTCCCCCTCAACTTCGCCAACGGCTACGCCTTCTCCGGCTTCGTCTACGTCATCTACGGCGCACTCGTCCTGTGGGGCATGCGCGACTGGTGGCTGCGCTCCCGCGACGGCGCGCGGCCCGTCCTGGAAGGAGCGCCGGCATGACTTCGGCACCCATTCTCTACAGCACCGACGGCATCGAGGACTGGTCGCTCGACCCGATCGAGCAGGCCGTCGCCGACATCGCGGCCGGCCGCCCCATCGTGGTGGTCGACGACGAGGACCGCGAGAACGAGGGCGACCTCGTCGTCGCCGCCGAGAAAATCACCCCCGAGATCGTCGCCTTCATGATGAGCGAGTGCCGCGGCCTGATCTGCGCCCCCATGGAGGGCGAGGAGCTGGACCGGCTGAAGCTGCCGCAGATGGTGGACGACAACACCGAGTCGATGAGGACCGCGTTCACGGTCTCCGTCGACGCCTCCGCCGCGCACGGCGTCACCACCGGCATCTCGGCAGCCGACCGCGCCACCACGCTCCAGCTGCTGGCGAGCGGCGACGCCGAACCGTCCGACTTCGTGCGCCCCGGCCATATCTTCCCGCTGCGCGCCAGGTCCGGCGGGGTCCTGACCCGCGACGGCCACACCGAGGCCGCCGTGGACCTGGCCCGGCTCGCGGGACTGCGCCCGGCCGGCGCGATCGTCGAGATCGCCGGCGAGGACGGCCGGATGCTGCGGCTGCCCGAACTGATCCCGTTCGCCCGCAAGCACGGCCTGACGATCATCTCCATCGAGGACCTGATCGCCTACCGCCGAGCCTCCGAGCCCACGGTCCGCCGCGAGGCCGAGACCCAACTGCCCACCAAACACGGCCAGTTCACGGCCTACGGCTACCGCTCCACCGTCGACGGCGTCGAGCACGTCGCCCTCGTCCACGGCGAGATCGGCGACGGCGAGGACGTCCTCGTCCGGGTCCACTCCGAGTGCCTGACCGGCGACATCTTCGCCTCCCTGCGCTGCGACTGCGGCCCCCAGCTGGACGCCTCCCTGAAGCGCATCCAGGCCGAGGGCAGGGGAGTGGTGGTCTACCTGCGCGGGCACGAGGGCCGCGGCATCGGGCTGCTGTCCAAGCTGCGCGCGTACGAACTCCAGGAGCGCGGCCGCGACACCCTCGACGCCAACCTCGAACTGGGCCTGCCCGCCGACGCCCGCGACTACGGCGCGGGCGCGCAGATACTGGCGGACCTCGGCGTTCGGAGCGTCCGCCTGATGACCAACAACCCCGACAAGACCGACGCACTGGTCCGCCACGGCATCGCGGTCTCCGGCCGCGAGCCGATGCCGGTGCAGGCGGGCGAGCACAACCTCCGCTACCTGCGCACCAAGCGGGACCGGATGGGGCACGATCTGCCCTGGCTGGACACGGCTCCCGCGTCCACCTGCGGCAACCAGTAAGACATGTTCAAAAGGCACGAAGGAGACACGGGAACGTGAGCGGCAAGGGCGCACCGGAGCTGTCGGTACGGAACGTCGGGGACCTCAGGGTCGCCGTCATCGCGGCGCAGTGGCACGAGAAGGTGATGGACGGCCTGGTGGACGGCGCACTGCGCGCCCTGCACGACCTCGGGATCGACGAGCCGACCCTGCTGCGGGTGCCCGGCAGCTGGGAACTCCCGGTCGTCGCCAAGGCCCTCGCGGGCCGCGGCTACGACGCGATCGTCGCCCTGGGCGTCGTCATCCGCGGCGGCACCCCCCACTTCGACTACGTGTGCCAGGGCGTCACCCAGGGCCTCACCCAGGTCTGCGTCGACACCGGGGTGCCGGTCGGCTTCGGCCTGCTCACCTGTGACAACGAGGAGCAGGCCCTGGACCGGGCCGGTCTGCCCGGCTCCAACGAGGACAAGGGCCACGAGGCGGTGACCGCGGCGGTGGCGACCGCGGCCACGCTCCGCTCAGTATCCGAACCGTGGCACTGACACATCCGGTGTGTGGCATAGGCTGAGCGTCACCATGTCCAAGAAGACGTTCGAGGAGCTCTTCACCGAGCTCCAGCACAAGGCCGCCCACGGCGACCCCGCCACTTCCCGTACCGCAGAACTGGTCGGCAAGGGCGTCCATGCCATCGGCAAGAAGGTCGTCGAAGAGGCCGCCGAGGTATGGATGGCCGCCGAGCACGAGGGCAAGGAGGCAGCCGCCGAGGAGATCTCGCAGCTGCTGTACCACGTCCAGGTGATGATGGTCGCCCGCGGCATCTCCCTGGACGACGTCTACGCCCATCTGTAAGCCGCCCCGGCTCAGAGCACACCCACCCCATCACGCAAAGGAAGCCGACCTCATGCTGCGCATCGCCGTCCCCAACAAGGGTTCCCTGTCAGGCCCTGCGGCGGAGATGCTGCATGAGGCCGGCTACCGCCAGCGCCGCGAGTCCAAGGAACTGCGCACCGTCGACCCGTCGAACGAGGTCGAGTTCTTCTACCTCCGCCCCCGCGACATCGCGATCTACGTCTCCTCCGGGAAGCTCGACATCGGCATCACCGGCCGCGATCTGCTGATCGACTCCGGCGCCCACGCCGAGGAGATCCTCCCGCTCGGCTTCGCCCGCTCCACCTTCCGCTTCGCCGCCAAGCCGGGCACCGCGAACGGACTGGCGGACCTGAAGGGCAGGACGGTCGCCACCTCCTACGAGGGCATCGTCGAGGGTCACCTCACCGAGCACGGCGTCGACGCCTCCGTCGTCCACCTCGACGGCGCCGTGGAGACGGCGATCGAGCTGGGCGTCGCCGAGGTCATCGCCGACGTCGTCGAGACCGGCACCTCGCTGCGCAACGCGGGCCTGGAGGTCTTCGGCGAGCCGATCATGAAGTCCGAGGCCGTCGTGATCCGCCGTACGGGCGCCGACGCCGATGAGAGCGCCGAGCCCAAGGTCCAGCAGTTCCTGCGCCGCCTCCAGGGTGTCCTGGTGGCCCGGACGTACGTGATGATGGACTACGACTGCCGCGTCGAGCAGCTGGAGAAGGCCGTGGCCCTCACCCCGGGTCTGGAGTCCCCGACCATCTCCCCGCTGCACAACGAGGGCTGGGTCGCCGTCCGTGCCATGGTCCCCACCAAGGACGCCCAGCGCATCATGGACGACCTGTACGCGATCGGCGCCCGGGCCATCCTGACCACTGCCATCCACGCCTGCCGTCTCTGAGGGGTACGCAGAGATGTCCGAGCTGCCCGCTCTTCCCGTCACGTTCCGGCCGGGCCGCACCCGCGCCGTCCTGCTCGCCTCCGGTGCCGTGATCTTCGTGGTCATCACGACGGTCGCGCTGCTGCTCGAGCACCTCGGCCCGGGCGAGCGCATGAGCTTCGTCCTCACGGCCGCGCTGCTGTTCGCCGTGCTCGCCCAGCTGGGCCGGGTGAAGGTCGTCGCCGACGAGTCCGGCGTCACGGTCGTGAACATCGTCGGCAGGCGGCGCCTGGCCTGGGCCGAGATCGTGCAGGTGAACCTGCGGCCCGGCGATCCCTGGGTGTTCCTCAACCTCAGCGACGGCACCAGCCTGCCCGCGCTCGGCATCCAGCCGGGCATCGCCAAGCAGCGCGCCATCGCCGACGCGCGCACCCTGCGCGCCCTCGCGGAGGCCCGGTCCGTCAGGGATCCTGAGCAGCATCAGGGCTGATCGGGGCGGTCCCGGGCGATCTGAGAGCCGCCCGGGACAAGTCCGCACTGCCGTAGTACCCCTTGTCTTGATTAATCTGTTGTCGGAGGCGCTGTCGTTGCGCCTCCACCGCTGATGCTCCCGCCGGTCTCCACCGGCCCTCAGCGGGCCCCTGCTACCCGAGGAGTGACTCCCTCCAGCGATGGACGGATCGTCCTGTAGTACCTGCGCCGTCCCCTCTTCGCACCACGAGGCGGCGGCATCATGACCACGCCCCTGCTCCTTCTCGCAGCGGCCTTCCTGCTGATCCTGGCCAACGGCTTCTTCGTCGCCGCGGAGTTCGGCCTGGTCACGGTCGAGTCCACGGACGCCGAGAAGGCCGCGGCCGAAGGCGACAAGCGGGCCCGCCGGGTCGCCGAGTCGCTGCGGCAGCTGTCCTTCCAGCTCTCCGGCACCCAGCTCGGCATCACCATCACCTCCCTCGTCGTCGGCATGCTCGCCGAACCGGCGCTCGGGGCACTGCTGCGCGGCCCCTTCACGGCCGTCGGCGTCCCCGACGGCGCGGTCTCCTCGGTCGCGGTGGTCGTCGGCATGCTGCTGGCCTCCGCCGTGCAGATGGTCATCGGCGAGCTCGTGCCCAAGAACTGGGCGGTGTCCAAGCCGATGCAGGTCGCGCGCTTCGTCGCGGGCCCGCAGCACGCCTTTGCCCGGCTGTTCCGCCCGGTCATCTCCGCGCTGAACACCGTGGCCAACCGCCTGGTGCGTGCCCTGGGCGTCGAGCCCGCCCAGGAGCTGGCCTCCGCCCGCACCCCCGGCGAACTCGTCTCCCTCGCCCGGCACTCCGCCCAGGCCGGCGCCCTGGAACAGGACACCGCCGACCTCTTCGTACGGACGCTGTCGCTGGGCGAGCTGACCGCGCAGCACGTGATGACCCCGCGGGTGAAGGTGAGCGCGCTGCAGTCGTCGGCGACCGCCGAGGACGTGGTCAACCTCACCCGTGCCACCGGACTGTCCCGCTTCCCGGTCTACAAGGAGCGGATCGACGAGGTCGTCGGCATGGTCCACCTCAAGGACGCCCTGGCCGTCCCGGCGCACGACCGGCTGCGCACCCCCGTCGGCCGCATCGCCCGCCCGGCGCTGCTCGTTCCCGAGACCCTGCCGGTCCAGCCGCTGCTGGCCCAGCTGCGCAGCGAGCAGCCCATCGCGGTCGTCGTCGACGAGTACGGCGGCACGGCGGGCGTCGTCACCCTGGAGGACATCGTCGAGGAGATCGTCGGCGAGGTCCGCGACGAGCACGACGGGCAGGACGTGCCCGAACTCGCCGCCGCCCCGGCCGAGGACGGCAGGCCCGCCTGGGACGCCGACGGCAGCTGCCGTGTCGACATCCTGCAGCGCATAGGCCTGGACGTGCCCGAGGGGCCGTACGAGACCGTCGCCGGGCTGATCGCCGACCGGCTCGGCCGGATCCCGGCCGTCGGCGACCGGGCCGAGCTGCCGGGCTGGCGGCTGACCGTGCGCCGCGTGGGGCACTACCGCGCCGAGCGGGTCCGGCTGGTGCGCACCGGACCGGTCGTGGAGGTCGCCCGATGAGCGTGCTCCAACTCCTGTTCGCCGCCCTGCTGGTGCTGACCAACGGCTTCTTCGTCGGCGCCGAGTTCGCGCTCGTGTCCGTACGCCGCAGCCAGATCGAACCGCTCGGCACGGCCCGCGCCCGCCAGGTCCTCTACGGCCTGGAGCGGCTGCCGCAGATGATGGCCGCGGCGCAGTTCGGCATCACCGTCTGCTCGCTGACGCTGGGCGCGGTGGCCGAACCGACCGTCGCGCATCTGCTGGAGCCGGTCTTCGAGTGGATCCACCTTCCGGACGGGACGATCCACCCGCTGGGCTATGTCATCGCGCTCGCCGCGGTCGTCTTCTTCCACCTCGTCATCGGCGAGATGGTCCCGAAGAACCTGGCGATGGCGGCCCCGGAGAAGGTCGCGGTGTGGCTCGCTCCCGGCCTGGTGGCCTTCGCCCGCGTCTGCAGGCCGATCACCGTCGCGCTCGGCGCCTGCGCGCAGGCGATCCTGCGGCTGTTCCGGGTCGAGCCCAAGGACGAGGTCGAGGCCGTCTTCACCAGCGAGCAGCTCAACCGCCTGGTGGAGGACTCCGGCCAGGCGGGCCTGCTGGACCCCGAGGAGCAGGAACGCCTCGAGGACGCACTGGAGTTGGGCTCCCGCCCGGTGACGGACGTCCTGCTGAGGGCGGAGTCCCTGGTGACGGTGCCGCCGTCGGTCACCCCGGGCCGGATCGTCGAACTCACCGCGCGCACCGGGTACTCCCGGTTCCCGATCGCCGCGGAGAACGGCGCCTTCATGGGCTATCTGCATGTGAAGGACGTACTGGACCTGGAGGACTCCGAGCGGGCGGTGCCGCAGCAGCTGTGGCGTCCGATGACGACCCTGCGCTCCGAACTGCCCCTGGACGACGCCCTGACGGTGATGCGTCGGGCGGCCACGCATCTGGCCCAGGTGGCCGACGCGTCCGGCAAGGTGCTGGGCCTGGTCGCCCTGGAGGACGTGCTGGAGCTCCTGGTCGGCGAGGTCACGGACCCGGCGCACCGCGACGTGCCGCCGGTGAAGGTGACCGAGCCGCGGGCCAGCGGTGAGCCGGAGAACGCGCTGACCGCCTGACCACTCGACCGCCTGACCGCTGACCGCTGACCGCTGACCGCCTGACGCGGGACCGGAGGCCGGGGAACAGGGGCCTGGGGCCGGGGGTCCGTCACATCGGGGACGGATCCTGCGGCCCCCGCCCCGACAGCACCTCGCCGTAGGCCTGCATCAGGTCGGGCAGCCGCAATGTCGACAAGTCGTCACGGGACAAGGTCCCCGGATAGATCGACAGCCGCAGGTCGCGGTACGCGCAGCTCTTCTCGTAGAGCGTGCGCAGGAATCGTCCGTTGCCCAGCTCGTCGATCCAGCCCTGGTCCACCACGTGCCCGGCGATGGAGCGCAGCTCGTCGAGCGCCTCCTCGTCCCACACGTCGCCGTTCTCCGCGGCCAGGACCTCGCCGATGGAGGTGAGTTCGAGCGGTCGGTAGGACGGGAAGTCGACGCGGGTCGTGAAGCGGGACGACAAGCCGGGGTTGGCCGCCAGCAGGCGGTCCATGCCCTCGGGGTAGCCGGCCAGGATGACCACCAGGTGGTCGCGGTTGTCCTCGGCCCGCTTCAGCAGCACCTGCAGCGCCTCGTCGCCGTACGCGTCGCCCTTGCCGTAGCCGGAGTTGGAGAGGGAGTAGGCCTCGTCGACGAAGAGCACGCCGCCGATCGCGGAGTCGATCAGCTCGTTGGCCTTCACGGCCGTCTGGCCCAGGTACTCGCCGACCAGGTCGGCCCGCTGGGCCTCCACCAGGTGGTCACCGCCGAGCAGGCCGAGGGCGTAGAAGACCCGGCCGAGGATGCGCGCCACGGTGGTCTTGCCGGTGCCGGAGGGCCCGGAGAAGACGAAGTGCCGCTTGGGCGGCTGGACCGGCAGGCCCTGACCGGCCCGCAGCCGCGCCATGTTCAGCTGCGCCGACAGGGCCTTGACCTGGCGCTTGACCGGCTCGAGGCCCACCATGCGCTCCAGCTCGGCGAGCGCCTCCTCCAGCAGCAGCGGGTCGGTGGGGCCCGCGGGCAGCGGGGACCCGGACGATCCGGTGTTCTTGTGCCGTACGGCCGGGTCGATCGTCGAGGAAAGCGGGCCGACGGGCGGCAGGTCGGAGTCGGACAGTCTGAGGTCCCGGCCCTCGGCGCCGAACAGCGGGTCCAGGGTGTCGGGGCCCTCCAGGGCGTCCTGGCCGCCGGAGAGCGTGATCGCCGCGAGGTCGGCGGACTCGTCGTACCCGTCGCCCTCGGCGATCGCAGCGAGCCGGGCCGAGGTGTCCATGAAGGCGGGGTCGACGCGGTGCACGGCGCGGTACAGGGGGAGCGCGGCGGCCGAGCGGCCGGTGCCCTCGTGGGCCCGCGCCAGCCAGTAGCGCAGCTCCTTGCGCTGCGGCTGCTCGCTGCGGCAGCGCATCAGGGCGGCCGCGAGCAGCGGTTCGGCCTGTCCGTACATCTCCAGGCGCACCCGCGCCATGCCGCCGAACAGGCCCGCCTCGATGCCGAGCAGGGCGTCGTCGATCAGCGGGTCGGTGTGCCGGACCAACTGGTCCCAGTCCTTGACCAGATAGGCACGGCAGGCATGCAGAAAACGGACCTGCGGGTCGGTGTCCACGGGCGGCAGCCCGGCGAGCGCCCGGTCCAGCTCCGGGACATGGCGGCCGTCCAGCCAGTGCGAGGCGTGCGCGAGCAGCAGATCGCGCGGGCTCTCCAGCACGGGCTGCACCCACCAGCCGAGCCAGTACCAGGAGTTGAGGGAGCGGCGGTGCCGGGCGCGCTGCTCGCCGAAGCGGTCCCGGTGCCGGAACATCCGCAGCAGCGCGGTCGTCGTGTCGACGCGCAGCGCGTGCAGTCCGAGCCAGCCGTCGGCCATCCCGGGATCCATCCGGACCGCCGCCCGGAACTCCTCCTCCGCCTGCGGATAGGCGCCCATGGTGTAGGCGTCCACGCCTCGCAGCCAGGCGAGGTCGGCCGGGGCCTCGGGGCCCTGCGTGCCGAAGTCCATCACGTCCCCCACAAACCGTGCCCCCGTCGGTTGACCCCCGGGCCGTCGTCCAACGGCCGCTTTGATCGAAACGTCGTGCCGCGAACCGGAGTTGCGGTGCGCGCAGCCGTCTGTCAGGTCGCACCGATGGCATCGTACCTGCGCCGGTGTCGCCCGCCGAAGGGTGCCGCACAGGCCGTTTGACGAGGTGGGAGCAGACGGGGGCGCACTTCGGACGGTGACCGTGGGTGAGCGAATCGCGCCTCGGAGCGTCCGGAAAGGGGGAATGAGGGCAGAACGAAGCCCCCGATCACGGGGGAACAACCGGGGGCTTCGCGTCTGCATGCGGCTTCGAATGGCCGCTCATTCAGAACGTAAGTCCTGTACGGCCCCTCGGTCAAGCGGAGTTGAGGCACTCCGGGAAGTTGAACGGCAGTCGTCTTCACAAGTTCAGCACACTGCCGTTGGTCCGTCACCGTGCGTGAACGGCTGGTCCGGTCCAACCGTTGTCGCGGGCCCCGGGAGCACCTCGTAACCCTCCTCCAACTGCCGCACCAGAAGATCGGCGAACGGCCGCGAAGGGTCTTCGGCGAAGTGTCGTCGCTCCGCCAAAACCCACCCGGCCCAGAAGTCCCGCTGCTCCTCCCCGTCCCGCCGCCGCCCACGTGTCCAGGACTCCTCGGGAGCTACCTCCATCCACAGCAGCGCGGCCAGGTGCGGCCGCAGCGCGCGGCGGCCGGCGCCCACGCCCTCGACGAGGGCCACCGGGGCGGGGGGCAGGTGACGGGGCGCCCCGAAGCGGCGCGCGTGCCAGTCGTAGGGGGCGTACTCGGCCGGCTCGCCGCGCCCGAGCGGCTCGATCACCTGCGACAGGAGGCGGCCGGTCCAGCCGAAGAGCTCGTCGTGGTTGGCGATGTCGTCGAGGTGCAGCACGGGCGCCCGGTCCAGTGCCGCGGCCAACTGCCCGGCGAACGTGGACTTTCCGGAGCCGGCGTGTCCGTCGACGCCGATCAGACGGACCGGCCCGCAGGACGGGGGCAGGCGGCGCAGCCACGTGGCGAGCTCTTGAATGGTCGTTTCCTTGTGCGGTACGGGCCGGGGGTCGGGCATATTCGTGGGGAACATTCTAATGGTGGGTGAAATCGGGGCGAATGGGCTGGCCGAAAATAGTGCCGATTTGAACTAGTCGGGGGTCGCCCGCCGGGCCGTCACATTCGCGCCGCAAACCCTTGACAGGCTATGTCGAAAACCACGTTCCGGTTGCGCCCTCCGCTGAGTAGGGTGCCAGGTGCACAGTTGACCAAGGTGCCAAGTGCGAGGCGTTCGTACGGGGAGACAGGAGCAGATGGCCGCTGGGTTATTCGAAGGCCAGTATGTGTGGCATCCGGCGGCGGACGACCGCCTGCTCGCGAACGTCTGCGTGGACGTGCGTGCGGGCCGCTACCGAAGTGCCCACGAGGCCCTCGTCGAAACGCGCCAGGACTTCGGGCTGCGCGCCCACCGTTCCCTGGTGCTCGCCTCCGAGGCGGCCGACTCCGACCTGACCGAGCGCTGGCTGGACGAGGAGCCGAGCGCCGAGGCCGCACTGGTGTGGGCGCGGGTCGCCGTCCTGCGGGCGCTGCGCGCTGCAGACACCCGCGACGAGCGGGCCGAGGCGCTGGAGCGGATCGCCCTGACGGCCTGCGACCGGGCCGCCGCGATGGACCCCCGTGACCCCACGCCCTGGACGGCCCGGCTGGCGATGGCCCGGCTGCACCGGATCAGCGACCCCGCCCCGCGCGGACTGCTCACCGCGCCGTCCGGCCCCTGGCGCCTCTTCGCGCACATCCTCTCCCTCGACCCCTGGCACCGCGAGGCCCATCACCGCTTCCTGTCCTGCTTCTTCAGCCGCTACGGCGGCTCCGTGAACGCCGCCTGGGACGTCGCCGCCTTCCTCGGCCAGCGCGCCTCCGCCGACTCCCCGCTGCGCCTGCTCCCGCTCGTCGCCCTGGTCGAGAGCTACAACCCGGCCCAACTGCTCGCCGACCGCCTCTGGGAGCAGCCGCAGTGGCGCTCCACCGCCCTCGCGATCTACCAGAACTGGCTGCCCACGGTGGCCGGTTACCGCTTCACGCCGGTGCTCGACCTGGCCTACCTCGCGCACGCGCTGGTCATGGGCAAGTGCGAGTTCGAGGCACGGGCGGTCTTCTCCGCGATGGGGCCCTACGCCTCCCGCATGCCCTGGTCGGCCTTCGGGGAGCCGGCCGAGCAGCTGTCCCGAGCCCGCCGCGCCTGCGGCCTTCCCGTCCCCCCGTGAGAACGACCGTCCCCCCCATAGAGAAAGGCCGGTACGTGTCAGAGAGAACAGTAGGTCGGGCCGAACTGGACGACGACGCCACGCTGCATGCGATGGGTTATCCGAGAAAACTCACGCGTCGCTTCAAGGCGTTCGACAACTTCGCCATCTCGTTCACCATCATCAATATCATCTCGGGTATTTTCTCCAGCTTCGGATTCGGCATGAATGCCGGTGGGCCCCGCATTCTGGTATTCGGCTGGATCGGCGTCTCCGTCATGGTGCTCTTCGTCGGCCTCGCGATGGCGGAAGTCGCCTCCGCCTATCCGACGAGCGGTGCGCTGTATTTCTCCGCCGGTAAACTCGCCAAACGGCACAAGGGCGCCTGGTCCTGGTACACGGGATGGCTGAACTTCGTGGGCCAGATAGGCGGCACGGCGGCCACCGGCTACGCGGCCGCCACCTTCATCCAGGCCTTCGTCGCCCTGCAGTGGCCCTCGTACGTGCCGACCGCGCACCAGACCGTGCTGATCACGGCGCTGATCATCGTGCTGCAGGGACTGGCCAACACCTACACCGTGCAGTTGGTCGCCCTCCTCAACCGGATCTCGGTGTGGTGGCTGCTGATCGGTCTCGTGGTGATCGTGACCGCCCTGATCGTCGGCCCCGACAGCCACCGCTCGGCTTCGTTCGTCACGCATTTCGCGAACAACACCGGTTTCACCAGCGGGCTTTACGGCGGGATGCTCGGACTGCTCGTCACCAGCTGGACCTTCACCGGCTTCGACGGCAGCTTCCACATGTCCGAGGAAACAGTGCAGGCCACCGTCAACGCCCCGAAGGGGATCACACGGGCGATCGGTTACTCGGCGATCACCGGCCTGATCCTGATGCTCGCACTGGTCTACAGCATTCACGACTACGACCATGTGGCGGGCGCTTCCGCTCCGCCCGTCCAGATTCTGATAGACGGCCTCGGTCTCACCACCGCCAAGCTGCTCCTGCTGATCGTGATCGGCGCGATGCTCTTCTGCGGTCTGGCGAATCTCACCAGCAACACCCGGCAGATCTTCGCCTTCTCGCGGGACGGCGCGATGCCCGGTTCGCGCTGGTGGCACACCGTCTCCTCGCGCACCCGCACCCCCGTCAACGCCGTCTGGCTCGCGGTCGGCTGCTCGCTCGCGCTCGTCCTGCCCGGCTGGTGGTCGCACACGGCGTTCACGGCCATCGTCAGCGTCAACGTCGTCGGTCTCTTCCTCGCCTACGCCGTGCCGATCCTGCTGCGGCTGCAGCTGGGCGGCGAGTTCCAGCCAGGTCCGTGGAACCTCGGCCGCTGGGGCCGTCCGGTGGGCGTGGTCGCGGTGGTCTGGATCGTGCTGAGCAGCGTGCTGTTCATGCTGCCGCAGGCCTCCCCGATCACGGCCGACTCCTTCAACTACGCGCCGATCGCCCTCGCCGTGGTGCTCATCGTCGCCACCGTCTGGTGGTTCGCCACCGCCCGCCGCCGCTTCCAGGGACCGGTCAGCTACGGCCGCCCCGACGAGGTCGCGGCGATGGACCTGATCTGAGTCCGGTGCCCGGCGCGCCCCGTGGTGCGCCGGGCCGGCCGGTTCCGCAGGTCATATCAGTGGTCGAGACCAATATTCATGGGCGTGGCATGCGCCGAAGTGCTGGCAGGACGTGGGACCTGCGGCCATAGTTGGCGCACACGCGGCACCACGGTGCAGCGCATCGGTGCAGCACGACAGTGCCGTACAGCAGTGCCTTTGGACCCGTCCCGACTCGGACACCTGGGGGTCAATCCGCCCATGAGCAGAGCCGAAAAGCCGTCCCGCAGAACCGTTCTGGCCGCCGCGGTCGCCGCCGCGGTGGTGGGCCCGGCGGTCACCGCCGGCGTCGCCGAGGCCGCGAAGGTGCCGGCCCGGCCGGTCGACTACCGCGCCTGGACCACACACCACGACTGGCGCTCCGGCACCGCGAAGGGCGTCCGCGCCGTCGCGGGCGCCCGTCCCGGCGTGGTGATCGCCACCCCCGCCGGCACCACCGACTACACGGACCCGCACACCGGCACCACCGCCACCTGGGAGTACGCGACCTGGACGTCCCCCGTCCACCGGCTGCGCGTCCCCTCCACCGAGACCATCGCCTCCTGGAACGCGCACACCCCGGCCGGGACCTGGATCCAGGTCGAGCTGAACGGCACGTACTCCGACGGCACCCGGACCCCCTGGTACGTGATGGGCCGCTGGGCGGCCGGTGACCAGGACATCAAGCGGACCTCGGTGGACGACCAGAGTGACGGCAAGAGCTCCATCTGGACGGACACCTTCGCGATCGACGACGCGACGACGGGGCTGCGCCTGGTCTCGTACCGCCTGCGGCTGACCCTGTACCGCAAGCCCGGCACCCGGCTCACCCCGACCGTCTGGCGGCTCGGCGCGATGGGCTCCGACATCCCCGACCGCTTCACGGTCCCGGCCTCGACGCCCGGTCTCGCGCAGGAGCTGAGCGTCCCGCGCTTCTCGCAGGAGATCCACAAGGGCCAGTACCCCGAGTACGACAACGGCGGCGAGGCCTGGTGCAGCCCCACCTCCTCGCAGATGATCATCGAGTACTGGGGCGGCCGCCTCACGCCCGAGCAGCTGTCCTGGGTGGACCCGAGCTACGCCGACCCGCAGGTCGACCACGCCGCCCGCTTCACCTACGACTACCAGTACGAGGGCTGCGGCAACTGGCCCTTCAACGCCGCCTACGCGGCGACGTTCGAGGGTCTGCAGGGCGTGGTGACCCGGCTCGGCTCGCTCACCGACCTGGAGACGCTGATCGCGGCCGGCATCCCGGCCATAACGTCGCAGTCGTTCCTCAAGGAGGAGCTGACGGGGGCCGGTTACGGCACCTCGGGGCACCTGATGACGATCATCGGCTTCACCGCCGACGGTGACGTGATCGCGAACGACCCGGCCTCGCCGAGCGACGACGCGGTGCGGCGCGTCTACAAGCGGCGCGAGTGGGAGAACATCTGGCTGCGCACCAAGCGCTACAACGCCAGTGGCAGCGTGGTCTCCGGCACCGGAGGCGTCTGCTACCTGTACTTCCCGGCGCGCCCCACGCCCCATCAGCGCAGGGCGCTCGCGGCGGTCGGCGTGCGCTGAGGCGGCCCCGACGTGCGAAGGCCCCGGGCGACCGGGGCCTTTCCCGTGTGACCAACGTCTCGGCCGCAAAAGCCCTTCCAGGTGGCAAGGTGGACGAAACGGTGGGGGGAGTCCACCGCACATCCGACCTCAGCGAGACGCCATGACCGCACACTCAGCAACCGCCGCCCGCACCCGCACCGGCGGCCCCGGCGACGACGGCCCGAAGATCCTCGAGCAGGTCATGGGCTGGACGCTCGTCGTGGTCGTCGCGATGTTCGTCGTCCAGCTCGGTCTGCTGTGATCCGAGCCGTACGCATCCCGGCCTGACCCCCGGCCCGTTCGTTGATCGGACTCGAACGAGTGGCCGTGGTTGTTCTGACATACTGCGGACGTCCCGCCGCCCGCTGGAGACCAGGGTCGAAATTGAAGATCAGCCAACAGAGCGAGGCCGCCCGCCCCCGGGCGCGCGGTACCGAGCGCTCGCTGGCGCGTCGCGCCGAACTCATCACCATCGGGCGGAAGTTGTTCGCCGACACGTCGTACGACACGCTCTCGATGGACGACATAGCCCGGCAGGCGCACGTCGCCAAGGGGCTGATCTACTACTACTTCCAGTCCAAGCGCGGCTACTACCTGGCGATCATCCAGGACTCCGTGGCCGATCTGGTCAGCTACGCGGCGAGCGGTGCCGAACTGGAGCAGGTGGACCGGGTCCACCGCACCATGGAGGGCTATCTGCGCTACGCCGAGCACAATCACGCGGCCTTCCGCGCGATCGTCAGCGGCGGTGTCGGCTTCGACGCCGAGGTGCACGCCATCCGGGACGGAGTGCGCGAGGCGATCGTCGCGACCGTCGCCGAAGGGGCGTACGGCCGCACGGACATCAGCCCGGTCGCCCGCATGGGCCTGTTCGCCTGGGTGTGCAGCGTCGAGGGCGCCACGCTCGACTGGATCGACCGCCCCCGCCTGACCCGCGACCAGATGCGCGAGCTGCTGGTCAAGACGCTCGGCGGCGCGATGCGCGCCATCGAGGAGCTCGACCCGTCCTACCCCGCTCCGGCCCCAGCCCGCCGGGATTCGTGAGCGAGGGGCGGAGGCTCCCGCGCCCCCGCCCCAACCACCGTACTGCTGCGGTCAGTCGATGGCCTTGATCAGTTCGCCGTTCGTGGTGTCACCGCTCAGTTCCCAGAGGAACGTACCGCCCAGGCCCTGCTGGTTCTTGTAGTCCATCTTCGTCGCGATGGTCGCGGGCGTGTCGTAACTCCACCAGTCGTTGCCGCACTTGGCGTACGCGGTGCCACCCACCGTGCCGGTGGCCGGGCACTTGGTCTTGAGCACCTTGTAGTCGTCGATGCCCTGCTCGTAGGTGCCCGCTGCCGGTCCGGTCGCGGTGCCGCCGGGCGCGTCCTGCGTGACACCGGTCCAGCCGCGGCCGTAGAAGCCGATGCCGAGCAGCAGCTTCGAGGCGGGGATGCCGAGGCCCTTGAGCTTGGCGATGGTCGACGAGGTGTCGAAGTCGGCCTTCGGGATGCCGGAGTACGAGGTCAGCGGCGAGTGGGGGGCGGTCGGGCCCTGGGCGTCCCAGGCGCCGAAGTAGTCGTACGTCATCGGGTTGTACCAGTCGACGTACTGCGCGGCGCCCGCGTAGTCCGCGGCGTCGATCTTGCCGCCGCTGGTGGCGTCGGCGGTGATGGCCGCGGTGACGAGCTTGTCGCCGCCGAACTTCGAACGCAGCGCCGCCATCACGTTCTTGAAGGCGTCCCGCCCGCTGGTGTCGCAGCTCAGACCGCAGGCGTTGGGGTACTCCCAGTCGATGTCGATGCCGTCGAAGACGCCCGCCCACTTGGAGTTGTTCACCAGGTCGTAGCAGGACTGGGCGAACCCGGCCGGGTCCTTGGCGGCCTCGCCGAAGCCGCCGGACCAGGTCCAGCCGCCGAACGACCAGAGGACCTTCAGTCCCGGGTGCTTCTTCTTCAGCTTCAGCAGCTGGTTGAAGTTGCCGCGCAGCGGCTGGTCCCAGGTGTCGGCGACGCCGTCCACGGACTCGTCGGCGGTGTAGGCCTTGTCGGTGGCCGCGTACGAGTCGCCGAGCGCGCACTTGCCGCCGGTGACGTTGCCGAAGGCGTAGTTGATGTGGGTCAGCTTGTCCGCCGAGCCGGACGTCTCGATGTTCTTGACGTAGTACTTGCGGTCGTAGGTGCCCCATTCGGTGAAGTAGCCGACGACCTTCGAGCCGGCGGCCTCCTTCGCCGAGGGCTTGGCGCTGGCCGTGCCCGCGCCGGCCAGCAGCCCGGCGCCGAGGGCGGCACAACAGGCCGCGGACAGAAGCGCCCGCAGCCTGAAGCGGGGGCGGTGGGGGATGTGCATCGGGTGCTCCTCGTGGGGGAGAGGGAACGCGCGCCGATTGGCATGAACGCGGTAAAGCGTTGGTCATGAACACTAGGAGGACTAGACCAGTCCGGTCAATGGTGCGGACCAATTCCGCGGGGCCGTGCGCGCGCCTTTCGGGCGGGCCGGGATAGTCTTGAAGTAAGCGGTCGTTAACTGGTGACGGGATGCCCCGGATCGGGCATACTCACTGCGCACAGCCGCTGGTCAGCAGCTTCCGAGACCCGGAGGAGCGAGGACCGGCCCGGCATCAGAACGACCCGGCGGAGCCGTCCACCCACGGCGCGCATTCCGCTGATGTGCCCCAACAGGGAGGAGAGCGTCGCCATGCCCGACCGCGCCCCGCAGCCGGTGGACCGGCAACTGCCCACCGAGGAGGCCCGGGATCTGATCTCGCTCGTCCGTGACATCGCGCAGCGCGAGATCGCGCCCAAGGCGGCCGAGGAGGAGGACGCGGGACGCTTCCCGCGCGAGGTCTTCACGCTCCTGTCGGAGTCGGGCCTGCTCGGCCTTCCCTACGGCTCCGAATACGGCGGCGGGGACCAGCCCTACGAGGTCTATCTCCAGGTGCTCGAAGAGCTCGCCGCGGCCCGCCTCACGGTGGGACTCGGCGTCAGCGTGCACACCCTGGCCAGCTATGCGCTCGCCGCCTACGGATCGAAGGAGCAGCGGGTCGAGCATCTGCCCGACATGCTCGGCGGCGGACTCCTGGGCGCCTACTGCCTGTCCGAGCCGTCCTCCGGCTCGGATGCCGCCTCCCTGCGCACGAAGGCCGTCCGCGACGGCGACGACTGGGTGCTCAACGGGACCAAGGCCTGGATCACCCACGGCGGCGTCGCCGACTTCTACACGGTCATGGCCCGCACCGGCGAGGAGGGCCCGCGCGGGATCACCGCCTTCCTGGTGCCCGGCGACGCCGAGGGCCTCGGCAGCGCGGCGCCCGAGAGGAAGATGGGCATGAAGGGCTCACCCACCGCGCAGGTCCACTTCGACGGGGTGCGCGTGCCGGACGAGCGGCGCCTGGGCGAGGAGGGCCAGGGCTTCGCGATCGCCCTGTCCGCGCTCGACTCCGGCCGGCTCGGCATCGCGGCCTGCGCCATCGGCCTCGCCCGGGCCGCACTCGACGAAGCCGTCGCCTACGCCACCGGGCGCCGGCAGTTCGGGCGGCCCATCGCCGACTTCCAGGGCCTGCGCTTCATGCTCGCCGACATGGCCACCCAGGTCGAGGCGGGCCGGGCGCTGTATCTCGCGGCGGCGCGGCTGCGCGACGCGGGGCGGCCGTTCGCCAAGCAGGCGGCCATGGCCAAGCTGCACTGCACGGACACCGCGATGAAGGTGACCACGGACGCCGTGCAGATCCTCGGCGGATACGGCTACACCGCCGACTTCCCGGCCGAGCGCTACATGCGCGAGGCCAAGGTGCTGCAGATCGTCGAGGGCACCAATCAGATCCAGCGGATGGTCATCGCCCGTCACCTCGCGGGTCCGGAAACCCGCTGAACTGACCGGTCGCGACCTGCGGGGCCGCCAGTCTGACCCACTCCGGGTCGTGGCGGCCCGGCAGGGTGCGGCCCCGGTCGGCCCAGGTGCGCATCAGGTCGCGGTAGATCGGCGGGTCCTGCGGCTGCGGGGGAGCGGGCAGAGCCGCTCCGGTGGGGGGCGGGACGAAGACGCGTCGCTGACGCCCGATGGTGGAGTAGGTGGGGGGCATACCAGGGCAACGCGGAGGTAGGCGACAGGTCACCTTTCTGCGGATTCGAGCGTGAGTTCGTGGACGTACGCCGCTCCTCTGGTCACCGCCGATTGTCTGACGTACCGTCAGGCCAAGCGTCCTGAGGGAGGTTTGGCATGGCCGACGACCGCCCCGTACCGCTCGACGAATACCCCGTGCACCAGGTCCCGCTGTCCATGCGGCACGTGGCGACCGGGGATCGCAACGCCTACGACCGCTGCATCTTCCACGTCCTCGACCACGAGGGGCGGGCGCTGCTCGTCGCGGGACTCGGCGTCTACCCCAACGTCGGCGTGATCGACGCGTACGCGACCCTGCGCACCGGGAACGTGCTGCACGCCGTACGTGCCTCCGACGCCCTCGGCGACGACCGCCTGCGCCTCTCTGTCGGGCCGCTGCGGATCGAGGTCGAGGAGCCGCTGCGGCGCCTGCGGCTGGTCTGCGACGACGATCGGTTGTCGTACGACCTCGTCTGGACCGCCGAGTTCCCCGCCCTGTGGGAACCCCACCATCTGCAGCGCCGCGGCGGCCGGCTCACCCTCGAAGGGCGCCGCTTCGTACAGGCGGGCGGGGTGACGGGCACCGTCCGTGCGGGCGGCGAGGAGTTCAGGGTCACGGCCGGGGAGTGGACCGGCACCCGCGACCGCAGCTGGGGGGTGCGGCCCATACCGGGGGAGGAGGGCGGCCGGCTCGCCGAGGAGCATCCGACCGAGGGCTTCCACTGGCTGTGGTGCCCGGTCCGCTTCGAGGACCGCTTCCTGATGGTGATCGTCCAGGAGGACGCGGACGGATACCGCTCCCTGAACGACGCCACCCTCGTCCGCCCCGGCCACCGCGACCGCCAACTCGGCTGGCCCCAGGCGGAGATCGGCTACCGCTCCGGCACCCGTGACCCGGTCCGCGCCCTCGTCCACCTGGGCGATGTGCGCAAGCCGCAGGAGCTGGAGGTCGAGATCCTCACCTCCTCGCCGCTGGCCGTCGGCGCCGGCTACCCGCCCGCCGACGACTGGCAGCACGGCACCTGGCGCGGCCCCGGCTGGACGGACCGCCGCACCTACGACCTGACGCAGCCGCAGCCCCTGGCCGCCTACGGGGTCACCGACCATGCCGCCCGCTTCCGGCTGGACGGCCGGACCGGGCACGGCATCTTCGAACACGGCTCGTTCGGGCGGCACGATCCGAGCGGGTTCACGGACTTCAACTCGGTCGCACCCTAGGGGGGTTCGCGACATGGCCACGGCACCCCGCCCACGCACCACCACCCGCGACCGGGAGGACATCGCCCGCCGCCTGACCGCCTGGCTCGGCACCCGGCTGCCCGGCGCCAAGGCGGTCAGGGTGACCGTCCCCGAGTCCAACGGCATGTCCAGCGAGACCCTGCTCTTCGAACTCGATCACCCCGAACCCCCGGCGCGCGCCTGCGCGTTGCGGCTCGCCGCGGACCCGGCGGCGTACACGGTCTTCCCGGTGTACGACATGACGCGCCAGTACCGCACGATGCGCCTGGTGGCGGAGCACTCCGACCTGCCCGTGCCGAGGATGCTGTGGCTGGAGGAGGACCCCGTCCCGCTCGCAGCCCCGTTCTTCGTGATGGAACGCGTTCGTGGACGCGTGCCGCCCGACGTGATGCCCTACACCTACGAGGGCAACTGGCTGCACGCGGCCGACGACGCCGAACGCGAGCGCCTGGAGGCCGCCTCGGTCGGGCTGCTGGCCCGGCTGCACGACCAAGTGCCGCCGAAGGAGGCCGAGTTCCTGACGCTCCCGGGCGAAGGCGACGCGCTGCGCCGCCATGTCACCGCCCAACACGCCTACTACGACTGGGTCGTCGACGGACGCGCCCGCTCACCCCTCATCGAGGCCGCCTTCGACCGGCTGGAGGAACTCTGGCCGCGCGATCCGGGCGAGGCGGTGCTCAACTGGGGCGACGCGCGCATCGGGAACGTCGTCTACGACGGCTTCGAGCCCGTCGCGGTGCTCGACTGGGAGATGGCGGCCCTGGCCCCGCGCGAGGTCGACCTCGGCTGGACCGTCTATCTGCACCGCTTCTTCCAGGACCTGACCGTCGCCTTCGGTCAGCGCGGCCTGCCCGACTTCCTGCGCCGCGACCGGGTGGAGGCCCGCTATGCCGAACTCACCGGCCACACACCGCGCCACATGGAATTCTACACGCTGTACGCCGCGCTGCGGCACGCGATCGTCATGCTGCGCATCGCCTACCGGCAGGTGCACTTCGGCGAGGCGACCGTCCCCGCGGACCCGGACACACTGATCCTGCACCACGGCAGTCTGCGCGCCATGGTGCAGGGCAGCTACTGGGATTGAGCGGAGTCGCTCAGGCGGCCTGGCCGCGCAGCACGGTGCCCCGCATGGGCCGCGAGCCGGGGCCGCCGACGTGCGAGAACGGCTGTGTGCGCCAGTCGAGCCCCTGAGGGAGCGTCAACAGCAGGGCCGTGTCCTGCTCCTGGGGCCCGGCCGACTCGTCCGCGGGGCGGGCCTCGCCCGCGCGGCGCCCGGTCCCGGCGCACACCGTCAGACCGAAGGGGTTCCACGGCGAAGCACACAGCGCGTGCTCCGGCAGGACCTCCTCGTCCGCCAGCAGGGCGATGGGCTGCGCGCAGTCCGGGCAGATCACCCGGTACATCTCGAAGGTGTCGTACGCGTCCAACTCGTCCTCGAAATCGTCCGGTTCGACGCCCTCCGGCTCGGGCTCGGTGACCGCCTGGAGGCGCTTGGGCGCGGTTCGACCAGGGCGCTTGGGACTCTGCATGGGTTCTCCCCCTCGGGCTGGGCCGTTCAGGCACTGCGGCCTCGACCACAGCAAGCACTTCCCGTCCGGTCACGGCGGTAACCACGAGAACATCACGGAGAGGTCTCATGGCCTGTGGCGTTCGTCACATGCCGCTCGCAGATGCCGTACCGGGCCGCCGCGGCGCCCGGACGGCCCACGGTCAGCTCTCGCGTACATCACAAACCGGGCATGACCCGGCCTGCTCAGGTATCCCGGGAGGTCAGGCGCACTGTAGGTTCTTGCGCCATGGAGGAGCTCGACCGACAGATCGTGCAGCTGCTCGTCAAGGACGGGCGGATGAGCTACACAGACCTGGGCAAGGCCACCGGCCTGTCCACGTCGGCCGTGCACCAGCGGGTGCGCCGGCTCGAACAGCGCGGGGTCATCCGCGGCTACGCCGCGGTCGTCGACCCCGAGGCCGTCGGGCTGCCCATGACCGCCTTCATCTCGGTCAAACCGTTCGACCCCAGCGCCCCCGACGACATCGCCGACCGGCTGGCCGATGTGCCCGAGATCGAGGCCTGCCACAGCGTCGCCGGCGACGAGAACTACATCCTCAAGGTGCGCGTGGCGACCCCGCACGAACTGGAGGAGCTGCTGGCCCGGCTGCGGTCGCTGGCCGGCGTCTCCACACGGACGACGGTCGTCCTGTCGACACCGTACGAGGCGCGTCCGCCACGCGTCTGAGGCGACGGGGTCGCTTCGTTCGAGGCGATGGGGCGCTTCGTCCGAGGCGAAGGGGGTCGGGGCTGAGGCGAGGGGCGCCGCCGTGCCCCGGCAGGGGCGCCCCACGTGCAGCCCCGGCCGCGCGGCGCGAGAAACTGTCCGGCATGAGCACGCGCACCCCCGACCCGAAGACCGTCCTGCTCCGCCGCGGAGAGGTCCACAGCCCCGCCGACCCGTTCGCGACCGCGATGGTCGTGGAGCGCGGCCAGGTCGCCTGGGTCGGCTCCGAGGGCGCCGCCGACGCCTTCGCCGACGGGGTCGACGAGGTGGTCGACCTGGACGGCGCCCTCGTCACCCCGGCGTTCACCGACGCCCATGTGCACACCACGTCCACCGGCCTCGCGCTCACCGGACTCGACCTGTCCGACGCGCCCTCCCTGGAGGCGGCGCTCGCGCGCGTACGGGACTTCGCAACGGCCCGCCCGCGGGACAAGGTGCTGCTCGGGCACGGCTGGGACGCCTCCCGCTGGCCCGGCGGGCGCCCCCCGACGCGCGCGGAACTGGACGAGGCCACCGGCGGCCGCCCCCTCTATCTCTCCCGCATCGACGTCCACTCTGCGGTCGTCACGACGGCCCTGCTCGACCTCGCCCCGGGCATCGGCAACGGCGTGGGCGACGGCCCGCTGACCACCGACGCCCATCACGCCGTTCGGGCCGCCGCGTTCGCAGCCGTGACGCCCGCCCAGCGCGCCGAGGCCCAGCGCACCGCGCTCGCCCACGCGGCCTCCCTCGGCATCGGCTCGGTCCACGAGTGCGCGGGCCCGGACATCTCCTCCGAGGACGACTTCACCGACCTGCTGCGCCTGGCCGCCGAGGAACCCGCGCCGCGGGTCGTCGGCTACTGGGCCGAGGCGGGCGAGGAGGGCGTGGCGAAGGCGCGCGGGCTGGGCGCCGTCGGCGCGGCCGGTGATCTCTTCGTCGACGGTGCCCTCGGCTCGCACACCGCCTGCCTGCACATGCCGTACGCCGACAGGGACCACACCGGCACCGCCTACCTGGACGCCGCGGCAGTCGCCGCACACGTGATCGCCTGCACCGAGGCCGGTCTGCAGGCCGGCTTCCACGCGATCGGGGACGCCGCCGTGACCACCGTCGTCGAGGGTGTGCGCGCCGCCGCCGACAAGATCGGCCCGGCCCGCGTCCGCGCCGCCCGGCACCGCGTCGAGCACGCCGAGATGCTCACCCCCGAGACGGTCGCGGGCTTCGCCGAGCTGGGCCTGACCGCCTCCGTGCAGCCCGCCTTCGACGCGCTGTGGGGCGGCGAGGACGGCATGTACGCCCAGCGCCTGGGCGCCGAGCGGGCCCGCACCCTGAACCCCTTCGCGGCCCTGCTCAGGGCGGGCGTGCCGCTCGCGTTCGGCTCCGACAGCCCGGTCACCCCCTTCGACCCGTGGGGCACGGTCCGCGCGGCCGCCTTCCACCGCACGCCGGAGCAGCGGGTCTCCGTGCGCGCGGCGTTCACCGCCCACACGCGCGGAGGCTGGCGGGCCATCGGGCGGGACGACGCGGGCGTACTGGTGCCTGGGGCGCCCGCCGACTACGCCGTCTGGCGCACCGACGAGCTCGTGGTCCAGGCTCCGGACGACCGGGTCGCCCGCTGGTCCACCGACCCCCGTTCCGGCACACCCGGTCTGCCCGACCTCACACCGGGCCGTGAGCTGCCCGTCTGCCTGCGCACCGTGGTGGGCGGCCGGACCGTGTTCGTAGGGCCGGGCGAGTGATCTCCCGGGGTGGCGCGGCGCCGATCGCCGCCCGCCACGCCGTCGCACGACCCGCGTATCCTCGGCGCTGACCAGGGCTTTGACGGAAGACCCGCAGGTCGAACGGCAGTTGACAGCCGACGGCTGGGGGCCGGTAGGTTCGGCGGAGTCCACCACCGGACGCCCGACCGGCGAACTTCCTCGCACTTGTCGCAGCGCCGCTGGGTCAGGGACGGTGTGCCGCACCGGAGCACCGCCACTGGGAGCCAGGCTCAGCGCCCGCGCGCGACGAGGGAACGTTCCGGCTGGTCGGGGAGGTGTGACCCGGGTGGGGCCCGGACGCTCAGTAGACAACGGCTTTCGGTCGATCCGCAGCCAGCGGGTCCCAGGTCGGCCCGAAGGGCGCCGGGCCCCCATCCGTAGTGCACAATCGTGCCCGAACAGGCATTCTTACCCCGCTCTTGCGGAATCGACACCACGATAGGCACCTGCTGTCGAGTCATCGCAGGCCGCGGACACTATGGTGGACCTCTGCGACGGACACGAAGGGGCAGTAGTGAACGACGGTGACGGGACCCTCGCGGAACAGGCCCAGCAGCGGCAGTTCGGCCCGCTCGGCACGGCCTTGGTGATCATTCCGACCTACAACGAGGCGGAGAACATCAAGTCCATCGTCGGCCGGGTGCGCGAGGCGGTCCCCGAGGCGCACGTCCTCGTGGCCGACGACAACAGCCCCGACGGCACGGGCAAGCTCGCCGACGAACTCGCCGCCGAGGACGACCAGGTCCAGGTGCTGCACCGCAAGGGCAAGGAGGGCCTCGGCGCCGCCTACCTCGCGGGTTTCCGCTGGGGCATCGAGCACGGCTACGGCGTCCTGGTCGAGATGGACGCCGACGGCTCCCACCAGCCGGAGGAACTGCCCCGTCTGCTCACCGCGCTCAAGGGCGCCGACCTCGTCCTCGGCTCCCGCTGGGTGCCCGGCGGCCGGGTGGTGAACTGGCCCAAGAGCCGCGAGTTCATCTCCCGCGGCGGCAGCCTGTACTCCCGCCTCGCCCTCGACCTGCCGCTGCGTGACATCACCGGCGGTTACCGCGCCTTCCGCAAGGAGACCCTGGAGGGCCTCGGCCTCGACGAGGTCGCCTCCCAGGGCTACTGCTTCCAGGTCGACCTCGCCCGCCGCGCGGTCAAGGCCGGCTATCACGTGGTCGAGGTGCCCATCACCTTCGTCGAGCGGGAACTGGGCGACTCCAAGATGAGCCGCGACATCCTGGTGGAGGCCCTGTGGCGGGTCACGACGTGGGGTGCGGCGGAGCGGGTCGGCAAGGTGTTGGGCCGGGGCAAGAAGGCCTGAAGGCCTGCCCTCGGAGAGCGCCGCGCCCTGCGCGGGTGCGGCTGATCATCCCCTTATCCCGCACTGAGCCGGGGCCAGGCACACTGGATGCATGACGACTGGTGCTCCGACCCCTGCGCATCCCGCCCGGCCCCGGCGCTCCCGGCTGCGGACGTTCCTGCCGCTGGGTGTCGCGGCCTGGCTGGTGCTGGAGATCTGGCTGCTGATCGTGGTCGCGGGCGCGTCGAGCGGGTTCGTCGTGTTCCTGCTGCTGGTCGCCGGGTTCGTCCTCGGCGCGGCGGTGATCAAGAAGGCGGGCCGGCGCGCGTTCCAGAACCTCAACGAGGCCCTGCAGCGCGGCGGCACCCCGCAGAGCGGCGGTGGCAACGGCCTGCTGATGCTCGGCGGTCTGCTCCTGATGATCCCCGGCCTGATCTCGGACGCGGTGGGTCTGCTGCTGCTGATCCCGCCGGTCCAGAAGGCGCTGAGCCGCTACACGGAACGCACCCTCGACCGCAGGCTGCGCGAGGCTGTCCCCGGCGGTCTCGGTGACGCCTTCCAGCAGGCCCGCATCCACCGCCCGGACGGCAAGGTCGTCCAGGGCGAGGTGATCAGGGACGAACCCGGTGACACGCCCCAGGACCCGCGCCCGCCGCTGACGCGCTGACCACGCGGTAGGGCACAGAACGGCGGGTCGTACGGCATACGACGGCGGGCGGCCTACGTGTTTCCACGTAGGCCGCCCGCCGTCGTATGCGTGCGTTTGTCGTCCGCTCGACCCCGCCGGTGCTAAGCCGACTTGCGGCTGTCCCGCGGGTGGACCGCGATGTTCATCGCGCCCGAACGGAGAACGGCCAGACGCTCCTCGAGGACCTCTTCAAGTTCCTCGCGGGTACGCCGTTCCATCAGCATGTCCCAGTGCGTACGCGCGGGCTTGGCCTTCTTTTCCTCAGGGCCGTCGCCGTCGACCAGGAGTGCTTGAGCCCCGCAGACCTTGCACTCCCACTCCGGCGGAATCTCCGCCTCGACCGAGAAGGGCATCTCGAAGCGATGCCCCTTCTCGCATGCGTACTCCACGGCCTGGCGCGGGGCCAGGTCGATACCGCGGTCCGTCTCGTAGCTGGTCACCACGAGGCGCGTGCCGCGAAGAGCTCGCTCACTCATGAATCGTGCCTCCCGGGCTTGTCGCCCACAGGACAGGTGTCGCTGTCGTCGTCATCCGGTCAACGTCCGGTCGGCGGTAAAGATTCCCGTCCCGTATCGCGTTCCGGGTCGTGCGTCGCCGTCGTAGCCGCAGCCTTGCTGACCAATGTCGTACCCACCGGCGCCCGGTTTGTCACATCTGTTAGGAGATGTCACCCAGCGTTTCGGCATCTTTGACGCGCAGTAACGGTACGCCTGGCAGGCCAAACGCGTACACTACAGCCCTTTCGTCGTGAGTACTAAATCCGCTCCGGAACCGGATTGCCCGCATCGAGGATCGCCCGCCGCACCGGAACCCGTGCGAGCAGGGCGAATCCGATGACGAAGAAGGCGACGAGCGAGATGATCGCGTCACGATAACTTCCAGTCAGCTGGTAGGTGATCCCGAACAGAAGCGGTCCGAGCCAGCTCATTCCCCGGTCGCTCATCTCGTACGCGGAGAAGTACTCGGCCTCCTTGCCGGGCGGCACCAGATGCGAGAACAGGGAGCGGGACAGGGCCTGGCTGCCGCCCAGGACGAGCCCGATCCCGGACGCCAGGACGAAGAACCACACCGGAGCGCCGGCCGGCAGGAAGTACCCGGCCGCCAGCGTCACCGTCCAGGCCACCAGCGAACCGAGGATCGTGCGCTTGGCCCCGTACGTCCGCGCCAGCCGTCCCATCCCCAGCGCCCCCGCCACCGCCAGCACCTGCACGAGCAGCACGGCGCCGATCAGCGTCGACTGCCCGAGCCCCAGCTCCTCCGAGCCGTAGACCGAGGCCTGGGAGATCACCGTCTGGATGCCGTCGTTGTAGATGAGGTACGCCAGGAGGAAGGCGAGGGTCAGCGGGTGGCGGCGCATGTCACGTACGGTCGCGGCCAGTTGACGCAGCCCGGGAGCGGTGGTCGGCGTCGTTCCTTTGGCGCCGCGGTCGCGCAGCCGGTTCAGCGGGACGAGCGTGAAGGCGCCCCACCACAGTCCGGCGGTGGCCAGACAGATGCGTACCGCCATGGTCTCCGAGACGCCGAAGGAGTCGTGCCCCATGTACAGCACCAGGTTGACGATCAGGACCAGCGAGCCCGCCGCATAGCCGAAGGCCCAGCCGCGCGAGGAGACCGCGTCGCGTTCCTCGGGCGGGGCGATCTGCGGCAGATAGGAGTTGTAGAGCATCGACGCCACGGATTGCGCCGCGTTCGCGACCACCAGCAGAACGCCGCCGAGCAGATAGCGGTCGCCGTCGAGGAAGAACATGCCCGTCGTCGCCGCGGCCCCCGTGTAGGCGGCGGCCCCGAGCAGCGGCTTCTTGCGCCCGGTGCGGTCGGCGGCCGCGCCCACCAGGGGCATCACCAGCACCGCCACGATCACGGACAGGGACACCGAGTACGCGAAGAACGAGCCGGCGCGCACCGGGACGCCCAGGGGATGGACGAACCCGTCCGCGTCGGCCGCGGACTTGGCCACCGACGTCAGATAGGGGCCCAGGAACACGGTGAGGACGCTCGTCGAGTAGACGGAGCAGGCCCAGTCGTAGAAGTACCAGCCGCGCTGCTCACGCTTTCGGTCGAAGACTTCCGTCCGCACGGTGTCGGCGCTCACCCGTGCCCTCGCTTCCCCGCTGAAGTGCCGTGCCAAGGCTCGGGGGACAGGCTCGGGGCGCTCAGACCCAGACGCCGCGTTCTTCCATGACCTTGCGCAACGTGTCGATGTGATCGGTCATGATGCCATCCACGCCCAGGTCCAGGAGCCGGTGCATGCGCTCGGGTTCGTTGATGGTCCACACGTGAACCTGCAGCCCACGCGCGTGGGCGGCGCGTACGAAGCGGTGGTCGACGACCTGGATGCCGGACTGGGACTCGGGCACCTGGGCCGCGACCGCCGATCCGCGCAGCGCGGCCGGCACTCCCCAGGAGCGCAGCCGGAGGTTGAGCACACCGCGCGTGCCGTACGACGTCGCAAGACGCGGACCGGCGAGCCGCTGGGCGCGCACCACCCGCGCCTCGGAGAATGAGCCGACGCAGACGCGGTCCCACGCGCGCGTGCGCTCGACCAAGTCCAGGAAGGGGTGCAGCGAGGACTCCGCCTTCAGGTCGACGTTCCAGCGCACCTCGGGGAAGGTCTCCAGCAGTTCCTCGAACAGCGGCACCGGTTCCTTGCCCGCCACGCGCGCGTGGCTCACCTCCTGCCACGGCAGGTCCGCTATGCGGCCGGCGCCGTCGGTCACCCGGTCCAGCGTGGAGTCGTGGAAGGCGACCAGCCTGCCGTCCGCCGTGGTGTGGACGTCGGTCTCGATGTAGCGGTACCCCGCCTGCACCGCCCGCCGGAACTGCAGCGCCGTGTTCTCCAGGCCGTCGGCGGCGCCGCCCCGGTGGGCGAAGGCGATCGGGCCGGGATGGTCGAGATAGGGGTGGCGTATCCGCGTGGTCACGGACGCAGTATCGCTCCCTGTGGTTGCCCTCCGGCAACGACCGTGCTGCCGCCGGATGCCGGCGGGACGTCGAAGAGCCGCAGGAACAGCTGGGCGAGCGGGCCGATCGACACCGCGTACAGGACGGTGCCGACGCCGAGCGAGCCGCCGAGGGCGAAGCCGGTCGCGACCACCGCCACCTCGACCGCCGTCCGCATCAGCCGGATCGAACGGCCCGTGCGCCGGTGCAGCCCGGTCATCAGCCCGTCCCGCGGGCCCGGCCCGAAGCGGGCGGCGATGTAGAGCCCGGTGGCCGCGCCGTTGAGCACGATGCCGGACAGCAGGAGAGGGATTCGTACGGCCAGGGAGTGCACGTCCGGTACGACCGAGAGCGTGCCGTCCATGGCCAGGCCCACCACGAAGACATTGGAGACCGTGCCGAGACCCGGACGCTGGCGCAGCGGGATCCACAGGAGCAGCACCGCCGCGCCCACGATGATCGACACGACGCCGATCGTCAGGCCGGTGAGCTCGGCCACGCCCTGGTGCAGCACGTTCCAGGGCTCAAGACCCAGGCCCGCCTCGACGAGAAGCGCGGAACTCGCGCCGTAGAGCGCGAGTCCCGCATACAGCTGGATCAACCGCCGCCCGAGACGGTCCTTGGTGGACAACAGATACCCCCAGTGGTCGTAGTGGCCTGACTCATGACACCCTGTGGCTTGGGTGAAAGCTTGATCCATGGCCAATTCGGGGAAGGTGGACTGATTTCCATGGCGCAGTGGACCTCGGCGATGGGTGCGGCGCAGCTGGCCAGGCTGCTCAACTCCCAGCAGGACCGCCCGGCGGGCCCCGGCACGCGCCGTCCGCCCGCCTATCGTGCGCTGGCCGACGGCATCCGCTTGCTGGTGCTGGAGGGCCGCGTCCCCGTGGCCGCCCGGCTGCCCGCCGAACGCGAACTGGCGCTCGCCCTGTCCGTCAGCCGTACGACCGTGGCCGCCGCGTACGAGGCGCTGCGCAGCGAAGGGTTCCTCGAATCCCGGCGCGGCGCGGGCAGTTGGACCGCCGTGCCGGCCGGTAACCCGCTGCCCGCGCGCGGCCTCGAGCCCCTGCCGCCCGAGGCGCTCGGCTCGATGATCGACCTGGGCTGCGCGGCCCTTCCCGCCCCCGAGCCGTGGCTGACCCGCGCAGTCCAGGGCGCCCTGGAGGAGTTGCCCCCGTACGCCCATACGCACGGCGACTATCCGGCCGGACTGCCCGCCCTGCGCTCGATGATCGCCGACCGGTACACGGCGCGCGGTATTCCCACGATGCCCGAGCAGATCATGGTGACCACGGGGGCCATGGGCGCGATCGACGCGATCTGCCACCTCTTCGCGGGCCGCGGCGAACGCGTGGCCGTCGAGTCGCCCTCGTACGCCAACATCCTCCAGCTGATGCGCGAGGCCGGGGCGCGGCTGGTGCCCGTGGCGATGGCCGAGGGGCTGACCGGCTGGGACCTGGACCGCTGGCGGCAGGTGCTGCGGGACGCCGCACCCCGGATCGCGTACATCGTCGCCGACTTCCACAACCCGACCGGCGCGCTCGCCGACGACGACCAGCGGCGCCGACTGGTGGAGGCGGCCCGCTCGGCCGGGACGGTCCTGATCGCCGACGAGACGATGAGCGAGCTGTGGCTGGACGAGGATCTCCGGCAGGAGGCGATGCCGCGGCCCGTGTGCGCCTTCGACCCCGCCGGGTCCACGGTGATCACCGTCGGTTCGGCCAGCAAGGCCTTCTGGGCGGGGATGCGCATCGGCTGGGTGCGCGCGGCGCCGGACGTGATCCGCAGCCTGGTCGCCGCGCGCGCGTACGCCGACCTCGGCACCCCGGTGCTGGAACAGCTCGCCGTGAACTGGCTGTTCAGCACCGGAGGCTGGGAGCAGGCGGTGGAGGTGCGGCGCGGACAGGCCCGGGAGAACCGGGACGCCCTGGTCGCCGCGGTGCGACGGGAGCTGCCCGACTGGGAGTTCGAGGTACCGCGCGGCGGCCTCACGCTGTGGGTGCGCACCGGCGGACTGTCGGGCTCGCGGCTCGCCGAGGTGGGGGAGCGGGTCGGCGTACGCGTGCCGTCGGGACCGCGCTTCGGCGTCGACGGGGCCTTCGAGGGCTACGTGCGGCTGCCGTTCACCGTGGGCGGAGCGGTGGCCGAGGAGGCGGCGGCCCGGCTGGCCGCGGCGGCGCGCCTGGTGGAGGGCGGGGCGAGCGGGGGCGGGGAGACGCCCCGGACGTTCGTGGCGTAGGCGCCGCCGGGGAGGCGGCATCCGCGCCCTGGGGCATCGCGCTCTACGGCGCCTCCGCCGCCACGGCTTCGGTGGAGAGCGGCTCCGTCTCGCGGTCCTCCTCGCCGACCGGTTCCTTCTTCATGTCGACGGGCTGCGCTCGGAATCGGCCCGCGTCAAGGGGTGCCGCCTCGACCGGTTCCGCGTCCTCGGCCGGGTCCGCGTCGAGAGGCTCCGCCTCGACCGGGTCGCTGGGCGCCGAATCGATCCGCTCCGCCTCGGCCGGAGTGGTCAGCGGCGGGAGCAGGGCCAGCACCGCCTCCCGGTCCGCCTCGCCGGTCTCGTCGTCGTACGGGTCCGGGGTCGAGGGAACCTGCAGCCGGTGCACCGGGCCCGCGCCCAGGCGGGCGTAGCCGCGGCCGGGCGGGACGTCGACGGCCGGGGTCGTGGCGGGCAGGGCGCCGAGAACGCCCGCCAGCTGATCGGCTGTCGCGGGCCCGAGCACGACACGCGCGCGTGTGTGCTGCCGTACGGCGTCGCTGAGGGCATCGGCGTTGTCGAACTGGTCGGCCACCACGACGGTCACGTTCGCCGCGCGGCCGTGCCGGAGGGGGACCTGGAGGAGGGACTGCGGATCCTTGCGGCCGTCCGCGGCCGCCAGGGGGACGAAGGCGCTCGGCCGGTCGAGCAGGAGCCACAGGGGACGCCTGGTGTCCTCCGGTGGCGGATGCCCGGCCTGGCGGGCGCGGTTCGCGGCGATCAGCCGGCGCTCCGTCTCGGTGGCGGCCCACTCCAGGCTCGCCAGCGCTCCGGTCAGACCGCACTCGACGGCCAGCACGCCCTCCCGTCCGGCGAGGCACGCGTACTCGCCGGTGCCCCCCTCGACGATCACCACGTCTCCGTGCTGGAGCGCCTGGAGGGCGATGGAGCGCAGCAGGCTGGTGGTGCCGCTGCCCGGCTGGCCCATGATCAGCAGATGGGGCTCGGTGGAGCGGACGCCGGTGCGCCAGACGACCGGTGGTACGTCGCGCCGCTCCTCGCCGTGGGTGAGCGGGAGCGTGCGCCTGACCTGGGTGGGGTCGGTGACGCCGAGCACCGTCTCCCCCGGAGCCGTGACGAATCGCTGGGCGGCGATGTCGGTGGGCAGCGGGGGCAGGACCGTGACGGTGAGGCGGTTGCCTTCCTCGTCCCAGGCGAAGTGGTACTCACGGCCGCGCCCGCACTTGGCGTGCAGCAGCTGCTCGATGCGGGTGCGGGAGTCGATCTCGCCGTCGGTGAAGTAGGCCGGGTAGCGGATCACCAGCTGGGTGACCCGGCCGGATTCGTCGAACGCGTACTCCGGGAACGCCTTGCCCCATTCGCCGCCGTGGGCATAGAGGGGGGAGGGGTCCCCGGCCAGCGAGAAGTACGGGACCAGGGCCTCGTAGAGCGATGAGAGGCGCTCGGCCTGGGACTCGTCGGGGCCTTCGGGCGCCGACGGTGTGCGCGGTTCCCGGCCGTGCCAGGCTGCCGCCGCCATCACGGAGATGACG
This sequence comes from Streptomyces plumbidurans, assembly GCF_019857225.1. Classification (GTDB taxonomy): domain Bacteria; phylum Actinomycetota; class Actinomycetes; order Streptomycetales; family Streptomycetaceae; genus Streptomyces; species Streptomyces plumbidurans. Next base: position 84,107 of record NZ_JAFJSY010000027.1, read on the forward strand.
GCGAGCAGCGGGCCGTACGGCAGGAGTGCCACGACCAGGACCACCGAGGCCGCCAGGAACAGCAGCGGCCCGCGCCGGTCCTTGGGCGTGTCGGCCCACTTGCGCCGCCCGGCACCAGCCAGCCGGCGCAGACCACGGGTGATCGAGATCAGCGGGTGGAGGACGTCGGTGGCGCTGTCGGCCGCCGTCCGGGCCAGCTCCCGGCCCCGGGCGATCTGCGCGCTGCCTGTGCTCAGGATGCGAGGGAGGGGGCGCCGAGCCACTGAAGTCTCCTGTCGGTGCGTACGGACGGGGCGGACGGCGTCAGAACTTGATGCCGCCCAGCAGGCTCGCGAGGCTCTCGCCGCCGGCCTTGATGCTCGGCGCGATCGCCGTACTCGCGAGATAGAAGCCGAACAGGGCCGAGACCAGGGCGTGCGACGCCTTGAGCCCGTCCTTGCGGAAGAAGAGGAAGACGATGATGCCGAGCAGGACCACGCCGGAGATGGACAAGATCATTTGAGTTCTCCTGGTTCACGGGGACAGTCACCATGAGTACTTCCAGGATCACAGCATGCATCCATACTATTAAAGGTGCAATTGGGTGAAATCCGGCTGATTTCGCCCAGATGGCCTGGTGTCCTGCACCGCTGGGACCGGTTCTCGCGTACGGCCGCGGCTGCGGTGATCCTTACCTCCGGCGAGGCACGTCATGTGCCGCTGAAGCCAGTACGCTGGCGATTCACCTGAACGGTTGCATGGAAGGCGGTCCGGCCGATGAGTGAAGCCCCCGACCCCGAGGTCGTGGAGCTGGCGACCAAGATCTTCGACCTGGCCCGGCAGGGACGGACCGAGGAGCTGGTGGCGTACGTCGACGCGGGTGTGCCGGCCAACCTCACCAACGACCGCGGTGACTCGCTCGTGATGCTCGCGGCCTACCACGGCCACGCCGACGCGGTGCGCGCCCTGCTCGCCCGCGGCGCCGAGGGCGACCGCATCAACGACCGGGGCCAGACCCCGCTCGCCGGTGCCGTCTTCAAGGGTGAGACGGAAGTGATCCGAGCCCTCCTCGAAGGAGGCGCGGATCCGGCCGCCGGCACCCCGTCGGCCGTCGACACGGCACGGATGTTCGGCAAGACGGAACTGCTCGACCTGTTCGGCGCACACTGATCCGTAGGTTCTGACCAGCGAAAACACCAAGAACGGGGGAGGCGGTACAGGGCCGCCGAAATATCGGTCGCGGCAGCACGAAGTGCCGGGTCATCATGACGTCGTGATTCACGGACGCGATGGCTGGGCAGGTGTTGCCGCACCGCGCGGGCCGTGAGCCGGTCCGCAAGGGCCACCGACGAGAGGCAGAGGAAGATGGTCTACAGCAAGCAAGAGACGGCGGGCGCCCCGACGTTGTGTCACGCGGCCAGGTAATGCGTGCTCCCCGGTTGCGTCGACGCTTGATGTGAGGCTGTTTCCCATGTTCGATCCGGTCATAGCGCCCAGCGGTACCCTGCTCGGCCTCCTGCAGAGGGGGCGTGGCGACGGCACGCTGCACGCACTCACCGCACCGCGCGCCGAGGCGCTCGCGGCACTGAACCACTGCGTGCTGCGTGATCCCCGCCACGACTGGCAGGTGGAGAACCGCTCCCTCTACTACGCCCGTCTCTACCTCGACCTGAACGGCGAGCTGGACGACATCGAGGCACACCTCTTCGACGTCGAGGACGTCTCCGACACCGAGGAGTGCCGTACGGGCCTGGCTCTCGCCGTGCTCGGCCATCTCGCCTCCTATGGCAGGCGGGACGCGCTCGAACTGCTGCGCAGGTACGCCGCGTCGGGCTCCAACTGGGCCTGGGCCCTGGATGAGCTGGCGCTCAGGGACGACGACGCCGGGCTGCGCGCCCTGGCCGCGCCCGTCCTGGCCCGCTTCCCGACCGATGCCGAGGGCGAGGCCGAACTGGCCTGCGTCGTGCGGGACGCCTTCGAGCCCCGGCCGTGGCGTCTGTGGGCCGAGGATCCGCGCGAATCGATCGCCACGCGCGTGCGTGCCGCCCAGGAAACCGGCTGCTTCGACCGCTGGCAGCGGCAGATGCGACCGTCCGGGCCCCGCCCCGGCTGGAGCGTGCAGGCCGTCTTCGAGTGGGCCCAGCAGGGCCTGGACCGCGGCGCCGCACTGCATGTACCGGCCGCCCGCTGCCTCACGGCGGTGGCCGGACCCGAGGACCGGGCCGAGATCGTGCAGGCCGCCAAGGACGGCACCGACGGAGCCCGCTGCACCGCCCTGCGCTATCTCGCCGACGGCAATGATCCCGACGCCCCCGGCCTCATCGAGCAAGCCGTGATGACCGGCTCCCCGGCCGTCGTGGAGGCCGCCGCCGACGCCTTCGAACGGATGCGCAGCGTCGCCGCCGTCGACCGGGCCCGTAGCTGGGTCCACCGGCCCGACGCCCTGGGCGCCTCCGCCGGGCGCATGCTCGCCTGTCGCGGCGGCGCCGCGGACAAGGACCTGGTCCTCGCCGCGCTGCGGGAAGCGGTACGGGGCGAAGGCCCCGACGCCCCCACCTTGTGGACCCTCGTCGACGGCACCGGCCGCCTGGGCATCGCCTGCGCCGCCCCCGTGCTGCGGCACATCTACCGCGAGACCGCCTCGTCCCATCTCCGCGGCCGCGCCGCACGCGCCCTGGCCGCCACCGACCCCTCCTTCCCGGCGGGCTTCGCCGTCGAGTGCCTCTGGGACTGCGAGGAGACCACCCGCGAGATCGCCGCCCGGCACGCCGAGACCGGTGACGCCCGAGTCGTCGAGCAGCTGCGCCGGCTCGCCGCCGATCCGGCCGAGGAGGCCGAGGTGCAGACCGCCGTACGAAGTCGCATCACACCCGACGGGCCCGCTGTTTGAGCCGGCCCCTCACCTGTTCTCCTGGTGGCACCGGGCGGTATTGAGCGGCACCGGGCGGCGGCACGGTGACCGGATGAACAGCGGGTGACCCGCGGGTCAGGCGGTCATGGACACGGCCTGACCTGCTCGGGTGTGCGCGGGAACGCTCACGGGACGTTCATCGTTCGCATAGATCCACGTTGACGCGGGCACGTCCAGTGCGGCGAGAACACGGGTATGCGTGTCGTCATCGTGACCGAATCCTTTCCCCCCGACGTGAACGGCGTGGCCCACTGCGCGCTCCAGACCGCCCGGCACCTCGCAGATCGCGGTCACCTCCCCCTCGTCGTCGCTCCGGCAAGCACCGCACTCGTCGGCCGCGCCGGTACCGGGCCCGACGCCCAGGCGCCGTGCCCCGTCGTCCGAGTCCCCTCCCTACCGCTCCCGGGCTATCCCCAGGTCCGGGTCGCCCTGCCCAGCCGCCGCCTGGCCGCGGCAGTCGCCGGGCACCGGCCCGACGTCGTCCACCTGGCCAGCCCCTTCGTCCTCGGCGTCCGCGGCATGGCGGTCGCCGCCCGGTGCGGCGTGCCGGCCGTCGCCGTCTACCAGACGGACCTGGCCGGATACGCCCGTACCTACATGGGCGCCGGCGAGGCGACGGCCTGGCGGCGCATCCGCTCCGTGCACGCCGCCGCCGACCTCACCCTCGCCCCCTCCAGCGCCTCGCTGCGCGACCTGGAGGCCCACGACGTGCCCCGGGTCAAGCTCTGGCCCCGCGGCGTGGACACCGCCCGCTTCCGCCCCGAGCTGCGCGACGGGTCCCTGCGCCGTGAACTCGCCCCGAACGGCGAGCTGATCGTCGGATACGTCGGCCGGCTCGCACCCGAGAAGCACATCGAGCTCCTGGCCGGCGTGTGCGGGCTCGACGGCGTCAAGGTCGTCGTCGTGGGCGACGGCCCGAGCCGGCCCAGCCTGTCCGAGGCCCTGCCGGGCGCCGTCTTCCTCGGCCGCCGCACCGGTGACGACCTCGCCCGGATCTACGCCTCGCTGGACCTGTTCGCCCACACCGGGCCCTTCGAGACCTTCTGCCAGACCGTGCAGGAGGCCATGGCGAGCGGCCTCCCCGTGGTCGCGCCGGCCGTCGGCGGCCCCCTCGATCTCGTCGCCCACGGGCGCACCGGGCTGCTGGTGCCGCCCCGCGACGCCGACGCCGTACGCGAGGCCGTGCGGTCCCTGATGGCCGACCCGGCCCGGCGGGCCGCCTTCGGCGCCACCGCGCGCGCCACGGTCGAGGGACGCACCTGGGCGGCGGTGGGCGATCAGCTGATCGGGCACTACGCGGATGTGCTCGCCGCGCGCAGGAAGACGGCGGTGGCGGCATGAGCTCCCTGCGGATCGTGCGCCTGGCGAACTTCGTCGCCCCCGCCTCCGGCGGTCTGCGCACCGCCCTGCGCGAACTGGGCAAGGGCTTCCGGGCGGCCGGGCACGAGCCCGTGCTGATCGTGCCCGGCGAGCGCGCCGACGACCGCGACACCGAGCAGGGGCGCGTCATCACCCTGCCCGGGCCGCTGCTGCCCGGCACGGGCGGCTACCGCGTCCTCACCGACAAGCGGCGCGTGGCACGGGTCCTGGAGGAGCTGGAGCCGGACCGGCTCGAGGTCTCCGACCGTACGACCCTGCGCTGGACCGGCAAGTGGGCGCGACGTGCCCGCGTGCCCGCCGTGATGGTCTCCCACGAGACCGCAGACGGCGTCCTGCGCACCTGGGGCCTGCCGGAGGGTGCGGCCCGGCGCACCGCCGACGCCCTCAACGTGCGTACGGCACACACGTACGCGCGCGTGGTGTGCACCACCGAGTTCGCCGAGCGGGAGTTCGTGCGGATCGGAGCCCGCAACGTCGTACGCGCTCCTCTGGGCGTCGACCTCGTGCAGCGGCACCCCGCGCTGCGCGACCCGGGGCTTCGCGCACGGTACGCGCGCGAGGACGAGACGCTGCTCGTCACCTGCACCCGGCTTTCCGTGGAGAAGCGGCCGGGCACGGCGCTGGACGCCCTGGAGTCGCTGCTGCGGCGGGGCAGGCGGGCGGTGCTGGTGGTGGCCGGGGACGGACCGCTGCGCCCGCGGCTCGAACAGCGGGCGCGTGAGCGCGGGTTGCCGGTCACCTTCCTCGGCCACGTCCACGACCGCGTCGTCCTGGGCACGCTCCAGGCCTCCGCCGACGTGTGCCTGGCGCCCGGACCCGCCGAGACGTTCGGACTGGCCGCGCTGGAGGCGATGGCCTGCGCCACACCCGTCGTGGTGAGCACCTCGTCCGCGCTGCCCGAGGTGGTCGGCTCCGCCGGGGCCGTCGCGGCGGACCACGGGGACGCCTTCGCGGACGCCGTGGACATGCTCCTCGACCTGCCCGAGCGGGAGCGGCGCGGGGCGGCACGCGCGCGTGCGGAGTGCTTCGGCTGGGACACGGCCGTGGAGGCGTTCCTCGCCGCACACGACGCGACGGCGACGGCGCGTCCCTTCGTTCCCGGGGGCGTGGCATGAGACCGGTGCGCTTCGTCGCTCTCGGGGACTCGCTGACCGAGGGCGTGGGCGATCCCGTCGGGGACGGGTGGCGCGGCTGGGCCGCGCTGCTCGCCGACGGGCTTGCCGAGGACCGCGTCGAGTTCACCAACCTCGCGGTCAGCGGCGCACAGACCCGCGAGGTGCTGGAACTGCAGACCCCGGCCGGCCTCGAACTGAGGCCCGACATCGCCTCCGTGGTCATCGGCGTCAACGACACCCTGCGCTGCACCTTCGACATCCACGCCGTCGCCGAACGGCTCGACAAGGTCTACGCCGCCTTCACCGGGCAGGGCGCGACCCTGCTCACCGCCTGTCTGCCCGACCCCGGCTCGATGCTCGGGCTGCCGGGTGCGCTGGCCCGTCCACTGGCCCGGCGGCAGCGAGCGGTCAACCGGGTGGTGCACGCGCTCTCCGACCGCTACGGCGCCGTCCACCTGCATGCCGCCGAGGCCGACTGGATCACGGACCGTGCGATGTGGAGCGCGGACCGGCTGCACCCCGGCGAGCAGGGGCACCGGCAACTGGCCCTGCGCTTCCACGCGTTGCTGGCGGAGGCGGACCTGGCGGCAGGCCCGGCCCCCTCACCCGAACCCCAGTTCCCGGCTCCCACCACCTCGGCGAGCCTGCTGTGGCTGGCGACGGCGGGAACCGGGTGGGTCGCCCGGCGGTGCACCGACCTACTACCTCAACTGCTACGGCTCGCCGCCGATGAGATGCGGCACCGGGCGCGGGGGACGAGTGCGCGGCTGGACCTGCGGGCCGCGGCCGCGGTGTCCGCGGCGCTGGCTGCGGTGTCGGTGGTGGAGCAGCCCGATGCGGTGTAGCTGTGCGGGTCGGGTGGGAGTGGGGTGCCCTGAGTGGCTCGGTGCGGCTTCGTCGTGGCTGGTCGCGCGCACGCGGCGGAGCCGCATATCGGATGGGGCCCCGCGCCCCTTCAGGGCGTCAGTGGTGACGTTTGTTGATGAAGCGGAGCGGGGTGCCAGGTGCTGCCTGGGCTGTTGCCGGGAGGTCGTGCGGGTGGACCACCGCGATCACCGGGTAGCCCCCGGTGGTCGGGTGGTCCGCCAGGAAGACCACCGGGCGGCCGTCCGGAGGGACCTGGACCGCGCCCAACACCATGCCCTCGCTGGGGAGTTCGCCCGGTACGGCCCGGTCGAGGGCGGGTCCTTCCGTGCGCAGGCCGATGCGGTTGCTGGCGGAGGACACCCGGTACGTGCGGGACGTGAAGGTGCGCAGGGCCTCCGGGGTGAACCAGTCGTCGCGCGGGCCCGGCGTCACGCGCAGGACCAGCTCGGCCGGGGGAGCGGGCTGCGGAGCGACGTCCACGCGCGCGTGCACGTCCGCCGGCGTTCCCAGGGGCAGCACCGTGCCGTCCGCGAGCGGCGCCGGCCCCAGACCGGAGAGGAGGTCCGTCGAGCGGCTGCCGAGCACCGGCTCGACGGCGATGCCACCGGAGACGGCCACATAGCCGCGCACTCCGGACGCGACCGCTCCGACGTCCAGGAGCGCACCGGCCGACACCCGCACCGGAGCCCCCCAGGCGACCGGCCGTCCGTCCACCGAGACGGGGCAGGGGGCGCCCCCGACAGCGACGGTGACGGCCGAACGTGGCCGTACGGCACAGCCGTTGACGGTGGTCTCCAGGACGGCTGCTTCCGGAGGGTTGCCCACGAGCCGGTTGACCAGCGCCGCGGTGGGCCCGTCGAGCGCCCCGGAGCGGGGCACGCCGAGATGTGCGTGCCCGGGGCGTCCGCGATCCTGCACGGTGGTCAGTGCCCCGGCCCGTACGACGACGAGCGCCCGGTCCGTCATGAGCCGTCCACCGGGACGAAGCGCACGCGCGTGCCGGGCGACAACAGCGCGGCCGGCACGCGCGCGTGGTCCCACAGAACGGCGTCCGTGCGCCCGATCAGCTGCCAGCCGCCCGGCGACGAGCGCGGATACACGCCCGTGTACGGGCCCGCCAGCGCCACCGAACCGGCCGGGACGGCCGTGCGCGGAGTGGCCCGGCGCGGAACGTTGTAGCGCCGCGGAAGACCCGTGAGGTAGCCGAAGCCGGGCGCGAACCCGCAGAAGGCGACGGTGAATTCGGCGTCCGCGTGGATGCGGGCCGCCTCCTGCTCCGGCACGCCCCAGTGCGCGGCGACCTCGGCCAGGTCCGGGCCGTCGTAGCGCACCGGGATCTCGATCGCATCCCGCGCGCGTGGGGGAGCGGGGGGTACCTCGGAGGCGGTCAGTTCCGACGCCAGACGGGCCGGGTCGTCGAGGCCGTCGAGCAGGACGGTGCGGGCCGCGGGAACGATCTCACGGACCGTGAGCAGGCCTTCCGCGCGGCGACGCAGCAGATCGGCGTGCAGGGCCTGCGCCTCGTGACCGGAGGACACCTCGACGAGCAGGGCGCTGTCCCCCACGGGAAGTGCCCTCATGCGAAGGCCTCCACCGTCACGCCCGACTCCTGCAGGCGCCGCCGCACCAGCAGGGCCAGTTCCACGGCGCCCGGTGTGTCCCCGTGCAGGCACAGAGAACGCGCGCGTACGTCGACCGGCGACCCGGCGTGGGAGGTGACCGTGCCGAACCGGGCCAGCCCCACCGAGCGTTCCACCACCGTCTGCGGATCGGTGACCACGGCGCCGTCCTGGCCGCGCGGCACGAGCGTGCCCTCGGCGGTGTACCCGCGGTCGGCGAACGCCTCCGCCACCGTCGCGAGGCCCGCCTTGACGGCGTACTCCAGAAGCCGCGAACCCGGCAGGCCGAGCACGGGCAGGGCGGGGTCGGCGAGCTGCACCCCCTCCACGACCGCGGCGGCCTGCTCCTCGTCGTGCACGACGCGGTTGTAGAGCGCGCCGTGCGGCTTGACGTACGACACGCGCGTGCCCGCCGCGCGTGCGAAGACCTCCAGGGCACCGATCTGGTACGCCACTTCGGCGGCGAGTTCGGCGGGCGGCACGTCCATGGCGCGCCGCCCGAATCCCGCCAGGTCCCGGTAGGAGACCTGGGCACCGATCCGCACGCCGCGCTCGGCCGCGAGCTCGCACACCCGCCGCATGGTGGCGGCGTCCCCGGCGTGGAAGCCGCAGGCCACGTTGGCGCTGGTGACGACGGACAGCAGCTGCTCGTCGTCGGTCAGCCGCCAGCGGCCGAAGCCCTCGCCGAGGTCGGCGTTCAGATCGATCGAGGTCATGGATCTCCTTCGGTTCCTCTCAGTTCGCGCCGAGCTGTTCGTCGCACCGCCTGGTGCCGCATCGCGCGTCAGGCCACGCGGTACTGCTCGTCGCGGGCGTCGGTCAGGAACATCTGTCCCGGTGCGTGGGTGATCGCGAAGGGCGGGCGCGAGGCCATCACCGCCGCCTGCGGGGTCACCCCGCAGGCCCAGAACACCGGGATGTCGTCCGGTTCGGCGTCCACCGGGTCGCCGAAGTCGGGTCGGCCGAGGTCCTCGATGCCGAGCGCCGTGGGATCGCCGCAGTGCACGGGGCTGCCGTGCACCGCCGGGAGCAGGCTGCTCTCCCGGAGCGCCGCCGCGAGGTGCACCGGCGGCACCGGCCGCATCGACACCACCAGCGGTCCGTGCAGCCGCCCCGCCGGGCGGCACTGACGGCTGGTCACGTACATCGGGACGTTGCGGCCCTGCTCGATGTGGCGGATCGGGACGCCCGCCCCGGCGAGCGCCCACTCGAAGGTGAAGCTGCAGCCGATGAGGAACGACACCAGATCGTCCCGCCAGTGCGCGCGTACGTCCGTGGGCTCGTCCACCAACTCACCGTCCTGCCACACCCGGTAGCGCGGCAGATCGGTGCGCAGGTCCGCGCCCTCGGCGAGGACGGTCGTGACGTCGCCGGCGTCCGTGACGTCGAGCACCGGGCACGGCTTGGGGTTGCGCTGGCAGAACAGCAGGGTGTCGTAGGCCCAGTCGGCCGGCACCGAGATCAGATTGACCTGGGTGTGCCCGGCCGCGACCCCGGCGGTGGGGCCGGTGAGCCCTTCGCGGAACCGGGCCCGGGCGGTTTTCGGGCTCCACGCGTGCGCGTGCCCGTCGACGGCGGTCAGCGGCCGGTCTTCCGTACGGTTCACGCCAGTTCCCTCCCCCGGGTCTCCGGCAGCCCCAGCAGCGCCAGGGCCGCGATGCCGTAGCCGATCGCGCCGAACACGAGCGCCCCGCCCACGCCCCAGCTGTCGGCGAGGAAGCCGACCGTGGTGGGGAAGACGGCGCCGACCGCGCGTCCGGTGTTGTACGTGAAGCCCTGTCCGGTGCCGCGCACGGCCGTCGGGTACAGCTCGCTCAGGTAGGAGCCGAAGCCGCTGAAGATCGCCGACATGCAGAACCCGAGCGGGAAACCGAGCACCAGGAGCAGGGTGTTGGCGCCCTGCGGGATGTTCGCGTACGCCAGGATGCAGATCGCCGACAGCAGGGCGAACAGCCAGATGTTGCGCTTGCGGCCCAGCCGGTCCGTGAGGTAACCGCCGGTCAGATAGCCCAGGAAGGCGCCGGAGATCAGGAACGTCAGATAGCCGCCGGTACCGACCACCGACAGGCCACGGTCGCTCTTGAGGTATGTCGGCACCCAGGTGGCCAGTGTGTAGTAGCCGCCCTGGACGCCTGTGGAGAGCAGCCCGGCGAAGATCGTGACGCGCAGCAGGCCCGGCTTGAAGATGGCCGCGAACGAGCCTTTCCGGGCGCTCTTCTCGCGTACGGCGACCGCCTCGGGGGCGTCGTGCACCCGGCGCCGCATCCAGATCACCAGCAGGGCCGGCAGCGCGCCCGTCCAGAACATGATGCGCCAGGCCAGGTCGTCGCCGGCGAACGAGAAGACCAGCGTGTAGACGACCGCGGCCAGTGCCCAGCCCACGGCCCACGAACTCTGGACCGCGCCGAGGGTGCGGCCGCGGTGCCGGGCGCTCGCGTACTCGGCGACGAGGATCGCGCCGACGGCCCACTCGCCGCCGAAGCCGAGGCCCTGCAGGGCCCGGAAGACCAGCAGCGTCTCGAAGTTGGGTGCGAAGCCGCAGGCCACGGTGAAGATCGCGTAGGTGACCACCGTGATCATCAGTGCCCTGACCCGGCCGAACCGGTCCGCCACCACCCCCGCGAGGGCGCCGCCGACGGCGGACACCACGAGCGTGACGGTCGTGAAGAGGCCGGTCTGGCCGCTGTCCAGGCCGAAGTACGCCGCCAGCGCGACCATGCTCAGGGGCAGCGTGAAGTAGTCGTAGGAGTCCAGGGCATAGCCGCCGAACGCGCCCGCGAAGGCGCGGCGGCCACGCGGCCCGAGGGCGCGCAGCCAGCCCAGAGCGCCGTCGTCGAGGGCGTGTTCATCCGTTCCGGGCTGTGCGGTCAGGGCCTGCGGTGAAGGGGTCGTGCTCATGGGCACCTCGCAGTGGGAGGACGGAGGGTGCATCAGGAGTTCGCCGTGCCGTGCGTGAGCGGTCGGGCGCCTCGGGGTGGGGGGGCGGCGCCGTTCGTAGCAACGTAGAGGATCGTTCAACGATCCTTCAATACCCATGTTGTTTCGTTCTTGTATCTGCGATTGAATTCCGGGCATGGCAGAGCAGCTGACCGGACTGGCCGACGACCGGGCTCTCCTGGGGCGCACCAGTACCGCCGAGCGTGTCTCGGACATCCTCAGGGGCCGTATCGCGGAAGGGTTCTTCCCGCCCGGCACCCGGCTGTCGGAGGACAGCATCGGCGGTGCGCTGGGGGTCTCCCGCAACACACTGCGCGAGGCGTTCCGCCTGCTCACCCACGAACGCCTGCTCGTCCACGAGCTCAACCGGGGAGTCTTCGTCCGGGTCCTGACCGTCGAGGACGTCGAGGACATCTACCGCACCCGCCGCCTCGTCGAGTGCGCCGTCGTCCGCAGCCTCGGCGAGGCGCCCTACGACCTGGAGGCGCTCGCCGCGGTCGTCGAGGAGGGCGCGAAAGCGGCGCGCGAAGGTGACTGGAAAGGACTGGGTACGGCCAATATCCACTTCCACCGCGAACTGGTCGCCCTCGCCGGCAGCGCCCGGACCGACGAGCTGATGCGCAGCGTCTTCGCCGAACTGCGCCTCGCCTTCCACGTCGTGGACGACCCCAAGCGCCTGCACGAGCCCTACCTCGCCCGCAACCGCCAGATCCTCCAGGCCCTGCAGGCGGGCGACCGCTCGGCGGCCGAGGAGATGCTCGCCATCTACCTCGACGACTCCCTGGAGCGCGTCGTCGACGTCTACCGCAGAAGGGTCGGAGAGGGCGAAGCCCTCCTCTGAACAACGGCTCACCACCGCTGGTCGCCCGCCCGGCCGCCGGGCGGCGATCCGTGCCGTTTGGGTCGTTGTCAGACCCAGGACCTAGTCTGTGCACCGTGACTTCGCCTGCTCCGACGGACCGTGTTCCGCCCCAGCTCAGCGCGGGGCCGCGCCCCGCACCGGGCCCGGCCGCCGACGAGGGACTGGCGCGCCGCCTGCGCGCGCTCGCCTGCACCGCACCGCTGCACGACCTCGACACCCGCAAGGCCAACCTCGCGGGGGAGTACTCGGTCTACGGCATGGCGGAGGTGGCCCTCGCCGCCATCGACCTGGTCACGCTCAACATGGACTTCGACACGGGCGCCGACCACGACCAGATAGTGGCCCGGCTCATCCCGCGCATCGCCGCCCAGGCCCCGCAGCGGCCCGTCGCCGAGCACGAGCGCGTCGCCCGCTGGGTGCTGGAGAACCTGATCAACGTCGGCAGCGTCGACCGAGGCTTCAGGGCGGTCTACGGCACCTTCACCACCGACGGCAGCTACGTCCGCCGTGACTACGACTTCAAACTGATCGAGGAAGTGCCGGGCCCCGGCGGCACCGTCTACCTCCGCACGACGGACGAGGCGGTCAACGTCCTGGTCGGCGCCCTGGACACGGACGTCACCAGCGCCCAGATCGCCGCCGAGGTCAAGCTGGAGGTCCTGATCAACAGGGGCCGCCTCGCCGACGCCCAGCTCGCGGCCGAACAAGCCCGCTACCGCACGGTGCAGTATTCGGAGAGCCTGCGCCGGGCCCTCGACGCGACCCGCCGCAACGTCCGGGCGGTGGACTGGCTGAACGCCGTGCCGGACATGATCGCCGAGGCCCTGGACCACGTGGCCGACCGCTACCGCCACGAGAACGCGATCCTCACCAACATCCGCAAGGCCCGCGACGAGACCGAGGACGCCGAGCACAAGCGGCGAGCGGCCGAGCTCGTGGACATCGTGAAGGACTGCATCCGCAGGCACACACAGCTGCAGTCACGGCTCCTGGAGGCCGGCCCGCTGTTCCGCGCCGAACAGGACCGGCAGGCCTTCGCCACACCCCTGGCCTCGTCCGGGATCGACCTCTACGGCCATCTCCTCGCCCCCGCCCTGCCGTTGCCGCTGGAGCAGGCCGTCCACGTCACGGACGCGTTCTTCGCGCGCGGGACGGGATTGCGCACACCGGTGTCCGTCCGGGTGTCGGACCTGGTCGACATCCTGCTGACCCCTCCGGTGGAGCGGGAACACCTGGGCGCGGAGATGCCGGAGCCGGACCTCATCGCCACACCGGACGACAGCCGGTTCAGCGAGGAGCAGCTGGCAGCGGCCACCGAGCTGCTGGATCTGCCGGCGGACGCGCCGCGCCGGCTGTCGGGGCTGCTGGCCGAAGCGCGCCGCCGCGACCCCGATCTGCCGTATCTGGTCGCCCTGCTGGCCGTGCACGCGGCCAGCCCGCCCGTGGGCACGGCCTACCGCCAGGGCGAGGAGAAGCTGCTGTTCGCCGTGGACGACGGGACGGAGCTGGACGACCCCGAGTTCGGCGGCGCCGACCTCATCGTCGGCACCGCACTGCTGGACGCGGCAGGGATGGCGGCCGACAGGACGGAGGCGGCGTGAACGGCTTCGGGCAGCGTACGGACAAGTGTGAATGCAGCAAGGAGCGACAGCCGTGACCGAGCACGTCGAGTGGAGCGAGCCGGACAGCGGTGCGGCGCCGCCGGCCGCCGCCCCCGTCACGCCGGCCGACACCGCCGACGCCGCGCGCCTGGTCGCGTTCGGCCTGCAGCCCAAGCTGCAGCCCGCGCGGGACCAGGAGTACGCCGAGCTGCTGCGCCGCTACCGCGAGGACCCTCCGTTCGCACGGCTCGCCGACGCCGTGGCCACCGGGCTCGGACTCGTGGTGCTGGAGGTCTCCCCGCGCGCGGGCATGGCCGTCACGGCCGCCGAGGACTCGGTGTTCGCCGTCCGCATGGGCGACTACGCCCGTCGTACGTCCGCCGACGGCGGTGACCGCTTCCTGCACGGCCTGGCCCATCTCGCCATCGCCGCCATGGCGTTCCCGCGCCCCGAGGACCTGGCCGACGACGGATACATCGGCCGCGTCTCCGTCAACGGCGTCGACACCTTCGTACGACAGGCCTGCCGCCGTCTGGAGGAGCGCGCGGAGCAGCACGGCGACAACACCGATCCGGCCACCGACGCACCCGGCCTGGAGGCCGCGTGGCGGATCTGGGTCAGACGCAGCGCGACCGGCGCCACCAAGGACGCCCGCAGACTGGCCGGTTCGACCACCGGCATCGTCGGCAAGGCCGCGGCGTTCCTGACCGACTCCGGCTTCCTGCAGCGCACCGGCGACGACAACGGCGGTACGTACCGCACGACCTCCCGCTACCAGCTCCAGGTCCGGGACATGGCGGGCAGCGCCGCGATGGCCGAGCTGCTGGAACTGGGCGTCGTCCCGGTCACCGACGGCACACCGACCCTGCTGCCCGCCCAGGACACCGACGACCTGGACCTGGCCGCCGACGCCGGACTGCCGTTCCACTCGTCCCGCTCCTGAACGTCCCCCACCTGCCGAAGACTTACGAGAGTCCGCCATGTACGAGCTGTCCCGGGTCCGCCTCTACTCCATCGGCCCCGCCGGTGCGCGCTACGCCGACACCGTGCTTGACCTGCGCGGCGTCGGCGAACCCGTACCCGACCCCGCGCCCACCCAGGCGGAGTTCTTCGAGGAGGAGCCGTCCGGCCCGCCCCGCCGCCCCGCACCCGCCGGCGTGCTCTTCCTGGAGAACGGCGGCGGCAAGTCCGTGCTGCTCAAGCTGATCTTCTCCGTGATGCTGCCGGGTCACCGCAACACCCTCGGCGGCGCCAGCTCGGGCGTGCTGCGCAAGTTCCTGCTCGCCGACGACTGCGGGCACGTGGCCCTGGAATGGCAGCACACGCTGACCGGCGAGTGTGTCGTCGTCGGCAAGGTCAGCGAGTGGCGCGGGCGGCAGGTCTCCAACGACCCACGGAAGTTCGCCGAGGCCTGGTACTCCTTCCGGCCCGGCCCCGGCCTGGCCCTGGACAACCTGCCCGTCGCCGAGGCCACCGCCGTGCGGCCCGTCACCGAGGGCCAGTCGGGCGCACAGGGCCGCCGGCGCACCATGAAGGGCTTCCGAGACGCCCTCACCGAGGCGGGCAAGGCGTACCCCCACCTGGAAGTGCACTGGGAGGAGATCCACGACCGGTGGATCGAGCACCTCGGCGACCTCGGTCTCGACCCCGAACTCTTCCGCTACCAGCGGGAGATGAACGCCGACGAGGGCGAGGCGGCCGGCCTCTTCGCGGTCAAGAAGGACTCCGACTTCACCGACCTGCTGCTGCGCGCCGTCACCGACACCCGGGACACCGACGGCCTCGCCGACCTGGTCGGCGGCTTCGGCAACAAGCTCGGCCGACGTGCCGAACTGATCGCCGAACGGGACTTCACCGCAGGGTCGGTGGACCTGCTCGGACGCATCGTCGAGGCCGCCGAGGCCCGCGCACGCGCGCGTGACATCCACACCGCCGCCGAACGGCGTACGCGCGCCCTGGCCCGCCGGCTGTCCGCGCGCGGCGTGCAGGAGCGGGGCAGGGCCGCCGACCTCGCCCAGCGCGTCACTGCGGCCGCCTACGCGGTCACCCACTCCGAGTCGGCCCGCGAGCGCAGCGCCCTGATCGCCGCCGAACTCGCCTACCGCAACGCCTCCCTGGCGCTCGGCGCCGCCGAGAAGTCCGCCGCGGCACAGAAGCGCGAACTCGCCGACGCGCGCACCCTGCACTCCGCCTGGCAGGCCGCCGAGGCGGTGCTGCGCCACCGCGCCGCCGCCGACCGGGTCGCGCGCGTGACCGCCGCGATCCAGGAGGCCGAGCGGGATGCCGCCCCCGCCCTCGCCGCCCGCACCAAGGCCGCCGTCGATCTCGTCCGAGCCCTCCACGCGGCCGCGGAGCGCGCCGAGAGCCTCGCCAACGAGGAGGAGGAGCGGTCCGCCGCACTGCAGGAAGCCGGCGAGGCCGCCTACCGTGACTCGACCGCCGCCGCCACGGAGGCGCAGCGGGCCCGCAGCGAGGTCGGGCATCTGCGCCAGCGCCTGACCGAGGTCGAGCAGGAGACGGCCGAGGCGGTGCGCGCGGGATGGCTCGACGACAGCGCGCCCGACGCCGACCCGGCCCGCGCCGCCCTCGCGGCCAGCGACGCCGAGAAGACGGCGGTCGCCGCCTGGGACACGGCGCGCGAGGCATCGCACCGGGCCGCGGAGCACGCGCGCGAGGCGGCCTCCACGGAGTCCCGTGCCGAGCTGACGGCGGCTCGCGCGGCGGACGCGGCCACCGCCGCCGAGCGGTCCTACGAGGCCGAGCGCCGCATCGCCGAAGCGCTGGCCGCGGAGGAGCGGCTCGCCGAACTGCTGAGCGTCTCCGGCGCCGACCGACCCACCACCGTCCCACGGCCCCGGCAGGAGACCGAGAGCGACCAGGCGGCGCTGACCCCCGAGGAGCTCGACCGTTTCGCCGACGAACTGCGCGAACTGCTCGACGACTCCGTCTCGTCCGCCGAACGGCAGCTCTTCGAACTGCGCACCGCCGCGGCCGACGACGCCCGGATCCTCGGCGCGCTCGGAGACGGAGGGCTGCTGCCGCCCGGCCCGGACGTACTGGCCACCGTGGAGTTCCTCGGCGAGCACGGCATCCCGGCACTGCCCGGCTGGCGCTACCTCGCCCAGGCCGTCGACCCCGCCGACCACGCGCGCGTGCTGGCCGCCCGGCCGGAACTCGTTGACGGCGTGATCATCACCGATCCCGACACCCACAGCCGCGCCCGCGAGACCCTCCGAGATGCGGCCCTGCTGCCGCGCTCGACCGTGGCCGTCGGCACCGCCGCCGCCCTCCTCGCGCCCACCCCGGCCACGGACTCGGGCGACGGCGGCGACGGCAGCGTCTTCCTCGTACCGCCGAACCCGGCCATGCACGACGAGCACGCCGCCGACGAGGAACGGCAGGCCCTGCGCGCGCGGGCGGCCGAACGGGACGAGGAGATCAGGACGCTTGCCGCGCGCCTCGGCAAGGACCGGGAACTGGCGGCTCGCCTGGCCTCCTGGCGCACGGGCTGCCCGGCGGGCCGGCTCGTCGAACTGGCCCAGGCCGCGCGCGAAGCGCGCGCGTTCGCCGAGGAGGCCGAGACCGAGCTGGCCGAGGCGCGTGCGATCCGGGCCGAGGTCGATGAGACCGCCGCCGAGGCCGCGCAGGCGCGCGACGAGCGGCAGGAGGCCGCCCAGCGGGCCCGGCGCTCGGCCGACGCCCTCGCGGGGCTCGCCTTCCGGCTGCGCGAGCGGGCGGGCTGGCAGGTCAAGGTGCGCGAACTGGCCGACGAGGGCGCCGAGTCGGAAGCCCGCGCCCAGGCCTGTCTCGAGCGCGCCCGCGCCGCCGA
>NZ_JAFJSY010000028.1 GCF_019857225.1 Streptomyces plumbidurans
CTTCCCTTCGTTCTTGCGTTTCCGACTCTATCAGATCCTTTTGGGCCTGATTCCCTGTCGGCGGGGCCTTTCGACATTCACTACGTTAGCCGATTCCCTTGCCAACTCATAATCGAGTTCCACGAGGTTGAATTCAAGCATGCGGGCACGCCGAATTCGACCCCGCTGAGGGGTGACCGTAGGTAGTGGTTTGGCCGCTTCCGGCTGCTGGCGAACGCCGTACCCGGTTCAAGCGGCTCGGGCTACATTACGCACCCTCCGAGGACGCGTCAACTTCGGCGGCGCCTGGGTGCGTGGGCCCGATAGGGGCTCACCGTCGGGTCGTTGGTGACCCAGAAGCGCCAGGGGTGGACGGCACCATCTCCCCCCACACCCGTGCGCGGGCCGTTGCTTACCTGGTCGGAGTCGGTAGCAGTGCCCGTCAGGATGCGCAAGGGGGTCTCCCCGGCGGCGCAGGCATCCGTGCCGTCCAGGGCGCGGTCCACGCCCAGGGCCGTGGCCAGGCGTGCAGGGCCTTTGGCCAGTTCTTTGTCGTTTCGGGCCGAGAGTCGACGTTTGCGAGCGAGCTCAGCGCCCTCGATCACCTCGCCGGCCCGGAGCAGGACGGCGCTCGCGCGCCCCTCGGGTCCGCACACGAGGTTCATGCAGAACCACATGCCGTAGGTGAAGTAGACGTACACATGGCCGGGCGGACCGAACATCACGCCGTTGCGGGCGGTGCGGCCGCGATAAGCGTGGGAGCCGGGGTCGGCAGCGCCGTCGTAGGCCTCGACCTCCGTGAGGCGCAGGGCGATCGGACCTTCCGGGGTCGTACGTACGAGGATGCGGCCGAGGAGGTCGGGGGCGACTTCCAGTACGGGGCGGTCGAAGAACTCCCTGGGGAGTGGCGTACGGTCCGGGGGCGTGATCATGGCGCCCGAGCCTAGTCCAGACGGGTGTGTGCCAAGGGGTGGTCAAGTCCCGGTGTGATTGCCAGGGTGAGGGCGCGGAACCGGATGTGCCCGGATCGCGTTTGTAGGGATCAAGGGTCCACACGTAAAGGGAGAGTCATGGCGTTCAAGAAGCTGCTCGCGAGTCTGGGGGCCGGCGGGGCTTCGGTCGAGACGGTGCTGACCGAGGTCAACGTTGTTCCGGGTGGCGTCGTCCAGGGTGAGGTACGGATCCAGGGCGGGTCCGTGAACCAGGAGATCGAGGGCCTGTCGGTGGGCCTGCAGGCCAAGGTCGAGGTCGAGAGCGGCGACGAGGAGTACAAGCAGAACATCGAGTTCACGAAGGTGCGCCTCGGCGGGGCCTTCGAGCTGCAGGCCGGGGCGGTGCACGCCGTGCCGTTCGGGCTGGAGATCCCCTGGGAGACGCCGATCACGATGATCGACGGTCAGGCGCTGCGGGGGATGAACATCGGTGTGACCACCGAGCTGTCGATCGCCCGCGCCATCGACTCCGGTGACCTCGACCCGATCAATGTGCACCCGCTGCCGGCGCAGAAGGCCATCCTGGACGCCTTCATCCAGCTGGGCTTCCGCTTCAAGAACGCGGACATGGAGCGCGGGCACATCCGCAACACGCGCCAGCGGCTGCCGTTCTACCAGGAGATCGAGTTCTACCCGCCGTCGCAGTACCGCGGCCTGAACCAGGTCGAGCTGAGCTTCGTGGCGGACGAGCACGCCATGGACGTCGTCCTGGAGATGGACAAGAAGCCCGGTCTGTTCAGCGAGGGCAGCGACACCTTCCGTTCGTTCCAGGTGGGTCAGCACGACTTCCAGGGGACCGACTGGGCGGCGTACCTCAACCAGTGGCTGTCCGAGGTCGGCAGCAAGCGGAACTGGTTCTAGGCTCGGAACTGCTGATTCCGTAATCGATCAGGAGGTATCGAGGTGACCGAGCTCAAGCGGCGGCCGCTCCCCCACGACTTCCATCCGCCCGTGCCCGCGTTCACGGTGACGAGTGAGGACGTCCAGGAGGGCGCCACGCTCAAGGACGCTCAGGTCTTCGCGGCCGGCAACACCTCGCCGCAGCTGCGGTGGGAGGGTTTCCCGGCCGGGACGAAGAGCTTCGCCGTGACCTGCTACGACCCTGACGCCCCGACGGGGAGCGGGTTCTGGCACTGGACCGTGTTCGACATCCCGGCCTCGGTGACCGAGCTGCCGGCGGGTGCGGGAAGCGGCAAGTTCGAGGGACTGCCCGAGGGTGCCGTGCAGGTGCGCAACGACTACGGGACGAAGGAGTTCGGCGGGGCCGCGCCGCCGCCCGGGGACGGGCCGCACCGTTATGTGTTCACGGTGTACGCCGTGGACCAGGAGAAGCTCGGCCCGGATTCCGATGCCACTCCGGCGGTCGTCGGTTTCAATCTGCGGTTCCACACGCTGGCGCGCGCCCAGCTGATCGGCGAGTACGAGGTGCCTGCCGAAGGCTGATGTCTGCCGCAGCCTGTCGTTCATGGAACGTTTGCCCGCCCCCGGTCATGGAAGTGATCGGGGGCGGGCATCTTTTATTGCGTTGTCCATCCCGGCGTGCCCGGCCAGAGTTGATCCAAGCCCGCCAGGGGGTGGGCCGGTGCGCATGGGAGGTGGGCTGGATGCGGGACACGCTGGTGCTGAACGCGAGCTTCGAGCCGCTGTCGACGGTGACGTTGAACCGGGCTGTCGTTCTGGTGCTGCAGGACAAGGCCGTCGTCGAGCAGGCCCACCCCGAACTGCGCATGCGCGGTGCCGAGGTCGACATACCCGTGCCCCGGGTGATCCGGCTGTGCAGGTACGTGAAGGTGCCGTTCCGAAGACAAGCGCCGTGGTCCAGGCGGGGTGTGTTGGTCAGGGACCGGCACCGGTGCGCCTACTGCGGCAGGCGCGCGACGACCGTGGACCACGTGGTGCCGAAGTCGCGCGGTGGGCAGGACTCCTGGCTCAATACGGTCGCCTCGTGCGCCGAGGACAACCACCGCAAGGCGGACCGGACTCCGGAGCAGGCGGGGATGCCGCTGCTGCGGCAGCCGTTCGAGCCGACGCCGCAGGATGCGATGTTGCTGACGCTGGGGGCGGAGGAGTTTACGGCGCTGCCGGCTTGGCTGGCTCGGGGTGCTGCCTGAGTCTTCGGCGCCGTAGGGGTTCGGTTGTTGGTTGGGCGCGGGTGGGTTGTGGCTTGTCGCGCAGTTCCCCGCGCCCCCAAGAACGTCAGTCCCCGGCGCCTCCAAAGCACATCGGTCTCCCGTGCCCCAGAGAGCTTCAGTCTCCCGCGCCCCGAGAAAACGTCAGTCTATGGACGGCCTCTCTCGGCGTTCTGTCCCCTTCTCGGGGGCGGGGCTGCCGCCGCTCGGGGTGCCGCCCAGGCCGAAGTTGCCCATGGCGCCGGACAGGCCCTTGAGGGCGTCGCCGATCTCGCTGGGGACGATCCAGAGCTTGTTGGCGTCGCCCTCGGCGATCTTCGGGAGCATCTGGAGGTACTGGTAGCTCAGCAGCTTCTGGTCGGGGTCGCCGGCGTGGATGGACTCGAAGACCGTACGGATCGCCTGGGCTTCACCTTCGGCGCGCAGGGCGGCTGCCTTGGCCTCACCTTCGGCGCGCAGGATCTGGGACTGCTTCTCGCCCTCGGCGGTGAGGATCGCGGCCTGGCGCGTACCTTCGGCGGTGAGGATCGCGGCGCGCTTGTCACGGTCGGCGCGCATCTGCTTCTCCATCGAGTCCTGGATGGAGGTGGGCGGTTCGATCGCCTTGAGCTCGACGCGGTTGACGCGGATGCCCCACTTGCCGGTCGCCTCGTCGAGGACGCCGCGCAGGGCCGCGTTGATCTCCTCGCGGGAGGTCAGGGTCCGCTCCAGGTCCATGCCGCCGATGATGTTGCGCAGCGTGGTGACGGTCAGCTGCTCGATCGCCTGGATGTAGCTGGCGACTTCGTAGGTGGCCGCGCGGGCGTCGGTGACCTGGTAGTAGATGACCGTGTCGATGTTCACGACCAGGTTGTCCTGGGTGATCACCGGCTGGGGCGGGAAGGGCACGACCTGTTCGCGCAGGTCGATGCGGTTGCGGATGGTGTCGATGAACGGGACGACGATGTTGAGGCCCGCGTTGAGTGTCCGCGTGTAGCGGCCGAAGCGCTCGACGATGGCGGCGCTGGCCTGCGGGATCACTTGGATCGTCCTGATCAGGGCGATGAAGACCAACACCACCAGAATGATCAGGACGATGATGATCGGTTCCATCGGTCTTCCCCGTACCCTTCTCCGCCTCGGCTCTTTCGGAAGATCTTATGGCTGTTGAAGATCTTGCTGGTCGAGTCTGTCAGACCGTCGCACAACTCGGGGGCTGTTCGGTTCAGTTGAGTCCTACGAGGTCAGATGACGATCGCGGTGGCACCTTCGATCTCCACGACATCCACTTCCTGGCCGACCTCGTAGGCGCTGCTGGTGTCGAGCGAGCGTGCCGACCAGATCTCGCCGCCGAGCTTGATGCGGCCTCCGGAGCCGTCGACGCGCTCCAGTACTACGGCTTGCTTGCCCTTCAACGCGTCCACGCCGGTGGCGAGTTGGGGGCGTTGTGCGCTGTGCCGGGTCGCGATGGGCCGTACGACGGCGATGAGGGCGACCGAGACGACGACGAAGGCGAGGACCTGGGCCACGGCTCCGAAGCCGAGTCCGGCGATGACCGCGGCGGCGATGGCGCCCACCGCGAGCATGCCGAATTCCGGCATCGCCGTGACCACCAGGGGGATTCCGAGCGCAGCCGCGCCTACGAGCCACCACACCCAAGCGTCGATGTCGTTCACATGGTCATGGTATGACCGCGAGTCCCGCCTCCGACAGGGCGCGATGCCTCGGGAAGGGGCTTGTTACCCGGGTTTTCGCGGTTGCTTCACACAGTCGGGCGCGGGGGCTTCACACAAAGTCAGGCGCGGGGCTTCACACGTTCAGGACAGCGGAAGGCCCTGGGCGGTCCAGCGGTCACCCACCTGTTCGACGACGAGCGGGAGGCCGAAGCACAACGAGAGGTTGCGGGAACTGAGTTCGAGTTCCAGCGGGCCGGCGGCGAGCACCTTGCCCTGACGGATCATCAGGACGTGGGTGAAGCCGGGGGCGATCTCCTCGACATGGTGGGTGACCATGATCATCGAGGGGGCGATGGGGTCGCGGGCGAGGCGGCCGAGGCGGCGTACGAGGTCCTCGCGGCCGCCGAGGTCGAGACCGGCGGCGGGCTCGTCGAGAAGGAGCAGCTCGGGGTCGGTCATCAGGGCGCGGGCGATGAGGGTGCGCTTGCGCTCGCCCTCGGAGAGCGTGCCGAACTTCCGGTCGACGTACTCGGTCATGCCGAGGCGGTCGAGGAAGGCGCGGGCACGCTGCTCGTCGACGTCCTCGTACTCCTCCTGCCAGCCGGCGGTCATGCCGTACGCGGCGGTCAGCACGGTCTGCAGGACGGTCTGGCGCTTGGGGAGCTTGTCGACCATGGCGACGCCGGCGACGCCGATGCGGGGGCGCAGTTCGAAGACGTCGGTGCCGGGCCTGCCGAGGGTCTCGCCGAGGATGGTCGCGGTGCCCTTGCTGGGGTAGAGGTAGCTGGACGCGACGTTGAGGAGGGTGGTCTTGCCGGCGCCGTTCGGGCCGAGGATGACCCAGCGCTCGCCTTCCTTGACCGACCAGGAGACCTGGTCCACCAGAGCCCGGCCCTCCCGGACCACGGATACGTCCTGAAGCTCCAGAACATCGCTCATGAGCGCGTTGTCTCCCCTTGCAGTGTGACCGGTCGGCGTCTCGGCTGTGCGTGCGCGTTTTTGGCGCTGCCCTCAACGAAATCTACGCCACCGGCCGCCCGCTCCATTCCATCGGTCCGGTCCTTAGGGTGGACGCATGCTCTCGGAACCGCGTTCAGGACGCCTTGCGGCTTGGGGAAATGCCCTTTTGGCCGGACTTGTCTCGCCCGACGATGCCGTGCTCACGATCGTCGGGGACGATGCCGTGCACCGTATGGAGGGGCTGCCCGGTGAGACGGGGCCGGTCGGGCTCACGCTCGCGCTCGGGCGGCTGCGGTCGCTCGGCGTGACCGGGCTGCGGCTGGCGCTGCCCGCGCCGGGGCATCCGCTGGGGCTGAGCGGTCCGCCGGAGTTCAACACTCGGGCGTTGGACGCCGAGGAGGCGGTCATCTGTTACGGCGCCGCTCTCGGGCTGGTGCCCGAGATGTACGAGGCCGGGCCCGACGGCGATCTGCATGTCGAGGTGGTCTGGCACTGTCTGCCGGTCCGGGAGGCACCGCCCGCCGACGTGCCCTCCCTCGGCGAGGCCGAGCGGGAGCTGGCGGAGGCGCTGCGGGACGCCACGGAGGTGCTGTCGCGGCTGGACGTCGCCGCGTCGGGGCCGGTGGCGGAGGCGGCGATCGACGCGTACCGGGCGCGGGCCGAGCGGGGGCAGGAAGTGCTGGCTCCGGGCTATCCGCCGCGGGCGGTACGGGTGCTCGAGCTGGCGCAGCGGGTCGGGCTGCTGGTCTCGCTGGCCCGGGAGAACGGGCACGGGGGTGCAGTGAGCTCCGCCGAGATGGGGGCGCGGGCCGAGGCGCTGCGGCCGGTGGAGCGGGTGGCTCGGCGGGCGCAGGTCGCCGCGTACAACTCCGTTGTGGAGGAGCGGGAGCGGGGGGTGAGGTGAGCGGGGGGTGCAGTGAGCGCCGGGTTCTTTGGCGCCGGGATTTGGGGTGCCGTAGCTGGGGGCTTCGCCCCCAGACCCCCTTTCGGCCTGGACGGCCTCGTCCTCAAGCGCCGGACGGGCTGGATGGCTGACGTGCGCCGAGACGGTTGCGCATGAACGGGACCGTTACGCATAAAAGTGACTCCGGCCTCCCGCTTGCTGGCGGGAGGCCGGAGTCACTGCGTGCGTCTGGCAGCGTCAGCGGTTGACGCCCAGGTTGCCGAAGGCCGGGTTCAGGACGCCCACGACGTTCACGCTGTTGCCCACCGCGTTCACCGGGATGTGAACCGGGGCCTGGACGAGGTTGCCCGAGATGACACCGGGCGAGCCCACGGCCTTGCCGTGGGCGTGTGCGTCGGTGGCGGAGGCCATACCGGCACCAGCGGCGATCAGACCGCCGGCCACCATCGTCACGGCCGCTGCCTTCTTCAGGTTCTTCACTGTTCTGAGCCCTCCCTGGCGATTGCCGCGGCGCTCGCCGCAGCACGCACTGAAGAACGGCGGAGATCCACGAAGGATGCGCCATCCGGGGGACATTCCCACGACGGTATGAATCTCAGTCCGGAACGGAACCCTCCGTGTTGCCGTCCGGGGGCGCCCGGCGCGCGCGGCTCGTGTCAGCCGGCCACGCCGTGGCGCACGGCCCACAGGGCGGCCTGGGTGCGGTCCGCCAGGTCGAGCTTCATCAGGATGTTCGAGACGTGGGTCTTGACGGTCTTCTCGGACAGGACGAGGGCGCGGGCGATCTCGCGGTTGGAGCGGCCGTCCGCTATCAGGCCGAGCACCTCGCGCTCCCGCTCCGTGAGCGAACCACCTCTCCCCTGGCCCGAGTTGGCCTCCTCCTGGGAGAGCAGGGCGCCCGCGACCTCGGGCTGGAGCAGGATGTGCCCGGCGTGGACGGAGCGGATGGCTCCGGCGAGCGCGTCGGGGTCCACGTCCTTGTAGACATAGCCGGCGGCGCCCGCGCGCAACGCCGGGACCACCGTACGCTGTTCGGTGAAGCTGGTGACGATCAGCACGCGCGCGGGGTTGTCCAGCTCGCGCAGTCTGCGCAGGGCGTCCACGCCGTCCATGCCGGGCATCTTGACGTCCATCAGGACGACGTCGGGCCGCAACTCCTCGGCGCGGGCGACTCCTTCGGCGCCGTCGGCGGCCTCGCCCACGACCTCGATGTCGTCCTGCACCTCCAGGAACGTGCGCAGGCCGCGGCGGACCACCTGGTGGTCGTCGACGAGCAGCACCTTGATTGCGTCAGCCACCGGGGACCTCCATCTCGATCGTGGTGCCCTTTCCGGGCGCCGACTCCACCGTCAGCGTGCCGCCG
Source organism: Streptomyces plumbidurans (assembly GCF_019857225.1). Lineage (GTDB taxonomy): Bacteria > Actinomycetota > Actinomycetes > Streptomycetales > Streptomycetaceae > Streptomyces > Streptomyces plumbidurans. The sequence goes on from NZ_JAFJSY010000028.1 coordinate 7,983, forward strand.
ACGCCGCTCGCGCGGTCGCGCATGGAGACCAGGCCCAGATGGCGTCCCGCCCGTCGTATCGCCTTCGGGTCGAAACCGCTGCCGTCGTCCGTCACCCGCAGGACCGCTCCGGTGCCGCGCCGGGCCAGGGTCACGTCGACCCGGTGCGCACCGGAGTGCCGCAGGGCGTTGTGCAGGGCCTCCTGGGCGACGCGGAGAAAGGCCTCCTCCTGGGAGGCGGGCAGCGCCCGTACGCCGCAGCAGTCGAAGGTCACGCGGGCGGCGTGGGCGCGGTCGAGGACCTGGATCTGGGTGCGCAGGGTGGCCACGAGGCCGTCCTCGTCGAGGGCTGCGGGGCGCAACTCCACGACGGCTGCGCGCAGTTCGTCGGCGGCCTCGGCGGCGAGCACCGCCACCTGCTGCAGCTCGCCCTTGGCGCGGGAGGGGTCGCGGTCGACGAGTGCGGCGGCGGCCTGGGCGGTCAGGCGCAGGGAGAAGAGCTTCTGGCTGACCGCGTCGTGCAGTTCGTGGGCGAGACGGGAGCGCTCCTCGGCGATGGTGAGCTCGCGGCTGCGCTCGTACAGCCGCGCGTTGGTGAGGGCGATCGCCGCGTGCTGGGCGAAGATCTCCAGCAGTTGTGCGTCGTCCTCGGTGAAGCCGCAGCCGCCTTCCGGCTTGGGGCAGTCCTTGTTGGCGAGGAAGAGCGCGCCGATGACCTCGTCGCTGTCCTTGATGGGCAGGCCCAGGAAGTCGGACATGTTGGGGTGGGCGGAGGGCCAGCCCTCGAAGCGGGGGTCCTTGCGCACATCGGCGAGGCGCTCGGTCTTCGCCTCCTGCAGCATCGAGGCGAGGATGCCGTGCTGGCGCGGGAGGGGGCCGATGGCCTTCCACTGGGCGTCGCTCACGCCGTCGACCACGAACTGGGCGAAGCCGCCGTGGTCGTCGGGGACCCCGAGCGCGGCGTACTGCGCGCCGAGCAGTTCGCGGGCCGAGGCGACGATCGTCTTGAGGACGTCGCGCACCTCGAGATGCCTGCTCATGGCCAGCAGCGCGGCACTCACCGCCGCCAGGCCGGACCGGGGTTCCTGACTCATGTCCTCACGGTACCGGCGGGGTGTGACAGCGCGGATCGGACCTGTGGCGGCGCGGACTGCGCCGGTGGGCCTAGGGCCGAAGGACTAGGCCGGGCACCCGGGGCCTGCGGCTTAGGGCGAAGGGCCCCGCACTTTTGCGGCCCGCGTCCGAGGCGGGGCGGGCGATGCGGTTCCTACGTTGAGGTCACCGCCGATCGAGAGGCGGGCGAGACGAGGGGACGTGTCATGCCGGTAGCGATCATCACGGGGGCCTCGAAGGGGCTGGGGCGGGCGCTGGCCGAGGCGCTGGCCGCGCGCGGCTGGGATCTGGTGCTGGACGCCAGAACACCCGGAGTCCTTCAGGAAGCGGCGGACCGGGTCAGGACGTACGGCACGCGCGTGACGGCGCTGCCCGGGGATGTCACGGACGCCGGTCACCGGGCCGAGCTGGTGGCCGCCGCGTGGAAGCTGGGCGGCCTGGATCTGCTGGTGAGCAATGCGAGCGCGCTGGGCGCCGAGCCGCTCGTACGGCTGGAGGTGCTTCCCGTCGAGGGGCTGCGGCGGGCGCTGGAGGTGAACGTGGTGGCCGCGCTGGGCCTGGTCCAGGAGGCGCTGCCGCTGCTGCGGGCGTCCGGGGCGGGCACGGTGATCGCGGTCAGCTCGGACGCGGCCGCCGAGGCCTATGAGACCTGGGGCGGGTACGGGGCGTCGAAGGCGGCCCTCGATCATCTTGCCGCGGTGCTCGGCGCGGAGGAGCCGGGGCTGCGGGTCTGGGCCGTCGACCCGGGCGACATGGCCACCGATCTGTACGCGGCGGCCGTACCGGACGACGGCGATCCGCGGCCGGCGCCCGCCAGTGTGGTGCCGGGCTTCCTGCGGCTGCTGGACGAGCGGCCGGCCAGTGGCCGCTATACGGCTCCGGCGCTGCTCGGGGAGCAGCGATGACGGTGGCGACGGGGGTTCCTCCGAGCGAGCCCGTCCGGGCGTGGGGGAAGGTTCCGGAGGAACTGCTGGCGCGCGTCCCGGTCGAGCAGCGCGGGGCCGGGCTCGGCCGGGATGCCGTACGGCTGCTGGTGTCGCGTGGGACACAGGTGTCGCACCACGCGTTCGCGGAGCTGCCGCGGCTGCTGCGGGCCGGGGACCTGCTCGTGGTGAACACCTCGCCCACGCTGGCCGCCGCCGTGGACGGGCGGATCGGGCACGCGCGCGTGGTGGTGCATTTCTCCACGCTCGGGGACGACGGGCGGTGGGCGGTCGAGCTGCGCGACCCCGACGGAAGGGGAACCACGCGCGCGCGTGCGGGTGGGCCCGCGGGTGTGGAGGTGCGCCTGCCGGGGGGCGTGCTGCTGGCCCTGGAGGAACCGCTCAGTGCGCATGCCGACCGGCTGTGGTGGGCATGCGCGTCCGGGGCGGAGGTTCTCGGGATGCTGCGGGAGCACGGGCGGCCCATTCGGTACTCCTATACGGAGCGGGATCAGCCGCTGTCGGTGTACCAGACGGTGTTCGCGCTGCCGACGGCCGACGGGACGGGCAGTGCGGAGATGCCGAGCGCCGCCAGGCCCTTCACCGCGCGGCTGGTCGCCGAGCTGGTGAGCCGGGGTGTGCAGTTCGCGCCGATCACGCTGCACACCGGGGTGGCGTCGACGGAGGCGCACGAGCCGCCGTATCCGGAGCGGTTCTCGGTGCCCGCCGCCTCGGCACGGCTGATCAACGCGGCACGGGCGGGCGGCGGGCGGGTGGTCGCCGTCGGGACGACCGCTGTACGGGCGGTGGAGTCCGCGGCCGGGCCCGACGGCGTCGTACGCGCGCGTGCAGGGTGGACGGACCTCGTGGTCACCCCGGAGCGCGGGGTGCGGGCGGTGGACGGGCTGCTGACCGGACTGCACGAGCCGGAGGCCTCCCATCTGCTGATGCTGGAGGCGATCGCCGGGCGGACCGCGGTCGACCGCGGCTACGACGAGGCGCTGCGCGGTCGGTATCTGTGGCACGAGTTCGGGGACGTCCATCTCGTCCTCCCGGAAGAGGGTCCTCACACAGAGCATTGCTGCAGCAACTGCTGGTGAGACCGCAACGGGCCCGATGTGAGCCCGCGCATAGGGCGCACATCACGTACGAAGGACGTTAGGAGATAAAGCGTCCCCTTTTGAGCGGGGCAGACGGTCCAGTCTGCCCCGTTTTGCCCTTCCCCGATCCACTATCCAGCATCGTACGTCACACCTTTGCCTGGAGATTTTGCGGTCGCTAAGAATGGCTGCCGTCGCTCAGCGCCGCGGGTTCCCACCGCGGCGTTTGTGCGGGCCGGGTCCCATGCCCCCCGCTGACCCCGAGCGGCTCCGCGCTATTCGAAGAGGTCCGTCTGTTATGCCCAAGAAGTTCGAGATTCGCCGACTCAGTCGTTCGCTCAACCGCCACCAGCGGATCGCTGTGGCCGGTGTCGCCACCCTCGGTGCCGCCGCGCTCGCCTTCTCCGCGGTACCCAGCAACGCCGACACCACCACCAAGGACACCGCGGCCTCCGCGGCCAAGGTGGAGTACAGCACCAAGCCGATCAAGGACGTCAAGGCCAGCGTCACCGACCAGCTCGCCGGCACCGACCTGAAGGCGCAGGCCGCGAAGAAGGCCGCCGCCGAGAAGGCAGCGGTGAAGAAGGCCGCCGCGCAGAGGAAGGCCGCAGCCCAGAAGAAGGCTGCTGCCGCCGCCGCGGCCAAGAAGGCCGAGGCCGCGCGCAAGGCCAAGGAGGCCGCGAGCCGGTCCGCCAAGCGCGCCACCATCAAGAAGGTCGTCACCAAGAGCTACTCCAACAACCTGGACGGCTGGATCAGGCACTCCCTGGACATCATGAAGTCCAAGGGCATCCCGGGCAGCTACAACGGCCTGTACCGCAACATCATGCGGGAGTCCTCCGGCAACCCGAACGCGATCAACGGCTGGGACATCAACGCCATCAACGGCATCCCGTCGAAGGGTCTGCTGCAGGTCATACCGCCGACCTTCAGCGCCTACCACGTCGCCGGCACGTCCTGGAACATCTACAACCCGATCGCCAACATCACCGCCGCTGCCAACTACGCGGCCGACAAGTACGGCTCGATCGACAACGTCAACAGCGCGTACTGAGGTCAGCGCGGACCTCTTCACGTGACTGAACGCCGAAGGGCGGCACCCATCACGGGGTGTCGCCCTTCGTGACGTACGAGAACGACGTACGACAGCGACGTACGACAGCCACGTACGAACGCGGCTACTTGCGCATGACCTCCGGCTCGTGGCGCCGCAGGAAGCGGGCCACGAAGATGCCGCAGATGACGCCGAGGACGAGCAGGGCGAGCATGTCCATGCCCCAGGCGCCGACCGTGTGCTCCCACAGCGGGTCGTTGCTCTTGCCCTTGCCGGGCGGGCTGATCTTGTTGAAGTCCAGCGTGGCGCCCGCGGCGGCCACCGCCCAGCGCGACGGCATCAGATAAGAGATCTGGTTGGCGCCGATCGAGCCGTTCAGGGCGAACAGGCAACCGGTGAAGACGACCTGGATGATCGCGAACATGACCAGCAGCGGCATGGTCTTCTCGGCGGTCTTCACCAGGGACGAGATGATCAGGCCGAACATCATCGAGGTGAAGCCCAGCGCCATGATCGGCAGGGAAAGCTCGAGCAGCGTGGCGTTGCCGAGGACGAGCCCCTTCTTGGGGATGTCGCGGCTCGCGAAGCCGATGACGCCGACCATCAGGCCCTGCAGCAGGGTGATCGCGCCGAGCACGAAGACCTTGGACATCAGATAGGCCGAGCGGGACAGGCCGGTCGCGCGTTCCCGCTCGTAGATGACCCGTTCCTTGATCAGCTCACGGACGGAGTTCGCGGCGCCGGCGAAGCAGGCGCCGACCGCGAGGATCAGCAGGACGGTGGTGGCCGTGCCGTTCGGGACGGGCTGGCCGGTGGCCCGGTTGATCATCGGGTTCGGCAGCAGGCCCTTGCCGGAGTCGATGAGCAGGCTGACCGCGCCGAGGACGAGCGGCAGGATCACCGTCAGGGCCAGGAAGCCCTTGTCGGAGGCGATGACCGAGACATAGCGGCGCACCAGCGTGGTGAGCTGGGACATCCAGCCCTGCGGCTTGGGCGGCTTCATCGCCTGCATCGGCGGCATCTGTACGGACTGCGGCGCAACGGCGTCGATGTCCGCGGCGTACATCTGGTAGTGCTGCGAGCCCTTCCAGCGTCCCGCCCAGTCGTAGTCGCGGTAGTTCTCGAAGGCGGAGAAGACGTCGGCCCAGCTGTCGTAGCCGAAGAAGTTCAGCGCCTCCTCCGGCGGGCCGAAGTAGGCGACCGAGCCGCCCGGGGCCATCACCAGGAGCTTGTCGCAGATCGCCAGCTCGGCCACCGAGTGGGTGACCACGAGGACCGTGCGGCCGTCGTCGGCCAGGCCGCGCAGCAGCTGCATGACGTCGCGGTCCATGCCCGGGTCGAGACCCGAGGTGGGCTCGTCCAGGAAGATCAGCGACGGCTTGGTCAGCAGCTCCAGAGCCACCGAGACACGCTTGCGCTGGCCACCGGAGAGGGAGGTGACCTTCTTCTCCTTGTGGATGTCCAGCTTCAGCTCGCGCAGCACCTCGTCGATACGGGCCTCACGCTCGGCGCCGGTGGTGTCGGCGGGGAAGCGCAGCTTGGCCGCGTACTTCAGGGCCTTCTTGACGGTCAGCTCCTTGTGCAGGATGTCGTCCTGCGGGACCAGACCGATGCGCTGACGCAGCTCGGCGAACTGCTTGTAGAGGTTGCGGTTGTCGTACAGGACGTCGCCCTGGTTGGCGGGCCGGTAGCCGGTCAGCGCCTTCAGCAGGGTCGACTTTCCGGAGCCGGACGGGCCGATGACCGCGATCAGGGACTTCTCCGGGACACCGAAGGAGACGTCCTTGAGGATCTGCTTGCCGCCGTCGACCGTGACGGTCAGATGGCGGGCCGAGAAGGAGACCTCACCGGTGTCGACGAACTCCTCGAGACGGTCGCCGACCAGGCGGAACGTCGAGTGGCCGACACCGACGATGTCGTTCGGGCCGAGCAGCTGGGTGCCACCCTTGGCGATCGGCTGACCGTTGACGTACGTGCCGTTGTGCGAGCCCAGGTCGCGGATCTCGAAGCGACCGTCGGGCGTCGCGTGGAACTCGGCGTGGTGCCGCGAGACCTGCAGATCGGAGACGACCAGTTCGTTCTCCAGGGCACGGCCGATGCGCATGACGCGGCCGAGTGAGAACTGGTGGAACGTGGTCGGGCTGCGGTCGCCGTAGACCGGCGGCGCCCCCGCGGCACCACCGGGGCCCTGCTGCGCCGGGACCTGAGGCACGGCCTGCTGCGGCGCCCCCTGCTGCGGCCAGCCGGCCTGCGGTGCCTGCTGCGGCGGCGCCTGCTGGGCCTGCGCCCAGCCGGGGCTCGCGCCCTGGGCGGCGTACGGCTGCTGCTGGGGCTGCGCGACGGCGGCCGCCGCACCGGCCACGGTAACCTTCGGGCCGTCGGTCGCGTTGCCGAGATGCACCGCAAGACCCGGCCCGATCTCCAGCTGGTGGATCCGCTGCCCCTGCACGAAGGTGCCGTTCGTGCTGCCGTGGTCCTCGATGACCCAACTACGGCCGCTCCAGCTGATCGTGGCGTGGCGCCAGGACACCCTGGCGTCGTCGATGACCATGTCGCCCTGCGGATCGCGTCCGAGGGTGTACGGCCTGGACGGATCGAGCGTCCAGGTACGTCCATTCAATTCCAGTACGAGTTCCGGCACTCCATGCCCCATGAGTAGTCCCCCGAGTTACCCCCATCACAGGGAGTCTAGGGATGTCGAACATCGTCGGGAACTATTTCAGGCTCGCCCCCCTGACCGAAAGCCGGGCCTTGTGAAGAGCACGCACGTGCGCATCGGATGGTTCCGTTGACGGGGTTGAAACCGACCCGGAGAGTGGTAATCCACGCGAGGGGGACTGGCACGGCGGCCGTGCCGTGCCGCGGATCGGGGGGTCTGCAATGAGCGCGTCGTCGAGGATCGAGACCGTGACGAGCGGTACGAGGGTGCCGTGGGGAGACGTCGTACTGTCCGCAATCGCCTCGGTGAGCTGGGCGTTGATCGGTATGGCGGGCGTGGCGGCACTGGGTCTGCATCTGCTGGAGGCGGACGCCTCGGCCTCGCTCGGACCGATGACCGCGGCGGTCGTGGCGCTCGCCGCGGGCGGTTCGGTCACCCCGTCCGGCGATGTGTCCGCCTTCGGACTGAAGGGTGCGGAGGCGCACACGGCCGTCACGATCACCCCGCTGGGCGTGAGCCTGGTCGGCGCACTGCTGCTGGCCTGGTTCTTTCTACGATCCTTGCGCACAAGCGGAGTTGTCGTCGCACCGGCCGAACTCCTCGCGCGCGCGGGCGCGGTGGTCGCGCTGTTCGTGGCCACGCTGGGCGGGCTGGCGTGGGCGGGACACGATGTCATCACGATCGACGGGGGCTCACTGGGCCTGGACATGCTGCCCGGCGGCGGAGGTAGGGGCGGCGGGGGCGTGAACATCCCCGGTCTCGGCGACCTCGGTGACATCGGCGGGCTGCTGCCCGACAACATCGGCAACCTCATCCACGCGAAGGCGGCGGTCGGCTTCACCGTCGACACCGCGTCCACGCTGCTCGGCGGTCTGGTCTGGTGCGCCGGCGTCCTGCTGATCGCCCTGCTGGCCTCGCGCCGCACTCCCCTGCCGCCCGGCTGGGAGGCCGTGCACCGGGTGGTACGGCCGGCGGTGTCGGCGATCGTCGCGGTGATGCTGACGGCGGTGGTGGCCGGCCTCGCGGCGGCCGCGTACGCGGCGATCGGCGACGACCACCCCAAGCGGATCTTCGGCGCCGCGCTGCTGGGCGCGCCCAACGGCACCTGGCTGGGCATCCCGATCGGCCTGTTCGTGCCGTTCGACGGCAACGCGAGCGGTGCGCTCGCCAAACTCCTGCCGGACCCGCTGGACGACCTGCTCACCGCGAAGACCGACCAGTCGGTGACGCTGGGGCGGCTGGCGGACCTGGACGGGCGGGTGTGGCTGCTGGGCGTGGCGGCGGCCTTGATGATGCTGCTGGCCGGGGTGTTGACGGCGGTGCGGACGCCGGTGCGGACGCCGGTCGGCGCCGGGGGCGCGGGTGCGCGCGCCGCGGGTGGCGCCGTCTCGGGTGCGGGTCGGGTCTCCGGTGCGGGCCGAGTCTCCGGTGCGGGCCTGGTCTCCGGTGCGGGCCCGGACTCGGGTACCGGCCCGGACTCGGGTACGGGCGCTCTCGCGTTCGCGGGCCGGTGCGCGCTGCGGCTGGGGATCGTCACGGCGTTGACGCTGCCGCTGCTCGCCTGGCTCACGGAGGTGTCCGTGAACGCCTCGCTGTCGGTGCTGGGCTTCGACGCGTTCGGCGCCGGGATCGAACTGCACGGACACCTCGGCATGGCGCTGCTCCTGGGCGCCCTGTGGGGTGCTGGAACGGGGGCCGTGGGGGCGCTGCTGGCCCGGGCCACGGGTGCGGCGGGACGGCGGGCGGCCCCGCTCGCGCTGACGGCCGTGCCCGCGGGGGCTGTGGCCGCGAGCCCCGGGCAGCCGCAGTACGCGCACGAGGCGGGCGCCGGGGTTCCCGCAGAGCCGGGCGCGCAGCGGGGTGAGTCCGGGCCGTACACGCCCAGCGCCTCGTACCGGGCGCCCAACCCCGCCACCAATCCCTATCTGCAAGTGCCGGACGAGCTGCGCGAACCGGAGGACGCACGGCCGCCGTCCGGCGACACTGCCCGCCCCGGTGCGCAGCCGAGCAAGCAGCCGCGTGAGCAGCCGCCCAGGGCGCCGGAGGAGGGCGCCGGCATGTACGGCGCGCCCACGGTCGCCGGACCGGTCGGCGGCCCGCCCCCGCGGTCCTGGCGCCGTCCGCCCCGGCCGCGCCCCGCGGACCGGTCGCAGTCCGCACCGGGCGAGCCACCTCCCCCGCCCCCGCCCCCTCCGCCACCGGGACGGCCCAAGGGCCGGCCGTGAGCTGACGGCGACGTTCGGGCAGGCTGGCGTAGGCATGCGCGTACGGGTGCGGAGAGGCCGACATAGCGAGGGCGCGAGGGCCTTTTCAGCCTCACGTCACCCACTCGACACCCACTGTTCCGTGTCCGCCAGGCGGACCACAGCGGCGGTGGGCACTGCGTGCCGGATACGGTGGGTACACCATGAGCGCTTCGCAGACCCCGCCCTCTGACGTCACGCCCGACGCCCCCACTCTGCTGGTCAAGATCTTCGGCAAGGACAGGCCGGGCATCACGGCCGGTCTCTTCGACACCCTCGCCGCCTACTCGGTCGACGTGGTCGACATCGAGCAGGTCGTCACCCGTGGCCGGATGGTGCTGTGCGCGCTGGTGACCCCGCCGCCCGCCGGGCTGGAGGGCGACCTGCGCGCGACCGTGCACAGCTGGGCCGAGTCCATGAAGATGCAGGCGGAGATCATCTCCGGCCACGGCGACAACCGGCCACGCGGTCTCGGGCGCTCCCTGGTCACCGTCCTCGGCCATCCGCTCACCTCGGAGGCGACCGCCCGGATCGCCGCCAAGATCACCAAAGCGGGCGGCAACATCGACCGCATCTTCCGGCTCGCCAAGTACCCCGTCACAGCGGTGGAGTTCGCGGTCTCGGGCGTGGAGACCGAGCCACTGCGCACGGCTCTCGTGACCGACGCCGCGGCACTCGGTGTCGATGTGGCGGTCGTCGCGGCGGGTCTGCACCGGCGGGCCCAGCGTCTGGTGGTCATGGACGTCGACTCGACGCTCATCCAGGACGAGGTGATCGAGCTCTTCGCGGCGCACGCGGGCTGCGCGGACAAGGTCGCCGAGGTCACCGCGGCCGCGATGCGCGGGGAGCTGGACTTCGAACAGTCGCTGCACGCGCGCGTGGCGCTGCTGGAGGGGCTCGACGCCTCCGTGGTGGACAAGGTGCGCAGCGAGGTACGGCTGACACCGGGTGCCCGCACACTGATCCGCACGCTGAAGCGGCTCGGCTACCAAGTGGGCGTCGTCTCCGGCGGGTTCACCCAGGTCACCGACGACCTCAAGGAGCGGCTCGGGCTCGACTTCGCGCAGGCCAACACCCTGGAGATCATCGACGGGAGGCTCACCGGCAAGGTCATCGGGGAGATCGTCGACCGTGCGGGCAAGGCGCGGCTGCTGCGCCGGTTCGCCGCCGAGGCGGGCGTGCCCCTCGCGCAGACCGTCGCGATCGGTGACGGTGCCAACGACCTGGACATGCTGAACGCGGCCGGTCTCGGGGTCGCCTTCAACGCCAAGCCGGTCGTACGGGAGGCGGCGCACACCGCGGTGAACGTGCCCTTCCTGGACACCGTCCTGTATCTGCTGGGCGTCACCCGCGAAGAGGTCGAGGCGGCGGACACGCACGACGATCAGTAGACCGGCAAGCGGCAGCAGATCGTCGACCAGCACCAAAGCGTCTTCGTACGTATCGGGGCCCGGCACCGCAGTGGCGCCGGGCCCATCGTGCGGCGTGGCGGCTACTCGGTGGGTGCCCAGTAGTCGATCAGCTTGGCGGAGGCCGGCTCCAGGCTCTTCCAGGAGCCCTCGAAGGACAGGACCGCGAAGGCGGCGGCCGGGAACCCGCGCTGGCTCATCCGCTCGCGGGCGTCGCCCTCGGCCGAGCCGGCGAGGATGTCGGCGAGGCCCTGGACACCCGGATTGTGGCCGATGAGCACGGCGTTCTGCGCGTCGTCGGGGGTCTCGTTGAGCAGCGCGATCAGCTCGCCGGGCGAGGCCTCGTAGATACGCTCCTCGTAGACGGTTTTCGGCCGCTGCGGGAACTCGTGAACGGCGAGTTTCCAGGTTTCTCGGGTCCGGATCGAGGTGGAGCACAGGGCCAGGTGGAAGGGGATGCCGGTGTCGGCCAGCTTGCGTCCGGCGACTGCGGCGTCCGTGCGGCCCCGGTCAGCCAGGGGGCGCTCATGGTCGGTCACCTGCGGCCAGTCGGCTTTCGCATGCCGGAAGAGGACGATCCTGCGGGGTTCAGCGACGCTCATGGAATCCAGCTTCGCATGAAACAGGCCAGCAAGCGCAGGTAGTTGACCGGCGGTCCGCGAGGTGCTCAGCGGGCCACGAGCTGCTGTATGCGCTCGAAGAGGTGGGTGATCGCCGGGTCGTCCGCCGCCTGCGCGTGGGTGGGGTTCAGCATCAGCGCCAGGAGCACGACGAAGGCGAGCGTCGGCAGGGCCAGTGCCCACCAGGGCAGCCGGGTCTGGACACCCGTGGTAGCCGGGTGGGGCAGGGTGTGCGAACGGGCGGACATGAGTGCCTCCGCGGTCTCCGAGTCGTCGGTGACCGCCCCCGCGGTCACGATTCGAAGTTACGCAGTCGGCGGCCCCCAACCCATCCGGAGATCCACCCACTTGACCCTGACACCCGCCCCCTAGGGGATGGTGGGGCTAGCCCCACCACCGGCCGTCACGGCGAGCCGTCGCGCGTTGCGGCAAGGTCTCGCGCGTCACGGCGAAGCGATCGTCGCGATGATGGCGATGACCACGAAGATGGCGAGGAACGCGCCGAAGACCATGAGCATCTTCTTCTGGCCGTTCTTGGGGTTCGGGTCGAGCACTGGCATGCGCCAAGTCTCCCACTCCGCGCGTGCGGCGGTGCGGCGGGGGTCAGCCGGCCGCCTCGTCCTCGACGGTGCGGTTGCGGCCCGCCAGGACGCCGACCACCATCTGCGGGATCAGCAGGGCGGTCATGAGGCCGATCGGCAGGCTCCAGCCGCCGCTGTGCTGGTAGAGCACGCCCACCAGGAGCGGTCCGGGGATGGAGATCAGATATCCGGTGCTCTGCGCGAAGCCGGAGAGCTGGGCCACTCCGGCGCTGGTCCTGGAGCGCATGCCGACCATCGTCAAAGCCAGCGGGAACGAGCAGTTGGAGACACCGAGCAACAGGGCCCACGCCCAGGACCCGGCGGCGGGGGCGAGGTAAAGACCGGCGTAGCCGGCGAGGCCGCACACGCCCAGCGCGATCACGATCGGGCCCTGGTGGGGCAGCCTGGTGGCAAGGCGCGGGATGACGAAGGCCAGCGGCACGCCCATCACCATCGTGACGGCGAGCAGCAGTCCCGCGGTGCCCGCGGGCACGCCCGCGTCTCGGAAGATCTGCGCCATCCAGCCCATGGTGATGTAGGCACCGGTGGCCTGGAGCCCGAAGTAGACGGCCAGGGCCCAGGCGGTGCGGCTGCGGGTGATCCGCAGCGCGGGCGCCGCCACGCGCGCGTGCTCCTGCTGCACGGTCGGTTGCTCGGCGGACGGCGCGGCCGGCTGATCGGCGGGCCGCGCGCCCCGCTGCCGTACGAACGGGATCCACGGCACGATGGCGACGGCCGCGAGCAGCGACCAGACCGCGAGCCCCGACTGCCAACTGCCGCCCAGGGCATCGGTCATGGGCACCGTCACCGCCGCGGCGACCGCGGTGCCCAGGGCGAGGGCCATCGAGTAGAGGCCGGTCATGGAGCCGACCCGGTTCGGGAACCAGCGCTTGACGATGACCGGCATGAGGACGTTGCTGACCGCGATGCCCATGAGCGTGAGCGCGCTGGCGGCCAGGAAGCCCGCCGTGCTGTGGGTGTACGGCCGCACCAGCAGCCCCGCGGTGATGGCGACCATGCCCGCGCAGACCACCGCGGCGGGTCCGAAGCGGCGGGCCAGGCGGGGTGCGGTGACACCGAAGACGGCGAAGCAGAGGGGCGGTACGGAGGTGAGCAGTCCGGCCACGCTGCCGCTCATGCCGAGCCCGTCGCGGACCTCCTCCAGGAGCGCGCCAAGACTGGTGATGGCAGGCCGGAGGTTGAGGGCGGTCAGCACGATGCCGACCACCAGCAGCCGCGTCGCCCACGCGCGCGTGGCGGGCCCTGTGGTCGTCCGCGCCTCCGGGGTGCGTATCTGCGCGGGCGTGATCGTCCTGGATTCCTCGCTTGCCATGACGCCCATCATAGAATCATGGGATGATTGGTTGTCCATCGCGGGGCCATCCCGACCGTCCTGCCCGTCCGGCCCCGTCCCTCCCGTGCGAAGGTGTGCCATGCCCTTGAGCCACCCGCGCCGTTCGGCGCTGTCCGAGCAGGTCATCGCCGCGCTGCGGCATCAGATCACCTCGGGCGAGTGGCCGGTCGGCTCGCGCATCCCGACCGAGCCGGAGCTGGTCGAGCAGCTCGGTGTGGCCCGGAACACGGTCCGTGAGGCCGTCCGCGCGCTCGCCCACAACGGTCTGCTGGACATCCGTCAGGGCTCGGGCACCTACGTCGTGGCGACCAGTGAGCTGGCGGGCGTGATGCACCGCCGCTTCGCCGACGCGGATCCGGGGCACATCGCCGAGCTGCGCTCCACGCTGGAGTCGGCCGCCGCGAGGCTGGCCGCGGAGCGGCGCACGGAGAAGGACCTCAAGCAGCTCGACGCGCTGCTCGTGCGGCGCGAGGAGGCCTGGGAGTCGGGCGACACGGAGGCGTTCGTGACGGCGGACGCCACCTTCCACATGGCGGTGGTGGCGGCGTCCCACAACGACGTGATGAGCGCGATGTACGCCGACCTCGGCGAGGTGCTGCGGGACTGGCTGCGCGTCGACGTCGGCGAGGCCCTGACACCGGAGACGTACATGGAGCACACCCGCCTGGTCGACGCGATCCGCGCGGGCGACGCCGAGGCGGCGGGCGCGGCGGCGGCGAGCTATCCGGTCCTGTGCCGTCCGGGGCGGTTCACCGCTTCTGGTGGCTGACCCATGCCGAGCGGACCTCCTCCCAGCACCGTCCGGTGAGCCGTACGGTCATGGCCGGCCAGGTGTCGACCCGGGCGCCGTCGGTGTCGAGGTCCCACCAGCGTGCGCACTCGACGTGCAGGCTGACGCCGTCGGTCTGCGGATAGGGGTTGTGGCAGTACGCGGTCACGTGCGATCCGGTGATCCGGATACGGCACTCGGCGCCGAAGGGCTGCGGCGAGGGCGGCTTCGCGGGCTGCACGCGCGCGTAGGGCATCGCCTCGTACGGCAGGGAGAGCACGAGTACGACGGCGAAGGTCGCTGAGGCCAGGCTGCGGAACAGACGCACAAGGAAACCTCCTCGGCCGTGCCCCGGAGGGAGTCACGTGACGAACACGTACTCCCACGTGCTGAACACGTGATCCAGAGTGCCCAGTTGAGCCCCGGCCCCGCCCGGCCGGGTAGGCCGATCGGGTGACATGCCGAGGGCGCGCCTCCCGTGGGATGCGCGCCCTCGAACAGCGTCCTGCGGCAGTGACCGGGGTCAGGCGCCGATGGCGTGCAGACCGCCGTCGACGTGGATGATCTCGCCGGTGGTCTTCGGGAACCAGTCGCTCAGCAGGGCGACGATGCCCTTGCCGGCCGGCTCCGGGTCCTTGAGGTCCCACTCCAGCGGGGAGCGGCTGTCCCACACCGCGGCCAGGTCGCTGAAGCCCGGGATGGACTTGGCGGCCATCGAGCCGATCGGGCCCGCGGAGATGAGGTTGCAGCGGATGTTCTGCTTGCCCAGGTCGCGCGCCAGGTAGCGGCTGGTGGCCTCCAGGGCGGCCTTGGCCGGGCCCATCCAGTCGTACTGCGGCCAGGCGTACTGGGCGTCGAAGGTGAGTCCGACGACCGAGCCGCCGTTCTGCATCAGCGGCAGACAGGCCGTGGTCAGCGACTTCAGGGAGTACGCCGAGACGTGCATGGCCGTGGCGACCGACTCGAAGGGCGTGTTCAGGAAGTTGCCGCCGAGCGCGTCCTGCGGCGCGAAGCCGATGGAGTGCACGACGCCGTCCAGGCCGCCGAGCTCCTGGCCGACGACGTCGGCCAGGCGGCCCAGGTGCTCGTCGTTGGTGACGTCGAGCTCGATGACCTTGGTGGGCTTGGGCAGCTTTTTGGCAATGCGCTCGGTCAGCGTGGGCCGCGGGAACGCGGTCAGGATGATCTCGGCACCCTGCTCCTGGGCCTGCTTGGCGGCGTGGAAGGCGATGGAGGACTCCATCAGCACACCGGTGATCAGGACGCGCTTGCCCTCGAGAATTCCGCTCATGGTGATCAGTGACCCATTCCCAGTCCGCCGTCAACGGGGATGACGGCTCCAGTGATGTACGAGGCGTCGTCGGAGGCGAGGAACCGCACCGTCGCGGCCACCTCCTCGGGCTGCGCGTACCGGCCGAGCGGCACCTGCGACACGATGTTGGCCCGCTGCTCGTCGGTGAGCACCTTGGTCATGTCGGTGTCGACGAAGCCGGGAGAGACGACATTGAAGGTGATGTTGCGCGAGCCCAGCTCACGGGCGAGGGAACGCGCGAAGCCGACAAGACCGGCCTTGGAGGCGGCGTAGTTCGCCTGGCCGGGTCCGCCGAACAGGCCGACGACCGACGAGATGAGGACGACACGGCCCTTCTTGGCGCGCAGCATGCCTCGGTTGGCGCGCTTGACCACGCGGAAGGTGCCGGTGAGGTTGGTGTCGAGGACGGACGTGAAGTCCTCCTCGGACATCCGCATCAGGAGCTGGTCCTTGGTGATGCCGGCATTGGCCACCAGGACCTCGACCGGGCCGTGCTCCGCCTCGATCTCCTTGTAGGCCTGCTCCACCTGCTCGGTGTCGGTGATGTCGCACTTGACCGCGAGGAAGCCGGCCGGCGGCTCTCCCGAGCGGTATGTGATCGCGACCTTGTCGCCGGCGTCGGCGAATGCGCGGGCGATGGCGAGGCCGATGCCCCGGTTGCCTCCGGTGACGAGAACCGAGCGGCTCAACGGATCACCCTTTCGATAGCGGTCTGATGCCTGCGCCTGGACACCTGGATGACAGGCGGCTTCCTCGAAAACCTATCGGTCCGACACCTCCGGCGGACAATCGGGCACCGACAGTGGCGTACGGGACTCGCTGTCGGGTCCCTACAGAAAGTTCTCCGTACCGGAGCGAAACCTGTGGTCCGCCGGGCCGCTCACGCGACATGATCGGAGCAGCCACAGGTCAACAGGTCAACAGGTCACAACGGGTCACGACAACAAGGAGAGACCTCGGTGCCTCATTCCATCGACGAAGCCTTCACGGCACTTCCTCTACGCGCCCTGGCCGACGCGGCGCTGGCACGCGCGCGTGCGCTGGGCGCCGAGCACGCGGACTTCCGGTTCGAGCGGGTGCGCAACGCCTCCTGGCGCTTCCGCGACGCCAAGCCCGCCGGTTCGTCGGACACCACCGACCTCGGGTACGCGGTCCGGGTCGTGCACGGCGGCACCTGGGGCTTCGCCTCGGGCGTGGACCTGAGCCTCGACGCCGCCGCCAGGGTCGCCTCCCAGGCGGTGGCGATGGCCAAGCTCTCCGCCCAGGTGATCAGGGCGGCCGGTTCGGACGAGCGGGTGGAACTCGCCGACGAGCCCGTGCACGCGGACAGGACCTGGGTCTCGTCGTACGAGATCGATCCGTTCACCGTGCCCGACGAGGAGAAGTCGGCGCTGCTGGCGGACTGGAGCGCGCAGCTGCTCGCGGCGGGCGGCGTGGACCACGTGGACGCCTCGCTGCTCACCGTGCACGAGAACAAGTTCTACGCCGACACCGCCGGAACCGTGACCACCCAGCAGCGGGTACGGCTGCACCCTCAGCTGACGGCGGTGTCGGTCGACGAGTCGAGCGGCGAGTTCGACTCGATGCGGACGATCGCACCGCCGGTCGGACGCGGCTGGGAGTACCTCACCGGCACCGGCTGGGACTGGGAGGGCGAGCTGGAGCAGTTGCCGGAGCTGCTCGCCGAGAAGATGCGTGCGCCCAGCGTCGAGGCGGGCCTGTACGACCTCGTCGTCGACCCGTCCAACCTGTGGCTGACCATCCACGAGTCCATCGGCCACGCCACCGAACTGGACCGCGCGCTCGGCTACGAGGCCGCCTACGCCGGCACCTCCTTCGCGACCTTCGACCAGCTGGGCAAGCTCAGGTACGGCTCCGAGCTGATGAACGTCACCGGCGACCGCACCGCCGAGCACGGCCTGGCGACCATCGGCTACGACGACGAGGGCGTCGAGGGCCAGTCCTGGGACCTGGTCAAGGACGGCACGCTCGTCGGCTACCAGCTCGACCGGCGCATCGCGAGACTGACCGGCTTCGAGCGCTCCAACGGCTGCGCCTACGCCGACTCCCCCGGGCATGTGCCGGTGCAGCGCATGGCCAACGTGTCACTCCAGCCCGACCCGGCGGGGATGGCCACCGAGGATCTGATCGGCGGGGTCGACCGCGGGATCTACGTCGTCGGGGACCGCTCCTGGTCCATCGACATGCAGCGCTACAACTTCCAGTTCACCGGCCAGCGGTTCTTCAGGATCGAGAACGGGCGGATCACCGGACAGCTGCGGGACGTCGCCTACCAGGCGACGACCACCGACTTCTGGGGCTCGATGGCCGCGGTGGGCGGCCCGCAGACCTATGTCCTCGGGGGTGCGTTCAACTGCGGCAAGGCCCAGCCGGGCCAGGTCGCCGCCGTCTCGCACGGCTGCCCCTCGGCCCTCTTCAAGGGCGTCAACATTCTCAACACCACGTCGGAGGCCGGTCGATGAGCGCGGGTACCAGCAAGGCGGACAAGCCGCACGAGGTCGTCGAGCGGGCCCTGGCGCTGTCCACCGCCGACGGTTGCGTGGTCATCGCCGATGAGCACTCCACCGCCAACCTGCGCTGGGCGGGCAACGCGCTCACCACGAACGGCGTCACCCGCGGACGTACTCTCACGGTGATCGCCACAGTCGACGGCAAGGAGGGCACGGCCTCCGGTGTGGTCTCCCGTTCGGCCGTGACCGCGGACGATCTGGAGCCCCTGGTGCGGGCCGCCGAGGCCGCCGCGCGCGGCGCCGGACCGGCCGAGGACGCGCAGCCCCTGGTGACGGACGTGGCGCAGTCGCCCGACTTCACCGACGCGCCCGCCGAGACCACCTCCGCCGTGTTCACCGACTTCGCGCCCGCCCTCGGCGAGGCGTTCGCACGCGCGCGTGCGGGCGGCCGCGAGTTGTACGGCTTCGCCAACCACGAGCTGGTGTCGAGCTATGTGGGTACGTCGACGGGGCTGCGACTGCGGCACGACCAGCCCAACGGGACGCTGGAGGTGAACGCCAAGTCGCCGGACCGCACCCGTTCGGCGTGGGCCGGGCGCTCCACCCGCGACTTCAAGGACGTCGACCCGGCCGCGCTGGACGCGGAGCTCGCGGTGCGGCTGGGCTGGGCCGAGCGGCACATCGACCTGCCGGCCGGGCGCTACGAGACGCTGCTGCCGCCGACCGCCGTCGCGGACCTGCTGATCTACCAGCTGTGGTCGGCGTCGGGCCGGGACGCGGCCGAGGGCCGCACGGTGTTCTCCCGGCCGGGCGGCGGCACGCGCGTGGGCGACCGGCTCAGCGAGCTGCCGCTGACCCTGCGCAGCGACCCGAACGAGCCGGGTCTGGAGTCGGCGCCGTTCGTCATCGCGCACTCCTCCGGCGGCGACCAGTCCGCCTTCGACAACGGCCTGCCGCTCGCGGGCACCGACTGGGTGCGCGAGGGCGAGCTGACGCATCTGACCACCACCCGGCACAGCGCCGGCCTGACCGGTCTGCCGGTCGCCCCGGCGATCGACAACCTCATCCTGACCGGCGGCCAGGACCTCTCCCTGGAGGAGATGGTCGCGAGCACCGAGCGCGGGCTGCTGCTGACCTGCCTGTGGTACATCCGCGAGGTCGACCCGGCCACCCTGCTGCTGACCGGCCTGACCCGGGACGGCGTGTACCTGGTGGAGAACGGCGAGGTGACCGGCGAGGTGAACAACTTCCGCTTCAACGAGTCGCCGGTCGACCTGCTGGGGCGGGCCGCGGAGGCCGGGCGCACCGAAAAGACGCTGCCCCGGGAATGGAGCGACTGGTTCACTAGGGCTGCGATGCCGGCGCTGCGCGTGCCCGACTTCAATATGAGCTCTGTCAGTCGGGGCGTATAACCTCGTAGCCGGTGGTCGTGCGACCGCCCGAGGATCATCAAGGAGATCGAGAACCGTGACGGACATCGTCGACGAACTGCAGTGGCGCGGGCTGATCGCCCTCTCCACTGACGAGGACGCACTGCGCAAGGCGTTCGCGGACGGTCCCGTCACGTTCTATTGCGGCTTCGACCCGACCGCGCCCAGCCTGCACCTCGGCAACCTCGTGCAGATCCTGACGATGCGCCGCATCCAGCAGGCGGGCAACCGTCCGCTGGGCCTGGTCGGGGGTGCCACCGGCCTGATCGGTGACCCCAAGCCCAACTCCGAGCGCACGCTGAACGCCCCCGAGATCGTCGCCCAGTGGGTCGAGCGGCTGCGCGCGCAGATCGCCCCGCTGCTGGACTTCGAGGGTCCGAACGCCGCGGTGATGGTCAACAACCTGGACTGGACGCAGGGCCTTTCGGCCATCGAGTTCCTGCGGGACGTCGGCAAACACTTCCGCGTGAACAAGATGATCGCGAAGGAGGCCGTCGCCCGGCGCCTGGAGTCCCAGGAGGGCATCAGCTACACGGAGTTCAGCTACCAGATCCTGCAGGGCATGGACTTCCTGCAGCTGTACCGCCGGTACGGCTGCACCCTGCAGACCGGCGGCAGCGACCAGTGGGGCAACCTCACCTCGGGCACCGACCTGATCCACAAGGTCGAGCCCGACGCGGCGGTGCACGCCCTGGGCACGCCGCTGATCACCAAGGCCGACGGCACCAAGTTCGGCAAGACGGAGTCCGGCACGGTCTGGCTCGACCCCGAGATGACCACGCCGTACGCCTTCTACCAGTTCTGGCTGAACGCGGACGACCGGGACGTCTCCAAGTTCCTGCGCATCTTCAGCTTCCGCTCCCGCGAGGAGATCGAGGAGCTGGAGCGGCAGACCGAGGAGCGTCCGCAGGCCCGTGCCGCTCAGCGTGCGCTGGCGGAGGAGCTGACGACGCTGGTGCACGGCGCCGACCAGACGGCCGCGGTGATCGCCGCGTCCCGCGCCCTGTTCGGGCAGGGCGAGCTGGCGGAGCTGGACGAGAAGACGCTGACGGCCTCGCTGTCCGAGGTGCCGCACATCAAGGTCGCCGAGCTGGGCCCCGTCGTCGACCTGTTCGCCGAGGTCGGGCTGGTGGCCAGCAAGTCGGCCGCGCGGCGCACGGTCAAGGAGGGCGGCGCCTACGTGAACAACGTGAAGGTCGCCGCCGAGGACGCCGTCCCCGCCGAGGCGGACCTGCTGCACGGGCGCTGGCTGGTGCTGCGACGCGGCAAGAAGAACCTCGCGGCGGTCGAGGTCGCGTCCGCGTAGACACGATCCCAAGGGGCGGGCTCCTCGCGGGCCCGCCCCTCCGGCGAGCCCGCGCCAGGCCGGTGCGGCTAGGTCGTCTGCCGCTGCCGCTTCCTCTTGCCGAGCGTCGCCATGTACAGCATGTCGACCACGAACACGATGATGATCGCGGCGACCAGCTGGAAGGCGTGCCGGCTCCAGTCGATGCCGGAGGTCGACTCCACGCCGGCCGCGCGAGCGATCGCGTTGCCCACGATGGCGCCGAGCATGCCGCAGATGGTGGTCAGCCAAAGAGGGCTGTGCTGCTTCCCGGGGATGACCGCCTTGGCGATCAGACCCAGTACGAATCCCACGATGATCGCCCACAACCAGCCCATGGCTGCCTCCTTGTACGGCTCGACGTGAGCATTACGCCCAGTGTCGGCCCGTGCACCGTACGGCGCATGTCGGGGACTGCCGTACGCGTTACGGCTGAGGCCGTCCGCCCAGGCGGGAGCGGACCCGGTCTCGTAGGCGGCGCAGGCGCGGCGTACCGTGGGAGATGTCCGGGAGTCGTCCCCCGACCGGGGGGTACCCCGGTCACGGGGCGGGGAGAGTCCGATGCGGGCGGATGGTGGAATCTGATGCGGAAGCAGCATGGCAGTGGCAACGGCCAGGTTTTCCGGATCACCGGCGCCCGGACGGGTCTCGACGAGGACGTGCGCGGACGGCAGCGCAGGTATGTCATCTCGATGTCGGTCCGTACGGTGGCGGTGATCCTCGCGGCCTCGCTGTGGAACGTCGAACGGCCCGTCGCGATCGTGGCGTTGGTGCTCGGGCTGGTCCTGCCCTATATCGCCGTCGTGGTCGCGAACGCGGGGCGGGAGAACGCGCCGTCGCTTCCGTCGACGTTCGTGAGCGTTCCGATGCGTCCGATGATCGCGTCGCCGCGGACGAACGACGGTCCCGCGGAACCGGTCCCGGAAGATGTCGTGGGCGAGGCCGCGCCCGGTGCGAAGGGCGAACCGCGCGACCGGGCGTGATCCCGGCGGGCCGCGCGCAGACGGTCCTCGGGGCCGTGCAGAGGCTCAAGAAATGCTCAGATCAATCATGTTGTTCCGGTGCCGAGCGACCGGTTACCCGTGACATACTTCGTAGGCGCTCCGCATCCCCCGTCGGAGCGACGGACCGACGCCGGGCAGCTCCCCCCGTGGCTGCTCGGCGTCGCCTTGTTCGGCGTACTTGTGAGACGAATCCGTGAGTGAAGAGACCCCGATCTGCTCCGCCAAGGGCTGCCGTGCCGACGCCGTGTGGGTGCTGGCGTGGAACAACCCGAAGATCCACACGCCCGAGCGGCGCAAGACGTGGCTGGCGTGCGAGGAGCACCGGGAGCATCTCTCCCAATTCCTGGGCGTCCGGGGGATGTTGAAGGACGTCGTGAAGTTCGAGGACTGGGAAGCACCCGCGGGGTCGTAGGGCCGTCCTAGCCGCCGATCGCCGACATCGGGCGGTCCGGCTGGATGAACGACGGGTCGTCGAGGCCCGCTCCGGCCTTCTTGCCCCACATGGCCAGTCGCCAGATGCGGGCGATCTCCTCGTCCGGTGCGCCGGAGCGCAGGGCGGCGCGCAGGTCCGTCTCCTCCGTGGCGAACAGGCAGGTCCTTATCTGACCGTCGGCGGTGAGGCGGGTGCGGTCGCAGGCCGCGCAGAACGGGCGGGTGACGGAGGCGATGACGCCGACGCGGTGCGGTCCGCCGTCCACGATCCACCGCTCGGCGGGGGCCGAGCCGCGCTCCTGGGAACCTTCCGGCGTCAGTTCGAAGCGGGTGCGCAGGGCGGTGAGGATGTCGCCCGCGGTGACCATGCCCTCGCGCTTCCAGCCGTGCTGGGCGTCGAGGGGCATCTGCTCGATGAAGCGCAGTTCGTAGTCGTGCTCGATCGCCCATGCGAGGAGGTCCGGGGCCTCGTCCTCGTTCAGCCCCGGCATCAGGACCGTGTTGACCTTGACCGGGGTCAGGTCCGCGGCGCGGGCGGCGTCCAGGCCCTCGATGACGTCCTGGTGCCGGTTGCGGCGGGTGAGGGTCTTGAAGACGTCCGGGCGGAGGGTGTCCAGCGAGACGTTCACCCGGTCCAGGCCTGCCGCCTTCAGGGCCGCCGCGGTGCGCTTGAGGCCGATGCCGTTGGTCGTCAGGGACATTTGGGGGCGGGAGGGCAGCGCGGCGACCCGCTCGACGATGCCGACCAGGCCCGGGCGCAGCAGGGGTTCACCGCCGGTGAAGCGGACCTCCTCGATGCCCAGGGAGGTGGTGGCGATGTCGATCAGGCGGACGATCTCGTCGTCGGTGAGCAGATCCGGCTTGGCCAGCCACTGCAGGCCCTCCTCGGGCATGCAGTAGGTGCACCGCAGATTGCATCGGTCCGTCAGCGAGACCCTCAGGTCGGTGGCCACCCGGCCGTAGGTGTCGATGAGCACGTGGGCCCCCTCCCTCATTGCGCATCGGTTGTGCCTCGTCGTCTTCCGTCACCTGCGAGCCTACGTGACGCGACTGACAATCACAGTGGCCCGATCCCACCAGGCACGAGGCGGCCGCGTCGTAGGGATCTACGACGCGGCCGCTCGGGGACGTGCCGGGCGCGGACGTCAGTGCGCGCCGGTGCCGGTCAGGGACCGGACCTCCAGTTCGGCGTACTTGCCGGCGTCCGGCTCCTCCTTGGAGAGATAGGTGCCGACGACGCCCAGCAGGAAGCCGACCGGGATCGAGATGATGCCCGGGTTCTCCAGCGGGAACCAGTGGAAGTCGACGTCGGGGAACATCGACGACTCCTTGCCGGAGACCACCGGCGAGAACAGCACCAGGCCGACCGCCGTGATCAGGCCGCCGTAGATCGACCACAGTGCTCCGGAGGTGGTGAACCGCTTCCAGAAGAGGCTGTAGAGGATGGTCGGCAGGTTGGCGGAGGCGGCGACCGCGAAGGCGAGGGCGACGAGGCCCGCGACGTTCAGATCGCGGGCCAGGGCACCGAGCAGGATGGAGACCGCGCCGATGCCGACCGTGGCCAGCCGGGCCGCGCGCACCTCGTCCTTCTCGCTCGCCCGGCCCTTCTTGATGACGTTCGCGTAGATGTCGTGGGCGAACGACGAGGACGAGGCCAGGGTCAGGCCGGCGACGACCGCGAGGATGGTGGCGAAGGCGACCGCGGAGATGGAGGCGAGCAGGATGGCGCCCCAGTCGGAGTCGACGCCACCCAGATGCAGCGCCAGCAGCGGCGCGGCGGTGTTGCCCGCCTTGTTGGAGGCGATGATCTCGTCGGGCTTGATGAGCGCGGCGGCGCCGAAGCCCAGCGCGAGCGTCATCAGGTAGAAGGCGCCGATGAGGCCGATGGCCCAGTTCACGGACTTACGGGCGGCCTTGGCCGTGGGCACGGTGTAGAAGCGGATCAGGATGTGCGGCAGGCCCGCGGTGCCCAGGACCAGGGCGATGCCCAGGGAGATGAAGTCCAGCTTGGACGTCGAGGTCAGGCCGTACTTCAGGCCGGGCTCCAGGAAGGCCGAGCCCTTGCCGCTGTTGTCGGCGGCCGAGCCGAGCAGGTCGGAGATGTTGAAGTCGAACTTCAGCAGCACCAGGAAGGTCAGCAGGATGGCGCCGACGATCAGCAGTACGGCCTTGACCATCTGGACCCAGGTGGTGCCCTTCATGCCGCCGATGGTGACGTACACGATCATCAGGACGCCGACGAGCGCGACGATGCCGATCTTGCCGCCGTCGCTGGTGATGCCGAGCAGCAGCGAGACCAGGACGCCGGCGCCCGCCATCTGCGCGAGCAGGTAGAAGATCGACACGACGATGGTGGAGGTGCCGGCCGCGGTGCGGACCGGGCGCTGGCGCATCCGGTAGGCGAGGACGTCGCCCATCGTGTACCGGCCGGAGTTGCGCAGCGGTTCGGCGACCAGGAGCAGGGCCACGAGCCAGGCGACCAGGAAGCCGATGGAGTACAGGAAGCCGTCGTACCCGGCGAGGGCGATGGCGCCCGCGATGCCGAGGAAGGATGCCGCGGACATGTAGTCGCCGGAGACGGCGAGGCCGTTCTGGAAGGCGGTGAACTGCCGTCCGCCGGCGTAGAAGTCGGCGGCGTTCTTGGTCTGGCGGCCGGCCCACACCGTGATGACGAGGGTGGCGGCGACGAAGATTGAGAACAGGGTGATGATCAGCGGCCGGTGCTCACTCGCCTCTCCGGCCGCGAGCAGGGTGGTCTGTACGGGGCTCATGCGCCGCCCTCCATACGGGACTTGATGGCCTCGGCCTTGGGGTCGAGCTTCGCGGCGGCGTGCCGCGAGTACCACCAGGCGATGAGGAACGTGGTCAGGAACTGGGCCAGGCCCAGCGCCAGGGCGACGTTGATGTTGCCGAACAGCTCGGTGCCCATGAAGTCGCCCGCGTAGTTCGACAGCAGGACGTAGAGCAGGTACCAGGCGATGAAGGCGATGGTCAGCGGGAAGGCGAAGGAGCGGTGGGAGCGGCGCAGTTCACCGAACTCCGCGCTCTCCTGCTCAGCGACGAACTCCTCGGTGGAAGGAAGTCGGGCTTGGGTTTTCGAGGGGGGCGGTGTCTCGGTGGCCACGGAATCTCCTCGCGGTGCGGATGCAGTGGTGACGGGGATCGGGGGCGGCTGTCCTGCTGCTCCCTGCTCAACGTCACGGCGCCACGCAAAGGGGGGTTCAACTGACTTGACCAGTTTCCGAACTCTCCTTGGGCAGCTCATTGCTGAGCGGTGACGTCGGGGGTTAGGTTCTGGCCTGCACCACCCGTCATGTACCTGCCCGAGCGCCACCGTGTCTCGGGCGGGTTTCGTTTCCGGATGATGTGGAGATCCCATGGCTCATCTGCGTTCCAGACGCCGTCTCGCCCTCGCCGTGCCCGTCGCGCTGTCCCTGACGGCCTCGCTCGGATTCCTGCCGGCGGCCGCGCAGGCCGCCCCGCGCGCGGAGTCCGCCGCACAGACGACCGAGGCGGGGACCTACGCGTATCTCGTCAACACCAGGACAGACCACCACACGATCACGTCGGTGGAGAAGGCGATCGCCGCGAACGGCGGCAGCGTCGTGGCCTCGTACGACAGGATCGGCGTCGTCGTGGCCCGTTCGGCGAACCCCGGATTCGCCGCCGAGATACGGAAGGTACGCGGCGTGCAGTCGGCGGGTGCCTCCCGCACCTCGCCGGTGACCGCGGCGGGAACGACGGACGAGGGAGCGGTCCAGTACCTCTCCGAGGCCCAGGCCGCGAAGGTCGCGAAGGGCTCGGCGGCCGGCCAGGAGCCGCTGGAGGCCGACCAGTGGGACCTCAGGGCGATCGGGGCCGACAAGGCCGCCCGGATCGACCCCGGCAGCCGGAAGGTGACCGTCGGCGTCATCGACACCGGCGTGGACGACACCCACCCGGACATCGCGCCCAACTTCTCCGCCTCGCAGTCCGCGAACTGCGTGAGCGGCAAGGCCGACACGACGTACGGCGCATGGCGGCCGGTGAACGACGGCAACCACTACCACGGCACGCATGTGGCGGGCGAGATCGCCGCGGCCCGCAACGGCATAGGTGTCGCGGGCGTCGCCCCCGGCGTGAAGGTCGCGAGCATCACCGTGGCGCAGCCGGACGCGAGTTCGCTGTTCTACCCCGAAAGCGTCGTGTGCGCCTTCGTGTTCGCCGCCGACCACGGCATCGAGGTCACCAACAACAGCTATTACGTTGACCCGTGGCTGTACAACTGCATGGACGACCCTGATCAACGTGCCATCGTCGATGCGGTCAACAGGGCCCAGTTGTACGCCCAGCGCAAGGGCACGCTCAATGTGGCCTCGGCGGGCAACTCCAACGACGACCTCGACTCGCACGCCCTCACCGACGCCTCCAGCCCGGACGACGGGACGCCGGTGACGCGTACGGTCGACCCGCACAAGTGCTACGACGTGCCGACCCAGCTGCCGGGTGTCGTCACGGTCAGCGCGACGGGCTTCACGAGCGCCAAGTCGTACTACTCCAGTTACGGCGAGGGCGTCATCGACGTCGCGGGGCCCGGCGGCGACGCCCGCGTCGCGGCGGACACCCCGTCCAAGAACGGCCGCATCCTCTCCACGCTGCCGAACAACGAGTACGGCTTCCTCCAGGGCACGTCGATGGCCTCGCCGCACGTCGCCGCAGTCGCCGCGCTGCTGAAGTCGACGCACCCGCACGCGTCGCCGGCCCGTCTGCAGGCGCTGCTCAAGGCGGAGGCCGACAACCCGGGCTGCCCGACGGACCCGTACGACACCGACGGTGACGGCGTGGTCGACGCGACCTGCGTGGGCGGCAAGCACGTCAACGGCTTCTACGGGTACGGCATCGTCGACGCGCTGCGCGCGGTGAAGTAGAACCCTGCCGCCGCGAGGAGGGGCCGGACGGACCGCCGTCCGGCCCCTCCTTCTGCATGCGTGGGGCAATATATTGATTGAATCAATAATGCATAGTGCTGTCATGACGGGTATCACGACAGACATCAACACTGCATGGAGGGAACTGGGCGGCGATCCCGCCCTGCTCTCGCGCGTCTCCACCGTCGCGCGCCGGAGCGCGCTCGAAGCGCGCCTTCCCGTAGGGGAGTTGGCGCGCGCCTGCGTCGGAGCGTGCGCGCTGGCCGCCGCCGAGCTCGGGGCGCGGCGGGGCGGGCTCGCGGAGGTGCCCGGCGTACTCGTGGACGACGGGGCCGTGGCCACGGCCTTCCACAGCGAGCGGCATCTGACGGTCGACGGGCGGGCGCCGGTCAACTTCGCGCCGTTGTCGCGGTTCTGGCGCACGGCGGACGGCTGGGTGCGGACGCACGCGAACTATCCGCACCACCGCGCACGGCTGCTGGACGCGCTGGGCGTGCCCGATGACGTGGACGCCGTCGAGGCAGCGCTCGCGCGGCGGAGTTCGGCCGAGATCGAGGAGGCCGTGTACGCCGCCGGAGGTCTTGCCGTCGCGCTGCGGACGCCGAAGGAGTGGGCCGCGCACGAGCAGGCGGTCGCGGTGGCGGCGCGGCCCCTGGTGGAGCGCGAGCGGCTGGACACCGCGCACGCGCGCGTGCTCCCGCCGCTCGACGGCTCTCCCCTGCTGCCCGCCGAAGGGCTCAGGGTCCTCGACCTGACCCGCGTCCTCGCCGGTCCCGTCGCCACCCGCACGCTCGCCCTGCTGGGCGCGGACGTACTGCGCGTGGATCCGCCGCAGCTGCCCGAACTGCCCGACCAGCACGCCGACACGGGGTTCGGGAAGCGGTCGGCGACCCTCGACCTGACGTCCGACCGGCGCACCTTCGAGGAGCTGCTCGCGGCGGCGGACGTGGTCGTCACCGGCTACCGCCCGGGCGCCCTTGACCGCTTCGGGCTGTCGCCGCGGGCCCTCGCCGAACGGCGGCCCGGGGTGGTCGTGGCCCAGGTGTCGGCGTGGGGCGCGTACGGGCCGTGGGGTGACCGGCGGGGCTTCGACAGCCTGGTACAGGTGGCCTCGGGGATCGCCGCCGTCGAGGGTTCCGCGGAACAGCCGGGTGCGCTGCCCGCGCAGGCGCTCGACCACGGGACGGGCTATCTGCTGGCGGCCGCCGTGCTGCGCGCGCTCACCGAGCAGTCCTACGACGGCGGCAGCCGGTCCGTACGGCTGGCGTTGGCGCGGACGGCGGAGTGGCTCGTGCACGGCATCGAGGCCGGCGATGCGGAGGACGACACCTACGACGCGTACGAGGTGTACGAGGTGTACGAGGGGCCCGGGCCCTGGCTCGCCGAGACCGGCAGCGCCCTGGGCCGGCTGCGGTACGCCCTGCCGCCGGTGTCCTTCGCGGGCGGTCCCGCGGGCTGGGCGCGGCCGCCGGTGCCGTGGGGGTCGCAGCCCGCGCGCTGGGTCTGAATCGCGGGGCGACCGAAAACGTACCCATGGGCGGAATACCGCACCGCCAGTTGTTCTACTTCACTTGCCCGGTTCTGCGACGGTTGGTGAAGATCTTGAGGTGACGTTGTCCAGACCCACGGCCGACGCGGCCGACACGAGCGGGCCGATACGGCGTCCCGGTGTCCGCCGGGCCGTGGCCGTCCTCGTCCTGGTGGCCCTGGCGGCGCTGATACCGCTGCTCGGCCCGTCCGCCGCGCTGCACGGCACCGGCGAGGCCGCCGCACCCGGCGTCGGCGGCATCGCGCTGCTGCGGGCGGTGCTGTTCGCCGCCCTGTGCGTCCCGGTGGGCGAGCAGTTCGTGCACCGTCTGGCCCGTGCGCTGCCCGGTGCTCCCGCGTCCGAACTGCCGCGCAGCTGGGCCCCGTACGCGGCCGGCGCCGGTGTCCTCGCCGCGCTGGGGCTGGCGTCTGTGGTGTCCACCGGCAACCTGGTGCCGCACAGCCTCGCCCAGATCGACGTAGGGGGTCTGTACGACTCCCGGGACGGCAAGCTGGCCCTGGTGGAGGTCAACGCCTTCCTCGTGGCGGGCCTGTGCGCCCGCTCGCGCCGCCCCGCGACCCAACTCTGGCCGCTGGCCGCGGTGATCGTGGCGGAGACCCTGCGCGCGCATCCCACGACCGAGCACCACCCGCTCCTCGGGTCCGGTCTGACGCTGGTGCACCTGACGTGCGCGACGCTGTGGGCGGGCGGTCTGCTGCACGTGCTGCGGACGCTGCGCGGCTGGGGTCCCGTGGCGGCGGGCCCGGCCCTGCTGGGGCTCTACGCGCGCGTGGCGGCCGTACTGCTCGCTCTCATCACCGCGACCGGGGTGTGGAGTTCGCTGCGCCGCATGCCCTCGCACACGATCCTCGACCAGCTGACGACGACGGCGTACGGACGCGCGCTGCTCGCCAAGGTGATCCTCGTGGCCGGCGTCGCCGTGCTCGCCCTGTGGGCGCGGATCCGGCTGAGCCGCGCCGCCGATCCCCTCACCGCCTGCTCCCCCGCGCGCGCGGAGGTCGCCGTCCTGGGGGTCGTGGTCGCGGTGTCGGGGCTGCTGACGGCGCTGCCGCTGCCCATCCGGTGGTGAACGTGAGGGCGGTGAACATCCGCGCGGTGCACGTCAGTTGGTCACCAGCACCTTGAGCGCGGACCGCTCGTCCATCGCCTTGTAGCCGTCGGGCACACCCTCGAGACCGACCGTCATGTCGAAGACCGGCGAGGCGTCGACGCTGCCGTCCAGGACGTCGGGCAGCAGCTCGGGGATGTAGGCTCGGACGGGTGCGACGCCGCCGCGCAGCGCGATGTTCCGGTCGAACATGACGCCGAGGTCGAGCCCGGTGCCGCTGCCGTGCGGCACGCCGACGTAGCCGATCGCGCCGCCGTCGCGGGTGATGTCGACCGCCGTGCGCATGGACTGCTCGGTGCCGACGGCCTCGATCACGGCGTGCGCGCCCTGGCCGCGGGTGAGTTCGCGCACGGCCTCGACGGCCGCGTCGCCGCGTTCGGCGACGACGTCGGTGGCGCCGAAGCGGCGCGCGATGTCCGTGCGGACCTGGTGGCGG
Organism: Streptomyces plumbidurans; assembly: GCF_019857225.1. Classification (GTDB taxonomy): domain Bacteria; phylum Actinomycetota; class Actinomycetes; order Streptomycetales; family Streptomycetaceae; genus Streptomyces; species Streptomyces plumbidurans. The sequence goes on from NZ_JAFJSY010000028.1 coordinate 37,760, forward strand.
CCGAGCGCGATGATCCGCTCGGCGCCGAGCCGACGGGCGGCGAGCACCGCGCACAGGCCGACGGCTCCGTCGCCGACGACCGCGACGGTGGCTCCCGGGCGCACGCCCGCGCCGAGGGCGGCGTGATGGCCGGTGCCGAGGACGTCGGAGAGGGTCAGCAGGGAGGACAGCAGACGCTCGTCGGAGGCGGCCTCCTTGGGGAGCTGTACGAGGGTGCCGTCGGCGAACGGCACCCGGACGGCCTCCCCCTGGCCGCCGTCGTAGCCGACCGAGCCCCAGAAGCCGCCGTGCTCGCAGGAGGTGGTCAGGCCCTCGCGGCAGTAGTCGCATACGCCGTCGGACCACATGAAGGGCGCGACGACCAGGTCACCGCGGCGCACGGTGCGCACGTCGGAACCGGTCTCCTCCACGAGCCCGAGGAACTCGTGCCCGATCCGCTGCCCCGGCTGCCGCTCCGACTCGCCCCGGTACGCCCACAGGTCGCTGCCGCAGATGCAGGCGCGCAGCACTCGCACCACGGCGTCGGTGGGCAGCTGCGCCACCGGCGCGGGCACGTTCTCCACGCGCATGTCGTACGGGGCGTGAATCGTGGTGGCGCGCATGTCGAGGATCCTTCTCGTGCCGGTCCGTGAGCGCGCCCGGAGGTGCCGAGCGCATTTCACGGTACGCCGCACCTGGTGGGGGGCGCTCGCCGAGAGCGCCCGGAACAGCGCAAACGCCACCCCGGGGACGGCACACCGTCGCTCTCCCCGCAACGGGGGCCCATTGCCGCGGACGTAGACATTCAGGTCATTCTCGGCGTCCCAACAGAGCGGCGTGCAGGGGTACCTGACGGTCAGGAGTGTCAGTGGCGGCCCGTATCCTCAAGGACCATGCTCGAAGACCGTACGACCGCAGCGTCCTCCCCCACTGCGTGGCCGGCCGCGTATCCGCAGGGGTACGCGGTCGTTGACGTGGAGACCACCGGCCTGGCCCGGGACGACCGGATAATCTCCGCGGCCGTGTATCGCCTGGACGCGCGCGGTGAGGTCGAGGACCACTGGTACACGCTGGTCAATCCGGAGCGGGATCCGGGGCCGGTGTGGATCCACGGGCTGACGAGCGAGGTGCTCGAGGGTGCACCCCTCTTCCAGGACATCGCCGAGGAGTTCGCCTCCCGGCTGGAGGGCCGTGTGCTCGTCGCGCACAACGCGGTGTTCGACTGGCAGATGATCGCGCGCGAGTACGCGCGCGCGAGGCGGGAGCCACCGGTGCGGCAGCGGCTGTGCACGATCGCGCTCTCCAAGGAGCTGGGCCTGCCGCTGCCCAATCACAAGCTGGAGTCGCTGGCCGCCCATTTCGGTGTCGTGCAGCAGCGCGCGCACCACGCGCTGGACGACGCGCGCGTGCTGGCGGAGGCGTTCCGCCCGAGCCTCGCGGCCGCTGCGGCGGGGGGCGTACGGCTGCCGCTGCTGGAGTGCCGTCCGCTGACGGAGTGGACCGACAGCCCCGTGCCGCGCCAGTCCGGCGGCTACGGCGGCTATCGGCCGACCAGTTGGCGTCCCTCCCGCAAGAGGCCCGTTTGCCCGTACCCCAACCCGGGGCGCTACGAGGACGGCAAACCGCTCAAGCAGGGCATGCGGATCGCCTTCTCCGGGGACACCTCGGTCGAGCGGGAGCTGCTGGAGGACCGCGCGGTCGAGGCCGGGCTGCATGTCGCGACGAGCCTGTCCCGGCTGACCAGCCTGCTCGTCACGAACGACCCGGACTCGGGCACCTCGAAGGTGGTCAAGGCCAAGCAGTACGGGACACCGGTGGTGGACGAGGCCGCGTTCGGCCAGCTGCTGCGGGACGTGGAGCCCGCGGACGGGTGATTGCCGAGCGACTCGCCCGGCGCCCGCTCGCCCGCACCACGGCGAGGGCTCACCCTGTGGCGCATGGCGACCTGTGAAGTTTGTGGCAATGACTACGGAATGTCCTTCGAGGTGCACGCGCAGGGCGCGGTGCACGTCTTCGACTGCTTCTCCTGTGCGATCCACCGCATGGCACCCGTGTGCGAGCACTGCCGTGTGCAGATCATCGGGCAGGGCGTGGAGGTCGACGGGCAGTGGTACTGCGGCGCGCACTGCGCCCGCGCGGAGGGCAAGGCGGGGATCGTCGACAGGGTGTAACCCGCCACCCGCCTGATGGCACCCCGCGACCGAGTTGTACGGTCGTGGGGTGTACCGCTTCCTGATGTCCCGGCAGTGGGTGATCCTCACCCTCGTCGCCCTCGCGCTGATCCCCACGATGATCAGGCTGGGCATCTGGCAGAAGCACCGCTACGAGATGCGCACCGCCCGCAACGACCTCGTCTCCTCGGCGCTGCACGCGGAGCCGGTACCCGTGGAGAAGCTCACCTCGCCCGGACACGCGGTCACCCGCACCGAGAAGTACCGCACCGTCACCGCGACGGGCACCTTCGACACCGCGCGTCAGGTCGTCGTCCGGCGCCGCACCAACTCCGACGACGAGGTCGGCTTCCACGTCCTGACCCCGCTCGTCCTCACGGACGGCAAGGTGGTGCTGGTCAACCGGGGCTGGATCCCGGCGAACGGAGCACAGACCTCGTTCCCGAAGGTGCCCGCGCCGCCCGCCGGCAAGGTCACCATCAAGGGCCGGCTGAAGGCCGACGAGACGACCGCGGCCAGCGGCATCAAGGAGCTCAAGGGTCTCCCGGACCGGCAGATCATGCTGATCAACAGCGAGGAGCAGGCCCGCCGGCTGCACGCCACGGTCCTCGGCGGCTACATCGAGCAGACGGCGCCGGAGCCGAAGGGCGGCAGCCCGGAGCAGATCTCCGACCCCGGTCGCGAGGACGCCCCGCTGAACTACGCGTACATGATCCAGTGGTGGCTGTTCGCCGCCGCCGTGCCGGTGGGCTGGTGGGTCCTGGTCCGGCGCGAGCGCCGCGACCGCGCGGAGGCGGCGGCCAAGGAGCAGACCGAGGAGACGGAACCGGCAGCCGTCTGAGCGGGCAGCACGCGTGCGTGCCGTCACTCCCCCGGCCCCGCCCCTGATTGTCCGGCGGCCCGTCCGGGAACCCGCAACTCCGTGCACCCCCGCATCGAGGACTACGCGCTCATCGGTGACGAACAGACCGCCGCCCTGGTCGGCCGTGACGGCTCCGTCGACTGGCTGTGCCTGCCCCGGTTCGACTCGGCGGCCTGCTTCGCCCGGCTGCTCGGCGACGAGGAGAACGGGTACTGGCGTATCGCCCCGAAGGGCGTCGAGGGCCCCTGCACCCGCCGCGCCTACCGCCCCGACACCCTCGTCCTGGACACCGAGTGGGAGACCGACGAGGGCGCGGTGCGCGTCACCGACCTGATGCCGCAGCGCGAGCGCGCCCCCGACCTCGTACGCGTCGTGGAGGGCCTGCGGGGCCGCGTCACGATGCACAGCATCCTGAAGATCCGCTTCGACTACGGCTCGATCGTCCCCTGGGTGCGCAAGTCCGGCGGGCAACGGGTGGCCGTCGCGGGCCCGGACTCGGTGTGGCTGCGCAGCGAGCCCGAAGTGCACACCTGGGGAAAGCACTTCGGTACGCACTCGGAGTTCACGGTCGAGGAGGGCGAGAAGGTCGCCTTCGTCCTCACCTGGCACCCCTCGCACGAGGCCCGCCCGAAGGCCGTCGACCCGCACAAGGCCCTGCACTCCAGCGTCCGCGACTGGCAGAAGTGGACCCGCCGCTGCCGCTACCGCGGCCCCTACCGTGACGCCGTGGTCCGCTCCCTGATCACGCTCAAGGCCCTCACCTACCGGCCGACCGGCGGCATCGTCGCCGCGCCCACCACCTCGCTCCCCGAGGAGCTGGGCGGCGTCCGCAACTGGGACTACCGCTACTGCTGGCTGCGCGACTCCACCCTCACCCTGAACGTGGGCCTGTCGGCGGGCTACCGGGAGGAGGCGGAGGCCTGGCGCAACTGGCTGCTGCGCGCGGTCGCGGGCGACCCGGCCGACCTGCAGATCATGTACGGCCTGGCGGGCGAGCGCCGGCTGCCGGAGTTCGAGCTGTCGTGGCTGTCCGGCTTCGCGGGGTCGAGGCCGGTGCGCATCGGGAACGAGGCCGTCGACCAGCTCCAGCTGGACGTGTACGGCGAGGTCATGGACTCGCTGTTTCTGGCCCGCCGCGCGGGCCTGCCCACCAAGCCACACATGTGGGACATCCAGGTCTCCCTGATCGAGTGGCTGCGCACGGCCTGGCGGCAGCCCGACGAGGGGCTGTGGGAGGTGCGCGGCGGGCGACGCCACTTCGTCCACTCCAAGGTCATGGTGTGGGTGGCCCTCGATCGTGCCGTACGCACCCTGGAGGAGAACCCGGAGCTGCCCGGCGACCTGGAGGGCTGGCGCGCACTGCGCGACGAGGTGCACCGCGAGGTGTGCGAGAAGGGCTTCGACCCGAAGCGGAACACCTTCACGCAGTACTACGGCTCGGGCGAGCTCGACGCCGCGCTTCTGCTCATGCCCCGCGTCGGCTTCCTGCCGCCCGCCGACCCCCGGGTGACCGGCACCATCGACGCCGTCCGCGAGGAGCTGGGCCAGGGCGGTCTGCTGCGCCGCTACAGCACGGACCGGACGGCGGTGGACGGGCTGCCCGGCGACGAGGGCACCTTCCTGGTGTGCTCGTTCTGGCTCGCCGACGCGCTGCACCTGACGGGCCGCGAGAAGGAGGCCCGGGAACTGTTCGACCGGCTGGTGGGCCTCGCCAACGACGTGGGCCTGCTGTCCGAGGAGTACGACCCCGTGCAGCAGCGCCAACTGGGCAACTTCCCCCAGGCGTTCAGCCATGTCGGGCTGGTGCACACCGCCCTCGCCCTGTTCGGGGGCGACGAGGCAGGATAGGGGCCATGGATCTTGGACTGAAGGACCGGGTGTACGTCGTCACCGGGGCCACGCGCGGCCTCGGCAACGCCACCGCGCGCGAACTCGTCGCGGACGGCGCCAAGGTGGTCGTCACGGGGCGGGACGAGCAGCGGGTCGCCGACGCGGCGGCCGAGCTCGGGCCGAACGCGGCCGGGGTCGCCGTCGACAACGCGGATCCGGAGGCTCCGGCGCGGCTCATCGAGGCCGCACGGCAGCGGTTCGGCGGTTTCGACGGCATTCTCGTCAGCGTCGGCGGGCCCGCCGCCGGGTTCGTCGCGGACAACACGGACGAGCAGTGGGAGTCGGCGTTCGAGTCGGTGTTTCTGGGTGCTGTCCGGTTGGCGCGGGCGGCTGCGGCGGAGCTGGAGCCCGGGGGTGTGATCGGGTTCGTGCTGTCCGGGTCGGTGCACGAGCCCATTCCGGGGTTGACCATCTCCAACGGGTTGCGCCCGGGGCTCGCCGGTTTCGCCAAGTCGCTCGCGGACGAGCTGGGGCCGCGCGGTATCCGGGTGGTCGGTGTGCTGCCGGCCCGTATCGACACGGACCGCGTGCGTGAGCTGGACTCGATGTCCGCCGATCCGGAGGCGACTCGGGCCGCTCACGAGTCCCGGATTCCGTTGCGGCGATACGGGAGGCCGGAGGAGTTCGGGCGGGCGGCGGCGTTCTTGCTGTCTCCGGCCGCTTCTTATCTGACCGGGGTCATGCTGCCCGTCGACGGGGGGATGCGGCGCGGGTTCTGAGTGCGGGTCGGCGGGGGTTGCTCGCGCCGTTCCCCGCGCCCCTGAAGAACGGGGGCGTGCGGCGCGGATTTTGACCGCGGGTCGTCGTGGGCTGGTCGCGCAGTTCCCCGCGCCCCTTCGGGGCACGCCCGTTGAAGATGCGCCGTTGAAAAAACAGCCCCGTCAACTGACCCTCTCCGCGCGGTGCTTCACCGCCTTCAGGTGTGCCTCTGCGGGGAAGGAGGCGAGGCCGGCTGAGTTGCGGGCGTGGGTGAGGGCTTCGGTGGTCAGGTGGTGGAGGGCGGTGCCCGGGTCCACGTGGGGTTGCAGTTCGAGTTGGATACGTGCCGCGGGGGCGGTCCGGGCGCCGGTCAGGCGGACGTGGGCGTGGGCCACGCCCTCCAACTGGCCTGCCTCGCCCGCGAGGACGCCCTCCAGGGCGCGACCTCGCAGCAGTGCGCCCTCGCCGTCGCCGGTGTCCACCAGGACCTCGGCGAGGCGGCGCCGGCGCAGGACCGCGGTCAGCCACCACAGGGCGAGCAGGACGACGACGGCCAGTACGGCGAGGACGGTCGGCCACCACCAGCCGGCGTCCCGCCAGCGGGTGCGCTCGGTCGTGCTGAGCAGCACGTCGTGCCGGCCGTCGTGGATCCACCAGGAGGGGGGCCGCACGCCGAGTCCCACGGCCAGTACGGAGCCGCCCAGCACGAGCAGCACAAGTCCGGTGAGCCCGATCAGCACCCGGTTGACGGTCCTGAGCACCGCACTCACCCCTTCCGTCCGGGACGCCGTACATGCACCCTCAGCGCGGGCGGCCGGGCGAGCCCCATACCGCCGATCGCCTCGGCGAGCGTGGAGTCCAGGTCCGTGTGCACGTCGTCCAGTTCGCGGAAGTGCGAGACGGCGGCGACGTCGGCACGCCTGCGGCGCATCCGTACCCGTACCGACTGGACGCCCGCGACCTCCATGGCCCGGTCGCGCAGCACCAGCGCTGCCGCCTCGCGGTGCAGCCCGGCGCGCACGTCGGCCTGCGGTCGCCGCATCGGCAGGACGGCGCGCAGCCCCGGCGTGACGGCGAGCACGATCAGCCACAGGCCGAGGGCCGCCGCGACTGAGGCGCCGACGAGCACCCAGGTGTCGTCGAGGGGGCGCTCGGCGAGCTGCCGGGCCAGCTGGCGGCGCCAGTTCATCGCGGGCCGGTCGGCGCGGACGGCGGCGATGTCGTAGAGGAAGACGCCCGCGACGGCGAGGACGAGGAGTGCGACGATGCCCGCGGGGACGCGGCGCGCGGACCAGAAGCGGCCCTCGCGGGCGGATTGCGCCGCCGGTGGGGGCGGCGCACCGCGGCCGAGGTCGTCGCCGGGTGCTTTCTCGATGACCGGCAGTCGTTGTGTGGTGCCCTCGGAGCCCTGGGGCTCGCTCATCGCGTCCTCCCCTGTGCCGCGCCGTGCGCCGGGGTCAGATGCAGCCGCTCCACATGGACCGCGACCTCCGGCACCTCCATGCCCACCAACGCGCGTACCCGCAAAGCGACATGTCGACGCACATCCGCGCATCGGCCGCCGATGTCGCAGGGATAGCCGAGTTCGACATGGACGCGGACATGGGCGGTGTGATGGCGGACCACCACGGAGGCGTGCGGCGCCGCGGCCTCCTTGGGCAGGTCGGCGAGCATCTCACGGGCGGCCTGGGCGGCGATCTTCGAGACCACCCGGTCGGCGATCCTGGTGGCCCCGCGCTCCGCCGCCTCGACGGCGGCCAGGGGTCTGTGCAGCTCACTGACGCCGTCGCTCACCGGGGTCACCGCCGACGGTCGTCACGCGTACGGAAGAAGTCGCCGATCTCCAGGTCGCCCTCGACGAACCGGCCGACGACGAAACCGATGGCGCCCAGTGCGGCCACCAGCAGGAAGGCTCCGAAGCCGCCGAAGTATCCGGCGAAGCCCAGTGCCATGCCGGCGATCATGCCGACCACGGCCATGCTCATCGTGCGCTCCCCTCAGCGGTGCGGTTGTCCGGTCGTCGGCGCGTCACTGGATCCGGGGCTCCGGCTCCTCGTCCTCTTCCTCCGGCAGCTTGACGTCGCTCACCGCGATGTTGACCTCGACGACCTCGAGGCCCGCCATCCGCTCCACCGCCGCGATGACGTTCTCGCGCACCGCGCGCGCGACATCGGAGATCGAGACGCCGTAGTCGACGACGATCTCGATGTCGAGTGCCGTCTGCACCTCGCCGACCTCGGCCTTCACGCCCCGGGTCACGGACTTCGAGCCGCCCGGCACCCGGTCGCGCACGGCACCGAAGGTGCGGCTGAGCCCGCTGCCGAGAGCGTGCACGCCGAGCACGTCCCGTGCGGCCAGTCCGGCGATCTTCTCGACGACGCCGTCGGCGATCGTCGTCCGTCCGCGGGTCGCCGGGTCCCCGCCGCCGCGCCGTGTGGTTCTGCGGGTGGTCGCGGGGGTGTCCGGGGCCTCGCTCTCTACTCCGGGGGTCCCCGTCCGGTTCGGCTCCGTCATGTCGGTCATTGCCGTACATCCCTTCGGTTCGTCCTCCTTGGTCCACGGTATGTGGGGTTGCGGTCCCGCGCGCCAGGGATGCGGCAGGCTGGAGGAATGACGGCGGAACGGTGGACGCGGACGGTGCGGCATCAGCTGGGTCTGGGCAGGCTGCTGCCCCTCGGCGGACCGCGTGACGGCACATGGATCTCGGAGGAGGCGGCCGAGGCGGTGCTGCGGCGCGCGGCCGTGGAGTTGCGCGGGGTGCGCCTCGACGGGCTGCGGATGGCTCTGGCCGACCCGGAGGACGTGCAGGAGCCCGCCGTGCCGCCTCCGCCGTCCGCGCTGCCGCCGGGAGCACTGCGGGTGACGGCGCAGTTCGCGGCGACGGCCACGGCGCCGCTGCCGGCGACGGCGGCCCTGGTGCGTACGACCCTTGCGGCCGCGGCGGACGAGCGGCTCGGTCTGCGGGTGACTGAGGTGGATCTGCAGGTGACGGCTCTGCTGGACGAGGACCCGGAACCCGCGCCCGTACGGGAGCCCGAGCCGCCGTACGCTGCCGCCGAGCCCGGGTCCGACGACGAGAGCCGCGCCGCGTCCGCCGCCCTGTCCGTCGTCGGGGTCGCCCACCTGACCGGGGGTCTGGGCCGGGCCGTACAGCTGGAGGAACGTCAGGCCGAGGGCGCGCTGCCGCACCGCCACGCGCGCGTGGAGCTCGCCGTGGAGCCGGGTCACCGGCCGTCGGACGTGGCCCGGCAGGTCCGTACGGCGGTGAGGGACGCGCTGCCCGACCGCCCGACGGTGGCGGTGCTGGTGACGGCGGTCGGCTGAGCGGCTACTCGCCGAGGCCGGCCAAGTCCCTGAGCCGCCGAGCCTGCGCGGCACGCTCCGCGGCGCGCTGGTCGTCGTAGGAGCGGCCCTGCGCGCCCCGGATCAGTGCCTTCGTCTCGATCACGGCGTCGCGCGGCGCCGCCAGGATCGCGGACGCCAGATCCTTCACGGCACCGTCGAGCTGGTCGGCCGGTACGGCGAGGTTGGCGAGGCCGGTGCTGACGGCCTCCTCGGCCGTGACGAAGCGTCCGGTCACACAGATCTCCAGCGCGCGGGCCTGCCCGACCAGCGCGACGAGCGGGTGCGTGCCCGTCAGGTCCGGCACCAGCCCGAGGCTGGTCTCGCGCATGGCGAACTGCACGTCGTCGGCAACGACGCGCAGGTCACAGGCGAGGGCAAGCTGGAAGCCCGCTCCGATGGCGTGCCCCTGGACGGCGGCGATGGACACGAGGTCACTGCGCCGCCACCAGGTGAAGCCGTCCTGGAATCCGGCGATGCTCGCGTCGAGTTCACCGTCGCTGCTGCGCGCGAGATCGATGAAGGTCGGCTCGCCCTCGATTCCCTCGGGCGTGAACATCCGCCGGTCGAGGCCGGCCGAGAAGGACTGGCCCTCGGCGCGCAGCACCACGACACGGACCGAGCCCGGCAGGACCCTCCCGGCCTCGGCGAGCGTCCGCCACATGGCGGGGCTCTGCGCATTGCGCTTGGCCGGGTTGGTCAGCGTCACCGTGGCGATCGCGTCGTCGACGGTGAGCCTTACGCCGTCCTTGTCGAGTACCGGACCGAGGTCCTTGGCGGGCGTGGCCATGGGGCGCCTCCGATGTGTGCGGTCAGCAGAGCATGCTCAAGTGACTGCACAGTAACCACCCGGCCGATCGTCCGACCGACCGGGTGGCCACCATCGAAGCCGAGGGGCCGCCCGGGGTCAGCCTGCGGCTTTCTTACCCCGGGTCGCCCCGCCACGCCCACGGAGCGTGACGCCCGACTCACTGAGCATCCGATGAACGAAGCCATACGAGCGGCCGGTTTCCTCGGCCAGCGCCCGAATGCTCGCACCGGAGTCGTACTTCTTCTTCAGGTCTGCCGCGAGCTTGTCGCGCGCGGCGCCGGTAACCCGGCTGCCCTTCTTCAGAGTCTCGGCCACCCGTGCCTCCTCATGGGAAGTGCGCTCTGGTCTCCTCATGATCACCCCTCCGGGCCTTCATGGCCACCCATTCGGCAAGGTCCGTAAGACAGGGATTTGACGACAGGAGCGCATCCCCACAAGGGGAATCCGAAATTCCACGTGCCGCGGTTCGTACCGCCGAACGGGTTCCTCCGCGAAGTGCCAGGTCAGCGACGTACGACGGCCGAGCCCTTGTCGATAAAGGACTCGGCCGCGAATTCGATGTAGGACACACCTCGGTACGAGGAGATCTCACACAGATGGTGGATCACCGATGGGCCGAATGATCCATACGCTGTGGATCACGCATTCGATCAAGCAAGTGCGACGAGATCCGCGTAGTCCGCGCCCCACAGGTCCTCGACACCGTCCGGAAGCAGAATGATCCGCTCCGGCTGCAGTGCCTCGACGGCGCCCTCGTCGTGGGTGACGAGGACGACGGCGCCCTTGTAGGTGCGCAGCGCGCCGAGGATCTCCTCGCGGGAGGCGGGGTCGAGGTTGTTGGTCGGCTCGTCCAGGAGCAGGACGTTGGCGGAGGAGACCACCAGGGTGGCCAGCGCGAGACGGGTCTTCTCGCCGCCGGAGAGCACACCGGCCGGCTTGTCGACGTCGTCGCCGGAGAACAGGAACGAGCCGAGCACCTTGCGGACCTCGACGAGGTCCATGTCGGGGGCGGCCGAGCGCATGTTCTCCAGGACCGTGCGGCCGGGGTCCAGGGTCTCGTGCTCCTGGGCGTAGTAGCCGAGCTTGAGGCCGTGGCCAGGGGCGACCATGCCGGTGTCGGGCTGCTCCACGCCCGCGAGCAGGCGCAGCAGGGTGGTCTTGCCCGCGCCGTTCAGACCGAGGATGACGACCCGGGAGCCCTTGTCGATGGCCAGGTCGACGTCGGTGAAGATCTCCAGTGAGCCGTACGACTTCGACAGGCCCTCGGCGGTGAGCGGGGTCTTGCCGCAGGGCGCGGGCTCGGGGAAGCGGAGCTTGGCGACCTTGTCGGAGACGCGCACCGCCTCCAGGCCGGCGAGCAGCCGGTCGGCGCGCTTGGCCATGTTCTGCGCGGCGACCGTCTTGGTGGCCTTGGCGCGCATCTTGTCGGCCTGCGAGTGCAGGGCGGCGGCCTTCTTCTCGGCGTTCTGCCGCTCGCGGCGGCGGCGCTTCTCGTCGGCCTCGCGCTGCTGCTGGTAGAGCTTCCAGCCCATGTTGTAGACGTCGATCTGGGCGCGGTTGGCGTCCAGGTAGAACACCTTGTTCACGACCGTCTCGACCAGGTCGACGTCGTGGGAGATCACGATGAAGCCGCCGCGGTACGTCTTCAGGTAGTCCCGCAGCCAGACGATCGAGTCGGCGTCGAGGTGGTTCGTGGGCTCGTCGAGCAGCAGGGTGTCCGCGTCCGAGAACAGGATCCGAGCCAGCTCGATACGGCGGCGCTGACCGCCGGAGAGGGTGTGCAGCGGCTGGCCGAGCACCCGGTCGGGCAGGCCCAGCGCGGCGGCGATGGTGGCGGCCTCGGCCTCGGCGGCGTATCCGCCCTTGGTGAGGAACTCCGTCTCCTGGCGCTCGTACTGCCTGAGGGCCTTCTCGCGGGTGGCGCCCTGGCCATTGGCGATGCGCTGTTCGTTGTCGCGCATCTTGCGGATCAGCACGTCGAGGCCGCGCGCGGACAGGATGCGGTCGCGGGCGAGGACGTCGAGGTCGCCGGTGCGGGGGTCCTGCGGGAGGTAGCCGACCTCTCCGGAGCGGGTGATCTGGCCGCCGGCCGGGATCCCCTCACCGGCCAGGCACTTGGTCAGTGTGGTCTTGCCCGCGCCGTTGCGGCCGACCAAGCCGATGCGGTCGCCCTTGGCGACACGGAAGGTGGCGGACTCGATGAGGACACGGGCGCCGGCGCGCAGCTCGATACCGGTGGCGGAGATCACGGACAGGCTCCAGGGCAGACAGGGGTGGCGGGTGTGGGCGGCTGAGGACGTTCCCGCCGTCTAATGCGCGAGGAGAATGGCCATGGGCCAAGTCTAACGGGGCGCTGCAAGCGGTTTTTCCGGGTTCGGGGGTTCGGGCGGCCGGGCGTGACGAACGGCACGCCCGGACCCGTGAGCGCCCCGGCTCCGGACTAGCTGCCGCCGGTGTGCACCTGGAAGGCGGCGCGGCGGACGGCCTTCGCGAGGGCCGGGTCGGGGTGGGCCGCGGCGAGCGCGACCAGGACCTGCACGGTGCGGGGGTGGCCGACGGCGCGCACCTCGTCCAGGAGCAGCGGGACGGTCGCCTGCACGGCCGACTCCAGATGCCGTACGAGCATCGGGGCCTCGCCGTGGTCGGCCACGGCGGCGGCGGTGTCGACCCAGAGCCAGGTGGCCTCCTCGCGGGTGAGGACCTCGTGGGCGTCCTCGGGGTCGACGCCGTCGTGCTCGGCCAGCCACAGCAGGGCGTACGGCCGCAGGGTGGGCTCCTCGGCCACGGCCCTGACGTCGGGCTCCGCGGGGGCGCCGACCACGCGCAGCGCCTCGAAGGCGAGGCCGCGCAGCAGTGCGTCGTCGCCGCGGGCTGCGTCGACGAGTTCGGTGACGGCGCTCTTGACGGGGCGGGCGGCGAGCCAGGCGCGGTACTCGGCGCGCGCGGCATTGGGGCGCAGCTGGGCGCAGCCGCGCAGCATGTCCTCGGCGGACTGCTCGATGTTCCCCGCAGGGCTCTGTGCGGCCACACAGATCTGCTCCAGCTTGACCCAGACCGCCCAGCTGCCGAGCGGGGTGAGCGTGGCCTGTCCGCCGCCGTAGGTGAGGGCGCCGACGGAGGCGAGGGCGTGCAGGGCCCAGTCGAGGAGCGGGGCGAGCGGGGTGTCGGGGGTCTGCGGCGGTTCCACGGGTTCGGGCTGCGGGCCGTAGGGGATCTCGCAGCGTTCGGTGCGCAGTTCGGTGACGCGCTGCTCCAGCAGGTCGAGGAGCTGGGCGACCGGGACGGGGCCGGCCGACAGCTGCAGGAAGGAGAGCACCTGGGGCATGGCCGAGACGACCTCGGCGACGGCGGCGGGCTCGTGGTGCGCGGGCTCGGGGTGGGCGAGCGACCAGGCGTCGAACAGGGCGACCCAGCCGCGCAGTACGGCGCTGTCGTCGCGGTTCCAGGCCCGTAGCCGCCAGCCGGGGCGGGCGATGTCGCCATGCACCTCGATGAGACCGGCGAGGCGGGCGGTGTCCCAGTCGGCGCGCACCTGAACCACGGTCAGGCCCAGCTCCGCGGCGGCCCGTTCGGCGGTGGCGTCGGAGAGCGTGGCCTTGCCGTCAGCGGTCGCGCCGTCCCCGCCGGGGCCGAGCGCGGCGTCGGCCCAGCGGGCGACGCGGGCTGCCGCGGCCAGACCGGAGCGTGCCATTCTGGCCAGCTCCGCGGGTGCCGGCGTGCCCTCCGGGGGGTGGGGCGCGGGGCGGCGCTGGCGCCGCTGGTTCACAGCTGATGGGGCGGCGGCCAGGGGTCGCGGGCGGACGAGTCGAAGCCTGGAGTCGCGCGGGATACGGGACGTCACGGGTGCAGTCTTCCGGTTGACGGTCCGAAAACCCAAACGGAATGTCACGCCGGGCGACGGGACTGGCCAACGCACGGGGTCCTGCGAGCGGCCCGGGGCCGGGAACAGGCCAGTGGTACACCCTTAAACGGAATCGTATGAACTGTTCGGCCGCCCCGGCAAAACGCCCCCCGAAGGCCGCTCGAGCGGGTTGCACGAGCGGCAGCTTGGCGGGGCGCATCGGCGGGGCGCTTCGGCGGCGGCCGAGCAAGTCACATCAGCGGCGTGAGGAAGCGGCGCAGGGCTTCCTCGTATGCCTTCGGGTCGGCGTTCCACATTGCTGCGTGGGGGGCCTCGGGGACGGTGTGCAGGGCGATGAGGTTGGGGCGGGTGTTTGCTAGGCGGCGGGAGTGTTCCCAGGGGGCCAGGGTGTCGTCCGGGCCGTGGAAGATCATCGTGGGCACGGTGAGTCCCGCTGCCTCGGCGGTGCGGTCGCGTTCCAGGCCCGTGCGTCCCTGGGCGGCGCGCACGGCGAGTGGCAGCAGGGCGCCCGGGGTGCGGCGGGCCGACGCGAGGGCGCGCAGTGTGGTCGGCCAGCTGAGGACCGGGGAGTCGAGGACCAGCCCCGAGATGCTGTCGCGCAGCGCGGAGCGCACGGCGGCGCGCAGCGCCATGGTGGCACCGGTGGACCAGCCGTGCAGGACGACCTGCCGGGCACCGTTGTCCACGGCGAACCGGATGGCCGCGTCCACGTCGCGCCACTCCGTCTCGCCCAGGTGGTTGAGTCCGTCCGGGGAGCGGGGCGCACCGCGGTCGCCGCGGTAGGCGAGGTCGAGCACCGGGAAGCGCTGGCGGTGCAGGAACTCCATGACGTTCAGGGGGTGTTCTCGGGTGGCGCCCAGGCCGTGCACCGTGATCACCCAGGTGTCGCGGACCCCGGGAACGAACCAGGCGGGCAGGGAGCCGAGTTCGCCGGGGATGTCGACGTCGGTGTAGTTGAGCGAGAGGGCCGAACGCGGGTCGCCGATGTGCACGTTCGGGGTCAGCCGCACCTTGTCGCCCGGTTCCGGCGTGCCGCGCGTGACCCGTTCCAGGCGGCGCACGACGGTGTCGGCGGAGTGCGTGGCCGTGTCGAGGACCGGGCCGACGACCGCGTGGGTGCCGTCGCCCGCGAGGCCGTACGTACCCGGGCGCAGCGCCGCCAGATGGCGGGTGAGCGCGATCTGCCCGGCGGCCGTGGCGTGCACGGTGAGCCTGGGCTCGGAGGGCAGGGGTCTGCCCGGGGGCGCCTTCAGCGCCGCGTCGCTCGCGAACCGCCCGGCGGCCACGCTCGCGACGCCGGCCGCCAGGGCTACGGTGACGGCCGCGGCCGTCGCTTTGACAGTGCGCACCCCTCCAGTGTCCCGGCGGACCGGGTGACCGGCCAGCGGGAGGACGGGACGGGGTGATGCGGCTTGCCGCCGAAGGTGTGGTGTGCTCACGGCACTTCGGGTACCCCGCGGTGCCGGATGTGTGGCTCCCGTCTGCTCACCCCCGCTGCCCCTACCCCTGCTGCCCGTACCCCCGCAGCCTCTCCCCCACCTCCGCCACCTGTTCGCGGGAGAGGAGGGCCGGGGTCAGGCCCGGGACGGACGACGCGGTCAGCCACAGGCGGCACATCCACTCCAGCTGCGCCGTGCGGTCGTAGGCCTGGTCCAGGGTGGCGCCGTAGGTGATCGTGCCGTGGTTCTGGAGCAGGCAGCCGGTGCGGTCGGCGAGGGCGCGGAGCATGTTCTCGGCCAACTCGTCGGTGCCGTATGTCGCATACGGCGCAACTCGGACGGGTCCGCCGAGGGCCGCCGCCATGTAGTGGATCGTCGGGAGCTCGGGGACGAGCGTCGAGACGGCGGTCGCGTGCACGGCGTGCGTGTGCACGATGGCGACCGCGTCGGTGGTGCGGTACACGGCGAGGTGCATGGGCAGCTCGCTGGTCGGGAGCAGGGTGCCGAGCACCTGCCGGCCCGCGAGGTCCACGCCGGTCACGTCGTCCGGCGCGAGCCGGTCGTAGGGCACACCCGAGGGCGTGACCAGCACCGTGTCGCCCACTCGGACGGAGACATTGCCGGACGTGCCGACGACCAGCCCCTCGAACACCGTGCGGCGGGCCGTGGCGACGAGAGCCTCCCAGGCGCGCGCCTCCTCGGGGAGCGCACTCCTCCCCCACGCCTCCGGCACATCCTGTGCGCCCTCCCGGGTGCCCCGCCCGTCCCCCTGGTCCCGCTGCTGCTCCGCCATGCCGCGATCCTGCCAGGAGCGCCCTCAACGCGCCGCCGGGCGGGGCACTTTAGGACGGAAGCCAAGCTTCCGAAAGTCTGCATATGCGCACAAATCACCTTGTCGTCCTGCTTGGCCGGAGATCGCCGAGCATGTGGCGATCTTCCAGTAGCCTCCCGTTGATTTGTCGTGCACGTTGCCATTCCGGGGGGAAGCATGGCTCGTGATCGCAAACCGTTCCGCCGCCGCACCCGTGTGATCGCGGCCTCCGTGGCGGCGCTCACCGCGGGCGGGGCCGTCCTCACCGGGCTTCCGGCCTCGGCGGCGAGCCTGCCGAAGGGACACGACGTCTCCTCGCACCAGAAGAACGTCGACTGGTCGCGCGCGAAGGCCAATGGCGCCAGATTCGTCTACATCAAGGCCACCGAGTCCACCACGTACCGCAACCCGTACTTCACCAAGCAGTACGACGGCGCCCGCAAGGCCGGCATCATCCGCGGCGCCTACCACTTCGCACTGCCGGACAAGTCGTCGGGCAGGACCCAGGCGGCGTACTTCGCGCGCAACGGCGGCCGGTGGAGCGCGGACGGCTGGACGCTGCCGCCGGCGCTCGACATCGAATACAACCCGTACGACAAGAAGCACAAGTGCTACGGCCTCAGCCACGCGAGCATGGTCGGGTGGATCAGGTCGTTCAGCAACGAGATGTACCGGCGCACCGGCCGCCACCCGGTGATCTACACGACCACCCGCTGGTGGAACACCTGCACCGGCAGCAGCCGCGCGTTCGCCTCGAACCACGCGCTGTGGCTGGCCCGCCCCAACTCAGAGGATGCGGGAGCACTGCCCGCCGGATGGTCGTTCTGGACCTTCTGGCAGTACGGCAGCAGCGGCAGCCTGCCGGGTGACCAGAATCTCTTCAACGGGTCCGCCGCCCAGCTGAAGCAGTTCGCCAGGGGGCGCTAGCCGGGGGGCCTCGAGAGGGCACCGAAGGACCGGGGGCCGCCGGAACCGGGCGGAGCGGCGGCCTCCTCACCTGGACACTCCCACGCCCCTCCCAGTTCACTTGCCGTTCACCCAGGTTGCTTACGGTCAAGCGACCGATGACTTCGAACGATTGCCTGGGTAAATGGAAAACTTCTCGCTGATCCTCGCGATTGTGGTCGTAACCGCACTCGCGTTTGATTTCACGAACGGTTTCCACGACACCGCCAACGCGATGGCCACCACCATCTCGACCGGCGCACTCAAGCCCAAGGTCGCGGTGGCCATGTCCGCCGTGCTGAACCTTGTCGGCGCCTTCCTCTCGGTGGAGGTCGCCAACACGATCTCCAAAGGTCTCGTCGACGAGGCCGGCATACGTCCCGAGGTCATATTCGCGGCGCTGGTCGGCGCGATCCTCTGGAACCTGGCGACCTGGCTGCTGGGACTCCCCTCCAGCTCCTCGCACGCCCTGATGGGCGGACTGATCGGCGCCACCATCGCCTCGGCCGGCCTGGGCGCCGTCCACGGCGACGTACTCGTCACCAAGGTGCTCCTGCCGGCGCTCGCCGCCCCGATCGTGGCGGGCCTCGCCGCGATGCTCGCGACCCGGCTGTCGTACGGAATCGGCGGGAAGACCGAGGGCAAGGCCGCCGAGAAGGGCTACCGCGCCGGGCAGATCGCCTCCGCCGGCCTGGTCTCCCTGGCCCACGGCACGAACGACGCGCAGAAGACGATGGGCATCATCACCCTCGCCCTGGTCGCCGGCGGTGTCGTCGCCCCCGACTCCGACCCGCCCACCTGGGTCATCCTCTCCGCCGGCCTCGCCATCGC
This sequence comes from Streptomyces plumbidurans, assembly GCF_019857225.1. Classification (GTDB taxonomy): domain Bacteria; phylum Actinomycetota; class Actinomycetes; order Streptomycetales; family Streptomycetaceae; genus Streptomyces; species Streptomyces plumbidurans. Next base: position 55,402 of record NZ_JAFJSY010000028.1, read on the forward strand.
GCTCGGCACCTACATCGGCGGCTGGCGCATCATCCGCACGATGGGCAAGGGCCTGACCGAGCTTCAGCCGCAGCAGGGCTTCGCCGCCCAGACCAGTGCGGCGACCGCGATCCTGGCCTCCTCGCACCTCGGCTTCTCCCTGTCCACCACGCATGTCGTCTCCGGTTCGGTGATGGGTGCGGGTCTCGGCCGCAAGGGCGGCGTGGTCCGCTGGTCGACCGCGACCCGGATGCTGGTCGCCTGGGTGCTGACGCTTCCGGCCGCCGCCGTGGTCGGCGCGGGCGCGGAATCCGTGACGGACCTCGGCGACTGGGGCACCGCCGTGGTGGTCGTCTTCCTCGTGGCCGCCAGTGCCGCCATCTGGAAGCTGTCCCGCCGCCAGGTCGTCGACGCCACGAACGTCAACGCCGCCGAGGAGCCGGCCGGCGTGGTGACCACGGCGATCGCCGCCGTGACCCCGCCGCCCGCAACCGCGGTGACCGAGGAGCTGACGGCCACCCTCCCCGCCCCGGTCACGCCCGCCACCCCCGAGTCGGCGACCCCGCCGGCCGCGACCGTCTGAGCCCACCCGGCCCGAAGGAAGAGAAGCAGCATGAAGATCGACTGGGCAGCTCTGGGCTCCGTCTTCGGCGTCAGCCTCGCGGTCACCGTGGGCCTCGTCGCCCTGTTCACCCTCGGCGTCATGGGCCTCTCCCGCCGCGAACGCGCGGCAGCCCAGGGCAACTCGGCGACCCTCGCGCTCACCGGCGCGTACGTGGCCTTCGCGGGGTGCGTGGCGGCGGTGGCGTACGGGATCTCGCTGATCATGAACAAGAGCTGAGTCACGGCCGAAGGCCGGCGTACCTGTGGTGCCGGGACGGTGATCCGTCCCGGCACCACACGTTTCTGTGTCCCCCGCGACTCCCGGCGTGTGGGCCTGAGCACACTCTCCCGTCGCAGGTCAACGGCAAGTTGACGGTTCTTCCGGGGGCGTGGTGGACTTCCGGGGCCATGTACGGCGGCGCGAGAGGAAGCCGGTGGAAGTCCGGCGCGGTCCCGCCACTGTCACCGGGGTAGGTAGCCCCGGGAGCCAGGAACTCTCACCGCCGGTCTCGTCGAACCAGGGCGTGGACACCCTGAGTGAGGACATATCGCCATGCGCGGCTGCCTGTTGAGGACCTGTGGGGTGCGCCCACGGGCCGTCCCGGTCGACGTCCGAAGTCTGTTTCGTACCGCGGCCGGCTGAGCCGATGCGTGCCGGTCGCGTTTTCGCGTACGGCGCCGCCGCCGGGCTTCTCGGTGACCATCTCCTCGGCGATCCGCGCCGTGGGCATCCGGTCGCCGCGTTCGGGCGGGCCGCCGGGGCGGTGGAGAAGGTGTTGTGGCGGGACCACCGCGGGTGGGGCGCGCTGCACACCGCCGTGTGCGTCGGGGGTGTTGTGGCGCTCGGTGCCATGGCGCAGCGGGCCGTGCGGACCTCCCCCGCCGCCTCCGTCGCGCTGACCGCCGCCGCCACCTGGGCCGTGGTCGGCGGGACGTCGCTCGCGCGCGAGGCGCGGAGCATCGCGTACGCCCTGGAGCGCGGGGACGTCGAGGGCGCCCGCGCGCGGCTGCCGCATCTGTGCGGCCGGGATCCGCAGGCGCTCGACGCCGACGGGATCGCGCGTGCCGTGATGGAGTCCGTCGCCGAGAACACCTCCGACGCGGTCGTGGGGGCGCTCGTGTGGGGCGGCGTCGGCGGGGTGCCGGGGTTGCTCGGCTTCCGCGCGGTCAACACGCTCGACGCGATGGTGGGGCACAGGTCGCCCAAGTACCTGCGGTACGGGTGGGCTTCCGCGCGGCTCGACGACGTCGCCGGGTGGCCCGGCGCCCGGCTCACCGCCGTACTGGCGACCCTCGCCGGTGGCGATCCCCGTGCGGCGCTGCGGGTCTGGCGGGCCGACGCGGGCAGGCACCCGAGCCCCAACGCCGGTCCCGTGGAGGCCTCGTTCGCGGGCGCACTGGGCGTACGGCTCGGCGGGACCCTGTCGTACGCGGGGCGCGTCGAGCACCGTCCCGTCCTCAACGCGCACGGGCGCACCGTCACCGTCCCCGACATCGAGCGGGCCGTACGGCTCTCCCGGCGGGTCGGGATCCTCGCGCTCGGCGTCGGTGCCGCCGCGCGCCTCCTGGCAGGGCACCTGAAAGGGCACCGCTCATGAACGGCGGAGGTCTCCTCGTCGCCGGCACCACCTCCGACGCCGGCAAGAGTGTCGTCACCGCCGGGATCTGCCGCTGGCTGGTGCGGCAGGGGGTGAAGGTCGCGCCCTTCAAGGCGCAGAACATGTCCCTCAATTCGTTCGTGACGAAGGAAGGGGCCGAGATCGGGCGGGCCCAGGCGATGCAGGCGCAGGCCTGTCTCGTCGAGCCGACGGCTCTCATGAACCCCGTGCTGCTCAAGCCCGGTGGCGAGAAGAGCAGTCAGGTCGTGCTCATGGGAAGGCCCGTGGGCGAGATGAGTGCGCGCGGGTATCACGGGGGGCGGCAGGAGCAGCTTCTGGGGACGGTTCTCGACTGTCTCGCCGAGTTGCGGGGCACGTATGACGCGGTGATCTGTGAGGGGGCGGGGAGTCCGGCGGAGATCAATCTGCGGCGGACGGACATCGTGAACATGGGGATCGCGCGCAACGCGCGGCTGCCCGTGGTCGTCGTCGGGGACATCGACCGCGGCGGCGTGTTCGCCTCCTTCTTCGGGACCGTCGCCCTGCTCTCGCCCGAGGACCAGGCGCTGGTCGCCGGGTTCCTCGTCAACAAGTTCCGCGGGGACGTCAGTCTTCTGGAGCCCGGGCTCGACATGCTGCACGGGCTCACCGGTCGGCACTCCTACGGCGTGCTGCCCTTCCGGCACGGTCTCGGCATCGACGAGGAGGACGGGCTGCGGGTCTCCCTGCGGGGGACCGTGCGGGAGTCGAACGTCGCGCCGCCGGTCGGCGCGGACGTCCTGCGCGTCGCCGTGTGCGCCGTCCCCCTCATGTCCAACTTCACCGACGTGGACGCCCTGGCCGCCGAACCCGGCGTCGTGGTGCGGTTCGTGGACCGGCCGGAGGAACTGGCCGACGCGGACCTCGTCGTCGTGCCGGGCACCCGGGGGACGGTGCGGGCCCTGGAGTGGCTGCGCGAGCGGGGTCTTGCGCAGGCCCTGGTCCGCAGAGCCGCCGAACAACGGCCCACGCTCGGCATCTGCGGCGGCTTCCAGATCCTCGGCGAGCGCATCGAGGACGAGGTCGAGTCGCGGGCCGGTGAGGTCGCGGGGCTCGGAATCCTCCCCGTGCGGGTGCGGTTCGCCCGCGAGAAGACCCTGACCCGCCCGGTGGGTGCGGCCCTCGGCGAGCGGGTCGAGGGGTACGAGATCCATCACGGCGTCGCCTCCGTCGAGGGCGGCGCCCCCTTCCTGGACGGCTGCCGCGTCGGACAGACCTGGGGCACGCACTGGCACGGTTCGCTGGAGTCGGACGGATTCCGGCGGGCCTTCCTGCGCGAGGTGGCGGCCGCCGCGGGCCGGCGCTTCGTACCGGCCCCCGACACCTCGTTCGCCGCGCTGCGCGAGGAGCAGCTCGACCGGCTCGGCGACCTGATCGAACAGCACGCGGACACGGACGCGCTGTGGCGGCTCATCGAGTCCGGCGCGCCGCAAGGACTGCCCTTCATTCCACCGGGAGCACCCGCATGAGCACAGTGTTGTTGTTGTCGACCGCCGACACGGATCTGCTGGCGGCGCGGGCCGCCTCCGGTGCCGACTACCGCATCGGCAACCCGACCCGCATCGACGTCACCGACGAGCTGCCCGCGCTCCTGGACGGCGCCGACCTCGCGGTCGTACGGCTGCTCGGCGGGAAGCGGGCCTGGGAGGACGGGCTCGCGGCGCTCAAGGCATCCGGTGTCCCGACCGTGCTGCTGGGCGGGGAGACCGTCCCGGACGCGGAGTTGATGGCCGAGTCGACCGTGCCCGCGGGCGTGGTGGCCGAGGCGCTGAGGTATCTCGTGGAGGGAGGGCCCGCCAACCTCACCGAGCTGGCCCGCTTCCTGTCGGACACCGTGCTGCTGACCGGCGAGGGGTTCGCCGAGCCGCAGAAGATGCCGGAGTACGGCGTCCACGGCGGGCGTACGCGCGTCGAGGGGCGGCCGACCGTCGGCGTGCTCTTCTACCGGGCCCACGAACTCAGCGGCAACACCGCCTTCGTGGACACCCTGTGCGACGCGATCGAGGCACGCGGCGCCAACGCCCTTGCCGTGTACTGCGGTTCGCTGCGCGGCGCGGACCCGGGCCTGTACGAGATCCTCGCCGGCGCCGACGCCCTGGTCGCCACCGTCCTCGCGGCCGGCGGCACGCACGCCTCGCAGGCGTCGGCGGGCGGCGACGAGGAGGCCTGGGACATCGGGGCGCTCGCCGACCTCGACGTGCCCGTGCTGCAGGGGCTGTGCCTCACCTCGTCGCGGGCCGCCTGGGAGGCGTCGGACGCCGCCCTGTCCCCCATGGACGCGGCGATGCAGGTCGCCATCCCGGAGTTCGACGGGCGCCTGATCACCGTCCCCTTCTCGTTCAAGGAGCAGGGCCCCGACGACGTTCCGGTGTACGTCGCCGACCCGGAGCGGGCCGCGCGGGTCGCCGGAATCGCCGTACGGCACGCGCGGCTCAGGCACAAGCCGAACGCCGAGAAGAAGCTCGCGCTCGTCTTCACCGCCTACCCGACCAAGCACTCCCGCGTCGGCAACGCGGTCGGCCTGGACACGCCCGCCTCGGCGGTGCGGGTGCTCGACGCGCTCAAGCAGGCCGGGTACGGCGTCACCGAATACCCGTCCGGCGGCGACGAGTTGATCCACCGGCTCATCGAGGCGGGCGGGCACGACGTCGAGTGGCTGACCGAGGACCAGCTCGCGGCGGCGCCCGCGCGCGTGCCGCTGGCCGACTACCAAGCGTGGTTCGACAGGCTCGACCCGGGACTTCGGGAGGCGATGACCGAGGCGTGGGGCGAGCCGCCGGGCTCGCTGTACGTCGACGGCGACGACATCGTGCTCGCCTGTCTCCAGTTCGGGAACGTCGTCGTGATGATCCAGCCGCCGCGCGGCTTCGGCGAGAACCCCATCGCGATCTACCACGACCCGGACATGCCGCCCTCGCACCACTACCTGGCCGCCTACCGCTGGCTGGAGAACAGTTTCGGCGCCGACGCGGTCGTCCACATGGGCAAGCACGGCACGATGGAGTGGCTGCCCGGCAAGGGACTCGGGCTCAGCGGCGGCTGCGCGCCGGACGCCGTACTCGGCGAACTCCCCCTGATCTACCCGTTCATCGTCAACGACCCCGGCGAGGGCACCCAGGCCAAACGGCGCGGACACGCCACGGTCGTCGACCACCTCGTACCGCCGATGGCCCGCGCCGACACCTACGGCGACCTCGCCAAGCTGGAGCAGCTGCTCGACGAGTACGCGCTCGTCTCCGACCTGGACCCGACGAAGGCGCCGGCGGTGCGCGCGCAGATCTGGACGCTGGTCAAGGCGGCCGAGCTGCACCACGACCTGCATGTGGACGAGCAGCCGGACGACGGCGAGTTCGACTCGTTCGTCATGCACATCGACGGCTATCTGTGCGAGATCAAGGACGTGCAGATCCGCGACGGCCTGCACATTCTCGGCGGCGGGCCGGTCGGCGAGCCGCGGGTGAACCTCGTGCTCGCCGTGCTGCGCGCCTCGCAGGTGTGGGGCGGCCAGGCGAACGCGCTGCCGGGGCTGAGGGCTTCGCTGGCCGCCCATTTCGGGCTCAACGAGAAGGAGTTGCTGGCCGAGCCGGGTGCCGGGGTGAAGGTGCCGATGGAGCTGACGGACCTCGTCGGGGGGCCGTCGCGTACGGCCGCCGACGCGATCGACCTGCTGGAGCAGCTGTGCCGTCGGTGCGCGGAGGGGATGGAGGAGCGCGGCTGGGACGCCACGGCCGTCCCGGCGCTGGTCCGTGACGTCCTCGGCACCGAACTCCCGGACGCGGTCGCGGTGTTGGGGTTCGCCTGCCGGGAGGTCGTGCCGCGGCTCGCCCGCACCACCGACGAGATCGGCCACATCCTCAAGGCGCTGGACGGCGGCTACATCCCCGCGGGTCCCTCCGGATCTCCGACCCGCGGTCTGGTCAACGTCCTGCCGACGGGCCGCAACTTCTACTCGGTCGACCCCAAAGCCATTCCGTCCAGGCTGAGTTGGGAGGTCGGGCAGTCGCTGGCCGACTCGCTCGTCCAGCGGTATCTGCAGGACACCGGCGCGTACCCGAAGTCCGTGGGCCTGACGGTGTGGGGCACGTCCGCGATGCGCACCCAGGGCGACGACATCGCCGAGATCCTGGCGCTGCTCGGCTGCCGGCCGGTGTGGGACGACGCCTCGCGCCGGGTGACCGGCTTCGAGGTCGTGCCCCTGGAGGAGCTGGGCCGTCCCCGCATCGACGTCACGGTCCGCATCTCCGGCTTCTTCCGGGACGCGTTCCCGCACGTGGTCGGGCTGATCGACGACGCCGTACGGACGGTCGCCGAGCTGGACGAGCCCGCCGCCGGGAACTTCGTGAAGGCACACGCCGACGAGGACACCGCCGAGCACGGCGACCGGCGGCGCGCGACCGCCCGCATCTTCGGCTCCAAGCCGGGCGCGTACGGCGCCGGGCTGCTGCCGCTGATCGACGCCCGTAACTGGCGCTCCGACGCCGACCTCGCCGAGGTGTACGCGGTCTGGGGCGGCTACGCCTACGGCCGCGGCCTCGACGGGCGGGCCGCGCGCGGCGACATGGAGACCGCGTTCCGGCGGATCAACGTCGCGGCGAAGAACGTCGACACCCGCGAGCACGACCTCGTCGACGCCGACGACTACTTCCAGTACCACGGCGGCATGGTCGCCATGGTGCGCCATCTGACGGGCGAGAGCCCCGAGGCGTACGTCGGCGACTCCGCCACCCCCGACCAGGTGAAGACCCGCACGCTCGGCGAGGAGACGCACCGCGTCTTCCGGGCCCGGGTGGTCAACCCGCGCTGGATGGCGGCGATGCGGCGGCACGGCTACAAGGGCGCCTTCGAGATGGCGGCGACCGTCGACTACCTCTTCGGGTACGACGCGACGGCCGGGGTCGTCGACGACTGGATGTACGAGAAGCTCAGCGCCGAGTACGTCTTCGCCCCGGAGAACCAAGAGTTCATGAAGAAGTCCAATCCGTGGGCGCTGCGCGGGATCACCGAACGGCTGCTGGAGGCCGCGGACCGGGGGCTGTGGGCCGAGCCGGACGCGGACACGCTGAACCGGCTCCGGGCGACCTACCTCGAGCTTGAGGAAGATCTGGAGGGAGATGCGTGATCTCCCTGGATATCCCCGCGGGTGCGGGGAGCACAGTGCACGAACGGCGGTCGACTTGGCAGTGCCCGGAACATCCCCGCGTGTGCGGGGATTACGCCACCAAATTGACAGCCAATCGGCCTCACCTCGGGCTGATCCACCTTGAGTCACCCGAAGGAGTGATCACCGCGTGAGCACGCCCTACCCCTTCACCGCTGTAGTGGGTCAGGAAGATCTTCGCCTGGCCTTGCTTCTCAACGCCGTAAGCCCCGCAATCGGTGGAGTCCTGGTCCGAGGAGAGAAAGGCACCGCGAAAAGCACGGCCGTGCGGGCGCTCTCGACGCTCATGCCGGAGCTGGACGTCGTCGCCGGGTGCCGTTTCTCCTGCGACCCGGACGCCCCGGACCCCGCCTGCCCGGACGGCCCGCACGAGCCGGGGGCGTTCGAGACCCGGCCGGCGCGGATGGTCGAACTGCCCGTCGGCGCCTCGGAGGACCGGCTCGTGGGCGCCCTGGACATCGAGCGGGCGCTGGCCGAGGGCGTCAAGGCCTTCGAGCCCGGCCTGCTCGCCGACGCGCACCGCGGCATCCTCTACGTCGACGAGGTCAACCTCCTCCACGACCACCTGGTCGACCTGCTGCTGGACGCCGCCGCGATGGGCGCCTCGTACGTCGAACGCGAGGGCGTCTCCGTGCGGCACGCCGCCCGCTTCCTGCTCGTGGGCACCATGAACCCCGAAGAGGGCGAGCTGCGCCCGCAGTTGCTCGACCGCTTCGGCCTGACCGTCGAGGTCGCGGCCTCGCGCGAGCCGGACCAGCGGGTGGAGGTCGTACGGCGGCGGCTCGCCTACGACGACGATCCGGCCGGTTTCGCGGCCCGTTGGGCGGGCGAGGAAACCTCGGTGCGTCAACGCATCGTCGCGGCACGGGAGTTGTTGCCGTCGGTGCGGCTCGGTGACGGGGCGCTGAGGCAGATCGCGGCAACCTGCGCGGCCTTCGAGGTGGACGGCATGCGCGCCGACATCGTGATGGCGCGCACCGCCACCGCGCTCGCGGCCTGGGCCGGCCGCACCGACGTGCTCGCCGAGGACGTACGGCAGGCGGCCCTGCTCGCGCTGCCGCACCGGCGCCGCCGCAACCCCTTCGACGCGCCGGGCCTGGACGAGGACAAGCTGGACGAGACGCTGGAGGAGTTCGCCGAGCCGGAGGACGACGACGACCCGGACCCGGACGGCGGTCCGGGCGGTGGCGGCGGTGGCGGCGGGCAGCCGGAGCCGGACGCCGGGCCGCAGGACGGAGACGCGGGCGCACGTCCCGAGGCCGGTGAGGACGGCGAGCCGCGGGCCTCCGGTGCCGGCGAGCAGTCCCCCGTACGGGCCGCCGAGCCCTTCCGCACCAAGGTGCTCAGCGTGCCCGGGATCGGTGAGGGTGCCGCGGGGCGGCGCTCGCGGGCGCGGACCGAGCACGGGCGGACCACGGGCGCCCGGCGGCCGCAGGGCGCGCTGACCAAGCTGCACCTGGCGGCGACCGTGCAGGCGGCCGCCCCGCACCAGCGGGCGCGCGGGCGGTCGGGGCGCGGCCTCGTGGTGCGCCGGGACGATCTGCGGCAGGCGACCCGGGAGGGACGCGAGGGCAACCTCGTGCTGTTCGTCGTGGACGCCTCCGGGTCGATGGCGGCGCGGCAGCGGATGAGTGCCGTCAAGGGCGCGGTGCTGTCGCTGCTGCTGGACGCGTACCAGCGGCGGGACAAGGTGGGGCTGGTGACGTTCCGGGGGTCGGCGGCCGAACTGGTGCTGCCGCCCACCTCGTCCGTGGACGCGGCGGCGGCCCGCCTGGAGTCGCTGCCGACCGGCGGGCGCACCCCGCTGGCGGCCGGGCTGCTCAAGGCCCATGACGTGCTGCGGGTTGAGCGGCTCAGGGATCCGGCGCGGCGCGCGCTGGTGGTCCTGGTGACGGACGGGCGGGCCACGGGCGGCCCGGAGCCGGTGGCGTTCGCGGGGCGTGCGGCACGGCTGTTCGCGGCCGAGGGCACCGCCTCGGTGGTCGTCGACTGCGAGTCGGGGCCCGTACGGCTGGGGCTCGCGGGACAGCTCGCGGGTGAACTCGGCGGTACGGCCGTGACGTTGGACGAGCTGCGGGCGGACTCGATCGCCGGGCTGGTGAAGGACGTGCAGGGAACTTCGAGGAGGGCCGCGTAATGCCGCAGGGGCAGCCGAGTGTCGTACCGGACGACGGGCTGACGACGCGTCAGCGCCGCAACCGGCCGCTCGTGGTCGTGCACACCGGGATCGGCAAGGGCAAGTCGACCGCCGCCTTCGGGCTCGCGCTGCGGGCCTGGAACCAGGGGTGGCCGATCGGGGTGTTCCAGTTCGTCAAGTCGGCGAAGTGGAAGGTCGGCGAGGAGAACGCGCTGCGTGTGCTCGGGGCCTCCGGCGAGGGGGGCACCGTGGACTGGCACAAGATGGGCGAGGGCTGGTCCTGGGTGCAGCGGGACGCGCAGCTGGACAACGAGGAGAAGGCGCGGGAGGGCTGGGAGCAGGTCAAGCGGGACCTTGCGGCCGAGACGTACCGGCTGTACGTGCTCGACGAGTTCGCGTACCCGATGCACTGGGGGTGGGTGGACACGGACGAGGTGGTCGACGTGCTGCGCAACAGGCCCGGGACCCAGCATGTGGTGATCACCGGGCGCAACGCACCCGAGAAGCTCGTCGACTTCGCCGATCTCGTGACCGACATGTCCAAGGTCAAGCACCCGATGGACGCGGGCCAGAAGGGCCAGCGGGGAATCGAGTGGTGATGTCCTCCTCCGACTCCGTCCCCGCACCCGTACCCGTACCCGTCACCGTCCCCCGGCTGGTCGTCGCCGCGCCGTCGTCCGGCAGCGGCAAGACCACCGTGGCCACGGGTCTGATGGCCGCGTTCGCCGCGCGGGGGCTCGCCGTGTCCCCGCACAAGGTCGGGCCGGACTACATCGACCCCGGCTACCACGCGCTGGCCACCGGGCGGGTGGGGCGGAACCTCGACGCGTACCTGTGCGGGCCGGAGTTGATCGGGCCGCTGTTCGCGCACGGTGCGCGCGGGTGCGACGTCGCGGTCGTCGAGGGTGTGATGGGGATGTTCGACGGGGCCGCGGGGGAAGGCGAGTTGGCGTCCACCGCGCAGGTCGCCAAGCTGCTGCGGGCGCCGGTCGTGCTCGTCGTGGACGCCTCCTCGCAGTCGCGGTCGGTGGCGGCGCTGGTGCACGGGTTCGCCTCCTTCGACCCGGAGGTGCGGGTCGCGGGCGTCATCCTGAACAAGGTGGCCTCCGACCGGCACGAGGAGTTGCTGCGCGAGGCCCTGGACCAGGCCGGGGTGCCGGTCCTCGGCGCGCTGCGACGGGCCTCCCAAGTCGACACGCCTTCCCGGCACTTGGGGCTGGTGCCGGTCGCCGAGCGGCAGGCGGCGGCGGTGGAGGCCGTGGCGGCGATGGCGGCGCAGGTCGAGCGGGGATGCGATCTCGAAGCGCTGATGGGGCTGGCCCGGGGCGCGGGCGCGTTGCCGTGCGCGCCGTGGGAACCACCGCGGACAACTGTGCAGACGCGTGCGGTGGTCGCCGTGGCCGGCGGGAGCGCGTTCACGTTCTCCTACGCCGAGCACGCCGAGCTGCTGACCGCGGCCGGTGCCGAGGTGGTTTCCTTCGATCCCCTGCGCGACGAGCAACTGCCGGACGGGACAAGCGGGTTGGTCATCGGGGGAGGCTTCCCCGAGGTGTATGCCGCCGAGCTGTCCGCCAACGAACCCCTGCGCAAGGCCGTCACCGCCCTCACCGAGAGCGGCGCTCCCGTCGCCGCCGAGTGTGCCGGGATGTTGTATCTGTGCCGGGAACTGGACGGAATGCCGATGTGCGGGGTGATCGACGCGACGGCCCGGATGAGCGAGCGGCTCACGCTCGGGTACCGGGACGCCGTCGCCCTCGGTGACAGCGTGCTGGCGCCCGCCGGGACCCGGATGCGGGGCCACGAGTTCCACCGCACGGTCGTCGAGCCGGGGGCCGGGGCGGCTCCCGCCTGGGGTGTGCGCGCCCCTGAGCTGCGCGTCGAAGGTTTCGTACAACAAGGTGTGCACGCGAGTTATCTGCACACGCACTGGGCGTCCGAGCCCGGTGCGGCCCGTCGGTTCGTGGAGAGGTGCCGCACGTCATGAGCAGCAGGCTGATCGGAGTCGGCGTGGGTCCGGGCGATCCCGAGCTGGTGACCGTCAAGGGGGTCAATGCCCTGCGGGCCGCCGAGGTCGTCGTCGTACCGGTGATGGACAGCGGCGAGCGCGGGCGGGCCGAGGCGACCGTGCTGCACTACGTGCCCAGCGAGAAGGTCGTCCGGGTCGTGTTCGCGCTGAACGAGCGGAGCGACCGGGCGCGGCGCGAGGCCGCCTGGGACGCGGCCGGTGAGCGGGTGGCGCAGCTGCTGCGGGAGCGCGGGACGGTCGCGTTCGCCACCATCGGCGACCCCAACGTGTACTCGACGTTCACCTATCTCGCGCAGACCGTCGCCGGGCTCGTCCCGGGCACCGTCGTAAAGACCGTGCCCGGGATCACCGCCATGCAGGATCTGGCGGCGCGCTCGGGTGCCGTGCTCACCGAGGGGACCGAGCCGCTGACCCTGGTGCCGGTGACCGCCGGGGCATCCGTGCTCAAGGACGCCCTGGCCGGGCCCGGGACCGTCGTCGCGTACAAGTTCGGCAGGCAGGCCGGCGAGGTCGCCGAGGCGCTGCGCGAGACCGGGCGGCTCGACGACGCGGTGTGGGGCTCGGCGCTCGGCCTGGAGACGGAGTCGATCCGGCCGGCCGCGGAGCTGGACGGCGCCCCGCTGCCGTATCTCTCCACGCTCATCGCGCCCGCGCGGCGCGAGGGCGGGCGGGGCGGCAAGTTGTGACGACGTCCCGCGCAGGTGCAGGGCGCTCAGGCGGCGAGGCCCACCACGAGCCAGATGAACAGCGCGCCCGCGATCGTGCACAGCAGGGTCGAGCGGGCGGGGTGCTCGTGGTGTGCCTCGGGCAGGATCTCGGCGGCGGCGAGGTAGAGCAGTACGCCGCCGAACAGGCCGAGATAGCCGCCGAGCAGGCCCTCCGGGATGGTGACGAACGCGGTCGAGGCGGCGCCCACGACCGGTGCCACCGCGTCCGCGAAGAGCATGGTCAGCGCTCTGCGCCGGGCGTTCCCGTACAGGCTCGTGATCGTGTACGTGTTGAAGCCGTCCGCGAAGTCGTGGGCGACGACCGCCAGTGCGACCGCGGCGCCCATGCCGCCGCCGACCTGGAAGGCCGCGCCGATCGCCACGCCGTCCATCGCGCTGTGGCCGACCATCGCCGCGGCGGCCGTGAGGCCCACCTCGGGCGCCCGGCCGTTGCTCTCCTCGCCGCCGTGCGCGGCCTGCCGTGCGGCCAGCAGGCGTTCCACCAGATGGGCCAGGAGGAATCCGGCCACGAACAGCAGCAGGGCCGCGGGCACGCCGAAGACCTCGCCGTCGGCCGCCTTGAGCGCCTCCGGGAGCAGGTCCAGGCCGACGACCCCCAGCATCAGCCCGCCGGCCAGGCCCAGGACCAGATGGCGGCGGTCGGTCACACGCTGTGCCGTCCAGCCGCCGGCCAGCGTCATCAGGAACGCGCCGAGCGCGACGAAGACCGCCATGGGGCCTTGTTATCCGATCAACGGCCGTTCGCGCACATCGGGCGGGCGTACCGGCACCACCCGTAACACCTTTTGTCCAGAGAGGACCGATTTTCATGGCCGATGCCCCCACCGGCAAGGTGACCTTCGTCGGTGCCGGCCCCGGCGCCGCCGACCTGCTGACGTTCCGGGCCGCGCGCGCCATCGCCGAGGCCGACGTGGTGATCTGGGCCGCGAGCCTGGTGCAGGCGGAGGTCCTCGAGCACGCGCGCGAGGACGCGGAGATCCTCGACTCGGCGACGATGTCGCTGGAGGACGTGGTCGCCGTCTACGAGCGGGCCCGCGCCGAGGGCCTGCGGGTGGCCCGGGTGCACTCCGGCGATCCCGCCCTGTGGGGCGGCACGCAGGAGCAGCTGGACCGGTGCGCGCGGCTCGGGGTGGAGACGGAGGTCGTTCCCGGTGTCTCCGCCTTCTCGGCCGTCGCCGCCCTCGCACAGCGCGAGCTGACCATCCCGGAGGTGGCGCAGTCGGTCGTGCTCACCCGGCTCGGCGGCGGCAAGACGCCGATGCCTCCCGGGGAGGAGGTGCGCGAGTTCGCCCGGCACGGCACCACCATGGCGATCTTCCTGTCGGCGGCGCGCAGCGGGCAGTTGGTGCGGGAGCTGCTGGAGGGCGGCTATCCGACGTCCACGCCGGTCGTCGTGGCGTACCAGGCGACCTGGCCGGAGGAGCTGCTCGTGCGGTGCACGATCGGGACGCTGGAGGAGACGGTCAAGGAGCACAAGCTCTGGAAGCACACCCTCTTCCTGGTCGGCCCGGCGCTGGGCGCCGAGGGCACCCGCTCGCACCTGTACCACCCGGGCCACTTCCACGGCTACCGCAAGGCGGACCCCGAGGCCCGGCGGGCGCTGCGCGAGCGGGGGGCGAGTACGTGATCACGGTCCTCGGCACGGGGACGGGCGCGCCGGTCCCCGTGGACGCGGTGGCGGACGCCGAGCTCGTCGTGGGCGGGCGCCGGCATCTGGACGCCGTACGGCTGCCCGAGTCCGCCGAGCGGATCGTGCTCGGGCCGCTGGCGCCCGCCCTGGACGCCATCGGGGAGTACGTCGCCAAGGAGCGGCGGGTGGTGGTGCTGGCCTCCGGTGACCCGGGGTTCTTCGGGATCGTGCGGGCGCTGGCCGAGCGCTTCGGTGCGCGGCATCTCGACGTACGGCCGGGTGTCCCCTCCGTCGCCGCCGCGTTCGCGCGGCTGGGGCTGGTCTGGGACGACGCGGTCGTGGTCAGCGCGCACGGGCGGGATCCGCGGACCGCCGTCAACGTGTGCCGCGCGCACCCCAAGGTCGCCGTGCTCACAGGGCCTGGCGCCGGTCCGGCGGAGCTGGGCGCCGCGCTCGCCCGCACCGCACCCGGACGGGTCCTCGTCGTCGCCTCCGCACTGGGCTCGGGGCGGGAGCGCGTGGAGCGGGTCTCCCCCGCCGAGGCCGCGGGCCGCGACTGGGGTACGGCGGTGAACGTCGTCCTGTGCCTGGACGAGACCCGCGTACTGGGCCCCGTCCGCACGCTCACGGGACCCGTCCGGCCCGCCGGATGGGCGCTGGACGAGGCCGACTTCGCGCATCGCGACTCGATGATCACCAAGTTCGAGGTACGGGCCCTGGCGCTGGCCCGGCTCGGACCGCGCCCCGGCGACCTGGTCTGGGACGTCGGCTCCGGCTCGGGGTCCGTGGCCGTGGAGTGCGCACGGCTGGGCGCCGCCGTCAGCGCGGTCGAGAAGGCCGCCGACGGGGTGGAGCGGATCCAGGCCAACGCCGGTGCGCACGGCGTCGACGTGCATGTGGTGCACGGCGAGGCCCCGGCCGCGCTGTACGGACTCGACGAACCCGACGCGGTGTTCGTCGGGGGCGGCGGGCGCGAACTGCCCGAAATCGTCGGCACATGCGCCCGGCGGGCCCGGCGCACGGTCGTGGTCGCCCTGGCGGCCCTGGACCGGGTGCCCGCGGTGCGTACGGCGCTCACCGGTGCCGGGTTCGGCTGCGACGGGGTGCTGCTGCAGTCGTCACGGCTCGCGCCGCTGCCCGGGGACGTGACCCGGCTTTCGGCCACCAATCCGGTTTTCCTGCTGTGGGGCGTACGGCCCCACGCCTTCGCTGACAAGGGAGTTGCTCTGTGATCGGCCTCATTTCCGCCACCGCGGCGGGGGCGGCGGCACGCGACCGGCTGGCAGCGGCATGGCCGGACCGCACGCGCGTGTACGAGGGCCTGGCGGGGGACGCCGTACGGGCCGCGTTCGCGGAGTGCGAGCAGCTCGTGTGCTTCCTGGCGACCGGCGCGGTCGTACGGCTCGTGGCGCCGCTGCTGGGCGACAAGGCGTCCGACCCGGGTGTGGTGTGCGTCGACGAGGGCGGGCGGTTCGCCGTGTCGCTGGTCGGCGGGCACGGCGGCGGCGCCAATGAACTCGCCGTGGAAGTGGGCGAGTTGCTGGGTGCCCAGCCCGTGGTGACCACCGCGACGGATGCCGTGGGACTTGCCGGTCTGGACACGCTGGGGCTGCCCGTGGAGGGCGACGTCGCCGGGGTGACCCGGGCCCTGCTGGACGGTGAGCCGGTCGCGCTGGACGCCGAGGTGCCGTGGCCGCTGCCGCCGCTGCCGTTCGCCGCGCAGGGCGCGCACACCGTCCGGCTGACCGACCGGGCGGGCCATGCGGCGGGCGGCGAGGTGCTGCTGCGTCCGCCGTCCCTCGTCGTCGGCGTCGGCGCCTCCCGGGGCGTCCCCACGGATGAGGTGCTGGAACTGGTCGAGGCCGCCCTGAAGGACGCGGGCCTGTCCCCGCGGAGCGTCGCCGCCCTCGCCACCGTGGACGCCAAGCGCGACGAGCCCGGCATCGTGGCGGCGGCGGCGCGGCTCGGGGTGCCCGTACTGACGTATCCGGCCGAGGAGTTGGCGAAGGTCGAGGTGCCCAATCCGTCCGGTGCCCCGCTGGCCGCCGTGGGCACCCCGTCGGTCGCCGAGGCCGCCGCGCTCGCCCGCGGCGGTGAACTCCTCGTCCCCAAGCGGAAGTCGGCGCGCGCGGACGGCCATGCCTCGATGGCGACCTGTGCCGTCGTACGGCGTCCGGCGCGCGGGCGGCTCGCGGTGGTCGGGCTCGGACCCGGCGCCCGCGACCTGCTCACCCCGCGCGCCAGGGCCGAACTGCGGCGCGCCTCCGTGCTCGTGGGCCTCGACCAGTACGTCGACCAGATCCGCGATCTGCTGCGGCCCGGCACCCGGATCCTCGCGTCGGGGCTAGGCGCCGAGGAGGAGCGGGCGCGCACGGCGGTGGCCGAGGCCCGGCGCGGACAGGCCGTCGCGCTGATCGGCAGCGGGGACGCCGGCGTGTACGCCATGGCCTCCCCCGCGCTCGCCGAGGCCTCCGACGACATCGACGTGATCGGGGTGCCCGGCGTCACCGCCGCGCTCGCGGCCGGGGCGATTTTGGGCGCACCCCTCGGCCACGATCATGTGTCCATCAGCCTCTCCGACCTGCACACCCCCTGGGAGGTCATCGAGCGGCGGGTGCGGGCGGCGGCCGAGGCGGACCTCGTGGTCACCTTCTACAACCCGCGCTCCCGGGGCCGGGACTGGCAGCTGCCGAAGGCGCTCGCGATCCTCGCCGGGCACCGGGAGCCGGCGACGCCCGTCGGGGTCGTACGCAATGCCTCGCGGCCGGACGAGGCCGCCCGGGTGACGACGCTGGCCTCGCTGGACCCGGCGACCGTCGACATGATGACGGTCGTGACCGTCGGCAACACGGCGACGCGTGAGATCGCGGGGCGCATGGTGACGCCGCGCGGGTACCGCTGGCAGGAGGGTGCCAGGTGAACCGTGTGGTCCACCCCATCGAGGAGGAGTCGTACCGGCGGCTGCGCGCCCGCCTGGACACCTCGCATCTGCCGCCGCTCACGCGCGCGGTGGTGGAGCGGGTCATCCACTCCGCCGCCGACCTCGACTACGCGAGCGATCTCGTCATGGACGAGGGCGAGTTGGAGGCCGCGCACGCCGCGCTGCACGGCGGGGCGCCCGTGGTCGTCGACGTCGAGATGGTCGGCGCGGGCATCACCCGGCGCGAGACCGTCTGCCGCCTCGGGGACGCCGTGGCCGAACCGGGTCTGACCCGCTCCGCGCACGCCATACGGCTGGCCCACGAACAGGTCGGCCCGGGCGCCCTGTGGGTGATCGGCAACGCGCCGACCGCCCTGGAGGAACTGCTCACCCTGGACGCGGACCCGGCGCTCGTCATCGGGCTGCCCGTCGGCTTCGTCGGCGCGGTCGAGTCCAAGGCGGCACTGCGCGCGAGCGGACTGCCCGCCGTCAGCAACGTGTCCGAGAAGGGCGGGTCGGCGGTCGCCGCCGCCGCCCTCAACGCCCTGCTGTACCACCCCGTTTCACACCCCGAGGAGCCATCGTGACCACCCCGCCGCCCGCCCTGCTCATCGCCGGTCACGGCACCCGGGACGACGCCGGGGCCGAGGCGTTCCGCGACTTCGTACGGCAGTTGGCGCAGCGCCACCTCCAACTGCCCGTCGCGGGCGGCTTCATCGAGCTGTCCCCGCCACCGCTGGGCGACGCGGTCGCCGAGCTGGTGGAGCGGGGGGTGCGGCGGTTCGCCGCCGTGCCGCTGATGCTGGTCTCCGCCGGGCACGCCAAGGGCGACATCCCGGCGGCGCTGTCCCGCGAGAAGGAACGGCACCAGGGGATCTCGTACACCTACGGGCGTCCGCTGGGCCCGCACCCCTCGCTGCTGTCGGTCCTGGAGCGGCGCCTGGACGAGGCGCTGGGCGGCACCGCGCGTACCCCCGAGGAGCGTGCCGAGGTGACCGTGCTGCTGGTCGGCCGGGGCTCCACCGACCCGGACGCAAACGCCGAGGTTCACAAGGCGGCCCGGCTGCTGTGGGAGGGGCGCGGATACGCGGGCGTGGAGACGGCGTTCGTGTCGCTGGCGGCGCCGGACGTGCCGAGCGGCCTGGACCGGTGCGCGAAGCTGGGCGCTCGGCGGATCGTCGTGCTGCCGTACTTCCTGTTCACCGGCGTCCTGCCGGACCGGGTACGCCGGCAGACCGAGGAGTGGGCGGCCGCACACCCGCAGACCGAGGTGCGCTCCGCCGAAGTCATCGGTCCCGAGCCGGAGTTGCTGGATCTGGTGATGGAGCGCTACGAGGAGGCGGTGAAGGGCGATCTGCGGATGAACTGCGACTCGTGCGTGTACCGCATCGCGCTGCCGGGCTTCGAGGACAAGGTCGGTCTGCCGCAGCAGCCGCACTTCCATCCGGACGACGACGGCCACCATCACCACGGGCACCACCACGGCGGGCACGCCCATGCACACTGAGCGCGGGCACGATCTGCGTCACCACGGGGACGCGGAGGTGCGCGACGACGGTTCGGCGCTCGTCGACCTCGCCGTGAACGTGCGCACGGGCACCCCTCCGGTGTGGCTGCGCGAGCGCCTGGCCGGTGCGCTGGGCTCGCTCGCGGCCTACCCGGACGGGCGGGCCGCACGGGCGGCCGTCGCGGCGCGGCACGGGCTGCCGGTGGAGCGGGTGCTGCTGACGGCGGGCGCGGCCGAGGCGTTCGTACTGCTCGCGCGGGCCCTGAAGGTGCGCAGACCGGTCGTGGTGCACCCGCAGTTCACGGAGCCGGAGGCGGCGCTGCGGGACGCGGGGCATTCGGTGGACCGGGTGCTGCTGCGCGAGGAGGACGGCTTCCGCCTCGATGCGGCGCTGGTCCCCGAGGACGCGGACCTGGTGGTGATCGGCAACCCGACCAACCCCACGTCCGTCCTCCACCCGGCCGACTCGATCGCCGAACTCGCCCGTCCCGGGCGGACGTTGGTGGTCGACGAGGCGTTCATGGACGCGGTGCCCGGCGAGCGCGAGGCGCTCGCCGGGCGCACGGACGTGCCGGGTCTGGTGGTCCTGCGCAGCCTGACCAAGACCTGGGGACTCGCCGGACTGCGGATCGGCTACGTCCTCGCCGCGCCCGCGACGATCGCCTGCCTGGAGCGCGCCCAGCCCCTCTGGCCCGTCTCCACGCCCGCCCTGGCGGCGGCCGAGGCCTGCATGGAGCCGCAGGCCCTGGCCGAGGCCGCACACGCGGCCCACCGCATCGCCACGGACCGCGCCCATCTGCTCGCCGGCCTCAGCGAGTTCGCCACGGACGGACTGCGACTGGTGGAGCCGGCCGAGGGCCCCTTCGTCCTCGTACGACTCCCCCACGCAGCCGCCGTCCGCCGCCACCTACGCGACCTGGGCTTCGCAGTCCGCCGCGGCGACACGTTCCCGGGCCTCGACGACGAATGGCTACGCCTGGCGGTACGGGACCGGACAACCGTCAACTCATTCCTCCAGGCACTGGACCGGGCCCTGACCCTGACGTCGCACGACTGAACTGCGGTGCGGCGCCAGGGCGTTGTCCGGGGGGAACGCCTGCCGGGGCCGCGCGGCCCTCCCCGCGCGCCCCGACTCGCCGCGCCGCACCTCGGCGCCACCGAGCCAGTGCGCGGCGCCAATTCGCTGCCGCGGCTGGTGCGCGGGAACGGCGGTGCGACGCCAGGGCGTTGTCCGGGAAAGCGCCTGCCGGGGCCGCGCGGCCCGTCCCCGCGTGCCCCGACTCGGCGCGCCGCACCTTGGCGCCACGGAATCCGTGCACGGCGCCAATCGCTGCCGCGGCTGGCGCGCGGGACCGCGCGACCGTCAACTCGCCCGCCGGGGCCCTCGGTTCAGTTGCGGCCGCGGCGGGCCAGTGCCACCGCTCCGCCGCCCGCCAGGACCAGTGCGATCGCGCCGCCCGCGATGTACGGCGTCATGGAGTTGCCGCCCGTCTCGGCGAGTCCCGATTCGGCGCCCTGGGCCTTGGTGTCACCGGGGTCCGTGGTCGGCGCCGAGGACTGCTCGGCGGCGGCCGGGGCCTCACAGGTCGCCCTGGCCAGGGTCACCTCGCCCTCGACGTCGGCGACGTTGAGCTTCAACGGGTTGACGGAGACCTTGAGTTGGAGCGCGGTGGCGGCCGCCGTACGGGAGGTGGTCTCCTTCTTCGACAGGTCGAGTCGGACCTCGCCGACGCCGGGCACCTTGACGTCCGTCGTGCCGCCGGGCGTCAGGGTGACCTTCTTGCCGAGGACGGTCACCGAGCCGAGCAGGTTCGACTCGGCGACGGGCGTCTTCCCGGCCGCGCAGGTCGCCCGGGAGGTGACCTTCTCGATCTCGACGAGCGACAGCAGCGGCAGTCCGGGGACGTGCAGGCGGGCATGGACGAGGTTGGTGCGGCCCTCGGCGCGACCGGAGGTGACGGTCGCCCTCGCCGAAGCCGCCTGCGCGGAAAGCACGTTGAAGGGCTTGCCGCCGTCGACGCCGTCCAGCGTGGCGGACAGCGCCGTCTTCTCGGCACTCCGTGGCGCCTCGACCTGGTTGAGCGAGACCGCGAGCGGGACGTTCACGGTCTTGTTGAGCAGGGACACGTCGAGCCCGGTGCGCAGGACCACGGCGCCGGCGTGGCCCTGGTCGCCGGTCGCGTGCGCGGTGCCCGCGCCCGCAAGGGCCACGGGTCCTGCGGCGAGGGCCGTGGCCGTCGCGACGGTGGCGAGACGGCGTGCGGGCAGGCGGAATTTCTTGCCGTTCAAGGTGGGGACCCCTCGGAGAAGACGTGCTCGGGACCCGCCAAGAATTACGCACCAGGAGTGAACTGGCGGCATTCCGGCGCCACTTCACCCCATCGTGCGTTCTCCGTGAACATTTTCGAATCGCGCGGCACAAGCGTTCCACTCTTTCACCGCCGCACCGCCTCCTGCGGGTGTACGACGGCCGCCGCTCCGGCGCACCGGACGGCGCACGCCGCGTCAACCCGCCGTGCGGGCTAGCCGACGAGTTGCCCGTTGACCACTACCCGCCGGGGTGCGGCGAGTACACGTACATCGACCCGAGGATCCTCCTCGTAGACGACGAGATCGGCGGGCGCCCCCTCGTCGAGTCCCGGCCGGCCGAGCCACTCGCGCGCGCCCCAGGCCGTCGCCGACAGCGCCTCGACGGGCGGGATGCCCGCGGTGACCAGCTCCGCGACCTCGCCCGCCACGAGCCCGTGGCCGAGGTGGCCGCCCGCGTCGGTGCCGACGTACACCGGGATCCCGGCGTCGTAGGCGTTGCGCACGGTGTCGTAGCGGCGCTCGTACAGCCGGCGCATGTGGGCCGCCCACTGCGGGAACTTGTCCGCGCCGCCGTCCGCGAGCTGCGGGAAGGTGGCGATGTTGACGAGGGTCGGGACGATCGCGACGCCGCGCGAGGCGAACAGCGGGATCAGCTCGTCGGTGAGGCCGGTCGCGTGCTCGATGCAGTCGATGCCCGCCTCGACCAGGTCCCGCAGCGAGTTCTCGGCGAAGCAGTGCGCGGTGACCCGGGCGCCGAGCCGGTGGGCCTCGGCGATGGCCGCCTCGACGGCGCCGCGCGGCCAGCTCGGGGACAGGTCCCCGAGGTCGCGGTCGATCCAGTCGCCGACCAGCTTGACCCAGCCGTCGCCGCGGCGGGCCTCCTGGGCGACGTAGGCGACCAGGTCCTCCGGCTCGATCTCCCAGGCGTAGCCGCGGATGTAGCGGCGGGTGCGGGCGATGTGCCGGCCGGCCCTGATGATCTTCGGGAGGTCCTCGCGGTCGTCGATCCAGCGGGTGTCCGAGGGCGAACCGGCGTCCCGCAGCAGCAGCGCGCCCGCGTCCCGGTCGGTCAGCGCCTGCTTCTCGGCCACGTCCTGCTCGACCGGGCCGTGGGGGCCGAGCCCGACGTGGCAGTGGGCGTCGACGAGGCCGGGCAGGGCCCAGCCCTCGACGGTACGGACGTCCCGGGCGCCGGCGGGGCGGTCGTAGGAGATCCGGCCGCCGACCACCCACAGCTCGTCCCGGACGTCGTCCGGTCCGGCCAGGACCCGGCCCTTCACGTGCAGCACCGCGCGATCACTCATGCCAGCACCCTAATGACCGGGCCGGGGCCGCCCCAGTCGCCCTAGTCGCTCTTGGCCGGCTGCTCCGGTGTCCCCTCCTCCACCTCGGCCATCGCCGGGTCGAGCAGGCGGGAGAGGAAGTGGCGGGTGCGTTCGTGGGCGGGGTTGCCGATGACCTGGGCGGGGTCGCCCTGCTCGACGATCACCCCGCCGTCCATGAAGACGACCCGGTCGGCGACCTCGCGGGCGAAGGTCATCTCGTGGGTGACGACCATCATGGTCATCCCCTCGTCGGCGAGCATGCGCATCACCGCGAGCACGTCCCCGACCAGCTCCGGGTCGAGCGCCGACGTCGGCTCGTCGAACAGCATCACCTCGGGCCCCATCGACAGCGACCGCGCGATCGCCACGCGCTGCTGCTGGCCGCCGGAGAGGGAGGCGGGATAGGCGTCCGCCTTCTCCGACAGGCCCACCCGCGCCAGGTTCTCGGCCGCCACCCGCGCGGCCTCGGCCTTGTCCCGTCCGAGCACCCGGCGCTGCGGCAGCGTGAGGTTGCGGGTGACGGTGAGGTGCGGGAAGAGGTTGAACTGCTGGAAGACCATGCCGATTCGGCGCCGTACGGCGTCGATGTCCACGTCGGGGTCGGTGAGTTCGGTGCCGCCGACGAAGACCTGCCCCTTGGTCGGCTCCTCCAGGAGGTTCACGCACCGCAGCAGCGTCGACTTGCCGGAGCCGGACGGTCCGATGACGCACACGACCTCGCCCCGGCCGATCTCCAGGTCGATGCCGCGCAGCACCTCGTTGTCGCCGAACGACTTGTGGAGGCCGCGTACTTCGATCTCCGCACCCGCCGCGGGTGGCGTCTCGCTCATTTCACGGCCTCCTGGGCCTTCGCCTCCATGCGGCGCACGACGAAGCCGAGCGGGATGGTCACCAGCAGGTAGCACAGCCCGGCGACCAGGATCGGCGTGGAGTTGGCGGTCGTACTGGCCAGGTCGCGGCCGTACTTGGACAGTTCGCGCTCCTCCAGGGTGACGCCGAGGAACAGCACCAGCGAGGAGTCCTTGAAGAGCAGGACGAGTTCGTTGGTCAGCGGCGGGAGGATGATGCGGAACGCCTGCGGGATGACGATCGAGATCATGGCGCGGGCGGGCGAGAACCCGAGCGAACGGGCCGCCTCCAGCTGCCCCTTGGGCACCGCCTGGATGCCCGCGCGGATCGTCTCGGCCATGTAGGCGGCGGCGACCAGACCGAGCGCGAGGGCGACCTTGCCGTAGGTGCCGCCGACGATCTCCGTGCCGGGGAAGGCGAGCGGCACCGCGACGCCGATGAAGATGAAGATCAGCAGGGCGGGCAGGCCGCGGAAGATCTCGATGTAGATGCCGGCGAGCCAGCGGTAGGGACCCACCGAGGACAGCCGCATCAGCGCGATCACCATGCCGAGCACCAGTCCGACGACGAAGCCGGACAGCGTGTACAGCACGGTGTTCTTCAGCGCCAGCGTGATCACGTCGGGGAACATCTGCTTGGCGATGCTCCACTGCGCGAACTGGTTCTTCAGCCGACCCCAGTCCGCCGAGACCGCGAAGGCGATCACGGCGGCGACGAAGACGACGTACTGCGCGCCGCGGGACAGGGTGCGCTTCTGGGTGCGGGTCAGGCCCTTCTTGCGGGGCTGGAGTCGTACGTCGGATGCCGTCATGAGGCGGAGGGGGAGGCCGCGGCCGCGTTGTAGGGGCCGATCCACTTCTCGTACAGCTTCTTGTACGTGCCGTCGGCCTTGGCGTCCTTGATCGCCTTGTTGATGGCGGCGAGGAGCTTGGTGTTGCCCTTCTTCACCGTGAAGCCGTACTGCTCACCGGTGTTGATCTGGCCGGCCACCTTGTAGGCGGCGTTGGCCTTGTCCTTCAGCCAGCCCTGGACCACCGGGTAGTCGATGACGACGGCCTTGACCTGGCCGGTGCGCAGGCCGTTGAGGACGGCGTCGGAGGACTCGAAGGAGACCGGGTCGAAGCCCTGCTTCTTCGCGTAGTCCTCGCCGGTGGTCTGTGCCTGGGCGCCGAGCTTGACCTTCTTGGCCTTGGCGTCGGCGAGCGAGGTGATGCCGCTGTTCTTGCCGACCATCAGGGCCTGGGTGGCGTCGAAGTACGGGTCGGAGAAGTCGACGTTCTTCTTGCGCTCGGCGGTGATGGTCATGCCGGCCGCGGCCAGGTCGCACTCGCCGGAGTTGAGGAACGCGCCGGTCTTGAAGTTCTCGAAGGGCGTGTCGAGGATCTGCTGCTTGACGCCGAGGTTCTTGGCGACGAGGTCGATCATCGACACGTCGAAGCCCTGCACCTTGCCGTTGATCTCCGACTGGAACGGCGGGTAGGGCAGGTGGGTGCAGGTGGTGAGCTGTCCGGCCTTGACGAGTTCGACCCCGCCGGCGGCCGTCTTGCTGCCGCTGCCGCCGTTGTCGCTGGATGTACAGGCGGCTACGAGCACCAGCCCGGCCGTCGCGGTGATGGCGGCCAGAATGCGGGTCCGGCGCCCGGAGGGGGTCTTCACGGGTGGCCTCCTGAGGGGGAACTGTGAGTTCCGATTATAAGGAGAGGTTTGGGTCTCTCAAACCAAACCGATGGTTGTGAGGGTGTCCGGCCTACGAAGTCTCAAGTGGTGGGCATGTGGTGGGTGGGCCATGAGGGGCGGGTCACCTGGCGGATACCCTCGACGCAAGTCGAACACTCGTGAGCGAAGAGAGCACGCCGTGAACCACCCCCTCCTCGATCTGCCCCCGATGAGCGCCGCGCAGTTCGCCTCGATCGAGGACCGGGTGGCGAAGCTGCTCGGCACCGCGCAGGACGTGGTGATCATGCAGGGGGAGGCGCTGCTGCCGCTGGAGGGGGCGATCCGGGGGACGGCCGGGCCGGGGACCGTCGCGCTGAACGTCGTCACCGGGCCGTACGGGCAGACCTTCGGGAACTGGCTGCGGGACTGCGGGGCGACGGTGATCGACCTCTCGGTGCCGTTCCACACGGCGGTGAGCGCCGCGCAGATCCGGGAGGCGTTCGCCGAGCACCCCGAGATCGACTTCGTGTCGCTGGTGCACGCCGAGGCGGCCACCGGGAACACCAATCCGGTCGCGGAGATCGGGGAGGTCGTACGGGAGCAGGGGGCGCTGTTCTATCTGGACGCGGTCGCCTCGATCGGCGCCGAGCCCGTGCTGCCGGACGCGTGGGGTGTGGACCTGTGCGTCATCGGGGCGCAGAAGGCGATGGGCGGGCCCGCGGGCGTGTCGGCGGTGTCGGTGAGCGAGCGGGCGTGGGCGCGGATGGCGGCGAATCCGGGGGCGCCGCGCAGGTCGTACCTGTCGCTGCTCGACTGGAAGGAGCGCTGGGTCGACGGCGGGCGCCGGGCGCTGCTGCACGCGCCGGCGCAGCTGGAGATGCTGGCGCTGGAGGCGTGCCTGGAGCGGATCGAGACGGTGGGGCTCGCGGCCGTGATGTCCCGCCACGCCTCCGCCGCCGCTGCCACACGCGCGGGCGCGCTGGCGCTCGGCGGCGGCCTCGAACCGTACGTCCACGAGGCCCACGAGGCGGCCCCCGTCGCCACGACACTACGCACACCTCAGGGAATCATCGCCTCGGACCTGGTCACACAGGCCCTCACCACCGACCCGGCACTCCCCCTGGCCGCCGGCGGGAGTGCGCTGGCCGCTTCAATGATCCGCGTGAACCACTACGGCCCGGACGCGACCCCGGAGGCGGTCCGCTCCTGCCTTACGGCACTGGGCACGGCACTGACCGAGAACGGGGTGACCGTGGACCTGGAAGCAGCGCGGGGGGCCGTGGCTGAGGCCTGGGCGTAGGCGCACGGACTGGTTTGCAGGCGGGTGCGGGAGCGGGCCGAGTAAAGGAGGGCGGATCCTCCATCGCCCCGGAGCAGGATGCGGATATCCTGCGCGAGCGTATCGACGGAGTAACCGGAGCCTGAATTCAGCGCTATTCGGGTATGATTTTCAGGAGTTTATCGGGGGCAGCTTCCCGTATTCTTCTGCCCGCTTTTTCCCGTCCTAAACGCAAAGATTCCGCGAACACCAACGGGTGTATTTCGGGCAGATCTCGTGCGGGTTCCACGGCTGTGACGCGTTACACATCCTGCCCGGTTCGGGCGGTATTTCCCGCACAAAATGGGACCTTTCGTCGAGCCAGCTCACCCGCTCTCGCGCCCGCGCGATAACACACACGGCCCGCACACGTAACCCCATCCGGCCATGCATTTTTGATTTTCCATCGGTAAGTTCAATTTGCATGACTGCCGCACAAGCAGACCGAGCAGAACTCCAAATCGACCGTCCATCGGTGACGGACGGAGCCGCGCTGTGGCGGATAGCCCGCGACTCCAGGACGCTCGACCTGAACTCGTCGTACAGCTATCTGCTGTGGTGCCGTGACTTCGCCGGCACCACGGCCGTGGCGCGCGACGGGCGCGGGGAGCCGGTCGGCTTCGTCACCGGCTACATCCGGCCCGACCGCCCGCGCACCCTGCTCGTCTGGCAGGTGGCGGTGGACGAGGCGTACCGCGGACGCGGACTCGCGGCCAAGCTTCTCGACGGACTCGTGGCACGCAGCACCGGCGAGCACCGGATCACCGCCCTCGAGACCACCATCTCGCCCGGCAACACCGCCTCCGAGCGCCTGTTCACCTCGTTCGCCGAGCGGCACGGCGCCGACGTGGAGCGCGAGGTGCTCTTCGACACCGGCCTGTTCCCCGACGGGCCGCACGACCCCGAGGTCCTGTACCGCATCGGCCCCCTCTCCTTCTGAACATCCGAAGAAGACTCCGAACCCCTTCGACCTCCCTCTGAAGAAGTCACCGAAGCCTTCTGCAGACCCCCTGACGACCCCCACGCACTCCCCCACGCAACGAGGAGCGAATCGTCGTGACCATCACCCAGCCCGACCTCAGTGTCTTCGAGACCCTCGAGTCCGAGGTGCGCAGCTACTGCCGCGGCTGGCCCACCGTCTTCGACCGTGCGCAGGGCAGCCGCATGTACGACGAGGACGGGCATGAGTACCTGGACTTCTTCGCCGGGGCCGGCTCGCTGAACTACGGACACAACAACCCCGTGCTGAAACGGGCGTTGATCGACTACCTGGAGCGCGACGGCGTCACGCACGGGCTCGACATGTCGACCACGGCCAAGCGCGCCTTCCTGCAGACCTTCCAGGACCTGGTGCTGCGGCCGCGCGACCTGCCGTACAAGGTCATGTTCCCGGGTCCGACGGGCACCAACGCCGTGGAGTCGGCGCTGAAGCTGGCGCGGAAGATGAAGGGCCGCGAGGCCATCGTCTCGTTCACCAACGCCTTCCACGGCATGTCGCTCGGCTCGCTGGCCGTCACCGGCAACGCCTTCAAGCGGGCCGGTGCCGGTGTTCCGCTGGTGCACGGCACCCCGATGCCGTTCGACAACTACTTCGACGGCCAGGTCCCCGACTTCCTGTGGTTCGAGCGGATCCTGGAGGACCACGGCTCCGGCCTGAACAAGCCCGCGGCCGTGATCGTCGAGACCGTGCAGGGCGAGGGCGGCATCAACGTCGCGCGCCCGGAGTGGCTGCGCGCGCTGTCCGAGCTGTGCGAGCGCCAGGACATGCTGCTGATCGTCGACGACATCCAGATGGGCTGCGGGCGGACGGGGGCCTTCTTCTCGTTCGAGGAGGCGGGCATCACCCCGGACATCGTCACCGTGTCCAAGTCCATCAGCGGCTACGGACTGCCCATGTCGCTGTGCCTGTTCAAGCCCGAGCTGGACATCTGGGAGCCGGGCGAGCACAACGGCACCTTCCGCGGCAACAATCCCGCCTTCGTCACGGCGACGGCCGCGCTGGAGGCGTACTGGGCGGACGGGTCCGCGATGGAGAAGCAGACCCGCGCCCGTGGCGAGCAGGTCGAGCAGGCCTTCGTCGCCATCTCGGAGGAGAACCCCGACGCCGTCAAGGAGTACCGGGGCCGCGGTCTCGTGTGGGGCATGGAGTTCCACGACAAGGAGCGCGCGAACCGGATCGCCCGCCGCGCCTTCGAACTGGGGCTGCTCATCGAGACCTCGGGCCCGGAGAGCGAGGTCGTCAAACTCCTTTCGGCGCTCACGATCACGGCCGAGGAACTGGACGAGGGCCTCAGCGTCCTCGCCCGCGCCGTGCGCGAGACCGCCTGAACGGCGCTGAAGAACCCCGAACAACCCTGAACAGACCCGGAAAGGCCCAACTCTGGGCATCAACTAGGAGGCTAGGCACCACCGTGATCGTCCGCTCGTTCAAGGAGATCGAAGGCACCGACCGGCATGTGAAGTCCGCGTCCGGCACCTGGGAGAGCAAAAGGATCGTCCTCGCCAAGGAGAGGGTCGGCTTCTCGGTGCACGAGACGATCCTGTACGCGGGTACCGAGACGAACATGTGGTACGCGAACCACATCGAGGCCGTCGTCTGCACCAAGGGCGACGCCGAGCTGACCGACCGCGAGACCGGGAAGACGTACCACATCACGCCCGGCACGATGTACCTCCTCAACGGCCACGAGCGGCACACGCTCAGGGTCAAGGAGGACTTCCACTGCATCTGTGTCTTCAACCCGCCCGTGACCGGACGGGAGGACCACGACGAGAACGGCGTCTACCCGCTGCTCACCGAGCCCGAGGAGGTGTGACATCACATGACCACCATCACTGATCTCTATCCCAGCCGCGGCCCCGTAGAGGTGTCCGTCCCGCGCAAGGACCCGGTCGTCTGGGGCTCGCCCGACACCCCGGGCCCGATCTCGGCGACCGATCTGCAGGGGTTCGAGCGCGACGGGTTCCTCGCCATCGATCAGCTGATCGCCCCGGACGAGGTCCCGCTCTACGCACAGGAGTTGGAGCGGCTCGTCACCGACCCGCAGATCCGCGCGGACGAGCGCTCGATCGTCGAGCCGAAGTCCAAGGAGATCCGCTCGGTCTTCGAGGTGCACAAGATCAGCGAGGTGTTCGCGCAACTGGTGCGCGACGAGCGGGTGGTCGGCCGGGCACGGCAGATCCTCGGCTCGGACGTGTATGTCCACCAGTCGCGGATCAACGTCAAGCCCGGTTTCGGCGCCAGCGGCTTCTACTGGCACTCGGACTTCGAGACCTGGCACGCCGAGGACGGCCTGCCCAACATGCGCACGGTGTCCGTCTCGATCGCGCTGACCGAGAACTACGACACCAACGGCGGCCTCATGATCATGCCGGGGTCGCACAGGACGTTCCTGGGCTGCGCCGGCGAGACGCCCCGGGACAACTACAAGAAGTCGCTGCAGATGCAGGACGCGGGCACGCCCTCCAACGAGGCGCTGACCGCCATGGCGAGCGACTACGGCATCAAGCTGTTCACCGGCAAGGCCGGTTCGGCGACCTGGTTCGACTGCAACTGCATGCACGGCTCGGGTGACAACATCACGCCGTTCCCGCGCAGCAACGTCTTCATCGTGTTCAACAGCGTGGAGAACGAGGCGGTCGAGCCGTTCGCGGCCCCCGTTCGGCGTCCCGAGTTCATTGGGGCGCGGGACTTCACTCCGGTGAAGTGACCGACTTGGCAACTACAGCGGGCGGCGTCACGGTCGTGGTCTCACAGCCACGACAGTGACGCCGCCCGCTCCAGTACGTTCCTGACCGCGCCCTCGTCCCCCGCGGCGCGGTGCGGTACCTCGTCGGGGGTGCGCCGGCCGCCGACCAGCAGACAGAACTCCACCGGGTCCAGGGCGAGTTCGCCGTGCACCGGCTCGTCCTCGGAGCCCAGCACCCACTGCTCGTGCCCGTCGACGGCGAACAGCACGGGCGGCGCGGCGGGCCCCAGGGCGAGGCCGAGCACACGTACGGCGAGGCGCACCAGTTGCCCCAAGTGCCCGGCCGGTGGCGGTGGGACGGCGAGACCGAGGGCGCGGCCGATGTCGTCGCTGTGGATCCACGTCTCGAAGGCGCGCACCACGTAGTGGTCGGCGATCGGCAGCCGTACCCCCATCAACATCGTGGCCCGGGCCGCCAGTTCGGGCACCCGGGCCTCGGGTGCGGCGAGCAGGGCGGCCGCCTGCGCCGCCCAGTCGGCGACCGTCTCGGCGGGCGTACGGGCGTGTTCGTGCGCGATGACCTCGGCGGTACGGCGGTCCCAGGCATCGCCCCAGCTCACGCCCTCGGGCTCCGGGGTGGCCGGTACGCGGGCCGCGATGCCGAGCCGTCCGGCGAGCGGTTCGTCGGCGGCGAGCAGATGGGCGACGGTCGCGTGCACGTCCCAGTCGTGCACCACCGGTGTGCCCCAGCGGCCCTCGGCCTGGGGCAGCAGCGCCTTCACCCCGGCGACGGCGGCCGCGTACGGGGCGGCGTGCGCGGCGACCCGGGGCGCCGCGGGGCGGGCGTTCAGGGCGGCGGACAGGACCTCGGAAGTGGCGGACGGGGGTGCGGCGTTCACGGCCGGTCCGTCCAGCAGCCGTACCGTCTCGCGCAGGCGTGCCGCCTCCGCCGCGCAGGTCTCGCACTCGGCGAGGTGCGCGGGAACCGCCTGCTCCTCGGCCGGCGGCAGGGCGCCGAAGGCCCAGGCGGCCAGCAGATCGCGTACGGCGTCGTGATCGGTCATCCCGTGCCTCCTTCCCCGGCGTGCCGTGTCGCCATCATGCGCCCCGTTCCAGCGCCGGATCGGGCGGGTCGGCCAAAGACTCGGCCAAGGATCGCAAAGCCGTGCGCAGCCGTGTCTTGGCCGTGCCCTCGGGGATGCCGAGTTCGACGGCGGCCTGCCGGTAGGTGCGGCCCGCGAAGTAGGCCAGATGGACCACTTCCCGCTGGGGCCGCGGGAGTTCGGCCAGGGCCGAGTGCAGCAGCAGGGAGCGTTCGCGGTCGACGACCGTCTCGTCCGGGCCGGGCGAGGCGTCCGGGATGGCATTGAGCGCCGCGTCGTCGGCGTGGGCGTCCTTGCGGTGCCTGGCCTCGCTGCGCACCCAGTCCACGGCCCGCCGGTGGGCCAGCATGGACAGCCAGGTGCGCAGCGACCCGCGGTCCGGGTCGAAGGCGTAGGGCCTGCTCCACAGGTGGGCGAAGACCTCCTGGGCCACGTCCTCGGCGGCGCCCGGGCTGCGGGTGACCCGCACGGCGACGCGCCGCACCAGAGCCCCGTACGCCCGGTACGCCTCGGCCAGCGCGGTCTCGTCCCCGTACACCAGGCGCCGGTGCAGCTCGGCGTCTGCGGGCTGCCGCGCGGAGGTCTCGCCCGTGGACTCCACGTGCCCTTCCTAGCGTCCCCGCAGGCACCGCGCCAGTGCTTCAGGCGGACAGAACGTCGAGCAGCCGGTCGACATCGGCGTCCGTGTTGTACAGGTGGAAGGCCGCCCGCAGGTTGCCCGCGCGGTTCGAGACCTCCACTCCCGCGCTGCTCAGCTCGGTCTGGCGGTGGCCGAGCGCGGGCACGGAGACGATGGGCGAATCGGGTGACGGGACGGGCTCGTGGCCGAGCGAGGCCAGGCCCGCGCGGAAGCGGTCGGCGAGCGCGAGGTCGTGGGCGCGCACCGTGTCGACGCCGAGTTCCTCCAGCAGTTCCAGGGAGCGGCGGGCGCCGGCGTAGGAGAAGAGGGCGGGGCTCTCGTCGAACCGCCGTGCGGAGTGGGCGAGTTCGTCGATGGGGCCGTAGCAGGCGTCCCAGGGGTGCTCGCCCGCGACCCAGCCGGCGAACAGCGGGGTGAGTCCGCCGAGGTCCTCCGGGACGACCAGGAAGGCCACGCCCCGCGGGCAGACGAGCCACTTGAAGGCGACGCAGGCGGTGTAGTCGTCGGCGTCCGCGTCGAGGTCCAGCCATCCGGCGGCCTGGGACGCGTCGACGTAGGTACGCGCCCCGTGCTCGCGCGCCGCCTCCCGGATCGCGGGCAGGTCGGCGACGCGTCCGTCGGCGGACTGCGCGGCGCTGACCGCCACCAGGGCGGTGCCGGGGCGCACGGACTCGGCGAGGCGCTCCAGCGGCGCGGTGCGCACCTTGAGGTCGGAGCGGACGTGGAAGGGGTTCACGACGGAGCTGAAGTCGCCCTGGGCGGTGAGGACTTCGGCGCCCTCGGGCAGGGAGCCGGCGATCAGTCCGCTGTAGACGGCGACCGAGGCCCCGGCCGCGACCCGGCGGACGGGCACCCGGGCGAGCCGCGCGAAGGAGGCGCGGCTCGCCTCGACGTCGGCGAACATGTCGGTGGGCTGCCCGGCGGCGGCCGCCTCGACGGCGGTGCGCAGGGCGGCCACGGTGCGGTCGGGCAGCAGGCCGGTGCTCGCGGTGTTCAGGTAGGTGTTCTTCGGGGCGAACTCGGTTCGGACGCGGCTCTCGAAGGTCTCCATGGACCCACTGTGGGCCCCGCGGAACCCGCGGTCCATTGCCGATTTCTACGTGGTATCGCCAAGCGTTCCTTATGGATCGGCCGTCACCTGCGGCTTTGCGGACCGCCGGTCACCGGGCCATGGGTCATGGGGCCTTGGGGTCACGGGGTCACTGCTGCGGGACCGCGCATCCGTCTGGGCCGCACGCCTCGGCGCCGCCCTCGTCGATCAGCTGCAGCGGCGGCCGCTCGCCCCAGGCCTGGGTCAGCGCCTGGGTGAAGACCTCGGCGGGCTGGGCGCCGGAGACGCCGTACTTGCGGTCGAGGACGAAGAACGGCACGCCGTTCGCTCCGAGTTCGGCGGCCTCGCGCTCGTCGGCGCGGACCTCGTCGGCGTAGGCGGTGGGGTCGGCGAGCACCGTGCGGGCCTCGTCGGCGTCCAGTCCGGCCGCGACGGCGAGTTCGACGAGCCGCTCGTCGCCCTCGGCGAAGACGGAGCGCTCCTCAGCGAAGTTCGCCCGGTAGAGGATCTGGATCAGCTCGTCCTGACGGCCCCGCTCCTTGGCGAAATGCAGCAGCCGGTGCATGTCGAAGGTGTTGCCGTGGTCGCGGTCGCGGGTGCGGTACGCGAGGCCCTCGGCGGCGGCCTGCGCGCCCAGGTTCTCCTCGCCGGCCCGGGCCTGCGCCTCGCTCATGCCGTACTTCCTGGTGAGCATCGTGATCACCGGCTGCACATCGCCCTTGGCGCGCCCCGGGTCCAGCTCGAAGGAGCGGTGCACGACCTCGACCCGGTCGCGGTGCGGGAAGGCGGCGAGGGCCTTCTCGAAGCGGGCCTTGCCCACGTAGCACCAGGGACAGGCGATGTCCGACCAGATCTCGACCTTCATGCGCTTCGCTCGCTCCCGTTCGTACGGACGTACCGGCACTTCGGATACACCGGCACTTCGGAGACGCCCTCCGCCTCAGTGCGTGAACGTTCAAGCAGGGCCGGTCATTCCCCCGGCACCGCGAAGCGCAGAAAGAGGTGGTGGTCGTCCTCGGCGGGCGGGTTCTCCGGGTCGGGGACCCAGCCCTGGCGGGCGTAGAAGGCCTGGGCGCGGTGGTTGTCGACGTGCACGTCGAGGACGGCCGCCGTTCTGCCGTCGGCCTGCCACTGCTCGACGCAGGCGGTGTGCAGGGCCGTGCCGACGCCGGTGCGCCAGTGGTCGGGGTCGACGTGGAACTGGAACAGCTTGACCGTTTTCGCGGGAGCGCCCTCCGGGGTGCGGAAGGAGGCGATGCCGACCAGGCTGCCGTCGCGGACCGCGCACAGGACATGGCCGTCGGGGCGCTCGATGGTCTGTGCCCACAGCGCCGGCCAGTCCCGGCCGTCGTCGGGGAGGCCGTCCGGGTAGTAGGTGGAGCGAGCGCGCACATGCAGCTGGGCGACGGCCGCGGCCTCGGCGGGCAGGGCTGTTCTGATCATCACGGGGTCGAGGGTCCGGTTCGCTGCGATCATGCAGCGGAGGACGTGTCCTCGGCGGCCTCGGTTCCCAGGCGCGTGAACTGCGCCCGGTAGGCGCTCGGAGTCAGGCCGGTCCTGCGGACCACGTGGGCGCGCAGCGAGTCGGCGGTGCCCAGGCCGCAGGCGCGGGCGACCTGGTCCATGGGCAGGGTGGTGGTCTCCAGCAGCTCCTTGGCGCGCTCGATGCGCTGGTGGAGCAGCCACTGCAGGGGACTGACGCCGCTCTCGGCGTGAAAGCGGCGGGTGAGGGTGCGCACCGAGACGCCCGCGTGCCGGGCCAGGTCGGTGAGGGTGAGCGGCTTGTCCATGTTGCGCATGGCCCAGCCTCGGGTGTCGGCGCAGAAGGTGCCGCGCTCGGGCGGCAGCGGGGTGTGGGTGAACTGGGTCTGGCCGCCGGGGCGCACGGGCGCGACGAGGGCGAGGCGGGCGACCTCGTTGGCGACGGCGGCGCCGTAGTCGGTGCGGATGACGTGCAGGCACAGGTCGATTCCGGCGGCGTAGCCGGAGGCGGTGACGTACGGGCCGTCCTGGACGTAGAGGACGTCGCCCTGGAGGTCGACCTGCGGGTAGCGGCGGCGCAGCTCCTGGGCGTGCGCCCAGTACGTGGTGGCCCGGCGGCCCTCCAGCAGGCCCGCCTCGGCGAGCTGGAAGGCGCCGGTGCACAGCGACGCGATCCGCTTGCCGGCGTCGGCCGCCTCCCGCAGGGCGGCCACGATGCGGGGGTCCGGCTCGTAGGGCGCGCCCGTGCCCGCGACGACGACCGTGTCCGCCTCGCGCACCGCTTCGAGCCCGCGGGACACGTACAGGTCGAGCCCACCGGAGGTGGGGACGGGGCCAGGCTCGGCGGCGCAGATGACGACCTCGTAGCCGGGGCGTCCGTCCACCTCGACCTTGTTGAACATCAGCTCGGGGATGGCGAGGTTGAACATCGAGACGGGCGAGGGCGCGATGACGGCAATGCGGTGCGCGGGCATGGCCAGAACCTCCGGGTGCATGGCATTCAGGCCACTACTGTACGGCCCCGGCGGTCCGGAGCATGGAGCCATGTCGACCGAACAGACCCTCAAGAGCGAACAACTCCCCGTCAAAGAGCGCGAGTTGGCACCCAAGAGACCCTCTCCCGCGCTCACCCTTCTCGCCGCGCTGCTCGGGTTCGCGCTGATCTGCCTGGACGCGTCCGTGGTGAACGTGGCGCTGCCCTCGATCGGCCACTCGCTCGGCGGCGGGATGTCCGGGCTGCAGTGGGTGGTGGACGCCTACACGCTGCCGTTCGCGGCGCTGATGCTGTCCACCGGCGCGTTCTCGGACCGGGCGGGGGCGAGCCGTGCGTACGCCCTCGGCACGGCCACCTTCACGCTCGCCTCCGTGGTCTGCGGGCTGGCGCCCGGGCTGCCCGCGCTGATCGGTGCGCGGGTGGTGCAGGGGGTCGCGGCGGCGGTGGTGCTGCCGGCGTCGCTGGCGCTGGTGCGGCAGGCGTACGGGGATCCGGTGCGGCGGGCGCGGGCGGTGGCCGTGTGGGCGGCGGGCGGCTCGGTCGCGGTGGCGCTCGGGCCGGTGGCGGGCGGGCTGCTGACCACCGCCTGGGACTGGCGGGCGATCTTCTTCGTGAACGTGCCGGTGGGCGCGGCGATCCTGCTGCTGGCGGCCCGCGCTCCCCGCTCCGAGCGGCGTCCGGCACCGCTGGACCTGGCGGGGCAGGCGACCGCAGTGGTGAGCCTGACGGCGCTGACCTTCGCGGCGATCGAGCGCGGGGTTGCCGGGTGGGCGGCGCTGGGGGTGGCCGTCGTCGCCGCTGCCGCCTTCCTGCGCGTCGAGGCGCGCGGGTCGCATCCGGTCGTTCCCCTCGCCCTGTTCCACGACCGGACCGTGGCCGTGAGTGTCGCGGCGGGGGCGGCGGTCAGCGTCGCCTTCTACAGCATGGTGTTCGTGTTCTCGCTCTTCTTCCAGCAGGTTCAGGGGCGTTCACCGCTCTTCGCGGGGCTGCTGTTCCTGCCGATGACGGGCCTGATCGCGGTGACGAACGTGGTGGCGGGCAAGCTCGCCGGGCGCTACGGCCCCCGGCTGCCGATGACAGTGGGGCAGGCGCTGGCCGCCGTCGCGCTGCTCGTCCTCCTCTGCGTCGACGCCGACACGCCCCCGGCCCTGGTGGCCGTGCTGCTGATCCCCCTCGCCGTGGGCTGCGCCCTGACGGTCCCCCCGCTGACCGCCGCCCTGATGGACGCCGTCCCCGCCGAATGCGCAGGCGTCGCCGCGGGCCTCCTCAACGCGGCCCGCCAGGTCTCGGGCGGCCTCGGCATCGCGGTCTTCGGAGGCCTGGTCGCCGACGACTTCGAGTCCGGGCTACGCCTGAGCCTGCTGGTGGGCGCAGCCCTACTGGCCATGACGGCCGCGCTCAGCTCCCGTCTCGCAGGTCGCCCGGCCACGTAGCGCGGCCAACTGTCCTGACCGGCGCCTTCACAGCCCCGCACCGACTCACAGTCCCGGCAGCCAGGACGGACTCAGCGGCGGCCACCCGAAGCCGGACACCGGGCCGTCGCCCACGCCCGCCACCGGCGACCCATCAGCCCGTCCCGCAGCCCCGCCCGTCAGACCCCGGCCCGCGCCCGCTGCAGGCGACCACCCGCCGCAGGCGACCGCCCGTCGCAGGCGACCCCTCAGCTCCCGTCTCGCAGGTCGCTCGGCCACGTGGGCCGGTATTCCAGGTGGTCGTAGGTGACTACGCAGCCCTCGCCCATCGGGGACTGGGTCATGAAGCCGATGAGGGCGTCGCCCGTTTCCTTCTCGGTGCCGAGGGTGAAGAGGCGGACGAAGGTCCAGCGGTGGCCGTCGCGGGAGGCGTGGAAGGCGAAGGCGCGGCCTGTGCGGCTGACTCGGAACCAGACCGAACTGCCGTCCACGGTGAAGGAGTTGGCGTCGTCGGAGTGGCCCCGGGTGACCACCGTGCACACGGTGGGTACGTCCGGGGAGTACTCCAGGCAGAGCTTGGCCCAGGCCCGCTCGCCGACGTGGACGTAGAGCACCCCCGCGTCGAAGGCCCCGGCGAAGCCGACCGTGACCCGCGCGATCAGCTGGAAGTCGCCCTCGGGCGCCCCGAGCAGCCGGGGCGCGTCCGAGGCGGGCTCCAGGGCCTCGCCGGTGGGCGGTACGAACCGGTCCTGCCGGGGACCGGCCCAGCCGGTGAGGATGCCGTCCTCGTAGGACCAGTTGCCCTCGGGGCCGTACGTGCGCAGTGCGAAGGGCAGTTCGGGGAGTTCCACGTCCATCCCGTGAGTGTGGCACCTGTGGGCGGGCGATGCGGGCCTGGGGTCCTCAGCGCTCCAGACGGCCGTCGTAGCGGCGCGGCAGCCCGAGCGGGTTGTCGTCGCGCAGCTCCGGCGGAAGGATCGCCTCGGGTGCGCCCTGGTAGGCCACCGGGCGCATCCAGCGCTCGATCGCCGTCCCGCCCACGGAGGTCGACGTCGACGTGGTCGCCGGGTACGGGCCGCCGTGGTGCTGGGCCGGGGCGACCGCGACACCGGTCGGCCAGCCGTTGACGAGGACCCGGCCCGCGAGCGGGGTGAGCTCCGCCAGCAGTTCGGCGCCCCGGCCCTCGCCCGCCGCCTCCTCGGTCGAGAGGTGCACCGTCGCCGTGAGGTTGCCGGGCAGCCGGGACAGTACGGACCGCACCTGGTCATCGTCCTCGTAGCGGACGACGACGGTCACCGGCCCGAAGCACTCCTCCAGGAGCAGGTCGTAGGCCCCCTCGGCGGCCAGCTTGTCCGCCGCCACCGTCAAAAAGCCCGCGCTGACCGTGTGCTCGCCGCCCGCCCCGGGCGTCACCGGGGAGTCGACGTCGGGGAGCGCGGTGCGCTCGGCGACCCCGGCGAGGAAGTTGTCGCGCATGCGGTGGTCCAGCAGGACGCCTGCGTCGGTGTCGCTGACCGCGTCCGTCAGGGACTTCAGCAGCCGGTCGCCCGCGTCGCCGGACGGCGCGAGCACCAGGCCGGGCTTGACGCAGAACTGCCCGACACCAAGCGTCATCGATCCCGCGAGGCCCGCACCGATCGTCTCGGCCCGCTCGGCCGCCGCGGCCTCGGTGACGACGACGGGGTTGAGGGAGCCCAGCTCGCCGTGGAACGGGATCGGCACCGGACGGGCCGCGGCCGCGTCGAACAGCGCCCGGCCGCCCTTGACGGAACCGGTGAAGCCGGCGGCGGACACCAGCGGGTGCCGGACCAGCTCGATGCCGGCCTCGAAGCCGTGCACCAGGCCGACCACGCCCTCGGGGATGCCGTGCGCGGCGGCGGCCCGGCGCAGCACCTTGGCGACGTACTCGGACAGGGCCGGGTGGTCGGGGTGCGCCTTGACCACGACGGGGCAGCCGGCGGCGAGCGCGCTCGCGGTGTCGCCGCCCGCGACCGAGAAGGCGAAGGGGAAGTTGGAGGCCGAGTAGACGGCGACGACGCCGAGGGGCACCTTGTAGCGGCGCAGGTCCGGGATCGGCGGGGTCGCGGTGTCGTCGGGGTGGTTGATGATCACGTCGAGGAAGGCGCCCTCGTCGACGATGTCCGCGAAGGCGCGCAACTGGTAGCAGGTGCGGGCGAGTTCACCGGTGAGCCGGACCGGGCCGAGCGCGGTCTCCGCGTCGGCGGTCTCGACGAGCCCGTCCTTGGCGGCCTCGAGCTGGTCGGCCGCGGTGCGCAGGAAGGCGGCGCGGACCGCGCGGTCGGCGAGAGAGGCGCGCGCCGCGTGCGCGGCCCGGACGGCGGCGTCGACCTCCTGGGCTGTGGCCTCCACCGCAACCTGTTCACGCTGCTTCCCGGTTCGGGGGTCGACACTCCAGACTGGTGCTGCTGCCACCGCGGTCCCTCCAGGTATAGCCGGGTCATTCGCCGGTCATTCACCAGGGTCGTTCGATATACTGAACGCTGTCTCTGATGATGAATATGCTGTTGGAGACTATAACTTCAGTGTCTCGTCGAACGAAGGGTCAAGGGCGATGTCGGCAGTCGAGGCAGGCGGCGGGGCGCAGGTCAAGTCCGCGGTACGGACCGTTGAATTGCTCGAGTACTTCGCCGGTCGCCCCGGCATGCACTCGCTCGCCTCGGTACAGGAGGCCGTCGGGTACCCCAAGTCCAGTCTGTACATGCTGCTGCGCACGCTGGTGGAGCTGGGCTGGGTGGAGACCGACGCGACGGGCACGCGGTACGGCATCGGGGTGCGGGCCCTGCTGGTGGGCACGTCGTACATCGACGGCGACGAGGCGGTCGCGGCGGCCCGGCCGACCCTGGACCGGCTGTCGGACGACACGACCGAGACGATCCACCTGGCGCGCCTGGACGGCACCAACGTGGTGTACCTGGCCACGCGCCAGTCGCAGCACTATCTGCGCCCCTTCACCCGCGTGGGACGCCGGCTGCCCGCGCACTCCACCTCGCTCGGCAAGGCGCTGCTGAGCACGTACTCCGACGAGCAGGTGCGCAAGATGCTCCCGGAGACGCTGCCGGGCCTGACGGAGAACACCATCACGGACCGCGAGAAGCTCATCGAGGAGCTGCACCAGGTCCGCGAACAGGGCTTCGCGGTGGACCGCGAGGAGAACACGCTGGGACTGCGCTGCTTCGGCGTGGCGATCCCGTACCGCACTCCGGCGCGCGACGCGATCAGCTGCTCGGTGCCGGTGGCGCGGCTGACGCCGGCGCACGAACAGATGGTGAAGGACGCGCTGTTCGACGCCCGTGACCGCCTGACCCTGGCGACCCGCAGGCTCTGACTCCCGGCCCGGGGTTCTAGGCTCGTGCCTCATGGATGTCGTACTCCGCGAAGTGCACGAGAGCGATCTGCCGGTCTTCTTCCGGCAGATGAACGATCCGGAGGCCGTGCGCATGGCGGCCTTCACCCCCGAGGACCCGGCCGACCGGGACGCCTTCGACGCGAAGTGGAAACGGATCCTCGCCTCGGACGCCGTGACGCGGACCGTCCTGGTCGACGGTGATGTGGTGGGCAGCGCGGCGGTGTACGGCGAGCCGGGCGAGCGCGAGGTCACCTACTGGGTGGACCGCGCGTACTGGGGGCGGGGCGTGGCGACGGCCGCACTGCGCGCGCTGCTGGCCGAGGTGCCCGAGCGCCCGCTGTACGCCCGCGCGGCGGCGGACAACGCCGGATCGCTGCGGGTGCTGGAGAAGTGCGGCTTCCGCCTCACGGCACGGGCGTCGGGGTATGCGAACGCGCGCGGCGCGGAGATCGAGGAAGCGGTGCTGACGCTTCAGGCGTGAGCCCTACGGCCGCCCCCGGTCCGTACGTCTCCCCGTTCCGTACGCCTTCAGGCTCCGCCGTTCTCCGCCTTGAGGCGGACCGGGATCGTCGCCGGGCAGGACGCGGGCACCGGCGCGGGTGCGGGAACGTGGGCCCATGGTGCAGGGGGAACGGTCCGGGTGAGGGAGTTCGTCCGGT
Organism: Streptomyces plumbidurans; assembly: GCF_019857225.1. Classification (GTDB taxonomy): domain Bacteria; phylum Actinomycetota; class Actinomycetes; order Streptomycetales; family Streptomycetaceae; genus Streptomyces; species Streptomyces plumbidurans. The sequence continues at coordinate 95,582 of NZ_JAFJSY010000028.1, forward strand.
TGCTGCTCGGGCGGCGGGCGCGGCTGCGGTGGGTCCATCTGATCCTCGGCGGCGCGCTCGCCATGCCGTACGTCTTCGTCGGCGCGACCGCCGTCGGCCCGCTCACCGGCTCGCAGAACGTCTTCGGGGACTTCGGGCTGCAACTCCTGTCCTTCGCCGTGGCGTTGCCGCTGGCCGCCGTCACCTCGCTGTTCCCGCTGACCCGTCCGCTGGAGTCGAGCGCCGTGCGCTGGCTGTGCGGGGTGGACGCGGAGCGGCTCGTCTACGGTCCCGCCCGCGCGCGGAGGGCGAAGGGGCGCACGGCGGCCTGGTTCACGCTGCACCTCGGGTTCGGCGGGGTGATCGCCGGGATGTCGCTGGCGGTGCCGCCGTTCGCGGGCGTGCTGATCGCGCTGCCGCTGTTCGCGTGGGTGCGCGACGACCGGCTCGGACTGCCCGAAGTCCTCGACCACTCCTGGGCGTTGGCGCTCTCGCCGGTAGCGGGCCTGGCCTGTCTCCTGGCGCTCGCGGTGTGCGCGGCCGGTGCCGGGGCGCTGCTGGCCCACTGGGCGCCCCGGCTGCTCGGGCCCGCCCCGGAGGACCGGCTCGCGGCGGCGGAGGCGCGGGCCGCCGACCTCGCCGTCCGCAACCGGCTCGCCCGTGAGCTGCACGACTCCGTCGGCCACGCGCTCAGCGCCGTCACCCTGCAGGCGAGCGCGGCACGCCGGGTCCTCGGCAGCGACCCGGAGTTCGTCCGCGAGGCGCTCGCCGCGATCGAGGACACCACCCGGCGTACGGTCGGCGAACTCGACGCCGTACTGGGCGTGTTGCGCGACGGCGACGCCCCCGGCACCGGCCCGGCCCCCACCCTCGCCGACGACCTCGACGGCCTGCTGCGCCGGGTCCGGGCCGGTGGACTGCGGGTCACGGCCACCGTCGCCGCCGATCCGGCGACGCTGCCGCCCGTCCTGTCCCGCGAGGCCTACCGCATCGTGCAGGAGGGACTGAGCAACTGCCTCAAGCACGCCGACCCCCGAACACCGTTGACCCTGCGCATCACCACGGCCGACGACCACCTGACCATCACCATCGACAACCCCCTCGGCACCGCCACCACCCACCGCCCCACCGGCGGCCACGGCCTACCCGGCCTAGCAGACCGCGCCCGCCTCCTGGGCGGCACAGCAAAAGCGGGCCCGACCCACAACAACACCTGGCGCCTACAGGCCCACCTCCCCCTGAAGGACCCCACATGACCACGGTCACCCGAGTCACCGTCGCCGACGCCCCCCGCACGGCCAGTCCCCCTCCAGACCACCCTCGTCCCCGAACCGGGACCCCGCCCCAAGGCGACACCCGGCGCCTGCACGCCCGCCCTCCAAAGGAACCCGCAGCCCACACCCCCATCCGCACCACCCTCGCCGACGACGAACGCACGAACCGCCCCCCTCCGGGCCACCCTCACCCCCGAACCGCACCCCCCGGGCCACCCCTCACCACCAAACCGCACCCCGCCCACAACAACCCCCGGCGCCTGCCCCTCCCCCCAAATAAAGAACGCCTCCCCCTGAAGGACCCCGCATGCCCACCCCCATCCGCATAGTCCTGGCCGACGACGAACGCATGGTTCGTACCGCCCTCCGGGCCATCCTCTCCGCCGAAGCGGATCTGGAGGTGGTCGGGGAGGCGGCCGACGGGGTGGAGGCGGTAGGGGTCGTGCAGAACGTGCGGCCCGATGTTGTGCTGATGGATGTGCGGATGCCGGAGCTGGACGGGATCCGGGCCACCGAGGAGATCCTCGGCACGGTCGATGCGCCGCCCCGGATCGTCGTCGTGACCACCTTCGAGAACGACGCCTACGTGTACGACGCGCTGCGCGTGGGAGCCGCCGGGTTTCTGCTCAAGCGGGCCGACGCCGACTCGCTCGTACAGGCGGTACGGCTCGTCGCGCGCAGCGACAGCCTGTTGTTCCCGTCGGCGGTGCGGGCGCTCGCCGAGGAGCACGCGCGCGCGTACGCCACGCCTCCGCCCTGGGTGGCACGGCTCACCGCCCGGGAGAGCGAGGTGCTGCGGCACATGGCGGACGGGCTGACCAACGCGGAGATCGCGCGCCGCATGGGGGTCGGCCCCGCGACCGTGAAGTCGCACGTGGCGGCGGTGCTGGCGAAGACCGGCACCCGGGACCGTACGCAGGCGGTGATCGCGGCCTACGAGGCGGGATTCATGAGCACGCGATGAGAAGATGAGAAATCGCGGCGGACGGGAACGATCCGCCCGGCTTCGCTCGTCCTCCAGGCGGGATGAACAAGACGATAAGGCGGGCCTCCGTCTTCACACTGCTCCTGGTGATCGCTCTGCTGGTCAGGGCGACCTGGGTGCAGTTCTACGACGCCAAGGCCCTCGCGGACGACAAGAACAACCGGCGCAACGCGATCAGGACGTACGCGGAGCCGCTCGGGAACATCATCGTGGGCGGCCGGTCCGTCACCGGCTCGGCGCCCACGAAGCACAGCGACCTGAAGTACAAGCGCACGTACAAGGACGGCAAGCTGTACGCCGCGGTGACGGGCTACGCCTCGCAGGCCTACGCCCCCACCCAGCTGGAGGGCATCTACCAGCACCTCCTCGACGGCACGGACACCAGCCTGGGCACCGTGATGGACACGGTCACCGGAAAGCGCGCCGATCCGGGCAACGTGATCACCACGATCGACCCCGACGTGCAGAAGGCCGCCTACGACGCGCTCGGCGACAAGAAGGGCGCCGCCGTCGCGATCGACCCGGCGACCGGCAGGATCCTCGCGGTCGTCTCCACCCCGTCCTACGACCCGTCGTCGCTGACCGACGCCAACACCGCGGGCACCGCCTGGAAGAAGCTCAACGCCGACGCGGACAAGCCGCTGACCAACCGCGCCCTGCGCCAGCCGCTCCCGCCGGGCTCGACGTTCAAGCTGGTCGTCGCGGCCGCCGCGCTGGAGGACGGGCTGTACTCCTCGGTGGACCAGAGGACCAAGAGCCCCGACCCGTACACCCTGCCGGGCACCACCCGCGACCTGTCCAACGAGAACCCGAGCGCGCCCTGCGAGAACGCCTCCATCCGCACCGGCCTGCAGTACTCCTGCAACAACGTCTTCGCGAAGATGGCCGTCGACCTCGGCCAGGACAAGGTGCGGGCGATGGCCGAGAAGTTCGGCTTCAACGACACCACGCAGGATGTGCCGGTGCGGGCGTACACCAGCGTCTACCCCTCGGACATGGACCGGTCCTCCACGGCCCTGACGGGCATCGGCCAGTACGACGTCACGGCGACCCCGCTGCAGATGGCCATGGTGTCCGCCGCCATCGCCGACGGCGGCAAGCTGCGCTCGCCGCACATGGTCGCGCAGACCACCGACAGCGGCGGCGACGTGCTGAAGGACTACGACGACGACACGACCACGAAGCAGATCGTCAGCTCCTCCACCGCCGAGCAGCTGCAGTCGGCGATGCGGACGGTCGTGGAGAAGGGCACGGGCACCAACGCGCGGATCGCGGGCGTGACCGTGGGCGGCAAGACCGGCACCGCCCAGCACGGCGAGAACAACAGCAAGACGCCGTACGCCTGGTTCACGTCCTACGGCAAGGCGGGCGGCAAGCAGGTCGCGGTCGCGGTCGTCGTCGAGCAGTCGGACGCGGCCCGCTCCGAGGTCAGCGGAAACGGACTGGCCGCCCCCGTGGCCAAGGCGGTGATGGAAGCGGCCCTGCGCTGAGCGCCCCGAAGGGGCGCGGGCAACTGCGCGACCGGCCACGACGAACCCGCGGCCGGCCGCGCAGCGTCTTCCTCACTTCACACCGAGAATCTGCTCCACCGGATCGATCGCGAAGTACACGAGGAACAGCACCGAAACCCCCCACAGCAGCCAGTGCACCTCCCGCGCCTTGCCGAGCACCGTCTTGATGACGACGTAGGCGAGGAAGCCGGCGCCGATGCCGTCCGTGATGGAGTAGGTGAAGGGCATCGCGGCGATCGTGAGGAACGCCGGGATGGCGATCTCGTAGCGGTCCCAGTCGATGTGCTTGACGTGGGTCATCATCAGGAAGCCGACGGCGATCAGGGCGGGCGCCGCCGCCTGCAGCGGGACGATCGTCAGCACCGGGGTGAGGAAGAGCGCGAGCCCGAAGAGGGCGCCGGTGACCAGGTTGGCGAAGCCGGTGCGCGCGCCCTCGCCGACGCCGGCGGCGGACTCGATGTAGGCGGTGTTGGAGGAGGCGGAGCCCAGACCGCCGGCCACGGCCGCCGCGCCGTCGATGAACAAAACCCGGCCGATCCCCGGCACCTGGCCCTGCTCGTCGAGCAGCCCGGCCTCCGCGCTGATGCCGACGATGGTGCCCATGGCGTCGAAGAAGTCCGACAGGATCAGGGTGAACACCAGCAGCACCGCGGTGATGATCCCGGCCTTCGCGAAGCCGCCGAACAGGCTGAAGTGGCCGACCAGTCCGAAGTCGGGCGTGGAGACGATCTTGTCGGGCACGTGCGGGGTGGTCAGGCCCCAGCTCTTGATGTCCGCGACCGCGTCGATGACGATCGCGACGACGGTCATCGTCACGATGCTGATCAGGATCGCGCCCTTCACCTTGCGCGCCAGCAGCGCGATGGTGAGCAGCACGCCGACGCAGAAGACCAGCACGGGCCAGCCGGTGAGCCGCCCGACGGAGCCGAGCTGCACCGGCACGGTGGTGTCCGCGGCGTCCGGGATACGGCTGACGAAGCCCGCGTCGACGAAGCCGATGAAGGCGATGAACAGGCCGATGCCGACGCCGATGGCCTGCTTGAGCTGCTGCGGGATAGCGTCCATGATCGCCTTGCGCAGCCCGGTGACCACCAGGATGCAGATCACGATGCCCTCGATGACGACCAGGCCCATCGCGTCGGGCCAGCTCATGATCGGGGCGAGCTGGAAGGCGACCACGGCGTTGAGACCGAGGCCCGCCGCGATGGCGAGCGGCAGATTGCCGCCGACGCCCATGATCACCGTCATCACACAGGCCACCAGGGCGGTGGCGGTGACGAGTTGACCGGTGTCGAGGGTGTGCCCGAACTTGTCCTTCGCGCTGCCGAGGATGATGGGATTCAGGACAAGGATGTAGGCCATCGTGAAGAACGTGGCGAAGCCGCCGCGTATCTCCCGGCCGAAGGTGGATCCCCGCTGGGAGATCCTGAAGAACCGGTCGACTCCGTTCGCCGCTGGTGGTGCGGCACTTGGCCGGTCGGCCGTCTTCTCGGTGTCGGTCATGGCGGGTGCTCCTCGGGGCCGGATGGATCAGTGTGCGGATGCTGGCTGGATTGTTCCCCCGTCGCAAGGGGTTTCAGGTTTTCCCGGTGTTACGGAATCCGGGCCGGCCGCCAGACCGCGTTCGACGTTCCATCCGTGCAAGGGGAGCTGCGCCCGCGCAACCGCCGAGGGCGGCTCGTGGACCGAGCCCCCCTCGGCCCGCGGGCCGCTTGCGCGGGGTTCAGCTGACGAAGTACGTCGGGTTCGGCAGCTTGTACTTCTGGTCGGCGTAGCCGCCGTCGAGGTCCGAGTACTGGTCGCCGAAGTTGGCGATGATGTCGTACCCGAGGTCCTTCTCGATGTGCTTGCGGGTGCCGGCCTTGTACTGCACGGTCGTGCAGGTCCAGGTGCCCGGCGTGGCGCAGGCGCTCAGATAGGCCGGCGGGTTGGCCGCGTCCTTGAGGAACATGTGGGCGGCGTCGAGGTTGACGTCGGCGCCGACCTTCTTGAGGTTCTCCACGGCGGCCGAGCGCTGTGCCTCGGTGAGGCCCGAGTTGTAGAAGACCGCGACGCCCTTCTTCTCGGCGTAGCGCACGAGTTCGGGGCTGCCGAAGACCTCGGGCCGGTCGGCGCGGTTCACGTACGCCGCCCACGAGGCCGAGTTGTACGTGTAGTTGTAGCGCTTCTCGTAGTCGAGGCTGAGCAGCAGCGTGTCGTCGATGTCGAAGACGACCGCGGGCTTCTCGCCGTGGTGGCGGGCCTTGTGGGCCGCCTTGTCGATGTAGCTCCTGGCCGCGGAGTCGATGCGCGCCAGGTCCTTGGCGTACGGGCTGGTCGGCGACGCCTGGTACACGCCGTCGGCGTCCGCCGTCGTGCCGTAGTAGGTGTCGATGTCCTTCACCAGGAGCCCGATGTTGTAGGGCTCGTGGGTGGAGTTGGCCGTGGACTGTCCGGCCGTGGCCGCACCGGCGCCGTAGAGAGCACCGCCGGCGAGAGCACATGCTGCGGCGATCGCCGCGATACGCAGTGGCTTATGCATGACAGGTTTCTACGCGCGTCACGCGGCTGGGTGCGAGACCCGTTGCCCGATCGATATCTCAGTGTCGGGTAAAAAACGGGTCAAGCGCCCCGGACCGGACAGCTCCGTTTCAGTTCATCGTCGCGCCGATCGTGGTGCTGCCCGTCGTCAGGAACGTGGTCGCGGGCAGGGTGCCGCTCGAGCTGCGGGCGTTGTAGGTGCTGCTCGCGTCCGTCGAGATGAAGGCGGGTGTGGAGATCCCCGAGTCCCAGTTGTTGCCGGCCGAGACGACCGAGGAGCCCTTGGTGACCGAGCCGCTGCCGTTGCTGACGGCGAGGTTCTTGCCGAGCCTGGCGGAGCTGGTGGCGAAGTAGTACCCCCAGTTGCCGTTGGCGTAGGCCGTGGTGCGGTTGATGACGATGGCACCGGTGTTGGAGTTCTCGGTGAAGCCGTTGCCGGCGTTGCCCCAGGCGGCCGAGTTGTTGACGACGTGTGCGACGACCTCGCCGTCCCCGCCCAGCTTGTAGCCGTTGCCGTCGCCCGCGAAGGACGAGTCGGACCAGCGGTTGACGCCGTTGCCGAAGGACCAGGTGTGCTCGACGGTGACCGGCGTGGAGAAGGACCAGAAGTCGATCCCGTCGTCGGAGTTGTTGTAGAGGCGGGCGCCGGTGACCAGGTTGCCGCTGCCGGAGCCGAACTTGACGGCGATCCCGTCGGCGTTCTCGCCGTGGTTCGCGGCGTCGTAGTTGCCGTAGGAGTCGATGTTCTTGACCGTGTTGTTCACGGTGCCGTCCCCGGTGAGTGTGAAGCCGGAGTCGCCGCCGTTGATGGTCTTGATGTTGTTCCAGTAGGTGCCGGTGCAGGACTGGCAGACGACCGCGCTGTCCGGGGAGTTCTGGAACGTCATGTTGGAGACGTTCCAGTAGTCGGCGGTCAGCTTGAAGATCCAGTCGCCGTCGGGGAGGTCCGAGCCGTCGATCTTCACGGTCTCGGAGCCGTACGCGGTGAGCGTGATCGGTGAGGAGGAGGTGCCGTTGGCCGTGGACTGGAGGGTGGCCGTCGGGTAGTAGGTGCCGCCGCGGACCTGGATGACGGTGCCCGCCGTGGCGTTCTTGATGGCGTTGCTCAGGTCGGTCGTGTTGCTGACGACGACGGTGGCGGCCTGCGCCTGGGTGGGTAAGGCGGCGAGGCCGGCACCCGCGGTGACGACCGCGAGGGCGGTGAGGGAGGTGCTGATGCGTCGCATGAGTGTACAAGTCCCTTCTTTGACGGGGTGGTTCACGGGTTCTTGATGGGGGTGTTCACAGGACGGAGTCGAGCCAGCCGAAGACCTCGTCCTGCATGGGCGCGGTGAAGACATGGCCGAGCCCCGGCCAGATCTCGGTGCGGAGTTGCTGCGAGGCGTGGCGGGAGTGCCAGACGGCGCGCAGCTTGGCGTAGGCGGCCCGGACACCCTCGGCGGTGAACAGCGGGTCCTGCTCGCCGTCGAGCAGCAGCATCGGCCGGGGAGCGGCGATGCTCGCCACGTCGGGGATGTCGAGATGGCGGGCGAGTCCGGGGTGGAGCATGTAGTAGGCGGACTGCCCGCGCAGGGTGTTGTTGCCGGGCACCATCATTTCCTTCAGGCCGGTCATCCAGCACACGGCGGCGGTGGCCGCGACGTGGTCGCTGAGCGCGGCGGTCTGCCAGGCGCGGTAGGCGCCCATGGAGAAGCCGACGGCCGCGACGCGGTGGGCGTCCACGCGGTCGAGCCCGGCGAGGAAGGCGGCGGCCCTGGCGTCCTCCCGGGCCATGAGCCCGGCGAGCGAGGAGCCGAGGTTGTAGAAGTTGGCGGCGAGGGCCTGCTGCTGGTCGTAGGTCACGGGCCCGCGGTCGCCCCAGCCGAGCGCGTCCAGGCAGAGCACCACATAGCCGCGCCGGGCCAGTTCGTCGCCGACGAAGCGGCCGCTGAAGTACTTGTCCGCCCAGGCCTCGGCGGAGGCGAGCCGGGTGTCGTCGTACCAGGGCCGGACGAGCTTCTCCTTGCCGATGTCGAACTTGGCGCCGTGGTCGTGCAGCAGCAGTACGGCCGGGAAGGGGCCGTCGCCGTCCGGGGTGAGCAGTGCACCGCGGACGCGTTCGTAGCGGGTGAGGGAGACGGTCACCAACTCCCGTGTGTATGCGTCCCCTTGGGAGCGGGCGGTGAACTCGGGCGCGTACGGCGTCCCGTCCTGGCGGTCGACCAGCAGGTGCCCCTCGACCACGGCGCGGGCGGCGCGCCGCCAGATCCCGAAGTCGCGTACGGGTGAAGTGCCCCAGGCCAGCGGGAAGTTCAGATCGTCCTTGAGCGCCTGGTAGAAGTCGGGCAGTGGTCCGTCCACGACCGTCGCACTCGCCGGGGCCGCTGCCCCGCCGAGCAGCGCCGCCGCCCCGGCCCCCACGACGAAGGCCCGCCGTCCCACCGGTTCACGGGAGTTCATACGGCCTCCAGTCCCCGAGGTGGGCGCGCGCGGTGTGCGCGGCGGCCTCCGACGTCGTCAGCTGCGGCCGGTTCTCCGGCACGGAGATCACCGCGCCGGGCCCCGCGTTGCGGTACTCGCGGAAGCGCATGGACTGCCAGGGGTAGGCGTCGCGCATGTTGGTGTACGGCGCGACCGGGTCGATGCCGGGACCGATCCAGGTGTCCCTGACGACCAGGGACGGCCAGGCCGTCGTCTCGTACGTCGGCACCCAGGGCCGGGCCAGCTTGTACGCCGCGTCCTCGGCGCCGGAGGTGATGCGGGAGCGGACGGCGAGGATGCCGTGCGGGTTGGCGCGGGCGGTGGAGGGGGCGAAGACCATGCCCTTGGGGGTGAAGTCGACGTCCCGCTGCAGGGTGTGGAAGCGGCACTGCTCGAACACCGCGGTCGCCCGCCCGAAGACGAAGTCGACGTCGCCCTCGATGTAGCAGCGCCGGAAGTACTGGCGGTCGAAGGTGTCGAGTGCGGTCGTGTCGACGAAGAGCGTGTCCTGGTGGGCCGACAGCCGCACGTTCTCGAAGCGGGTGCGGTCGCCGTAGGTGTAGGCGGCCACCGCCTGGGTGCCGGTGATGTCCGGGTGGTCGGCGCGCAGCCAGTCATTGGCGAGGGTCAGGTCGCGGACGGTCAGGCCGGGGGCCGCGGAGGTGAAGGTGGCGGAGCCCGCGGTGCCGTAGGTGGTCCCGTCGGGCTTCTGCGTGCCGTTGGCGTGGTCGAAGACGATGACGGTGTCGCTGGGGTGTCGGCTCGCGCCGCGGATCGTCAACTCGGCCTTGTCGGCAGGCACGTTGACGACCTCGCGGTAGATGCCCGGGTGCACGACGATCGTCCGGCCGGGACCGTCGACGGCGTCCACGGCGGCCTGTACGGAGTCGCCGGGGCGCACGTGCAGGACGGGGCGGCGGGTGCCCGCGAGGGCGGGAGCGGCGGCGAGCGCGGTCGAAGCCGTGGTGAGGCCCGCGGCGAGGCCCGCCAGCAGGGTGCGCCGGCGCATGTCAGCAGGCCCCCTTCCATGGGGTCCAGTCGCCCAGGTAGGCGGCGCGGGTGGCCGACGCGGCCTGCTCGCGGGTGAGTTGGGGCCGGTTCTCCGGGACCGTGATCACGGCGCCGGGGCCGGTGTTGTGGTACTCGGCGAACCGCTGGCTCTGCCACGGGTACGCGTCCGACATGTTGGTGTAGGGCGCGACCGCGTCGATCCCGGCGCCGAGGTGGGTGTCACGGACGACGAGGCTCGGGCGGGCGGTGGTGTCGGAGCTGGGCACCCAGGGGCGGGCCAGCTTGTAGGCGGCGTCCGGGGCCTCGCTGCTCACCCGGCTCCGCGTCACCAGGTAGCCGCGCGGATCGGCCACCGCCGTGGAGGGCGCGAAGACGAAGCCGTAGGGGGGCGCGGCCAGGTCGGTGCGGTCCAGGGTGCGGAAGTGGCACTGCTCGTAGACCGCGGTCGCCCGCCCGAAGACGAAGTCGACGTCGCCCTCGACATAGCAGTGGGCGTAGTACTGGCGGGCGAAGGTGCCGAGCGCCATGGTGTCGGCGTAGAGGGTGTCCTGGTGGCCGAGGAAGCGGCAGTGGGTGAAGGCGCTGCGGTCTCCCTGCACCTTGACGGCCACCGCCTGCGTTCCCGTGATCTCCGGGTGCTGGGCGCGCAGCCAGTCGTTGGCGAAGGTGATCCAGCGGGCGGTGAATCCGTCGGCCTGCACGGTCGTGGTGGCGGACCCGGTCGTGCCGTAGGTGCCGCCGCCGGGCTTGGGCGTGCCGGCCGCGTTGTCGTACACGATCACGACGTCGCGGGGGTCCTCGGAGGCGCCGATCCAGGTGGCTTCGGTGCGGGTGGTGTCGACGGCGACCGTCTCCCGGTAGACGCCGGGTGCGAGGACGAGGGTCCGGCCACTGCCGCTCGCCGCCGTCACGGCGGCCTGGACGGTGGTGAAGTCGCCGCGGCCGTGCGGGTCGACGTAGAGGGTGCCGGAGGTGAGACGGCGTCTCGGGGAGCCGTAGCGGCCGAACGGGCGGGGGCCGCGGGCCGCGCGTGCGGGGACGGCCGCGAGGCCGAGCGCGGCGGTCGCACCGGCGCTCGCGACGAGGAATCGCCTTCTGGGCAGGGGTGGTTGAGGTCTGGGTGCGGGCATGCTGAAGCTCCTTGGGTGTGCGGCTCGTGCGGGTACGTCCTCGTGTGGGGGGGTGGGCCGGGACGGGGGTGTCCCGGCCGGTGCGGATGGGGTTGCGTCAGTGCAGGCGGCCCGCGCCCGCGCGGTGGTCGACGATCCCGGGGACCGCCCTGACCGGGTCGATCCGGGTGCGCAGGGTCGGCGTCCAGCCCGCGCCGGACCGCAGGATCTCGGTCGGCACCTCGGCGTTGTGGACGGCGATCAGATCGACCCGCTTGCCGTTGACGTAGTTGTCGTCGGCGGTCAGCGGCGAGTCGTTCCACCGCTTGAGGATCGTCCCGGCGCCGATCCCGTCCGGCAGCGTGAACGCGTTGTGCTGCGCGACGAGTTGGGACTCCATGCCGATCCCGTAGCTGTAGCCGTAGCCGTCCTTGGCCACGAAGTGGTTGTTGTACGAGTCGACCTGCCCGAAGCGGACGCGCGGGGCCCGCTCCACCAGGTTGGAGAACAGGTTGTGGTGGAAGGTGACCTTGAGGTGGCCGCGGTCGACGGCGGCCGTGGAGGCGCTGTCGCTGTTGCCGATCAAAATCGTCTTGTCGTGGTCCTCGAAGACGTTCCAGGAGGCCGTGACGTAGTCGGCGCCCTTGACGATGTCGAGCTCGCCGTCGTGCTGCTCGTAGATCCGCCCGTAGTAGCTCGGCAGCGTGCTGTCGGGGTGGTCGCCGTCGGTGAACGTGTCGTGGTCCATCCACACGTGCGTGGAGCCGTAGACGACCGCGCTGTCGTACTCGGAGTTCCAGTTGCCGTCGGCGGTGTCGGTCGGGTCCCACTGCGGGAAGCAGTCGAGCGGGCTCTCGAAGGCGAGGTTGCGCACGATGACGTTGTCGACGTCCTTGATCTGCAGGCTGGCGCCGTTGAAGCCGGCGTTCCTGCCGACCCCGATGATGGTGGTGTTGGCGGGCACGGTGGCCTTGATGTACGCGTCCTGGTTGGCGGCGGAGGCGCGGCGCAGGCCCTCGGGGCTGTCGTCGGGCTCGTCGTCCAGGGTCTTGTCGTGACCCCACACCGCGGGGTCGTACGTGGCGAGATAGGCGTCGAAGTCGTAGCCCGGCACCTGGAACGAGTCGCAGCTCGGCCCGTCGGCGTCGATGACGCCCTTCACCTTGATGATCTTCGGTGCGCTGCCGCCGTCGGCCAGGGCGGCCTTGAAGCCGTCCCAGTCGGTGACGGTGTAGACGTGTGCGGCGTCGGCGGCCGCGCCGCCGGTGGTGCCGGTGCCGTAGGACCCCCAGCCGTCGTTCGCGCCCAGCACCTGCCGGGCGGGGTCACGGTGCTGGTCGTGCGCGGCGGCCGTGCCCGTCACGCCGAGCACCAGGGCGGTGCATCCCACGAGCGACGCTATGACGCGTCCATGACATATCTGTGTACGCACTGTGCGGCTCTCCTCGGTTACGCGGCCGGTGTGTCGGTCGCCTCGGGCCAGGTGATCCAGGACGTCGGAATCTCGTCGTGCAGCCGGACGACGTCGCGGGGCGCGAGTACCCGGGTGCGCAGCAACTCCCGCGCCACGAGCCGCGCCACGGCGATCGCGCCCGGCGGATTGAAGTGCGTGTTGTCCTGCTCGGTGGCGGTCCAGTTGAAGTAGACCTTCGTCTCCTCGACCCCGAGCCTCTGCCACAGCGCCAGCGACAGTGCCTCGATGTCGAGCAGCGGCACCCGCTCCCGCCCTGCGAGCGCACGCATCGCCGCCGGATACTCGCCATGCGTCGGTACGGCGTTCCCGTCCGCGTCGAACCTGCGGCGCTCGACCGGAGTGGCGAGCACGGGCCGGGCCCCGTGCGCCCGCGCTCCCTCGATGTACAGCCGCAGATACTCCTGGTACGTCGTCCACGGCTCGGTGTACCGGGTCGGATCCTCGCTCTTCTCGTCGTTGTGCGCGAACTGCACGAGGAGAAAGTCCCCGGGCCGGATCAGGTCGAGGATCGCATCGAGCCGCCCCTCGTCCACGAAACTCTTCGAACTGCGCCCGTTCACCGCGTGATTGGCGACAACAAGGCCCTTCCGCAGAAAGAACGGAAGCGCCATGCCCCACCCGGTCTCGGGAGCGGCATCCGCGTATTTCTGCGCGGCGGTGGAATCACCGGCGATATAGAGCGTGCGACGGCGCGACGCCGCCTGCGCGTTGCCGACGCCCGAAAGGGCGAGAGGTACAGCGGCGGCTGCCGCCAGGCCGACCTGTCTTCGAGTAAGGGACACACCAGTACCTTTCAAACATAGGTTGGAGGAGCTTGCCTCTTAGGGGCGCGGGGAACTGCGCGACCAGCCACAACCGACCGGCAGTCCCCCACAATCAGCAACCACCCGCAACCTCAGTGGTTCTGCTTCCAATCCCCCTGCGCCTTGTTCAACTGATCGGCGAGCGTGTCCAGAAAGTCCTTCACGCTCATCTTCCCGAGCAGCACCTTCTGGAAGTTCGGCTCGTTGTCGGACTTGGAGATCGTGTTCCAGTCCGGCAGGTAGTACGGCAGCTGCACGATCTTCGTGCCGTCACCGTTCAGCGCTTGCGCCGCGAGCTTCGTGGGCTCCGACTTCTGGATCCACGCATCCCCTGCGGCATCCGTGTTCGCGGGAATCTGCCCGGCGGACTCGTTGAACTTCGAGTTCTCCTCGTGCGAGACGGCGAACTCGATGAACTTCCAGGCGGCCGCCTTGTTCTTGCTGGACTTGAACAGGCTCATCCCGTCGACCGGGTTGGAGACCTGCACCCGAGTTCCGTCGGCCTGCGTCGGGTTGGGCAGGCCCCGGAACTTCCCGGCACCGAGCGCCTTCAGATGGTCCTGGTACGAACCGAGGTTGTGGCTCAGCATTCCGATGGTGCCGCTGTCCCACTGGGCGACCATCTTGGTGAAGTCGTTGTTGACGTCAGCGGACGGGGTGTCCTTCTTGTAGAGCGCGACGTACTTCTCCAACGCGGCCACGTTCTTGGGGTCATTGACCGTCGTCTTGTCCCCGTTCCAGAACGAGGTGATCCCGCTCTGGCTGTACGCCGCGTCCAGCGCGGGCGCGATGGATCCCTCACCGCCGCGAATGGTGAACCCGAACTCGTTCTTGCCCTTGTTCGTGAGCTTGTCGGCGGCCGTGTAGAACTTGTCCCAGGTCGTCGGCGCGTCCAGACCGGCCTTCTTGAACAGGTCGGTGCGGTACCACAGCGTTCCGTTGTTCGACGAGGTGGGGATCTGGTACAGCTTGTCGCCGCCGCCCGCGGCCTTGCTGCTGTCCACCAGGTTCTGGCTGAGCTTGCCGTTCAGCGAACTCTTCGACAGCCGGCTGTCCAGCGGCTCCAGCGCGCCCTGCACCGCGACCTCGGCGAGCATCGCGGTGCCCACGCCGCCGACGTCCGGGAGCCCGCCGCCCTGGATGGCGGTGTCGTACTTGGACTGGGCGCTCGCGGCGGGAATGCCGACGTAGTTGACCTTGATGTCCGGGTTCTTCTTCTCGAAGTCGGCGATGATCTCCTTCCAGATGTCGGTGCGGACACCGCCGTTGTTGTCCCAGAAGGTGATCTCGCCCTTGCCGGAGCCCTCGTTGCCCTTGTCCCCCGCGCTTCCGCTGCCGTCGTCGCCGCAGGCGGTGGCGGTCAGCGCGAGCACGGAGCCCAGGGCGACGGCGACGGCCGCGCGCCTGCTTCTGCGGATGCTGCTCTTCATTGGTCGGCTCTCTTCTTCTGGACGGACGGACATGCGAAGTGGTCGGGGGCTACAGGGAGTTGATGCCGAAGTGCGTGAAGGTCGCCGCCCCGGCGTGACCCGTCCCGGTGGGCGCCAGCGCGAACAGGCCGAGCAGGGCGCCGACCCAGCGCCAGGGGGTGGCGGCGAACACGGGTCCCGAGGGGCGCGGGCCGTCCCCGAGGTCGTGGAAGAAGCGGCAGCGTGCTCCGGCGCCGATCTCGATGCGCAGGCGTACGCGGTGCCCGGGGGCGGGCAGCGGATGGGCGGCGTCCCGTTCGTGCTCCGCGACCGTCTCGGCGAACCGGTGAACCAGCCGGACCGTCCCGTCGGACTCCCGCTGGAGCCCGATCCATTCGTACGCGTCCCCGATTACCGCGAGTCCGGCGCGTGCTCCCGGTTCCTCGCTGTGCAGGGTGAGGTCCACCTCGACGGCGGACGGGGTGCCGGGCAGGCGTTGGGTGAGGATGTTCGGGAGCCGGCGCAGGTCGTGCGCGTCGGCGGAGCGGACGCAGGTCAGTCTGAGGCCGTCGCCGGAGTGCTGAGTGGCCCAGCCCGCCCGGGGGTTGGCGGTCCACGACCACTGGCGGCCGAAGCGTCCGCCGGGGAAGTCGTCGTCGGTGGCGGGCGCGGCGGGCGGTTGCGGGGGCAGCCCGGGATTCTCGTGCGCGGCGACGGGGGCGCCGTCGTTCCCGATCACCGGCCAGCCGTCCGCACCCCAGCGCATAGGCTGGAGGTGCACGACCCGGCCGTAGGCGCCCTTGTGCTGGAAGTGCAGGAACCAGTCCTCGCCGGACGGGGTGCGCACCCAGCCGCCCTGGTGCGGCCCGTTGACGTCGGTGTCCTTCTGCTCCAGGACGATGCGCTCCTCGTAGGGCCCGAAGAAGCCGCGTGAACGCAGGGCGCCCTGCCAGCCGGTCTCGACACCCCCGGCCGGGGCGAGGATCCAGAACCAGCCGTCGTGGCGATAGAGCTTGGGGCCTTCGAGGGTGAACCACCCCGGTATCCGGTCGCCGTCGACGATCACCTTGCCCTCGTCGAGGAGTTCGGTGCCGTCGGGGTGCATCCGGTGGCCGGTGAGGCGGTTCTTGACGCCGGAGCGTGACCTGGCCCAAGCGTGCACGAGATAGGCCTCGCCGGTCTCCTCGTCCCACAGCGGGCAGGGGTCGATGAGTCCCTTTCCGGCCTTGACCAGGTGCGGGCGGGTCCAAGGGCCGCGTATCTCGGGGGCGTTGACCTGGAAGATGCCCTGGTCGGGGTCGCCCCAGTAGATCCAGAAGCGGTCCTCGTGGTGCCGGATCGAGGGTGCCCAGACCCCGCCGTCGTGGCGTGGGGTCCTGAACTCGGCGGCGGGTTCGAGGCGTTGCAGGGCGTGGCCGATCAGCGTCCAGTTGACCAGGTCGCGGGAGTGCAGCAGCGGCAGCCCCGGCACGCGGCCGAAGCTCGACGCGGCGAGGTAGAAGTCGTCGCCGACGCGGACGACGTCCGGGTCGGACCAGTCGGCGTTCAGGACGGGGTTGGTGTACGTCACTGGTTCACCGCCTTGCGCACCAGTGCCGCCGCTTCGTCCGGGCCCAGGCCGCCGTCGGCGACCACGGTGACCACGCGCCGCACGACCGTCTCACCGGGCGGGACCGGCAACCGGGCCTCGTGCGCCAACGACGAGCCCACGCCCGGGTATTCGGCGGCGCGCACGAACCACGGGTCTTGGCGGGTGGCATCGGTGGCCCCGGCGAAGACCAGGGTCCAGGTGCTGCCCGCGAGCGCGAGCCAGTCGGCCCGGGTGCCGTGCACCTCGGTCTCGCCCTCGCGGTCCGCGGTGAAGACGTGCGGTGCCAACTGCTCCTTGCGGGCCCGCCAGAAGAAGCCGCCGTAGGCGGCGCCGGGGCGTCCGTTGGTGGCGGGGCTGCCGATGGAGAGCAGGCCGGGGGTGACATTGGTCAGGGAGAAGGTGAAGTCCAACGCCCAGGCGGTGTCGGTGAGTTCGGTGGCCGCCACGGTGCGGCGCTCGCGCAGCAGCTCGGCGCCGGACGCCATCCACCGCAGCTCCTCGACGAAGCCGCCGGGTTCGCGCAGCTGGAAGGAGGTGTGGCGCTGGGCGCCGTGGTTGTCCAGCTCGGTGGGGCCCTGGTCGCGGACGAAGGTCCGTCCGCCCCAGAAGTTGTGACCCTCGACGTCGGGAACGGCGACACCGACGCCGAGGTGGTGGGTGTGGTCGGCGGGGCTCAGCTCGGTGACCGCCGTACCGGCCAGAGTGGTCACGGGGTGCAGATACGGTCGCGGGGAGAGCCGGGCCGGCAGCTCGGGCCGGGTGACGCAGCGGCCGACCGGGCGGCCCGCGACGCGCAGCACGGGCGAGTCGTTGGTCGTCATCAGGTGCTCACCTCTTTCGGCAGGGCCCAGGTGGCGCCGAGTTCGGAGTAGAGGGCGAGGGTGTCGGCGCAGGCGGCGACGAGCCGGTCGACGCCGTCGACGACCCTGCGGTCCTCGTCGGGCACGTCGTGCCAGGCCCCGGCCGGCAGCGGGGCCGGGTCGGGCGCCTGTCGAATCGCTTCAACGACCGTCATGAAGGCCCCGGTCGAGGCGGGAGGGACCAGCAGCGGGGTGCCGTCGGTGAGGTGGCCGACCAGGTTCTCCAGCAGGTCGGTGCGGCCGTACGCGTACTCCTCGGGTCCGTGACCCGCGCGCTGGAGCAGGACGCGGTCCTGCTTGTACCAGAAGGTGATGCGGCCGCTGGTGCCGTGCACCACGACATACGGTTCGCCGGGGTGCTCGGCGCACAGGGTCGCGGCGACGGTGACCGGGACGCCCCGGGCGGTGGTGACGCGTACGCAGGAGGTGTCGTCGGACTCGATGTCGTTGGCGCGCCGCAGCTCCAGCTCGATGCCGGTGACGTCCTCGTCGTGGATGGAGCGGCCCAGGGCGAGGGCGGTGGCGACCGCGTGCGCGAGGGGGTTGGTCAGCACGCCGTCGATCACGTCGGCGCCGTGCAGGCGCCGCCTGCCCGCCCAGGGCGCGCGCCGGTAGTAGGACTGCGCGCGCGCCCAGGCGCCGGCCCCGCCGATCCCTACGACCTCGCCGATGGCGCCCTCGTCGGCCATCGCGAGGATCGCGGGCACGGCCAGGGAGCCCAGCGACTGGAAGCCGATCTGGCAGGCGACACCCGCTTCGGCGACCCCGTCGGCCATGCGGCAAAACTCCGCGAAGGACGGTGCGGGCGGCTTCTCCAGGAGCAGGTGCACCCCCCTGCGGGCGGCCGTCAGCGCCAGGTCGGTGTGGGTCGGGATCGGTGTGGAGATCACCGCGATCCGGGCGCCCGTGGCGTCGAGGAGCGTCCCGAGGTCGGCGGACTGCTCGGGTGTGCCGAGCCCTTCGGGGATCTCGTCGGCGGCCAGCGGGGTCAGCTCGCAGATCCCGGCGAGCCGGACGACGCCCTGGTCCTCAAGGCGGCGGATGTTGTCCAGGTGCCGGCGGCCGTGGCCGCGGGCGCCCGCGAGGACGACGGGTACGGTCATGGGTTCCTCCCCGCGCCCGCCATGTCCGGGCCCATGTGGCGCGCACCGGCGGGCACCGGCACGTCGGCCGCTGCCAACACCCCGCTGTGCACCGCGAGTCGACGCAGTCTCATCCCTTCACCGCCCCCGCACTGAATCCGGTGATCAGCCACTTCTGGATGAAGGCGAACACGATCACGACGGGTACGGCCGCGATGATGCCGCCCGCGGCGAGCGCGCCGAGGTCGACGCTGTCCGCGCTCATCAGGGTGTTGAGGCCGACCGGGATGGTCTGCTTGCCCTGGTCGCTCAGGAACATCAGGGCGAACAGGAAGTGGTTCCAGGCGTGCACGAAGGCGAAGGAGCCGACCGCGATCAACCCGGGCCGCAGCAGCGGCAGTACGACGATGCGGAAGGCGGTGAACCGGTTGCAGCCGTCGACCCAGGCGGCCTCCTCCAGCGAGGCCGGCACGTTCCGGATGAACCCGCTGATCAGGATCATCGACAGCGGCAGCTGGAAGACGGTCTCGGCGATGATGACGCTGCCCAGGGAGTTGATCATCTGCAGCTTGGCGAAGATCTCGAACAGCGGCACCAGGAGCAGCGCGCCCGGCACGAACTGGGTGCAGAGCAGGGCCAGCATGAAGGCCTTCTTGACCCGGAAGTCGAACCGGGCGAGGGCGTAGCCGCCGGCCAGGGCGACCAGCGTCGTCATCACCAGGGTCGCGATGCCGACCAGCACGCTGTTCTGGAAGAAGGTGGCGAAGGCACGGTCGTTCCAGACCTTGTCGAAGTGGTCGAGGGTCATCGGCCAGGGCACGAGGGAGGTCGAGCCGGCCGGGCGCAGCGCGAACAGCAGGATCCAGTAGAAGGGGACGAGGGTGAAGAGCAGATAGAGGGTGAGCGGTACGTAGATGTGCCAGCGGGGGACCTCGTCCCAGGCGCGGCGCTTCCTTCTCGGCCGGGCGGGCTCGGACGTCACGCGGTCCGGCACGGGAGCGATCTCGGTGATCACTTCCCCTCACCTCCGAACTTGCTCAGCCGCAGATAGACGATCGAGCAGAAGAGCAGGATCACGAACGCCACCGTGGTCAGGGCGGACGCGTAGCCGAAGTTGTGAGCGTCGACGCTGGTGTTGGCGACGTAGAGGGGCAGGGTGGTGGTCTCCCCCGCCGGTCCGCCGCCGGTGAGTGTGTAGAGCAGGTCGACGTTGTTGAACTCCCACACCGCGCGCAGCAGCGTGGACAGGACGATCGCGTCCTTCAGGTGCGGCAGGGTGATGTGCCAGAACTGCTTGAGCCGGCTGGCCCCGTCGACCTCGGCGGCCTCGTACAGGTCCTTCGAGACGGACTGCAGGTCGGCGAGGATGAGGATCGCGAAGAAGGGGACACCGCGCCACAGGTCGGCGGTGATCGCCGCCGGGAAGACGGTGGAGGTGTCCGACAGCCAGCTGGTGCCGTACGAGCCGATGCCCATGTCCGCGAGGTAACGGGTGATGCCCGTCTGGGAGTTGTAGAGCAGCACCCAGATCGCCGAGGTCAGCACGCCGGAGACGGCCCACGGGGAGAAGACGAGCGCGCGGCCCACCGCCCGGCCGACGAAGCTCTGGTTGACGATCAGTGCGAGCGCGAGGCCGAAGAGCAGCTGCAGACCGACTTCGACGAAGACCCAATTGGCGCTGAAGGTCAGCGTGTCCCAGAACTGCGGGTCCTTGGTGAAGATCTGGACGAAGTTGTCGAAGCCCGCGAAGCCGTTCCGCCACGGCTTGGTGGGGTTGTAGTTCTGCAGGCTGTAGTAGAAGACGCTGATGACCGGGTAGGCGATGAAGCCCAGCATGAGCAGGGCCGCCGGTGCGATCAGCAGGTACGGGAGCCTGCGCGGTGTGGCGGAGGCACGGCGCCGCCGGGGTGGTTTCACCACGGCTGCGGCTTGGGCCATGACAGGTCTCCGTTCTCGGTGCGTCGTGCGTGCGGCTTGCTCCGGTGGTGCAGGAAGCGCTTTCTTCACGGGTGTGGCGATGCGAGGTTCTGCTGCTGAAGGAGTCAGCCGGCGTACGGGTCCGCGACCTTGCCCTTGCGGGCCAGGAACTCGAAGTCGCAGCCGGTGTCGGCCTGGGTGATCTGTTCGTTGTAGAGGGCGCCGTAGCCGCGCTCGTAACGGGTGGGCGGCGGTGTCCAGTCGGCCCTGCGCCGCTCCAGCTCCGCGTCGTCCACGTGGAGGTGGAGGGAGCGTGCCTGGACGTCGAGGGTGATGAGGTCCCCGGTGTGTACGAGGGCCAGCGGTCCGCCGACGTACGACTCGGGCGCGACGTGCAGCACGCAGGTGCCGTAACTCGTGCCGCTCATCCGGGCGTCGGAGATCCGCACCATGTCCCGCACGCCCTGCTTGAGCAGGTGGTCGGGGATGGGCAGCATGCCGTACTCGGGCATGCCGGGGCCGCCCTTGGGCCCGGCGCCCCGCAGCACCAGCACGCTGTCGGCGGTGATGTTCAACTCCGGGTCGTCGATGGTGCGTTGCATGGTCCGGTAGTCGTCGAAGACGACCGCGGGACCGGTGTGCTCGAGCAGGTGCGGCTCGGCCGCGATGTGCTTGATGACGGCGCCGTCCGGGCAGAGGTTGCCGCGCAGGACGGCGACCCCGCCCTCGGCGGCGACCGGGTTCTCGCGGGTGCGGATGACGTCGTCGTGGTGGACGACCGCGCCCTCGATCTGCTCTCCCAGCGTGCCGTTCACGGTCGGCCGGTCCAGGTGCAGCAGGTCGGTGATCCGGGAGAGGAACGCTGGCAGGCCGCCGGCGAAGTGGAAGTCCTCCATGAGGTACGTCCGTCCGCCCGGCCGCACGTTCGCCAGCACCGGCACGGTGCGCGCGATGCGGTCGAAGTCGTCGAGGGTGAGCGGCACTTGGCAGCGCCCCGCCATGGCGATCAGATGGATGACCGCGTTGGTGGAGCCGCCGAGCCCGAGCACGGTGGTGACGGCGTCCTCGAAGGCCTCGCGGGTGAGGATGCGCGAGGGCGTGAGGCCGCTCCAGGCCAGTTCGACGGCGCGGCGCCCGGAGGCGGCGGCCATCCGCTCGTGCCCGGAGTCGACGGCGGGGATCGAGGAGGCGCCCGGCAGCGTCATGCCGAGGGCCTCGGCCGCCGCGGTCATCGTGGACGCCGTGCCCATCGTCATGCAGTGACCCGGCGAGCGCGCCAACCCGCCCTGCAGCTCGCGCAGTTCACAGTCGGTCAGGTTGCCCGCGCGATGCTCGTCCCAGTACTTCCACATGTCGGTGCCGGAACCGAGGGTCTCGCCGCGCCAGTGCCCCGGCAGCATCGGCCCCGCGGGCATGAACAGGGACGGCACGTCGGCCGAGGCCGCGCCCATGAGCAGCGCGGGCGTCGACTTGTCGCAGCCGCCGAGCAGCACCGCCGCGTCGACGGGGTACGAGCGCAGCAGCTCCTCCGTCTCCATGGCGAGCAGGTTGCGGTAGAGCATCGGGGTCGGCTTCTGGTACGTCTCCGAGAGCGTGGCGACCGGGAATTCGAGCGGGAAGCCCCCGGCCTGCCACACCCCGCGCTTGACCGCCTCGGCGCGCTCGCGCAGATGGACGTGGCAGGGGTTGATGTCGGACCAGGTGTTGAGGACGGCGATCACGGGGCGGCCCTGGTACTCCTCGTCCTCGTAACCCAGCTGGCGCATACGGGCGTTGTGCGACCAGGTGCGCAACTGGCCCTCGGTGCCGTACCACTGGTGGCTTCTGAGCTCTTCGGGTGACTTCATATCGACCACCCCGCGGCTATCGCGGCGACCTCGGCGCGCTTGCTCTCCGGCAGCGGCTTGCTCGGCGGACGGACCTCGCGGCGGCACAGGCCGAGGGAGGCGAGGGCCTCCTTGACGACGGTGACGTTGTCGGCGGAGCCGTTCGCCGCCCGCAGCTCCTCGAAGCGGCGGATCTGCTCCCAGACCTTCATGGCGGCCGGGTAGTCGCCGGATCGAAGCGCTTCGATCATGTTCAGCGAGACGGACGGGGCGACGTTCACCAGCCCCGAGGTGAAGCCGGTGGCGCCCGCCGAGAAGTAGGAAGGGGCGTACGGCTCGGCGAGACCGGCGACCCAGACGAACCGGTCCAGGCCCGCGTCCCGCGCGAAGGCGGCGAACTTGGCGGCGTCCGGAACGGCGTACTTGACCCCGATCACGTTCGGACAGGCGTCGGCGAGCTGGGCGAGCCGGGCGCCGGTGAGCTGGGCGTTGCGGATGTACGGGACGACGCCCAGATCCGGGACGGACTCGGCGATCGCGCGGTGATAGTCGACCCAGCCGGCCTGGGAGACGTACGGGTGCACGGGCTGATGGACCATCACCATCCGGGCGCCGTGCTCGCGGGCGTGCCGGGCGGATTCGACGGCGGTCGGCACGTCGAGACCGACACCGGCCAGGACCACGGCCCGGTCCCCCGCCTCGTCGAGCGTCAGCTCGGTGACCAGGCGGCGCTCCTCGGGGGTCAGGGCGTAGAACTCACCGGTGTTGCCGTTCGGGGTGAGGGTGGTGACGCCGCCGTCCAGCAGCCGGCGCAGCAGGGCCCGGTGGACGTCCTGGTCGACGGTGCCGTCCTCGGCGAACGGGGTCACCGGGATCGCCACCACGTCGGCCAGGGCCGCCCGCTGGGTCTCGAACGCCGCGCTGCTCATTTCCGACCTTCCTCTGCCTGGGCCTCGGGGAACGCTCGCCGCACGAAGGACGCGATGTGCGCGTGCAGGGCACGGGCAGCGCCGTCCGCGTCGCCGTCGAGGGCGAGCCGCAGGATCTCGCGGTGCTCGCCCGCCTCCCGCTCCCAGGACGGGTCGGCGGCCCAGGCCACGGCGGAGACCAGGGCGGCCTGGTCACGGACCTCGTCGAGCATCCGGCCGAGCAGCGGGTTGCCGCACGGCAGGTAGAGCGCGCGGTGGAACTCCCGGTTGGCGAGGGAGCGTTCGGCGGTGTCGGCCGCTTCGTCGGCCCGGGTCAGGGCGTCGCGCGCGGCGTCGAGCGAGGCACCTCGCCCGACCGCCCGCCGCAGCGCCTCCGGTTCGAGCAGCAGCCGTACGTCGTAGACCTCGCGCGCCATGTCCGCGTCCACCATGCGCACCGTGACGCCCTTGTACTGGCTCATCACCACAAGCCCGGTCCCGGCCAGGGTCTTGAGCGCCTCGCGCACGGGGGTCTTGGACACCCCGAACTGCGCGGCGAGGTCGGTCTCGACCAGGGCCTGCCCGGGCGTCAACTGCCCGGTGAGGATGCGGTGTTTGATCGCGTCCAGCACATATTGCGTGCGGGACGGGATCGGCAGGGGCACAGAGGTCATGCGCGCCTCTCGGAAGTCACGTGAGATCTGGGGCATCCGATCTCGCGTATCGCGTCTCATATATGACGTACGAAGTACGACGCGATGAAGGTAAGAGGGGGCGCGGTGTCCGTCAACGGTTCTGACAAAAGAAGTTTCAGCGCTCCGGGCGCCAGTCCGGTGTCCGTCCGCTCAGTCCTACCGCCCGGTCGAGCAGCCCCGCGTCGGACGGAACCGGTACGACGGGACCGAAGATGCTGCCGCGGCTCGGGTCGTCGGCCGCGGCGAGGAGGAAGTCGTGGCACATCCGCAGGGCGGCCGGGTCGGGGTCGTAGTCCTGGCCGGTGGCGCGGGCGAGGTCCCAGCCGTGGATCACCAGTTCGTCGGTGGCTACGGCGGCCGCGACCGCGCCCGGCAGGTCGACGCCGCCGGCGCGGGTCATGCCGGTCCAGGCGGCGGGGTCGCGCCAGGCCTCGGCGAGTTCGTCGAGGACCTTGGGCAGCTCCTCGCGCCAGCCGGGGGCGAGTCCGGGCACGGCGGCGGGGTCCGGGGCGGTGTCGGTCGTGCCGCCCAGGTCCTTCCGGGCGGCGTCGCGGAAGGCGACGGTCAGGCCGAGGACATGGCCCAGCATGCCCTGCACGGGGTAGTCAGGGCAGGGCGTCGGACCCGTCAGGTGCTCCTCGCGCACCCCCTGGGCAAGCCTCGCGATGACCCGCGTCTGCGGTCCGAGGTCGAGTGTCGTGTCGGTCATCCGCTGCTCCTTGTGGTCCGGGTTCTCGAAGGTTCTCGAAGGTTCTCGAATGGTTCTCCAAGGGTTGGACCGTTCCGGGACGCAAAACTCATCGCACCCCGGGTTCAGGGCGTACGGTGCGCAGCAGCTCGGCCGGTGTGCGGCCGCCGCCCAGGCACCACAGGGCGATCACCGGGTCGCAGATCGCGCAACCCAGCGAGGAGCCGTGGGCGAAGGGGATGATCGGGTTGCCCTTGACGTGGTGCACGACGTCCCACGCGGTGTGCATCAGCCAGCCGATGCCGACGAAGGTCCAGGAGTCCAGGCCCCGGTAGGCGACATAGGTGGCCACCGCGGTGAAGGCGAACTCCCAGCCGCCGAGGCCGCCGCCGCTGAGATAGGCGGCGCCCGCCCCGCCGACCATGACGGCGTTGAGCCTGCGCCGGTGCGGCTCGCGGACCAGGCACATCAGCAGGACGTAGAGGAGGCCGATGAAGATCGGGGCGACGTAGTTCATGGTGCCGACGCTAGGGCGGCGGCGAAGGGCGTCCCATGGGGATTACCGACAGCTTCCCACGGGTTTCCGCCGCCTTTCTAAGGCAGTTGCCCCATGCCTGAGCGGGGGACTTAGACCCACGATGGCCAGGCATGACGACATCGCTATCGACACCGGCATGGGCGGTGGTGCGCGTCCTGCGGGACCGCAACGCGGGGCTGTATCTCGTGGGCGTGGTGGTCTCCGGCTTCGGGACGTCGGCGCTGTGGCTGGCGTCGGGCGTGTGGGTCAAGGACCTGACCGGCTCGAACGGCCTCGCGGCGCTGTGCCTGCTGGCCATGTGGACGCCCACGCTCGCCGGGCCCCTGCTCGGCACCCTCGCCGACCGCGTGCGCCGCAAGCCCCTGCTGATCGGCACGAACCTGCTGCTGGCCGCCCTCCTGCTCACCCTCTTCACGGTCGACTCCCCCGGCCGTCTCTGGCTGCTCTACGCGGTCCTGTTCGTCTACGGCGCCGTGGGCGTCGTCGAGGACGCGGCCGAGTCGGCCCTGGTCGCCACCGCGGTCGACCGGTCCCTGCTCGGCGACTTCAACGGGCTGCGCATGACGGCGACCGAGGGCATGAAGCTGGTGGCGCCGCTCGCGGGGGCGGGTCTGTACGCGGCCTGCGGCGGCCCGGGGGTGGCGCTGCTGGACTCGGTCACCTTCGTGCTGGCCGCGGGGGTCTGCACGCTGCTGCGGGTCCGCGAGGACAGGACGGCGCCGCCCACGACCGGCTGGTGGGAGCGGACGGCCGAGGGCACGCGCTTCTTGTGGGCCCACACCCGGCTGCGGCCGCTGGTCCTGGCGGGCGGCGCCACGATGCTCTGCGCGGGCCTGAGCGGCTCGCTGCTCTACGCCGTCGTCGACGGCCTCGGGCACGCCCCCGCCTACGCCGGTGTGCTGTACGCCGTCCAGGGCGCCGGTTCTGTCGTGCTGGGACTGACCTCGGGCACCGGGCTGCGCCTGCTGGGCGGCCGCCGGTTCGCGGCGTTCGGGATCGCCCTGACGGCGTGCGCGGTGGCGGGACGGGCGGTGCAGTCCGACGCGGTGGCCCTCGCCTGCAGCGCGGCGAGCGGAATCGGGCTGCCGTGCGTGCTGATCGCGGCGATGACGGCCGTACAGCGCGAGACCCCGACCGCCCTGCTCGGCCGCACGGCCGCCACGGCCAACACCCTGATGTTCACACCGAACGTGATCGGTCTGGCGGTGGGCGCGGCGCTGGTCGAACTGGTCGACTACCGCCTGCTGCTGACAGCCCTGGGCACGGCGCTGCTGGGGACGGCCGCGGCCCTGGTCCAGAGCCGCGCGAGCGCCTCCCGCACCACCGACAGATCGCCGTCCGACGCCAACCCCGCGTGATACAACCGCAGTTCAGTGGCACCGGCCTCCCCCGCCGCGGCTGCGTCCGCCGCCAAGGTGGACGGGCTGCCGCCCATCCCGGAGACGACGGTGAAGTTGGCGGCGATGACGGCGCCCTGGCGGCGCTGGGCGGCGAAGGGGGGCAGCAGGGCTGTGCCGGCGGTGCACGGCACGACCACGCCGTCGGCGACGGACAGGATGTGGGTGGGGTCGACGCCCGCGTTGGCGCCGGCGTGGTACGGCACCGGGTCGGCGTGCAGAAGGACTTGGAAGCCCTCGGGGGCTGCCGCGCGGACCGCCGCGACGGCCGTCTCCTGCAGGGTGCGGGCGGTTTCGTCGCGCCACGCGCGCGTGGCGGCCGCTCTCGCTCCGCCGAGCAGCTTCTCGACCCCGGCCCAGCCCCCGTCGTCCGGCGCGCCCCGCCACAGCGGCTCCAGCGCCTCGCGCACTCCGGCCGCCAACTCGTCCGCGTCCAAGCCCTGTTCGCCGTACCCCTCCCGGCAGTACGGGCAGAAGCACAGGCCCATCAGATACGTCCCGGCGTCGCCGAGAGCGACCCCGCCGGTCTTGTCGTGGGCGTGCAGATGCTGCAGCCCGTACCAGCCGAGGGACTCCAGCTCGGTGCCGCGCGCGCCCGGCCGTACGGCCGCCTCGGCGGCCAGTTCGACGAGGTACGCGCGCGTGGCGGGCTGCGCGATGCACGGGGCCCACGGATAGCGGTCGCCGTAGGCGTTGACGACGGAGGTGTCCGGACGCTCGGCGCCCAGGCGGGAGTTGTGGGCGAGCACGACCCAGGTGTGCACGTCGAGCCCGGCGTCCGCGAGCGCCTGCGCGGCCTCGCCGTACGCGTCCCCGGGCGCCCAGTCCCCGGCGGCGTACGGCCTGATCTCGCGCCCCTCCCAGCGCGCGTCCGTGGGGTAGAGCACGGCGGCGTGCTCGGCGGTGACGATGCGGTGGCGCGGGTGGCGCGGCGTCAGCGCGCGCGTGGAGTGGTACGCGGCGGCCAGCGTCACCTGCCGCACCCCGAGACCGGCGATGCGCTCCGCGGCCTCCGGGTCCCCGTTGACGTCCCAGGGGTAGACGAAAGCCGACGCCCTCACTTGTCCTCCAGCAGCGCGTACCCGCGCTCGATCAGCGCCGCGAGCTGCTTGACATGGTCCTCGGTGGGCTCGTGCAGCGGGGCCCTCACCTCGCCCGCGTCCAGTCCCCGCAGCCGTACGCCCGCCTTGACCAGGGCGACGGCGTAGCCGCGTCCCTGGGCGCGCAGTTCTACGAAGGGGCGGTAGAAGCCGTCGAGGAGGCGGTGGGCGGTGGTGTCGTCGCCGGTGCGCAGTGCCTCGTAGAAGGCCCGGGCGATCTCCGGGGCGAAGCAGAACACGGCGGACGAGTACAGGTCGATGCCGATGGCGCGGTAGGCGAGCTGGGTCTGCTCGGCGGTGGGCAGGCCGTTGAAGTACAGGAACTCGCCGGGGACCTCGGTGCGCACCGCGCTGACGATGCGCTGCATCAGGTCGAGGTCGCCGAGGCCGTCCTTGAAGCCGATGATGCCGTCCGTGCGGGCCAGCTCGACGACGCTCTCGGGCGTGAACACGGCGTTGTCGCGCTGGTAGACGATCACGGGCAGCGCGGTCGCGGCGGCCACCTCGCGGTAGTGGCGCAGCAGCCCCTCCTGCCCGGCGAGCACGAGGTACGGCGGCATGGCGAGCAGTCCGTCCGCCCCCGCCGCCTCGGCGAGGCGCGCGTACCGCACGGCGAGCGCGGTCCCGTACCCGGCACCGGCGACGACCGGCACCCGCCCGTCCGCCGCCTCGACGGCCGTCCGTACGCACGCCTCGAACTCCTCGGGCGCGAGCGCGTGGAACTCGCCGGTGCCGCAGCAGGCGAAGACCGCGGCGGCCCCGGCGTCGACCCCGCGGCGCACATGGGTGCGGTACACGTCGAGGTCGACCGAGCCGTCCGGGCCGAACGCGGTGACCGGGAAGAACAGCGGCCCGCTGGGGATGCTGAGTCGAGCGGCGAGGGGGGATGGCGTCACGGGCTCTCCCTGTGGCAGGCGCGTACGTTCTTCTGATCAGTGTCTATATTTCTGAACATCGCCACACTATGGAGCCGACTCGCGGCAGGTCAAGCGCGCAAACCCGCAAGACATCGACGGATTCGGCCGCTTCGCGCGACACTTGACGGAGTCGGGCCGCGCTCCTTAGCGTGTCCATGAATGTGAATACTGTCCACGCATGCGGCCGTCATCGGCGGCGGACCCCAAGGAGACCCGAGGATGCCCGCTCCCCGCACCGTTCTGCTCACCGGCGCCGCCGGCGGACTCGGCACCCTGATGCGGGACCTGCTCCCCGCCTTCGGCTACGAACTGCGCCTGCTCGACCTGCGCCCGATCGACGGCGAGCCCGACGCGATCACCGCGGACCTCGCCGACCGCGACGCCCTGCGCGAGGCCGTGCGGGGCGTCGACGCGATCATCCATCTCGCCGGCATCTCCCTGGAAGCCCCCTTCGAGAAGATCCTCGCGGCGAACATCGAGGGGACGTACAACCTCTACGAGGCCGCCCGCGAGGAGGGCGTCGGCCGCGTCGTCTTCGCCTCCTCCAACCACGCGGTCGGCTTCACCCCGCGCCCCCAGGGCGAGCCGCCCTTCGACAAGAGCGCGCTCATCCCGATCGACACCCCGCGCCGACCGGACACCTTCTACGGCCTGTCCAAGTCCTTCGGCGAGGACCTCGCCCAGCTCTACTGGGACAAGCACGGCCTGGAGACGGTCTCGGTGCGCATCGGCTCCTGCTTCCCGGAGCCGACCAGCGTGCGGATGCTGTCGGTGTGGATGAGCCCGGCCGACGGCGCCCGCCTCTTCCACGCGGCCCTGACCGCCGAGAACGTCGGCCACACGGTCGTCTACGGCTCCTCGGCCAACACCCGCCTGTGGTGGGACCTGTCGACCGCGCGGGCGCTCGGCTACACGCCGCAGGACGACTCCGAGCCGTACGCGGAGAAACTCATCGCCGAGCAGGGCGAGCTGCAGCCGGACAACATCGCGCACGCCCACCTCGGCGGCCACTTCGTCAACGACCCGCCGATCTGGCCGTACTGACCCCGGCCGGGTCGCTCCGGCGCCGCCGAACGGCGGAAAACGAACGCCTCCGAACGGCGGGCGGGCACCGAACGGGCCCGCCCGCCGCCGTATTCGGGCACCACGCCTGCCCGATCTCACGCGGCCGCTCGCAGCCGCGCAGGTCCGAGGCGGGCACTCCGCTGCGCAAACGGGCAGATACGGGCAGCATCGGGCGTGCAACAAGCCTGGTCAGTGCGGCACACCGGGGGTAAAACTTCCCCCGTGGGCCCGACCTGGGCCCGAACGGGCACTGAGCAGGGAAGGCGGGTGCGGCGATGACGGCGAACAACGCGAAAACGGCTGAAGAACGTCAGCGCGAGATCGTGCGCGTCGCGCGTGCCACCGGCTCCGTCGACGTCACCCTGCTCGCCGACCAGCTGGGCGTGGCCAAGGAGACCGTACGGCGGGATCTGCGCGCCCTGGAGGACCACGGCCTGGTCCGCCGCACCCACGGCGGCGCCTATCCCGTGGAGAGCGCGGGCTTCGAGACGACGCTCGCCTTCCGTGCCACCAGCCACGTGCCCGAGAAGCGCAGGATCGCGTCCGCCGCGGCCGAGCTGCTCGGGGACGCAGAGACGGTCTTCGTCGACGAGGGCTTCACCCCGCAGCTCATCGCCGAAGCACTGCCCAGGGACCGGCCGCTGACCGTGGTCACCGCGTCCCTGCCGGTGGCCGGCACCCTCGCCGAGGCCGACGGCATCTCCGTACTGCTGCTCGGCGGCCGGGTCCGCTCCGGCACCCTGGCCACCGTCGACCACTGGACGACGAAGATGCTGGCCGGCTTCGTCATCGACCTCGCCTACATCGGCGCCAACGGCATCTCCCGCGAGCACGGCCTGACCACTCCCGATCCGGCCGTCAGCGAGGTGAAGGCGCAGGCCATCCGGGCCGCGCGCCGCACGGTCTTCGCGGGCGTGCACACCAAGTTCGGCGCGGTCAGCTTCTGCCGCTTCGCCGAGATCGGCGCGCTGGAGGCCATCGTCACCAGCACGCTGCTGCCGTCCTCCGAAGCCCACCGGTACGCGCTGGAAGGCCCGCAGGTCATCCGCGTCTGACCAACCGAACACCCGTCCCCCCGAGCGACACGCCCCGCCCGCGGGCGCGCCTTATCTCCCCATACGTCCAGGAGCACCAATGAGAAGTCAGAGCCGCCGTATCCCCCGCTCCCTGTTCGTCGCGGCCACCGCCGGGACGCTCATCACCCCCCTTCTCGCCGGCTGCTCGGGCGCCGGTGGGGGCGGCGGATCCTCGTCCCACTCCATCAACGTGCTGATGGTGAACAACCCGCAGATGGTGGAGCTGCAGAAGCTCACCGCCGCCAACTTCACCAAGAAGACCGGCATCAAGGTGAACTTCACCGTCCTGCCCGAGAACGACGTCCGCGACAAGATCAGCCAGGACTTCGCCAACCAGGCGGGCCAGTACGACGTCGCCACCCTGAGCAACTACGAGATACCCATCTACGCCAAGAACGGCTGGCTCCACTCGATGGACTCGTACGTCAAGAAGGACACGGCCTTCGACCAGCAGGACATCCTCAAGCCGATGCAGCAGGCGCTGACCGCCGCGGACGGCAAGCTCTACGGCGAGCCCTTCTACGGCGAGTCGTCCTTCCTGATGTACCGCAAGGACGTCTTCAAGAAGAAGGGGCTGACCATGCCGGCCAAGCCCACCTGGCAGCAGGTCGCGGACCTGGCCGCCAAGGCGGACGGCGCCGAGCCCGGCATGAAGGGCATCTGCCTGCGCGGACTGCCCGGCTGGGGCGAGATGCTGGCCCCGCTGACCACCGTCGTGAACACCATGGGCGGCACCTGGTTCGACAAGGACTGGAAGGCCCAGCTGAACTCCCCGGAGTTCAAGAAGGCCACCAAGTTCTACGTCGACCTGGTGCGCAAGCACGGCGAGTCCGGCGCCCCGCAGTCCGGCTTCGCCGAGTGCCTGAACGACACCACGCAGGGCAAGACGGCGATGTGGTACGACGCCACGTCCGGCGCGGGCTCGCTGGAGGCCAACGGCTCCCCGGTCAAGGGCAAGATGGGCTACGTCCCGGCCCCCGTCGACAAGACGGACAGCTCCGGCTGGCTCTACACCTGGGCGTGGGGCATCCAGAAGGCCTCCAAGAACGCCGGCGACGCCTGGAAGTTCATCTCCTGGGCGTCCGGCAAGGGCTACGAGAACCTCGTCGGCCAGAAGGCAGGCTGGGCCAACGTGCCGGCCGGCAAGCGCTCGTCGACGTACGACATCCCCCAGTACCGCAAGGAGGCGGCCGCCTTCGCGGACGTCACCCGTGACGCCATCTCCAGCGCCAAGCCGAACGACCCGGGTGTGCAGCCGCGTCCGGCGCCCGGCATCCAGTTCGTCGACATCCCCGAGTTCACCGACCTGGGCACCAAGGTCTCCCAGGAGCTGAGCTCCGCCGTCGCCGGCCGGCAGTCCGTGGACAGCGCGCTGAACAAGTCGCAGAAGCTCGCCGAAGCCGTCGCGAAGAAGTACGAGGGATCATGACCGCCACGACCTCCCCACGGGTCGCCGCCGCCCCCGCGCGGCCGGCGGCCCGGCCGTCGAACCGCATGCGCGCGTGGGCCACCCGCGCACCGCTGCTGCCGGCGCTGGCCTTCATGATCGTGGTGACCCAGCTGCCGTTCGTGGCGACCCTGGTGATCTCGTTCTTCGACTGGAACGCGCTGTACCCGAAGGACCGCCACTTCACGGGCATCGACAACTACCGCCAGGTGCTCAGCGACTCCGACCTGCGCCACTCGGTGTGGACGACGATCCTGCTGACCGTGACGGTGGTCCTGGTCAGCCTGATCCTCGGTCTCGCCGTCGCCCTGCTGCTCAACCGGAAGTTCCCCGGCCGCGGCGTGGTCCGCACGCTGATGATCGCCCCGTTCCTGGTGGTCCCGGTGGCCGCCGCCCTGCTGTGGAAGCACGTGCTCTACAACCCCGAATACGGCCTGTTCAACGGGTTGTTGCACTACGTGGGCGGCCCACAGCCGGACTGGATCTCCAACACCCCGCTGCTCGCGGTGGAGGCATCGCTGGTCTGGCAGTGGACGCCGTTCATGATGCTGATCCTGCTGGCGGGACTGCAGAGCCGCGACGGCCAGCAGCTGGAGGCCGCACGGGTGGACGGCGCGAGCGACTGGCAGATCTTCCGCCACCTCACACTGCCGCACCTGCGCCGCTACCTCGAACTCGGCGCCCTGCTCGGCTCGATCTACATCGTGCAGAACTTCGACGCGGTCTTCACGATCACCTCCGGCGGCCTGGGCACCGCCAACCTGCCCTACACCGTCTACCAGAGCTTCTACCAGGCCCACGAGAACGGCCTCGCCTCGGCCGCCGGCGTCGTGGTGGTCATCGGCTCCATCATCATCGCCACCTTCGCGCTGCGCGTGGTGTCGTCCCTGTTCCGCGAGGAGGTGGGCCGCGCATGAGCGCCCTTGCCGCAAGCGCCCGCAGCAACCGCCGCAAGCGCGGCGGGACAGGTCTGGGCCTGGTGGCCTGGCTGGTCGGGATCCTCTTCTTCCTGCCCATCGCCTGGATGGCCCTGACCTCGTTCCACTCCGAGACGGACGCCGCCACCAATCCCCCGTCCTTCGGCGCCTCCCTGACCCTGGACAGCTACCGCGAGTTCTTCGGTGCGGGCGGCGGCGCCGACCCCTGGCCGGCCCTCATCAACTCGGTCACCGCCTCCGTCGCCTCCACCCTGTTCGTGCTCGTGCTGGCCTTCCCGGCGGCGTACGCCCTGTCCATCCGCCCGGTGAAGAAGTGGACCGACGTCCTGTTCTTCTTCCTGTCGACCAAGATGCTCCCGGTCGTGGCGGGCCTGCTGCCGATCTACCTCTTCGCCAAGAACACCGGCATGCTCGACAACATCTGGCTGCTGGTCATCCTCTACACCTCCATGAACCTGCCGATCGCGGTGTGGATGATGCAGTCCTTCCTCGCCGAGGTTCCCGTCGCGGTGATCGAGGCGGCGCAGATCGACGGCGCCCGGCTGCCGACGATCCTCGCCCGCGTGGTGGCGCCGATCGCGCTTCCGGGCATCGCGGCGACCGCGCTGATCTGCTTCATCTTCAGCTGGAACGAGCTGCTGTTCGCCCGGGTCCTGACGGGCGTGGTCGCCGAGACCGCCCCCGTGTTCCTGACCGGCTTCATCACCAGCCAGGGCCTGTTCCTGGCGAAGGTGTGCGCCGCGTCCCTCGTCATCTCCCTGCCGGTGCTCGCCGCGGGGTTCGCCGCCCAGGACAAACTGGTCCAGGGCCTGTCGCTTGGAGCCGTCAAATGAAGGCCGCCGTCATCGAGTCCGTGGGCCGCGCCGTCGTCACCGAGGTCCCGGACCCGACGCCAGGGCCCCGCGAGGTCGTCGTCGAGGTCGCGGCCTGCGGCCTGTGCGGCACCGATCTGCACATCCTCCAGGGCGAGTTCGCGCCGAAGCTGCCGATCGTGCCCGGACACGAGTTCGCGGGCCAGGTGGTCGGCGTCGGCACCCAGGTCACGGAGGTCGCGATCGGCGACCGGGTGGCGGTCGACCCGTCGCTGTACTGCTACGAGTGCCGCTACTGCCGTACCGGCCACAACAACCTCTGCGAGCGGTGGGCCGCGATCGGCGTGACCACGGCCGGCGGAGCGGCGCAGTTCGCGGTCGCGCCGGTGGCCAACTGCGTGAAGCTGCCCGAGCACGTGCGCACCGAGGACGCCGCCCTGGTGGAACCCCTGTCGTGCGCCGTGCGCGGCTACGACGTCCTGCAGTCCCGCCTCGGCGCGCACGTCCTGATCTACGGCTCGGGAACGATGGGCCTGATGATGCTGGAACTCGCCAAGCGGACGGGCGCGGCGAGCGTGGACATGGTGGATCTGAACCCGGCCCGCCTGGAGACGGCCCGCACGCTCGGGGTCTCGGCGTCCGCCGCCACCCCGGACGAGCTGGACCGCCCCCAGGGTTGGGACCTGGTCATCGACGCGACCGGCAACGCGGCCGCGATCCAGGACGGCCTGGACCGCGTCGCCAAGGCGGGCACCTTCCTGCAGTTCGGAGTGGCCGACTACGCGACGCGCGTGACGATCGACCCGTACCGCATCTACAACCAGGAGATCACCATCACCGGCTCCATGGCCGTGCTGCACAGCTACGAGCGCGCCGCCGAGCTGTTCGCGAACGGCGTCCTGGACCCGGAGGTCTTCATCAGCGACCGCCTCCCGCTGGAGCGCTACCCCGAGGCGCTGGACCAGTTCGCGTCCGGGGTGGGCCGCAAGATCGTGGTGGTTCCGTAGCGGACCGGGCCGGGGGTGTGCGGCTCCCCCGAATGATCGAAGGGTAAGGGAACGGTAAAGCGCCCTCGCTCGTTCAAGGGGCATGACAGCTATGACCCCCGGCTCGAACATCCCTCTTCCCACCGCCCGCGTGACGGTGGACGTCGCCGCCCCGGTGCGGCTCGACGTATCGGGCCTGCTGCTCACCGGCGACGGCAAGGTGCGCTCCGACGACGACTTCATCTTCTACAACCAGCCGAGCGGCCCCGGCGTGACCCACCGCTCGGGCGGGGGTACGGCGCCCGACGCGATCGTCGTCGACACCGCCGCCGTCCCCGCGGGCATCGAGAAGATCGTGGTGACCGCCAGCCCCGACGCCCAGGGCCAGACCTTCCAGGGCATCGAACCGACCGCCACGATCCGCAGCGCGGACGACAACGGCGTCCTGGCCACGTTCACACCCCCGCAGCTCGGAGCGGAGACGGCCCTGGTGGTCGTCGAGATCTATCTGCGAAACGGCCAGTGGAAGGCCCGCGCGGTCGGCCAGGGATACGCCAACGGGCTGGCGGGCATCGCCACGGACTTCGGGGTCACGGTCGAGGAACCCGCCGCGGCACCCGCCCCCGTGGCACCGCCGCAGACCCCGGTGGCCCCGCCCATGTCGACCACGCCGCCGCCTCCGCAGGCCCCGCCGGCCGCCGCGGCCCCCACTCCCGGCGCCGGAAAGATCAACCTCGACAAGGGCCGCGTCAGCCTGCAGAAGAACCAGACCGTGTCCCTGGTCAAGGGCGGCCGCCCGCTGCTCAGCCAGGTCAAGATGGGCCTGGGCTGGGAACCGGCCTACGGTGGCAAGGACATCGACCTGGACGCCTCGGTCATCGCCTTCGGCCCGCAGCGCAACCACATCGACAGCTGCTACTTCGGCAAGCTGTCCATCCTGAACGGCGCCATCAAGCACTCCGGGGACAACCTCACGGGCGAGGGCGGTGGCGACGACGAGGTGATCGCGGTCGACCTCGGCCGTATCCCGCCGGAGGCGACGGGCCTGGTCTTCACCGTGAACTCCTTCTCCGGGCAGAAGTTCACCGAGGTCGCCAAGGCCTACTGCCGCCTCCTGGACGCCGCCACCGGCGAGGAACTCGTCCGCTTCGACCTCACCAACGCCGAGGCCCAGACGGGCGTGATGATGGCGAAACTGATCCGCCAGTTCTCCGGTGAGTGGGAGATGACCGCGATGGGCGACTTCGTCAAGGCCCGCACGGTCCGCAACATGGTCAAGCCGGCCGCACAGACCCTCTAGCCGACCACGACCACGCCCGCAGCCCCTCCGCCCGGAGCGACCGACACCGGCGGAGGGGCCACGTCCCTGGGCAGTACGCCTAGAACAGCGCGCTGTAGGCGTTGAGCGCGGGCTGGCCGCCCAGGTGGGCATAGAGCACCGTGGAGTCCGGGCCGATCTCGCCGCGCTCGACCAGGTCGACCATCCCGGCCATCGACTTCCCCTCGTACACCGGGTCGGTGACCATCCCCTCGGTCCGCGCGGCCAGCCGCATCGCCGCCAGCGTGGTCTCGTCCGGGATGCCGTAGACCCCGGCGTGATAGCGCTCGTCCAGCTCGACGTCCGCCTCGGTCGGCTCACGCCGCACCCCGATGAGCCGGGCGGTGTTCCGGGCGATCCGCACGATCTGCTCGCGGGTGGCGGCGGGCTTCGCCGAGGCGTCGATGCCGATCACCCGGCGCGGCCGCCCGCCCGCCTCCTCCAGCGCGGCGAACCCGGCGACCATGCCCGCCTGGGTGGAGCCGGTCACCGAACACACCACCACCGTGTCGAAGAAGACCCCCAACTCCCGCTCCTGCTCAGCGACTTCGTACGCCCACCCGGCGAAGCCGAGGCCGCCGAGCGGATGGTCGGAGGCGCCGGCCGGGATGGCGTACGGCGTGCCGCCCGCCTCCGAGACGTCCCTGAGCGCCTGCTCCCAGCTCTCCTTGACGCCGATGCCGAACCCGGCCTGCACCAGGCGCACATCGGCCCCGGCCAGCCGGCTGAGCAGAATGTTGCCCACCTTGTCGTACACGGAGTCCGGCCAGTCCACCCAACTCTCCTGCACCAGCACGCACTTGAGCCCGGCGCGGGCGGCGACGGCCGCGACCTGACGGGTGTGGTTGGACTGCACCCCGCCGATGGAGACGAGCGTGTCGCAGCCCTTGGCGAGCGCGTCGGCGACCAGGTACTCCAGCTTGCGGGTCTTGTTCCCGCCGTAGGCGATACCGGAGTTGCAGTCCTCCCGCTTGGCCCAGAGCGAGGCACCGCCGAGCCGCGCGGTCAGCCGCTCCAGCGGGTGCACCGGCGAGGGTCCGAAGAGGAGGGGGTAACGCTCGTACGAGGAAAGGGACATGAGTCCTCCCGGGGTCGGGATCAGTCGCCGTCGGCGAGGTCGGTGAGGGTGCGCCAGATCTCCGCGGTGACACGGACCGCCCCCTCCACGTCACCGGCCGCACAGGCGTCGATCAGCCGATCGTGCAGCCCGGCCGAACGGCAGGAGCTCTCGCCGAAGCGCCGTCGCTCCAGCCGGCGGATGAGGGGGGTGTAGCGGGCGATGGTGGCGGCCGCCGCGCCGTTGCCCGCGGCCTCGACGAGGACGTCGTGCAGTGCGTCGTCGGCGCGCAGGGCACCGTCGACGTCCCCCGCGCCGACGGCCGCGGCGAAGCGCTCGTTGGCCGTGCGCATCGCACCCACACCCTCGGCGGACAGCCGGGGCACCCCGGTCCGTGCGACCAGCTCGTGCAGCGCGCCGACCACGGCCGCCGCGTCCCGTACGTCGGCGGTGACCAGCGGGGTGACGCGGGTGTAGCTCTGCGGCTTGCTCTCCAGCAGCCCCTCGTCCACCAGCCGCGAGAACGCCTGCCGCACCGGCGCCCGGGACAACCCGAGCCGCTCGGCGAGCTCACCGTCCCGCACCACCGCACCGGGCGCGAGCTCCCCGGCGACGATGGCGTCACGGATCACCTCGTAGGCCCGGTCGCGGAGGAGGGTGCGTTGGACGGGTCGAATGGCCTCCATGAATTGAAATGTTAGATGTCAGCCGTACCGGCGGGCAAGGGTGCGCTCAGGCCGCCCAGGGCCAGTCGGCGTCCCGGGCCGCCTCCAGCAGCGGCACCATGCGGAAGGCCGCGTCCGAGAGCCCTCCGAAGGTGTGCCGGTTCGCCTTGCCCGACGGGCCGTGGCCCGCCAGGTGACCGGCGAGGTTCCAGGTGTAGACCGGAACCCGCGCGGGGACCTGCTCGGTCGGGTCGCCGTGGTGGCTGTAGTGGTACTGCTCGTCGGTGACGATCAGCACCCGGTCGTGCCCGCGGTAGTGCGCGCGCACCGCGCCGGTCGTGTCGGTGCCGCCCAGGTCGCCGAAGCGGTCGAGGATCCGCAGCACGGACTCGCCCTTGCGGTACGGGATCCGGTTGCTGGTGGAGCCGAACTCGACGAGGTCCGCCTTTGCCGCCCGCAGCGCGAGCGCCGCGCCGAAGACCGCCGCCGCGTCGGCCCGGGTCAGCTCCGAGCGGTCGGACATCCGCGAGTAGAACATCGAGCCCGAACGGTCCACGAGGACCAGCGTCCGGCCGGGCAGCGCCGGCACATTGGCCAGCGAGTGACCGAGCGCCTGCTCCAGCGGGTACGACCAGCGCAGCGAGGGCGCGTGCCGGTACGCGGCGAGGTACCGGAAGGGGAACTGCCGCGAGCGCGCGACCTCCGCCGGGTCGCTGATCTTCGCCGCGACCCGTGCCGCGACCTCGTCGGACACACCGGCCTCGTCGAAATTGCGCAGGTTACGGGTCAAGGCCATGGCCCCCATGGATGGGATGACCGCCTCCCACGCCGCCCGGTCCATCGGCCCCTGCAGCCACCCGGCCAGCGCCTCCCAGGTCATCCCGGCGGCGGCCAGCCGCTCGGCGCCGTCCTCGGACGTCACCACCGCGCGCCGCTCCGCCGGCGGCACCGCCATGAGCGCGCGGTGCGCGGCGAGCACACGGCTCGACGCGGGCGGCACCGCGGTGTCCGGGTTGTGCCTGCGGTCCAGGGCGTACTGGAACAGCTCGCCCTGCCACGGCTTGTCCGGGTCCGGGGCCGCGTGCACCAGGTTGAGGATGTCGCCGAAGCGGTAGCCCTTGGACGCGGTGTCGTACTTCAGCAGCGATGTCCCGCTGTAGAGGCGGCGCACGGCGTCGGCGATCCCCCGCTTGACGGGCTTGGGGACGCTGCGGCCGTACATCGCCGTCCAGTACCCGAGCAGTTCGCCGGGCTCGTCGGGGCGCCGCAGCACCGAGGCCACGACCTGCCGGTTCGACGGCCCGTCCGTCGCACCCGCGTCGAGGCGTGCCTTCACGTACTCCGCGGCGCCCACGATCGAGGCCGTACGGAGATTGCCCTCGCCGCGCAGCCAGCGGAGCAGGCCGGCGGTCCAGTCCGGGTCCTCGACGGCGAGCGCGCGCACGAGCCGCGCGAAGCGGTCGTCCCGGTCGTCGCCGGTCTCGTAAAAGGTGTGCTGCGACACGAGATTGGAGACCGCGAGAAGAAAAAGCTCGGAACGCGTGTCCCGCTCACGGCCGCGGCCGCCCTCGTACGTACGGAGCACTCGGCCCGTGGAGGTGACCCGCGAAACGGGCTGCGCCTTCGCGCCCTTGCGGTTGAATCGCGTCATGGTGAATTCCCCCGAATTCATTGCTGTTTCGGAGGGAGGCGCAGCAAAAGGAAGGTGCCCGGAATCGAGAGCAAGCCCGCACTCCGGACACACACCATGAACTGCGCCTCCCGAGATCAAGTCGGCGGCGGCATCGGATTCTTGTTGCGAAAGAAGTAGCCGCGGCCCGCGCACCGGGAGGTGCATGGAGTTGTAGGTGTCCAGAGATCGAAGTCGGCGGAACCGACGTAGGTGCTCTAACCCCTGAGCTACACCGGCGAGTTGTACCGGTGGCGGGATTCGAACCCGCGGCCGCCCCATTATCAGTGGAAGTAGGTCCTGCCTTCGCACCTGGACGTTGCCCACTCTAGGAGGCGGACCGCGGAACTCGCGAACCAATTAACGCGTCAACGCTTCTGACGCTTCCACGGCCCCGTGATGGCCAGCATGATCCCCGGGGTCTGGATGTTGGCGTACAGGGTCTTTCCATCGGGTGAGAAGGTGACGCCGGTGAACTCGCTGTACTCGGGCTCCGATTCGGTGCCGAGGTTCAGTTCGTTGCGGGCGATGGGGTAGGTGCGGCCGCTGTCGGTGGCGCCGAACAGGTGTTGCAGGCCCTCGCCGTCCTCGGCGATGACCAGGCCGCCGTACGGGGAGACGGTGATGTTGTCCGGGCCGTCGAAGTTGCCCTCCTTCGACGGGTCCGGGTTGACGCCGATGAGGACCTTCAGGGTCAGGGTGCGGCGCCCCGGGTCGTAGAACCAGACGGCGCCGTCGTGCTGGACGGGGCTCTCGTCACGGGCGTAGGAGGAGACGACGTAGGTGCCGCCGTCGGCCCACCACATGCCCTCCAGCTTGCGGGCGCGGGTGACCTGGCCCGCGGTGAACTGCTTGCGGACGGAGGTGGTCTTCGCGTCGCGGTCGGGGACGTCCACCCAGTCGACGCCGTAGACCGTGCCGATCCTCGTGGCGCGGGAGAGGTCGTCGACGAACTTGCCGCCGGAGTCGAAGCACTTGAAGGCCTGGAGTACGCCCGCGTCGTCGGCGAGGGTGCGCAGCCTGCCGCGGCCGTGGTGGAAGTGCTCGGGCGGGGTCCAGCGGTAGAGCAGGCCGTTGGGGCCGGACGCGTCCTCGGTGAGGTAGAGGTGGCCGCGCTTGGGATCGACGACGACGGCCTCGTGGGCGTAACGGCCCAGCGCCTTGATGGGCTTGGGGTTGCGGTTGGCGCGGCGGTCGGCGGGGTCGACCTCGAAGACGTAGCCGTGGTCCTTGGTGAAGCCGTTGGTGCCGGCCTTGTCCTCGGTCTCCTCGCAGGTCAGCCAGGTGCCCCAAGGGGTGTTGCCGCCCGCGCAGTTGGTGGCGGTGCCGGCGATGCCGACCCACTCGGCCACGTGGTCGCGGCGGACCTCGACGACCGTGCAGCCGCCGGCCGCGGCGGGGTCGTAGACGAGGCCCTCGGTGAGCGGGACCGGGTGGGGCCAGTCGGCGCGGGGGCCGGCCAGCTCGTGGTTGTTGACCAGGAGGGTGGCGCCGCGGGGGCCGTCGAAGGTGGAGGTGCCGTCGTGGTTGGAGGGAGTGAACTCGCCCGACTCCAGCTTGGTCCTGCCGCTGTAGGTGATGATGCGGTACTTGAACCCGGCGGGCAGGGCGAGGATGCCGTCCGGGTCGGGCAGCAGCGGGCCGTAGCCGACCCCGACGTGGCCGTGTCCCGGCCTGCCGTCGGCACTCTCGGTGTCCGTGGACGCAAGGGCGTTGGGGGCGGTGGCGAGAGCGCCGACGCTGCCCGCCAGAGCTACCCCGGCACCGGTGACCGCGGTTTTTCTGGCGAAGTCCCTGCGGGTGAGCGACATGGTGTCTCCTGAGACGGTGGGTGTGCCGTGGAGGGTGGCGGACCTCGGTTCGGCGCCACCGTCCCGCCCACGCCTGAACGGAGCTTGAACGCAGGGCGACACTTGCGGACCTGGTTCCATGAATCCGTAGGCAGGACCCCACGGAAACTTAAAACCCGCCCCGCGAAAACTTTCAACCCCCGTGCTGCGACCGCGCTTTGAACGCCGCCTTTCGGGCCTCCTTCGCGATGCGTTTGTCGGGGTGGAGGCGGCCCATGGCTTCCAGGACGTCTGCTGTGGCGGGGTGGTCGACTCGCCAGGCCGCGTCGAAGAAGCCGCCGTGCTGGGCGGCCAGGCCCTGTACCAGGGCGCGCAGTTCCTCGGAGTTGCCCTCGGCGGCCAGTTGGGCGGCGATGGTGTCGATGGTCAGCCAGAAGATCATCGCTTCGGAGGGTGCCGGTACGTCGGCCGCTCCGTGCTCGGTCAGCCAGACGCGGGCGAGTCCGCCCAGTTCGGCGTCGTCGAGGACCTCGCGCAGCGCGGGCTCGGCCTCGGTGCCGACGAGGGAGAGCGCCTGCTGGCAGCGCAGCCGGCGCAGCGGCGCCCCGCCGTCCGCACCCCGGGCCGCGGCGAGCAACTCCCGTGCGGCGGCGAGGGGTTCGCGGCGCGCCATCCACAGTTCGGTCTCGGCCTGCGCCGCCCGCTGGGGGAACGTCGCCGTCCCGTCGAGCAGGACGTCGGCCCCCTTGTCCGCGAGGTCGCCGACCGCGGGCGCAGCGAAGCCTGCCTCCAGCAGCCGGGAGCGCAACCCGTACAGGCCGAGGGGGGTCAGCCGCACCATGCCGTAGCGCGCGACGTCGGTGTCGTCCGGGGGCGTGAGGTCCTCGGCGGTGTTGTCGGCGTCCGCCATCAGCGCCTCGTCGACCGGCTGGAACTCCACGAGCCCCGCCGGTTCCAGCAGCCGGAACTGGTCGTCGAGCCGCATCATGGCGTCCGACACCTGTTCAAGAACGTCGTTGGTGGGCTCGCCCATGTCGCTGGGCACGAGCATCGAGGCGGCGAGGGCCGGCAGCGGCACGGGCGCGTCCCCGGGTCCGTCCTCGCTGACGGTGAGCAGGTACAGGTTGCCGAGGACGCCGTCGAGGAACTCGGCCTCCCCCTCCGGGTCCCACTCCAGCCGGGACAGGTCGACCTCGCCGCCCTCGTCCAGCGCGCCCTCCAGCCCTGCCAGCCCC
Source organism: Streptomyces plumbidurans (assembly GCF_019857225.1). Classification (GTDB taxonomy): domain Bacteria; phylum Actinomycetota; class Actinomycetes; order Streptomycetales; family Streptomycetaceae; genus Streptomyces; species Streptomyces plumbidurans. The sequence continues at coordinate 137,694 of NZ_JAFJSY010000028.1, forward strand.
TCCAGGTCGGGCACGCTCGCGTCGGCGAGCACCGTCTCCAGGGCCTCCAGCCAGACGGCCAGTACGTCGTGCGGTGAGCCCGAGGTGAGCAGCGCCAGATCCTCCCCGGCGGCGACGGTGCCCTCGTCCTCGTCGGTGACGTGGACGAGCCCCGTGTCCAGGGCGACCCGCCATGCCTCGCTCGCGAGGGCCGCGGCGTCGTCGCCGCTCAGCCCGAGCACCTCGGCCGCGGCCGGCAGCTGCTCGTCGACGAGTCCGCCCCCGGCGTCCACCCGGGTCTCGGGACCGGCCCAGCGGGCGAGCCGCGCGGCGCGGGAGAGCAGCGGCGTGGACAACGCGTCCCGCGCCAGTTCCGCTTCGGGGTGCAGGCGCACCGGCGGCAGGGGGGAGCTGTCTGACATCGGCTGGTTCTCCTCGGGCGTGTCGTACCACTCAGCCGCTCAGCCTAGACGGGTTTCGCCCCATGCCGCCCGGTTCATCTCCCGGACAGCGTTCGTACATGGCCGAAACCTTGACAAGTGGCGTGACCTCGCAGGAGATTGACGCGCGTAGAAATCCGACGGACACCTGTTCACCGAATTTCTACGCGCGTCGCCGCCGCCCCACCGGTCGCGGCCGCGAGACCGTCCACGCACCACCCTCGTCCCGGCACCCACGCACGTCCCCGGAGGGATTTCCGTTGCCGAGCAAGTCTTCCGCGCGTCTCGCCGCGCTCACCGTCGCCGCTGTCTGTTCCGCCGCGTCCACCGTCGCCCTGACCGCGCCCGCGCACGCGGACACCGTACGCATCCATGACATCCAGGGCGCCACGCGCACCTCCGCGTACGCCGGCCAGAAGGTCACGGACGTGGCCGGAATCGTCACCGGCGTGCGTACCTACGGCTCCTCCAAAGGCTTCTGGATCCAGGACCCGAACCCGGACGACGACCCGGCCACCAGTGAGGGCGTCTTCGTCTACACCAGTTCCACCCCGAAGGTCGCCGTCGGTGACTCCGTCACGGTCACCGGCACGGTCTCCGAGTACGTCCCCGGCGGCACCTCGTCCGGCAACCAGTCGGTCACTGAGATCACCAAGCCGGTGATCACCACCGTCTCCACCGGCAACGCGGTGCCCGCCCCGACGGTGATCGACGCGAGGTCGGTGCCCGCGCGCTACACCCCCGCGGGCGACACCGCGGCGAACGGCTCGGTCAACGGCCTGACCCTGCAGCCGAAGAAGTACGCCCTGGACTACTACGAGTCCCTGGAGGGCATGAACGTCCAGGTCGCCAACGCCCGCGTGGTCACCGGCACCGACCCGTACACCGAGCTGTGGGTCACGGTGAAGCCGCACGAGAACCCGACCCGCCGCGGCGGCACGCTCTACGGCTCCTACGACGACCAGAACACCGGCCGGCTGCAGATCCAGTCGCTGGGCGCGACCGCCGACTTCCCGGTGGCGAACGTCGGCGACTCGCTCACCGGCACCACGGCAGGGCCGATGGACTACAACCAGTTCGGCGGCTACACCCTCGTCGCGAACCAGATCGGCGCCCTCAAGAGCGGCGGTCTTCAGCGCGAGACGACGAGGAAGCAGTCCCACGGCGAGCTCGCGGTCGCCACGTACAACGTCGAGAACCTCGACCCGACCGACAACACGTTCGCCCAGCACGCCTCCGCGATCGTGAACAACCTCAAGTCGCCCGACATCGTGTCCCTGGAGGAGATCCAGGACAACAACGGCGCGAAGGACGACGGCACGGTCGCCGCCGACGTGACGGTGAACAAGCTGATCGACGCGATCGTCGCGGCGGGCGGCCCGAGGTACGAATGGCGCGGCATCGACCCGGTCAACGACCAGGACGGCGGCGAGCCCGGCGGCAACATCCGCCAGGTCTTCCTCTTCAACCCCGAGCGGGTGTCCTTCACGGACCGCGCGGGCGGCGACTCCACCACCGCGGTGGGCGTCACCAAGGTGCACGGCAAGGCCCAGCTGACAGCCTCGCCCGGCCGGGTCGCCCCGGCGGACTCCGCCTGGACCGACAGCCGCAAGCCGCTGGCCGCCGAGTTCGTCTTCCACGGCAAGACGGTCTTCGTGATCGGCAACCACCTGAACTCCAAGGGCGGCGACCAGGGTCTGACGGCGGCGTACCAGCCGCCGGCGCGCAGCTCGGAGACCCAGCGGCACGCGCAGGCGACGGTGGTCAACGCGTTCGTCAAGGACATCCTGCACGCCCAGAAGAACGCGGAGGTCGTCACGCTCGGCGACATGAACGACTTCGAGTTCTCCGGCACCACGAAGATCCTGGAAGGTGACGGCGCCCTGTGGTCGGCGATCAAGTCGCTGCCCAGGAGCGAGCGTTACACCTACGACTACCAGGGCAACCAGCAGGTCCTGGACCAGATCCTGATCTCCCCGTCGATCCGCCGCGGCCGCGGCTTCGACTACGACTCCGTGCACATCAACTCGGAGTTCCACGACCAGATCAGCGACCACGACCCGCAGGTGCTGCGTTTCCGCCCGTAACTCCCGCTTGCTCAGGGCTGGTTGAACACGCCGTTCAGCCAGCCCTGCCAGGCGGCCTCGCACTCCTTGATGTCGGTGCCCGGCGTGAAGTCGTGCAGCGAGATGCCGACCGGGTGGCCCCAGTGGTTGCGCCCGAAGACACGGGTGAGGCCACGGTCGGTGCGCAGCCCGATGAAGTACGGGTCGCGGTAGTCGACGACGGCCTCGAACTCGTCCGGTCCCCGGACCGTCAGGCGCGTACCGGCGGCCACGTCCTCGCCGACACCGAGCGCCCGCCCGACGACCGCGAGCGCGTCGGGCGCCTTGGACGACGCGGGCCCGTCGAAGGTGGCGAACGCGACCGGCCGGGGCGCGAAGTGGACCAGGTACTCGCGCAGGGTGTGCAGATAGAAGTCGTTGTGCTTGGAGGCGCCGTCGTACTGGTTGTCCCAGTCGTCGACGAAGATGCCGCTGTGCACGTACCGCACCCAGGCCCGACGACCCTCGTCGCGGGGCTCGATCGTGTAGTCGAGCTGGTTGAGGGTCTGCTCGGAGATGCCCTCGGCGTCCTCGACGCGGTTGGTGTAGCGGTGCGGCGGGTCCCAGGCGGTGATCTCGGACCCGAAGGGCCCCCTGCCGCCGACCCGGGGCTCCGGCGGCTCCATCGGCCACAGATAGCCGCCGGTTCCGGTGGTGATCGCCTCCCACACCTGCTCGGGAGTGGCGTCGACCTCGAACTCGCGGGCGATCTCGAATTCCTTGGACATGGGGGGCTCCTGACTACTCCGGCTCGGTCTGCTTGAGCTCGGTCTGCTTGAGAGTGGGGTGGACGGCCACGACGATCCGGTGCGCGCGCCCGCCCTCGGCACCGGGAGCGTCGTACTTGCGGATCAGCGCGGTGACCCCGGCCGTCAGCTCCTGCACGAACGCGGCCCGGTCGGCGGCCGAGGAGAAGCGGACCTCGCCGTCGAGCGCGTACGTCGCCAGCCGCTTGCGGGCCTTGGTGGCGCCGGTGATCAGCGCGCCGACGTCGCGCACCAGGCGGGCGCCGAGGGCGAGCAGCCAGCGCGCGGACAGCTGGTCCCGGAAGCGGTCGGGGTCGGGCTGCACGGCCGCGAGCGCGAGCGGCGAGATGACGTACGACGCGGCGGTCGCCCGCATCAGCCGCTCGGTGACATTGCCCTTGCGGCGCTCCCCGGCGAGCTCGACCAGGCCGTGCCGCTCCAGCGCCTTGAGGTGGTAGTTCACCTTCTGGCGGGGCAGTCCGACCTGGCCGGCCAGCATCGCCGCCGACGCGGGTCCGGCCGCCAGCTCGGCGAGCAGCCGGGCCCTGATGGGGTCCAGGGAGACGGCGGCGGTCTCGGGGTCCTCGATCACGGTGACGTCCAGCATGCGTCCACCGTCTCACCGAACACTTTATTTGTCCAGACGGTTCTGTCTGTCGGTGAGTCCTGCCGTTGCGGTGAGCCTCAGTCGGGGATCAGGCCCAGTGCATGCCGGTAACGGCTGACCGTGGTGCTCTTCAGGCCGGGCCAGGTCTGGACGCGGTGCCACTGCTCCGTGGACGAGCCGATGCCTTCGCCGGGCGCGGCGAGAGCGTCGAGGTGGGCGTGGGCGCTCTCCCATTCGGCGTAGTTGAGGACGCGAGTGCCGTCGGTGCTCAGATGGAAGTGGGCGGAGATGCCGCCGGGATGCGGGGTCGGCTCGCTGGCCAGCGCCTCGAAGACGGCGTCGACCCAGGCGCGCTGCCGCTCGGGGTCGGGTCCTTCGAACTCGATGTCGACGATCACGATGCAGCCGGGGACCCGCGTGTCGCCGTCCCGTACGCCGCTGCGGTAGCGCCGGTAGCGTCCCAGTCCCAGCCGTTCGATGCCGGGCACCGCGGTGTCGACGGCGTCTACGCGTTCCTGACGCTGCGTCTTCACGAAGGCCGCGTAGGCCGCTTCGTCGGTCCACTGCGAGTGGTGGAGCAGTGTGGAGGCGTCGTCGCCGGTGTAGACGTGATAGCCGAGCAGACCGTCCGCGGGCCAGGGACGCCCTCGCCAGGCCTCGTCGATCGCCTCGACGGTCTGCCGCTGACGCAGCGGGGTGCCCACGCGCCAGATGCTGAAGAAGGGTGCTTGGACGCGCGGGTCGGCGAGGTCGGGATGGGCGTCGGTACGGCGGGTCATACGAGCCTCCGGTGGGCGGTGACCGATCGATGTACCGCCCACCCTTCAACCTCAACCGCGATTCAGGTCAAGCCTGGTCTCACTTCTTCGGAAGCCGCCAGGTGATCACCTCTTCGGATAGCGCCAGGTGATCACCGCGGCCGCGACCAGGGCCGCGCCGATGACGAGCGTGGGCCGCGGATGGCGCTGCGCCGCGCGCACCACCGGCCGGGCGGGCCACGGCATGCCGTGCTCCGCCCGGTGCTGCGCCTCGTGCCCCGTCGTCTGCGCCGTGTCCTGGGCGGAGTGGCCGGTCCGCAGCGCCCGCTCGTGCGCCCGGTGCCCGGCCTTCGTGGCGTTGTCGTGCATCTGATGGCCGGCCTTGGTGGCCCTGTCCTGAACCTGGTGGCCTGCCTTGTTGGCCCGCTCCTGCATGGTGTGACCGGCCTGCGCGGCGGTGCTGCGCAGTTGCACGGTCATGGCTCCGGCCTTGTCCATGAGGTCGGCCGCCCGGGCCCGCGCGCGACCCTTCACGTCCATCTTCCCCGCCAACTCCTCCACCGTCGCGCCGAGTTCGCTGCGCGTGCGCTCGATCTGGCGGCGCAGCTCGTCGGGCCCCTTGGCGCCCGTCGCGGTCTCGTCCGTCATCGGCGTGCCCTTTCCTTGATCTCCTCGACATCGGCCTTGACGCTGCCGAGGGCCTCCTCCGGCGTGGGGGGAGTGGCCCGGCGCAACTGGGCGCGGCCGGTCATGGCGAGCACGACCGCGATCACGAACAGCACGGCCGTCACGATGAGTGCCGCGGCCCAGACCGACAGCGCCGGCGAGAGAGCGGCGACGGCCGTGCCGGCCGCGGCGAGCAGGCCCGCGTACGCGAACGCGCCCGCGGCGCCGAGCAGTCCGCCGCCGCGTCCGGCGCGCCTGCCCTTGGCGGCCATCTCCTCCTTGGCGAGGGCCACTTCTTGCCGTACGAGCCTGGAGAGCTGTTCTGCGGCCTGTCCGACCAGTTCGCCCACCGAGTGGTGCTCGTCGTGCACAGGCCCGGGGTGCATGGTCCCGGTCACGGCGTCGCCTCCTGTCGTGTTCCGCTCGTCTGCCTCTCGTTCGGAACACGACGGGTACCCCGGCTCTCCCCCGCTACCCCTGCCTGCCCCGGCCGGGTCCGTGGTCGCCCAGTCGGGCCAGCTGGGTCTGGAACCAGTCGAGGCGCGCCTGCAACAGGGCCGCCTCAGCGACGAGTTCGGGCACGCCGAGCCCCTCGGCGCCGGGCGCACCGTCCGTACGGGCCGGGTCGCCGCCGCGCGCCACCACCCGCAGCCCTTCTCCGGCCAGCCGGGCGAACGCCGCGAGCGAGAGGGACGTACGGGCGCGGACGCAGCCCGCGCAGGAGGGCGCGAGCCCGCGCCAGCCGGGGCGGCCCCAGCCCGCGTCG
>NZ_JAFJSY010000029.1 GCF_019857225.1 Streptomyces plumbidurans
GCGGCGGCGCTGCGGCTGCCCGCGTTCGCGGGGGCCGGGCTCGGGCCCGCGCAGTGGGCGGCGTACGCCGGTGCGGGGGCGCTCGCCCTGTTCGGGTTCGGCGGACTGGCCCGGGGCCGGACCGGGCGGGCCTGGGTGCTCGGGCTGTTCGGCCGCTACCGCGGGACCGTACGGCGTACCGGTCTGATGTGGGTCAACCCGCTGCTGCTGCGCCGCCGGGTCGACGTACGGCTGCGGCATTGGCGCAGCGAGCCGATGCCAGCGGCCGATGGCAACGGTGTCGCGCTGCGCGTGGTGGTGCTGGTGGTGTGGCGGGTGCGGGACACCGCGCGGGCCGTGCTGGGCATCGAGGACCACGAGACCTATCTGCGCGAGTGCGTGGAGGCGGCCCTCGCCCGGGTGGCGGTGGAGACGCCCGGGAGTCGGAGGGGTCCGGCGGAGGCGGCCGGGGACGCGCTGACCCGGCTGACGGCGGCGGACGCGGCGCCGGTCGGGCTGGAGGTCTTCTCGGTGCAGCCGGTCCTCGTCGAGTACGCGCCCGAGGTGGCCGCCGCGATGCAGCGTCGCCGTATCGCCGCGCTGGACGCGCAGCACCGGGCGAGTGTGCTCACCTCGGTGGTCGACTCCGTGGAGGACACCGTGACCCGGCTGACAGTGCGTGGTCTGGTGGACCTGGACGACTACGAACGCAAGGCGCTGGTGAAGGACTTGACGGTGGCGTTCTGCGCGGGGCGGAGCGAACAGATGCCGTGATGAGCGAACAGATGCCGTGATCGAGGATGCCGTGACGGATAGGGGCCCGTCTTGGTATGGACACGACCAACGGACGGCAATATTCTGAAACTTGGTCTAGACCTGCACGCCTCATGGAACTTCCCCCACGTTCTTCAGGAGCGGCAGCATGCGCAGAAAGACCAAGTGGTACGCCGCCGCGCTCGGGCTCACCACGGCAGGGGCCTTCGTGCTCTCCGCCGGAAGCGCGAGCAGCCACGGCTACACCGACCTCCCCATCAGCAGGCAGAAGCTGTGCGCCAACGGCACGGTGACGAACTGCGGCGACATCCAGTACGAGCCGCAGAGCGTCGAGGGCCCCAAGGGCTTCCCCGCCTCCGGACCCGCCGACGGGGCCATATGCTCCGGCGGCAACTCGCGCTTCTCCCAGCTCGACAGCCCGAGGACACCGTCCGGCGGCGCCTGGCCCACCACCCAGGTGACGGGCGGTCAGAGCTACACGTTCCGGTGGCAGTTCACCGCCATGCACGCCACCACGGACTTCAAGTACTACGTCACCAAGCAGGGCTGGAACCAGAACCACAACCTGTCCCGCTCGGACCTCAACACCACACCGTTCCTGACAGTGCCCTACAGCGGGCAGCGGCCCCCCTCCACCCTCTCCCACAGCGGCACCCTGCCGTCCGGGCTGAGCGGTCACCACGTGATCGTCGCCGTATGGACGATCGCGGACACGGGCAACGCGTTCTACGCCTGCTCGGACGTCACCTTCTGATCCACCGGACAGGGTGTGTGCGCCGGGAGGCTCGGTCCCGGCGCACACACCTGGTTACGCCTCTCCACATCTGACGGGACGTCAATTACCGTGCACCTCCATGGAGTCCAAGGAGTCCAGGTCATCCGGAGCGACTACGGCCACGGCTACGTCCACGGCCACGGTCGCCGAACTCGTGGCGGTGCGCTACGGCGACCACCGCCCGGGGCTGTGGTACGAGGACCTGGTCCTCACCCACCACGAGGTGGCGGCCGGTGCTGCCGCCCGAGCGGCGCTGCTGACCGACCTGTTGCCGCCCGGCGCCGAGCCGCACGTGGGGGTGCTGCTGGACAACACCCCTGAATACCCGCTGTGGTTGAGCGCCGCCGCGCTCGCGGGAGCCGCGGTCGCCGGGATCAACCCCACCCGCCGCGGCCCGGAACTGGCCCGCGACATCCTGCACACCGAGTGCCGGACGCTGGTCACCGAACGCGCCCACCTCCCCCTCCTCGCCGGGCTCGAACTCCCCGGCGTACGGCTGCTGGTGACCGGGACCGAGGAGTACGAGGACCTTCTGGCGCCCTACGCGGGCGCCGTGCCGGACGCCTCCCGGGCCGCCCCCGGCGACCGCCTCCTGCTGTACTTCACCTCCGGCTCGACCGGCGCCCCGAAGGCGGCGATCTGCTCCCAGGGGCGGCTGGCGGCGGCCGGGCGTTCGCTGGTCGGCCAGTTCGGGGTGGGTCCGGACGACGTGCACTACATCTGCATGCCGATGTTCCACGGCAACGCGGTGATCGCCGACTGGGCGCCCGCGCTGGTGGCCGGGGCGGGGGTGGCGCTGCGGCGGCGCTTCTCGGCGTCGCGCTTCCTGGCGGACGTGCGCGCGTACGGGGCGACGTACTTCACGTATGTGGGGCGGGCCGTGAGTTACGTCCTGGCCACCGAGGAGCGTGCCGACGACCGGGACAACCCCCTGCGGCTGGGCTTCGGCACGGAGGCGGGGGCGGTGGACGCGGCGGCCTTCGAGCGGCGCTTCGGGGTGCGCCTGGTGGAGGGGTACGGCTCGTCGGAGGGGGGTGCGGCCGTGCAGTGGTCGCCGGGTACGCCGTCCGGCGCGGTCGGGAGGGCGACGCCCGGGCTCGTCGTACTCGATCCGCAGACGCGCAAGGAGTGTCCGGCCGCCGTTCTCGACGCGGCCGGGCGGCTGCTCAACGGGGACGAGGCGATAGGGGAGCTGGTCAACAAGGGGCCGAACCCCTTCGAGGGGTACTGGCGCAATCCCTCCGCGGAGGCCGAGCGACGGCACGACGGCTGCTACTGGACCGGCGACCTCTTCTACCGGGACGCCGACGGCTACCTCTACTTCGCCGGCCGCACCGACGACCGGATCCGCGTCGACAGCGAGAACCTCGCGGCCGCGATGATCGAGAACATCCTCGCCCGCTACGAGGGCGCCGCCGCCGTCGCGGTCTACGCAGTGCCGGACCCGGTGACCGGCGACCAGGTGATGGCCACCATCGCCGGCACCTTCGACCCCACGACCTTCACCACCTTCCTGGCCGCCCAGCCCGACCTCGGCACAAAAATGACCCCGAGCTTCGTACGCGTCGTAGAACGGATGCCGATCACGGCCACCAACAAAATCCACAGAGCCCAACTAAGACGGGAGGGCCTCCACTGCAACGACCCGGTGTGGTGGCGCCCACCGGGAGAGCAGATGTACCGCCTTCTGACCCCCGAGGACACTGCAGACCCCGCAACGACAAAGGCCCCCCGCGCCTGCGGAGGACCCTCGTCGTCAATGGTGCGCCGCCAGGGACTCGAACCCCGGACCCGCTGATGCTGCGTTTTCCCGGGGGATAACCCCCGGACCCCCAGCCGCTCCTGCCGGGCCGCGAGGAGATCGGGGGCTCCGGCGTAGATCCGGCCCCGACGACAAGGGCCCCCCGCGCCTGCGGAGGACCTTCGTCGTAGATGGTGCGCCGCCAGGGACTCGAACCCCGGACCCGCTGATGCTGCATTTCCTGGGGGATGACCCCCAGACCCCCAGCCGTCCCTGTAGGGCCCGGGGAGATGCGGGCGTCGCGGGAGACTCGCCCCAACGACGAAGGCCCCCCGCACCTGCGAGGGGCCTTCACCCGTGTTTGTGCGCCGCCAGGCACTCGAACCCCGGACCCGCTGATGCTGCGTTTTCCCGGGGGATAACCCCCGGACCCCCAGCCGCTCCTGCCGGGCCGCGAGGAGATCGGGGGCTCCGGCGTAGATCCGGCCCCGACGACAAGGGCCCCCCGCGCCTGCGGAGGACCTTCGTCGTAGATGGTGCGCCGCCAGGGACTCGAACCCCGGACCCGCTGATGCTGCATTTCCTGGGGGATGACCCCCAGACCCCCAGCCGTCCCTGTAGGGCCCGGGGAGATGCGGGCGTCGCGGGAGACTCGCCCCAACGACGAAGGCCCCCCGCACCTGCGAGGGGCCTTCACCCGTGTTTGTGCGCCGCCAGGCACTCGAACCCCGGACCCGCTGATGCTGCGTTTTCCCGGGGGATAACCCCCGGACCCCCAGCCGCTCCTGCCGGGCCGCGAGGAGATCGAGGGCGCCGGCGTAGATCCGCCGCAACGACAAAGGCCCCCCGCGCCTGCGGAGGGCCCTCGTCGTCAATGGTGCGCCGCCAGGCACTCGAACCCCGGACCCGCTGATTAAGAGTCAGCTGCTCTAACCAACTGAGCTAGCGGCGCGTGACTCTCGCCGCCCGGTGGAGTGGTCTCCGGTGGGTGGCGACGGGGAAAATAGTACCTGGTCCGTGGGGGTGGTTGTGACCACCCGGGGCTGTCTCTAGATCGCCAGGGAGAGCAGGACCGGGGTTGCGTTGCGGTTGAGGGTGTCGGCGGCCTGGCGGAGGCGGTGGGCGTGTTCGACGGGGAGGGAGAGGGCCAGGCAGCCGACCGAGGTGCCGGCGCTGACCGGGACGGCCGCGCAGACCGTGCCGACCGCGTACTCCTGGAGGTCGAGGTGGGGCACCGTGGGCGGCTGGGTCTCCAGGCGGGACAGCAGAAGTTTGTCGCTGGTGATGGTGCGCGAGGTGAGCCGGGCCAGCTTGTGGCGGGAGAGGTGGTCGCGGCGGCCGTTGTGGTCGAGCTGGCCGAGCAGGCTCTTGCCGATCGCGGTGGCGTGCGCCGAGGAGCGGAAGTCCACCCACTCGTTGACCACCGGGGTCGTGGGCCCGTCCGCGTACTGGGCGATCCTGACCTCGCCGTCGACGTACCGGCTGAGGTAGACCGCGGCGCCCACCGAGTCCCGCAGCCGGTCCAGGGTCCGCTGCAGCTTCTCGCGCACCGCCTGCTCGCGGCCCTCGGCGGATCCGAGCCGGGAGAGGGCGTCACCGGTGACGTACGCCCCGTCGGTGATCTGCTCGACGTAGCCCTCGCGGCGCAGCATCCGCAGCAGGGTGGCCAGCCGCTCCGGGGCGAGGCCGGTGTCCCGGGCGAGCTCGGTGTCGGTGACTCCTGCGGTGTGCCGCGCCACGGCCTCCAGGATGCGCAGGGCGTCCTGGGCCGAGTGGTACGGCGCGGTCGGCTCGTGCTTCAGCGCCACGGTGCTTCCCCCTGCGCTTGCTCGGTCGCTCAACAACTGGGCCGTCATCAGGACAGAGAAACCGGTTCCACGATAGCGGCCAAGAGGCTTGTTGTGAGCGGCTGTTGACGGGATCCGAACCCCGTTCCAACGCTCTCAGCAGCGGCGCAGGCACTCCGGCACATGCCAGGGACATGATCCGGCGCCCGGACCTCGGAGGTTGAACCGCGTTCAACCTCCGAGGCCGCAGACACGTCAGAGCACCGCGCTGAGAAATTCTCGCGTGCGGTCGTTCTCGGGCTCGCTGAAGATCTTCTCCGGCGACCCCGACTCGATGACCCGCCCGGAGTCGAACATCAGCACCTGGTCCGAGATGTCCCGCGCGAAGTTCATCTCGTGGGTCACGCAGAGCATCGTGATGTCCGTGGTGCGGGCGATGTCACGCAGCACGTCGAGCACACCGGCGACCAGCTCCGGGTCGAGCGCCGAGGTCACCTCGTCGAGCAGCAGCACCTGCGGCCGCATCGCCAGCGCCCGCGCGATCGCCACCCGCTGCTGCTGACCGCCGGAGAGCTGCATCGGCCGGGCGTCGCACTTGTCGGCGAGGCCCACCATCTCCAGCAGGTCGCGGGCGCGCTCCGCCGCCTCGTCCTTGGACATGCCGAGGACGGTGACCGGGGCCTCGGTGATGTTGCGCAGCACCGACATGTTCGGGAACAGGTTGAACTGCTGGAAGACCATCCCGATCTTCTTGCGGACCTCGCGGATCTGCTTCTCCGGCGCCGGGAAGAGCTGCTCCCCGGCGACCGTGATCGTGCCCTCCTCCGGCTTGGTGAGGGTCATCAGCAGCCGCAGGATCGTCGTCTTGCCGGAGCCGGACGGGCCGATCAGGGTGACGTGCTTGCCGGAGTTGACGGAGAAGTCGAGCCGGTCGAGCACCGTGTTCGACCCGAACCGCTTGGTGACGTTGTCGAAGCGGATCAGCTCGCCGCCGTCCACCGGCGGGTTCGCGTCGGCGTCGGGTTCTTTCATCAAGGGTGTGTCAGCGGACAAGGCGTCGCTCCAGGGCTCGTACGAGAAGGGAGGCCGGATAGGCGATGACGATGAAGGCCACGCCGATCACCGTCAGGGGCTCGGTGAACTGGAAGTTCTGCTGCGAGAACAGCCGCGCCTGGCCGAGCATCTCCAGGACCGTGATCGTCATCAGGATCGGCGTGTCCTTGAGCATCGAGATCACGTAGTTGCCGAGCGCCGGGACGACCCGGCGAATCGCCTGCGGCAGGATCACCGCGGTCCAGGTGTGCCGCACCGGCAGGTTCAGCGCCGTCGCGGCCTCCCACTGGCCGACGGGGACCGCCTCGATACCGGCCCGGTAGACCTGCATCGTGTACGTCGAGTAGTGCAGCCCGATCGCGCAGATACCGGTGGTCAGCGCCGACCAGGTCAGGCCCCACTCGGGCAGCACGTAGAAGAAGAAGAACAACTGCACCAGCAGCGGAGTGTTGCGGATGAACTCCGTGATCACCCCGACCGGCCAGCGCACGAAGCGGGTCGGCGTCCGCATCAGCAGCGCCCACACCAGGCCCAGCACGAACGAGATCAGCGAGCCGAGGGCCAGGATCTCCAGCGTGACCAGCAGTCCGTCCCAGAACTTCGGCATGAAGTCGGCGACGACGCCCCAGTCCCAGGTCATGAGGAAGCACCTCCCGCGCCCACGCCGGCCGTCTCGGGCGCGTGCAGCCTCTCGTCGGGCGTGCGCCCTACCTGCTTACCGATTCCCGCCTTGAGCCTGCGTTCCAGTGCGCGCATCCCCCGCGTGAGCACGAAGGCGATGACGAAGTAGATCAGCAGGACGTACGTGTAGATCTCCGCGCTCTGCTGCAGCGCGAGGCGCACCAGGTTGGCGCTGAAGGCGAGATCGCCCATGCCCATGATCGACACCAGTGCGGTGCCCTTCAGCAGCTCCACCAGGAGGTTGGAGAAGGGCGGGATCATCTCCGGCACGGCCTGCGGCAGCAGCACCAGCCGCATCCGCTGCCACGGCGTGAAGCTCAGGGCGATGCCGCCCTCGCGCTGTGCCGGGTCGACGGAGTTCAGCGCGCCGCGCACGATCTCGGCGCCGTAGGCCCCGTAGGTCAGTCCGAGTGCGAGGGTGCCGGCCCACAGCGGGACCAGCTGCCAGCCGAAGGCGATCGGCAGCACGAAGAACACCCAGAAGATCATGATCAGCGCCGAGGTCCCGCGGAAGATCTCGGTGTAGAGGCCCGCGAGGAAGCGGACGATCCACAGCCGGTGGGTGCGGGCGATGCCGACGCCGAAGGCGACCGCCGTGGCCAGCAGGCCGCTGAGGACCAGCAGCTGGATCGTGACCCAGATGCCGTGAAGTACGAGTTCCCACAGTCCCGAGGTCATCCGCCGCACAGCTCCTTCGCGGTGAGGTCGGTCATCTCGGCCTTGGTGAAGCCGAACGGCTTGAGGATGCGGAAGAGCTCCCCGCTCTTCTTCATCTTGTGCAGCTCGACGTTGAAGGCGTCCCGCAGGCCGGTCTCGGTTGGCCGGAAGGCGAAGGCGCCGCCGTCGACGTGCGGCTTGCCCTTGACGAGGGGCGCGAACGCCTTGGTGGACTCCGTCTTGCCGGACTTCTTGACCACCTCGCGGACGGTCAGCGCCGTACCGGCGAAGACGTCCACGCGTCCGGCCTCGACGGCGTTCAGCCCCGCGACCTGGTCCGGCACGATCAGGATGTCGCTCTGCTTGTATCCCGCGTCGACGGCGTACTGGATCTCCGCATAGCCCGTACCGGTCGCGAACTTCGCCTTCTTCTCGACGATGTCCTTGTAATTGTGCAGCCCCTTCGGATTGCCCTTGCGGACGATGAAGGCGTCGAGCATCTGGTAGTCGGGGTCGGCGAAAATGACCTGCTGGCAGCGCTCGGGATTGACGTACATCCCCGCCGCCACGACGTCGAACTGCTGCGAGTTCAGGCCCGGGATCAGCGAGCCGAATTCCGTCGGGACGGGCTGCACCTTGTCCACGCCGAGGCGCTTGAAGATGACCTTGGCCAGTTCCGGTGCCTCGCCGGTCAGGTCGCCGTTCTTGTCGATGTACCCGAAGGGGATCTCGCCGGCGATGCCCAGCCTTACGACACCGGCTGCCTTGAGCCGGTCGAGCAGGTCGCCGCCCTTCTTGGTCGAGGCGGAGGCCACGCGACTGCATCCGGCGGCGCCCAGCGCACCGAGCGCCGCCACCCCCGCGAGCAGCGTTCGGCGGGAGGGTCCGGGTGTGTGTCTGTCGTTCCCAAAAGGTGGAGCCATGGCGGCGCGGCTACCCGAGTTCATGCGATGTATGCACTATGGATTTCATGGCCGATCGATACATCGAAGTCTCCCTGGTCAAGCGTGGAATCACCTGTACGGCGCGTCTGCTGGACGACCGCGCGCCTGTCACCTGCGCGGCTGTATGGGACGCCCTTCCACTGGGCAGCGACGTCTATCACGCAAAATACGCCCGAAACGAGATCTATGCTCTTTTCCCGCCCTTCGCGGCGACAGAACCGCCCCTGGAGAATCCGACCGTCACGCCGATTCCCGGAGATCTCTGCTATTTCTCCTTCGCGGGAACGGAACTCGGCACCAAGTCCTACGGTTACGACCGCGAGGTCCGCGCGGGCACCACGGTCGTCGACCTCGCGCTGTTCTACGAGCGCAACAACCTTCTGCTGAACGCCGACGTGGGCTGGGTGCCCGGGATCGTCTGGGGCCAGGTCGTGGAGGGGCTCGCGGACATGGCCGACGGCTGCAACGACCTGTGGCGGTCGGGGGCGGCGGGGGAGACGCTCAGCTTCCGGCGGGCGTGAGGCCGGTCGCCGCGACCCCGGCCTCGTAGAGCGTGTGGGCCGCCCGCAGCACCAGATCGTCCCGGTGCCGGGCGGCCACCAGCTGCAGCCCGATCGGCAGTCCGTCCCCGTCGGTGCCGACAGGGACGGTCGCCGCGGGCTGCTGGGTCATGTTGAACGGGTACGTGAACGGCGTCCACCCCGTCCAGCGCCGGTGCCCCGAGCCCCTCGGCACCTCCTCGCCCGCCTCGAACGCGGTGATCGGCAGCGTCGGCGTGACGAGCAGGTCGTAGGAATCGTGGAAGCGGCCCATACGGCGGCCGAGCTCCATGCGCACGTCCACCGCGGCGAGATAGTCCAGAGCGGAGCGCCGGGCGCCCTGCCCGCAGATCTCCCGCAGCCCCGGATCGAGCAACTTGCGCTGGTGCGGGCCGAGTTGCTGGGTCACCCGGGCCGCCCCCGAGAACCACAGGGTGTGGAAGGCCTCCACCGGTTCGGTGAAGTCCGGATCGGTCTCCTCCACGTACGCGCCGAGCCCGGCCAGCCGCTCCACCGCCCGCCGCACCGCCGCGGCGACCGCCGGGCGCACCGCGACCTGGCCGCCGAGCGAGGGCGAGTACGCCACCCGCAGGCCCTTCACCCCGCCGGACAGGCCCGCCGCGAAGGAGCCGGGGGCGGGGGGCAGCCCGGACCAGTCACGGCTGTCGGGCGCGGCGATCACATCGAGCAGCAGCGCCGCGTCCGCCGCGTCCCGGGTCATCGGGCCGACGTGCGCGAGCGTGCCGAAGGCGCTCGCCGGGTACAGCGGCACCCGGCCGTACGTCGGCTTCAGCGCGAAGATGCCGCAGAACGCGGCCGGGATACGGACGCTGCCGCCGCCGTCCGTGCCCAGCGCCAGCGGGCCCGCGCCGAGCGCCACGGCCGCCGCCGCGCCGCCGCTGGAGCCGCCCGCGGTGCGCGTCGTGTCGTACGGATTGCGGGTCACCCCGGACTGCGGCGAGTCCGTGACGCCCTTCCAGCCGAACTCCGGGGTCGTGGTCTTGCCGAGGAAGACGGCGCCCTGCTCGCGCAGCCGGGCCACCGAGGGCGCGTCCTCGTCCCAGCGGCCGTTCTCGGAAATCGTCTTCGAGCCCTTGAGCGTGGGCGCGCCGCGCAGCAGCAGGATGTCCTTGACCGTCGTGGGGACCCCGTCCACCGGCCCCAGCGGCTCACCGCGCCGCCAGCGCTCCGTCGACTCCCGGGCCTGCGCCAGCGCCTCGTCGGCCAGCAGCCGCACGAAGGCGTTCACATCCGGCTGGATCCGATCGGCGCGGTTCAGCGCGGCCCGCGTCGCCTCCTCCGGACTGAACTCGCCCTTGCGGTACCCCTCGACGAGCCGTACGGCGGTCAGTCCGGTGAGTTCGAGGTCCGTCATGTGCCCTCCAGCGTTGGGAGCTGCCCGGCGGTTCAGCGTCCTGGTACGTACCCGCGTTCCTTGTCCACGACGTTGAGCAGAGGTCTGCCCGCCGCCCAGCGCTCGTACAACTCCACGAACTGAAGTCCGAGCTGATCACGCCAGCCGATCGTGTCGCCGCTCATGTGCGGGGAGACGATCAGTCCCGGAACCTGCCACAACGGGCTGTCCGGCGTGAGGGGTTCGTGCTCGAAGACGTCCAGGGCGGCGCCCGCGATCCACCGCTTGTTCAGCGCCTCGGCGAGGGCGTCCTCGACGACGAGAGGGCCGCGCCCGATGTTGATGAAGCGCGCCGACGGCTGCATCACGCCGAAGCGACGCGCGTCGAACATGCCGTACGTCTGATCCGTCAGCGGCGCCGCCGCGATCACCCAGTCCGCGCGGGCGATCAGCCGTTCCAGGTCGTCCGGGCCGTGCACGCCGGCCCGCGCGGTGCGCCCCACGATCGCCGGGGTCACGTCGAGCGCCTGCAGCGTGCGGGCGATCGTACGGCCGATGGGCCCCGATCCGACGACGCACGCGCGCGTGCCCGCGACCCGCTGGGTCTCGCGGTGCCGCCAGGTCCGCTCCCGCTGCAGCTCCAGAGTGCGCGGCAGATCCTTGGCCATGGTCAGTACGAGGGCGGCGACGTACTCCGCGATGGGCTGGTCGAAGATGCCGCGCGCATTGGTCACCACCGTCTCCGAAGCCGCGAGTTCCGGGCACATCAGATGGTCCACGCCCGCGCTCGCCGTATGCACCCAGCGCGGCCGCGGGCCCTCGCCCGGCCAGGCCGAGCGCACGGCCCGGGAGGTGAAGTCCCATACGAGGAGCACGTCGGCGTGCGGCAGCCGCTCGGCGAGCGCCGCCTCGTCGGTGTGCTCGATACGGGCGCGACCGGTGAGCCTGCCGAGACGGGGGAGGGGATCGGCGTCCAGGACGAGAAGCGTGGGGGTGGTCATGCGAGGAGCCGTTTCTGAGGGCGGTGGCGGCCGTCTGACATGCGAGGTTTGACCACGCTCGCACCCGAACCTACCTTCGTCAACACGGGCGTTGCACACGGCCGGTTGCTCACCTCCTTTCTCGCTGTGAGGGCGGTGCCCGTCATGGACGTTTCCTTCCTCGGTGGACCCCAGCCGCAGCGCGGCGTCGGGGTGGTCGCACCCTTCGACTTCGCGCTGGACCGGGAGCTGTGGCGCTGGGTCCCGGACGATGTATCGCTGCATCTGACCCGCACGCCGTTCGTGCCCGTCGAGGTGAGCCTCGACCTGGCCCGTCTGGTCAGCGAGCACGAGACGCTGGCGGACGCGGTCCGCACGCTCAACGCGGTCTCGCCCGAGGTCGTGGCCTACGCCTGCACCTCCGGCAGCTTCGTCGGCGGGATCGCCGGGGAGCGGGCGATGTGCGCGGCGATGACACGCGCCGGCGCGGTCCCCTCGGTCACCACCTCCGGCGCACTCCTGGACGCCCTGGCGGCGCTCGGCGCACGGCGGGTGGCGCTGGTGACCCCGTACACCGTGTCGGTGACGCGCGCGCTGGAGGAGTACGTCGCCGAGGCGGGCGTGAAGGTCACCGGGTGCGTGTACATGGGGCTGACCCGGCACATCTGGAAGGTGCCGTACCGCGACGTGGTCGCCATGGCGCGCCAGGCAGTGCGGCGCTCGGCGGAGGTCCTCTTCATCAGCTGCACCAACCTTCCGACCTACGACGTCATCCCCCAGCTGGAGGCCGAGCTGCGCATGCCGGTGATCTCGGCCAACCAGGTGACGATGTGGGCTGCTCTCGCCCGGCTGGGTACCCGAGCGGTGGGGCCGTACCAGGCGCTGATCGATCCGGCGGCGCGCACCCGTCCCGTGCTGCCGGACCTCCCGAACGGTGAACAACAGCAGGAAGGCAGGTCATGACCGCACTCGGATTCCTCTACCCGGGACACTCCGCCGAGGACGACTACCCGCGCATCGAGCAGTTGCTGGGCAGTGACATCCGCCTCGACGTCGTCCACACCGACATCGGTACGGACGCGCACCGGGTGGACGCCCTGCTGGAGATGGGCGCGGCCGACCGCCTCGCGGCAGGCGTCGAGGAACTGCGCATGGGCGGCGCGGACTCGGTGGTGTGGGCCTGCACCAGCGGAAGCTTCGTCTACGGCTGGGACGGCGCCCACGAGCAGGTACGCTCCCTCGCGCTCGCGGCCGGGCTGCCCGCGTCGTCCACGTCCTTCGCCTTCGTGCACGCGCTCAAGGAGCTGGGGGTGCGGACGGTGGCGGTGGGCGCGACCTACCCCGAGGACGTGGCCGGACTGTTCGCGGACTTCCTGGGGGCCGGCGGCATGGCGGTGACCTCGGTGCGCGGTGCCGGGATCATCACCGCGGCCGAGGTCGGCACCTGGGGCGAGGACGAGGTGTTCCGTCTGGCGCGGGAGGCCGACCGGCCCGACGCGCAGGCGCTGCTGCTGCCGGACACGGCCCTGCACACCGCGGCCCACATCCCGGCCCTGGAGAAGGAGCTGGGCAAGCCGGTCCTGACCGCCAACCAGGTCACGGTCTGGGAGGCGCTGCGGCTCGCGGACCGCAGGGTGAACGCACCGAGGCTGGGCGCGCTGTTCAGCCGGGAGCCGCTCGTCCAGGCCTGACCCGCCCCCGGGACGGCGGCCGGGGAACAGAGCGGGCCGGGCCGGGAAACAGAGCGGGGCCGGGAATAAAGCGGAGAGTGCCTCCTGTTAATCGCGCAGGACAGCGCATGGCCGAAATCAGGAGGCACCCACCGTGACGGCAGACGACGAGATCCGGGGCACCGCACAGGGCACCGCGCCCGTACCCCTCTCCGTACTGGACCTGGTGACCGTCGGCGCGGGCCGCACCGCGAGCGACGCCCTGCGCACCAGCGTCGCCCTGTCACGTCTCGCCGAATCCCGTGGCTTCAACCGCTACTGGGTCGCCGAGCACCACTCGATGCCGGGAGTGGCCTCGTCCTCGCCCGCCGTGATCCTGGCCCACCTCGCCGCCCACACCGAGCGCATCCGGCTCGGCTCCGGCGGTGTCATGCTGCCCAACCACGCCCCGCTGGTCATCGCCGAGCAGTTCGGCACGCTGGAGGCGCTGGCACCGGGGCGCGTCGACCTCGGGCTCGGGCGCGCGCCCGGCACCGACGGCGCCACGGCCGCCGCCCTGCGCCGCACCGACACCCTCAACGAGGGCGCCGACGACTTCCCGCAGCAGCTGGCCGAACTCACCCGCTTCCTGGACGACGACTTCCCGGACGGCCACCCCTACCGCCGTATCCACGCCGTCCCCGGACCGGTGCAGGCCACGTCGCCCGGCGGCGTCCAGTCCCCGCACCGCCCGCCGATCTGGCTGCTCGGCTCCTCCGGGTTCAGCGCCCGGCTGGCCGGTGTCCTCGGCCTGCCCTTCGCCTTCGCGCACCACTTCTCGGCGCAGAACACCGTCCCGGCGCTCGACCTGTACCGCGAGTCCTTCCGCCCCAGCGAGGTCCTCGACGCCCCCTACGCCCTCATCGGCGTCTCCGCCCTCGCCACCGACGAGGAGCGCGAGGCCCGCCGCCAGGTCCTGGCCGCCGCCCTCAACATGGTCCGGCTCCGCACCGGCCGCCCCGGCCTGGTCCCCACCCCCGAGGAGGCCGAGTCCTACGAATTCAGCCCCATGGAACGGGACTTCATCACCTCCTGGAACGCCAACGTCATCCACGGCACCCCGGACGAGGTCCGCACCGGCCTCGACGACCTCCAAAAGCGCACCGGCGCCGACGAGCTGATGATCACGGCAAACGCCCACAGCGGAGAGATCCGCCTCCGCTCGTACGAACTCATCGCGGACGCCTACGCACTGCCGACGGCGCCCTGACCGGGGCAACTGGCCGAGCGGCTTCAGGAGTTGCCGATCACCGACAGCGGTGGCCGTTGGGCCGAGACGCTGGGTGATGGGGCTGCCGACGGCCTGACCGAAAGCAACCGGCCAATCGGCGCTAGGAGTTGCCGATCGCCGAGCTCTTTGGTGAGGGCTGGATCGCTCGGCGATACGACGTATTCGGCGCTGACGGTCGGGCTGAGGCGCTGGGCTAGGAAACTGCCAACGGCCTGACGGGGCAACTCGTTGAGCGGTGCGAGGAGTTGCCGATCCCCGAGCGCTGGGGTGAGGGCTGGGTTGTTCGGGGATGCGATGCGTTCGGCGGTGGTCGTCGGGCCGAGGCGCTGGGTGATCGGGCTGCCGACGACGGCCTGACCGGGGCGACTCGCCGAGCGGTTCCCTTAGTTGTCGATGGCCGAGCGCTCGGAGCAACCGGCCACCCGGCGCTAGGAGTTGCCGATCACCGAGTCGCTCGGCTGGGGGGTGAGGAGTTCGGAGATGCGGTCCGGTGACACCGGGCGGGAGTAGAGCCAGCCCTGGCCGGTGTCGCAGCCGATGCGGCGCAGGCGGGTGGCCTGGGCGGAGGTTTCGACGCACTCGGCCGTGACCGTCAGGCCGAGGCGGTGGGCGAGTTGGATCATCGCCTCGACCACGACCTCGTCGGCCGGGTTCGGCGGCACGGACTGTTCCTTGTCGCTCTCGTACTGGAAGCCGCGGACGAAGGAACCGTCCAGCTTCAGCACCGACACCGGCAACCGGCTGAGGTAGGCGAGGTTCGAGTAGCCCGTGCCGAAGTCGTCGATCGCGATGCCGACCCCCATGTCGCTGAGCGCCTGAAGAGCCTGCAGCGGCCGCCCCGAGGAGCCCATCACCGCCGACTCCGTCAGCTCCAACTGCAGAAGGTGGGGCGCGAGGCCCGTCTCGGCGAGCGTCTCGGCCACGTCCGCGACCAGATCCGAGTCCCAGACCTGACGCACCGCCACATTGACGCTCACGACGAGCGGCGGCTCGTCCGGGTGGTCCAGCTGCCAGCGGCGCGCCTGCCGGCAGGCCGTGTTGAGCACCCAGCGGCCCAGCGGCACGATCGAGCCGTCCTCCTCCGCCAGTCCGATGAACCGATTCGGCGTCAGCACACCGAACTGCGGATGGTTCCAGCGCACCAGCGCCTCGACCCCGTGCAGCCTGCCGTCCTCCATGCCCACCAACGGCTGGTACTCGAGGACGAATTCACCGCGATCGATGGCCGGGCGGAGCGCGGAGGCGAGCGCCTGGCGGGTCATGCGGTGGGCGTTGCGCTCCGGGTCGAAGAGCGTCCAGCGGGCCTTGCCGTCCGCCTTCGCCCAGTAGAGCGTCGTATCCGCCGCCTGCATCAGGGCAGTTGGGGTGGTCCCGGCCGCACGGCGCTCCACGACGCCGATCGACGCCGACACCGACAGCCGCCGTCCCGACAGGTCGAAGGGCGCCTGCACCGCCTCCAGCACCGACTCCGCCAGATCGGCGAGTTGGTCCGTGCCGGTCGAGTCCTCCACCAGCAGGGCGAACTCGTCGCCGCCCAGTCTCGCCACCAGCGGGGCGCTCGCTCTGGCGTAACCCGCCTCGTCCGCACAGCGCGTGAGACGCTCGGCGACGGCGGCGAGCAGCCCGTCGCCGACGCGATGCCCGAGCGTGTCGTTGATGGCCTTGAAGCCGTCCAGGTCGAGATAGCACAGCCCGATCCGCCCGGTGCCGCCCTTCTCGTACGACTCCGCCTCCAGCGCGCTGGTCAGACGCTCGAAGAACAGTGTGCGGTTGGGCAGCCGGGTCACCGGGTCGTGCATCTGCAAGTGCCGCAGCCTGCCCTGGAGTTCACGGTGGACGCTGATGTCGGTGAGGGACATCAGTACGCCCTCGTCATGGGCCGACAGCGGTGAGACGGTGACCTCGACCCAGACCGACCGACCGTCGTGGTGCTTGAGCCGGCGCGTGCAGCGCAACGGCGCCTCGCGGCCGCGCAGCACCTCGCGGTACGCGTGCCAGGTACGGGTGTCGGACGACAGGTCGACCAGGTCGGCGGCGACCTTGCCGACCAGGGCGTCCGGATCGCTGCCGAACAGCGTGCCGAACCCGTCGTTGGCGTTGACCACCTGGCCCTCGCGGTCCACCACCGCCATCGCGAGCGGCGCAGCCGTGAACACCGAGCGGTACGCCGGCGGCTCGGTTCGAGTCGTCAGCGGCTCGGTACATGGCGCCGCATACGCGTCACTGTCTGTAACGGCGACCCGGTCGAGGTCTGCCGTGGGCGCCGGCCCTTCGGACGTTCCGCTCACCGCTCGCTCCCGCAGTGCACTCGATCTCTGTCCGTGCAGGAAAGTGTGCCGATCATAGAGGCAGACCCAGGGGCCTTCCAGCTACTGTCCAGTGTCCCGGATCGACCGGCACTTCAGACAGATCGTTTCTGCCCGCAGCTGGACGGCTTCTTGGGCCTCTCGATCGCTTGTGACGTTCCGTGAGAATTCCGGGGGTGTCGGCGCCGGCCGTCGTTCGGCCCTCTCACTCGTCCGGGCCAGGCAAACAGGACGTAGTACTACAAATCACACAGGCTGGGTGCGGAGTCCCGCGTACCGCACCCGGAGGTCCCTGTGTTGCGTCCGTTTCCCCTCAGGGGGTGCAGGGTTCCCCGACTGCGCAGCACCGCCGCGGTGTTCAGCACCCTGTCCGCCGTCGCCGCGACCTCGCTGGTGACCGGGCCGTCGGTGGCCGAGCCGTTCTCGGCGGTGCCGTGTGCGCTGCAGCGCACCACGGCCCATCACTCCGAGGGCCTCGACACCTGGAACGCCGCCTATCCGCGGCCGGCCCGCGCGCTGAACGCCGTGATGATCTTCCTGTCCTTCCCGGACTCCGCCCCGCGGACGAAGCCCGCCGAGCTGGCAGCCGACCACTTCCCGGCCACCAGCCGCTTCTTCGAGCGTGCCTCGTACGGCAGGTTCACCCTGCACCCGCACCCGCTGGGGCGCTGGATCCGGATGCCGCGTCCGTCGACGTCGTACGCCATACAGCGCGACTGGAGCCCGCGCAGCCGTGCCGCGTATCTGCGCGACGCGCTCGCCGTCGCCGACCCGCAGGTCGACTTCTCCCGCTACGACATCGTCTACTTCGTGGCCGACCCGGACGCACCCGGGGTGGACTCGGACGCGACGAAGGTCGTCAATCTGGACACCCCGCTGCGGGCCGACGGCACCGATGTCCGCCGTATCGTCACCGTCTTCGAGAAGCACCCGCCGGACCGGCTGGTGCTGGCGCACGAGACCGGGCACGTCTTCGACCTGCCGGACCTGTACCACCGGCCGCCCGACGACGGGAAGGGGGACTGGGACACCTATGTCGGCGACTGGGATCTGATGGGCAGTCAGTTCGGGCTGTCGCCGGATCTGTTCGGCTGGCACAAGTGGAAGCTGGGGTGGCTGGATCCGCGGCAGGTGGTGTGTGTACGGGAGTCGGGGGTCACGCGGCTGACGCTGGAGCCGCTGGAGGCCGGGCCGCCGTCACCGGTGACGGGCGCGGCAGGGCCGCCGGCCATCGGGATCGGGCAGGGAGTGAAGCTCGCGGTGGTGCGGACCGGCCCCGACAGCGTGCTCGCCTTCGAGGCGCGCGCCCCACTCGGCAACGACACGTCGACCTGCCGTTCGGGCATCCTCGTCTACCGCGTCAAGAGCACCTCCCAGTCCGGCGCGGGCCCCGTCCAGGTCCTGGACGCCCACCCCCGCACCGAGGCCTGCTGGGAAAACTCCGTCTACCCACCCCTCGCAGACGCCCCGGTCGCCCTGGGCGAGACCTTCACGATCCCGGATGAAGGAATCCGCGTACAGGTGGAGAGCCGTACGGCAACGGGTTCGTGGAACGTGAAGATCACGGCGGGGTTGTCGGCCTGAGCGGCCAGTCCCTGGGGATTGCCGTGCGGTGCGGGTGGGGTGCGGCTGCGGTCGAGGGTGGGGAGCGCGGGCGCCGGGGTGGGTGCCGTGACCGACGCCGGGGCGACCCCCGCTGGGGGTGTGGATGGCGATGCCATCACGGCGGGCGGGCGGGCGTGCGGGCGGAGTCGTGCAGACCGGCTTGAGCGGCCCGGCCACCTCGGCAACGGCGTGGCGTTGCAGGTGCCGACGTCGAGAGTGGGGTGCCGGGTATAACGCCGGGGGTTGCGTGGCGAAGCCGCCACGGCGGGCGGCCGCCCCGGCGAAGATCGGTCTGGGCGGCGCAGCCTCTGGGCAATTGCGCGGGGTTGCGGCCGCAGGCGGGTGCGCGGGCGCCGGGGTGGGTGCCGTGACCGACGCCGGGGTGACCGTCGCTTGGGTGTGCGTGGCGATGCCATCGCGGCGGGCGGCCGCTGCCGCGGAGTTCGGCCTGAGCGACCCGGCGCCTAGGCCGTGGCGCGGCGTTGCGGGCTGCGGGCGCCGCGAGGGCGGTGCCGTACATGACGCCGGGGGCGACCCCCGCAGGGGGCCTGGGTGGCGCAGCCCCTGGGCGATGCCGATGCGCTGCGGCGGGCGGCGCCCTTACCCGCGCCGGGGGACGGCAGTCGCAGGGGGGTGTGGGTGGCGGAGCCCCCACCGTGCGCGACGCAGTCGCGCAGAGACGACGATGGCGAGGCCGGTTCGCGCTTTCCGCGAACATGCCTCGCCATCGACAACGTGCGCCGCCAGGGACTCGAACCCCGGACCCGCTGATTAAGAGTCAGCTGCTCTAACCAACTGAGCTAGCGG
Organism: Streptomyces plumbidurans; assembly: GCF_019857225.1. GTDB lineage: Bacteria > Actinomycetota > Actinomycetes > Streptomycetales > Streptomycetaceae > Streptomyces > Streptomyces plumbidurans. The sequence goes on from NZ_JAFJSY010000029.1 coordinate 18,923, forward strand.
CGCCTGCTGACGTCGTAGACCTTAGCATCCTGATCGGCCGGGGGAAAAATCGATATGCGCACCGCCGAGCGGGCCGCGCGGACGGCTGCCCAGATCAGGATCTCGGGGCCCGGGAGCCAGGGGTGGCGGGTGTCGGGGGCGACGAGCCAGCGGGAGTCGCCGGAGGCCGGGGGGTCGGTCGAGAGCAGGGCCGGGACGGTCACCGCGTCGCCGTTGCCGTGGCACAGCAGCGGCGGGATCGCGGCCGTACGACTCACCTCCTCCCAGCGCAGCAGCGAGGGCAGCCGCTGGGCCGTGCCGGGCGCGGCGAACAGCAGCATCCGGCCACGGAACGCCGCCACCGGGCCCGAGCCCGGCCCCTCGTCCCACAACTGGTCGACCATGCGGCGGCCGAATACCCCGGGGACGCTGACGACGTCGAACGCGGAACCGCAGGGGAGCACCACCGGGGCATCCGGGCGCTCCCTCCAGAGGGTGAGCGTGGAGCGGGGATACGTTCCCGCCGAGGCGAGCCAGGCGGCTCCGTCGGCGGTGACCCCGCTGACGTCGAAGCGGTCGGCGAAGGGCTCGTTCCGTGTGCGGCTCATGGCGACTACATCTACCGGCAGTGAACGTACCGTTTCGAGGAGTTGCGGGAAATCGGGACAGATATATGCGGCGAGGAGTATCTTGCTCGCCTGGCATATGCCAATGCGAAGCGGCCCGTGTTCACACCGGGTCCGGCGAGCCCGGCCCCTCGGCCCCGCTCATCAGGTCCCGGCCGAACTCCACCATCTTCTTGGCATAGTCCTCGGTCCACTCGGCCCGTTCCGCGATGTCCGCGGCCGTCAGCCGGTCGAACCGCCGCGGGTCCGCCAGCTGCGCGGCCGCCACCGCCTGGAACTCCACCGCGCGGTCCGCCGCGGCGCGGAACGCGTGCGTCAGCTCCGTCGCGCGGTCCAGCAGCGCCCGTGGATCGTCGATCGACTCCAGATCGAAGAAGTGCTCCGGGTCGGAGGCCGCCGCCGCGGGCTCGAAGAGCAGGGGCGCGGGGCGTAGCCGCGGTTCGTTCCGACGCGGCGTGGGCTCCGCCATGTCTTCTCCTCCTCATACGTCGCGCACGACCCGTCCCAGAAACGGGCCACCGTCCATTGTCCCGCGCCCGCGCAAGTGGGCCTGCGGCGTCCCCGGGAGCACCTGCTTCTCAAGGCCGCCAGGACACCCGGTGTTCCCGGAGGCGGGCGAGTACCGCGTGGTTGGCCTCCCAGCCGTCCGGGAACTTCACCAGCGTTCCCAGCTGGACCGGCTCCGTCGACGGATAGTCGTCGAGGAGTTCGCTCACCCCCGCGCGGCAGACCACGATGCAGGCGTGCCGGTGGCGGGAGGTGAGCACGCACAGGCGGCCTGTCTCCAGGTGGAAGGCGGTGGCGTCGGGGCGGCCGGACAGCGGGTGCAGGACGACCGTGACGTCGTACTCGCGGCCCTGCAGACGGTTGGCCGTGTCGACCGTGACCTCCGTGACGCCCAGCTCCGCGAGCGCCGCCCGCACCGCTGCGGCCTGGTCGCGGTGGGCCGTGCCGACAGCGATCCGGTCGGGCGTCAGCGGCCGCGGCTCCCCGGGCGCCCGCTCCGACGTCGCCACCCCCTCCCGGTCCAGCAGTCTCCGTACGATCGCCGCCACCGCCCGCACCGCCTCTGGATCCGTCCGCGGCGTGTGCCGCGCGGGCAGCTCCAGCAGGCCCCAGCCGGACTGCGCGGCCTCGTCGATGACCCGGTCGGGACCGGAGCCGTCGGACGGGACGGCGAAGGCAAGGCCGCGGTCGCCGTGACCGGTGCCGCTGCGGAAGGGCGTGAACGGGTAGAAGGCGTCCGAGACCAGCGGGGCCGCGGAGGCGGGCAGCCGCCAGGACACCGGGAGGCGGTGCTGCGGCAGCTCGGGGTTGTGGGCCAGAAGGGTGGTCACGGCCGAGGCCGAGGGGTCGTACGACAGCCCCGCCCACTGCTCGCTGCCCACGATCGAGAACGGGTCGAGCTGACCCGGGTCGCCCACGAACAGGGCCCGCTCGAACAGCCCGGCCACGGTGAGCAGCGAGTCCGAGCGCATCTGGTACGCCTCGTCGACGATCGCGTGCCGCCACGGCTCGTCGACCTTCACATGCGCCCACTTCGCGGCCGTGGAGACGACGACCGGCAGACCCGTCAGCTCGCCCGCCTTCGCCGCCTTGCGGACGTTCGGCAGGTCGTCGAGCGCCTTGTCGTACGGGTCGGCGTCACTGCTGTGCAGCCGGCCCACCGGCAGCTGGGGGCTCTTCTCCGCGAGGCGCTGGACGAGGTCGTCGACCTGTGCGTTCGTCTGCGCGACGACCATCAACGGGCGGCCCGCGTCGGCCAGTTCGAGCGCCGCCCGCACGACCAGCGTGGACTTGCCGGCGCCCGGCGGGGAGTCGACGACGACGCCGCGGTGGGTGCTGTGCAGCGTGTCGGCGAGGATCGCGTCGGTGGCCTCGGCGGCCGCGGCAGCGGGGTCGAACACGGTGGTCACAGGACGTCCTCCGCGGTCAGGGGATCGGCGGCCTCGGTTACGGCCTCACCGGGCGGCCCGCCGTGGGTCCACGGTGTCGCCTCCGGGTCGGGCAGCTTCGGACCGCCCCGCTGCTCGTGCTCGAACGTCGTGAAGCACAGCAGATCCCCCTTCTCGGGGACCGAGCCGGCCTCGGGCACCTTGCCGCGGCCCATCTTGTCGACGATGCGCAGGACGAGCAGATCGTCCGCCTCCCGCCCGACGAACTCCGCCGCCTGCGGCTTGCCGCCCAGCGAGCGGTACACCTTGGCGCGCTCGCCCAGGTGCGGCCGGTCCTCCGTCCGTACGGTGACCAGCGGGCGCGGGCTCGGCCGCTTGCCCTCGCTGTACGCCATGACGACGTCCGTCACCTCCCCGGCGAACGCCTCCCCGGACAGCCGCCGCGCCGCCATCACCAGCGGGTCGTCCAGCGCCTCCTGGGCCTCCAGCCGGGCCTGCTCGCGCTCGCGCGCGGCGAGCTTCCCGGCCGCCGTGACGGCGTCGTCGCGGCGCGGCTGCGGGGGCTCGCCCGCGGCGATCCGGTCGCGCTGGCCGGTGAACGACCAGCGGTCGCGCGTCCACCGCTCCTCGACGTGCGCCCCCTCGGGCAGCGCACGCAGCAGATCCAGGCCCCGCCAGACCTTCTCCCAGGTGGGCAGGGTGCGGCTGAGCACCAGCTCGCGGATCTCCCGCTCGGCGGCGGTGAGTTCACCGAGCCGGGTGTCCGCCTCCAGACCGTCCTGGGCGGCGGCCAGGGCGGTGCGGGCGCGGTCGTGGCGCTCGATGGCGGGGGCGAGCAGCTTGTTGTCGAAGGCCGGGTCGGTCGCCGGTCCCGCGGGCGGGCACACCAACTGGCCGTGCGCGTCCCGCGCCAGCTCGGCCGCGAGGGCCGCCTCCGCGCCGGAAACCCCCTCCGGTGCGTCGATCCAGGCGAGCAGCGCCCCGAGGTGCTGGTCCTCCAGGGAGGACTGCCCGGTCGCCCAGTGCCGGGCCAGGACGTCCGTCGCCGCCAGCAGCAGCGAGGAGCCGGGCACCCGGGCGCGCTCCCCGAAGTGCGTCAGCCAGCGGCCGAGCAGCGGCACGCGCGGGGGTGCGGGATACGGCGTCTCCGGGTCCTGCTCCGCCGTACGCCGAAAGCGCATGGAGCGGCCCAGCAGCCGTACGAAGTCGATGCCCGCGCGGCTCGGCACGATCAACTGCGGGGCGTCCGCGCACAGTTCGACCTCGACCTTGACCCGCTTGCCGGTCTCCGGGTCGGTCTCGGTGCGCTCCGCGGCCTCCACCTCGGCTCCGTACGCCTCCACGTACGGCAGGACGACGTCGGCCAGTTCGGCCAGGAACGCGAATCTGAGGTCGCGGTCGCGCGGCTGCGGCACGGCCAGCAGGCGCGGGGCGTCGCGGTCGGTGCCCACCAGCGCGCCGAGCGGGGCACCGGCCTCGCCCGCGGTGGTCAGCGGCACGAAGACGAGGGGCCGCTGCGACAGGTGGCGGTGGCGGACCGTGGCGGCCGGCTGGGCGTGGCCGGTGCGGACGGCCTCGAGACGGGCGAGGGTGGAGATCAGCGACACGGTGCGGCCTCCTCACCGGAGGACGCGGCCGGGTGCGGGGCCGCCGCGACGGGCCGGTGCCGGACGGCCGCCAGGGCCTCCTCCCGCAGCCGGGCCGCCCTGCGCAGCGCCGCGACCGCCGGGTCGTCCGGGTCCCCGTCGGTGCCCTCGGCCGCCGCCAGGACCTCGTCGACCGTGGTCAGACCGCCCAGCTCGGCGCGGACCGGGCGGCCCAGGGAGGTCACCGCCCCGGCCGCGCGGGACCGTTCGCGGCAGTGGAAGGCCAGCTCGCAGGCGGACAGGCACTCCGGCGCGTACGTCGCGGGGACCGACTCGACGGCCGCGGTCAGCTCCGCCGCGGGCAGCTCGGGGGAGAAGCAGACGCCCTCGGGGAGGGTGTCGGCGATGTCCTCGATCCGGGTCAGCCGCGTCAGCTGCCGGTCGGTGACCGCGCGCTGCTTGCGCACGTCGACGGCGGACGCGGTGGGCACGTTGGAGAAGTCCTTGGGGCACACGAGCAGGATGCGGTGCCGCACCTCGGGGGCCGGATCGAGGCGGGCCGCCACCCGCTCCAGGGCCAGCACATAGACGGCGGCCTGGCGCGCGGCCGCGCCCACCTTCGCCGGGTCCGCGGAGCCGTCCAGCATCGGGAAGGACTTGATCTCGACGACCGTCCAGCCGCCGTCGGGGTGCACGACCACGGCGTCCGGCTCCAGGAACGCGGGGGAGCCGGCCACCTCGAGCGCGAGCATCGGGTGGTCGAGCAGGGTCCAGGTGCCCGGGGCGGCGGCGGCCTCGCGCAGGGCGAGCGCCGTGCGCGCCGCACGTCCCTCGGGGCCGGTCGCGGCGAGGTCGGGCACCTGTGCCGGTGCCGCCGGGTCCGCGCGCGGATCGAGCTTCTCGCGCACCAGCCGCAGCAGCTCCGCGCCGCCGTCCGCCTTCACCTTCGCCTCGAACGCGTTGCCCCGCATGAAGGCGAACTGCGACTGCCCGAAGACCGAGGGGGAGCCCAGCGCGTCCGCCAGCGTCGCCTTGTCCACCCCGGCGCCGTCCAGGATCGCGCGCCGTCTGCAGCCCGGGTTGGCGGCGAGCGCCGCGAGGGCGCGCGCGTCCAGTGCCTTGGCGGGTACGTCCGGACCGCGCAGCTCAGCGAGCCGCTGCCGCAGCGCCTTCCCCGGCGTCCGTGGGAGAGGCACTCGGCTCTGCTCCGGATCCGGTCCGGGACTCGCGCTGCCGTGGAAATCGCTCACCCGCGGAAGTCTGGCATCCGCCACTGACAATTGAGGAACCTGCGGCCTGGGAGGCGCCGGCGCCCAGGGAGATCTGCTCCCTGATCCGGTCCGCGCCCCGCATCATGTACGGCGTCAGGAACAGGCCGACGCCCATGACCGCCGCGCCCGCGACCGCGTCGAGGAAGTAGTGGTTGGCGGTGCCCATGACCACGATCGTGGTCAGCAGCGGATAGGCGACGGCGGCCACCTTGGCCGTACGCGTCCTGCCGTACCGCCACAGCATGACGCCGCACCACAGCGCCCAGCCCACGTGCAGGCTCGGCATGGCCGCGTACTGGTTGGTCATACCGCCGAGACCCTTCGGGGCGCTGGCCGCACCGCCCCACCAGCCGTACGAGCTGTACTGCGCCATGGTGTCCACGAACCCGTGGCCGGCCGAGAGCAGGCGCGGCGGGCAGGTCGGCAGCAGGGTGAAGCCGATCAGGCCGATGAAGGTGGACGTCATCAGCCAGGTGCGCGCGGCGCGGTAGTGCATGGCACGCGACCTGAACAGCCAGATCAGGATCGCGGGCGTGACCAGGTAGTGCAGCGAGGCGTACCAGAAGTCGGCCGGGACGCCGAGCCAGGTCTCGCGCGTGAAAAGGCGGTTGAGGGGATGCTCCGCGTTGATGTGCAGCCACTTCTCGATCCGCAGGATCACCAGACCGTGGTCCACGGCTCCGTGGGTGTCGCCGCGCACGAGGAGGCGTCCTGCCGAGTAGCAGCCGTACACCAGCAGGATCAGCGGCACCTCGGTCCACCAGCGCGGGCGGGTCCGCGGGGCTGCTGCCTCGATGCCTGGTGTCTCGGTCTTCGGCATCCGATCGCCTCCCCCTTCGTTCTCGAACCGCCCGCTGATGAGCCGGGTCGTGTCACTTTACGGCGTACGTACGCGCCCGCTTCGGGCGCCCCCGGCCCTCAAAGACGCAGAGATCGCCCCCCGGGTTGCCCGCCGGGCCGGGGTCCAGGGTGCGCGATGATGGAGGGGTTCCGCTTGTCGTTTGTTCCGGAAGGGCTTCCTCCTCATGGCACCGCGCATCCTGCTGGCCCGGCACGGACAGACCGAATGGTCCCTGTCCGGCAAGCACACCGGCAGGACCGACGTGCCCCTCCTGGAGGAGGGCAGGAGCGGCGCCAAGCTGCTCGGCGAGCGGCTGCACCGGTCGCCGTTCGACGCCCTCCCGGGGGCCGAGGTGCGCACCAGCCCGCTGGCACGCGCGCGTGAGACGTGCGAACTGGCCGGGTTTGGCGAGCGGGCGGCCGTCTGGGACACGCTCGCGGAGTGGGACTACGGCGCCTACGAGGGCATGACGCCGCAGGACATCCAGGACGTCCGGCCGGGCTGGCTGATCTGGCGGGACGGCGTCCCGGAGGGGGAGTCGCTCGCCGAGGTGACCGCCCGCGCCGACGAGGTGGTGACATGGGCGCGCGAGGCCGACCGCGATGTGCTGGTGTTCGCCCACGGCCACATCCTGCGCTCCATCGGGGCACGCTGGCTGGGCCTCCCGATCGGCTTCGCGTCCCGGATACGGCTGAACCCGGCGTCCCTTTCGGTGCTGGGCTGGGCCTACGGAGAACCCGCGATCGAGAGCTGGAACGACTCGGGACACCTCGCGGCCTAGCAGGGCCCGAAGGACAGGTCCCGGCCGCGCGGTCTCCCGCCGCTCACGCCGTGCGTGGTACCGAGGCGTGCCGGTCCAGGAAGCCCGAGACTCCGGACGCGCGCCGGTGCGGCAGCAGGACCCGGGCCGTCCCCGCCAGCATCGTCTGGATCCGGGACGACTGGACCTGGTCGAGCAGGTCGAGCACCCGCATCCCGGCCGCCGCCGCCTCGTCGGGGCGGCCGCCGCGTGCCAGGTCGTCCGCCAGTTCCGCGGTGTACAGGGCGATGTTCCGGGTGAAGTGCGGGTCCTGCAGATGTGCCGCACGGTGCGCGTGGCGGGCGGCGCGCGACCAGTCGCCGAGCGTCGACCAGCACTGCGCCTCCAGGCCCTCCAGTTCGGCCTCCCCGTAGAAGCTCATCCACTCGGGGTCGGCGTCCGAGGGGCCGCGCTCGAAGAGGGTCTGGGCGCGCACCAGCGCCTGTTCGCAGCCGGTGCGGTCGGCGAGCCCCGCCCAGCCGCCCGCCTCGCGCAGGGCGAGCAGCGACATCAGGCGGTCCGATCCGAGGGACCGCCCGACGCGCTGCGCGGCCTGCGCGGCCCGTACCGCCTCGCGCGGCCGCCCGGCGTCGCGCGCCAGGAACGCGGTGTTGCAGAAGGCGTGCGCCTCCAGGGCGTCGTCGCCGGTCAGCCGCGCGGTCGCCAGCGCCTCCGCGTAGTGCGAGCGCGCGTCGTCGAAGCGGCCGGAGTCGTGCGCCAGCCAGCCGACGGAGATGGCGAGTTCACCGGCGCCCGAGTGCAGCCGGTCGGCGGTCGCCTGCCGGGTCGCGCCGGCGTCCAGCAGTTCGTAGGCGGCGCGCAACGGTGCCGACGCGCGCTGGTAGAGCCCGTCCGCGCCGTGCCGGTCGTCCAGCACCCGGATTCTGCGTACGGCCTCTTCGAGTGCGTACGCGTCGCTCGTCCCGGGGCGGCGCAGGGGACGTCCCGCCGCCGCGGCGTCGAAGGCGAGCCCGATCCGGCCCAGCGAGGCGGCGGCCACCGTGGCACTGCCGCCGGTCATGAATGCGCGACGTAGCACGTCGCTCTCCTCGTAGTTCTCGTGAAGCGCACGGCTCTCGTCGCGAGCCTGCGGGTCGTACGGGTCGTGCCGGTCCTCCCGGCCCCGCGGATCCTGGCGGTCCTGCGGGTCCTGGCGGTCCTGACGGTTCGGGGTGTCATACGGCTCGGGCGCCCCCCGCGTCTCACCGAGAGCCCCGGCCCGGCGGCCGCGCACGGACGCGCGGGGCGCGAAGCCCAGGTCGGTGAGGGTGCGGCCGGGGAACATGTGCAGGAACACCCGTTCGTATGCGTAGTTGGGGCAGCGGATCTCGCCCGCCTCGACCCGCCCGACGTAGCGCGCGTCGCAGCTGACCCGCTCACCGATCTCGCGCGCGGCCCGGCGCACCGCCGCGGCGAACTCGGCCGGGGAGCGCTGTCCGCGCAGTTCCCGCAGGACGAGGTTCGGCCGCGGTGGCCGTGGGGGCGTGGGCTGAGACGAGGTCACCTTTGACGACGCCATGGCCGGGTCCTCTCGTGCGAACCGTCGAACCATGCTGGATTCGGGGTGAGTTGTCCGTGATGCGCCCACCCCGTTCCAGCGGCCACGAACGTACCCTCTGTGCCGGACCCGCCACTCAGGGTTTGGCTACAAAACGGATATCTCATGCGGGATCTGCCATGAACTGCCATCCTTTGTGGCTGACTTCCGCCGTAGCCGTTGACGCGGCGGCGCGTTGAACCCTGTGGACCGGGAGCCGCCCGACTCCCGACCCGCTTCGTTCAAGGAGGGGTTCCGTGGTGGAGGCCGGGATGGAGACCAGGCAGAGCGTCGTTTCCGGTGCAGAATCCGGTGCACAAGGTGCGTGCGATCTCGTCACCGTGCCCACCCGACAGGGCCTGGAGGCCGTCGACATCCTGCGCCGCGGACCGGGCGAGGCGGTCGGACCCGTACTGCACGACGACGACGGCGAGACCCTGGGCTTCGTGGTGCCGCCGGGCACGGCCGCCGCCTGGGACGTCCCGGGCAGCACCTGTACGGAGACCGACGGCCGCGGGACGAGCCTGAACCCCGAGCCGCCCGTGGCGGGCTCCGACTGGCTGCTGCCGCCCGGCGAGGCCGACCTCGCGACCGACCCCGCGGTGCTGCGCGCGGCGCTCGGCGAGGCCGCCCGGATCATCAGGGCCGCCGACAGCTGCCGCTGACCCCACCCTGCGCGGGCGCGGGCGTGCGGGGACACCGATAATGGCGCGATGGGAAGGTCCAGGAACCCCCGGCGATCGAGGGGCGGTGCCGAAGCCGTCGTCGAGACCGTCGACGGCGGACTCGCCCAACTCCTGCCCGACCCGGACCGGCCGCGCGGCTGGACCCTGCTGATCGACGGGGCACCGCAGTCCTACGTCGACCTGGACGACCCGTCCCATCTCTCCTTCGAGTACCAGCGCAGGCTCGGCCACGTCATCGACCTCGTCGCGCCGGCCGGCAAGCCCGTGCACGCCGTGCACCTGGGCGGCGGGGCCTTCACGCTCGCCCGCTACGTCGCCGTCACCCGCCCCCGCTCCACCCAGCAGGTCGTCGAGCGGGACGCGGCACTGGTCCAACTGGTCCGCCGGGAGCTGCCGTTGGACACGAACGCCCGGATACGGGTGCGCGGCACCGACGCCCGCGAAGGGCTCGGCAAACTGCCCGACGGCTGGGCGGACCTCGTCATCGCCGACGTGTTCAGCGGGGCCCGCACTCCCGCCCACCTCACCTCGACCGAGTTCCTCGACGAGGTCCGCAGGGTCCTCAGGCCGGGCGGCTGCTACGCCGCCAACCTCGCCGACGGACCGCCGCTCGCCCATCTGCGCGGCCAGATCGCCACCGCGGCCGCCCGGTTCGCCGAACTCGCCCTGATCGCCGACCCGGCCGTACTGCGCGGCAAGCGCTTCGGCAACGCGGTCCTCGTCGCCTCCGACAGCACCCTCCCGGTCGCCGAGCTCACCCGCCGCGCCGCCGGCGACCCCCACCCGGGCCGCGTCGAACACGGCCGCCCCCTCACGGACTTCACCGGCGGCGCGACAGCGGTGACGGACAGCGCAGCAACAGCCTCACCGGCACCACCGCCGTCGGTGTTCCGGTAGGGCGGGTGCGTCGGTTGAACTGGGCCCGTCAGCCGGAGCGGCTGGGTCAGTAATTGCCGATCTCGACGTGCGGCGGTCCGTCGTGCCAGGTGCAGAAGACCGACACTCGGTTCGCTCCCGAGGTGAACTCCACACGGATCCACGACTCCGTCTTCCACACCTGCATCGACCAGCCGGCGCCCGGCGTGGCCGACACCAGCGTCGCGTCCGTCGTGCCGAGTGAGAACACCGCGCGTCCGCCGTCGGTGTCGTAGGCCTTGATCTGGCCGGACGCGGTGGGGGTGGGCGTGGGGCTCGGGGTCGGTTTCGTCGACGGTGTGGGGGTGGAGGAGGGGGAGGGCTTGACCGGCCTGCTCTTCGACGGTGCGGGGGAGGGGCGGTACGTCGACGACGCCAGCGGTTTCGAGTCCTGTGTGGTCGCGTCCGCCGCCGTGATGGGCAGGGCGCGCGGCGGGTCGTACGCCGTGCCCGCCATCACCGTGTGGACACCCCACCACGACAGCGTGACCGCCGCGCCCGTGGCGAGCGACCAAGCCAGTACGTGTACGAGTCCTCTGCCCATCGCGGGCCATACTGCCTCACGCGCCCCACTGGTGTCCCGCCCGTCTCCACAAGAGCGGAGTTGTCCACAGGCCCAGACCTGCTTCCTCCGCATGGCGTACGGTGCCGCGCATGGCAAGTGTGCTCGTGGTCGAGGACGACCAGTTCGTACGCTCGGCGCTGATCCGGCACCTGACCGATGCCGCGCACACCGTGCGCAGTGTCGGGACGGCGCTGGAGGCGCTGCGCGAGGTCGCCCATTTCGCTTTCGACGTCGTCATCCTCGACCTCGGACTGCCCGATCTGGACGGGTCCGAGGCGCTGAAGATGCTGCGCGGCATCACCGACGTGCCGGTGATCATCGCCACCGCGCGGGACGACGAGACGGAGATCGTCCGGCTGCTGAACGCCGGCGCGGACGACTATCTGACCAAGCCCTTCTCCGTCGAGCACCTGTCCGCGCGGATGGCCGCGGTCCTGCGCCGGGCCCGCAGCGCCCCGGTGGACGCCCCGCCGCCCACCGTCCTCCGGGTCGGCGGCCTGACCGTCGACCCGCTGCGCCGTCAGGCCGAGCTGGACGGCGTCCGGCTCGACCTCACGCGTCGCGAGTTCGACCTGCTGGCCTTCCTGGCCGGCCGGCCAGGCGTCGTCGTCCCGCGCAAGGAGCTGCTCGCCGAGGTGTGGCAGCAGTCGTACGGCGACGACCAGACCATCGACGTCCATCTGTCCTGGCTGCGAAGGAAGTTGGGCGAGACGGCGGCCCGCCCCCGCTATCTGCACACCCTGCGGGGCGTCGGCGTGAAGCTGGAACCACCGGGTGGGGAGCCGACGCGATGAGATGGGCACTGGTCAAGGTCGCTCTGGCGGTCACCGCCATGGTCGTGGTCGCCTTCGCGGTGCCGCTCGGGCTCGTCATCAAGGAGATGGCCCGCGACCGCGCGTTCTCCAACGCCGAGCGGGAGGCCGCCGCGGTCGCCCCGGCACTGTCCATCACCACCGAGCGCGACCAGCTGGAGCGGGTCGTCGCCTCCGCGGGCTCGGACTCCGGGATGGCCGTGCACATACCCGCGGCCGTCGGGCAGACGGCCCTCGACATCGGCAGGCAGCGCGCCGCCGCCAAGGACATCGCGACCGTGCGCAAGCTCGGCCGCGCCTCCACCACCGAGGTCTCCGGCGGCTCCACCCTGCTGCAGCCCGTCGCGCTGAGCTCCGGTGCGATCGCCGTCGTCGAGGTCTACGTCCCCGAGTCCGAGGTCAGCAACGGCGTCGGCACGGCGTGGGCGGTGCTCGCCGCCGTGGGCGTCGCCCTGATCGTCGGCTCGGTGGCCGTCGCCGACCGGCTGGGCGTCCGGATGGTGCAGCCCGCGCAGCGGTTGGTCGAGGGCGCGCACGAGCTCGGCGAGGGCAAGCTGGGCGCGAGGGTGCCGGAGGAGGGCCCGACCGAACTGCGCCTGGCCGCCGTCGCGTTCAACTCCATGGCCGACCAGGTCGTACAACTCCTGGCGAACGAACGGGAGTTGGCGGCCGACCTGTCGCACCGTCTGCGCACCCCGCTGACCGTGCTGCGGCTGAACGCCGCCTCGCTCGGCGACGGCGCCGCCGCCGACCAGACCCGGGCCGCCGTCGCCCAGCTGGAGCGCGAGGTCGACACCATCATCCGTACGGCCCGTGACGCCAAGCCGCAGACCGCGGCGGCCGGGCCCGGCGCCGGATGCGACGCCGGCGAGGTGGTCCGCGAGCGGATGGCGTTCTGGTCGGCGCTCGCGGAGGACGAGGGCCGCAAGTGGCGGATGGCGGGCGCCGACCGGCCGGTGCGCATACCCGTGGCGCGGGCGGACCTCGCCGCCGCGCTGGACGCCCTGCTCGGCAATGTCTTCCGGCACACCGCCGAGGGCACGGCCTTCGCGGTCGACCTGCACAACGGCGAGGACGCGGTGATCGTGCTCGTCTCGGACGCGGGCCCCGGCATACCCGATCCCGAGGCGGCGATGGCGCGCGGCCGGGGCTCGGGCAGCGACGGCTCGACCGGACTCGGCCTCGACATCGTGCGCCGGCTCGCGGAGTCGACCGGCGGTGACGTGCGGATCGGCTCGTCCGTGCTGGGCGGCACCGAGGTGCGGATCTGGATCCAGCTTGACGGACGGGAGCGGACGCCCGGCGGGCGTGGGCACCGGTCGGTGCGCCGACGCAGAAAGGCACTCGTCAGGTGACCGTGAGTGTCGGCGCGAGCGCCCGCAGGAGCCGAATTGGTCTCGACCTTTAACCGTCCCCGATCCCTTCCTTAAGCGCACCCTAAGATCCTCAACTCCCGCCCGGATCAGGCTTTTTGCCCGATTCCGGATCGCTAGCGTGCTGCCGCACCCCCACCCGTAACAGCGAAGGCAGGCACGCGATGAGCACGCACCGGCGCAAGGTCAGCGGCAGAAGCAAGGCGATAGGCGCAGTGGTCGCCGCGGCCGTGGTGGGCGGTGGCGCCATCGCGCTGACGGGCATCGCGCAGGCGGCCGGCGTGGGCGCCGCGTACACCAAGACCAGTGACTGGTCGACGGGTTACACCGCGCAGTACGTCGTCACCAACAACACCGGCAGCACCGAGAAGAACTGGAAGCTGGAGTTCGACCTGCCCGCCGGCGCGAAGCTGAGCTCGCTGTGGAACGCCGAGTCGAAGGTGAGCGGACAGCACGTCACCGTGACGCCGGCCAAGTGGGACACCGACGGTCTCGCGCCCGGCAAGTCCGTCACCGTCGGCTTCGTCGTCAACGGCAACGCCGACCCGAAGAGCTGTCTCATCGACGGCGACAAGTGCTCCGCGGACGACGGTGCCACGCCCGAGCCGAGCGGCCGCCCCACCGACTCCGCGACGCCGACGCAGAAGCCGACCGCCACCCCCACGCCGACCAAGACGTCGACGCCCACCTCGACCCCGACGGCCACCCCCACGCAGAGCACGGGCACCGGCACCAAGGCGAGCGCCGGCTTCTCGCCGTACGTCGACACCTCGCTCTACCCGGCCTTCGACCTGCTCGCGAGCGCCGACGCGACCGGCGTGAAGAACTACAACCTCGCCTTCATCACCGACGGCGGCGGCTGCACGCCCAAGTGGGGCGGCGTCACCGACCTCGGCAGCGACGGCGTGGCCTCGCAGATCGGCGCGCTGCGCGCCAAGGGCGGCGACGTCCGGGTCTCCTTCGGCGGCGCGTCCGGCTCCGAGCTGGCGACGACGTGCTCCTCGGCGGACGCGCTGGCGGCGGCGTACGGCAAGGCCGTGGACCAGTTCAAGCTGACCAAGGTCGACTTCGACATCGAGGGCGGCGCGCTGCCCAACACCACGGCGAACACCAACCGCGCCAAGGCCATCGCCAAGCTCCAGCAGCAGCACCCGGGCCTGGACGTGTCCTTCACCCTCCCGGTCATGCCCGAGGGCCTCACCCAGGACGGCGTGAACCTGCTGTCCAACGCCAAGTCCAACGGCGTGAAGATCTCGGCCGTCAACATCATGGCGATGGACTACGGCGCCTCGTACAGCGGTGACATGGGCACCTACGCCGAGCAGGCGGCCACCGCCACCCAGGCGCAGGTCAAGAGCGTGCTCGGGCTGTCGGACTCCGACGCCTGGAAGACGGTCGCGGTCACCCCGATGCTCGGCGTCAACGACGTCTCCTCGGAGGTCTTCAAGGTCGACGACGCCACCCAGCTGGTGAACTTCGCCAAGTCCAAGGGCCTGGGCTGGCTGTCGATGTGGTCGGCCACCCGTGACAAGCAGTGCGCCGGCGGCGCCAAGCCCACCGCCGACGCCACCTGCAGCTCGATCGTCCAGGACCAGTTCGCCTTCTCGAAGGCCTTCGGCGCCTTCAACTGACCACCGCGAAACGGGGGCCGTTGCGTCCCGGCCGGACATCCCCCCACCCGGCCGGGGCGCACACGCATGACCGGGGCGCACACGCATGAAGACCGGGGCGCGGCGCCCCCCTCGGGCACCGCGCCCCGCCCCCCGCCTGTGGGTTCCCCCTCGAGCCGGTTCAGTCGACCGGAACCGCCGGCAGCGTCCCCGTGCGCGCCGCCTGGGCGTACCAGTGGGCGCTGGACTTCGGCGTGCGGGCCAGGGACGCGTAGTCCACGTACACCGCGCCGAACCGCTTCTCGTAGCCGTACGCCCACTCGAAGTTGTCCAGCAGGGACCACAGGTAGTACCCGCGGACGTTCGCGCCGTCGGTGATCGCGCGCCGGACCGCCGAGAGATGGCCGTGCAGATAGGCGATGCGCTCCGGGTCGTGCACGCGGCCGTCGGGGTCGGGCTTGTCGTCGTAGGCGGCGCCGTTCTCGGTGATGTAGAGGGGCAGGCCCGGGGCCTCGCGCGAGTAGCGCATGATCAGCTCGTGCAGGCCGGTCGGGTCGATCGTCCAGCCCATCTCCGTGCGCTCGCCCGGCGTCTGGTGGAAGGCGACGTCGTCCGCGCCGGGCCAGGGGGAGTGCTCGCTGGCGCCGTGGCCGTCGCTGCGCGGGCCGGCCACCGTGGTGTCCGCCGCCGAAACCAGCGTCGGCGTGTAGTAGTTGAGGCCCAGCGCGTCCAGCGGCTGGTGGATCGCCTGCAGATCGCCGTCGAGGACGTACGACCAGTCGGTGATCAGCTCGGTCGCCGCGAACAGCGAATCCGGGTACGCCCCGTGCAGGATCGGGCCGTGGAAGACGCCGTTGGCCAGGTCGTCGATCCTGCGCGCGGCCGCCAGATCCGCCGGGTCCTGCGGCGAAAGGGGCCTGACCACCGAGGAGTTGAGGCTGAGCGCCACCGAGTTGCGGGCCGGCATCGCCGAGCGGAGCGCCGAGGTGCCCAGGCCGTGCGCCAGGTTCAGATGGTGGGCGGCCCGCAGGGTGGCCTCCGGGTCCGTGCGGCCCGGGGCGTGCACGCCGGAGCCGTAGCCCAGAAAGGCGCTGCACCAGGGCTCGTTGAGCGTGATCCACTGCTCCACCCGGTCGCCGAGCGCCTCGCCGACGATCTGCGCGTACTCGGCGAAGCGGTACGCCGTGTCCCGCTCCGGCCAGCCGCCCGCGTCCTCCAGCTCCTGCGGCAGGTCCCAGTGGTAGAGCGTGATCGCCGGCTTGATGCCGTGCGCGAGCAGCTCGTCCACCAGGCGCCGGTAGAAGTCCAGGCCCACCTGCACGGCCGGGCCCCGCCCCGTCGGCTGCACCCGCGGCCACGAGATCGAGAACCGGTAGGCGCCCAGGCCCAGGTCGGCCATCAGCGCCACGTCCTCGCGGTAGCGGTGGAAGTGGTCGACAGCGATGTCACCGTGCTCACCGCCGACGGTCTTGCCCGGCGTATGGCTGAAGGTGTCCCAGATCGAGGGCGTACGGCCGCCCTCCCGCACCGCCCCCTCGATCTGGTACGCGGAGGTCGCGGCGCCCCAGAGGAAGGTGGGAGGAAAGGTCACCGGGGTCGCGGATGGTGCTGACTCAAGCATGGAAGCGCTCCCATAAGTGGTCGTTCAGACCGAAGAGTTGGAGGGGGGAGTGGGGCCGAAGCGGCGGTGACCCGGCCCCGGTTGCGTACGTCGGGTGAACGCGGGAAAGGCGGTGAATCGGGGGCGCGTCCGGGCGTCAGCCCTTGATCGCGCCCTGCATGATGCCACCCACGATCTGCTTGCCGAACAGGATGAACGCGATCAGCAGCGGCAGCGTGCCCAGCAGCGCGCCCGCCATGATCACGGCCTGGTCGGGGACATAACCGGTGCCGAGCGAGTTCAGGGCGACCTGCACCGTGGGGTTCTGCTGGGTCAGGGCGATGATCGGCCACAGGAAGTCGTTCCAGGCGAACACGAAGGTCAGCAGGCCGAGCACGGCCATCGCCGGCCGGGCCGCCGGGAAGACCACGTGCCAGACCACTCTCAGACTGCTCGCCCCGTCCACCCGGGCCGCCTCGATCAGCTCGGTGGGCAGCGCCTGCACCAGGTACTGCCGCATGAAGAAGGTGCCGAAGGCGGTCACCAGCGTCGGCAGGATGACCGTCTGCAGCTGGTTCGACCAGCCGAGGTCGCTCATCCACAGATACAGCGGTACGACGGCCAGCTGCGGCGGGATCATCATCGTGCCGATCGTCAGCAGCAGCAGGACTCCGGAGAACCTGAACTTCAGCTTGGCGAAGGCGAATCCGGCGAGCGTGGAGAACAGCACCGTACTGATGGTGATGGTGCCCGCGACGATGACGCTGTTGAGCATCGCGGTGCCCAGGCCCGCCTGGTCCCAGGCCGCCTGCAGGTTCTTGAACAGGTTCCCGCCGAACCACAGCGGCGGCGGCGTCTGGGCCAGCCGGCGGTCGGTGCGCGAGGCCGCGATCGCGGTCCACACCAGGGGCGCCAGCGAGACCAGCGCGAAGACCGTCAGGACGATGTACGTCACCGGGCCCGCGTGCAGCTGCTTGCCCGCGCCCATCACACGACGGGAGCGGCCCTTCCTCTCCCGCGTCTGAGGCAGAGTCAGTTCACTGGTGGTCATTGGGACTTCCTCATGCGTCGGGTGAGCAGCATGTTGATCACGGCGATGATCAACAGGATCAGGAACATCGACCAGGCGATCGCGGACGCCTTGCCGAGGTTGCCGATGATCCAGCCCTGGTCGTACATGTACAGGCCGAGGGTCTGGTACTGGTGCTCGGAACCGCCCTTGGAGCCGCTGACCCCGCCGAACAGCAGGGGCTCACCGAAGAGCTGCGTCGCGCCGATGGTGGACACCACGACGGTGAACAGGATCGTCGGGCGCAGCTGGGGAATCGTCACATGCCGGAACTGCTGCCAGCGGTTGGCGCCGTCGATCGCCGCCGACTCGTAGAGATCGGTCGGGATCGCCTGCATCGCCGCCAGATAGATCAGCGCGTTGTAACCGGTCCAGCGCCAGATCACGATCGACGACACAGCGAACTGCGAACCCCAGTCGGATTCCCGCCAGTTGATGGGGTCGATGCCCACGAAGTGCAGGAACCAGTTGATCATGCCGCCGTCCCACGAGTACAGCAGCGTGAAGACGAGGGTCGCCGCCGCCACCGAGGTGGCGTACGGGGTGAGCATCACGACGCGCCACACGGTCGAACCGCGCAGCTTGTAGTTGAGCAGGTGCGCCAGACCGATCGCCGCCAGCAGTTGCGGGACGGTCGAGATCACACCGATGGTGAAGGTGTTCTTCAGCGCGTTCCAGAAGAAGTCCGAGCTGAGCAGGTTCTTGTAGTTGTCCAGCCCGGCCCAGGTCTGGGTGTCCAGCGAGGACAGCTGCACGTTGTGCAGCGAGTACCAGGCCGTGTACAGCAGCGGGATCAGGGAGAACGCCCCGAAGATGATGAAGAAGGGGGAGATGAACGCGTACGGCGACGCCTTCATGTCCCAGCGGTACAGCCGACTGCGCCAGGAGTCCGGGTCCGGCGGCTTCGTACCGCTACCGTGAGCGCCCCGGGCCGCGCCCGGCTGGGAGCCGGACGCGGCCTCGGCGCTCGACGCGGGGTGCGCGAGAGCCTGCTTGGAGCTGGTCACTGGCCGAGCACGTCCTTGATCTCCTTGGTCGCCGCGCTCCAGCCCTGCGCCGGCGACTTGCCCTTCTGCTCGACCTGGAGGATGCCGACGTCGGTGATCGCGGTACCGATCGGCTGGTCCTTGATGCCGAAGACCTGGACCGGGATGGTCTTCGCCGAGTCACCGAAGATCTGGGTGAGCGGCGCGTTCGAGAAGTAGGCCGTGGTGTCGGCGGCCGGCTTCAGGCTCGGGTAGATCGACGGGGTCGAGGGGAAGCTCGCCTGCTTGGCGAAGACCTTCGCCTGCTGCTCGGGGGCGGTCAGCCACTTCGCCAGGGCGACGGCCTCCTTCTGGTGCTTGCTCGCCGTCGGCACGCCGATGAACGAGCCGCCCCAGTTGGACGCGGTCGGGGCCGCCGCGACGTCCCACTTGCCCTTGCCGGAGTCACCGGACTTCTGCTCGATGTAGCCGACCATCCAGGCGGGGCAGGCCACCGTGGCGAAGGTGCCGTTGGCGTAGCCCTGGTCCCACGGCTTGTCGAACTGCTTCAGCTTCGCCGACATGTTGCTGGTCGCCACGGACATCGCGACGTTCCAGGCCTTCTTCACCCCGGACGACTTGTCCCAGATGACGTTGCCGTCCTTGTCGTAGTAGCGCTGGCTCTCGCCACCGAGGGCCGCGTTGTAGACGGAGGAGGCGGAGTCCACGAACTTGGTGCCGTTGGGCGCCTTCTTCATGTAGTCCTTGCCGACGTCGACGTACTTCGCCCAGTCGCCCTTCCACATCGCGGCGAGCTTGTTGCGGTCGGTCGGCAGGCCGGCCTTCTGGAACAGGTCCTTGCGGTAGCAGATGGCCATCGGACCGGTGTCGGTGCCGAGCCCGATCAGCTTGCCGTCCTTCGTGGTGGCCTGGGCGTTCTTCCAGTCCAGCCACTGCGACTTGTCGACGTCCTTGCCGAGGTCGACGAACTTGCTCGCCTGCGTCTGGACGGCCTCGGTGATGTTGCCGACCTCGATCGCCTGGACGTCGTCGGTGCCGGAGCCGGCCTGCAGGCGGGTGAGGACCTTGGGCCAGTAGACGTCGGTACGGGTGGTGACGTTCTCCTTGATGTTGATGCTGGGGTGCAGCTTCATGTACTCGTCGTAGAGACCGGCCTGCTTGTAGCCGAAGACTCCGAAGGTGCCGACCGTCAGCGTCGTCTTGCCCTTGGCGTTGCCGCCGCCGTCGTTCGAGCCGGACGAGTCGTTGTCGTCACTGGCGCAGCCGGCCAGCAGCCCCGTGGCCAGCGCGGCGACGGCCGCGAAGGCCACCACCCGGTGGGACCGGCGGGTACTCGTGCGCATTGGGTCCTCCTGTTGCCTGACGTGCCGACCCCCCGGCCAACTGCAATAGGTTGGGCCCGTTCGTACTCGCTGCGGCTCGGGCGGGGAACGTGCGGGATGTGTATGTGTCAGGTACTGTGGGAGCGCTCCCACAAGTGATGTGTTGAAGGTTCGTCGGTTCCGGCGGGGGTGTCAAGGGCGGAAGCCGGGCTAGATGCGTTCAGTTATCGGGCTGTTAAGTGGACTTGACGGGTCCGGTACCGGTCAAGAGATCCATCCTGTCCGGTGCTTGAGGAGTGTGCTCCCCAAGGCGCGGCGACGGGCCGGGAGCGGTGGTCCACAGCCCCGGTCGCAGCGTCGGACGGGACTGTTAGATTCCAGGCCGGAGCGAAAACGGTGGAAGGCGGCGGAGCCCATGGCAGGCCACGGAGGTCGGAGCCGGAGCGGGGGCCGGCCCACCCTCGAAGAGGTCGCCGCGCGCGCCGGCGTCGGCCGCGGCACTGTCTCGCGCGTGATCAACGGCTCGCCCCGGGTCAGCGAGTCGACCCGCGCCGCGGTCGAGGCGGCGGTCGCGGAACTCGGCTACGTCCCCAACACGGCCGCCCGCGCCCTCGCCGCCAACCGCACGGACTCGATCGCCCTCGTCGTCCCCGAGCCGGAGACCCGTTTCTTCGCGGAGCCGTACTTCTCGGACATGCTCAGGGGAGTCGGGGCCGAACTGTCCGACACCGAGATGCAGTTGCTGCTGATATTCGCGGGCAGCGACCGGGAGCGCCGGCGGCTCGCCCAGTATCTGGCCGCGCACCGGGTGGACGGCGTCCTGCTGGTCTCCGTCCACGCGGACGACCCGCTCCCCGACATGCTGGCCCAGCTGGAGATCCCGGCGGTGATCAGCGGCCCCCGATCGGCCGCCGAGACGCTGACCTCGGTGGACTCCGACAACTACGGCGGCGGCCGCTCGGCGGTCGAGCACCTCATCGGGCGGGGCCGCCGCAAGATCGCGCACATCACCGGCCGCCTCGACGTCTACGGCGCCCAGCGCCGCGTCGACGGCTATCGGGACGCGCTGCGCGACGCGGGCCACAAGGCCGACGACGACCTGCTCGAACCGGGTGACTTCACCGAGGAGGGCGGCCGCCGGGCGATGGAGACCCTGCTCTCCCGCTGCCCCGACCTGGACGCGGTCTTCGCCGGCTCCGACGTGATGGCGGCCGGTGCCCGCCAGATCCTGCGCAAACAGGGGCGCCGCATCCCCGACGACGTGGCGCTGGTCGGCTACGACGACTCGGCCATAGCCCGCCACATGGACCCGCCCCTCACCAGCGTCCGCCAGCCCATCGAGGAGATGGGCCGCCGCATGATCGACCTCCTCATCACCGAGATCGCCGACCGCCGCCCACCCGCGTCCCACGACGTGGAACGGCGCCAGATGGTGCTGGCCACGGAACTGGTGGCGCGGACTTCGTCCTGATACGGCGTCGAGGTGCGGGCGCCGGCGGCTCGGAGTGTCTTCGCGTTGCCCAACACCTAGCACACCCAAGGGAGTTGACGGCCACGTCCGGGCCGTAGCGAGAGCCGCCAGCGTGTTTCGCCGTCCTGTTGCTCCTCCGTCGGCTCCAGGCCCGCCGCTCGGGCCACCGCTGCCGAGGCGTGGTGGTCCGGGTGGATGTGGGCGATGACTGTGCTGACGGGGCCCTGGCCCAGGTGGGCGACGAGGGCGCGGGCCGCTTCCGTGGCGTAGCCGCGGCCCTGCCAGGGGAAGGGCGGGGTCGGCGAGGGTGGTGGCCATCTCGGCGGCGTGCGTGACCTGCAGGGGGAGGAGGTCGAGGCGCGCGGTGTGGAGGGTGTCGATGTCCATCCAGCCGCCTCCCTGGGAACCGAAAACAGCCGGTGGCCCTGAAACTTCAGGGCCACCGGCTGATTACTCAGGGTGAGTGACGGGACTCGAACCCGCGACATCCTGGACCACAACCAGGTGCTCTACCAGCTGAGCTACACCCACCACGACCGGTGCTGACTTCGTGCTTCTCCGACCGGCCGAGAAAAAGTGTACAGGGTCCGAAGGGGTGCTCGCGCCCGGCTTTTACGGCGGCCCCTCCGGCCTCCTACCTCCTACCGCGCGGGCAGGACGTGCTTCGCCGCGATCGACCTGGCCGTGTCGGAGTCGGGGCCGGGCTGCGGGACGAAGATCGCCTCGCGGTAGTAGCGCAGCTCCGCGATGGACTCGCGGATGTCGGCGAGGGCGCGGTGGTTGCCGTTCTTCTCGGGGCTGTTGAAGTAGGCCCGCGGGTACCAGCGCCGGGCGAGTTCCTTGACGGAGCTGACGTCGACGATGCGGTAGTGGAGGTAGCCCTCAAGCGTCGCCATGTCCCTGAGCAGGAAGCCGCGGTCCGTGCCGACGGAGTTGCCGCACAGCGGAGCCTTCCCGGCCTCCTTGACGTGCTCGCGGACGTAGGAGAGGACCTGCTCCTCGGCGTCGGCCAGGGTCGTGCCCCCGGCCAGCTCCTCCAGCAGTCCGGACGCGGTGTGCATCTGACGCACCACCTCCGGCATCGTCTCCAGGGCCTGGTCCGGCGGACGGATGACGATGTCCACACCCTCGCCGAGGATGTTCAGTTCGGAGTCGGTGACGAGGGCGGCAACCTCGATGAGCGCGTCGTCGGACAGCGAGAGGCCGGTCATCTCGCAGTCGATCCACACCATGCGATCGTTCATGCGACCACCCTAAAGCTGGCGTGCGCATTTGGGTGCCCCGCGGTACGGGCGGTGTACCGGTGTACCGGGGGCGGACCCCCGGTACACCGTTCACCTCTCGTACTCACCTCATGTACCGCTGCGCTGTCCGGGCACGCTCGCGCGGCTGGTGACGTACGCCTCGCGGCCGTTGTCCGCGGAGGCGGCCGCCGTCGTCGTCGACAGCGCGGGCCCCGAGCCGAGGGCCGACGCCGCCGCGCGCCGGCTCTGCAGCGGGACCGGGTTCTCCGGGTGCAGGGACGGGCCCGGCAGCACAGGTCCCGCCGACGTCTCCAGGTCGGCCGGCTTGTCGCCCTGCGGACGGCGAGCGCGGTACGCGGCACGGTAGGCGGCCGGCGACGAACCCAGCTGACGGCGGAAGTGGCCGCGCAGCGCCACCGGCGAGCGGAAGCCGCAGCGGCCCGCGACCTCGTCCACCGAGTAGTCCGACGTCTCAAGGAGCCGCTGCGCCTGCAGCACCCGCTGGGTGATCAGCCACTGCAGCGGGGCGCTGCCCGTCAGCGAGCGGAAGCGGCGGTCGAAGGTGCGGCGGCTCATGTACGCGCGGGCCGCCAGCGTCTCGACGTCGAACTGCTCGTGCAGGTGCTCCAGCGCCCAGGCGACGACCTCGGCGAGCGGGTCGGCGCCGATCTCCTCTGGTAAAGAGCGGTCCAGGTAGCGCTCCTGGCCTCCCGTCCGGCGCGGTGGGACGACCAGTCGGCGCGCCAGCGCACCGGCCGCCTCGTTGCCGTGGTCCGTCCGCACGATGTGCAGACAGAGGTCGATTCCGGCCGCCGTACCCGCCGACGTCAGGACGTCGCCGTCGTCGACGAAGAGTTCCCGCGGATCCACGTGCACCGACGGGTAGCGCTTGGCCAGCGTCGGCGCGTACATCCAGTGGGTGGTCGCGGGTCGGCCGTCCAGCAGCCCGGCCGCCGCCAAAACGAAGGCGCCGGTGCACAGCCCGACGATGCGGGCGCCTTCCTCGTGCGCCCGGCGCAGTGCGTCGAGCGCCTCTTCCGGTGGCGGAGAAGTGATCGAGCGCCAGGCCGGTACGACGACCGTGCCCGCGCGTGAGATCGCTTCCAGGCCATGCGGCGCGGTGAGTTCCAGGCCCCCTGTGGTCCGCAGCGGGCCTTCCTCGCCTCCGCACACCAGCAGTCGGTAGCGCGGCACGCCGGCGTCCTGGCGGTCGATCCCGAACACCGACAGCGGTATGGAACTCTCGAAGATGGGGCCGCCGCTGAACAGCAGCACCGCGACGATCTCCTTGCGGCGTCGCCCGGAAAGCTTCCGGGCCGCGGCTTCCGGCGCGGCGGTGGAGTCGTGGCTCATACTGCTAAGCCCCCCTCGGTGGTCGCGGCTCCTCGGTTGTGTCGCTCCTGCACGTTTCCCCTCGGTCCTGCACGAGTCCCCCGCCGTAAGACGTCAAGATCGAATCTACTGTGTCCCGTGGTGCCGGGGTGACCCAGTTCGGGAACCGGCACATTGTCGACATGGCAACTTGGCGTGAAGCATTCGATCACGAAGCGTTGCACTCGCGGGCCGTGCAGGGAAGTGCGCCTTGTCGCAGTGGCCAATCCACATAGGGTGCGCAGGGCCTGTGAGCCCCTGTTCGTGCAGGTGGAACGGGGGTCGGGGGGTGGTGGGGGCAAGGAATGCACGGTGTCCGGAAGTTGGCTGAAAAGCGTCGTGCGCGTGCGCGGAAACCGGTCAGCCGACCGGTGTGTTTCCACCAGGGCGTCGTCCGCCTCTGTGAGCACCCGTGCCGCTTCTGTGACGACGACCCCCACCGGCAGCGGCCTCCTCGGCCGTACGGCCGGCCGCGCCGCGCTCCGACCGGCGCAGCAGCAGACGGCACACGGCGGTGACGGCGGCGAGACCGAACGCCGTGCCCGCGGCGCCGGCGAGCGAGCTGCCGTACCAAAGGAGTACCACCGGAACCAGTACGCAGCTGAAGGCCGCCCAGCGGACCACGTCGGTCACGGCGTCCTGGGGCGGAGTGCTCGCGTGCGGAGGTTCGGGGGTGGGGTGCGGTACGGGCATGCGTGCTCCCTGGGGCCGGGTCACGGTGTTCAACGCCTGTTCGACCGGTCGGTCACTGTACGCTCCCGCCGGCGCCGCGTGCCGCACCGCTCGGGGCCGTGTCGGTAGCGCTACCGAGGCTCCCCGTTAGGTGAATGCTGTGCAAACCGCCTGTACAGCGCAGCAACCATTGCGTGACGGGCGCCCCCTCGTGCATGCTCCCTGGAACCCCCACGGACCGTGGGCGGGATCTGGGCTAAGGAGGCGTGCCGCCGTACCCTTGGGGGTATGGGGTTGGGAAGATGATTCCCGGACACAGCTCCGCCGCACACTGTTGTCCCTCCCATAAAGGATCAAAACGCCGAGACAGCCATGGCCGGTCACGAATTCTTCGAACCCGCGGACCGCAAGCGGCCCGTCGCCGATCCCACGGCGGCCGAGCCCGAGACGGCGGCAGAGCCACGCCACTCCTGCGATCCAGCCTTCAAGCACGGCGTCGTCGTCGGCTTCGACGGCTCCATGTCCAGTGAACGCGCCCTCGCCTACGCGATCGGCATGGCCAACCGCATCCGGTCGGGCCTGATCATCGTTCATGTCGCCAACCGGCTGCCCACCACGGTGTGGGCGGGCTGCGAGCCACCGGTCTTCGTCGACGTGCCGGACCATCGCACCGAGGTCCTCGGCCTCGAACTCGCCTGCGCGGAGTACCTCGCCGAGGTGCCCTGGATCCTGGTCGAGCGCGGCGGGGACATCTGCCACGAACTGGAAGAGGTCGGGCGGGAGTACGAGGCGGACGCGATCGTCGTCGGCTCCACGCACGGTCTCGTCGGACGCCTCTTCGGCTCCGTCGCGGGGCGGCTCGCCAAGCGGGCCAAGCGTCCCGTCGTCGTCATTCCGTAACTCGCCCGTTCTCCCTGGTGGGATGCGACCCGGGAACGGTCGGCCTCCATTGTGCAAAGTGCGAACCTACTGACGCGTAGAGGTGTTTGTGCCCTTGTGAAGGGCATATATCGCTCACCGCACAACTGCACATGCATGAAGGGAGCCCGCCGTGGACAACGTCGTCTCCGCGGGAAGCGGAACCACCACCGTGGTCGGCCGACTCGCCCTGGGAATCACCCTGTTGGCATTCGGCCTCGGACACACCGACGTGATCAACGGAGTATCGGCCGCTGACGCCGTCTCACTGGCCCACTACGTAGGCGGCGTTGCGCTCTTCGTCGCCGGACTCTTCGCCTTCCGCGACGGCAACTCCGCCGACGGCACGGCGTTCTCGGTGCTCGGCGCGCTCTGGTTCACCTGGGCCGTGACCGCCGGCGACTCGATGTCCGCCAACGCGGCAGGGCTGTTCCTGGCGCTGTTCGCCCTCGTGACGTTGTCGCTCACCGTCGCGGGCGGCGACCAACTCACCCAGGGCACCTACGGGTTGTTCTTCGTCTCCCTCGTCCTGCTCGCCATCGCGCAGTTCGCCACCAGTGACTCCCTCGCCAAGGTCGGCGGCTGGTTCGCCGTCGCCGCCGGCGCGGTGGCCTGGTACGCGGCCACGGCCACGCTCGCTCACTGGCCGACGGTGCTTCCTCGGCGTGCTGCCGGCCGGGGGGTGACGGCCACCGGCTGAATGGCAGCCGTCGTCGGGGTATTGGGCGGCCCCGGCGATTCGAAGGGA
This sequence comes from Streptomyces plumbidurans, assembly GCF_019857225.1. Lineage (GTDB taxonomy): Bacteria > Actinomycetota > Actinomycetes > Streptomycetales > Streptomycetaceae > Streptomyces > Streptomyces plumbidurans. The sequence goes on from NZ_JAFJSY010000029.1 coordinate 44,819, forward strand.
CCCCCGCGTGTCTGGTGGCAGCACGTGGGGGTCCGTTCTGTGCGGGGGCCCCTACTCCACCGTCACCGACTTGGCGAGGTTCCTGGGCTTGTCGATGTCCCGGCCGAGCGCCAACGCCGTGTGGTAGGCGAGGAGTTGGAGGGGGATGCCCATCAGGATCGGGTCGAGTTCGTCCTCGTTCTTCGGGACGACGATCGTCTCGTCGGCCTTCGCCTCGTGCTGGTGGGCGACCGCGAGGATCCGGCCGCTGCGGGCCTTGATCTCCTCCATGGCGGCGCGGTTCTTCTCCAGCAGGTCGTCGTCGGGGACGATCGCGACCGTGGGCAGGGCCGGCTCGATCAGGGCGAGGGGGCCGTGCTTGAGCTCGGAGGCCGGGTAGGCCTCGGCGTGGATGTACGAGACCTCCTTCAGCTTCAGGGAGGCCTCGCGCGCGACCGGGTAGCCCCGCACGCGGCCGATGAAGAGCATCGAGCGGGCATCGGCGTACTGCTCGGCCAGCCGCTTGATCTCCTCCTCCTGCTTGAGGACCTCGGTGATCTGCTCGGGCAGCTTGCGCAGGCCCTCGATGATCCGCTTGCCGTCGCGGACCGAGAGGTCCCGGGTGCGGCCCAGGTGCAGGGCGAGCAGCGCGAAGGCGACCGTGGTGTTGGTGAAGCACTTGGTGGACACGACACAGACCTCGGGCCCCGCGTGGACGTAGATGCCGGCGTCCGCCTCGCGGGCGATCGCCGAGCCGACCACGTTGACGACGCCGAAGACCCGCGCGCCCTTGCGCTTGAGCTCCTGCACGGCGGCGAGCACGTCGTAGGTCTCACCGGACTGGGAGACGGCGACGTAGAGGGTGTCGGGGTCCACGACCGCGTTGCGGTAGCGGAACTCGGAGGCCGGCTCGGCGTCCGCGGGGATGCGGGCCAGCTCCTCGATCATCTGGGCGCCGATCTGGCCCGCGTGGTACGAGGTGCCGCAGCCGAGGATCTTCACCCGGCGGATCTGCCGGGCCTCGCGGGCGTCCAGGTTCAGGCCGCCGAGGTGCACGGTGGAGAAGCGGTCGTCGATACGGCCGCGCAGCACGCGGTCCACGGCTTCGGCCTGCTCGTGGATCTCCTTGTGCATGTACGTGTCGTGGCCGCCCATGTCGTAGGACGCGGCCTCCCACTCGACGGTGGTGGGCTCCGCCGTGGTGCGGGTGCCCTCCGTCGTGTACGTACGGAAGTCGTCGGCCTTGAGGGTGGCCATCTCGCCGTCGTCGAGCGTCACTATCTGCCGCGTGTGAGCGACCAGCGCGGCGATGTCGGAGGCGACGAACATCTCCTTCTCGCCGATGCCGAGGACCACCGGGGAGCCGTTGCGGGCGACCACGATCCGGTCGGGGAAGTCGGCGTGCATGACGGCGATGCCGTACGTGCCCTCGATGACCCGCAGGGTCTCGCGGACCTTCTCCTCCAGCTCCTCGGCCTGGGCGCGGGCGATGAGGTGGACGAGGACCTCGGTGTCGGTCTCGGAGAGGAACTCGACGCCGTCCGCCTCCAGCTTGCGGCGCAGGTCGGCGGCGTTGTCGATGATGCCGTTGTGGACGACGGCGACCTTGCTCTCCGCGTCCATGTGCGGGTGGGCGTTCGCGTCGGAGGGGGCGCCGTGGGTGGCCCAGCGGGTGTGGGCGATACCGGTCGTGCCCTTGAAGCGGGCCGGGACCTTGGCCTCCAGATCGCGTACGCGCCCCTTGGCCTTGACCATCTTCAGACCGGCCGTCTTCGGGGAGGTGACGACGATCCCGGCCGAGTCGTAGCCGCGGTACTCCAGGCGCTGCAGACCCTCCAGCAGCAGGGGCGCTACGTCACGCTTCCCGACGTATCCGACGATTCCGCACATATATACGTATCCCGTTCCCGGCCTTGCGACTCAGCCGTAGACGATGCGGCGCAGCTGCCTGAGCGTGAGCTCCGGCGGTGCGACCGCCCGGTATTTCAGGTCCGCCTCGATCCGTTCGAAGATCGTCGCGTTCACCAGGCCCCGGGCCTGCAGCTCGCGGTGGCGGCGACGGACGAACTCCTCGGTCGTCTCGTCGAAGTAGGCGAGCACGTCCTGGATCACCCGCAGCGCCTCGCCCCTGCTCAGGGGTGAGGACCGGGTCAGATGATCAACAAGTTCGTCGTGCACCCGACGATCCTGGGGTACCTGGGAGCGTTTCGCAAGAATCCTGCCCGATTTCGGGCAGGCTGCTGTGGATGTTCTTTGGTGTTCTCATGGGCACCTGTTTGCGAGCCGTCCATCCTGCGTCCTGAACCCCGTCGCCCGTGTGGACGAGTTTCAGACGCCATGGACATACCTCGTATGGGAGTACCGGAGCAGCTCGCCGACCGCATGAGCATGGCCGAGCAGCACGAGTACCTGCGCGCGAGATTCTCGCGGCGCAACCTGATCAGAGGCGGCGCCGTGACGCTCGGCGCCGTCGCCGGCGGCGCGTTCGTGCCGGGCGCGGTGGCGCAGGCCGCCGTCCCCACGCAGCGCACCTCGCCCGCGACCGAGCACGTCGACGGCTCGCTCGTCGCCCCCTTCGGCCGCCACCTCGCCTACGGCAACGACCCGCGCACCGAGATGACCGTCTCCTGGCAGGTCCCGGTCGCGGTGAAGAAGCCCTTCATCCGCATCGGCGCCCACCCCTGGGACCTCTCGCGCAGGATCGAGGCCGAGGTCCGCACGCTCTACACGCCGGCCGGCGTCGGCGCGAGCGGCGACCACACGCAGTACTACGTGCACGCCAGGCTGAGCCATCTGCGTCCGGGCCGCACGTACTACTACGGCGTCGGCCACCAGGGCTTCGACCCCGCCGAGGCCCATCTGCTCGGCACCCTCGGCACCTTCACCACCGCGCCCGACCGCAGGGAGCCGTTCACCTTCACGGCCTTCGGCGACCAGGGCGTCGGCTACCACGGCCTGGCCAACGACAGCCTGATCCTCGGCCAGAACCCCAGCTTCCATCTGCACGCCGGCGACATCGCCTACGCCGACCCGGCGGGCGCGGGCCAGAGCGCCGACAGCGGCTTCGACTCGCGGGTGTGGGACCAGTTCCTCGCGCAGACCGAGTCGGTCGCCAAGTCCGTGCCCTGGATGGTCAGTTACGGCAACCACGACATGGAGGCCTGGTACTCGCCCAACGGCTACGGCGGCGAGGAGGCCCGCTTCACGCTCCCCGACAACGGGCCGGACAAGGCGCATCTGCCGGGCGTCTACTCCTTCGTCCACGGCAACACGGCGATCATCTCGCTCGACCCGAACGACGTCTCCTTCGAGATCCCGGCCAACCTCGGCATCTCCGGCGGCACCCAGACCACGTGGTTCGAGGCGCAGCTGAAGAAGTACCGCGGCGCGAGGGACATCGACTTCATCGTCGTGTTCTTCCACCACTGCGCCTACTGCACCTCCACCTCGCACGCCTCGGAGGGGGGCGTGCGCCAGGAGTGGGTGCCGCTGTTCGAGAAGTACACCGTGGACCTGGTCATCAACGGCCACAACCACCAGTACGAGCGCACCGACGTCATCAAGGACAACAAGGTCGCCAAGAAGCTGGCGATCGGCGACACCGCGTACCCCGAGACCGAGGGCGTCGTCTACGTGACGGCGGGCGCCGCGGGCCGCAGCCTGTACGCGTTCAGCGCGCCGGACTCCTATGAGGGGCACCTCAACGAGCGTGACTCCGTGGCCTCGTTCGTCAACACCAAGGACGGCAAGGTCGACGAGACCGTCGCCTGGTCCCGGGTGCGCTACCTCAACTACTCCTTCCTGCGCGTGGACGTGGAGCCCGCCGCGCGCGGCCACTACGCGAAGCTGAAGGTGTCGGGCATCGCCGAGACCGGCGACCGGATCGACCACTTCACGGTCGCCCGCAGGGCCAAGTAGGGCGCACCCCGCGAAGACGGGAGACCCGCACCGCAGGCGGTCCTCACGCGCTACAAGCGCTTGAGGATCGCCTGTTTGGCCAGCTGGAACTCATCGTCGGTGAGCACGCCCGTGCGGTGCAGCTCGCCGAGTTCGCGCAGCCGCCGCAGCAGCGCGTCGTGCTCGTCCTCGCGCCCTTCGGCGGGTGCGAGCCGCTCGATGGCGCGCGGCTGCTCGGGCGGTACGTCCGCCGCCGCCGAGGGATGCGGCAGCCGCGCCTGTACGGCCGCGGCGAGCAGCGCCATCAGCGGGTCCTTCTTGAAGCCCCACAGCTCCACGGAGTTGGGGTCGTACTTGGGCGGGGCCTTGGTGGGCGCATGGCGCACGGTGAAGCGCAGATGGCCGTTCTCCAGGCCGGCCGCGGGCTGCCACTCCACCGCGACCAGTTCCGGGACGGTCAGCGTACGGGCGCCCGCGGCGGCCTTGGCGTCCTCCGTCTTCCAGTTCCACTCCAGCCGGATGTGCTCGCCGTCGAAGCTCGCGGTGCCGTCCCCGGCGGAGACGGAGAGCGGGACGGGCGGGCCCGGCAGCAGATACTCGGTCACCGGGTCCGAGGGGACCTCGTCGAGGAGCAGGGCGTCGCGCACCTCGTCGACGAAGTACTCGGCGACGCCGTAGCGGTCGGACTCCACGATCAGTTGGTAGGGGTCGTTGGGCTCGGTGAGCCGGCCGCCGGAGGCGTGCAGCAGCGGGTCGGCGCCGTCGCGCAGCCGCAGCCTGAGCCGCCCCGACCTGCGGCCCTGCTCGAACGAGATCCCCGCCAACGCCCCCAGCGGCACCACGAGTTCACCCAGCGTACGGCGGAGCAGGCTGACGCTCTTGTCCCGTCCCGGCGTCAGTCGAAGGGCATCGCCGTCGAAGGCCCAGGTGCCGTCCTTCTGGATGATTTCCGCCATGGAGGGATTGTTTCACCGGATCTGCGGGAGAGTGGTCTCTACCATTCCTGGTCCCTGAGGGGTACCCGTCGAAGGGAGCGCATGTGAGACAGCACCACAGAACGACTCCCCGTGTGGCCCGCGTCCTCGGATCGTTGCTGCTCGTCGCGGCGGCCGGCGTCTTCACCGCCGGCGCGGCCCCGGCGCCACCGGCCAGGGCGACCGCGCTCGACCGGGTGGTTCCGGCGCCCGCGTCGGTCACCCCGGGCACAGCCCCGTACCGCATCACCCGCGACACCCGCATCCGCGTGGACGACTCGCCCGCGGCCCGGCGGGTCGGCGAGTACCTCGCCGGCGTCCTGCGGCCCTCCACCGGCTACCGGCTGCCCGTCACCGCGCACGGCGGCGGAGGCATCCGACTCCGCCTGGCCAAGGGCTCGTTCGGCGCCGAGGGGTACCGGCTCGACAGCGGCGGCAAGGGCGTCACCATCACCGCCGCCCGGCCCGCCGGCCTCTTCCACGGCGTGCAGACCCTGCGCCAACTGCTCCCGGCGGCCGTGGAGAAGGACTCCGTGCAGCACGGGCCGTGGCTGGTGGCGGGCGGCACCGTCAAGGACAGCCCGCGCTACGCCTACCGCGGCGCGATGCTCGACGTCTCCCGCCACTTCTTCACCGTCGCTCAGGTCGAGCACTACATCGACGAGTTGGCCCTCTACAAGATCAACGAGCTGCATCTGCACCTCAGCGACGATCAGGGCTGGCGCATCGCGATCGACTCCTGGCCGCGGTTGGCCACCTACGGCGGCTCCACTCAGGTCGGCGGCGGCAAGGGCGGCCACTACACCAAGGCCGACTACAAGGAGATCGTCCGGTACGCCGCCTCCCGCTATCTGGAGGTCGTCCCCGAGATCGACATGCCCGGCCACACCAACGCCGCCCTCGCCTCGTACGCGGAGCTGAACTGCGACGGCAAGGCGCCCCCGCTCTACACGGGCACCGAGGTCGGCTTCAGCTCGCTGTGCGCCGGCAAGGCGGTCACCTACGACTTCGTCAACGACGTGATCCGCGAGCTGGCCGCGCTCACCCCGGGCCGCTATCTGCACATCGGCGGCGACGAGGCGCACTCCACCAGCCACGAGGACTACGTCACGTTCATGGACCGGGTGCAGCCCGTCGTCGCCAAGTACGGCAAGACGGTGATCGGCTGGCACCAGCTGACCGGCGCACACCCGGTGAAGGGCGCGATCGCGCAGTACTGGGGTCTGGACGACACCGACGCGGCGGAGAAGGCACAGGTCGCCGAGGCCGCGCAGAACGGCACGCGGCTGATCTTCTCGCCCGCCGACCGGCTCTACCTCGACATGAAGTACACCGAGGACACCCCGCTCGGCCAGGACTGGGCCGGGCTGGTCGAGGTACGGCGCTCCTACGACTGGGATCCGGGCAACTACCTTGCCGGGGCGCCCGGTTCGGCGGTCATGGGCGTAGAGGCGCCGCTGTGGACCGAGACGATTCAGACGAACGCCGACATCGACTACATGGCCTTCCCGCGGCTGCCCGGTGCCGCGGAGCTCGGCTGGTCGCCCGCGTCCACGCACGACTGGGACGCCTACAAGGTGCGGCTCGCCGCGCAGGCGCCCCGCTGGGACGCGCTGGGCATCGGCTACTACCGCTCGCCGCAGGTTCCCTGGCCCGCGACGTAGGCATCGCTCATGCCGGACGGGCACCTCGGAGGACCGTACTCCGGGGTGCCCGTCCGCTGTGATCAGAACCCCGCGACGGGATTTTTCAGGGTTCCGATCAGCTGGAGGGCGCCCGCCGGGTCGGCCAGGTCGACCATCTGCTTGTTGTCGCGCAGCTGCAGCCGGTTGAGACAGGACAGCGCGAACTCAGGGGCGAACAGGTCGTACTGCTCGAATTTCGCGGCGAGTTCGGGCACCGACCGCTGGTACTCGCGGATGATCTCCGCGACCGTGCGCCAGAAGTCGTCCTCCTCCAGGATTCCCTCGGCCGCGAGGCCGGCGGACAGGAAGCGGAAGAAGCAGTCGAAGACGTCCGTGAACAGCGACAGCAGCTTCTTGTCCTCGGGGACCTCCACGCGCAGCCGCTCGACCGCCGGCGGCAGCACCGCGTCGGGGTCCATGACGGCGATCTCCTCCGCGATGTCCTTGAAGACGGCGCGCTGCACCACACCGTCCTTCAGCACCAGGATCACGTTCTCGCCGTGCGGCATGAACACCAGGTCGTAGGCGTAGAAGCTGTGCAGCAGCGGGGTGAGGTAGGCGCGCAGATAGTGCCGCAGCCACCGCGTCGGCGTGAGGCCCGACTGCTCGATCAGCGCGCCCGCGAAGGACGCGCCCTCGTGGTCGACATGGACAAGCGAGGCCATGGTGGCCAGGGACTCGCCGTCCTTCAGCGAGGAGACCGGGCTCTCGCGCCACAGCGCGGCGAGCATCTTGCGGTACGGCGAGTAGCGGTCCGTCGCCTGCTCGTACTCCAGGTGCCGGTAGCCGACGGCGGCGCGCTCGCGGATGATCGTCAAGCCGGACGCTCGGAGGACCGGGTCGCCCTCGACGAGCTGAGCCAGCCAGTCGTTGATGGCGGGGGTGGCCTCCATGTAGGCGGCCGAAAGCCCGCGCATGAAGCCCATGTTGAGGACGGACAGGGCCGTCTTCACGTAGTGCTTCTCGGGGTGCGAGCGGTTGAAGAAGGTACGGATGGACTGCTGGGCCAGGTACTCGTCGTCGCCCTCGCCCAGGCACACCAGGTGCCGGCGTGCGATCTCGGCGGCGAAGGTGACGGTCAGTTTGTTCCACCACTGCCAGGGGTGGACGGGGATGAGGAGGTATTCGGCAGGGTCCAGGTCCTGGGCGCGCAGCACGTCGTGAAAGCGCTCCACGGTGGACTCGCCCAACTCCGCGCGCAGGAAGGTCTCGTACGCGATCCCGGCGCCCGCCGTGAACGCGGCGCGCGAGCGGTGCGCGGCCAGCCACACCAAACGGACCGGGCTCGCGGTCTCGGGCGCGTAGGAGAGGTACTCGTGGACGCCGAAGCCGAGCCGCCCGTTGTTGGCCACGAAGCAGGGGTGGCCCTCGGTCATGCCGGTCTCGATGTCCTGGAAGCCGGAGCGCGCGAGCTCGGCGGCCGTGATCTGGGGTTTCGTGAGCTTGTAGCAGATGCCGGACAGGGTGGAGGAGATCTCCTCCAGGTACACCGGCAGCACCTCCTCGCTCAGGCCCAGGGACTTCTGCAGCTCGATGAAGAAGTCCAGTGCGGCGAGCGGGAGTTCGGTGCCTTCGCGGTGGCGCGTGATCGAGTCGGCGTCGACCTGCCAGTGGTCGAGGGCGCGGAGTACGGCCGTGAAGGTGTAGCGGGTCAGGCCGTCGTCGCTGTGGACGACGTACTCACCGGCGCCGGTGGCCTCCGGCTCGATCAGCCGTTCATGGGCGAACTCGGCGAGGGCCTTGCGGATCAGGAGGCGGTTGGCCCGTGCCCAGCGGTCGGGGGACAGATGCGCTACGGCGTCGGACAGAGTCATATGGCGGCTCCTGTGGCGGCGAGGAACTGTTCGCGCGTGCAGAAGCTGAGCAGCGCCCTCTTCTCCGGCTTCTGGATCTCGCGCTCGGGCACGAAGCCGACGGCTTCGTTGAGGGCGTGGACGGCCTTGTTGGAGACGTCCGGTTCGACGACGACGCGACTCACCGCCGGGTCCGCGAAGAGGTGGGCCATGACGGCGGTGATCACCGACCTGGTGAACCCGTGCACGGGAGTGTCGGTCGCGGGGGTCAGGAAGTGCATGCCGACGTCGCCGGGCCGCGGCTCGTAGAGGCCGACCAGCTCGACGTACCGGGGGTCGTACCGCTCCATCAGGAAGGCGGGTTCGCCGCCCCGCAGGCCGAGGTAGGCGTGGTGGTGCTCGTGGGCCGCGATGCGCATGTACTCGCGCTCGACGTCCTGCAGTCTCGCGTCCTGCATCATCCAGAAGGCCGCCTTGGGGTGGGTGACCCAGGAGTGCAGCAGCTCGGCGTCCTGGAGGGGGTCGAGCGGGCGGAACGTGAACGTCATACGGCGAACTCCTGGAAGGCGATGGTCTTCTCGACCGGGTAGTACTCGGTGCCGAGCAGCTCGCGGATGATGTAGCTGTTGCGGTACGCGCCCATGCCCAGGTCGGGGCTGGTGATGCTGTGGGTGTGCACGCCGGCGTTCTGCAGGAAGACACCGCGGCCGGTGACGTCGACGGCGTAGTTGCGGCCCACGTCGAAACGGCCGTGGCCGTCGAGGCGCAGGCGGTCCTTCACGGGGGCGAGGAAGGCCGGGGGCTCGTAGTGGTACCCGGTGGCGAGGACGAGGCCCTCCGTGCGGATCTCGAAGTCCTTGTCCTGCTCGTCCTGGTGGAAGCCGAGCCGGTAGGCACCGTCGGCGTAACTGGCGCTCACCAGGCTGGAGTTGGTCAGCAGGCGGGTGGGCACAGGGCGGCCGGTGCTCTCGACGTTCTTCTGGTAGAGCAGGTCGTAGATCGCGTCGATGAGGTCCGAGTTGATGCCCTTGAACAGGCCCTTCTGCTGTTTCTCCAGCCGGTAGCGGGTCTCCTCGGGCAGGGCGCGGAAGTAGTCGATGTAGTCCGGAGAGGTCATCTCCAGAGTCAGCTTGGTGTACTCCAGCGGGAAGAACCGCGGGGAGCGGGTGACCCAGTTGAGCTGGTAGCCGTGGACGTCGATCTCGGTGAGCAGCTCGTGGTAGATCTCGGCGGCGCTCTGCCCGCTGCCCACCACCGTGATCGACTTCTTCGACCGCAGCTCGTTCCTGCGGTGCATGTACTGGGAGTTGTGGAAGAGGTCGCCGTCGAGCCCCCGGCACGCCTCGGGCACGAAGGGCACCGTGCCGGTGCCGAGGACGAGGTGACGGGCGCGGTGGAGGTCACCGGCCGCGGTGCGCACGAGGTAGTGACCGTCCTCGTACGTCACCTCCGTGACCGTCGTGTCGAAGCGGACGCTGCCGAGCCGGCTTGCCGCCCAGCGGCAGTAGTCGTCGTACTCCACCCGCAGCGGATAGAAGTTCTCGCGGATGTAGAACGGGTACAGACGGCCTTTCTCCTTCAGGTAGTTGAGGAAGGAGTACGGCGACGTCGGGTCGGCGAGGGTGACCAGGTCCGACATGAACGGGGTCTGCAGGTGGGCGCCGTCCAGGAACATGCCCGCGTGCCATTCGAAGTCGGGCTTGGACTCCAGGAAGAGGCCGTCGAGCTCGGCGATCGGCTCGGTCAGACAGGCGAGGCCGAGGTTGAACGGGCCGAGCCCGATCCCCACGAAGTCATGGGTGCTGGTGGGGGTTTCAGGACGCGCGGTCAAGGGAGTCTCCCAGGTACTGCTCGGCGTGGCCGGCGATCAGATCGAGGACGGCGGCGATGTCGTCCGTCGTGGTCTCGGGGTTGAGCAGGGTGAACTTCAGATAGTGGCGGCCGCCCACCTTGGTGCCCGCGACCACCGCGTCACCGGAGGCGAACAGGGCCTTGCGGGCGTACAGGTTGGCGCGGTCGATCTCGTCCGGGCCGGTGACGGCGGCCGGGACGTAGCGGAAGACGAGGGTGGAGAGCGAGGGCCTGACGACGACGTCGAAGCGCGGGTCGGCGGCGAGCATCCGCCAGCCCTCGGACGCGAGGTCGCAGACCTGGTCGAAGAGTTCGCCGATGCCGTCGGCGCCCATCACCCGCAGCGTCATCCACAGCTTGAGGGCGTCGAAGCGGCGGGTGGTCTGCAGGGACTTGTCGACCTGGTTGGGGATGCGCTCGGTGACCATGCGGCGCGGGTTGAGGTACTCCGCGTGGTAGGTCGCGTGGCGCAGCGTCGCGGCGTCGCGGACCAGTACGGCGGACGAACTCACCGGCTGGAAGAAGGACTTGTGGTAGTCGACGGTGACCGAGTCGGCGCGCTCGATGCCGTCGATCCGGTCCCGGTGCCTGAGGGAGGCGAGCAGCCCGCAGCCGTAGGCCGCGTCGACGTGCAGCCAGGCGCCGTACCGGGCGCACAGCTCGGCGATCTCGGGCAGCGGGTCGATGGAGCCGAAGTCGGTGGTGCCCGCGGTGGCGACGACGGCCATCGGGACCAGGCCCTCCTTCGTGCAGCGCTGCAGCTCACGGGCGAGGGCGACGGTCTGCATCCGCTTGTCGTGGTCGACGGGTATGGGGACCACCGCGTCCGGGCCGAGGCCGAGCAGTTTCGCGGACTTCCGCACGCTGAAGTGGCTCACCTCGGAGGCGAAGACGCGCAGTTGGGCCAGGGTGCCGGTCTTGGCCTCCTCCCGTGCCAGCAGCAGTGCCTGCAGATTGGACTGCGTGCCGCCGGAGGTGAACACACCGTCGGCGTTCTCGCCGAGGCCGATCCGGGCGGCGGTCCAGTCGATGAGCCGGCGCTCGATCAGGGTGCCGCCGGCCGACTGGTCCCAGGTGTCCAGGGAGGAGTTGACGGCGGACAGGACGGCCTCGCCGAGCACGGCCGGGATGACGACCGGGCAGTTGAGGTGGGCGAGGTAGCGGGGGTGGTGGAAGTAGACGGCGTCGCGGAGGTAGACCTCCTCCAGCTCGTCGAGCACGGCGGTGGTGTCGTGCAGCGGACGGTCGAGGTCGATCCGCTCGATGCGCGGCGCGAGGGCGTCGACCGTGACGCCGGTGAACGGACGTTTGGTGGCGGCCAGTTGGGCGGCCACCCGCTCGATGCCTTCGGTCACGGAGTGGCGGTACTGCTCAGCGGTCGTGTCATTGAGCAGGTGCGAGCGCATGAGGGATGTCCTCCGGTGGGGCTGCGGGGGCAACTGAACTTAGGTTAGCCTAACCTAAGTAACATTGGTGCGCAGCTGTTCCTCGCTCATGCCCCGTCGCCAGTAGCCGACGAAGGTCACCCGCCGCCGGTCGATCCCGCGTTCACCGACCAGATGCCGGCGCAGCTGCTTCACCATGGCGCTCTCGCCCGCGATCCAGGCGTACGTGCGCTGTGCGTCGGGGAGTTGTGTGCCGCGAAGGGCGTCGAGGGCCATGGGGGACCCCTCGGTGCCGCTCGCGTCCCCGACCAGCCAGGTGATCTCGGCGTCGGCCTCGGTCGGCAGATCCTGGATGTCGCCGGGGTCGTGCACCTCCAGCCAGACCCGGGCGCGGGTGCCGGGCGGCAGTGATTCGAGGATGGCGGAGACGGCCGGAACGGCGGTCTCGTCGCCCCAGATCAGCGTCAGCTCGGTGTCGTTCGGCGGCCGGAAGCGGATGGCGCGGTTGTCCGCGAGCGCGGGGCCCAGCAGGACGACGCGGTCGCCCGAGGAGGCCCGCGTGGCCCAGCGCGAGGCGGGCCCCGCCGGGGTGTGCAGCACGAAGTCGATGTCGATCTCGTCGGGATCGCGGCGCAGCGCCCGCAGGGTGTACGAGCGCATCACCGCCCGTACGCCGTCCGGCAGTTCACGCCACGCCTGCCACCAGCCGTCCCCCAGCTCGTACGGCACGGCGGGCTTCTCCTGGCCGGGATGCGGCAGGAACAGCGACAGGGACTGGTCACGCCCGTCGGAGAGGAAGTACCGCAGATCCTCCCCCGCAAGAGTCACCCGAACCAGAGACGGCCCGAGCCGCCGCGTCCGTACAACCTGCAGAGCGAAGAACCGAAACGGGGCAGCAACAGCGGTAGTCATGGGGAACTCCTGAAACACCGTCAGGGGATACGTACCTCAGGGGCGCGGGGCTGTATCGATATGCGGCTCCGCCGCGTGGGCGCGACCAGCCACGACGAACCCGCAGCCACCCACGACGCCCAGCCTCAGCTGACTTTCTTCGCCTTCTCCAGCGCTTCGGCGAGGCTCGTGAGAAGGGGGGTGCACTTGTCGTAGGACAGGATCGGCTCGGGGGAGCGCGCAATGACCTGCCCGGCCTTGACCGCGGGGAGCTTCTTCCACGTGGCCCTGGTGATGTGGGCCGGCTGGATCGCCGAGGTGCGGTCGTCCATCATGATGATGTCCGCCGCGTACTTGTCGACGTTCTCCCAGCTCAGCGACTCGTACCAGCCGCCGCCCTTGGCCTTCGCCTTCTCCGGCGGCTCGACGAAGTTCACGCCGAGCGCCTTGAAGTACTCCAGGTCGACGGAGAGGTTGGTGCCGGAGACGTAGAAGAGCGTGTCGGCGGCGGAGGCGGCCATCACCTTGATGTCCGGCTTGGCCTTCGCGGCCTTGCGCAGGCGGGCGGCGGCCTCCTCGAACCTCTTCTTGGCGTCCGTGACCTTGGGCGCCTTCATGTCCGCGCCGAGCGACTGGGCCAGCGCCCACATCCGCTGCAGCGGTTCGGTCAGCTGGCGGTCGTAGACGGAGATGCCGACGCTGGGGGCCAGCTGGGCGATCTTGTCCTTGGAGGCCTCGGGGACGTACCAGAGGGTGCCGGCGCCGTCGAACATCGTGCTGATGAGCACGTCGGGCGCGAGGGCCGCGTACTTCTCGACGTTGAACTGGTCCCAGACGTTGCCGAGGATCGTGACCTTGCTGATGTCCATGTCGCCGGCCTGGACGTCGGGCTTGCCGTCCGTGGTCTTCGTGGGGCCGAACACGCCCTTGACGGAGATGCCGTAGTCGTAGAGCGCGGCGGCGACGCCGGTGAACGCGACGATGTTCCTGGGCGTCTCGTCGAGCTTCACCGTCTTGCCGCGGTCGTCCTTGAACGACCACGGGCCGGACTTGCCGGCCATCGTCGCGTCGGAGCCGCCGCTTTTCGCGTCGTCGTCCCCGCAGGCGGCCAGCGCGGCACCGAGGCCGAGGGCGCCGCCGGCGGCCAGGATGCCGCGTCGGGTGAGATGGGTGGCTCGGGCGTTGGACATGGTGTGGCTGCTTTCGAACGGGGCGGAACGCCCGCCGGACAAGTTCGAACGTAGGTTAGCCTAACCTCAGTACGTGTCCAGGGGTAGGGGCGCTCCGCGGCCCGTCGGACCCTGCTGCGGGCTCAGCCGGTGAGCCCCAACTCCCGTGCGATCAGCATCCGTTGCACCTCGCTCGTGCCCTCGCCGATCTCCAGGATCTTGGAGTCGCGCCACATGCGGGCCACCGGGTACTCGTTCATGAAGCCGTAGCCGCCGTGGATCTGGGTGGCGTCACGGGCGTTGTCGACGGCGACCGTGGAGGAGTGCAGCTTGGCGAGGGCGGCCTCCTTCTTGAAGGGGGCGCCGGACACCAGCCGGGCGGCCGCGTCCCGCCACGCGAGCCGGGCGGTGTGTGCCTTCATCTCCATGTCGGCGATCTTGAACTGGATGGCCTGGTTGGCGCCGATGGGCCGCCCGAAGGCGTGCCGCTCCTTGGCGTACTTCACCGACTCGTCCACACAGCCCTGGGCGAGGCCGGTGGCGAGGGCGGCGATGGCGACGCGGCCCTCGTCCAGGATCCGCAGGAACTGGGCGTAGCCGCGGCCCTGCTCGCCGAGGAGGTTGGCGGCGGGCACCCGCACGTCCTGGAAGGACAGCTCGCGGGTGTCCGAGGCGTTCCAGCCCACCTTCGAGTACGGCGCCGCCACGGTGAAGCCGGGGGTGCCGGACGGGACGATGATCGACGAGATCAGCGGCCTGCCGTCCGGCTTGCGGCCGGTGACCGCGGTGACGGTGACCAGGCCCGTGATGTCCGTGCCCGAGTTGGTGATGAAGCACTTGGTGCCGTTGATCACCCATTCGTCGGTCGACTCGTCGAGGCGGGCCGTCGTGCGGGTCGCGCCCGCGTCCGAGCCGCCGTCGGGCTCGGTGAGGCCGAACGCGCCGAGGATCTCGCCCGCGCACAGCCGCGGCAGCCACTCGCGCTTCTGCTCCTCGGTGCCGAACAGATGGATCGGCATGGCGCCCAGCGAGACACCGGCCTCCAGGGTGATGGCCACCGAGGAGTCGACGCGGGCCAGCTCCTCCAGCGCGATGCCGAGCGCCAGATAGTCGCCGCCCATGCCGCCGTGCTCCTCGGGGAACGGCAGTCCGAACAGGCCCATGCGGCCCATCTCGCGGACGATCTCGTAGGGGAACTCGTGGTGCTCGTAGAAATCGCCGATCTTGGGCGCCACCACGTCGTGGGCGAACGCCTCGACGGTGCGGCGCAGTTCTTCGAGCTCGGGGGAGAGACGGAAGTCCATGACGGTCACTGCTCCTCAGGGGCCTCGGCGGCCTGGTCGGCCTCGCTGTCCTTGTGGGACAGGGCGCTAACGGTGCGGGACGGGCTGGGTCGGCCCAGTTGTTCGGCCATCCACGCGCTGGTGGCGACGAGGCGGCCGAGGTCGACTCCGGTGTCGATGCCGAGACCCCGCAGCATCCACACGAGGTCTTCGGTGGCGAGATTGCCGGTGGCCGACTTGGCGAACGGGCAGCCGCCGAGGCCGCCCGCCGAGGCGTCGACCGTGGTGACGCCGTGCTCCAGGGCGGCGTAGGTGTTGGCCAGTGCCTGGCCGTAGGTGTCGTGGAAGTGGACGCCGATGACGTCGGTCGCCACGCCCGCCTCGTTCAGGAGGGAGAGCAGTCGGCGTACATGGCCGGGGGTCGCGACGCCGATGGTGTCGCCGAGGCTCAGCTCGTCGCAGCCCATGTCCGTCAGCGCCTTGCAGACCCGGACCACCTGGGGCAGCGGGACCGGGCCCTCCCAGGGGTCGCCGAAGCACATGGAGACATAGCCGCGGACGTGCGCGCCCTCGTCCTTGGCGTGCCGGACCACCGGGTCGAACACGGCGAGGGACTCCTCGACCGTGCGGTTGAGGTTGGCCTTGGCGAAGGACTCGGTGGCGCTGGCGAAGACGGCGACCCGGCGGGCGCCGAGGGCGAGGGCGCGGTCGAGGCCGCGCCGGTTGGGCACCAGGACGGGCAGCTCGACCGGCAGGCCGGCCACGAGCGGGAACAGCTGCTCGGCGTCGGCGAGTTGGGGCACCCACTTGGGGTGCACGAAGCTCGTCGCCTCGATCCTCGTCAGGCCCGCCTCGGCCAGGCGGTGGATGAACTCCGCCTTCACCTGCGTCGGGACCGTGCCCTTCTCGTTCTGCAGGCCGTCGCGGGCGCCGACCTCGTGGATGCGCACCCGGGCGGGCAGGCCTTCGGCCCCGACCGCCATCGGGAGTTGCTGCACGGTCATTTCTCCGCCTCCTCGTGCGGTGCGATCACGGCCAGCACCTGGTCCATGGCGACCGTCGTGCCCGGCGCCACGTCCAGTTCGGCGACCGTGCCGGCATGCGGGGCGGAGATGACGTGCTCCATCTTCATCGCCTCGACGACCAGCAGACTCTGACCGGCGCTCACCTCGTCCCCGACGGCGACCTTCACCACGGTGACCGTGCCCGGCATGGGCGCGGTCAGCGAGTCGGCACCGGCGTGCCCGGCGCCCGTGAGGGACGCGGCGACCGGGTCGTGGTCGCGCACCTGCCAGGCGTCGCCGTCGCGGCCGAGCCAGTCGGCGGCGCGGTGGAAGGTGTGGCGCACCCCGTCGAGGGTGACCGTCACCTCGTCACCGGTGACGGTGTGGGCGCCGCGCGCGACGTGCTCGACGGGCTCGAACCCGGGCACGCGCAGGTCGAAGGCGAGGGGCTTGGACGGTCCGCCCATGCGCCACCCGCTGGGCACGGAGAAGGGGTCCTGCCAGCCCTCCGCGCGCGGCCGCAGCGCCTCCTGACGCACGGCCGCCGCCGCCTCGTACACCTCGTCCGGTACGTCGGTGGGGACCAGGCCGTCCACCTCGCGCTCCACCAGACCGGTGTCCAACTCGCCCGCCACCACGGCCGGGTGGGCCAGCAGGCGGCGCAGGAACCCGGCATTGGTCGGCACGCCCAGCGTCACCGTCCCGGCGAGGGCCGCCCGCAGCTTCCTGAGCGCCGTCTCCCGGTCCGGTCCGTAGGCGATCACCTTGGACAGCATCGGGTCGTAGAGGCTGCCGACCTCGGTGCCCTCGCTGAGCCCGGAGTCGGTGCGGACGCCGTCGCCCTCGGGCTCGCGCAGCCTCAGGACCGCGCCGCCGGACGGCAGGAAGCCGCGCGCGCCCTCCTTGACGGACACGGTCTCCGCGCAGATACGTGCCTCCACCGCGTGCCCGGTGAGCCGGACGTCGTCCTGCGTGAACGTAAGCGGCTCGCCCGCCGCCACCCGCAGCTGCCACTCCACCAGGTCCAGGCCCGTGACCAGCTCGGTGACCGGGTGCTCGACCTGGAGGCGGGTGTTCATCTCCATGAAGTAGTACGAGGACGGGTCGCCGCCCGGCACGATGAACTCCACCGTGCCCGCGCCGCGGTAGCCGCAGGAGCGGGCCGCCTGCACGGCCGCCTCGCCCATCGCCGCGCGCGTGGCCTCGTCCAGGAGCACGCTGGGCGCCTCCTCGACGAGCTTCTGGTGGCGGCGCTGCAGGGAGCACTCGCGCTCTCCCAGGTGCACCACGTGACCATGGCCGTCGGCCATGACCTGGATCTCGATGTGCCGGGGACGGTCCACCCACCGCTCGACGAGGAGCGTGTCGTCCCCGAAGGAGGCGCGGGCCTCGCGGCGGGCCGCGGCGATCTCCTCGTCCAGCACCGCGAGGTCGCGGACCAGCCGCATGCCCTTGCCGCCGCCGCCCGCCGAGGGCTTGAGCAGCACCGGTGCACCCAACTCGCGTGCTGCCGCCGCCAGTTCGGGGTCGCGGCCGCCGGGGACGACCGGGACGCCCGCCGCTTTCACCGTCTCCTTTGCGCGGATCTTGTCGCCCATCAGGGAGATCGCGTCGGCGGGCGGCCCGATGAAGACCAGCCCGGCGTCGGCGCACGCGCGCGCGAAGCCGGCGTTCTCCGCGAGGAAGCCGTACCCGGGGTGGACGGCCTGGGCGCCGGTGCGGGCGGCGGCCTGAAGCAGCCGCTCCACCGACAGATAGCTCTCGGCCGCCGGGGCCGGGCCGATGCGCACCGCCGTGTCGGCCTCGCGCACATGGCGTGCGTCGGCGTCCGCGTCGGAGAAGACGGCCACCGAGCGCACGCCCAGCGAGCGGAGCGTACGGATCACGCGGACGGCGATCTCGCCCCGGTTGGCCACGAGCACTGTGTCGAACATGGGTCCCCTCCTCACATCCTGAAGACGCCGAACTGGGGCTCACCCAGAGGCGCGTTGGCACAGGCGGTCAGCGCGAGACCCAGCACCTGGCGGGTCTCCAGCGGCTCGATGACGCCGTCGTCCCAGAGCCGGGCGGTGGCGTAGTAGGCGTTGCCCTGGCGCTCGTACTGCTGCCGGATCGGCGCCTTGAAGGACTCCTCGTCCTCGGCCGGCCAGTCCTCGCCGCGGGCCTCCAACTGGTCGCGCTTGACGGTCGCGAGGACGGAGGCGGCCTGCTCGCCGCCCATGACGGAGATCTTGGCGTTGGGCCACATCCACAGGAAGCGGGGGGAGTAGGCCCGGCCGCACATCGAGTAGTTGCCCGCGCCGT
Source organism: Streptomyces plumbidurans (assembly GCF_019857225.1). Taxonomy (GTDB): domain Bacteria; phylum Actinomycetota; class Actinomycetes; order Streptomycetales; family Streptomycetaceae; genus Streptomyces; species Streptomyces plumbidurans. The sequence goes on from NZ_JAFJSY010000029.1 coordinate 63,034, forward strand.
ACGAACCGCCGACCACGACCGTCAGCTTCGGCACGCGCGTGCAGGCCACCGCCGTGACCATCTTGGCGCCGTGCTTGGCGATGCCGCCCGCCTCGTAGTCCCTGCCGACCATGAAGCCCGAGATGTTCTGCAGGAACACCAGCGGGATGCCGCGCTGGTCGCACAGCTCGATGAAGTGGGCGCCCTTCTGGGCCGATTCGGAGAACAGGATGCCGTTGTTGGCGACGATCCCCACCGGGTGGCCGTGGATGCGGGCGAAGCCGGTGACCAGGGTCTGCCCGAACTCCGCCTTGAACTCGGCGAAACGGGAGCCGTCGACCACGCGCGCGATGACCTCCCGTACGTCGTACGGGGTGCGGGAGTCCACCGGCACCGCGCCGTACAGACCGTGCGGGTCGACCTTGGGCTCGACCGCCTGGCGCACCTCCCAGGGCAGTGCCCCGCGCGCGGGCAGGGTGGCCGCGATGTTGCGCACGATCCGCAGCGCGTGCGCGTCGTCCTCCGCGAGATGGTCCGTCACGCCCGAGATCCTGGAGTGCACCTCGCCGCCGCCCAGCTCCTCGGCGGTCACCACCTCGCCGGTGGCGGCCTTCACCAGGGGCGGGCCGCCCAGGAAGATCGTGCCCTGGTTGCGGACGATGACCGCCTCGTCGCTCATCGCCGGGACATACGCGCCGCCGGCCGTGCACGAGCCGAGGACCGCGGCGATCTGCGGGATGCCGGCCCCGGACATGCGGGCCTGGTTGTAGAAGATCCGCCCGAAGTGCTCCCGGTCCGGGAAGACCTCGTCCTGCATGGGCAGGAAGGCGCCGCCGGAGTCGACCAGGTAGATGCACGGCAGGCGGTTCTCCAGGGCCACCTCCTGGGCGCGCAGGTGCTTCTTCACCGTCATCGGGTAGTACGTGCCGCCCTTGACGGTGGCGTCGTTGGCGACGATCACGCACTCGCGTCCGCTCACCCGGCCGATCCCGGCGATCACGCCCGCGGCCGGTGCCGCCCCCTCGTACATCCCGTCGGCCGCGAGGGGGGCCAGCTCCAGGAAGGGCGAGCCCTGGTCGAGCAGCGTGTCCACCCGGTCCCTCGGCAGCAGCTTCCCGCGCGCGGTGTGCCTGGCGCGCGCCCGCTCGCCGCCGCCGAGCCGCGCCGCGGCCAGCTTGCCGCGCAGCTCCTCGACGAGCGCCAGGTGCGCCGCCTCATTGGCCCGCCAGGCCTCCGACGCGGGGTCGGCCGCGCTCGTCAGCTCCGGTGCCTCGTGCATCCTGCGGTACCCCTCACCCAGTGATCGACTGTTAATGAGCGTTAACCATCTCCCATAGGTTAACGACCGCTAACCTCCCTGTCTAGAATTGCCCTCATGGCCATCAGAACCGACGCCCCCACCCGGCGCGAGCAGATCCTCAAGGAGGCCGCGCGGCTGTTCGCCGAGCGCGGTTTCCACGGGGTCGGAGTCGACGAGATAGGTGCCGCGGTCGGCATCAGCGGCCCCGGTCTCTACCGCCACTTCGCAGGCAAGGACGCGATGCTCGCCGAACTGCTGGTCGGCATCAGCGGACGGCTGCTGACGGGCGCCAAGCGGCGCCTGCAGGAGTCGGACGGCACGCCCGCCGAGGGGGTCCTGGACTCGCTCATCGAGGGCCACATCGACTTCGCGCTGGACGACCGCCCCCTGATCACCCTGCACGACCGCGAGCTGGACCGGCTGCGCGACAGCGACCGCAAGCTGGTGCGGCAGCTTCAGCGGCAGTACGTCGAGCTGTGGGTGCAGGTGCTCCGGGAGGTCTATCCGGCGATCGCCGAGCCCGCGGCCCGGTCCGCCGTGCACTCGGTCTTCGGCCTGCTCAACTCCACCCCGCACCTCGGCCGCCCCGGCTCGCTGCCGGGCCGGGGGACGACCGCGCAGCTGCTGCACCGGATGGCCAGGGGGGCCTTCGCCGCCGCGGCAGCGTGACGAGCGTTACGAGGGCGGCTCTGGACGCCTCTCCCTACCCGCCGGTACCGTTATCTCTGAGCAAGCGCTTAGACACGCGATCCAGAGCCAGGTGGAGGTAGGGCTGTGCGCCGTACGGTGTTCAACGAGGACCACGAGGCGTTCCGGGAGACCCTCCGGGCCTTCATCGAGGCCGAGGTCGTCCCCGTCTACGACGAGTGGTTCGCCGCCGGCCAGGCGCCGCGCGACTTCTACTACAAGCTCGCCGAGCTCGGCATCTTCGGCATCCGCGTCGACGAGGAGTTCGGCGGCGCCGGCATCGACTCGTACAAGTTCGAGGCCGTGATGTACGAGGAGACCGCACGCGCCGGTGTCCAGTTCGGCGGCTCCGGTGTGCACGTGCTGCTCGGCCTGCCGTACATCAAGATGCTCGCCACCGACGAGCAGAAGAAGCGCTTCCTGCCGAAGTTCGTCTCCGGCGAGGAGATGTGGGCCCTCGCGATGACCGAGCCGGGCACCGGCTCCGACCTCGCGGGCATGAAGACCACCGCCAAGCTCTCCGAGGACGGCACGCACTACGTCCTCAACGGCGCCAAGACCTTCATCACCGGCGGCGTCCACGCCGACCGCGTCATCGTCTGCGCCCGCACCTCCGCCCCCACCGCCGAGGACCGCCGCTTCGGCATCTCCCTGTTCGCCGTCGACACCAAGTCCGAGGGCTACTCCATCGGCCGCAAGCTGGACAAGCTCGGCCTGAAGACCTCCGACACCGCCGAGCTGGCGTTCGTCGACGTCAAGGTGCCCGTCGAGGACCTGCTCGGCGAGGAGAACAAGGGCTTCTACTACCTCGGCCACAATCTCGCCTCCGAGCGCTGGGGCATCGCCTTCGGCGCCTACGCGCAGGCCAAGGCCGCCGTGCGGTTCGCCAAGGAGTACGTCCAGGAGCGTGCAGTCTTCGGCAAGCCCGTCGCCTCCTTCCAGAACACCAAGTTCGAGCTGGCCGCCTGCCAGGCCGAGGTGGACGCCGCCGAGGCCGTCGCCGACCGCGCCCTGGAGGCCCTGGACGCGGGCGAGCTGACCCCCGCCGAGGCCGCCAGCGCCAAGCTGTTCTGCACCGAGGTCGCGCACCGCGTCATCGACCGCTGCCTGCAGCTGCACGGCGGCTACGGCTTCATGAACGAGTACCCGATCGCCCGCCTGTACGCGGACAACCGGGTCAACCGGATCTACGGCGGCACCAGCGAGATCATGAAGACGATCATCGCGAAGAACATGGGCCTGTAAGGTCCGCGAAACCCCGAGAAACGACTGGCGGGTACAACTGTCTGCCATGAGCCAGGCACTACAGGATCTCCTCGATCTGCTCGACCTCGAACAGATCGAGGAGAACATCTTCCGCGGCCAGTCCCGGTCGGCCGTCGTCCCGCGCGTCTTCGGCGGCCAGGTGGCGGCCCAGGCCCTGGTCGCCGCCGGGCGCACGGTCCCGGCCGACCGCCACGCACACTCCCTGCACGCGTACTTCCTGCGCCCCGGCGACCCGGGAGCGCCGATCGTCTACGACGTCGACCGCATCCGGGACGGGCGCTCCTTCACCACCCGCCGTGTGGTCGCCATCCAGCACGGCAAGCCGATCTTCCACCTCTCGGCCTCCTTCCAGGGCGAGGAGGACGGCCTCGACCACCAGCAGCCGATGCCGGCCGCGCCCGACCCGGCCACGCTGCCCACCTCCCAGGAGCGGCTGCGCGGCTACGACCACCTCGACCCCGTGGTGGTCGAGAAGTTCCTGGAGGCGCGCGAGGCGGTCGACCTGCGCTACGTCGAGGAGCCGCCGTACGGGAGGTTCGGCGAGCCGCGTGAGCCGCACTCCCAGGTGTGGTTCCGCACCAACGGCAAGCTGGAGGGCGCCATCGACGAGCCCCTGCTGCACGTCGTCCTCGCCACCTACGTCTCCGACATGACCCTCCTCGACTCGGTGCTGCTCGCGCACGGCCGCGGCGGCTGGGCCGTCGGCGACGTGGTCGGGGCCTCGCTCGACCACGCCATGTGGTTCCACCGGCCCTTCCGCGCCGACGAATGGCTGCTGTACGACCAGGAGTCGCCGTCGGCCCACGGCGGGCGGGGGCTCGGCCAGGCCCGTATCTACACGCAGGACGGGCAGCTCGCGATCTCGGTGATCCAGGAGGGCTTGGTCCGCGTTCCGCGGGAAGACTGAGGGACATGACCTCTGCAGAGGAGGGCGGCGGCGAGAGCACCATGACGGTGATCGTCGCCGCCGTCGCCAATCTCGGGATCGCCCTCGCCAAAGCCGTCGCCGGCGTCATCAGCGGTTCCAGCGCGATGCTCTCCGAGGCGGCGCACTCGGTCGCCGACACGGTCACCGAGGTGCTGCTGCTGACCGCCCTCAAGCGCAGCGAGAAGCCGGCCGACGAGGACCACCCGCTCGGCTACGGCCCCGAGCGCTACATCTGGGCCATGCTCGCCGCCGTCGCCACCTTCGTCGGCGGCGCCGTCTTCTCCCTCTACGACGGCATCCACACCCTGGTCGCGGGCGAGGAGCTGGGCGACCCGCTCGTCTCCTACATCGTCCTGGCGGTCGCCTTCGTGCTGGAGGGCTTCTCGCTGCGGACGGGGCTGCGCCAGGCGCGCGGCGAGGCGGCCCGCGTCCGGGCGCCCTTCCGGCTCTACCTGCGCCACACCCCCGACACCGCCGTGAAGGCCGTCGTCCTGGAGGACTCGGCCGCGCTGATCGGCCTCGTGCTCGCCGCCGGGGGGCTGCTCGGCGGACAGCTCACCGGTTCCGGCGCCTGGGACGGTGTCGCCTCAGTGCTGATCGGACTGCTGCTGCTCGTCGTCGCCTGGGTACTGGGCCGCTCCAACGCCGAACTGCTCATCGGCCGCCCGCTGCCGAAGACCATGCGGGACCGGATCAGGGCCGAGCTGCTGGACGTGGAGCACATCGAGTCCGTACTGGAGCTGACGACCCTCGTGCAGGGACCGCGCGAGGCACTCGTCGCCGCCAAGATCGACTTCCGGGACCGTTCGACGGCGGCGCAGATCGAGTGGGCCTGCGAGGCGGCAGAGCTGCGGCTGCGCTCGGTGTTCCCGGCGGTGACCAGGGTGTATCTGGACCCGACGCCGGGGTTTGCGCAGCGGCGGTCGGAGGGGCTGAATCCGTGGCCGTGAAAGTGGGTTGAGCGGGGCGGGCGGGCGCGGTGGGATGACGTCATGGCGGAGACGGCGAGGACGGCTGACACGGCGGAGACGGCGGAGACGGCGGATACGGCGAGGACGGCGGACACGGCGAGGACGGCGGAGACGGCGGGCACGGCGAGGGCGGCGGAGACGGCGGATACGGCGGATACGGCGGATACGGCGAGGACGGCGGAGACGGCGGGCACGGCGAGGGCGGCGGAGACGGCGGATACGGCGGATACGGCGGATACGGCGAGGACGGCGGAGACGGCGGGCACGGCGAGGGCGGCGGAGACGGCGGATACGGCGGATACGGCGGATACGGCGAGGACGGCGGAGACGGCGGGCACGGCGAGGGCGGCGGGCACGGCGGGCACGGCTGAGACGGCGGGCACGGTGGGCACGGCGGAGACGGCAGAGACGACGAAGACGTCGGAGACGACGGATACCGCGGATACGGCGGAGACATGGAACTGGCGGGGCGGGCGGATCCGGGAGGCGTTTCTGGAGGCCGCGCGGACGGCGGCCGATCTGCTGGCCGAGCCGGCCGTAGCCCGTGCCTGGGACGGTCCTAGCGTGCTGGAGAAGTTCACGGTGCGCGGTCTGGCCGGGCACATGTTCTGGCAGGAGCTGGCCCTGCCCGCACTGCTCGCCGACCCGCTCCCGGCCGAACCGGTCGTGCCGTTGCGCACGTACTACCTGGAGAAGGTCATCTGGCTGGACGCCGGCCCCGACGCGCCCGTCAGCGGACGGATCCGGCAGGGCGGTGAGGCGACCGCGGCGGACGGGCACACGGCGCTGCACGCGCGCGTGCGCGAGGCGCTGGACCGGCTGCGCACCGAAGTGCCGGCCGCGCCCGCCGCACGGCCCGTGCACGTCCCCTCCTGGGGCGACTGGTCCCTGAACCTCGACGACTTCCTGCTCACCCGTCTCCTGGAACTCGTCGTCCACACCGACGACCTGGCTTGCAGCACCGACCTACCGACCCCCGCCTTCCCGGACCACGTGACAGCCCCCGCCATCGACCTACTGACCCGCCTCTCCACCCGCCGCCACGGCCCGATCCCACTCCTGAGAGCACTGGCCCGCAGGGAGCGGGCGCCGGGATCGATCGCCGGGATCTAGAGCTGAGGGTCGACTGGCCCGCTAACCCTCGGAGAGCAGCCCCGCCTCGCCCAACAAATACGCCGTCATCGGGTCGTAGTGGCGGGGGCTCATGACGTGGTCGTCCAGGGGGACGACCGCCTGGAGGGTGCCCTCGGATTCGGCGAGGAAGAGGGCCGGGTCGTTGCAGTCGGCGTAGCCGATGGAGTCGACGCCGTGTTGGCCGGCGTAGCCTGCCCAGCCGTGGTCGGCGACGACCAGGTCGGGGAGGGGGCGGTTCTCGCGTTCCAGGGCGGTGAGGATGGCCTTCATGGGTTCGCCGGAGTGGGTGTGCCACAGGGAGGCGCCGTGTTCCAGGACGGCGACGTCGGCGAGCTGCCAGACGTAGCCCTCGTCCGTCTGCAGGCCCTCGGGGATGACCACGATGTCGCAGCCGGCGGCGCGCAGCGCGGCGGCCGTGGCGCGGTGCACGTCGAGCAGGCCGCCCGGGTGGCCGGTGGCGAACAGCACCCGCTGCTGCCCCTTGGCCGCCTTGCGCAGCCGGGCCGCCATCCGCTCCAGGGCGTCGACCGTCAGCTCGGGGTCGATGGTGTCCTGGCCGTAGCGGAACTCGGGGTCGTCGTTCACGCCCACCCGCTCCGCCATCACCGCGAGCACGTCCTGCTCGTCGCTCCAGCGGTCGCCGAACTCCAGGCCGAGCCAGTAGTGGCGGTCGCCGTTGGCCAGCTTGCGGTAGTGGCTGAGGTTGTTCTCGCGGGGCGTCGCGACGTCGCCCGCGATGCGGGTCCGTACGAGGTGGTCGACGAGCTCGGCGCGGCTGGGTGTCCCGGGTATCGGCATGGCTCCCATTGTGAGGCAGGCGCAGATGCGAGTCCCTGGCGTCCCGCACGCTGGGACGTGGGTCACGTACTCATAGTCATGAGCCCGCGTACCTATGGCCGCCGCAGCGCGAACCACAGCTCCATCCGTACGTCCGGGTCGTCCAGGTCGGTGTCCAGCAGCGCGGCGCAGCGGGCGATGCGCTGGCGCACGGTGTTGCGGTGGACGGACAGCGCGACGGCCGTACGGTCCCAACTGCCGTGCAGGGAAAGCCAGGTGCGCAGGGTCTCGGTCAGCGCGGGGCTGTCCGCCACCGGCGCGAGCAGCAGCCGAGCGTGGTCCGCTGCGTCCCGCGGCGCCACCAGGTCCGCAAGGCCCGCGCGCTCGCCGTGACGCACCAGCGCCGTGCGGGTGGCACGGGCCCGGGCCAGCGCGCGGCCCGCCTGGGTGTCCGCGGACGCCCACTCGGCCGGGGCCACGGCGGCGCTGACCCCCAGCGTCCAGCCGGGCTGCGCGGCCGGTTCGCGGTCGGCCGGTACGAGGACGCGTACGACGTCCTGCGCCAGGTCGACCAGGGGCGAGCCGAGGGCCGCGCCCAGCGCGGAGGCGGCCACCGCGTCGGGGGAGCGGGTCTCCGGCCGGGCGTGCACCACGAGCCACCGCCCGGACCCCAGCAGCCCGGCCACGTCGGCGGGCGGCGCCCCCAGCAGCAGCCGCACCAGCGCGGACGAGCGCGCCGCACCCGTGCCGCTCTGGTGCTCGCCGGTGAGCAGCGAGAGCAGGACCGCGGCGACGGAGGCGATGGTGTGGTCGCCGGGGTCGCGCTGCGGGGCGGCGACCCCGAGCACGAAGCCCTGTCCGGCACCGAGGGCATAGGCGGCGAGGTGGGTGCCGGCCTTGCTGTCGGTGGCGGAGGTGGGCGTGCCGGGGACCGAGGGGCGTACGACGTCCGCGAGTTGGGCCAGCGCCGCGTCGGCGTCGTCGGTCCCTGTCGGGCGCCCGGCGGACGCGATCGTGGCGCCCTCCGGCCCGTACAGCACCGCCCGCCCGCCCACGCGCCGTGCCAGTTGCCGCAGCACCGACGGCACCGGGTCCGGGCGGGAGGCCGCCGCCGCGAGGCTCTGCTGCGCCTCCGCGACCCGGCGCAGCTCCGCCAGCCGGGCCTGCGCCATCAGCTGCCAGACCGCGCGGGCCACCCCGGAGAACGTGGTCCGCGGCGGCACCTCCAGCAGCGGCAGGCCCTGCGCGTCGCAGGCTGTCACCAGGGCGGGCGGCACCGTGTCGAACACGGGGGCGAGGCCGAAACCGAGCGCGGCCCCGCCCGCCGCGACGATCCGGGCGACGTATTCGGCGAAGTAGCCGGCGCGAGCACCCGAGCCCGCACCCAAGTCCACACCCGCACCCGAGCCCGCATCCAAGTCCGCACCCTCCGGGACATGCACCCCGGCCGTCAGCAGCAGCTCACCCCCCAGCAGATACGGGTACGGATCGGCCATCTCCGAGGTGTGCGCCCAGTGGATCACGGTCCCCGCGTCGGACGGTCCCGCGATCTGCCGGAGGTCCAGGTCCTCACGGGCCAGCAGTGACTCCAGGGGCACGGGTGGCGTGGGCGGGACGGCGGGATCCGGCATGGTGTGCGTTCCCTCCATGCGGCAGGGCTCGAATGGATGAAACGTACACTTCGCAGTCGCTTTCCGGCCACCTAGTGTCGGTGCTCATCACCCGCCGGCGAGACCGAGCGAAGGAGGCCCCGTGGCCGTCGACTACACCGTCATCGTCATCTACCTGGCCGGCATGCTGGCCATGGGCTGGTGGGGCATGCGCCGCGCCAGGTCGAAGAGCGACTTCCTGGTTGCCGGACGACGGCTGGGACCCGCCATGTACTCCGGCACCATGGCCGCGATCGTCCTCGGCGGCGCGTCCACCATCGGAGGCGTCGGCCTCGGCTACCAGTACGGCCTTTCCGGCGCCTGGATGGTCTTCACCATCGGCCTCGGCCTGCTGGCCCTGTCGGTCTTCTTCTCGGCCCGCATCGCGCGCCTGAAGGTCTACACCGTCTCCGAGATGCTGGACCTGCGCTACGGCGGCCGCGCGGGCGTCATCTCCGGTGTCGTCATGTGGGCGTACACGCTGATGCTCGCGGTCACCTCGACCATCGCGTACGCCACGATCTTCGACGTCCTCTTCGACATGAACCGGACCGTCGCGATCATCCTCGGCGGCTCGATCGTCGTCGCGTACTCCACGCTCGGCGGCATGTGGTCGATCACCCTCACCGACATGGTGCAGTTCGTGGTGAAGACCATCGGAGTCCTGCTCCTGCTGCTGCCCATCGCGGTCGTCAAGGCGGGCGGCTTCGGCGAGATGAGGGCCAAGCTGCCGACCTCGTACTTCGACCCGCTGGGCATCGGCGGCGAGACGATCTTCACCTACGTCCTGATCTACACCTTCGGCATGCTCATCGGGCAGGACATCTGGCAGCGCGTCTTCACCGCCGGGAGCGACCGGACCGCCAAGTGGGGCGGCACGGTCGCCGGCACCTACTGCCTCGTCTACGCTCTCGCCGGCGCCGTCATCGGCACGGCCGCCAAGGTGCTGTACCCCAAGCTCGGCAGCGCGGACGACGCCTTCGCCACCATCGTCAAGGACGAACTCCCCGTCGGAGTAAGAGGGTTGGTGCTCGCCGCCGCCCTGGCCGCCGTGATGTCGACCTCCTCCGGCGCACTCATCGCCTGCGCGACCGTCGCCAACAACGACATCTGGTCGCGACTGCGGGGCCGCACCGTCACGGGCGACGGCGACGGTGGCGGCGACCACGACGAGGTGCGCGGCAACCGCGTCTTCATCCTCATCATGGGTGTCGGCGTGATCGGTACGGCGATCGCCCTCAACAACGTCGTCGAGGCCCTCACCGTCGCCTACAACCTCCTCGTCGGCGGACTCCTCGTCCCCATCCTCGGCGGACTGCTGTGGAAGCGCGGCACCGCGCAGGGCGCCCTGGCCTCCGTGGCCGTCGGCGGCCTCGCCGTCATCGGCCTCATGGCGGGGTACGGCATCCTGGCCAATGAACCCGTCTACTACGGCCTCCTGTCCTCCCTGATCGCCTACGTCGCCGTATCCCTGGCGACCCCGGCGACCGACACCGCGGTACTCGACGCCTGGCGGGAACGGCTCGCCGGGCGCGAGGTTCCCCAGCCGGTTCCGGCATCCCGATGAACCGGACGGATGAACCGAACGGAAAACACGAAAGAAGGAATACGACCATGAGCAGCAACGAGACGCCCCGCGGCCCCGTCGACTCCTCCCGCGTCCCGCGGTACGCCGGACCCGCGACCTTCGCCCGGCTGCCCCGCCTCGACGAGGTCGGCAGCGCCGATGTCGCCGTCGTGGGCGTGCCGTTCGACTCGGGCGTCTCCTACCGGCCGGGCGCCCGCTTCGGCGGCAACGCGATCCGCGAGGCGTCCCGGCTGCTGCGCCCCTACAACCCGGCGCAGGACGCCTCCCCCTTCGCCCTCGCGCAGGTCGCGGACGGCGGCGACATCGCCGTGAACCCGTTCAACATCAACGAGGCCGTCGACACGATCGAGGCCGCGGCGGACCAACTGCTCGGCACCGGCGCCCGGTTGATGACCCTGGGCGGCGACCACACCATCGCGCTGCCGCTCCTGCGCTCGGTCGCGAAGAAGCACGGCCCCGTGGCCCTGCTCCACTTCGATGCCCACCTCGACACCTGGGACACCTACTTCGGCGCCGAGTACACGCACGGCACGCCGTTCCGCCGGGCGGTCGAGGAGGGCATCCTCGACACCTCCGCCCTCTCGCACGTCGGCACCCGCGGCCCGCTCTACGGCAAGCAGGACCTCACCGACGACGAGAAGATGGGCTTCGGCATCGTGACGTCGGCGGACGTGATGCGGCGCGGCGTGGACGAGATCGCCGATCAGCTGCGGCAGCGCGTCGGCGACCGCCCGCTGTACATCTCCATCGACATCGACTGCCTGGACCCGGCCCACGCGCCCGGCACCGGCACCCCCGAGGCCGGCGGCATGACCTCCCGCGAACTGCTTGAGATCCTGCGCGGCCTGGCATCCTGCAACCTGGTGTCGGCGGACGTCGTCGAGGTGGCGCCGGCGTACGACCACGCCGAGATCACCTCGGTTGCGGCCTCGCACACCGCCTACGAACTGACCACGATCATGTCCCGCCAGATTGCAGAGGCCCGCGCGAAGTGACGCACGACCACGACCTGGAACTCCGCCCGACCGCCGCACAGACCGAGGCCGCGCTGAACCCGCCGGCCGGCCGCAACGGCGGAGACCTGGTCGTGGAGACGCTGGCCGGGCTCGGCGCGACCACCGTGTTCGGGCTGCCCGGCCAGCACGCCCTCGGCATGTTCGACGCACTGCGCCGCTCGGACCTGCGGTACGTGGGCCTGCGGGTGGAGAACAACGCCGGGTTCGCGGCCGACGCCTACGGCCGGATCACCGGCGAGGCGGCGCCGCTGCTGCTGTCCACGGGCCCGGGCGCGCTCACCTCGCTCGCGGCCCTGCAGGAGGCGCGCGCCGCCTCCGCGCCCGTCCTCGCGATCAGCAGCCAGGTCCCGACGCGCGGACTGGGCGGCGGCCGCCACGGATATCTGCACGAACTCCCGGATCAGGCCGCCTCGTTCAGGGGCGTGGTGAAGTCCGTCCACACGGTCCGTACCCAGTCCCAGATCCCCTCCGCGATCGCCGAGGCCTGGAAGTCGGCCCTGACCGCCCCGCACGGCCCGGTGTGGGTGGAGATCCCGCAGGACGTGCTGCTGGCGCAGACGCGGCTGCCGGTGGTGACGGCGGTCGACGCCTCCCCGGACGAGCTGCCGCCGCGCCCCGAACTCACCGCCGTGGCCGCGGACTTGCTCTCGCGAGCCGAGCGGCCCGCGATCATCGCGGGCGGGGGAGTGGTACGGGCGGACGCCTCGGGCAAGCTGCGGCAGCTCGCCGAGCGTCTGCAGGCGCCGGTCGTCACGACCTTCGGCGGGAAGGGGGCGTTCCCGTGGACGCATCCCCTCTCGCTGCAGTCCTGGCTGGAGGACCGCCACACGACCGACCTCCTGGAGGACGCGGACGTGCTGCTGGTGGTCGGCTCGGGCCTGGGTGAACTCTCCTCGAACTACCACACGTTCAAGCCGCGCGGCCGGGTGATCCAGATCGAGGCGGACCTCGGCAAGCTGGAGTCCAACCACCCGGCACTGGGCATCCACGCGGACGCCCGCCTGGCCCTCCAGGCACTGTTGGAGACGGTCTCCGAGCGCGCGGACCCCGCCGCTCCCGAGCGCGTACGAGCCCTTCTCGCGAAGGTCGCCGACCGGATCGCCGCCCAGGAACTCACCCTGGAACAGGACGTGTTGGCATCCGTCCGGCGCGCGCTGCCGGCCGGTTCCCCGTCCTTCTGGGACATGACGATCCTCGCCTACTGGGCCTGGTCCGCCTTCGACGCGAAGTCCCCCAACACCATGCACTCGGCCCAGGGCGCCGGCGGCCTCGGCTACGGCTTCCCGGCGGCACTCGGCGCGGCGGCGGCCGACCCGACCCGCCCGGTCCTCGCGGTGTCCGGCGACGGCGGCGCCCTGTACTCCATCGCCGAACTGGCGACGGCCCGCCAGTACGACCTGAATGTCACCTGGCTCATCGTCGACGACGGCGGCTACGGCATCCTGCGCGAGTACATGACCGACGCGTTCGGCCAGCCGACGGCAACAGAACTGACCCGCCCGGACTTCGTGGCGCTCGCGGAGTCGTTCGGGGTCCCCGGGGTTCGTACGACCCCTTCGGCCCTCGCGGACGACCTGGCGAAAGCGCTGGCGGCACCGGGGCCCTCGGTGGTCGTACTCCCGGCGGTACTGCGGATGTTCGCGCCGACCCACCTGGACTCGGACTGATCACCGACCGACGAGGTCTCCGTTCTTGACCCCTGCGACGAACGACGCCCACCCAGCCGACGAGAAGACCAGTGCGGGCCCTTCGGGGATTTTGGAGTCACGAACAGGGACGCCCGCGAGGTGGGTGTCCAGGACCTCCAGGCAGCTGCCGCCCTCGCTGCCGCTGTACGAGGACTTCCGCCAGCCGGTCAGTGCGGCAGCGTTCGCGATGATCGGTTCAGCCATGACGTCCGTAATCCTTTGCTGTCGCCCTCAGCAGGGCCAGTGACTCCTTGAGTGGCAGAGCGTCGCTCAGTGCGAGATCGTAACGGCCTTGCAGTTCCTGAACCATGGCCGGGGAGTCGTGCACCTTCCCCATGCGCACTCCCTCGGTGTACGCCACCGGCGGCTGATCGTCGAACCACATCAGCGTCAGCATGCTCTCCAGCAAGGGGTGGAACCCCAATGACCGCGGCAGTACGTGCACGCGAACCCGTCTTGACTCCGCCAGCCTGACGATGCGTGTGATCTGCTCGGCCATGATCTCTGGGCCGCCGATCGGCCGGTCCAGGACGCTCTGGTCCAGAAGGGCCCACACTACTGGTGACACGGGGTCCTCAAGGATCTTTGCCCGCTCAAGCCGTGTGACAACGAGCCTGTCACATTCCTCTTCACCCAGAGGAGGGTAGGAGGGACTCAGAACCGCACGTGCGTACCCTTCTGTCTGGAGGATGCCTGGCACGAAGGAGAGGGCGAACTCCCGGATCTCAATGGCTTGTTGTTCGAGTGCGTGGGCCGCTTCGAAGTGCTTCGCCACGGCGCTGTCGTCATCCGGCAGAAAACTGCTCAGCACATCGCCCGTGTTCAGCGCCCTGTCGAGGCGTCGCGCGTCCTCTTTGGACGGGATGCGACGCCCCGCCTCGATGTGCGAGATGTGCGAACGCGTCATCACGGCGGCTGTCGCCAACTCCTGCTGTGTCAGGCCGGCCGCCTCGCGCTGCGCCTTCAACCACTCCCCATAGATGTTGCTCAACGTCAACTCCCATGTGACAGATGCGTTGTCACCTCCGACCCACTGGCGAGCCTAGCCCGGCCCGTCTCACTCTGTGTGCGGATCGCTACACAGCGATTTCCTCGCAGGTCGGCCCGCCTTGGACTTCAAGGAGTTGAAAACGTGTTGTACGCCCTCGCTGCCGCCTCAGTCACCCGCCCCCGTCTCCTCCCCTGGTCCAACGCCGACGGCAAGCCGTGCTATCTCGTCACCGACCCCTCCGGCACCGGTCCGCTCTCCCGCATTGCCGACAACGTCGAATCCGTCCAACTCGGTATGGCCGCCGACCTGCTCGACCACGCCACCGACCTGCTCGATGACGCCAAGGCCACCGCGCCCCAACTCCGTTTCCTGGCAGCCCGATTGACCGAGTCCCTCTACGACGTGCACCGCATCGCCCGCAGCAGAGGCGCCCGCCTGTCCGTCCCTGAGGATGACGAGGGGGTCCGTCAGTCGACGTCGGAGGGGTCCAGTCGGTACAGGGACACGGAGGACGAAGATGACGACGAGGACGAGGAGCCCGTGCTGTAGGCGCTCTCCTTCACGGCCGTGCCGTGCTTCTTCACCCAGTTCGTCACCGCGGTGCTGACACTGTTGCCGCCGCCGGGACCGCCGCCCATGCCGCCGCCGGTCTGGACGTAGTGCAACTCGCCCTTCTTCACGAGTTCCTTGAGCTTGGCGACGGTCATCGCCTTGTCGGAGCCGGTGAAGCCGAACATGGAGATGACGGGGGCCTTGGCGGTCAGCTCGATCTGGCCCGCGCTCTGGGAGTTGGAGACCGCGAGGAGCCAGGTGGCGCCGTCCCGGTGCTTCTTGAGGTAGGAGATGAGCCCGCTGTCGGCACCTTCCATGCCGCGGCCGCCCATGCCTCCTGCCATACCGGCGCGTCCTCCGGCGCGGGCGTCACCGCCGCGCGGCAACTCGCCTTTCGTACCGCCCTGTTGGCCGCCCTGGCCGCCCTGCCCGTTCGCCGCACCGCCAGGTGCACCGCTCGGTGCACCCCCGCCCCGCGGGAACCCGCCGCCGCCCCGCAACTCGCCACCCTGCTGAGCACCGCCCGGCGCCTCCCCGCCCCCGAATCCGCCCCCGGGACCGCCCATTCCGCCCGTCGACGGGCCCGCCGTAGGGTTCGAGCCGCCCATCATGCCGCCGGCGGAGGAGTCGAAGGCGGGTGAGGCGGCGTACGCCGTCGGGCCCGCGAGGGCCGCCACGATCGCCGCGGCGACGGAAGTGGCCAGCAGGCGCACGCGGTTGCCCTTCCGGTGGACGTACAGGCCGACGATCGCGAGGGCCATGACGACGCCGACGGTCGGCCACAGCCAGGTGTGCCAGCCGGTGGCCCGGCGCAGCAGGACGATCGCCCAGATCCCGGTGACCGCGAGCCCGGCGGGCAGCACCCATGACCAGCGCGGGTCACCGCTGCGGAAGGCGCGCCAGAGCAGTAGGCCGCCGCCACCGGTGAGTGCCGCGATGCCCGGGGCGAGGGCGGTCGTGTAGTACGGGTGCATCGTGCCCTCGGCCATCGCGAAGGTCAGGTAGTGCAGTACGAGCCAGCCGCCCCACAGCAGCAGCGCGGCGCGCGTGGGGTCGGTGCGCGGGGCGCGGCCGCAGAGCACCAGACCGGCGACGAGCGCGATGCACGCGAAGGGGATCAGCCAGGAGATCTGGCCGCCGAGGACGTCGTTGAACATCCGGCCGAGGCCCGCGGTCCCGGCGAAGGTGCCCCCGCCCCCGCCCCCGCCCCCGCCCCCGCCGCCGAAGCCACCGCCACCGGCGCCCCCGCCACCCCCGCCGTTGCCCTCGCCGCCGAAGACCCGCCCCAGGCCGTTGTAGCCCGTGATCAGGTTCCAGGCGGAGCCGTCGGTCGAGCCGCCGATGTACGGGCGGTCGTCGGCGGGGACGAGGGAGACCGCCGTCGCCCACCAGAAGCTGGAGACGGCCAGCGCCACCGCCGCGAGCGACAGATGCGCGGCCTTCTTCCGCCAACTCTGCTTCGAGGCGTAGACGTACACGGCGAAGACGGCCGGCAGGGCGATGTAGCCCTGGAGCATCTTGGTGTTGAAGGCGAGCCCGAAGCAGACGGCGGAGCCGATGAGCGGCAGCAGCCGGTCGGTGCGCACGGCGCGCAGGGCGAGGGCCGCGCCGCCGGTCATCAGCAGGACGAGGATCGTGTCGGGGTTGTTGTCGCGGTCGATGGCGACCGTGATCGGCGTCAGCGCGAGCACCAGGGCGGCGATCGCGGCCGCCGCAGGCCCGAAGTACCGCTTCACGGACGCGTGCAGAATCCAGATCGTGCCGAGCGCGGCCCCGATCTCGGGGGCCATCATCTGCCAGGTGCCGAAGCCGAACACGCGGCAGGACAGGCCCATCACCATGAGCGCGAACGGCGGCTTGTCGACGGTGATGAAGTTCCCGGCGTCGAGCGAGCCGAAGAACCACGCCTTCCAGCTCTGGGTGCCGCTGTAGACGGCCGAGCTGTAGAAGCTGTTGAGGCTGCTGCCCGACAGGTTCCAGGCGTACAGCACCAGCGCCAGGACCAGGATCGCGATCAGGGCGGGCAGCGACCAGCGCGGGGCCTTGTCCGGGGGCGCCGCCGGTGCGGTGGGTGGTGGCCAGTCGGCTGACACGGCCTGGGCGTGGGGGAGTGGATCGGTGGCAGATGTCACCCGGGAATCGTGCAGAGGGGGAGTGAGTGCGCGCTGTGGGGAACCTGGCTCCCGCCTGTGAATACGCGGAGGGTGCGGGTGGGGCGGGACGTACAACCATTCATGCCGACTCGTGCGTCAACACGGCATGACTCACCGGAGATTCACCGGACGCGCCAGAGCGCTCGCCATCGGCCTCGGCGTCCTCATACCGGGCGTGGCCGCCATCGCACCCGCGGCTGCCGCCACGACCCCCACCGTCAGCTGCACATCCGCGAAGGCGGGCCTGGCCACCAAGCTGAAGAAGGACATCGGCGCCGCCCTGACCAACCGCAAGGGCACCGTCGCGGTCGGCCTCTACGACCGCTCCACCAACACCACCTGCTCGCTGCGCGCGACGAGTTCGTACGACTCCGCGAGCGTCGTCAAGGTCACTGTCCTCGCGACGCTGTTGTGGGACGCGAAGAAGCACAACCGGTATCTGACGAACACCGAGGCGTCGCTCACCAAGTCCATGATCACCAAGTCGGACAACGACGCGACCACCAAGCTGTGGAAGCAGCTGGGCATGACGAAGATCAAGGGCTTCCTGGCCGCGGCCAAGATGACGAAGACCGTGCCGGGCGCGAACGGCTACTGGGGCCTGACCCAGATCAACGTCACCGACGAGCAGAAGCTGCTCAAGCTGGTCACCGCGAAGAACTCGGTGCTGAGCGACAACTCCCGTGCGTACATGCTGAAGTTGATGGGCCAGGTCATCTCATCGCAGCGCTGGGGCACGCCCTACGGCCGTCCGTCCGGGGTCACCTGGCACGTCAAGAACGGCTGGCTGCAGCGCTCCACGCACGGCTGGCGGGTGCACAGCGTCGGCACCTTCACCGGCGGCGGCCACGACTACATGATGACCGTGCTCACCTGGGGCAACAGCGACATGACCTACGGCATCAACACCATCCAGGGCGTCGCGAAGGCCATCCACAAGGACCTGGCGGCCAGCTGACCCTTCATGAGCGGGTCTCCCGCCCGTCACCGACTCGTCCTACGGTGGCGCCCATGCGCCTGAGAACCGTAATCGCCACCGCCACCGCGGCCCTGGCGGCGGCCACCGCCATGACCGCCGCCGCCCCCGCCACGGCCAACACCGCCATCTCCGCCGCGGCCGTCCCCGCGACGGACCACGCCTGTTCGCCGTCCGTCTCCATCGACCGCTTCTCCGACGCGCTCGACAAGACGACGTACGAGGGCACGTTCGTCGGCAACTTCTCCGCGCTGGCCGTGGACCGGGACGGCTCGCTCGCCGCCCTGGAGGACCGCTCCTCGCTCTTCGACCTCGACGCGAGGACGCTGCGGCCGAAGCGTGTCGTCCAGCTCGCCGACGAGAAGGGCGCCGCGCTCGACAGCGAGGGCCTGGTCGTCGACCGGGACGGCACCCGGCTGATCACCTCGGAGACCGAGCCGTCGATCCGCCGCTACTCCCGTGACGGCACAATCCTCGACCGTCTCCCGGTCCCCTCCTCGCTGCTCGTCGCCCCCGCCGGGCGCGCCACGTCCAACCAGACCTTCGAGGGCCTGACCCTCCTGCCGGGCGGCCGCACCCTCCTCGCGTCCATGGAGAACGCGATCTCCGGCGACTCCACGGACCTCGTCCGCTTCCAGACCTGGACCCGGACCAGGGGCAACCACTTCCGGCTCGGCGCGCAGTACGCGTACCGCATCGACGCCGGCCTCGGCGTCCCCGAGGTGCAGGCCACCCCCGACGGCCGCCTCCTGGTCCTGGAGCGCGGCTTCACCGCGGGCGTCGGCAACACGGTCCGCCTCTATCTGGCCGACCCGCGCCGGGCGACGGACACCAGCGGCATCGAGAACCTCACGGGCCAGGCCGGGGTGCGGGTGATCAAGAAGCGGCTGCTGGCCGACATCGCCGACTGCCCCTCCCTGGGAGCCACGGCCAAGCAGCCGCAGCCCAACCCCCTCCTCGACAACATCGAGGGCATGACGATCACCGGCCATGACCACGGCCGTCTGAAGGTCCTCCTGGTCAGCGACGACAACCAGGGCGCGACCCAGACGACACGCTTCTACTACCTGCGCGTACGCGTCTGACACCCGCGCGTACGCGTTGACACCTGCGCGTACGCGTGCGACCCGTACTCCCTGCGGTTTGTTACGGAGGGATGAAATCCGCTTCATTCTGCGTTGGTGCTCTCCGGAAGATCAGGACTGCTGACGGAGGGCACCCGCGTGAGTATGCAACGGGGATGGGTACGACGACTGGCAGGGTACGCATGGCGCTACCCCAAGGACGTCGTGCTGGCCCTGGGCGCCTCGCTGGCCGGCATGGCCGTCATGGCGCTGGTCCCGCTGGTCACCAAGGTGATCATCGACGACGTCATCGGCGACCACAGCCGTGCCATGGCCCCCTGGGCGGGCGTCCTGATCGGCGCCGCCGTCCTCGTCTACGTCCTGGCCTACATCCGCCGCTACTACGGCGGCCGCCTCGCCCTCGACGTCCAGCACGACCTGCGGACCGAGATGTTCGAGACGATCACCCGGCTCGACGGCCGCCGCCAGGACGAGCTGTCCACCGGCCAGGTCGTCGGCCGGGCCACCAGCGACCTCCAGCTGATCCAGGGCCTGCTCTTCATGCTCCCGATGACCATCGGGAACCTGCTGCTGTTCGTGATTTCCCTGGTGATCATGGCCTGGCTGTCGCTGCCGCTCACCCTGGTCGCGCTCGCCGTGGCCCCCGCCCTGGGGTGGATCGCCCGGCGCAGCCGCACCAAGCTGCACCCCGCCACCTGGTACGCGCAGGCCCAGGCCGCCGCCGTGGCGGGCGTCGTCGACGGCGCGGTGAGCGGCGTACGCGTGGTGAAGGGGTTCGGGCAGGAGGACCAGGAGACCGGGAAGCTGCGCGAGGTCGGCCGCAGGCTCTTCGCCGGGCGGCTGCGCACCATCCGTCTCAACAGCACGTACACCCCGGCCCTGCAGGCCGTCCCGGCCCTCGGCCAGGTCGCCATGCTGGCGCTCGGCGGCTGGCTGGCGGTGCGCGGGCACATCACCCTCGGCACCTTCGTCGCCTTCTCCTCCTACCTCGCCCAGCTGGTCGGCCCGGTCCGCATGCTCGCCGTGGTGCTCACCGTCGGCCAGCAGGCACGCGCGGGCACCGAGCGCGTCCTGGAGCTGATCGACACCGAGCCGTCGATGGCCGACGGCACGAAGACGCTGCCCGCGGACGCGCCCGCCACGGTCGAGTTCGACGACGTGTCCTTCGGCTACGACAACGCCTCCGGCACGCCCAAGCCGGTCCTCGAAGGGCTCAGCTTCGAGATCCGCCCCGGCGAGACCCTCGCCGTCGTCGGCTCCTCCGGCTCCGGCAAGTCGACGGTCTCGCTCCTCCTGCCGCGCTTCTACGACGTCACCCACGGCGCCGTCCTCGTCGGCGGCCACGACGTGCGCGAGCTCACCCTCGACTCGCTGCGCGCGGCGATCGGGCTGGTTCCCGAGGACTCCTTCCTCTTCTCCGACACGGTCCGGGCCAACATCGCCTACGGCCGCCCCGACGCGAGCGACGAGCAGATCGAGGAGGCCGCCCGCGCCGCCCAGGCCGACCGCTTCATCCGCGAGCTGCCCGAGGGCTACGACACCACGGTCGGCGAGCACGGCCTGACCCTCTCCGGCGGCCAGCGCCAGCGCGTCGCGCTCGCCCGCGCGATCCTCGCCGACCCGCGCCTGCTCGTCCTCGACGACGCCACCTCCGCGGTGGACGCCCGCGTCGAGCACGAGATCCACGAGGCGCTGAAACACGTCATGCAGGGCCGCACCACCCTGCTCATCGCGCACCGCCGCTCCACGCTCGGCCTCGCCGACCGCATCGCCGTCCTCGACAAGGGCCGGCTCGCCGACATCGGCACCCACGAGGAACTGCAGGAGCGCTCCGCCCTCTACCGCCGGCTGCTCACCGACCCGGACGAGCTGGGCGGTGTCTCGCCCGGCCACGCCCAGCCCGCCTGCCCCCCGGAGGACACCTCCGTCCGCGCGGAGCTGGACGCCGAGTTCGACGCCGAGCGCGGGGTCACCCCGCGGCTGTGGACCGGCGACCGCGAGCCCAGGGACACGGCCCTGGCGGGCATGCCGGCCACGCCCGAACTCCTCGCCCAGGTCGACGCGCTGCCCCCGGCGACCGACACCCCGGACATCGACGAGGCGCGGGCGGTGCGGCCGGAGGAGTCGTACGGCCTGAAGCGGCTGCTGCACGGTTTCGGCCTGCCCCTGCTGGTCAGCCTCGCTCTGGTCGCCGTGGACGCGGGCATGGGCCTCGCGCTGCCCGTGCTGATCCGGCACGGCATCGACCAGGGCGTCACCAGGGCGGCGCTCGGCGCGGTCTGGTCGGCCTCGCTGCTCGGACTGGTCGCGGTGCTGGTGCAGTGGGCGGCGCAGCGCGGCGAGACCCGGATGACCGGGCGGACGGGCGAGCGGGTCCTGTACGCGCTGCGGCTGAAGATCTTCTCCCAGCTGCAGCGGCTCGGACTGGACTACTACGAGCGGGAGTTGACCGGGCGGATCATGACCCGGATGACGACGGACGTCGACGCGCTGTCCACGTTCCTGCAGACGGGCCTGGTCACCGCGTTCGTCTCGGTAGTCACCTTCTTCGGCATCATGGCCGCCCTGCTGGTGATCGACGTCCAGCTGGCGCTGGTCGTGTTCGCCACGCTGCCGCCGCTGATCGTGGCCACGTTCTTCTTCCGCCGGGCGAGTGTGAAGGCGTACGAACTGGCCCGTGAGCGGGTGTCGTTGGTCAACGCCGACCTCCAGGAGTCGGTGTCCGGGCTGCGGATCGTGCAGGCCTTCCGGCGCGAGCGCGACGGCGGGCGGCGGTTCGCGGAGCGCAGCGACAGCTACCGGCAGGCACGTATCCGCGGACAGTTCCTGATCTCGATCTACTTCCCCTTCGTGCAGCTGCTGTCGTCCGTCGCCGCGGCGTCCGTGCTGATCGCGGGCGCGGGACGGATCGACGACGCGACCCTGACGACCGGCGCCCTGGTCGCCTACCTGCTCTACATCGACCTGTTCTTCGCGCCGGTCCAGCAGCTCTCCCAGGTCTTCGACGGCTACCAGCAGGCCACGGTCTCGCTGGGCCGGATCCAGGAGCTGCTGCGCGAGAAGACCTCCACCGGGGCCGCCGAGCAGCCGCAACAGGTGCGCTCCCTGCGGGGCGAAGTCGCCTTCGAGGACGTGCACTTCGCGTACGGCAAGGACGACGAGGGGGAGGCCGCGCTCAGCGGGATCGAGCTGCGCATCCCGGCCGGGCAGACGGTCGCGTTCGTCGGCGAGACCGGTGCGGGCAAGTCGACCCTGGTCAAGCTGGTGGCGCGCTTCTACGACCCCACCGGCGGCCGGGTGACGGTCGACGGCCAGGACCTGCGGACGCTGGACATCACCTCCTACCGCCACCGGCTCGGCGTGGTCCCCCAGGAGGCCTATCTCTTTCAGGGCACCGTTCGTGACGCCATCGCCTACGGCCGCCCGGACGCCACCGACGCCGAGGTCGAGGCCGCGGCCCGTGCCGTCGGGGCGCACGAGATGATCGCCACGCTCGACGGCGGCTATCTGCACGAGGTGGCCGAACGCGGCCGCAACCTCTCGGCCGGGCAGCGCCAGTTGATCGCACTGGCCCGCGCGGAGCTCGTCGATCCGGACATCCTGCTCCTCGACGAGGCGACGGCCGCCCTGGACCTGGCCACCGAGGCCCAGGTCAACCAGGCCACCGACCGTCTCACCGGCCGCCGTACGACGCTCGTGGTGGCCCACCGCCTCACCACCGCCGCCCGCGCGGACCGCGTCGTCGTCATGGACCACGGCCGGGTCGTGGAGGACGGCACCCACGAGGAACTGCTGCAACTGGACCGCACCTACGCCGAGTTGTGGCGCACCTTCGTCGGGGAGGGCGAGTCGGAGGAGCCGGTGGGGGTGGCCCGGTAGGCGACGGGGGCGGCAGGAACAGTCGGCGGGGATGGCCCGACAGACGGCGGGGGGCTCGCGGGGATGCTCGTGCAACCATCCGACACATGTCGTGCGTCCGTACACCAGTACGCTCATCGCCGGGGTACGGGAGGGACGACAGTGGACAGTGGTGCGATACGGCGGCGGGCCGCGACGCTTCTCGCCGTGCTGACCGCCTCCGGACTGCTCGCCGTCGCGGGGCCGGCGGCCGACGCCATGGCGGCGCCCTCGTCCTGCGCCGGGCACAAGGTCCGCACGTTCACCTTCTCCACCGGCTCCGTGAAGCTCTACAAGAGCGGCAACTACCTCTGCGCCATCACCGTCCCCAAGCACCCCGGCTCCCGGCGCTCCATGATGGTCAGCCTTCAGGTGCGCGGCTTCGAACCCGTCGTCGACAAGGGACGGTTCACCCGGCACGCCGGACCGGTGCGCAGCTACGTCGGCCACCGCAAGGTGTGGATCAAGGGATCGGTGGGCGGCGGCTCGTACGACTCCCACGGCTGGAAGCGCTTCTGAACCCTCACGGCCCCTGGTGCGCACCGGAGTTGCTCCGTAGGCTCCGCACGCACATCTGACTCACAGGGGAGGGTGCATGCGCAAGGCGCTCAGATGGCTGATGGCGCTCACAGTGTGCATAGGCACGCTGAGCACGGCAGGCGCGGCCACCGCCGCGGAGCCGACGGCCACGACCACCAAAGCGACCACCGACATCAAGGACCGGCTGCTCGCAATACCGGGCATGAGCCTGATCGAGGAGAAGCCGTACCCCGGCTACCGGTTCTTCGTCCTGAACTACACCCAGCCGATCGACCACCGCCACCCGTCCAACGGCACGTTCCAGCAGCGCATCACCGTGCTGCACAAGGACGTCTCGCGCCCGACGGTCTTCTACACCGGCGGCTACAACGTCTCCACCACACCGAGCCGCAGCGAGCCGGCCCGGATCGTGGACGGCAACCAGGTCTCCATGGAGTACCGCTTCTTCACCCCGTCCCGGCCCGACCCGGCCGACTGGTCCAAGCTCGACATCTGGCAGGCCGCCAGCGACCAGCACCGCATCTTCACGGCGCTGAAGAAGGTCTACAGCAGGAACTGGATCTCCACCGGCGGCTCCAAGGGCGGCATGACCGCCACCTACTACGAGCGCTTCTACCCGCGTGACATGGACGGCGTCGTCGCCTACGTCGCCCCCAACGACGTGGTGAACAACGAGGATTCGGCCTACGACCGCTTCTTCACCAAGGTCGGCACCAAGGAGTGCCGCGACCGCCTGGACGCGGTCCAGCGCGAGGCACTGGTGCGCCGCGACTCACTGGAGAAGAAGTACGCCGCCTACGCCGCCGACAACGGCTACACCTTCAGCACGATCGGCAGCCTCGACCGCGCCTACGAGGCCGTCGTCCTCGACTACGTCTGGGGCTTCTGGCAGTACAACCTGCTCGCCAACTGCGGTGACGACAGCCTGATCCCGCCGAACGCGAAGACCGCGACCGACGACCAGATCTGGAACTCGGTCGACACGATCTCCGGGTTCTCCTTCTACACCGACCAGGGCCTGGAGCCCTACACGCCGTACTACTACCAGGCGGGCACCCAACTCGGCGCGCCCACCATCCACTTCCCGTACATCGAGAAGAAGTACCTGCGCTACGGCTACCAGCCGCCGCGCAACTTCGTGCCGCGCGCCATCCCGATGCGGTTCCAGCCGTACGTGATGCGCGACGTCGACTCCTGGGTGCGGCACCACGCCCACCACATGCTCTTCGTCTACGGCTCCAACGACCCGTGGGGCGCCGAGCGGTTCGGCGTCGGCAAGGGCTCGAAGGACAGTTACGTCTTCACGGCCCCGGGGATGAACCACGGCGCCAACGTCGCCGGTCTGACCGCCGACCAGAAGGAGCTGGCCACCGCCCGCATCCTGGACTGGGCCGGTGTCCCGGCCGCCACCGCGGCGCAGGCGAAGCCGCTGGCCACGTTCGACAAGAAGCTGGACGTGCGCGACGTGGAGCGCGACCCGGCGCTGCGGCCGTAAGGCCGACGCCTCGGCAACTCGCGTGCTGTGTCCGGCCGTTGGTCACACCGGCCGGGCACAGCCCACCGACTCCTTGCCGTCAAGCCGCACATAGAGGGCCGTGTCCGCAGGGCACCGGCTGCGTGCGGTGGTCGCCCTGACCACCTTGTACTGCGGCCGCTTCTTGCCGCTGCCGTCGCAGGCGGTCTCGCGGACCTGTCCGCTGCCCGAGCCGTAGACGCAGTCCCCGACGATGGTGCGCGGGCCGCCCCCGCCGCCCGGGTCGCCCGGGTGCGGCGGCTCCAGGTTGCGCATACAGGCGTAGCCCTGCGGGATCGCGCCGTCGCCGTCCGCCTCGGACGACGGGTGCTGCGCGCTGATGTGCAGCACGAAGTCCGTGGTCGCCGGGCACAGCGGGCCGCCGGCCGGACTGCCGTCGTGGCGCGCCACGACCCGGGCCGCCGCCCGCTCGCTGGTGCACGGCACCTCGGTGAAGCTCGTCGTACCGAACGAACTGCACTCGTCGACGGCGAGGAACACCGCCCCGTACCCCGACTGCTGAGCCGCGCCCGACCTGCCGCTCGCGGCGCTCCGCCCGCCCGGCCCGTCGCCGCCCGAACCGTGCGATCCGGACGAGGACAGGACCTGGCAACCGCTCAGCAGAGCGGCGACCAGGACCAGCAGCGCGCAGCCCACCCCCACCGAACTTCTCTCACGCATCGCCGACCCCCCGGATACCCCTCGCCCAGCGTGACCCGCCGCAGCGGGCACACGCCAGACGCGCGGGAGGGTTTGGGCCCATTGGGGGTTGCACGCCGGGTGTGCGGCGTATGGGCCCTACGTCCCTTCTAGTACGACAGCCCGTACCCGATGGGGTACAGCTCCTGCGCCGGGTCGTCGGCCCGCTGCACCGGCACCGGCAGCCGCCCGCGCGGCGCCACCCTCCCGGCGATCACCCGCGCGGCCGCCCGCAGTTCGACGTCGGTCCACGAGTACGTGGCCAGACTGGCGCGCACGGAGGGGAGTTGGGCCACGTCGTAGGGGTTGCGGACGGCGACCGCGACCACCGGCCTCCCGGTCGCGAGCAGCTGCTGGACCAACGCCTGCTGCGCGTTGCCCGCGGTGACGTTGTAGGTGGCGACGACCACCGCGTCCGCGTCCTGCGCCGCCGCGACCGCCTTCGCGATCGTCGCACCCGACGGGGCGGTGCCGGTCGACAGGGCGGTGGCGGTGAAGCCCAGCTCGCCGAGGGCGGCCGCGAGGACACCGGTCGGCGGGCCCGTCGTGCCGGACGGGGAGGCCGGGTCGGCGCCCACGACGAGCACCTTGCGGTGCGTGTGGCGGGACAGCGGCAGCAGGTGCCCGTCGTTGACCAGCAGGGTCGTGGTGCGTTCGGCGATGCGGTCGGCGACGGCCAGGTGCTCGCGGGTGCCGACCGTGCGGTCCACGCCGCGGTCACTGGCGTACGGCTGCTGGAACAGCCGCAGCCTGCTCTTCAGCCGCAGGATGCGCAGGATCGACTCGTCCAGCCGCGCCTCGGTCAGCTCCCCGTCCTGCACGGCCTTCAGGACGGCGTTCCACGCGACGGGCAGGTCCGGCGGATTGAGGAGCTGGTCGACGCCGGCCTTCAGCGCGAGCACGGGGACCCGGTCGTCGCCATACTTCGTCCGTACGCCCTCCATGCCCAGCGAGTCCGTCACCACCACGCCGTCGTAGCCGAGTTCGCCGCGCAGGATGCCGGTGAGGATCGGGTGGGAGAGGGTGGCCGGGTCGCCGGAGTCGTCGAGGGCCGGGAACTGGATGTGCGCGGTCATGATGCAGTCGATGCCCGCCCTGACGGCCGCACGGAAGGGAACGGCGTCCAGCTTCTCCCACAGCTCCCGGCTGTGGGTGATGACGGGGAAGCCGTAGTGGCTGTCGACGGCCGTGTCGCCGTGCCCGGGGAAGTGCTTGGAGGTCGCGGCGACCGACGCGCTCTGGTACCCGGCGACCTCGGCGGCGACCAGGCCCGCGACCGCCTCAGGGTCGGCGCCGAAGGACCGTACGCCGATGACCGGGTTGGCCGGGTTGATGTTGACGTCGGCGTCCGGGGAGTAGTCCTGGTTGATGCCCATGGCGCGCAGTTCGGCGCCGGAGACGCGGCCGAGGGTGCGGGCGTCGCGGCGGGAGCCGCCGGCGCCCATGGCCATCGCGCCGGGGAAGAGTGTGGCCGGCTTGCCGACGCGGCAGACGATGCCGTGCTCCTGGTCGGTGGCGATGAGGACGGGCAGCCCGCGTGGCTGGGTGAGGGAGGCACGCTGGATCCCGTTGGACAGGTCCGCGATCTGGTGCGGGTCGCGGGTGTTGTGCGCCCAGGTGAAGTAGATGATGCCGCCCACGCGGTACGTGGCGATCAGCTCGGCGGCCGTACGGACGCCGATCTCCTTGAGGTTGGCGTCGATGTCGGCCTGGTCGGGGTCGGTGGCGGAGTGGCCGTAGACCCGCATGACGAAGAGCTGGCCCACCTTCTCCTCGAGTGTCATACGGGAGATGAGCGAGCGGAGCTTGTTGTCGTCCGGGGGACTTGCGTGGGCGGGGGTGCCGAGGGCCAGGGCCGCGGTGACACCTGCGGTCGCGGCCAGAACGGTACGTCTGGAGGGCACGTGCGCTCCTTCCGGAGATTCCGCTGAAGGAAACTTCCAAGGAGTCACCAATAACCGGGAAGTTTCTGCCAGTCAAGGGAGTGCACAGAGCCGGGACGACGGCGAAGAGGGGCCGCCATCGGCGCTGTTGGAGGGGGCGCGCCGATGGCGGCGTGCTGCCGGCCGCAGTACGGCGGAGAGGGTAGGTCAGCGATCGCAGCCAGCAGCGAGGGCCGACACCGCACTGCGGAGACTCATCCGGCAGCTTGCGGGTTGGACGAACGGTAATGGGGGCGGGTTCCCGCCTCGCGGTCGATTGCCCGAAGTCGGTGGCGAAGTGGTCAGCGGGACGGCTGGGACGCGATGTGCGGCCACCTCTGCTGCAGAGTGCGTACGGTCTCTGCGATCGCCGGTCGACGTGCGCCGCCTTTGCGCCACAGGGCGTACAACCGGCGTATGGGCGTGGGATCAAGGCTCACCTCGGCCACCCCGGCGGGCAGCGGGCCGCGGCCCAGGCGCGGGATCACACAGATGCCGAGGCCGCCCGCGACCAGCGCGACCAGGGTCGGGTTCTCGTCGGCCTGGTGCACGATGTGCGGCTCGTGCCCGACGGCGCGCAACGTGCGCACCAGCCATTCGTGGCAGACCCGGCCCGGCGGCTGGCACACCCACCGCTGGTCGACCAGGTCCTCGCGGCGCACCGCCTCACGCCCGGCGAAGGGATGGTCCTCGGGCACCAGCAGCGTGCACGGGTCGTGGCCGATCGTGGCCTGCTCGACGCCCGCGGGCAGGGACAGCGGCGCGATGTCCCAGTCGTGCGCCACCGCCATGTCGACGGCGCCCCGGGCGACCAGGTCGACGGAGACGTGCGGGTCGACCTCGCTGAGCCGGGCGTCCAGGGCGGGGTGCCGGACGGCCAGGTCGGCGAGGACCGAGGGCATCAGCCCGCGCGCGGCCGAGGCGAACGCGGCGATCGTCACGCGGCCCGCCGGCACTCCGCGCCGCTCCTCCAGGGCGATCTCGGCCCGCTCGACGATCGCGAGCAACTCCTTTGCCGTGTCGACCAGTTGATGTGCCTCGGGGGTGAGCCGGACGCCCCGTCCCTCCCGTTCGAGGAGCACGGTCCTGGTCTCCCGCTCCAGCTTGGCGATCTGCTGGGAGACGGCCGAGGGGGTGTACCCGAGCGCGGCGGCCGCCGCCCCGACGGTCCCGTGGACGGAGATGGCGTGCAGGGCGCGAAGGCGTTGCAGGTCGAGCACGGCGGCTCCATTCGTAAGTGCTGCTTCATCCGACCGTGCAGCAATCATCGCTGGTGCTTCACGGTCGACGGAAGTGATGCTCTTGGCATGAGACCCGTACACCTTGCTCTCGCCGTGGTCGTCGCCGCCGTCTGGGGCGTGAACTTCACGGTCATCGAGATCGGCCTCGACCACTTCCCGCCGCTGCTGTTCTCCGCCCTGCGCTTCTTCGCGGCCGCACTGCCCGCCGTCTTCTTCGTGGGCCGCCCGAAGGTGGCGTGGAAGTGGATCGTGGCGGTGGGGCTGGTGCTGGGAGTGGCCAAGTTCGGCCTGCTGTTCGTCGGCATGGACGCCGGGATGCCGGCCGGGCTGTCCTCCCTGGTGCTGCAGATCCAGGCGGTGTTCACGGCGGCGGTGGCCTTCGCGGTCCTGGGCGAACGGCCCACGCGCATACGGGTGTTGGGCATGGCGATCGCGCTGGCCGGGATCGCCGTCGCGGCGGTCGACGAAGGCACCACGGGACCCCTCGGCGCCTTCGCGCTCATCGTCGCGGCGGCGGCCTGCTGGGGCGTCTCCAACGTCCTGACCCGCAAGGCCGCGCCGCCGGACGCGCTGAACTTCATGGTGTGGGTGAGCACGGTCCCGGTCCTGCCGCTCCTCGCCCTCTCCCTGCTCGTGGAGGGCCCCACCCGGGACTACGACGCCCTGCGCGCCCTCGACTGGCAGGGCGCCGGCACGGTCGTCTACGTGGCCTGGGTGACCACGGTGTTCGGCTTCGGCGCCTGGGGGCTGCTGCTGCGCCGCTACCCGGCCTCGACGGTCGCGCCGTTCTCCCTGCTGGTCCCGGTGTTCGGGATGTCCTCGGCGGCGCTGTTTTTGGGGGAGTCGGTGAGCGGGCTGCGCTGGTGCGCGGCGGCGCTGCTGGTGGGCGGGGTGGCGCTGACGTCGGTGACGCGCGGGCGACGGGAAGTGGTCCATCCCGTGGACGGAGCGGCGTCGCCGGTGACGGTCGGCCGATCATGAAGACATGCCCGTAGTCGACATCCCCGGTTCCAAGTCCATCACCGCCCGCGCGCTCTTCCTGGCGGCGGCGGCCGACGGCGTCACCACCCTGGTACGGCCCCTGCGCTCGGACGACACGGAGGGCTTCGCCGAGGGGCTGGCGGCCCTCGGCTACCGCGTCGGCCGGACCCGGGACGCCTGGCAGGTGGACGGGCGCCCGCAGGGTCCGCCGGTGCGCGAGGCGGACGTCCACTGCCGGGACGGCGCCACCACGGCCCGCTTCCTGCCGGCGCTCGCGGCGACCGGACACGGCACCTACCGCTTCGACGCCTCGCCCCAGATGCGCCGCCGGCCGCTGCTGCCGCTGACCCGCGCCCTGCGCGACCTGGGCGTCGACCTGCGGCACGAGCAGGCGGAGGGGCACCATCCGCTGACCGTGCGGGCGGCGGGCGTCGAGGGCGGTGACGTGGTCCTCGACGCGGGCCAGTCCTCGCAGTACCTCACGGCGCTGCTCCTGCTCGGCCCGCTCACCCGCAGGGGCCTGCGGATCCGGGTGACGGAACTGGTGTCGGCGCCGTACGTGGAGATCACGACCGCGATGATGCGGGCGTTCGGGGCGGAGGTGGAGGTCGCCCGGGAGGCGTCCGGACGGGGCCAACTCTTCGTCGTCCCGCCAAGCCGATACCGGCCCACCACGTACGCCGTGGAACCGGACGCCTCGACGGCGAGCTACTTCTTCGCCGCGGCGGCCGTGACACCGGGCGGCGAGGTGACGGTGCCCGGACTCGGCGCGGGAGCGCTGCAGGGCGACCTCGGCTTCGTCGACGTGCTGCGCAGGATGGGCGCCGAGGTGTCGGTGCGGTCGGACGGCACCACGGTCCGGGGCACGGGGGAGTTGCGCGGCCTCACCGTCAACATGCGGGACATCTCGGACACGATGCCGACGCTGGCGGCCATCGCGCCGTTCGCCTCCGGGCCGGTGCGGATCGAGGACGTGGCGAACACCCGGGTGAAGGAGTGCGACCGGCTGGAGGCCTGCGCGCGGAACCTGCGGCGGCTCGGGGTGCGGGTCGCCACGGGCCCCGACTGGATCGAGATCCGACCGGGCACACCCGAGCCCGGCACCGTGATCGAGTCCCACCACGACCACCGCATCGTGATGTCCTTCGCGGTCACCGGCCTCAGGGTCCCGGGAATCTCGTTCGACGACCCCGGCTGCGTACGCAAGACTTTCCCCGGCTTTCATGAGGCGTTCGCGGAGGTGCGGGGTGGGCTGGGTGCTTGAAGGGCCGGTGCTGGAAGGCGAGTTGGTGAGGCTGGAGCCCCTGGCCCACCGGCATGCGGCCGATCTGGCGGTGGCGGCGGAGGAGGACCGGGGCACCTATGCGTTCACCTGGGTGCCGAGGGCCGACGAGGTGGGCCGCTACGTCGACGAGCAGCTGGGGCGCGCCGCGTCGGGCCGGCTCGCGCCGTACGCGCAGATCTCGCTCGCGACCGGCCGTGCCGTGGGCGCCACCTCGTACTGGGAGCCCCGCTGCTGGCGCTCGGACGACCGACTCGACGCCGTCGAGATCGGCTTCACCTGGCTCGCCGCCTCGGCCCAGGGCACCGGCATCAACGCCGAGGCCAAACTCCTCCTCTTCCGCCACGCCTTCGAGACCTGGTCCGTCTCCCGCGTCGACCTGAAAACCGACGCCCGCAACACCCGCTCCCGCGTCGCCATCCAGAGCGTCGGCGCCCACTTCGAAGGCATCCTCCGCAACTGGTCCCGCTCCTGGGCCCCTGGCGAGGACGACCACCTACGCGACTCGGCCATCTTCTCCATCACCGCCGAGGAGTGGCCGCGGTGCCGGGCGCGCTTGGAGAAACGGGTGGCACGGCTGGCCAGGTGAACTCCTGTGCTCCGAACGCCACTTGGGCACTCTCGTGCACTTTCCGCGTCCTCTGCACAACCGCCGAAACCGCCGCGCTGCCGAACCGCCGGAGGCTAAGCGCACTCGTTCAGCAACCGGCCCAAGTGCTCCCGTCCCCCCGCCAGCAGATCCGGCAGCGGTGCAGCGTTCTCGTACCAGCGTTTTTCGTACTCCCAGCAGAGCCAGCCGTCCCAGTTGTGGCGGGAGAGGACCTCGATGCAGTCGGTCAGGGGGAGTACGCCGGTGCCGAGGGGGAGAGGGGTGGTGTCGTCGGCGGAGGCGATGTCCTTGACCTGGACGTAGCCGAGGTAGGGGGAGAGGGCGGCGTACGTGTCCGCCGGCTGCTCGCCGCCCAGCCAGGTGTGCATGACGTCCCAGAGGGCGCCGACGTGCCGGTGGCCGACCAGGCCGAGGACGCGCATCGCGTCGGCGCCGGTGCGGTGCGAGTCGTGGGTTTCGAGCAGGATGCGTACGCCGAGGTCGGCGGCGTACTCCGCGGCCGTGCCGAGCCGTCGCGCGGCCACCGCGTCGGCGCGTTCGGTGGTCTGTTCGTCGTCGGCGCCCGGGAAGACCCGGACGTACGGGGCGCCGAGGTCGCGGGCCAGGTCGAGGAGGGTGCGGATCTCCTCGATCACCGGCCCGTCGTCACCCGGGGCGGCCACGCGCGCGTACCCCGCGAGCCCCAGCAGCTCGATGCCTCCCGCCTTGAACTCCGAGGCCACGTCCGCGCGTTGCGCCAGGTCGAGGCCGGGATGGACCGGCTCCTCCGGGTGCGCGCGCAGCTCGACGCCGTGGTAGCCGTTCGCGGCGGCGAGATGGATCACGTCCGTGACGGGCAGGCCGGGGACGCCGAGGGTGGAGAACGCCAGTCTCATGGTCCCTACTGTCACCCCGGTGTGCCGTGCAGGTCCAGCCGCCAGTCCTGCCCGGTCAGGTCCTTTCCGAACGAGCGGTGCGCCTTCTCGGCGACGAGGACGAAACCGTGGCGCTGGTAGATGCGGCGGGCGGCGGCGAGCACGTCGTTGGTCCACAGCACGAGATCGCGGTAGCCGACCCCGCGCGCGAAGTCGATGACCGCGCCCACGAGCCGGTCGCCGATGCCGAGACCGCGCGCCTCGGGCTCGACCAGGAGCAGCCGCAGCCGGGCGGTGGCCGGGGCGTCGTCCCGTACGCACATGACGCACCCCACCGGCCGCCCGTCGAGCTCGGCGATCCACACCCGCTCCAGATGCGGGTCGTGGTCCGCGGCGAAGTCGGCGACGATACGGGCCACCAGGGCCTCGTAGTCGGTGTTCCAGCCGTACTCGGAGGTGTACACGGCCGCGTTGCGCTGGACGATCCAGCCGAGGTCACCGGGGGCCGGTTCGCGCAGCACGGCGTCCTCGCGGCGCGGCGCGCGGCCGTCGGAGAGGATCTCGCGGACCGTGCGCATCGCCTCGGAGAGCCGGGGGCGGTCGGCGGAGGGCACGGTGGCCAGCAGCGCGCCGACCGACTCGTTCGCCCGCTCGGCGAGCAGGGCGGCGGTCTCGCGGCCGCGGGGCGTGAGCGCGACATGACGGCGCCGGGGGTCCCGCCGGGACTGCGTCCGCTCGATCAGCCCGTCCTCCTCGAATTTGTTCAGGATGCGGCTCAAGTAGCCCGCGTCCAGCGAGAGTTCGGTCCGCAGGTCGGCCGCGTCCGTGTGCGGGGAGTGCGCGAGCTCGTAGAGCACGCGGGACTCGGTGAGGGTGTAGGGGGCGTACAGCTGGCGGCTGTAGTCGAGGGCGCCGATGACATTGGTGTAGAAGCGGTTGAAGGTGCGGATGTCCTGGACGGTCATGAGGATCGACCCCCGAATGGTTGACTCAGTCAGAGATACCGTCGGGTCGAGAGTAGGACACCCGCACCGCGCGTGCCACCCCTCGGCTACCCCTCGTCGGCCACCGGCCGGTAGACGTGCACCTGAACCCCGGTCTTTCCCCGGGCCGTGGAGACCAGCTCGAACGCCCGCTTCGCCCCGTCCTCCGGGAAGATCGACTTGCCGCCGCCGAGGATCACCGGCATCTGGACGAGCTGCAACTCGTCCACCAGCCCCTCGGCGATCAGCGTCCGCACGAGCGTTGGGCTGCCCATCATCGCCAGGTCGCCGCCGGGCGCCGCGCGCAGCTCACGGATCCGCGCGACGGCCTCACCGCCCGCGATCCGCTCGGTGTTGTTCCAGGTCAGCTCGGCGTCGGAGAGGGTGTCGGTGACGACGTACTTCTTCAGCGCGTTCAGCCGGTCGGCGAAGGGGTCACCGGCCCGCTCGGGCCACGCCCCCGCCATCGTCAGATACGTCCGCCGCCCGTACAGCAGCGCCTCGGCCCTCTCCAGCCCCGCGGCGAAGGCCCCGCCGACCACCTCCGGGTCGAAGTACGGATGCGACCACCCGCCGTGCGCGAAGCCCCCGTCGGTGTCCTCCTGGGGTCCGCCGGGCGCCTGTACGACACCGTCGAGGCTGATGAATTCGCTGACTACGATGCGCATGGGATCAACTCCTGTCGTTCCTGTCCGTCCGCTCGGGCGAGCACGGAAATGAAGACCGGGGCGCAGCGCGGAAATCATCTGCGGACGCGGCACATCATGCGCCGGCGCGACACATCATCCGCAGGAGACGAGCCTATGCGCGGTCGGGTTCTACGGCACCGGGGGCGTGCGCTCCGGGTTCGCGGTGACGAGGCACGAGGCGCACAGGCCGACGTGGTCTGCCGGGCGCACGCTGACGTGGCATGCATGTCAGCGTGGTCTGCGGGGCGCATGTTGACACGGCACGAGGCACTCACGCTGACGCGGCTCGCCGGGCTTAGCCGACGCGGCCTGCCGGGCTCACGCCGCTACGGCCTGCGGGGCCGCACGCTGACGCGGCACGAGGTACACGCGCCGACGGGGCCCGCCGCACTCATGCCGGCGCGGCGTGCCGGGCTCAGCCGACGCGGCCCTCCGAACTCAGGCCGACGCGGCCTGCAGGGCGCACGTTGACGCGGCCCGCCGGGCTCGCGCCGACGAGGCACACACGCCGACACGGCCCGCCGAACTCACGCCGACACGGCCCGCCGAACTCACGCCGACGCGGCCCGCCGCACTCAGGCCGACGCGGCCTGCCGGGTCACGCCGACGCGGCCCACCGCACTCACGCCGACGCCGCCCGCCGAGGCCCCCCGGAGGACCCCCGCACCATCAGCTCCCCCCGCACCGTCGCTATCCCCCCGGGCGGCGGCTCCTCGCGTCCCATTGCGATGCGCCCGGCCCGCGCCCCCGCGTCCGCCAGGGGCAGCCGTACGGTTGTCAGGGCGGGCACCGCGTCCATGCTGAACGGCAGGTCGTCGAAGCCGGCGACGGAGACGTCGTCCGGGATGCGCAGTCCCGACTCCCGGAGCGCCGCGCACGCCCCGAGCGCGACGGAGTCGTTGGCCGCGACGACCGCGGTCAAGGACGGGTCCCTGCGCAGCAGTTCGAGCGTCGCCTCGTAGCCGGAGGTGCGGTCGTAGGGCCCGTGCACGGTCCACCCCGGGTCCTCGGAGATCCCCGCAGCGGCCAGCGCGGCCCGGTGCCCCTCAAGGCGGTGCCGGGTCGTCGTCCGCTCCTCGGGGCCCGCGATGTACCCGAGCCTCCGGTGCCCCAGGCCGATCAGGTGCTCGCTCAGCCGCTGCCCGCCGCCGCGGTTGTCGAAGGCGATCGCGACGGCCCCGGTGTCCGGTGCCGGCGGCCGCCCGCACAGCACCACCCGGGTCCCCGCCTCCGTCAGCTTGCGCAGCTTCGCCGCGACGGCCGCCGCGTGCGGCGCGTCCTCCACGGCGCCGCCGGTCAGCACGACCGCCGCCGCCCGCTGGCGCTGCAGCAGGGTCAGATAGGTCAGTTCGCGCTCCGGCGAGCCCCCCGTGTTGCAGACGACGGCCAGCCGCTCGCCCCCGGCCCGTCCGCCCGGCCCCCCGATCTCCGACTGGATCGCGCTCGCCATGATCCCGAAGAAGGGGTCGGCGATGTCGTTGACCAGGATGCCGACCAGGTCGGAGGTGGCCGCGGCCAGCGAGCTCGCGGGACCGTTGAGCACGTAGTCCAGCTCGTCGACCGCCTTCAGCACCCGTTCCCGGGTGGAGGCGGCCACGGGGTAGTTGCCGTTCAGCACGCGCGACACCGTCGCGGGCGAGACCTGGGCGCGGGCCGCCACGTCCGCCAGGGTCACCGTCATCTCGTCGTCCTCCGGTCGCGCATCTCGTCGTACCTCGTCGTCCGCCCTCGTAGACAGGCGCTTCGGGGCCCACGGTTCCGAACACGTCGAGCAGACCTTACGGCCAGAACACCTCGCTGTTCGTCCCCTCGAACAACTCGAAGCGGTCACGGTCTTGTCCCCGCCGGTGGTCAGAGGTTAGTTTCTTTGGGGATAGAAAGCGCTTGCTGCGATGCTCGTCAGGAGGGCCGACGCGGCGCACTCACCCGCGTACGACGCTGAGTACGACGCCTGCGAAGGGAATGACGTGACACGCAAGACGGTGCGCATCGCCATGAACGGCGTGACCGGACGCATGGGTCACCGCCAGCACCTGGTCCGTTCCATCCTGGCCATCCGCGAACAGGGCGGCCTGGACCTCGGTGACGGCGACGTGCTGTGGCCGGAACCGGTCCTCGTCGGCCGCCGCGAGCACGCGCTGCGCGCGCTCGCCGAACAGCACGGCCTGGAGCACTTCTCCACCGACGTGGACGCCGTCCTCGCCGACCCGACCGTGGACCTCTACTTCGACGCCCAGGTGACCTCGGCCCGCGAGGAGGCGCTGAAGAAGGCGATCGCCGCGGGCAAGCACATCTACACCGAGAAGCCCACCGCCACCGGCCTCGCGGGCGCCCTCGAACTCGCCCGGCTCGCCCAGGAGAAGGGCATCAAGCACGGCGTCGTCCAGGACAAGCTCTTCCTGCCGGGCCTGCGCAAGCTCAAGCGCCTCGTCGACGGCGGCTTCTTCGGCCGGATCCTGTCGATCCGCGGCGAGTTCGGCTACTGGGTCTTCGAGGGCGACTGGCAGAGCGCCCAGCGCCCCTCCTGGAACTACCGCGCCGAGGACGGCGGCGGCATCGTCGTCGACATGTTCCCGCACTGGGAGTACGTGATGCACGAGCTGTTCGGCCGCGTGAGGTCCGTGCAGGCGATCGCCACCACGCACATCCCGCAGCGCTTCGACGAGAACGGCAAGCCCTACGACGCCACCGCCGACGACGCCGCGTACGGCATCTTCGAGATCGAGGGCCCCGGGGGACCGGCCATCGCCCAGATCAACTCCTCCTGGGCCGTGCGCGTCAACCGCGACGAACTCGTCGAGTTCCAGGTCGACGGCACCGAGGGCTCCGCGGTCGCGGGCCTGCGCAACTGCCGCGTCCAGCACCGCGGTACGACCCCCAAGCCGGTGTGGAATCCCGACATCCCGGCCGCCTACTCCTTCCGCGACCAGTGGCAGGAGATCCCGGACAACGAGGAGTTCGACAACGGCTTCAAGGCCCAGTGGGAGCTGTTCCTGCGGCATGTGTACGCCGACGCCCCCTACCACTGGGACCTGCTCGCCGGTGCCCGCGGCGTCCAACTCGCCGAGCTGGGCCTGAAATCCTCCGCCGAGGGCGTCCGCATCGACGTACCGGAGATCCAGCTGTGACCGTCCGACTCCCGGACCCCCAGGGCGGGTTCAGGTTCTACGAGCCCCGTGCCGAACCCCTGGTGGTGACCCCCGGAACCCCGTTCACCTCCCGCACGGTCTACGCGGCGGCGCACGTCGTCGCCGACCCGTACGCGGACGTGACCCCCGACTCCCCGGCCGCCGTCGACTGGGACGCCACCCTCGCCTTCCGCCGCCACCTGTGGTCCCACGGGCTCGGTGTCGCCGAGGCCATGGACACCGCCCAGCGCGGAATGGGCCTGGACTGGGCGGGCGCGGCCGAGCTGATCCGGCGCAGCGCCGCCGAGGCCAGGGCGGTCGGCGGCCGCATCGCCTGCGGGGTCGGCACCGACCAACTCACCGGCCCGGCAACGCCGGCCGAGGTCCGGGTGGCGTACGAGGAACAGCTCGCCCTCGTCGAGGAGTCCGGCGCACAGGCGATCCTGATGGCCTCCCGCGCCCTCGCGGCGGCGGCCCAGGGTCCCGAGGACTACCTGGAGATCTACGGCCATCTGCTGCGCCAGGCCGCCGAGCCGGTGATCCTGCACTGGCTGGGCCCGATGTTCGACCCGGCCCTTGAGGGCTACTGGGGTTCGAGCGACCTCGACGCGGCCACGGACGCGTTCCTGGAGGTCATCGCCGCCTACCCGGACAAGGTGGAGGGCATCAAGGTCTCGCTGCTGGACGCCGGGCGCGAGATCGGCATCCGCCGCCGGCTCCCGCAGGGCGTGCGCTGCTACACGGGCGACGACTTCAACTACCCGGAGCTGATCGCCGGCGACGAGCAGGGCTTCAGCCACGCCCTGCTCGGCATCTTCGACCCGCTGGGCCCGCTGGCGGCCCAGGCGGTACGGGTGCTGGACACGGGTGATGTACCGGGCTTCAGGGGGCTGTTGGACCCCACGGTCGAGTTGTCCCGGCACCTCTTCCAGGCACCCACCCGCTTCTACAAGACGGGCGTGGTGTTCCTGGCCTGGCTGGCCGGTCACCAGTCGCACTTCGCCATGGTCGGCGGCCTGCAGTCGGCCCGCTCCCTGCCGCACCTCGCCCGCGCCTACGAACTCGCCGACGGCCTGGGCCTGTTCCCCGACCCCAAGCTCGCCGAGGAGCGCATGAAGAACCTGCTGTCCGTGTACGGGGTGAACCAGTGACCGAACTCGCGCGCTTCTCCATCAACCAGATGACGGTCAAGCAGCTGTCACTGCCCGAACTGGCAGATGCCTGCGGCCGGTTGGGCATCGTCAACGTCGGCCTGTGGCGCGAGCCGGTCCAGTCGTACGGCGTCGACGCGACGGCGAAACTGATCCGCGACGCGGGCCTGCGCGTCACGACGCTGTGCCGCGGCGGCTTCCTCACGGCGATCGAACCGGCCGAGCGGGCAAGGGCGCTGGACGACAACCGCCGTGCCGTGGACGAGGCGGCGGCCCTCGGCACCGACACCCTCGTCCTGGTCTCGGGCGGCCTGCCGGCCGGCTCCAAGGACCTGCGCGGCGCCCGGGAACGGATCGCGGACGCGCTGGGGGAGCTGGGCCCGTACGCGGAGGGCAATGGCGTACGGCTGGCCATCGAGCCGCTCCACCCCATGTACGCCGCCGACCGCTGCGTGGTCTCCACCCTTGCCCAGGCCCTCGACCTCGCCGAACGCTTCCCCGCCCACCAGGTCGGCGTCACCGTCGACACGTACCACATCTGGTGGGACGACGACGCGCCCGCGCAGATCGCCCGCGCGGGCGCCGCCGACCGCATCCACACCTTCCAGCTCGCCGACTGGACCACCCCCCTCCCCGAGGGCGTCCTCAACGGCCGCGGCCAGATCGGCGACGGCTCGATCGACATGCGGGAGTGGAAGGGGTACGTGGAGGCCGCCGGGTACACCGGGCCCATCGAGGTCGAACTCTTCAACGACGGACTGTGGGCGCGGGACGGGCGGGAGGTGCTGGAGGAGACGGCGGCCCGCTTCGTGGAGCACGTGATCCGCTGACCTCCGATGGCCTCCGAGAAAAAAATCTGCGGCGGGCGTACAACCCTTCCCGCACCCGCCTGGTCGTACTTTGCATCAGGGCCGCTCGGAGGGGGGATCTGGGGGGATCGCGGGGGGTTCTGGTGCAGGAGGGGAAAAGCCGAGGGGGCCCGGTCGACGGATCGGGCCCCCTCGAATTTGTGGGCGCGGTCAGAAGAAGACACCGCACCTCAGCAGCACATTCGCGTACGGCTGGGCCTCACCCGTGCGTACCACCAGGCGCGCCCCCGCTGACAGGTCCTTGAGCTGCTCGTGGGTGACCAGATCGAGCCTCGGGAAATGGGCGGTGAGCAGGGCGGACGTCGTCGGGTTGGCGTCGTGGATCTCGGTCGCCGCCGTGGCTCCCTCCACCACCAGCTCGGCCAGCAGCCCGTCCAGCACCTCGGCGAAGGACGGCACCCCGGCGCGGAACGCGAGGTCGACCACCCTCGGCCCCCGCGGTATCGGCATGCCCGCGTCGCACACCAGCACCCCGTCCCCGTGACCCAGCTCGGCGAGCGCGCCGGAGAGATGGCGGTTCAGGATTCCCGCCTTCTTCACAGCGCGTCCACCTCCTCGGCCGTGGGGAAGGACTCCTGCGCGCCCTCCCTGGTGACGGCGGCGGCACCCACGCGCGCCGCGTAGGCCGCGGCCTCGGCGAGGGACGCCCCCGCGCCCAGCCGGAACGCCAGCGCCGCCGTGAACGCGTCGCCCGCACCCGTGGTGTCCACCGCGTCGACCTTCACCGAGGACACCCGCGCGGTCCCGTCCGGGGAGGCCACCAGCGCACCCTCCGCTCCCAGGGTGACCACGACCGAGCGCGGCCCCTTGGCCAGCAGCAGGCGCGCCCAGTCCTCCGGCTGCTCCGAGACGCACGCGTCGCCCAGGACCACCTTCGCCTCGTGCTCGTTGACGATCAGCGGGTCGCAGGCCGCCAGCACCTCCGGCGGCAGGGGCTGCGGCGGCGAGGGGTTGAGGACGAAGCGGCTGTCGGGCGTGAGGCTGCGGACGACCTCCACGACCGAGTCCAGCGGGATCTCCAGCTGCGTGGAGATTACCCGCGACGCGTGGAAGAGACATGCGGCGGCCCGTACGTCCGCCGGCGCGAGCCGTCCGTTGGCACCCGGCGAGACCACGATGCTGTTGTCCCCGGACGGGTCCACGGTGATCAGCGCGACCCCCGTGGGCGCCCCGCCGACCAGCACGCCCACCGTGTCGACGCCGGCCTCGCGCTGCGAGTCGAGCAGCAGCCTGCCGTACGCGTCGTCGCCGACCCTGGCCAGCAGGGCCGTACGGGATCCGAGCCGGGCGGCCGCGACCGCCTGGTTCGCGCCCTTGCCGCCCGGGTGGACGGCCAGGTCGGAGCCGAGCACGGTCTCGCCGGCTCCCGGCCGCCGCTCCACGCCGATCACCAGGTCGGCGTTGGCCGAACCCACGACCAGGAGGTCGTAGTCGTACATGAGAAGACTCCCCAGATGAGTGCCTTGGGGCGGGCGGTCCCCCTGACCGCCCGCCCGTTCCCCGTCGTCAGCCGTTGAAGCCGGCCACGTTCTGCTTCGTGACCACCTTCACCGGCACCTTCACCGTCTCCTCGATCTTCTTGCCCTGCAGGGCCCTGAGCGCGTTGTCCACGGCGATCCTGCCCAACTGTGTGGGCTGTTGTGCCACAGATGCGTACAGACTGCCCCCTTCGACCGCCTTGAGCCCGTCCGGCGTGCCGTCGAAGCCGACGACCTGGACCGACTTCCCGGCCTTGGAGCCGAGCGCCTTGATCGCGCCGAGCGCCATCTCGTCGTTGGCGGCGATGACGCCCTGGACGTCCGGGTGGGCCTGGAGCAGGTTCGACATCACGTCGAGTCCCTTGGTGCGGTCGAAGTCGG
The DNA here is from genome assembly GCF_019857225.1 of Streptomyces plumbidurans. Taxonomy (GTDB): domain Bacteria; phylum Actinomycetota; class Actinomycetes; order Streptomycetales; family Streptomycetaceae; genus Streptomyces; species Streptomyces plumbidurans. The sequence goes on from NZ_JAFJSY010000029.1 coordinate 103,992, forward strand.
CCGGCTGCTGGGCCACCACCTTGATGCCCGGGTAGGCCTTCAGACCGGCCGCGAAGCCCGCCGCGCGCTCCCGGGCCGCGGAGGTGCCCGCCTGTCCCTGCAGGATCACGATGCGGCCCTGACCACCCAGCTTTTCGCCGATCGTCTTCGCCGCCAGCTCACCGCCCTTGACGTTGTCGGAGGCCACGAGGGCGTCCACGGCCGCCTTGTTGACGCCGCGGTCGACCGCGACGACCGGGATCTTCGCCTTGTCGGCGGCCTTCACGGAGTTGCTCGCCGCGTCCGAGTCCACCGGGTTGACGATGATCGCGCCCAGGTCCGAACTGGTGAAGTTCTGCAGCTGGTTGGCCTGCTGGGAGGCGTCGTTCTGGGCGTCCGTGACGGTCAGGTCGATGCCCAGCTTCTTCGCCTCGGCCTGGGCGCCCGCCCGGATCTGCACGAAGAAGGGGTTGTTGAGGGTGGACAGCGACAGGCCCATCTTCGGCGTGGTCGAGTCCGAACCGTTGTGCAGGAAGGACGTCGCGCCCACCAGCGCCACGGTGACGACCGCCGCGAGTCCGTACGTCCCCGCCTGCCTGCCCTTGTTGCCGCCGGTGCCCGCGGCCACCGGGGTCGCCCCGGCCTTGCGCCGCAGCGTGTCGAGGAGCACCGCCAGCGCGATGACGACACCGATGACGACCTGCTGCCAGAAGGCGGACACGTTCAGGAGGTTGAGGCCGTTGCGCAGCACCGCGAGGATCAGCGCGCCGATCAGGGTGCCGGACGCCTTGCCGGTGCCGCCCGCCAGCGAGGCGCCGCCGATGACGACGGCGGCGATCGCGTCCAGCTCGTAGCCGTCGGCGGCCTGCGGCTGCGCGGAGGAGAGCCGGGAGGCGAGGACGATGCCCGCGACCGCGGCGAACAGACCCGAGAAGGCGTAGATCGCGAGCTTCTGCTTCTTCACCCGCAGTCCGGAGAGGCGGGCCGCCTCCTCGTTGCCGCCGATCGCGTACATGGAGCGGCCGATGTAGGTCCGGCCGAGCACGAACGCCGCGATCAGCCCCATGACGATCATGACCAGCACCGGCACGGGCAGCCAGCCGCCGAGCGTGTCGCCGAGGTGCGAGACCGAGTCGGGGAAGGGGATCGGGGAGCCCTCGGAGATGACCAGCGCCAGACCGCGCGCCACCGACAGCATCGCGAGCGTCGCGATGAACGGCGGCAGCTTGCCGTAGGCGATCAGGAAGCCGTTGACGAGACCGGCCGCGATGCCGGTGACGACGGACAGCACCACCGCCAGCACGACCGGCACGCCGTGCGAAGTCGCGCTCCAGGCAAGGACGGTGGCCGACAGCGCCGCCACCGAGCCGACCGACAGGTCGATGCCCGCGGAGACGATCACGAAGGTGACGCCGAAGGCGAGAACGGCGGTCACGGCCGCCTGCACGCCCACGTTCAGCAGGTTGTCCGTCGTCAGGAAGTCCCCCGACAGCGCCGACAGGGCGATGACGAGGACGATCAGCGCGGTGAGCGCGCCGTTGTCGAGCAGGAGGCGGCGCACACCGCCCGTGGCGCCAACGGCGCCCGCGTTGCTCTTGAGCGTGTCAGTGGCCACGGCTGGCCTCCGTTCCGGTGCTTTCGGTCGTTGCGCTGGTGGGGTTGCTGACGGCGAGCGCCATCACGGCGTCCTGGGTGGCCTCGTCGGCCGAGAGTTCACCCGCGATCCGGCCCTGGGCCATCACCAGCACCCGGTCGCTCATGCCGAGCACCTCGGGCAGATCGCTGGAGATCATCAGGACGGCGGCTCCGGCCGCGGTGAGTTCGTTGATGAGCTGGTAGATCTCGACCTTGGCGCCGACGTCGATGCCCCGCGTCGGCTCGTCGAGGATCAGCACCTTGGTGTCGGCGAGCAGCCACTTGCCGATGACGACCTTCTGCTGGTTGCCGCCGGACAACGTCCGCACGTGCTGGCCCAGTCCGGCCATCCGCACGCCGAGCTGCTTCGCGATCCGCTCGGCCGACCCGTGCTGAGCCTTGCGGTCGACGAGTCCCGCGCGCGTGGCGGCCCGCATCGTCACCAGGCCGAGGTTCTCCTCGACGGAGGCGTCGAGCACCAGCCCCTGGCCCTTGCGGTCCTCGGGCACGAGCCCGATCCCGGCCGCCATGGCCGCGTTGACGTCACCCCGCCGCACCGTGGTCCCGGAGACCTTGACGGCCCCCTTGTCGTACGGATCGGCGCCGAACACGGCCCGTACGACCTCCGTACGGCCCGCACCGACCAGCCCCGCGATGCCGACGACCTCGCCCGCGTGCACCTCGAAGCCGACGTCGTGGAAGACGCCGTCGCGGGTCAGCCCCTCGACGGTGAGCAGCGCGGCGCCGGCGTCGGCGCGTTCGCGCGGGTACTGCTGCTCGATCGAGCGGCCCACCATGAGGCGTACGAGGTCGTCCTCGGGGGTGGAGGCGGGGACCTCGCCGACCGACCTGCCGTCGCGGATGACCGTGACCCGGTCGCCCAGGACGGCGATCTCGTCCAGGTGGTGGGTGATGAAGACGATGCCCACGCCGTCCTCGCGCAGCGTGCGCACGATCGCGAAGAGCCTGTCGACCTCCTCGGAGGTGAGCACGGCGGTCGGCTCGTCCATGATCAGCACGCGCGCGTCCAGACTGAGCGCCTTGGCGATCTCGACCATCTGCAGGCGCGCGATGCCGAGTTCGCGCACGCGCGCGTGCGGCGAGACACTGACGCCGACCCGCTTCAGCAGGACCTCCGCGTCGGCCTCCATCCGCTTGCGGTCGATCACCCCGAAGCGGCGCGGCTGCCGCCCCAGGAAGATGTTCTCGGCGACCGTCAGATCGGGTACGAGGTTGAACTCCTGGTAGATGGTGGCGATCCCGAGGCGCTCGGAGTCCTGCGCACCGTGGATGCGCACCTCCTCGCCGCCGACCAGGATCCGCCCGGCGTCGGGGGTGTAGGCGCCGGAGAGCATCTTGATGAGGGTGCTCTTGCCCGCGCCGTTCTCACCGAGGAGCACATGCACCTCGCCCCGGCGCAGGTCGAAGTCGACGCCGTCGAGCGCGACCACACCCGGGAAGGTCTTGCGTATGCCCTCGATGCGCAGCAACTCGTCCTGGTTGCTCACGACGTGCTCCTGTTCGTTACGGGGTTCTCGGCGGGGTCCTCGCCGCAGGAGCGGCGTACGACGAGACGGGCGGCGAGGGTGACGGACCGCGGGGTCCGGCCCTCGATTCGGTCGACCAGCGCGCGCACGGCGGCGCGCCCCAGCTCGCCCGTGGGCTGGGCGATCGCGGTGATCGGCGGATCGGTGTGGACGAACCACGGGATGTCGTCGAAGGCGGCCAGTGCTATGTCGTGCGGCACCCGCAGCCCGCGCGCGCGGATCGCGTCCAGCGCGCCCAGCGCCATCAGGTTGTCGGCGGCGAAGACGGCCTCGGGCGGCTCGGCCAGGTCGAGGAAGCCCTCGGTGACCCGCCGCCCGCTCTCGGCCTGGAAGTCGCCCTGACCCGTGTAGGCGTCGGGCAGTTCGAGGCCGTGGGCCGCGAGCGCCTTGCGGAAGACCTCCACGCGCTCCCGCCCGGTCGTGGTCGCGGCCGGTCCCGCGATGATCGCGAGCCGGCGGTGCCCGAGCCCGTGCAGATGCGCGACGAGGTCCCGTATCGCGCTCTGCCCGTCCGCCCGCACCACCGGCACGTCGACACCCGGGATCCACCGGTCGACGAACACCATCGGCGTCCCGCCGCGCGCGGCGTCCAGCATCAGCGGGGAGGCGCCGTCGGTGGGGGAGACGAGAAGGCCGTCGATGCGGCGGTCCAGCAGATTGCGTACGTGGTGGTCCTGCAGATCGGGTCGCTCGTCGGCGTTGCCGATGATGACGCTGTAGCCGAGCGCGCGGGCCTCCTCCTCGACGGAGCGGGCCAGTTCGGTGAAGTAGGGGTTCATCACGTCGCTGATGACCAGGCCGAGGGTGTGGGTCTGGTCGGTGCGCAGGGAACGGGCGACGGCGTTCGGGCGGTAGCCCAGCACCTCGACCGCGGCCAGCACGCGCGCGCGTGCGTCCGCGCTGACCGAGGGATGGTCGTTCAGGACGCGCGAGACCGTGGCGACGGAGACCCCCGCCTCGGCGGCGACGTCCTTGATGCTCGCCATCGCCGTTCCACCTCCTTGTGGAATCGATTACATCGACTGCGTACCAAGGATTGGAAACGATTACACGGGTGCCTGGCAAGACCCCTGTACCGGATCGTGATGTCAGAGCCTGGCTGTACCGTCGGATCGTGGCTCAGCAGACGGGGGACCCCACGGGCGAACGGCGCCTCGCCGTGCTGGAGGGCGTCCTGGAGCGCATCACGTACGCCAACGAGGAGAACGGCTACACGGTCGCGCGGGTCGACACCGGCCGCGGCGGCGGCGACCTGCTCACCGTCGTCGGCTCGCTGCTCGGCGCCCAGGTCGGCGAGTCCCTGCGGATGGAGGGCCGTTGGGGCTCCCACCCGCAGTACGGCAAGCAGTTCACGGTGGAGAACTACACGACGGTGTTGCCGGCCACGGTCCAGGGCATCCGCCGCTATCTCGGCTCCGGCCTGGTCAAGGGCATCGGCCCGGTCTTCGCCGACCGCATCACCCAGCACTTCGGCCTGGACACCCTGCAGATCATCGAGGAGGAGCCCAAGCGCCTGATCGAGGTCCCCGGGCTCGGCCCCAAGCGCACCAAGAAGATCGCCGACGCCTGGGAGGAGCAGAAGGCGATCAAGGAGGTCATGCTCTTCCTGCAGACCGTCGAGGTCTCCACCTCCATCGCCGTGCGCATCTACAAGAAGTACGGCGACGCCTCGATCTCCGTGGTCAAGAACCAGCCCTACCGCCTCGCGTCCGACGTCTGGGGCATCGGCTTCCTCACCGCCGACCGGATCGCCCAGTCCGTCGGCATCCCGCACGACAGCCCCGAGCGCGTGAAGGCCGGCCTGCAGTACGCGCTCTCGCAGGCCACCGACCAGGGCAACTGCTATCTGCCCGAGGAGCAGTTGATCGCCGACGCGGTCAAGCTGCTCCAGGTCGACACCGGCCTGGTCATCGAATGCCTCGCCGAGCTCGCCGCCGAGCCGGAGGAGGGCGAGGACCCCGGGGTCGTACGGGAGAAGGTGCCGGGCCCGGACGGCGGCGACCCGGTGACGGCCGTCTACCTCGTCCCCTTCCACCGCGCCGAACTGTCCCTGTCCGCCCAGTTGTTGCGCCTGCTGCGCACCGACGAGGACCGTATGCCGGGCTTTCGCGACGTGGCCTGGGACAAGGCGCTGGGCTGGCTGAAGGGGCGCACGGGCGCGGACCTCGCGCCCGAGCAGGAGGCCGCCGTCAAGCTGGCGCTGACCCAGAAGGTCGCCGTGCTGACCGGCGGACCGGGCTGCGGCAAGTCCTTCACCGTCCGCTCGGTGGTGGAGCTGGCCCGCGCCAAGAAGGCGAGGGTGGTCCTGGCGGCCCCCACCGGCCGCGCCGCCAAGCGGCTGTCCGAGCTCACCGGCGCCGAGGCCTCCACCGTGCACCGCCTGCTGGAGCTCAAGCCCGGCGGCGACGCGGCGTACGACAAGGACCGTCCCCTGCAGGCCGACCTGGTGGTGGTCGACGAGGCGTCCATGCTGGACCTGCTGCTCGCCAACAAGCTGGTCAAGGCGGTCCCGCCGGGCGCCCATCTGCTCTTCGTCGGGGACGTGGACCAGCTGCCGAGCGTCGGCGCGGGGGAGGTGCTCAGGGACCTCCTCGCGGACGGCGGCCCAATCCCGGCGGTGCGCCTGACGCGGGTGTTCCGCCAGGCCCAGCAGTCGGGCGTGGTCACCAACGCCCACCGGATCAACTCCGGGCAGCATCCGGTCACGGACGGCATGAAGGACTTCTTCCTCTTCGTCGAGGACGACACCGAGGAGGCCGGGCGGCTCACCGTGGACGTGGCCGCCCGCCGCATCCCGGCCAGGTTCGGCCTCGACCCGCGCCGGGACGTGCAGGTCCTCGCCCCGATGCACCGCGGCCCGGCCGGCGCCGGCACGCTCAACGGCCTGCTGCAGCAGGCGATCACCCCGGGCCGGCCCGACCTGCCCGAGAAGAGATTCGGCGGCCGGGTCTTCCGGGTCGGCGACAAGGTCACCCAGATTCGCAACAATTACGAGAAGGGCAAGAACGGTGTCTTCAACGGCACCGTGGGCGTGGTCACCTCGCTCGACCCGGTCGACCAGCGCCTGACGGTGCTGACCGACGAGGACGAGGAGGTTCCGTACGAATTCGACGAACTGGACGAACTGGCTCACGCGTACGCGGTGACCATTCACCGCTCGCAGGGGAGTGAATACCCGGCCGTGGTGATCCCGGTCACCACGGGCGCCTGGATGATGCTCCAGCGCAACCTCCTCTACACGGCGGTCACACGGGCCAAGAAGCTGGTCGTCCTCGTCGGTTCACGCAAGGCGATCGGCCAGGCGGTGCGCACGGTGTCGGCGGGACGGCGCTGTACGGCACTCGACTTCAGGCTTTCCCCCCGGCTCCTGTGAAGCGCTTGCGGCCTTCGCGGCACCCCCGTGAGGCAGGCATCACAAAAAATGATCGATCAAATGAGTCGCGAAGGTCACAGAGCACTTCCGGATGGGGAACCAAGGGGGCAGGATGTGCAAGTTGGCGGCACTCAGTGCCGCCGATAGGCCCGATGGTCGACCCCGAGTGCACTCTCCTGAGCCAATTGGGGGATGGTAGAGACAGTCAGGGCAACCTCGAAGATGAGGCACTACGTCGGTGAGGGAAGACGTGAGCGACAACTCTGTAGTACTGCGGTACGGCGACGGCGAGTACACCTACCCGGTGATCGACAGCACCGTCGGCGACAAGGGCTTCGACATCGGGAAGCTCCGCGCCCAGACCGGTCTGGTGACGCTTGACAGCGGTTACGGCAACACCGCCGCCTATAAATCCTCGATCACCTACCTCGACGGCGAGGCGGGCATCCTCCGGTACCGCGGCTACCCGATCGAGCAGCTGGCCGAGCGCTCCTCCTTCGTGGAGGTGGCCTACCTGCTGATCAACGGTGAGCTGCCGACCGTCGACGAGCTGTCCGCGTTCAAGGGCGAGATCACGCAGCACACCCTGCTGCACGAGGACGTCAAGAACTTCTACAAGGGCTTCCCGCGCGACGCCCACCCGATGGCGATGCTGTCCTCGGTGGTCTCGGCGCTGTCCACGTTCTACCAGGACAGCCACAACCCCTTCGACGAGCGGCAGCGCAACCTCTCCACGATCCGCCTGCTCGCCAAGCTTCCGACGATCGCGGCGTACGCGTACAAGAAGTCGATCGGCCACCCGTTCGTCTACCCGCGCAACGACCTCGGCTACGTCGAGAACTTCCTGCGGATGACCTTCTCGGTCCCGGCGCAGGAGTTCGACCTGGACCCGGTCGTGGTCTCCGCCCTCGACAAGCTCCTCATCCTGCACGCCGACCACGAGCAGAACTGCTCGACGTCGACGGTCCGCCTGGTGGGCTCGTCGCAGGCCAACATGTTCGCCTCGATCTCCGCCGGCATCAGCGCCCTGTGGGGCCCGCTGCACGGCGGTGCCAACCAGTCCGTCCTCGAGATGCTCGAAGGCATCCAGGCGGACGGCGGCGACGTCGACTCCTTCATCCGCAAGGTGAAGAACAAGGAGGACGGCGTCCGGCTGATGGGCTTCGGCCACCGGGTCTACAAGAACTTCGACCCGCGCGCGAGGATCATCAAGGCCGCGGCGCACGACGTCCTGTCCGCGCTCGGCAAGTCCGACGAGCTGCTGGACATCGCGCTGAAGCTGGAGGAGCACGCGCTCTCCGACGACTACTTCACCGAGCGCAAGCTCTACCCGAACGTGGACTTCTACACCGGCCTGATCTACCGCGCCATGGGCTTCCCGACCGAGATGTTCACGGTCCTGTTCGCCCTCGGCCGGCTGCCGGGCTGGATCGCCCAGTGGCACGAGATGATCAAGGAGCCCGGCTCCCGCATCGGCCGCCCGCGCCAGATCTACACGGGCGTCGTGGAGCGCGACTTCGTGCCGGTCGAGGAGCGCTGACCCTTCTCGGCGGGGGCGCCGGAATCGCCGGTGCCCCTCCGCGGGTGAGGTTTTCTCCGCAGTGCGTACATCCGCAGTGCGTACGCGAGCCGTACATGCAGAAGGCGCCCTGGCGCCGGTCCCCCCACGGGCCGACGTCCAGGGCGCCTTCCCATGTCCCGGTACGGATTCCCCCCACGGGATCCGGCCGGGCGTCTGAAGACAGCGCCTGAATCGCTGCTGAGTGCGGCGAGCGTTGAGCAGAATGAGCAAAACCCGCCGTACTCATGTGTGTGCGGTCTGCCGGGACATCGCACGTTCGGGAGGGCCGCTCAAAGCTCCCCGGTGTACGTGCCCCGGCAACGCGCCTCTGAGGAAGTCCCCCAAGACATCCCCAGATGCCAGGAAACGCCCCCCAAGACGCTGCCTGACATCGTCAACTTAGACCTTCGAACCCCTTCGATGGTTACGTTCACATCACTGTGATCTGCGTCTCTTGCATATGTCCGTTAGATACGCAAGGGCCCCGATACGGCGACCGGGACTCAAGCGTAAGGATGATGCGCGAGCCTTGTGAAGAGCTTATGTGAGCCTGGCCCCGGACTCTAGGGGGGCTCTTACCTCGACTTCGCCTAACCGCCGGTAACTTTGCCGCAGTTCAGACGAACCGGCGCAGGCGGAGGCTGTTCGTCACCACGAACACCGACGAGAAGGCCATCGCGGCGCCCGCGATCATCGGGTTCAGCAGTCCGGCGGCCGCCAGCGGCAGCGCGGCCACGTTGTACCCGAAGGCCCACACGAGGTTGCCCTTGATCGTGGCCAGCGTCCGGCGCGAGAGCCGGATCGCGTCCGCGGCCACCCGCAGATCCCCGCGCACCAGCGTCAGATCGCCCGCCTCGATCGCCGCGTCCGTCCCGGTGCCCATCGCCAGGCCCAGATCGGCGGTGGCGAGCGCGGCCGCGTCGTTGACGCCGTCGCCGACCATCGCCACGCTCCGGCCCTCGGCCTGCAGCCGCCGCACGGCCTCGGCCTTCTCCTCGGGCAGGACCTCCGCGATCACCTGCTCGATGCCGACGGAGCGCGCCACCGCCTCGGCCACCGCCCGGTTGTCGCCGGTCAGCAGCACCGGCGTGAGCCCCAGCGCGCGCAGTGCGCGCACCGCCTCCGCACTGGTCTCCCGGACCGCGTCGGCGACGGTGACGACACCGCGTGCCACCCCGTCCCAGCCGACGACCACGGCGGTACGTCCGTCGCCCTCGGCCCGGGCCTTGGCGCGGGCGAGTTCCGGGGGCAGCTGCGCGGTGTACTCGGCGAGCCGTCCGACGGCCACCTCGTGGCCCTCCACGCGCCCCCGGACGCCCCGTCCGGGCACGTTCTCGAAGCTCTCGACCTCCGGGAGCCGTCCCGTTCGTTCCGTGGCGCCCAGCGCGATCGCGCGGGCCACGGGATGCTCGGAGGCGTGCTCGACGGCGCCCGCGAGCCGCAGGACCTCGCTCTCGTCGGTGCCGTCGGCGACGTAGACCTCGTGCAGGGTCATACGGCCGGTGGTGACCGTGCCGGTCTTGTCGAGGAGGACGGTGTCGACGCGGCGCGTGGACTCGAGGACCTCCGGGCCCTTGATCAGGATGCCCAGCTGTGCGCCGCGACCGGTGCCGACCATCAGCGCGGTGGGTGTGGCCAGGCCCAGCGCGCACGGGCAGGCGATGATCAGGACCGCGACGGCCGCGGTGAAGGCGGCGACCGCGTCGCCGGTGACGCCCAGCCAGGCGCCGAATGTCGCGACCGCGATCAGCATGACCACCGGGACGAAGACCGCCGAGATCCGGTCGGCGAGCCGCTGCACCTCGGCCTTGCCGTTCTGCGCGTCCTCCACCAGCTTCGCCATCCGCGCGAGCTGCGTGTCGGCGCCCACGCGCGTGGCCTCGACCACGAGCCGGCCCCCGGCGTTCACGGTGGCCCCGGTGACGGCGTCGCCCACGCCCACGTCCACCGGCACCGACTCGCCGGTCAGCATCGAGGCGTCCACGGCGGACGTGCCCTCGGCGACGGTGCCGTCGGTCGCGATCTTCTCCCCGGGCCGTACGACGAACCGGTCCCCGACGGCCAGTTGCGACACCGGGATGCGCAGCTCACGGCCGTCGCGCAGGACGGTCACGTCCTTGGCGCCGAGCTCCATCAGCGCCCTGAGCGCCGCTCCGGCACGCCGCTTGGAGCGGGCCTCCAGATAGCGGCCGAGCAGGATGAGGGCGACCACGCCGGCGGCGACCTCGAGATAGATCGTGGAGGCGCCGTCCGCGCGCGAGACGGTGAGGCGGAACTCGTCGCGCATGCCGGACCGGCCCGCGTCGCCGAGGAACAGCGCCCACAAAGACCAGCCGAACGCGGCCAGCGTGCCGACCGAGACCAGCGTGTCCATGGTGGCCGCGCCGTGCCGGGCGTTCGTCCAGGCGGCCCGGTGGAAGGGCAGCCCGCCCCAGACGACCACCGGAGCGGCGAGGGTGAGGGCCAGCCACTGCCAGTTGCCGAACTGCAGGGCCGGGACCATGGACAGCAGCACCACGGGCAGCGCGAGCAGGGCGGAGACCGTCAGGCGCCTGCGCCCGGCAGTGAGTTCGGGGTCCTCGGCGGGCTCCTGCCCGGCCGCGTCCCGCCCGGTGGGCTCCGGCCGCGGCGCGGGCGGCTCCTCGGCGGTGTACCCCGTCCTCACCACGGTGGCGATCAGGTCCGCGACCTGTACGTCCGCCGGGAAGGCGATCCGCGCCTTCTCCGTCGCGTAGTTCACCGTGGCGCTGACGCCGTCCATGCGGTTGAGCTTCTTCTCGACGCGCGCCGCGCAGGAGGCGCAGGTCATCCCGCCGATGAGCAGTTCGACCTCGGACTCCTGCGCGGCCGTGCGTATCGCCGGAGTCGCTGCGGTGGTGCCGGTCATCTCGGGTACCCGCGTCCGGTGTCAGATCTGTCCGACGAGCTCGAAACCCGCCTCGTCCACCGCTTCGCGCACGGCGGACTCGTCGAGCGGGGCCGCGGAGACGACGGTGACCTCGCCGGTCGCCGCGGCCGCCGTGACCGAGGTGACGCCGGGAAGCTCGCGGATCTCGCCGGAGACGGCGCCCTCGCAGTGTCCGCAGCTCATCCCGGTCACCTTGTAGACGGCGGTGACGGTACCCGGGGTATCGGTCTGGGCGGTCATGTCGTTCTCCTCGTCGAGGCATGTGGGGCAGAGGGGGCCCACGGGGGGACCCGCTCCTTCCACACTATACCCCTAGGGGGTACTTTTCACGGTGACGACGGGAGCGCGCATGCGGGCAGTGGTGTTCGAGCAGTTCGGTGAGCCGGCCGAGGTACGCGAGGTGGCCGACCCCCGGCCGGCCCCCCACGGAGTGGTCGTACGGGTACGGGCCACCGGCCTGTGCCGCAGCGACTGGCACGGCTGGCAGGGTCACGACCCCGACATCGCCCTCCCGCACGTACCGGGCCACGAACTCGCCGGCACCATCGAGGCGGTCGGTGCCCGCGTCGGCAACTGGCGCCCCGGCGACCGCGTCACCGTCCCCTTCGTCTGCGCCTGCGGAACCTGCGCGGCCTGCGCCACGGGGGACCAGCAGGTCTGCGAGCGCCAGACCCAGCCCGGGTTCACCCACTGGGGCTCGTTCGCGCAGTACGTGGCGCTCGACCACGCCGACGTGAACCTCGTGGCGATCCCGGACGGCCTGTCGTTCGCCACGGCGGCGGCGCTGGGCTGCAGGTTCGCCACGGCCTACCGGGCGGTCGTCCAGCAGGGCCGCATCGCGGCGGGGGAGTGGGTCGCGGTCCACGGGTGCGGGGGTGTGGGCCTGTCCGCGGTGATGATCGCGGCCGCCTCGGGGGCGCGGGTGATCGCGGTGGACGTGGCGCCCGGGGCCCTGGAGCTGGCGCGGAGGTTCGGTGCGGCGGAGTGCGTCGACGCGGCGGCGGTGCCGGACACGGCCGCGGCGGTCCGCGAACTGAGCGGCGGCGGCGCCCAGTTGTCCCTCGACGCCCTGGGCTCGCCCGTCACCTGCGCCGCCTCGGTGAACGGCCTGCGCCGCCGGGGCCGGCACGTCCAGGTCGGCCTGCTGCCGTCGAGCACCGGTACGACCCCCGTGCCGATGGCCCGCGCGATCGCCCTGGAGCTCGAACTCCTCGGCAGCCACGGCATGGCCGCGCACACCTACCCGCCCATGCTGGAGCTGGTGCGGGCGGGCGTGCTGCGCCCCGACCTCCTGGTCACCTCGACCATCGCCCTGGACGCGGCGCCCGCGGCGCTGGCGGCGATGGACACGGCCCCGGCGGCGGGGGTCACCGTCATCGAGCCGTGGAGCTGACGGAGCCGGTCGCACGGGCCCGCCACTCGTGCTCGAGGATGCCCATGAGCACCTCGTCCACCCAGCCGCCGTCCCGCGACTGCGCCTCCCGGCGTACGCCCTCGACCACGAAACCGACCTTCTCGTAGACGCGCCGGGCGCGGTGGTTGTCGCCGTAGACCTCCAACCCGATCCGGTGCAGACCGAGTTGGTCGAAGCCGTACCCGACGATCAGCCGGACGGCCTCGGTGCCGACGCCGCGGTCGCGGCCGTGGGGGCCGATGAGGGTGCGGAAGTTGCAACTGCGGGCGGCCGGGTCCCAGTTGTTCAGGACGACCTCGCCGAGCAGTTCGCCGGTCGCCGGATCGGTGACGGCGAGGTCCAGCCGGTCGGGGGCGGTGGCGCGGTCGCCGTACAGGGCCCGCACACGCTCCAGTGTCAGTTCCGCGGGCGGCGCGAAGGTGAACCGTATGACCTCGGGGTCCTGGATGATCTCCCAGATCCCCTCGGCATCGGCCGCGGTGAAGGGTCGCAGCACGGTCTTCTCGCCGGTGAGGACGGGTTTGACGGAGAAGTCGCTCATGAAGTGACTGTGCCCCACGGGGTCGGTGGGGCACAGGTGGTTTTCTGTGGGTGACTGTGTGGGTGAGCGTGTGCGTGGCCGCGGGAGGTCAGTCATCCCTCCGGCCGCGGTTTCCCGGCCGGGAGGCGACCCAGGCCCGGACCGTGTCGGCGTACCAGAAGGGCTTGCCGCTCTCGACGTGGTCGGGCGGGGGCAGCAGCCCGTGCTTGCGGTAGGACCGCACGGTGTCCGGCTGCACCTTGATGTGCGCCGCGATCTCCTTGTACGACCAGAGCCTTCGGTCGGTCATGGGCAGCACCTCCCTGCGCGCGCCGCGGGGGCGGCCGGGGGCGGCCGTCGGGGGAGCCGGACGCTGCGCTGGCGATCACAAAGCCTGTGCCCGGTCAACGACGGTGCGTGACAGGAGGGCAGGGCCTGTGGGCCGGGTGTGACGCAGAACCCGCGTACATGCGACATGTGTGACACGAGGGGGGCGTTTGTGACACAAGCGCCGCAAAGGCGCACGCGGGCTCACCGGCGCGGCGCATTGACAGCCGCTCGCCCACGTTCACTGCACCCCCCCAAAGGGGCGCGGGGAACTGCGCGACCAACCACGCACGACCGCCGCCCGCGCCCCCACAGGACCCGGCAGACGACTGGGCGCCCTGCCGAAAATCACGCCCCGCAGGACCGCAAGAACGCCCGAGTCCGCTGAGCGATGGGCAACGGAGCATCCGGCGCACACGGATACATGTCCTGCTCCACGATCGCGAACAACTCCACCCCCAACGCCTGCGCGGCATCCAGCACAGGCTCCAGAGCAGGCACCCCCGCAGGCGGCTCGCACATGACCCCCTGCCCCACGGCCGGCCCGAACGGCGTCCCCTTGGCCCGTACATCGGCCAGGATCTCGGGATCCACCTGCTTCAGATGCAGATACCCGATCCGCTCGCCGTAGGTCTCGATCAGCTTGACGCTGTCCCCGCCGCAGTAGGCGTAGTGCCCCGTGTCCAGGCACAGCGACACCACGCCGGAGTCGGTCCCGTCGAGGAACCGTACGACGTTCTCCTCGCTGTCGATGTGGGTGTCGGCGTGCGGATGGACCACGATCCGCAGCCCGTACTCCTCGCGCACCCGGCGTCCCAGCCGCTCCGTCAGGGTGTTCAGATTGCGCCATTGTTCGGGCGTCAGTGTGTCCGGCTCCAGCACCTCGCCGGTCTTGTCGTCCCGCCAGAAGGACGGGATGACCACCAGGTGGGACGCTCCCATCGCCTGCGCGAGGGCCGCGTTGTCCGCGACGTGGGCCCAGGTCTTCTCCCACACGGCCTCGCCGTGATGCAGGCCGGTGAACACCGTGCCGGCCGACACCTTCAGGCCGCGCCGGGACGTCTCCTCGGTGAGGACGGCCGGATCGGTCGGCAGATACCCGTACGGGCCCAGTTCGATCCACTCGTAGCCGGACTCCGCGACCTCGTCGAGGAAGCGCTGCCAGGGGACTTGGCGCGGGTCGTCCGGGAACCACACGCCCCAGGAGTCGGGCGCCGAGCCGACGCGGATGCGGGAAAGACCGGAAGATGGTGATTGAGGTGACAGTGACGTCATGGCGGCCAGAGTGCGGGTCCCGGCAGGGGGTGTCAAGGTCTGGTCCGAATGTCTGGACAAAACATTGACAGGGCTCCCTGTGCGGAGCTAGAAACCGGGGGAGAGGCGCAACGAAGGGAAGCCGATGGCGTACGACCTGATCACCATGGGGCGGATCGGGGTGGACCTCTATCCGCTCCAGACCGGTGTGCCGCTGCCGCAGGTGACGAGCTTCGGCAAGTTCCTCGGCGGCTCGGCGAGCAATGTCGCGGTGGCCGCGGCCCGCCTCGGCCGCCGCACCGCGGTGATCACCCGCACCGGCGACGACCCCTTCGGCACCTACCTCCACGAGGCCCTGCAGGGCTTCGGCGTCGACGACCGCTGGGTCACCCCGGTCCCGGGCCTGCCCACGCCGGTCACCTTCTGCGAGATCTTTCCGCCGGACGACTTCCCGCTGTACTTCTACCGGCTGCCCAAGGCCCCCGACCTGGAGATCGGCGCCCACGAACTCGATCTCGACGCCATCCGTGACGCCCGTATCTTCTGGGTCACCGGCACCGGCCTGAGCGAGGAGCCGAGCCGTACGGCCACGCTGGCGGCCCTCGCGCACCGCGCCAGGTCCGGCACCACGGTCTTCGACCTCGACTGGCGCCCCATGTTCTGGAGCGACCCCGCCGCCGCCCGCTCCTTCTACCAGGAGGCCCTGCGCCACACCACCGTCGCGGTCGGCAACCTCGACGAGGTGGAGGTCGCCACCGGAGTGCGCGAACCGCAGGCCGCCGCCCAGGCGTTGCTGGACGCGGGCTGTGAACTCGCCGTCGTCAAGCAGGGACCCAAGGGCGTCCTCGCCGCCAGCAGCAAGGGCGAGTTCGCGGAGGTGCCGCCGCTGCCGGTCACCGTGCTCAACGGCCTCGGCGCGGGCGACGCCTTCGGCGGCTCGCTGTGCGACGGACTGCTGGCGGGCCGCGACCTGGAGACGGTCATGCGGTACGCCAACGCGGCCGGCGCGATCGTCGCCTCCCGCCTGGAGTGCTCCTCCGCCATGCCCACCGCCGACGAGATCGAGGCCGCCGTCCGGGCCGGAGCGGTGCTGTGAGGGCGGGCCGGGTCTCGGGCGCCCACCCCGAGGGCGGGGACGGCGTCGCGCACGCGCGCGTGGACGTCGCCGCACTCGTGCGCACCCGCACCCATCACCCCGAGGCCGTCGCGGAGGCCGCCGCCCGCCGCGCCCGCAGACCGCTGGTCGGCGACTCCGGCCGGCTGATGATCGTGGCCGCCGACCACCCGGCCCGCGGCGCGCTCGGCGTGTCGGGTCGCAGGTTCGCCATGGCCAACCGCGCCGACCTGCTCGAACGCCTCTGCCTCGCGCTCTCCCGCC
>NZ_JAFJSY010000003.1 GCF_019857225.1 Streptomyces plumbidurans
GCTTCATGGTCTCGGGCAGCGACACGTCCTTGATCTCGACGCGGTCGATGGTGACGCCCCACTCCACCGCCGGGCTGTCGATCATCAGCTCCAGCCCCTGGTTGAGCTTCTCGCGGTTGGAGAGCAGATCGTCCAGCTCGCTCTTGCCGATGATCGAGCGCAGGGAGGTCTGCGCCATCTGGGAGACCGCGAACTTGTAGTCCTCGACGTTCACGAGCGCCGCCGACGCGTCGACGACCTTGAAGTAGACGACGGCGTCCACGCGCACGGTCACGTTGTCGCGCGTGATGCCCTCCTGGGCCGGGATCGGCAGCGTGACGATCTGCATATTGACCTTGCTCAGCCGGTCCACGAACGGGACGATCATGGTGAAGCCGGGCGAGCGCACCTCACGGGCCAGCCGCCCGAGGCGGAACACCACACCGCGCTCGTACTGCTTGACGACCCGCGCCGCGGCCGCGAAATAGACCACCCCGGCGGAACCGGCTGCCACGACCGCCGTCACCAGCTCCGGAACCATGACGACCCCCTCTGTCAGAGGCTCGCACCATCAGCGGACTCGTATGTCTGCTCCTGCAACGATATGCCCGGTTGCCGGTCCCGGGCCACGACAGGTCCCGAGGGCCTAGGCGTTCTCGGTGAGCCCCTTGGCGTCGCGTGCCAGCGCGGTCAGGCGGGAGATCGCCCGGAAGTACTTCTTGCGGTAGCCGCCGTTCAGCATCTCCTCGCCGAACAGCCGGTCGAAGGGCTGCCCGGAGGCCAGGACCGGCACCTCGCGGTCGTAGAGCCGGTCCGCGAGGACGACGAGCCGCAGCGCCGTCGACTGGTCGGGGACGGGCTGCACATCGGTGAGGCAGACGGCGCTCAGGCCGTCGGTCAGCGCGCCGTACCGGCTGGGGTGGACCTTGGCGAGATGGGCGAGAAGCTGCGGGAAGTCGTCGAGCGAGGCGCCCGGGTTGGCGTACGCCGCCTTGGTCACCTGCTCGTCGGAGAAGGGTGCGGGCGCCTCGGGCAGGCCGCGGTGGCGGTAGTCCTCGCCGTCGATGCGCAGGGTGCGGAAGCGGGCGGACAGGCCCTGGATCTCGCGCAGGAAGTCGGCCGCGGCGAAACGGCCCTCGCCGAGCTTGCCGGGAAGGGTGTTGGAGGTGGCGGCGAGCGCCACACCGGCGTCGACGAGCCTGCCCAGCAGCGTGGACACCAGGACCGTGTCGCCCGGATCGTCCAGCTCGAACTCGTCGATGCACAGCAGACGGTGACCGGACAGCGTCTGCACGGTCTGCTGGAAGCCCAGGGCGCCGACCAGATTGGTCAGTTCGACGAACGTGCCGAACGCCTTGAGCGCGGGCTCCGCCGGGGTGGCGTGCCACAGGGAGGCGAGCAGATGGGTCTTGCCCACGCCGTAGCCGCCGTCGAGGTAGACGCCGCGCGGACCGGCCGGAGTCTTCGGTGCCCTGGCCTTCCCGAACCCGAGGAAACCGCGCCCCGCACGCTTCGAACCGCCCACGGCATGCGCCCCGCCGAGGCCCGCCGCGAAGTTCTCGAGAACTCCGACGGCCTCGGTCTGACTCGGCTGGTCAGGGTCGGGTATGTACGTGCTGAAGCGCACCGAGTCGAAGCGCGGCGGGGGCACCATTTCGGCGACCAGCCGGTCCGCGGGGACATGCGGCATACGGTCGCACAGCGACAGCGGCCCCGCGTCGGCTATCGGGCTGCGGTCGGTGGCGGAAGGGGAGGACGACACGGTTCACCATGCTAAGCGCCGTGCCACACTGCACGACATGCGACGCCTGTTCCCTGTGACCGAAGAGACAGCGCCGAACACTCCCGGTGACGGCGAGTGGAGCTTCACCGAGCTCGCCGCGGCCTACGCCTATCCCGAGCCGACCACCGGCGCCGGGCCCGTGCCCTGGCTGCGGGCGAACATGGTGTCCACGCTGGACGGCGCCGCCCAGCACGACGGGGGCTCGCGGCCCATCTCCAGCGCGGCCGACATGCGGATCTTCGGCACCCTGCGGCAGCTGGCGGACGTCGTGATCGTGGGTGCGGAAACGGTACGGCAGGAGGGGTACCGGCCCGCCCGCGAGCGCCCGGACTTCGCGCGGATGCGCCGGGCGGCCGGGCAGACGCCGGCGCCGGCGATCGCGGTGGTGAGCGCGAGCCTCGACCTTGACCTGTCCTCGCCCCTGTTCGCCGAGCCCTCGGTGCCCACGCTGATCCTCACCGGCGCGGCGGCGCCGCCCGACCGCATCGCCGCCGCCGAGAAGGCGGGGGCACGGGTGGTGATCGCCGGGGACGGCGTCGGAGTGGAGCCCGCCCGTCTCGTACAGGCCCTGGCGGAACTGGGGCACACCCGGCTGCTGACCGAGGGCGGTCCCCGGCTGCTGGGGCAGTTCGTGGCCGCCGGGGTACTGGACGAGCTGTGTCTGGCCGTGTCCCCGATGCTCACCGCCGGCGATGCGCAGCGCGTCGCCGGCGGTCCGTCGGTCGCGGTGCCGCAGCGTCTCGTGCTCGTGTCGGTCCTGGAGGAGGAGGGGTTTCTCTTCACCCGTTACCGGCGGGCTTGATATTCGGTCAGCGGTACCCCCGGTCCCGAAAACGGCGGAATCAGCCGTTCCGCTTGACTTCGGCCGGGCACACTGAATCTCGCAGTCCCCGTGACACCACGGGGCAGGATGGTTTCCGCAGAAGGGGCGCCCGGTGTTCACAAGCGTATTGATGATCGAGAAGGCCCTGACGTCCGCAGACGTGGAGTTCGTCACCGGCCTGCACGGGGACGAGGAGGTCTTCTTCCACGTGCTGCTCCAGCCCCGCGGCGACCAGGCGGACCGCCTGCTGCGGGCCATCGACGACGTGGCGCTCGGCGAACTGGACGAGGCGGCGCGGGAGCGCGAGGTCCCCGAGGGGGAGGCCGCGAAGGACTTCGGGACGCGGGCCCTGGAGGTGTCCCTGCAGGCGCTGCGGGCCGGCGGGAGCGAGGCCGAGGGGCGGCTGATCGAGGATCATCCGCTGGATGCGCTCAAGGGGTTGGTTGCCGAGGTCGGCGCGGATGAGGTGATCGTGCTGACCGATCCGCATTACGTGGAGGAGTTTTTCCACCGGGACTGGGCTTCGCGAGCGCGGCACAAGGTGGGGGTGCCGGTTTTGAAGTTGTTCTCGCACAGCAAGGCGTGAGGTGCTTTGTTTGCTGCGGGTGCGTCGGGGCTTGTCGCGCAGTTCCCCGCGCCCCTTGGGGGGTGCAGGCATCCGGCTCGCATAGGCTGGGCGGCTGAACGTCCGCACGTCCGCCGTACGCACAGGAGATACGCATGGCACCCGGCCTTCCCCCCGCCATGGACCGACCGCACTTCATCGGCATCGGTGGGGCCGGGATGTCGGGGATCGCGAAGATTCTTGCGCAGCGCGGGGCCGCGGTGGCGGGGAGTGATGCGAAGGAGTCCGCGACCGCGGAGGCGTTGCGGGGGCTGGGTGCGACGGTGCACATCGGGCATGCGGCGGAGCATCTTGCCGACGACGCGAGCTGTGTCGTCGTGTCGTCGGCCATCCGGGCGGACAACCCGGAGCTGGCCCGTGCGGCGGAGCTCGGCATCCCGGTGGTCCACCGTTCCGACGCCCTGGCCGCGCTGATGGACGGTCTGCGGCCGATCGCGGTCGCCGGCACCCACGGCAAGACCACGACGACCTCGATGCTGGCCGTGTCGCTGAGCGCGCTCGGCCTCAACCCCTCGTACGCGATCGGCGGCGACCTGGACGCGCCCGGCTCCAACGCCCTGCACGGCGACGGCGAGATCTTCGTCGCCGAGGCGGATGAATCGGACCGCAGCTTCCACAAGTACGCGCCCGAGGTCGCGATCGTCCTCAACGTCGAGCTCGACCACCACGCCAACTACGCCTCCATGGACGAGATCTACGAGTCCTTCGAGACGTTCGCCGGCCGGATCGTCCCCGGCGGCACGCTGGTGGTCAACGCGGACCACGAGGGCGCGCGCGAGCTGACGCGGCGGCTGGCGGGTGCGGTCAGGACGGTGACGTACGGCGAGGCGCAGGACGCCGACGTACGGGTGCTGTCAGTCGTGCCGCAGGGGCTGAAGAGCGAGGTGACGGTCCTCCTGGAGGGGCGGGAGCTGACCTTCACCGTGTCCGTCCCCGGCCGCCACTACGCGCACAACGCGGTCGCCGCGCTGGCCGCGGGCGTCGCGCTGGGTGTCCCGGCAGCCGAGCTGGCCCCGGCCCTCGCGGCCTACACGGGCGTCAAGCGGCGGCTGCAGCTGAAGGGCGAGTCGGCAGGCGTCCAGGTGATCGACTCCTACGCCCACCATCCCACGGAGATGACGGCCGACCTGGAGGCGATGCGGGCCGCGGCGGGCGAGTCGCGCATCCTCGTCGTCTTCCAGCCACACCTGTTCTCCCGCACCCAGGAACTCGGCAAGGAGATGGGCCAGGCGCTGGCCCTCGCGGACGCCTCGGTCGTCCTCGACATCTACCCGGCCCGCGAGGACCCGATTCCCGGCGTGACCAGCGAGCTGATCATCGAGGCGGCGCGGGCCGCGGGCGCGGACGTGACTCCGGTCCACGACAAGGCCGACGTGCCGGAGGTGGTCGCGGGAATGGCGAAGCCCGGTGATCTCGTTCTCACCATGGGCGCGGGCGATGTCACCGACCTCGGACCGCGCATTCTGGACCGACTCTCGCAGTAAGGGGCTGAGGCTCATGTCGTACGACGTCGAAAAGCCGGACGAGCAGTGGCGCGCGGAGCTGACCCCCTCCGAGTACGCCGTGCTGCGCCAGGCCGCCACGGAGCCCGCCTTCACGGGTGAGTACACCGACACCAAGACCGAGGGCGTCTACTCCTGCCGTGCCTGCGGAGCCGACCTGTTCACCTCGAAGACCAAGTTCGACTCCCACTGCGGCTGGCCGTCCTTCTTCGACCCGAAGGACACCGACGCGGTCGAACTCATCGAGGACCGCTCGCACGGGATGGTGCGGACGGAGGTGCGGTGCGCCCGCTGCGGCTCGCACCTCGGGCACGTCTTCGAGGGCGAGGGGTACGGCACCCCCACCGACCAGCGGTACTGCATCAACAGCATCTCGCTGCGGCTGACCGAGGGCGAAGGCTGACGAGGGGCGAAGGACAGCGAGGGGCGACGGCTGACGAGGGCCGACGCCCGCCGCACTGCCCCCTTGGCGGTGCGGCACCTCGGACCCCCTCACCTGCCGTCCGGCAGTAGCGATCGCAGCGCCATCGTCGTCAACTCCGCCTCCACGGCGTCCCGTTCGGGGACGACGGCGGCGCGGAAGGAGCGCCCGGCCAGGAGTGAGACGAGCCACCAGGCGGCGGTGAGCGGGTCGACGTCGTCCCGGACGTCCCCAGCCGACTGGCCGCGGCGGATCAGCTGCGCGAGGGTGTCGGCGAAGTGCCGGTGGATCTCGCGCAGAGCCTCGCCGAGCTGCGGGTCGTGGGCGAGCGCGGTGGCGTCGGCGAACAGGAATCCGTGGCTGCCGGGCTGGTGGAAGCGGTCCATGTGGGCCGGGTCGAGGAAGGCCGCCAGCACCTCGGGCACCGGCCTGCCCGCGTCGGCGGCCTGGTTGAGAAGCTCGGACACCCCGTCGGTGACGTGGTCGAGGGCCGCGCGGTAGAGCGCCGACTTGGAGCCGAAGTTCTGGAAGACCACCGGCTCGGTCACACCGACTTTTTTGGCGATGTCGGACACCTTGCCGCGCTGGTAGCCGGTCTCGGAGAAGACCTCCGTGGCCGCGGCGAGGATCGAGGCGCGCCGCTCGGCGGCGGGCAGGCGCGTACGCGGGCGGGGGCGGGACTCGGTCACAAGGGCCATCGTATGCCGCCCTCGTACAGCCCTTGCCAGCGTTCTTAGTCGCGACTAAGTTATCCCACAGTACTTAGCCGCGACTAAGTTATGGAGGAGGACCATGCCCCTCGGACGCCTCATGCAGGGCAAGCCCCACGCCGCCACACCCGGCGTGACCATCGGCGCCCCTCGCACCTACGAACTCTTCGGCGACGTCTGCTTCGTCGGCCGCCGCAACCGCGCCTTCACCCGGCTCGCCGCGCTGAGCGGAGCCCGGGAGGGCGACCGCGTCCTGGACGTCGGCTGCGGCACCGGCTATCTGACCCGGCACATGGCGGCCCGGGTCGGTCCGGCCGGCACGGTGACCGGCGTGGACCCCTCGCCGCCGGTCCTGGCCTACGCCCGCCGCAGGAAGCAGCGTCCCGGCAGCGCCCCCTGCACCTACCAGGAGGGCATCGCCGAGTCCCTCGACCTGCCGGACGCCTCCTTCGACACGGTCGTCACGAGCCTGATGCTGCATCACCTGCCGGAGGAACTGCGCCCAGCCGCCCTCCGCGAGATGCTCCGTGTCGTACGTCCCGGCGGGCGGCTGCTGGTGGTGGAGTTCCAGCCGCCGAAGAGTCGGCTGGCCCGGCATCTGGTGCACGGCGGCACCGCCCACGCCATGGCGCACAACCGGGTCGACCTCCTGGACGGGATGATCACCGACGCCGGCTTCGAGGTCGGCGGACACGGGGAGATACGGCCCTGGCTGTACTACGTGCAGGCGACGCGACCGGGCGAGTGACAGCGGCGGCACGGATCGTCCGGCGCCGGGGAACGAACCCGCGCCGGTGTCCGGGTACGACTCCGTGCCGGTGTCGGTGGTCGACCCCGCGCAGCTGCCGGTGGTGCCGACTGGGACACTGCCGTTCATGAACACGACACCCGAGCAGATAAGCGCCCGCACGGCGGCCGCATGGACCGTCGCGCTCGCGATCCTCGGAGGTTTCACCGGCTACGCGTGGGAGGGGCCCTTCCTCGCGGTCGCCTGCGCACTGTCCCTCGGCGGCGGCGGTGCTCTGGGTTCGATCCTGTCCCGCCGCCATATGATCGCCACCGTCCGGGAGAGCCGGGACACGGCCGCCGCCCTCGGATACGCCGACGGCATCGCGGACGTGATGGTGCTCGGGATCTCCGCCTACAGCGCCGCCGTCTTTCCCCTGTCCGGCCCCGACGCGGTGGACGCCGCCGAGCGCAGGGCGCGCCGTGACGCCGCCTACCGGCTCACGGCCGCCGACGGACTGTCCCACGAGGTCCGTGCCGCCGCGGCCACCGCTCTCGCCGCGATCGACGACGGCCACGACGGCGAGACCCGCTCCGCCCTGCAGGACCTGTTGAAGGTCGTCCAGCAGCAGCGCCGCGGGGCCTGAGCGCGACGCGGTCGCGTCAGCGCGACGAGTCCGCCTGCGCCAGCGCCGCCCGGTCGCGGGCGGCCCGTACGGCCGTGGACAGCGACGCGGCGTCGTAGGCGCCGTGGTGGCGGCGGCCGTTGACGAAGAACGTCGGGGTGCCGGTGACGCTGCTGAGGTCCGCCGACTCGACGTCCTCGGCCACCCGCTGGGCGCCGGTGCGGGCGCGCAGGTCGCGGCGGAAGGCGTCGGGGTCGAGCCCGACCTGTTCGGCGTAGGCCAGCAGATCCTTCAGCCGCAGGTCTCCCTGGTGACTGATCAGGATGTCGTGCATCTCCCAGTACCGGCCCTGCACCGCCGCCGACTCGGCCGCCTCCGCGGCGAGTTGGGCGTTCGGGTGGACGTCCGTGAGGGGCAGGTGCCGCCAGACGTAGCGCAGGTCGTCGCCGAACTCGGCGAGCAGTTCACGGACCACGGACTCCGCGAGGCCGCAGTACGGGCACTCGTAGTCGCCGTACTCGACGAGCGTGACCGGTGCGCCGAGGGGGCCGCGCACATGGTCGCGCTCCACGTCGACGGGTTCGCTGAGATCCACGATGGTGTGGCCCGCGCCGAGCAGGGCGCGGGTGCGCGCCTGCGGGGACAGCATCGCGATGATCCGCGTCACCGACCAGGTGATCAGGAAGGACGCCAGGACAGCCGTCAGAATGCCGATCTTCGCCTGCTCCAGCTGGGTTCCGTCGAAGGCGAGCGTGGCGATCAGCAGCGACACCGTGAAGCCCACACCGGCGAGGCTCCCGCCCGCCGTCACGGCTCCCCAGCCGACCGCCGGGCGCAGCCGCCCCCCACTCACCCGGGCCGTGAGCCAGGTGGCGCCGAGGATGCCCACCGGCTTGCCGACGACGTAGCCGAGCAGGATGCCGAGCGTGACCGGTGAGCTGAAGGCGCCCGTCAACTGGTCGGCGTCGATGGCGAGTCCGGCGTTGGCCAGCGCGAACAGCGGGACGATGACATAGCTCGTCCAGGGGTGGAACATGCGCTGCAGCCGCTCGTTGGGCGAGAGCGCTGAGGCCAGACCGCGGCGCACGGTGCGTTCCAGTTCGGGCGTCGGCTGTTCCCGGAAGCCGCGGAAGAGCCGGCTGACCCGCTCCAGGGCGTGCCGTTCGGCCGGGTGGGCGTAGGTGAGCAGGCCCACGCTCAGCCCGCTGACCACCGGGTCCACCCCCGAGCGCAGCAGGGCGCCCCACAGGGCGACGGCCAGCACCGCGTACACCCCCGAGGTCCGTACCCCCGCGGAGCGCAGCACGAGGAGCGCGGCGAAGATGCCCAGGGCCGTGAGCAGCGCGGGTGCGTACACGTCGCCGCTGTAGGCGAAGGCGATGACGGCCAGGGCCAGCAGGTCGTCGGTGACCGCCACCGTGAGCAGGAAGACGCGCAGACCGCCCGGCAGCCGCGCACCGAAGACGGCGAGCATGCCGAGCGCGAAGGCCGTGTCCGTGGACATGGCGGCGCCCCAGCCGTGCAGTGAGGATCGGCCCGCGTTGACGGCGAGATAGATCGCCGCCGGGACGAGCATGCCGCTGAACCCGGCGACCGCCGAGAGCGCGAGCCGGCGGCGTTCGCGCAACTCGCCCATGTCGAACTCGCGTCGGGCCTCCAGGCCCACGACGAAGAAGAACAGCGCCATCAGCCCGCTGTTGACCCACTCGCGCAGATCCAGGGACACCCCGACCGAACCGATGCGGAACGACATCTCGGTCCGCCACCAGGAGTCGTACGTTCCGGGAGCGACGTTGGCCCATACGAGCGCCGCCACCACCGCGCCCAGCAGGACCGCCGCGCTGCCCGTCTCGGTCTGCAGGAACGTGCGCAGCGGACCGTGCGCGCCCTTGCCGCAGGCGGTCTGCCCGGTCATGGAGCCGGTCGTGGCCGGCGGTTCCTCGTGCACCCGCATCCCGATCAGTCCGCGGTGGTCAGGGCGTCAGTGTAGTGGGGCATCGGGCGTTTCCTCGGGTGAGCGGGTGTGTGCGTGCAGGTGTGGGCAACACGGTGGACAGATCTGTCTATTCCGCGTCGCAGCCCCCCGGTGAGCTGTGCGGGGCACCGGTGCGGGGGCCGGGCGCCATCGCGTTGATCACGATCTGGGCGAGTGAGTCCCCCGCGGGTTCACAGCACCTTCCGCTGCACCAGCGCGGAGAGCACCAGCGCGCCCGGCAGCAGGGGCAGCCAGACCGTCAGCACGCGATAGCCGATGACGGCCGTAGCCGACACCTCCACCGGCGCGCCGAGCGCGACCATGGCGACCACGACGGCCGCGTCCACCGGGCCGATGCCGCCCGGTGCCGGTACGGCCCCGACCGCCGTGCTCGCGACCAGGAACGCGAGGGTGACCTGCGCCCAGGACAGCGGTGAGCCGAGCGCCGCCCCCACCGCGAAGATCACGCTCGCCTGCAGCACCGGGGCCGCGGCCGCCCCGCCCCACAGGGCGAGGACCCGGGAGGGCAGGGTGTGCAGCAGCCGTACGTCGGTCAGCGCGCAGCGCAGGGCGTCGAGCAGGGGGCGGCGCAGCGGCCGTACGGTCGCCACGAGCAGGCCCGCGAGGCCGAGGCCGAGCGTCGCTCCCGCGGCGACCAGGAACAGCGTCCCCTTGTCCGGTACGAGATCGCCCGCCACCAGCGCACCTGGGAAGGCCACCAGGAAGACCAGGAGCACCAGCGTCTTCGCGATCGGCCTGACCACCGAGTAGAGGGCGAGCGAGGCGGTGGCGCGGGCCAAGGGTATGCCGCGGCCCAGCAGAAAGCGCAGGGTGACGGCGTGGGCGCCGATACTGGCCGGCAGCACATGGTTGGCCGCCCCGGCGGCGAACTGCGAGGCGATCAGCAGCCCCGTGGGCAGCCGTTCCGGCAGGGCCCCCTGCCGGACGCAGGCGGCGGTGAGCCACCCCAGGCAGGTGAACAGCAGCGCCATCAGCAGCCACCCGGGGTCGGCGGAGGCGAGCCGCGCGGTTCCGTCGTGGACGGTGCGC
This sequence comes from Streptomyces plumbidurans, assembly GCF_019857225.1. Lineage (GTDB taxonomy): Bacteria > Actinomycetota > Actinomycetes > Streptomycetales > Streptomycetaceae > Streptomyces > Streptomyces plumbidurans. The sequence continues at coordinate 10,221 of NZ_JAFJSY010000003.1, forward strand.
CAGTCGAGCGCCGCCCACAGACCGATCAGCAGCAGAGGCAGAACCACCAGCACCCGGCGCAGCAGACGGGCGGTGGGGGCGAGGCGGAGGGGGAGAGTGGGGGGCGGGCAGGGTGAGGGGGAGGGTGCAGGGATGAGCGAGGGGACGGGGCTGGGCGAGAGGGAGGTGCTGGGCGAGGGGACGGGGCTGGGGGAGAGGGAGGGGCTGGGCGTGGGTGCGGGGGCCGCGGTGGGGAGCGGTTCGCGGACGTCTTCGAGCGGGAGCGGGGACACGGCGCACGTCGTCCTTTCACATCGGCCCGGGCGACGGGGCGCGGCGCGAGGCAGGAGGGGACGCCGGAACCGTTCCCGCCCGGCGTGACGACGCGGTGTCCGGCAGCCAACGGCACGCGGGCGGGCGGACGACGCGGCAGCCCCGGCCGACGTGCACGGGACGTCGTCCTGGCCCGACGCCCGGATCGGGTCACCAGCCCGTCAGCAGCAGGTGGTTGATCAGCAGGGCGAGCACGGCCTGAGCGGCCAGCCATGCGCGCGGGTGCGGCAGGAACGCGCAGCTCGGCAGCAGCCACATCGCGAACGGCAGCCAGATGCGCTCCGTCTCCGCCTTGCTCATGCCGGAGGCGTCGGCGGCGAGAAGGGCGAGCAGAGCGGCGCCCACGAGGACGGCGAGGCGCAGGGCGGGTGCCGGGGAGCGTCTGATCAGGGTGGCCCCGGCGCGGGTCAGGGCGGCCACCGTCGCCGGGCCGACGATGCACACGGTGCAGGCGAGATTGGCCCAGATCCAGTAGCCGTAGGGGCGTACTCTCGCAGCGCCCTGGTAGTAGCGGGTGACCAACAGGCGGTACGCCTCCCACCAGTTGAAGCCCAGCGCGGTGAACACCGCGGGGACGACCACGAGTCCGGCGAGAACAAGGAGGAGGAGGGGCAGGAGGGAGACCGGGCGGGTGCGGCGGAAGGCCAGGAGGAGGACGGCGGCGGCGATCACGGCGAAGAGCGTGAGGCCGTAGGACAGATACGCGGTCAGGCCGAACAGCAGGCCCGAGGCGAAGCCCGTGCGGCGCGGGTGGTGGCCCGTCGCCGCGAGGGCCAGCAGCGCGACGGCCCAGGCCGCGACCGCCGTGAAATAGCCGTCCGCCGAGGTGCCCATCCACACCGCGCCGGGCGTCAGCACCAGGAAGGGCGCGGCGCGGCGGGCGAGCCGTTCGTCGGCGAGGGTGCGTACGGCGATCAGGACCGCCGCCGCGGCGGTCGCGCCGACGGTGATGACGAAGGCGCCCGCCCAGCCACCCCCGTGCAGACCGATCCGGTCGAGGAACACGAAGGTGAGGGTCGCCGCCGGGGGGTGGCCCGCGATGTGCGCGGGCCAGTGGTCGGAGGAGTTCAGCAGGATGTGGTGGGTGAAGTCCCGCAGCGTGTGCGGGATGTCCTGGAACCGGTCGATGACCTGGAGGTACTCGTAACGTGTGGTCAGCCGCCGGGCGATGCCGCGGTCCCAGCCGTCGATCAGGGCGAGGGACCAGGTCCACGCCATGGCGGTGCCCCACGCCGTGAACAGCAGGGCGCGCCAGGGCAGCCGGGCCGCGAGCGCGGGGCCGTGGGCGACGACGGCCACCGCGACGGCGACGGCCGCCGGGGTGCCGGGGCCGACATGGGGTCCCCAGCTGGCCAGAAAGGGCGGCCAGTCGACGCGGAGCGTTCCGTGGCGGTGCTCGATGGCCCGGCCGACCAGGACGGCGGTCAGGACCAGGAGGGCGGCCGCCGTGGCGGCGTACAGATCTCGGCGCAGGTCGCGGTGCACGCTGCAAAGCTAGGCTGCGGAGCTTCCTCCGAGCGGCTGACGTGCGCGGACGTCAGAGTTTCGTCATGGTTCACGGACCCTTTCGTGGGGTGGTTGCGACCTACGGTCGGAACATGAGACGCACTCCCTTCTCACCCGCCTTCTGGCGCAGCCCGCTGCGCGGCCCCTGGTTCACCTCGGTGCTCGGTGTCGTCCTGCTCGGCGGGATCACCGTGCTGTTCGTGACGGGACTGCTCTCGTACGCCGCGTACAACCCGGACCTGTCGGCGGTGAACGACAAGACGCCCGGCAAGGGCCTGCTCGGCTTCTATCTCTTCTCCTGGCCGACCGACCCGCACTGGCTGTACCGGCTCACCCAGGGCGTCCATGTCACCCTCGGGATCACGCTGATCCCCGTTCTGCTGGCGAAGCTGTGGTCGGTGGTGCCCAAGCTGTTCACGCTGCCGCCGGCCCGCTCCCTCGCCCACGCGCTGGAGCGGCTGTCGCTGCTTCTGCTGGTCGGCGGCGGCCTGTTCGAGTTCGTGACCGGCGTGCTCAACGTCCAGCTGGACTACATCTTCCCCGGCTCCTTCTACCCGCTGCACTTCTACGGCGCCTGGGTCTTCTTCGGCGCGTTCGTCGCCCACGCCGTGCTGAAGATGCCGATTGCGTGGCGCAATCTGCGACAACTCCGCGAAGAGCGCAACGACTTGGTGTCCTTGAACCCCGATCCGCCGACGGTGTCCCGGCGCGGTGCGCTCGGGCTGGTCGGGGGCGGCTCGCTGCTGCTGTTCGGCACGACGGTGGGGCAGGACGTCGACGGGCTGCGGTGGAGTGCCGTGCTGGCCCCGCACGGCGCCGACCCCGGAAGCGGTCCCGGCGGCTTCCAGATCAACAAGACCGCAGCCTACGCCGGGATCACCGCGGCCGACCGCAGCGAGGAGGGGTGGCGGCTGGTGGTGAAGGGACGCACCGGCACGGTCCGTCTCAGCCGTGCCGAACTGCTTCAACTGCCCTTGCACAGCTCGGCGTTGCCCATCGCCTGCGTGGAGGGCTGGTCGACCTCGGACCAGTGGTGGCGTGGCGTACGGCTGCGGGATCTCGCGGCGCTCGTGGGGTACGACGGCGATCCGCCCGATCTGTTCGTGCAGTCGCTGCAACGCCACGGCGCCTTCCGCCGGGCCGCCCTGCGGGCCAACCAGGTCGCCGACCCGCGCTCGCTGCTCGCCCTGTTCGTCAACGGTGAGTCCCTGACCCCCGACCACGGCCATCCGGCACGCATCATCGTCCCCGCGGCGCCCGGTGTGCTCAACACCAAGTGGGTGGCCGAACTGACCTTCGGAGACCTGTAATGCCACGCCCCCGCTTCACCCTCCCGCTCGGCAGCCCGCTCCAACTCCTGCTGCTGGCCTGTTCGTTCGCGCTGTCCGCCTACGCCGGGGTGCGGCTCCTGGACGGGGACTGGTTCGAGATCGCCCTCTGGTTCGTGGGCGCGGCCCTCATCCACGACCTGCTCCTGCTACCGCTGTACGCGACAGCGGACCGCCTCCTGGTACGGGCCACCGGCCCCCGGCGCACATGGGTCGCGTACGTCCGCGTACCAACCACCCTCTCCCTGCTCCTCCTGCTCGTCTGGTTCCCCCTGATCACCGGCCAGGTGACGAGACGCTACGACGCCGTCACGGGCCTGTCCGCCGACCGGTTCCTGGAACATTGGCTCCTGGTGACGGCGGTGCTCTTCGCGGGGTCGGCGGGGTTGTTTGTGGTGCGGCTGCGGAGGAAGTCGGCTGCGCCGCACGGTCGTTGAGGTAAAGGGGGCGCGGCGTCGTCGGGGGGGTGGGGTGCGGAGGCGGGTACGGGGGAGGGGTTGCCGGGGAAGTCCGGGGCGCCGGCCCCGAAGCGGCCTGCACCGCACGCCTGTCGATGGCAGGGGCCGGACCCGGGCGGAAGAGGCTGTGGGTGGTGCTCCAGAGGTCGGTTTCGAAGTCACCTGTGGCGCGCGCAGTTGAGGCAGGCTGGGTGGATCAGTTCTCGGTGCGGCCGTCTGCGCCTCGGTTGAGCAGGGCGGCGGGTGAGCGGGCGTCGGTCGTCCACTGACCGACGGGCCGCCAGCCAGTGCGATGCGCTTGGCGCAGGGGGACGGGGGCCGGGGGCCGGCTCGGGTTCCGGGGAAGGGGGCGCCGGTGGTGTCCCGGGCGTCCGTCGCGAAGCCGCCCGTGCCGCTCGCCTGTTGCGGCGGGCCGGGCCGATCGGCGTCCGCTTCCGCCCTCCGTGCCGGGGCCCCACCCCGGGGGGAGGGGTTTGCCCGTGGTGCCCCACGCATCTGTCGCGAAGTCGCCTGCCCCGCATACCTGTTGAGGTACGTCTGCACGATTAGTGCCCGGCGTTGCTCGCCGTAGCGCCGCGCAGGGCGGCGAAGGAGTGGCCGTTTGATGTGCATTGGCCAGCGGCTTGCCGTGCCGTGCGGCGTCGGGCCTGCCCGTAGGAGGGGGTTGCCGGTGGTGTCCCGCGCAATTGTCGCGAAGTCACCTGCCCCGCACCCCCGTAGACGCGCCCCCAGGCCGATCAGCGCCCCGCGCCGCCCCCCGTGCCCTCGCCCTGGCTGCGCAGTGCCACGAACGAGCGGCCATCGGTCACCCACTGGTCGATGGTGCGCCAGCCCGCGCGACGGGCGTGGCGTAGGAGGGCTGGGGTGCCCAGGCGGGCCCAGGGGAAGGGGCTGCCGGTGGCGCCTCGGGCGTTGGTCACGTGGACGCTGACGCGCTCGTCGACGGTTGGCTCGTTTGCCGTTTCGGCGATCAGCAGGCCGCCGGGGGAGAGGAGTTGGGCCGTGCGGGCGAGCAGGGCTGCTGGGTCGCCGCCGATGCCGATGTTGCCGTCGATCAGGAGGACGGTGCCCCAGCGGCCCTCGGCGGGCAGCGGTTCGAAGACGGAGCGGCGCAGGGCCTGGCCGCCGAGTCCGACCGTCCGGGCCACGGCCGCCTCGCTCACGTCGATGCCGAGCACCGGGCGGCCGCGGGCGCCGAGTTCCACGACCAGCCGGCCCGGTCCGCACCCCACGTCCAGCACCGAGCCCTCGCAGCGCCGCAGCACCTCGAGATCGGCCCCGTCCGCCTCCGCGCACCAGCGCTCCACCTCCAGCAGCAACAGCCACCCGTCGGCACGGCGCAGGAAGAGCGGGCCGCGGCCGGTGCGCAGGGCGTCGGCGTAGGGGTCGGCGGTCCAGGTGTTGTCGTCGTAGGCGTTGTCGTCGTAGGGGGTGGGGGACGGGCCGGTGCCGTCCGTCTCCGTGTCCGGCTCGCGCCGAGCGACTCCCTGTTGCGGGACCGGCCTTGTCGTCAGTTCCGGGGCCCCGCTCATCGGGCCGCCGCCGTGAGCCGCTTCAGTTCCGCGGCGAAACGGCCGCGGGGCGCCTCCTCGGCGACCAGTTCCGCGTCCCGTGCCGTGTCCACGTCCCGGAGCGGCGGCAGGTCCCGTACGCGCAGTCCGGCGAGCCGGGCCCGCTGGACTGCGCCCGTGTGCGACGTCGACATCGGAACGCCGAGGAGCAGCGCGGGGTCGGGGTCGGCCAGCCCCAGCGCCCAGAAGCCGCCGTCCTCGGCCGGGCCGAAGTACGCGTCGCAGTCGGCGAAGTCCACCGTCAGCAGCTCCGGAGTCACCTGCGGGGTGTCCATGCCGATCAGCAGCGCAGGGCCCGTGCAGTGCGCGAAGGCGGCGGCCAGCCGTTCGTCGAGGCCGCCCGGACACTGCCGTAGGACCTCGAAGCCGGGCGGCAGCCAGGGGCCCGGCTCGCCGTCCAGGAACAGGACCCGGCGGTGGGCCGGTGTGCGGGCCACGACCTCCAGGGTGTCCGCGAGCGCAGCCTCCGCGAGCGCGGCGGCCTCCCGCGGGGTGAACGGCGGCGTCAGCCGGGTCTTCACCCGCCCTGGCCGGGGCTCCTTCGCGACGACCAGGAGCGTCGTCATCGGCCGGCTCCTTCCGCCGGCACCGGCCGCGGGCCCGGTCCCGGCGGCTCGGCCAGCACCCGGCTCATGTCGCGCACCGCCTGCCAGGTGCCGCGCCAGGTGCCGGTCACCTTGGAGGCGCCCGCACGCGGCCGGTAGGGGACGTCGTACTCGTCGATGCGCCACCCCGCGTCGGCCGCGCGCACCACCATCTGCAGCGGGTAGCCGCTGCGGCGGTCCGTCAACCCGAGGGAGACCAGGTCCTCCCGGCGGGCGGCGCGCAGCGGGCCGAGGTCGCGCAGGCGCAGCCCGGTGCGGCGGCGCAGCAGCCGGGCGAGCGCCAGGTTCCCGGCCCGCGCGTGCACGGGCCAGGCACCGCGGGACTGCGGGCGGCGGCGGCCGAGCACCAGATCGGCCTCCCCGGCCACGATCCGGCGCACGAACGGCACCAGGTCGGCCGGGTCCAGCGAGGCGTCGCAGTCGCAGAAGCAGACGATGTCCGCGGTGGCGGCACTCAGGCCCGCATGGCAGGCGGCACCGAAGCCGCGTCGTTCCTCCCGTACGACGCTCGCGCCGAGGGCCCGGGCGATCTCCGCCGAGCCGTCGGTCGAGCCGTTGTCCACGACCAGCGCGCGCCAGCCGGGCGGGATGCGCTCCAGCACCCGGGGCAGCGCCTCGGCCTCGTCGAGGCAGGGGAGGACGACGTCCACGGACGCCGCGACCGGATTGCCGGCCGGTCCTCTTTCGTCTTCGTCGCAAGGGGTCGTCACGGCTTTCACCCTACGAGCGAGAAACCGGCAAACCGGACACCGGCACCTTACGAAACACGGACGTCAGGGGCTGGTGGCGGCGCTCGCGGGCGCGCGGTGCGAGGCTGGCTGCATGGAGCAGCAGCAGTACCGACAGACCGGGGCCCGGGTGCTCGTCGTCGACGACGATCCCACCGTCGCCGAGGTCGTCACCGGATACCTCGACCGGGCCGGATACGTCGTCGACCGGGCCGGCGACGGCCCCGACGCGCTCGCCCTGGCCGCCGCGCACTGGCCGGACCTCGTCGTCCTGGACCTGATGCTGCCCGGCATGGACGGCCTGGAGGTGTGCCGGCGGATGCGGGGACAGGGCCCCGTACCGGTCATCATGCTCACCGCCCGCGGCGACGAGGACGACCGCATCCTCGGCCTGGAGGTCGGCGCCGACGACTACGTCACCAAGCCCTTCAGCCCCCGCGAACTCGTTCTGCGCGTCGAGTCGGTGCTGCGCCGCACCCGTCCGGCCGCACCGGCGCGCCTGCTGGCCGCCGCCGGGCTCTCGATGGACCCGGCGGCCCGCCGCGCACTCAAGGACGGCACCGAACTCGCCCTCACCATCCGCGAGTTCGACCTCCTCGCCTTCTTCCTGCGCAACCCCGGCCGGGTCTTCAGCCGCGAGGACCTGATGCGCGAGGTGTGGGGCTGGGACTTCGGGGACCTGTCCACCGTCACCGTCCACGTACGGCGGCTGCGCGGCAAGGTCGAGGACGACCCGGGCCGGCCCCGGCTGATCCAGACCGTGTGGGGCGTCGGCTACCGCTTCGACGGCTCCGGCGATGCGTCCGAGGGCGGCCCCGGGAGCGGCCCCGGCGGTGGCTCCCGTGTCGAGCGGTCCGGCGACGGCTCTCGAACGGAGGCGTGAGCATGCGCGACAACCTCCTCATCGCCCTCTTCGCCTTCCTCGGCGCCGCCGCGGCCGGACTGCTCGGCGCCGGCGTGCTGCTCCTGGTCCGGCGCCGCTCGCTCGCCCTGCACCTTGGCGTGGTCGCCGCCGTCGCCGTCACCGCCATGCTCGCGGGCACCCTGGCCGTCGCGCAGGCCATGTTCCTGTCCGCGCACGACCTGAAGGTCGTCACGACCGTCGTCGCGATGGCGGCTGTGGTCTCCCTGGTCACCGCCCTGCTCCTGGGCCGCTGGGTCGCCGCCCGCAGCCGCGCCCTGACCCTCGCCGCGCGCTCCTTCGGCGACGGCGGCGACTTCACCTCGCCCGACGGCCCCGCCACCGCCGAACTCGCCGCCCTGAGCCGCGAGTTGGAGGCCACCAGCGTCAGGCTCGCCGAATCCAGGGAGCGTGAGCGCGCCCTGGAGTCCTCGCGCCGCGAACTCGTCGCCTGGATCTCCCACGACCTGCGCACCCCGCTCGCCGGGCTGCGCGCCATGTCCGAGGCCCTGGAGGACGGCGTCGCCGCCGACCCCGACCGCTACCTCAAGCAGATGCGCGCGGAGGTGGAACGCCTCAACGGCATGGTGGGCGACCTCTTCGAGCTGTCCCGCATACACGCGGGCGCGCTCGCGCTGAGCCCGAGCCGGATGTCCCTGTACGACCTCGTCGGCGACGCCCTCGCCGGTGCGGACCCGCTGGCGCGCGAGCACGGCGTACGGCTGGTCGGCGACCGGATCGAGCCGGTGCCGGTGGAGGTGGACGGCAAGGAGATGAGCCGCGTACTGGGCAATCTGCTGGTCAACGCGATCCGCCGGACCCCCGCCGACGGCACGGTCGCGGTGGCCGCCGAGCGCTCGTCCGACGGCGTCGTGCTGTCCGTCACCGACAGCTGCGGCGGCATCCCCGAGGAGGATCTGCCGCGCGTCTTCGACACGGGCTGGCGCGGCACGCACGCCCGGACTCCCCCCGCGGGCGCGGGACTTGGACTGGCGATCGTGCGGGGCATCGTGGAGGCCCACCAGGGCACGGCCACCGTGCGCAACGTCCCCGGCGGCTGCCGCTTCGAGGTGGTGCTGCCCGCCGCCGCTTCGTGAACGCGGGCAGCACCACCGGTCCGAGGAAACTCTAGGGAACCTCCGAGGAAGCTCCGAGGAAACTACGCCCCGCGCAGCCCGGCGCGGGCGAACTCCCGCATTCCTTCGTCGAAGCCGACCTCGGGCTTCCACCCCAGCTCGGAGCGCAGCAGCGCCGAGTCGGCGGTGATGTGCCGTACGTCGCCCAGGCGGTACTCGCCGGTGACGACCGGTTCGGGGCCGCCGTACGCCTCCGCAAGCGCGCGGGCCATCTCGCCGACGGTGTGCGGCTCGCCGCTGCCGGTGTTGAACACGCTCAGCGCGCCCTCGCGGGAACCGGCCTCCAGCGCCGTCGCGTTGGCCGCGGCCACGTCCCGCACATGCACGAAGTCCCGCCGCTGGCGGCCGTCCTCGAAGACCCGCGGAGCCTCGCCCCGGGCCAGCGCCGAGCGGAAGAAGGAGGCGACACCGGCGTACGGGGTGTCGCGGGGCATCCCCGGCCCGTACACGTTGTGGTAGCGCAGCGACACCGCCCGGCCGTCCGTGGCCCGGGCCCAGGCCGCCGCCAGATGCTCCTGCGCCAGCTTGGTCGTCGCGTAGACGTTGCGCGGGTCCACCGGGGCGTCCTCGCCGACCAGTCCGGGGGAGAGGTCCGCCCCGCACACCGGGCACGGCGGTTCGAAGCGGCCCGCGTCCAGGTCGCTCACGGCACGCGGGCCGGGGCGTACGACACCGTGCCGGGGACAGGTGTAGCGGCCCTCCCCGTAGACCACCATCGACCCGGCCAGCACCAGCCGCCGCACGCCCGCCTCGGCCATCGCGGTGAGCAGGACGGCGGTGCCCAGGTCGTTGCGGGAGACGTACTCCGCCGCGTCCCCGAAGCCCGTGCCCAGGCCGACCATCGCCGCCTGGTGGCACACGGCGTCCACCCCGGTCAGCGCCCGGCCCACGGCGGCGGGGTTGCGCACGTCGCACGCGGGGTCGGCACGGACGTCGTACACGACGGGCTCGTGCCCGCGCTCCCGCAGGGTCGTCACGACCTGGGACCCGATGAACCCGGCACCGCCGGTGACCAGTACACGCATACGGCCACGCTAGGGCCGCGACCGCCCGCGCCGGGGCCCCACGCCGGTCACGTCACCGCTCCGTAAGACCCTGCCCCTCGCGCAGGGGCAGGGTGACCGTGAACACCGTCGCCCCCGGACCGCCGCTCAGCCCGATCGTGCCGCCGTGCGCCTCGATCAGGGCGCCGGCGACGGACAGCCCCAGGCCGCTGCCGCCGCGGTCGCGGCTGCGGGCCTTGTCGACGCGGTAGAAGCGGTCGAAGACGCGGTCCCGGTCGGCGGGCGGGACGCCGGGGCCCGCGTCCTCGACCCGGACCACGGCGTTGTCGTCCTCCCGCGCGACCCGGACCGACACCCGCGTACCGGCCGGGGTGTGCACGGCCGCGTTGGTGAGCAGGTTGTCCAGGACCTGCCGGATGCGGTGCGGGTCGATGCGCAGCTTCAGCGCGGCCGGACCGGAGGCGAGGGCCAGCGGGCGGTCCGGGTGGCTCGCCCGGAAGGCGGCGGCGGCCTCCTCGACCAGCTCCACCAGGTCCGCCTCCTGCAGCCTGAGCGGCGCGTCCATCTCCGCCGCGTCGAGCCGGGCGAGCAGCAGCAGGTCGTCCAGGAGCACCCCCATCCGCGCGGCCTCCGCGCGCAGCCGCGCCAGGTGCTTGTCGCGCTCCTCGGGCGCGTTGGCGGCGGCGTACTGGAACAGGTCCGCGTAGCCCCGCACCGACATCAGCGGCGTACGCAGCTCGTGCGAGGCGTCCGCGACGAAGCGGCGCAGCCGCTGCTCGGCCTCCGCGCGGACCGCGAGCGAGTCGTCGATGTGCTCCAGCATCGTGTTGAAGGCGGTGCGCAGCTCCTCGACCTCGGGGCCGCCGCCCCGCTTGTCGGCGCGCAGCGGCAGCCGTGCCGCCGACTCGGTCAGGTCGTGCGAGGCGATGCCGTGCGCGGTGTGCGCCATGTCGCTCAGCGGGTTCAGGCCCCGGCGCAGCATCCGCCGGCCGAACACCACCAGCGCCAGCAGCGCCAGCCCGAAGGCGATCACCTGGACCGCGATCAGCCGCCGTACCGTCTCCCCGATGGCGTCCGTCGGCGCGCCGCTGACCAGGACCACACCGGGCTTCACCTCGCAGGCGCGCAGCCGGTACTCGCCCTCGCCCGCCAGCTGCGCGGTGCGCAGCATCTCGGTGGGCGCCGCGGACTGCGCCCTGGCCAGCGAGGTCAGCGGGGCGATGTCCCTGGGCAGGTCGCCCGGCTCCTCCGGCTTGCGCAGCACGGCCCTGCCGCCCGAGACGTCGTACACCGCGTAGTACCAGCGGTAGTACTTCTTGCCCTGGAGCGTGCCCTTCTGCGCGATGCTCTTGGACTGCGCGACCTGGGCAAGACCGAGCTGGTCGTCGAGCTGGTTCGACAGATAGTCGCGCATGTACGTCGTCAGGGCCGTGCCGACCACCGCGAACACCACCAGCGCCAGCGCCCCGAGCCCCAGGGCCAGCCGGGTGCCGAGCCGCAGCCGCCGGTACGCCGCGAGCAGCCGGGCGATCACTCGCTCGCCTGCCGGACGACGTAGCCGAAGCCCCGCACGGTCTGGATCAGCGGCTCTCCCGTGTCGTCGAGCTTGCGGCGCAGCCGGCTGACGACCAGCTCGACGACGTTGGAGCGGCCGCCGAAGCCGTACTCCCACACATGGTCGAGGATCTGCGCCTTCGTCATCACGGTCGGCGACTTGCGCATCAGGAAGCGCAGCACCTCGTACTCGGTGGGCGTGAGCGTGAGCAGCTTCTCGCCGCGGCGCACCTCGCGGGTGTCCTCGTCCATCGACAGGTCCGCCACCCGCAGCACCGACCGCTGGAACGCCGGCCCGGCGCTGCGCCGCAGCACCGTGCGCAGCCGCGCCATCAGCTCCTCCACCGCGAACGGCTTGACCAGATAGTCGTCGCCGCCCCGGGTCAGCCCCGCCACCCGGTCGGCCACCCCGTCCCGCGCGGTCAGGAACACCACCGGCACCATCGTCCCGGACCGGCGCAGCCGGTCGAGCACGCCGAAGCCGTCCACGTCCGGCAGCATCAGGTCGAGCACCACGATGTCCGGGCGGAACTCGCCGGCCGTCCGCAGCGCCTCCTCACCGGAGTTCGCGGTGACCGCGTCCCAGCCCTCGTAGCGGGCGACGGTCGCGACGAGATCGGCGATGGGCGGGTCGTCGTCCACGACGAGGAGGCGAACTTTTTCCACCCGCTCATAGTGCGCCATATGGCTGACAAGGCCATGGCGCGGGGCACACGGCAGGCACATCGACAGGGACTTGGAAGTGGTCCGACAGCTGTCCGACAGCTCCCGCCGGTCAAGATCGTGATCCAGGACCCGATCAAGGAGCTGCCGTCCCGTGACGACCGTCCGAACACGCCCTGCGCCCCCCACGGCGATACGCCCCAGGGTGGTGGCCCGCACCGGCCTGTACGCCGTGCTCGCCGCCAACGCGGCCGTGGTCGCCTGCCTTTTCGCCCAGGCGGGCTTCGCCTCCAACGCGCTGATCGTCATCGGCCGCCTCTTCGGCCTCTACGGCGCCCTCGTCATGGCCTTCCAGCTGGTGCTGGTGGCCCGGCTGCCGTGGCTCGACCGCCGTATCGGCATGGACCGGCTGACCTCCTGGCACCGCTGGACCGGCTTCGCCCTGCTGTGGACGCTCCTCGCGCACGTCGTCCTCATCACCTTCGGCTACGCCGACGGCGCGGACGTCGGCCCGGTCACCGAGATCGTCGACCTGGCCGAGACGACCGAGGGCGTGCTCCGCGCGATCGTCGCGCTCGGCATCCTCCTCGTCGTCGGAGCGGTCTCGGCCCGCTACGCCCGTGGTCGGCTGGCCTACGAGACCTGGCACTTCATCCACCTGTACACCTACGTCGCCGTGGTGCTCGCCTTCACGCACCAGGTCGCGGTCGGTACGACCTTCACCGCGTCGTCCGCGGCGAGGACGTACTGGTACGGGGTGTGGGCCGTGGCCCTCGGCGCGCTCGTACTCGGCCGCCTCGCGCTGCCGCTGTGGCGCAACGCGCGCCACCGGTTCCGGGTCTCGGCGGTCGTGCCCGAGTCCGACGACGTCGTCTCGATCCACATCACCGGCCGCGATCTCGACCAACTGCCCGCGCAGGCAGGGCAGTTCTTCCTGTGGCGCTTCCTCACCCCCGACCGCTGGTGGCAGGCCAACCCCTTCTCCCTCTCCGCCGCCCCCGACGGCCGCAGCCTGCGCCTGACCGTGAAGGCGGCCGGCGAGGGCAGCGCCGCCCTGCGCCATGTGAAGGCCGGCACCCGCGTCTTCGCCGAGGGCCCCTACGGTGCCTTCACCACCCTGCACCGCACCCGCAGCGAGTCCCTGCTCATCGCGGGCGGCGTGGGAGTGACCCCCGTCCGGGCGCTCCTGGAGGACATCGAGGGCCACGCGGTGGTCATTCACCGCGTCACCGCCGAACGCGACGCCGTCCTCCACGACGAGCTGCGGGAGCTGGCGGTCGCCAAGGGGGCCGAGCTGCACCTGGTCACCGGCCCGCCCGTCCCCGACCGGCTGGCGCCGGGCGAGCTGGCGCGGCTGGTGCCGGACATCGCCGAGCGGGACGTCTTCCTGTGCGGACCGCCACCGATGATGAACGCGGTACTGCGCACGCTGCGCGACCTCGGCGTACCCAAGCACCAGATCCACTTCGAGCGCTTCAGCCTGGCGGGCTGAGGGAGACGAACAGATCGTGAAACGAGCCGTACGCGAAGGGCACCTGAGACGCGCCGAGTCGAGCACGTCATGGGTTTCCCGGTCTCACTGTCCGATGGCTGCGCGAGGCCGACGCGCGGTTCAGCCCTTTCCGGGCCGACAGCGAGGCCACATCCGCCCGCTACGAGGGAGAGCGTCGGGTGGGCTGCCTCGGTGCCGGGGTGCGAGGTGTTCGCTGTGGAGGCCGGCGCCCGCGGGTGCGATTTCGCCAGGCTCCCGCAGAATTACTGCAACACAATCGGTCTAGACTCTCCCCCCAACGGCCCGCTTGACCGAGGCCACCGTGCGGACGGCCTCTGCCAGACCCGAAGGGTATTCGGCGTTTTGATACGGATAGATTCAGTCACCAAGCGGTACCCCGACGGCACGGTCGCGGTGGACAACCTCTCGCTGGAGATACCCGACCGGTCCATCACCGTCTTCGTCGGCCCCTCGGGCTGTGGCAAGACGACGACCCTGCGGATGATCAACCGGATGATCGAGCCGAGCGAGGGCAGGATCCTGCTCGACGGCAAGGACCTCGCCCAGCAGCCGGTGAACACGCTGCGCCGGTCGATGGGCTACGTCATCCAGAACGCGGGGCTCTTCCAGCACCGCACGATCGTCGACAACATCGCGACCGTGCCCCGGCTGCTCGGATGGAGCAAGGACAAGGCGCGGGAGCGGGCCCGGGAGCTGATGGAGCGGGTCGGGCTCGACGGCGCGCTCGCCAAGCGGTACCCGTATCAGCTCTCCGGCGGCCAGCAGCAGCGCGTCGGGGTCGCGCGGGCGCTCGCCGCGGACCCTCCGGTGCTGCTGATGGACGAGCCGTTCTCGGCCGTCGACCCGGTGGTGCGCAAGGGACTGCAGGACGAACTGCTGCGCATCCAGGCGGAGTTGGGCAAGACCATCGTCTTCGTCACGCATGACATCGACGAGGCGGTGAAGATCGGCACCAATGTCGCCGTGATGCGCACCGGCGGCCACCTCGCCCAGTTCGCGCCCCCCGCCGAGCTGCTGTCCAACCCCGCGGACGACTTCGTCGAGGACTTCCTCGGCGCGGACCGCGGCATCCGGCGGCTCTCCTTCTTCTCCACCGCGGGCCTCGGCCTGCTCACCACCCCCATCGTGGCCGTCGACTCCACGGCCGAACAGATCACCGAGCGCAGCGCGGGCGACGTACCGTATCTGCTCGTCACCGACGTGGAGGGCAAGCCGCTCGGCTGGAGCGAACCGGCGCTCCTGACCGCGGGCGCCGTCGACCCCGCGCGGCTGCTGCCGTACGGGCGGCCCTTCGAGCACGGCAAGGAGTCGTTGCGCGCCGCGCTCGACGGCGCCGTGCTCTCGCCCACCGGCTGGGCCGTGGCGGTGGGCGCCGACGGCCGGGTCACCGGCGTCGTCTCGCAGCAGACCATCGGCGAGGCGATCCGCGCCGCCCACGCCGAGAACGGCGCCGACGGACACACCGACGGACGTACGGACGGACGTACCGACGCGAAGGTCGCGGGATGAACGGCGGCCTCTTCGACATACCCAGCGACCTGCAGAACACCTACTGGGGCCTGGTCGGCCTCCATCTGCGCCTCGCGCTGATCCCGGTCGTGGCCGGACTGCTGGTGGCGCTGCCGATCTCCCAGCTGTGCGTGATGATGCGCTGGATCTACGCGCCGGTGCTGTGGGTGACGACGATCCTGTACGCGATCCCGTCGCTGGCCTTCTTCGTCGTCCTCATCGACTACACCGGCCAGACCGAGCTGACCGTGATGATCCCGCTCGGCGTCTACAGCCTGGTGGTGTTCGTCCCGGCGATCGTGGACGGTGTGCGGTCCGTGCCGCAGGAGACGCTCGACGCCGCCACCGCGATGGGGCTCGGTCCCGTGCGCCGCTACTTCCAGGTACAGCTGCCCATCGCCGCGCCCGCGATCATCGCCGGGCTGCGCGTGGCGACGGTCTCCAGCATCTCCCTGGTCAGCGTCGGCATGCTGATCGGCAACCAGGGCGGGCTCGGCAACCTGCTCAACGACGGCATGATCTACCACCAGCCGCGCC
This sequence comes from Streptomyces plumbidurans, assembly GCF_019857225.1. Taxonomy (GTDB): domain Bacteria; phylum Actinomycetota; class Actinomycetes; order Streptomycetales; family Streptomycetaceae; genus Streptomyces; species Streptomyces plumbidurans. The sequence continues at coordinate 25,546 of NZ_JAFJSY010000003.1, forward strand.
TGGTCTGGCTGTCCGTGATCGGTACGGCCGTCCTCGCCATCCTCGCGGACGCCCTGCTGGTCCTCGTGCGCGTCCTGGTGACGCCCTGGATGCCGCGCGGCAGCCGCAAGCCCCGTCCCGTCGACGAGCCCGAGTCCCGGCCCGAACCGGCCGCCGCAGCACTGGAGGACGCCGTCCGATGAACGTCCTCCACTTCATCAACTCCTTCTTCAGCGACAGCGCCCACTGGCACGGCTACGACGGCATCCCCACCCGGATGCGCGAGCACATCCAGTACTCGCTGATCGCGCTGGCCATCGCCGCCGCCATCGGCCTGCCCGTCGGCCTGCTCACCGGGCACACCGGACGCGGCGGCAACAGCGTCGCCTTCGTCGCCACCGCGGGGCGCGCCCTGCCCAGCTTCGGCCTGCTGGTACTGATGTTCGTGCTCCTCGGGCTCGGTCTGACGCCGGTGATGATCCCGCTGGTCGTCCTCGCCGTACCGCCGATCCTGGTCACCACCTACGAGGCGGTGCGCTCCGTCGACCCGTCCCCGGTGGACGCGGCACGCGGCATGGGCATGGCCGAGTCACGGATCCTCTTCAACGTCGAACTCCCGGTCGCGCTCCCGCTGATCCTCAGCGGCCTGCGCTCGGCGGCCATCCAGATCGTCTCGACCGCCACCATCGCCGCGTACGTCTCGCTCGGCGGCCTCGGCCGGTACATCGTCGACGGCCTCTACCAGCGCAACTACGAGAAGGTGGTGGGCGGTGCGACCCTGGTCGCCGTCCTGGCCCTGGTGACGCTCGGCATTTTCTGGACGGTGGCCCGCTTCGCGGTCTCGCCCGGCGTGCGCCGCAGCAGCTGACGACCCCGGAGATTCCCGGAGATTCCCGGAGATCCCAGGAGATCCTCGGAGATCTCCGAAGACCGCGGGCCCGGGGCGGATCCTCCATCCGCCCCGGGCCCGCACCTCATCCCACCGCCGCGTGTTACGTCACGCCTCCGTGCGCGCGAGCGCCTGTTCCAGTACGACGAGCAGGGCGTCGCGCACCGAGCCCCGCTCACGCGCGTCGAACACCACCACCGGGACGCGCTCGGTGACGTCCAGCGCCCAGCGCACCTCCTCCAGGGTGTGCTCCACCTTGCCGTCGAAGGCGTTGACGGCGACGGCGAACGGGATCTGCCGGTGCTCGAAGTAGTCGACGGCGGCGTAGCAGTCGTCGAGGCGGCGGGTGTCCACGATGACCAGGCCGCCGACCGCGCCCTCCACGATGTCGTCCCACATGAACCCGAACCGCTCCTGGCCGGGCGTGCCGAACAGATACAGCTTCAGGGTCGGGTCGATGGTGATGCAGCCGAAGTCCATCGCCACCGTGGTCGTGGTCTTGCGCGGGGTGTGGCTCAGGTCGTCCACGCCGGCCGCGACCTCCGTGATGGCGGCCTCGGTGGTCAGCGGCTCGATCTCGGAGATGGAGCCGACGGCGGTGGTCTTGCCCACGCCGAAACCGCCCGCGATCACCAGCTTCACCGGCAGCGGCGGTCTGACGGCGGCCACCGGGGCGGCCGCGACGCGCGCGGCCGGATCAGTCCGAGTCACGGAGTACCCCTCGGGAGTCGGGGATGGCACGCAGGGCCTCGATGACCCTGCGCAGTACGGAGGCGTCGTGGATGACGCCGGAGTCGGGCACGTGCACCACCAGATATCCGGCGGCGCGCAGATCCTCGGCGAGGACCCGGGCCACGTTCAGATGCAGCCGCAGCCGGGCCGCGAGCTCCGCGATGGACTGCGGCTGCCGGCAGGCGGCGACGATGTCGTGCTGCTCGAAGGAGAGCTCGTCGAGCACGGCGAGACCCTCGGCGGTGGCCACCACCTGGGTCTCGACCGGTACCGGCCGGCCGGCCGCCGTCGGCGCCACCCGGCCCGCGGTGACCAGGAACGGCCGTACGGCGGGGGCGGGGCCGACCGGGTCCGGGCCCGGAGGTGGGGTGCCGTCCGCCATGAGGTCGTCGTCCGTCCCTGGGTCAGAGCGCCGTGGGGGAGCCGACGCTGTTCTTCAGCGCGAGCACCAGCTGCGGGCTGAGCGCGTTGCCGGCCCGGTTGGCGAACAGCGTCATCTCGTAGGCGATGTTGCCCAGCTTGGCCTCCTTGTCGGTGACCACGCCGAGGACGGCGCCGCTGCCGATCGCGGAGACCAGGACGTGTCCGCCCTCCAGGTCGATGATGACCTTGTTGAGGCCGCCCAGGCCGTAGTTGCCGGACGCGCCGGCGGCCAGGCTGGTGATGCCGGAGACGATCGCGGCCAGCCGCTCGGAGTCCGCGTGCTCGCGCAGCTCGGACACGGCGATCAGCAGCCCGTCCGAGGAGACGGCGATGGCGTCCACGACACCCGCCGTCTCCGTGGCGAAACGATTGAGCAGCCAGGTGAAGTCGGCTGCAGCGGCCTGCAGTTCGGCATGCGCGGTGGCTCCCGCGTCGGGAGTGTCACCTGTCGACGTGCTCACTGCTCGGCTCCTTCCGGGAGGTAGTTCTGGTCCTGCGGGTCGGTGGTCGCGGGCCGGCCGTCGGCGCTGTCGCGGTTGGCCCGCTCCACGGCCGCCTCGAACTCGTCGAGCGCGCTGCGTACGGCGTCCGGGTCGGCGGGCCGCGGGGCCTGCCGTGCCGCGTACTGGGCGGCGTCCACGGTCGTACGGAGAGTGGCACCGCGGACGCGGCGGCGCAGCGGGCGGGAGGTGCCGTCGCCGGCCGGGGCGGACACCGTCGTCGCGCCGGACTCGGCCGCGGACGACGATACCCGCTGCTCAACTCTGTCCCGGCGGACGGGTGTTGCGTCCTCGGCCCGGCCGTGCGCCTCGGCTGCCGCCGGGTCCCGGCGGGGCAGGCGCCGGGGCAACGGGTTCGGCCGTCCGCCGCCCGCGCGGTCGGCGTCCGCCGATCCGAGGCCCCCCTGGACGGCAATGGAGGGACGGGGGCCCGGCTGGGGGGTGGGCTCGCCGCCGGGGCGGGCGCCGT
>NZ_JAFJSY010000030.1 GCF_019857225.1 Streptomyces plumbidurans
GCTCGGCGTGTCGGGTCGCAGGTTCGCCATGGCCAACCGCGCCGACCTGCTCGAACGCCTCTGCCTCGCGCTCTCCCGCCCCGGCGTCGACGGCGTGCTCGCCACCGCCGACATCCTCGACGACCTCCTGTTGCTCGGCGCCCTGGAGAACAAGGTCGTCATGGGTTCGATGAACCGCGGCGGACTGCAGGGCGCCCGCTTCGAGCTCGACGACCGCTTCACCGGCCACCGTCCCGAGGACCTTCAGCGGCTCGGCTTCGACGCGGGCAAGCTGCTGCTGCGCATCGACTACGACGACCCCGGCTCGCTGACCACCCTGGAGTCCAGCGCCCGCGCGGTCGACGACATGGCCGCGCGCCGCCTGCCGGTCTTCGTCGAGCCGTTCATCAGCCACCGCACGGACGACGGGAAACTGCGCAACGACCTGTCGGCCGAGGCCGTCACCCGGTCCATCGCCATCGCCTCGGGCCTCGGCGGCACCTCGGCCTACACCTGGCTCAAGCTCCCCGTCACCGAGAACCCGGACGACATGGCCGAGGTGATGGAGACCTCCACGCTGCCTGCCGTGCTGCTGGGCGGCGAGGTCGGCGACGACCAGGACGGGGCGTACGAGAAGTGGCGCGGCGCCCTCCAACTCCCCACCGTGCGGGGCCTGGTGGTCGGCCGTTCGCTGCTCTATCCGGTGGACGGCGATGTGGCTGCCGCCGTGGACACCGCCGTGGGACTGCTGTGAGGGAGTGATGACCGCGGGCGGGCCGTACACCGAGCAGGCCGTGCTTCTGCCGCGAGGCGGATGTACGGTACGGCGGGCCTGTGACATAACGGACGAAGAGCTTCAACTCCCGGGTGGGGCAAGCGCATTCGCGTCGGACTTGGACTTCGCGTACGTTCCCCGTGACGCCCGGCCCCAGATCGCCTCCGGCGCGGCAGGCCGCTTCGCCCTGGCAGGAGCGAAGTGCGAGCGACGACTCCCCGCCCGCTTCGGCCCCGCGCCGGAGGTCCCGAACGGCTTCGGCCGCAGGCGCGTATTCCCCTGGCGTGAAAGCGGAACCGACGGCTTTCACCCGGAGCACACGGAGGGATACCGATGACGGAGCGGACCTCGACGACGAGGCTGACGGTCGCACAGGCGCTGGTGCGCTTCCTCGCCGCCCAGTACACGGAGCGGGACGGCGCGCGGCAGCGGCTGATCGGCGCCACCTGGGGCATCTTCGGCCACGGCAACGTGGCGGGGATCGGCCAGGCGCTCGTCGAGTACGCGGACGTCATGCCCTACCACCAGGGCCGCAACGAACAGGCCATGGTGCACGCGGCGGTCGGCTACGCCCGCCAGTCCAACCGCCTGTCCACGCACGCGGTGACCACCTCCATCGGTCCGGGCGCCACCAACCTCGTCACGGGCGCCGCCCTCGCCACGATCAACCACCTCCCGGTCCTGCTCCTGCCCGGCGACGTCTTCGCCACCCGGCCGGCCGACCCGGTCCTGCAGCAGCTCGAAGTGCCGTACGCCGGCGACGTGTCGGTCAACGACAGCCTGCGCCCGGTGTCGCGGTACTTCGACCGCGTCACCCGCCCCGAACAGCTCATACCGGCGGCCCTGGCGGCCATGCGGGTCCTCACCGACCCGGTGGAGACCGGCGCGGTCACGCTGGCCCTTCCGCAGGACGTCCAGGCGGAGGCGTACGACTGGCCCGAGGAGTTCTTCGCCGAGCGGACCTGGGTGGTGCGTCGCCCGGGCGCCGACCCGACCGAACTCGCCGAGGCCGTACGGGCGATCAGGGCCGCACGCAGGCCGCTGGTCGTCGCGGGCGGCGGCGTCCACCACAGCCGCGCCGAGGAGGCCCTCGCCGAGTTCGCGGCGAGCACCGGCATCCCGGTCGCCTCGACCCAGGCCGGCAAGGGCTCACTGCGCTGGGACCACCCCCAGGACGTCGGCGGCATCGGGCACACCGGCACCGCGACGGCCGACGAACTCGCCCGCACCGCCGACCTGGTGATCGGCGTCGGCACCCGGTACACCGACTTCACCACCGCCTCCGGCACCCTCTTCACCGGCGAGAACGTCCGCTTCCTCAACCTCAACATCGCGCCCCACGACGGCCACAAGCTCGCCGGGCTGCCGCTGATCGCGGACGCCCGCAGCGGACTTCAGGAGCTGACGGCCGCCCTGGACATGCACGCCCACCGGGTCACCGGCTCCTACGTCACCGAGTACACCGAGGACAAGGAACGCTGGGAGCAGCGCGTCGACGCCTGCTACGAGGCCGACGAGCCGGACATGCGCCCCACGCAGCCGCAGGTGCTCGGCGCCCTGGACGCGATCGTGGACGACACCGACGTGATCATCAACGCGGCCGGCTCCCTCCCGGGCGACCTGCACAAGCTGTGGCGAGCGCGCTCGCGGGACCAGTACCACCTGGAGTACGGCTACTCCTGCATGGGCTACGAGATCCCGGCCTCGATCGGCGTGAAGATGGCCGCCCCCGACCGGCCCGTGTGGGCGCTGGTCGGCGACGGCACCTATCTGATGATGCCGACGGAGATCGTGACCGCCGTACAGGAAGGCGTCGCCATCAAGGTGCTGCTGGTGCAGAACCACGGGTACGCGTCCATCGGCGGCCTGTCGGAGTCGGTGGGGGGCGAGCGGTTCGGCACCGCGTACCGCTATCCGGCGGACGACGGCACCTTCACGGGGGCGCGGCTGCCCGTGGATCTCGCCGCCAACGCCGCGAGCCTGGGCATGCGCGTCCTGCGCGCCAAGACCGTAGGAGATCTGCACGAGGCGCTCGCCGAGGCCCGCGCGGCGGACACTCCCACATGTGTCTACGTCGAGACCGAAACGGCCGACACTGTGTCGGGCCCGCCGCCCGCCCAGGCCTGGTGGGATGTACCTGTGGCCGAGACCGCGACCCGACCGTCGGCGGTGAAGGCCCGAGAGCTGTACGAACGGCACGTCTCCACCCGACGCCGCCATCTGTGAAGGAGAAACCGGGCATGACGAAGATCGTCAACCACTGGATCGGCGGCAAGACCGTCGAAGGCGCGTCGGGCACGTACGGGCCGGTCACCGACCCGGCGACCGGCGCGGTCACCACGAAGGTCGCGTTCGCGTCGGTCGAGGAGGTGGACGCGGCGGTGGCGGCCGCCAAGGACGCCTTTGCGAGCTGGGGCCAGTCCTCGCTGGCCAAGCGCACCGAGATCCTGTTCCGGTTCCGGGCGCTGCTGGACGCCAACCGGGACGCGATCGCCGAGCTGATCACCGCCGAGCACGGCAAGGTGCACTCCGACGCGCTCGGCGAGGTGGCCCGCGGGCTGGAGATCGTCGAGCTGGCCTGCGGGATCAACGTGCAGCTCAAGGGCGAGCTGTCGACGCAGGTCGCCACCCGGGTCGACGTGGCCTCCATCCGCCAGCCGCTCGGTGTGGTCGCGGGCATCACGCCGTTCAACTTCCCGGCCATGGTGCCGATGTGGATGTTCCCGATCGCCATCGCGTGCGGCAACACCTTCGTCCTCAAGCCGTCCGAGAAGGACCCCTCCGCCTCGCTGAAGATCGCCGAACTGCTCGCCGAGGCCGGCCTGCCCGACGGTGTCTTCAACGTCGTCCAGGGCGACAAGACGGCCGTCGACCGCCTCCTGGAGCACCCGGACGTCAGGGCCGTCTCCTTCGTCGGCTCGACCCCCATCGCCCGCCACATCCACACCACCGCCTCCGCCCACGGCAAGCGCGTGCAGGCCCTCGGCGGCGCCAAGAACCACATGCTGGTGCTGCCCGACGCCGACCTGGACGCGGCCGCCGACGCCGCCGTCTCCGCCGCCTACGGCTCCGCCGGCGAGCGCTGCATGGCCATCTCCGCGGTCGTCGCGGTCGGCGCGATCGGCGACGAACTGGTCGCGAAGATCCGCGAACGCGCCGAGAAGATCAAGATCGGTCCGGGCAGCGACCCGGCCTCCGAGATGGGCCCGCTGATCACCGCCGCGCACCGCGACAAGGTCGCCTCCTACGTCACCGGCGCCGCCGCCGAGGGCTGCGAGGTCGTCCTGGACGGCACCGGCCACACCGTCGAGGGCTTTGAGGACGGCCACTGGATCGGCCTGTCCCTGCTCGACAAGGTCCCCACCACCGCCCGGGCCTACCGGGACGAGATCTTCGGCCCGGTCCTGACCGTGCTGCGCGTGGACACCTACGAAGAGGGCCTCACCCTCATCAACAACTCCCCCTTCGGCAACGGCACCGCCATCTTCACCCGGGACGGCGGCGCCGCCCGCCGCTTCCAGCTGGAGGTCGAGGCCGGCATGGTCGGCGTCAACGTCCCCATCCCGGTCCCCGTCGGCTACCACAGCTTCGGCGGCTGGAAGGACTCCCTCTTCGGCGACCACCACATCTACGGCAACGACGGCACGCACTTCTACACCCGCGGCAAGGTCGTCACCACCCGCTGGCCCGACCCCGCCGACGCCCCCACAGGCGTCGACCTCGGCTTCCCCCGCAACCACTGAGCAGGTACGGTCCGCACGGCGCCCCGCTCCTCCCGGTCGACCGGTGAGGGGCGGGGTTCTCGCGTCGCACGCGGACACGGTGAGGCGCGTACACCAACCGCGGTACACCGCCGTGCCAAGGTTCACCCCACGGTCTGCTCCGACTGTCGGAGCGTCCCCGTACGGTTGATGGCATGGATCTTCGACTGCCCCGCCTGCGGGGGCTCCTGAGAAGGCCCCGCAGGGCGCTCGCCGCCGGGGCCGCCGTCGTCGTCCTCGCGGGCGCGGGCACCTGGACGGCCGTCGCTTCGGACGGAAAGCCCGCCGTCCACCGCACCGACCGGCTGATGGCGATCGACGGGGTGAAGATCGACACCTCGTACTTCACGTCCGGCTCCGTGGGCCGCAGGCCCGCCGTCCTCCTCGCCCACGGCTTCGGCGGTAGCAAGCAGGACGTCCGCAAGCAGGCGGAGGACCTGGCGGGGGACGGTTACGCGGTCCTGACCTGGTCCGCCCGCGGCTTCGGGAAGTCCACCGGCAGGATCGGGCTGAACGACACCAAGGGCGAGGTCGCCGACGTCTCCCGGCTCATCGACTGGCTGGCGAAGCAGCCCCAGGTCCGGCTCGACAAGCCGGGCGACCCGCGCGTGGGCGTCGCCGGCGCCTCGTACGGCGGCGCTATCTCCCTGCTGGCCGCCGGACACGACCCCAGGGTGGACGCCATCGCCCCGGCGATCACGTACTGGAACCTGGCGGACGCCCTCTTCCCCGACGGCGTCTTCAAGAAGCTGTGGGCCGGGATCTTCGTCAACTCCGGCGGCGGATGCGAGAAGTTCGAGCCCGACCTGTGCCGGATGTACCAGCGGGTCGCGCAGGCGGGCAGGCCGGACGCGCAGGCGCGCGCACTGCTCGCCGACCGCTCCCCGTCCGCCGTCGCCGACCGCATCAAGGTGCCCACCCTCCTGCTGCAGGGCCAGACCGACTCCCTCTTCCCGCTCGGCCAGGCCGACGCCGCCGCGAAGGCCATCCGCGCCAACGGCGCCCCCGTCGACGTCGACTGGATCGCGGGCGGTCACGACGGCGGCGACATGGAGAACGGCCGGGTCCAGTCACGCGTGCGTGCCTGGTTCGACCGCTACCTCAAGCACGACAGGGGCACCGACACGGGCCCGGCCTTCCGCATCAGCCGCACCGGCGGCGTCGACTCCACGACCGGCGCGGCCCTGCTGCGCGGAGCGAGCGGCGACCGCTACCCGGGCCTGGAGAGCGGGCAGCGCCCGCTGCCGCTCCGGGGCGGGGAGCAGAGCTTCGCCAACCCGGCCGGTGCCGGCCCGCCCGCCGTCTCCGCCCTGCCCGGCCTCGGCGGCTCCGGCGGACTCGCCCAGCTGTCCTCGCTCGGCGTCGGCGTCTCGCTCGACTTCCCCGGCCAGTACGCGCAGTTCGAGTCCGCGCCGCTCCCGCGCAGCCTGCGGATCACCGGATCGCCGAAGGTCACCGTCCATGTGAAGGCGACGAGCGACGACGCCGTGCTCTTCGGGAAGGTGTACGACGTCGCTCCCGGCGGCAAAACCCCCGTCCTGCCCGCACAGCTCGTCGCCCCGATCCGCGTCGAGGGCGCCAAGGCCGGCAAGGACGTGACGATCACGCTCCCGGCCGTGGACCACGAGGTCGACCAGGGGCACCGGCTGCGCCTGGTCCTCGCCTCCACCGACCTGGGCTACGCCTCGCCGACGGCCCCGGCGACGTACACCGTCTCCGTCAAGGGCGACCTGCAGGTGCCGACGGCACCCGGCGTGACCACCGCGGCCGCCCCGCTGCCGTCCTGGGTCTGGTGGCTGCCGATCGCGGCGGCGGTGATCGCCCTGGCGCTGCTGGTGACGGGCCGCCGCCGCATTGCCGCCCCGGCCCCGGACCCCGCGCTCGCCGAAGTCCCGCTCCGGATCACGGACTTGAGCAAGCGGTACGCCAGATCGGCGGACCGTTACGCGGTCCGGGACCTGTCGTTCCGTGTCGAGAAGGGCCAGGTCCTCGGCCTGCTCGGGCCGAACGGCGCGGGCAAGACCACCACCCTGCGCATGCTGATGGGCCTGATCAAGCCGGACGGCGGCGAGATCCGCGTCTTCGGGCACGCGATCCGCCCCGGCGCCCCGGTCCTGTCCCGGGTCGGCGCGTTCGTGGAGGGGTCCGGCTTCCTGCCGCACCTGTCCGGCCGCGAGAACCTTCAGCTGTACTGGCAGGCGACGGGCCGCCCGTCCGAGGACGCCCATCTGGACGAGGCCCTGGAGATCGCGGACCTGGGCGACGCGCTCGCCCGCGCGGTGCGCACGTACTCCCAGGGCATGCGCCAGCGCCTCGCCATCGCCCAGGCCATGCTCGGCCTGCCGGACCTCCTCATCCTCGACGAACCCACCAACGGCCTCGACCCGCCGCAGATCCGCGAGATGCGCGAGGTGCTGATCCGGTACGCGGCGGCAGGCCGCACGGTGATCGTCTCCAGCCACCTCCTGGCGGAGGTCGAGCAGTCCTGCACCCACCTCGTGGTCATGGACCGCGGCCGTCTCGTCCAGGCGGGCCCGGTGGCCGAGATCATCGGCTCCGGCGACACCCTCCTGGTCGGCCTGGCCGCCGACATCCCGGACCCCCTGGTGGAGAAGGTGGCGGCCCTGCCGGGCGTCGAGTCGGCGGTACGGGTGGACGGCGGCCTACTGGTGCGCCTCACAAACACCGGTCCTGCAACGGCTCTTGGGGGCGCGGGGAACTGCGCGACCAGCCACGACGGCGCCGCGGCCGGAAACAACCGGAACGCCCGCCTCCTGGTGGACCTGGTCCGCCTGGAAGTCCCGGTAACAGCAATGGGCCCCCACCGCCGCCTGGAGGACGCCTTCCTCACCCTGATCGGAGGTGAAGCATGACCACCCCCCTGGCCGAGCGCACCGAAACCGCCTCCGGCTACAAGCCGGGACGCACCCTCCCCCTGCGGGTGGAGCTGATCCGCCAGCTCAAACGGCGCAGGACGCTCGTCATGGGCGCGATCCTCGCCGTGCTGCCGTTCGTGCTGGTGATCGCGTTCGCGATCGGCGGCGACCCGAGCGGCCGCAACGACACGGTGACGCTGATGGACACGGCCACCGCCTCCGGGGCCAACTTCGCCGCCGTCAACCTGTTCGTGTCCGCGGGCTTCCTGCTCGTGGTCCCGGTCGCCCTGTTCTGCGGGGACACGGTCGCCTCGGAGGCGAGCTGGTCCTCCCTGCGCTATCTGCTGGCCGCGCCCGTGCCCCGGGCCCGGCTGCTGTGGTCCAAGCTCGTCGTCGCGCTCGGCCTGAGCCTGGCCGCGATGGTCCTGCTGCCGGTGGTGGCGCTCGCCGTCGGCACGGCCGCCTACGGTTGGGGCCCGCTGCAGATCCCCACCGGCGGCGCCCTGGACACCGGGACGGCGGCCCAGCGCCTGCTGGTGGTCGTGGCGTACATCTTCGTGTCCCAACTGGTCACCGCGGGCCTGGCGTTCTGGCTGTCCACGAAGACCGACGCGCCCCTCGGCGCGGTCGGCGGCGCGGTCGGCCTGACCATCGTCGGCAACGTCCTGGACGCCGTCACCGCGCTCGGCCACTGGCGCGACTTCCTGCCCGCGCACTGGCAGTTCGCCTGGGCGGACGCCGTCCAGCCGCATCCCGAGTGGTCCGGCATGATCCAGGGCACGGCGATCTCGATAACGTACGCCCTCGTGCTGTTCGCCCTGGCCTTCCGCGGTTTCGCCCGCAAGGACGTGGTGTCCTAGGTCAACGGAGGGTCACCCACCGGTCTCGGCCGCCCATGATCGTGGCCGTCCTGAGATCCATCCGCAACGCCCCGTGCCGCACGTTCCGCCCCCCTGTGCCGTCACAGTCACAGACACCGGCGTCAACACACCAAGGGGGCACGGAAGATGGAGCGGTACCGAACACCCGGGCAGGGCACCCCGCACCGCCGCACCGGAAGTCGGCACCTCGGCCGTCCGGGCGCGGGTAGTCGGCACACCGACCGTCCGCGCACCGGCCGGCTGCGCGGCGCGCTCCTCGCCCTCACGGCGGCGAGCGGCCTGCTGCTGACGGCCTGCAGCGGGAGCGACACCGGCACCAGCAGCGCCTCGGACAGCTCGCACCGCAACGGCTTCCCGGCACCCGCCGCCCCGACGGCCGGCGGGCAACAGGGTTCGGCGCAGGGCGAGGACAGCTTCGCGAGCCCCGACGCATCCGAACCCGCATCCCCCAACCACCTCTCCACCTTCGCCCTCGACGTCGACACCGCCTCCTACGAGTACGCCCGCCGCACCCTCGCCGAGGGAGGGCGCCCCGACCCCGCCACCATCCGCCCCGAGGAGTTCGTCAACAGCTTCCGCCAGGACTACGAGCGCCCGGACGGCAACGGCTTCACGGTCACCGTCGACGGAGCCCGCACCGACCGGAAGAACTGGTCCCTGGTCCGCGTCGGCCTCGCCACCCGCTCCGCCGACGCTTCCGGCGAACGCCCGCCCGCCGCCCTCACGTTCGTCATCGACATCTCCGGCTCCATGGCAGAGCCCGGCCGCCTGGATCTCGCGCAGAAGTCCCTCGACACGATGACGGACCGGCTGCGCGACGACGACTCGGTCGCCGTGGTCACCTTCAGCGAGCAGGCCGAGACCGTGCTGCCGATGACCCGCCTCGGTGGCCATCGCGGCAGGATCCACGACGCGATCGACAGCCTGGAGCCCACCTACTCCACCAACCTCGGCGCGGGCGTCGAGACCGGCTACGCCACGGCCGTCGAGGGCCGCCGCGAGCACGCCACCAACCGCGTGGTCCTGATCTCCGACGCCCTCGCCAACGAGGGCGACACCGACGCCGACTCCATCCTCGACCGCATCTCCACGGCCCGCCGCGAGTACGGCATCACCCTGTTCGGCGTCGGCGTCGGCAGCGACTACGGCGACGCCCTCATGGAGCGCCTCGCCGACAAGGGCGACGGCCACACCGTCTATGTGTCGGGTCAGGACGAGGCCCGCAAGGTCTTCTGCGACGAACTCCCGCAGAACATCGACCTGACCGCCCGCGACGCCAAGGCCCAGGTCGACTTCGATCCCGGCACGGTCGCCGACTTCCGGCTGGTCGGCTACGACGACCGCCGCGTCGCCGACGACGACTTCCGCGACGACCGCGTCGACGGTGGCGAGGTCGGCCCCGGTCACACCGTCACCGCCCTCTACGCCGTGCGCACCCGGCCCGGCTCCGACGGCCGGCTCGCCACCGCGACCGTGCGCTGGCTCGACCCCGACACCCGGGCGCCGCACGAGCGGTCCGGGGAACTGCGGACCGGGGATCTCAGCGGCTCCCTCTGGGAGGCGAGCCCCCGCTTCCAGGTCACCGCCGTGGCCGCCTACTTCGCCGACGCCCTGCGCCAGGGCGACGACCGCTGGAGCAGCCTGCCCGGCGACCCCGGCCTGAGCGAACTCCAGGAGCGCGCGGACGGGTTGGCGAAGAGGACCGAGGACCAGGACGTACGCCGTCTCGCCGACGCGATCGGGGCGGCCCGCAGGGGCCTCGGCTAGTACACCAGTTCAGCCGCTGTGCACCATTGACCTTTCCTTACTTGTGAGTAAGTTGACCTCCCAGTCAGAACCGACCGGGGAGCCGTCATGGGTGTACGCAAGGATCTGAAAAGGGCAAAGCGACGCACCGACCTTGCTGCTCGCACCAGGGTCGAGGTCGTCAGGGACGAGGCCGGCGTGGTGCGCGAGGCCCGCACGCCGGCCCTCGCCCCGCGCATCACCTCCGGCAGCACCGCCGACCTTCCCTACACCAACGCGGCCGAGGCCCCCGACGCCGTGATCCTGCGCCGCAAGCAACGCGGCAGCTGGCAGCCGGTGACCGCGGCTGCCTTCGCCCGCGAGGTCACCGCCGTGGCCAAGGGGCTGATCGCGGCGAGCCTCGAACCGGGCGGCCGGGTCGCCGTGATGTCCCGTACCCGCTACGAGTGGACGGTCCTGGACTTCGCGATCTGGGCTGCGGGCGGCCAGAGCGTGCCGATCTACGCCACCTCGTCGGCCGAGCAGGTGGAGTGGATCGTCCGCGACTCCGAGGCCCGCTTCGTCGTCGCCGAGACCCCCGAGAACGCCGCCACGGTGACCTCGGGCACGGCCCGGCATGAACGGCCGCCCCGCATCTGGCAGTTGGAGCCGACAGCGGACGCCGACGGGGAGGGCGCGCTCGCGGACCTCACCGCGCTCGGGCGCGACGTGCCCGACGAGGAGGTCACCAAGCGCCGCACCGCCCTCACCCCCGCCACCACCGCGACGATCTGCTACACCTCGGGCACCACCGGAAAACCCAAGGGCTGCGTGCTCACCCACGCCAATCTGCACGCCGAGGCCGCCAACACGGTCGAACTGCTGCACCCCATCTTCAAGGAGGTCACCGGCCAGGTCGCCTCGACCCTCCTCTTCCTCCCCCTCGCCCACATCCTCGGCCGCTCGCTGCAGATCGCCTGTCTGATGGCCCGTATCGAGATCGGCCACTGCCCGAGCATCAAGCCCGACGAACTCAGGCCCGCGCTCAAGGAGTTCCGCCCGACGTTCCTCGTCGGTGTCCCCTACCTCTTCGAAAAGATCCACGACACCGGCCGCGCCACCGCCGAGAAGATCGGCCGCGGCGCCTCCTTCGACCGCGCGAACCGCATCGGCGTCCGCTTCGGGGAGGCGTACCTGAACAAGTTCCTGGACACGGGCAAGGGCCCGGGGCTCGGCCTCTACGCCGCCTGGGCCCTGTACGACCTGCTGGTCTACCGCCGCGTCCGCAAGGAACTCGGCGGCCGCATGCGCTACGCCATCAGCGGCGGCTCCCCGCTCGACCGCGATCTCAACCTGTTCTTCTACGCCGCCGGGATCATCGTCTACGAGGGCTACGGCCTGACCGAGACCACCGCCGCGGCCACCATCGTCCCGCCCCTGAGGCCCCGCCCCGGCACCGTCGGCGCCCCGGTCCCCGGCACCGCGGTGCGCATCGCCGAGGACGGGGAGGTGCTGATCAAGGGCGGGGTGGTCTTCGGCTCGTACTGGAACAACCCGGCCGCCACCGACGCCGTGCTCCGCGACGAGTGGTTCGCCACGGGTGACCTCGGCACGCTCGACGAGGACGGCTATCTCGCCATCACCGGTCGCAAGAAGGACATCCTCGTCACCTCCGGCGGCAAGAACGTCTCCCCGGCCGTCCTGGAGGACCGGCTGCGCAGCCGCCCGCCGGTCGGGCAGTGCATCGTCGTCGGCGACAACCGTCCCTTCGTCGCGGCCCTGATCACCCTCGAACCCGACGCCGTCGCCCACTGGCTGACGGTCCGCAAGCTGCCCGCGGACACCCCGATGTCCGAGGTGGTGAGGGACCCGCGGATGCGTGCGGACGTCCAGAAGGCCGTCGACCACGCCAACGCGGCCGTCTCCCGGGCGGAGTCGATACGCGCCTTCACCCTCGTCGAGGGCGAGTTCACGGAGGACAACGGCCTGCTCACCCCGTCGTTGAAGGTCAAGCGCCATGCGGTGACGGCGGCGTACGCGGCCGAGATCGAGGCGCTGTACGCGGGTCACTCGCGCGGGTGAGCCGTACGGACCTGGCCAAGCTGTCTGACTCAAGTGGGGTAATAAAGTGATAAATGACTAAGCGTCACTGTACCTAGGATATGCGGCGAAGGAGGACGAATGATCCCTCACCGCCGCCGGTCCGTGTTCGTTCGGCTGGCGCTCCTGACCGCCGGGGTGGTCACGGTGGCCTCGCTCGCCTGGGGCCCGGCCCCCTGGAACGACGACGGCCGCAATCCCGACCCCCCGCCGGTACGGCCCACCGCACCGGGCCCCACCCCCGCGCCACCGCAAGCGAGCGCCCCCGCGGACCCGGACGGACAGCGGCCCGCCTTCGGCGCCTTCCTCGACTCCGAGGCCGCGGGGATCGCGCGGATGCAGCAGTTCAGCCGCTGGCTGGGCGGCACCGAGGTGCGCGTCGCGCACACCTATCTGCCGGGCGACGTATGGAGCAACATCGAGGGCGGCCACGGCTTCCTCGACGGCTGGGCCGAGTGGCGGCGGGCCAAGGCCGACCGGATGCTCGTGCTCAACGTTCCGCTGATGGAGCACAACGAGGCGGAGGTCTCCGACACCGCCGTCAGACGGCTGCTGCGGCGCGCCGCGGCCGGCGCCTACGACGAGCACTTCCGGGTGCTGGCGCAGCGACTGGTCGACCTCGGCGCGACGGACACGATCCTCGTCCTCGGCTGGGAGATGAACGGCACCACGTACACCCACCGCTGCGGCCCCGACCCGGAGGACTGGAAGACGTACTGGAGACGCATCGTCACCGTCATGCGCTCGGTGCCCGGGCAGAAGTTCCGGTTCGACTTCGCCCCCACCCGCGGCGCGGACGCGATCCCGTGGCCGGAGTGCTACCCCGGCGACGACGTCGTCGACATCGTCGGCATGGACTCCTACGACCAGCCCCACGGGATGTCCTTCGACGAGCAGATCTCCGAGCCCTACGGACTGCAGTTCCACGTGGACTTCGCCCGGGAGCACCACAAGCCGATCTCGTATCCCGAGTGGGGCATGTTCCGCAACGGCGACGACAGCGTGTACATGCTGCGCATGCTGGACTGGATGAACGAGCACCGGCCGCTGTACAACACGCTCACCGACTACTGCCCGCACGGCGTGTGGCAGTGCACCGGCAATCCCCGGGCCTCGGCCGTGTACCGCGCGGTGATGTCCACCGTCCCGGCGCCGCAGCCGACCCCGGGACCGACGGCCCCCGTCCCGACGGCCCCCGTCCCTACGGCCCCCGTCCCGCCGGTGCCCGCTCAGTCACCTACGCCGCCGGCCCACTGAGGCGGCCGACACCCGTCGCTACCCGTGCTGCTGGGTGGCCGGGTCCTTGCGCAGCACCTTCTTGGCCGTGTGCCGGGCCGTCGAGTGGCACGCGGCGGCCGTCATCAGCGGTGCGGTGAGCGGGCCTGCCATCAGAAAGCGCTCGTTGTGGACCGTCTCGGGACACCAGCGGTACTTGTACGGCTCGTCGCCGCGCAGCATGCTCAGCACCCGGCCCTCGGCGCCCGTCACGGCCTCGCCGGAGGTCTGCTCGCGGGAGGCGAGTTCGCTGGACGCGCGCAGCAGCATCGTCGCCACGTCCAGCTTGCTGTCCCGCAGCCGCGGGTGGAAGCCGTACAGATACTCGCCCGTCAGCCGTCCCGACAGCAGATGGAGGTCGACCGCCACCACCGAGCCCTCCAGCGAGAACTCCGTCACCGCGGCCTGCCCGGAGCGGGCCATCGGGACCACCGACCGCACCAGATGCTCCACGAACTGCGGCCGGACATGCTCCGGAGTGACCTTCTTGCCCTCCCACTGCTGCCGGTGCAGCTCGATCAGCCGCCGCACCGCGCCCTCCGTCTCCTCGTGGCCCACCACACGCCACTCGACACCGAGCCTGCCGAGCCGGTTGACCTTGTTGCGGATTCGCTGCGCGCGCGCCGTCGGCAGCCGCTTGACCAGATCCGTCATGGGCAGGGCGGGCAGTTCCAGGCACGTCGAGTCCCGCAGCCGGCAGCGCGGACCGCGCCAGTGCCGGTAGACCTGCTCCACCGCGCTGCCCGGCCGCACGTCCCGGAAGTCGATCAGCGCGGTGCGGGCCGCACGGGCGAGGGCGCCGGCCAGCGCCCGGCCGCCCTCCTCGGTCGCGTCCTCGGCGAGCAGCACGTCACGGAAGTCCGAGATGGCGCCGCCGATCGGCACCAGCCGTGGCACCGCGCGCCCCACCCGCATCAACGGCGCGGCGCCCACCAGTTCACCGCCCCGGCGGACCAGGAAGAGCCGCAAGCCGTCGGGTGTGCCGTACGACAGCCACCACGAGTGCAGCCAGGCATGGCTCTGGAACGGTGTCGCCGACGGGCAGGACGCGTGCAGCCCCGCCCACTCCTCGGCCATTGCGGCGAACGTGCCGTCGTCGGTGCACAGTTCGACCGTCAGCGCACGCTCCGCCGCGCTCACCCGAGCATCCCGTGGGCGTCCGCGGCATGGCTCGGAGCGGGCACCGTCGCCTGGCCGCGGCCCTCGTCCGCCGACCGTCGTGGCCGCACCAGCAGCGCGAGGCCGCCCAGCAGACCCCCGGCGCTCCCACCCACCAGCGCGGTCAGCGTCCACGACGGGGACGACGGCTCGACGGGCTTCAGCGCGCGCGAGAGCGGCTCCAGACGGATGCCGGTGGCGGTCTTGGTGCGGCCCGCCTGCGTGATCAGCGCGCCGGACACGGCGTTGGCCATGCCGGCGGCCCGCGCGGGGCTCGTCGAGGTCGCCGAGACCGAGACCATCGGCGCGTCCGGCGAGGTCGCGACCTGCACGTCCCTGCGCAGCGTCGCGGCCGGTACGCCCGCCTTCGTCTGCGCGTCCCCGAGCGCCGCGAGCTGCGGGGCCACCCGGCCGTACGCCTGCGCGAAGCCCAGCGCGTCGGCGCAGTCGACGTCCGACCGGCCCGCCGCCACCGCGACGACGGAACTCGTCGCCGTGTACTGCGGCGGCTTCGCCACTCCGTACGCGCCACCTGCCACGGCACCGAGCAGCGCGCCGGCCGGCAGCAGCCACCACGCGGGCAGCCGCTTCTCACGAACGCCCGCGCGGCTCGAGAGCCGGGCGTGCTGAGCGGGGTTGTCGGTCATGGGGAACTCACTTCCAGGGTCGAACCGGCCACAGCGGCCGTGTACACATCCATCAACTGCCGTGCGGTGTACGCGATGTCGTAGCGCCGCACGGCCTGCGGGGCGTCGCGGTCACCCGGACCCGCCGCGCGCAGCCGCAGCAGTTCCCGCGCGTACGCGTCGGCGCCGCCGGTGACCCGCAGGGCGCCGGGTGCCGCGTCCGGCGGCAGGTCCTCGACGGCGGGGCAGCTCGCGTACAGCACGGGCAGCCCGGCCGCCAGCGCCTCCACCACGGCCAGCCCGAAGGCCTCCTCGGCCGAGGGCGAGGCGAGCACGTCCATCGCGGACAGCAGGTCGACCACGCCGGGCGCGTCGGCGCCGGGTTCCGGCAGATACGGCCGCTCACCGGTCAGCACCACCCGGTCCGCGACCCCCAGCGCCCGGGCGCAGCGCCACAGCGCCTGCCGCTCGGTCCCGCCGCCGACCAGCAACAGCCGTACGTCGTCCGGCAGTTCGGCCAGCGCCCGCACCAGCAGGTCGAAGCGTTTGCCCGGGGCCAGCCGCCCCACCCCGCCGACGACGTAGGCGTCCTCGGGCAGCCCGTAGAACATGCGGGCCTCCTTGCGGGCCACCTCGTCGTAGGCGAACCGGGGTGCGTCGATGCCGTTCGGGATGGTGCGGATGCGCGGGCCGGGCACGCCCCAGCGGCGCAGCCGTTCGGCCACCGCCGGTGAGACGGCGACCGTGGCGCGCCCGAGGCGCTCACCGGCCAGATACAGCGCACGGACGCCCGGGGTGAGCGGCCTGCCCTCCAGCAGGGTGTCGCCGATCGAGTGCTCGGTGGCGACGACCGCCCGAACTCCCGCGAGACGGGCCGCGATCCGGCCGTAGAGACAGGCCCGGTACAAGTGGGTGTGGACGACGTCGTAGCCGCCGGTGCGGATCAGCCGGGTCAGGCGGGGCAGCGCGCCGAGGTCGCGGTTGCCGCGCATGCCGAGGTGGGTGACGCAGACGCCGTCGCAGCTCAGGGCCGCGGCGACGCGACCGGGGTTGGTCAGGGTCACCACGTCGCACTGCGCGGGCAGGTGCCGCAGCAGCAGCTGCAGTTGCTGTTCCGCACCGCCCACGCCGAGACCGGTGATGATGTGCAGCACCCTCACTCGGCCCCCACGGCACGGCCGAAGAACCGGGCCAGGCGGCGCTTCAGCTCCAGCCGGGGCGCGGTGTCGGCGCGCCCGAGGTGGATGCGCGGCAGCGCGAAGTCGCCGCAGCCGTCCGGGCCGGGGGAGATGGCGCAGGCGTAGCGGTAACCGGCCCTGCGCACCGCGGCGGCGACGCGCTCGTCCATGCAGCCGTACGGGTAGCAGAAGCCCTCGACGTCGCCGCCGGTGATCCCGGCGAGCAGATGCCGGCTGTTCTCGACCTCGGCGTGCAGCACCTCGTCGGTCGCCTTCGTCAGATCGCGGTGGGTCAGACCGTGTGAGGCGACCTCCATCCCCGCGGCCGCGATACGGCGGATGCCCTCCACGCCGAGCAGCGGCTTGCGCGGCCCGTCCGGCTCCCAGGCGTTCTCGCCGTCGAGCCGCCCGGGCAGCACGAACACGGTCGCCGTGCAGCCCCGCCGGTGCAGCACCGGAAGCGCGTCGCTCACGAAGTCGGCGTAGCCGTCGTCGAAGGTGAGCCCCACCAGGCCGCGTTCCGCGCCACGCGCGCGTGCCGCGAGCAGTTCGCGCATGCTGACACCGCGCAGACCGCGAGCCGCCAGCCAGGCGAGCTGCCGGTCGAGGCGCTCGGGGGTGACCGTCACGTTGTACGGGTCGTCGGGGCAGTCGGAGACGGAGTGGTACATGGCCACCCAGGCGACCGGGCCCCGCCCGGCGGTTCTTCGCGCGGGCCGCCCCGGCTCGGGTGCGGCCGTAGGCGAGGCGGCGGAGACATCAGCGACCATGGCCCAACTTTCGTGTGACGTAGGGACGGAGGACGTGCACGGCGGAAAGCAGCAGCGACCGGGCGCCGGCCGCGTCGAGGAGCCAGGCCAGCAGCAGGAACACGGCGCTCACGCACAGACCGCAGACGGCGACGGACGCGGCGGGCGAGGCGAACAGACCCGCGCCGAGCAGACCCGCCCCGGTGGCGCCCGCGGCCGCGCACAGCGGCCCGACCAGATCGCCGAGGACCCGTCGCACCCGTACGGGCACCGTGCTCGGGCCCAGTCCGTGCAGCAGGAGCAGGGCGGTCACGGTGATGCCGATCGCGTTGGCGGCGGCGATGCCGTACGCGCCCCACGGACCGACCGCGCAGGCGCCGATGGCGACCGTGGCCAGCGCGCCCACGCCCATCGCGCCCAGGGGGAACCAGGTGGTGCGCCCGGTCGCGAAGTACGACCGCACCAGCGCGCCCACCAGCGTCTGCCCGAGCAGCCCGGTCGCGTACACCCGCATCACGGCGGCGGTCGCGGCGGTGTCCTGCGCGGTGAACGCCCCACGCTGGAACAGCAGTTGGACGATCTGCGGGGCGCAGGCCAGCACCACGGCGGCGCCCATCAGCACCGTGGTGGACATCAGCACCAGGTCCCGCTCGACCCGGTCCCGGGCCCGCCGGGTGTCGCCCTCGGCGATCGCCTGCGCCACCACCGGGAAGGTGACCACGCACACCATCGAGGCCAGCGACATCGGCAACTGGGCGATCTTCTGGGCGTAGTTGAGGTGCGAGATGGCCCCGGCGGGCAGTTCGGAGGCCAGATACCGCTCGATGAGGACCTGCGACTGACGGCACAGCGCGAACAGCAGGACCGCGCAGACCAGGGCGGGCGCGAGCGGCCGGGCGCCGTCCCCGCCGTCGTCGACGAGGGCGCGCCGGCCGGCCCGCCCGGCGATCCGCCGTGCGAGCGTCGGCGCCTGCACGGCGACCATGAGGCACCCGCCGAGCGCGACGCCGAGCGCCGTCGACCGCACGCCCCAGTGCGTACCGAGGACGAACATCGTGGCGATGATCGCGACGTTGTACACGATGTAGATCGCGCCGGGCGCGAGATACGAGCGATGGGCCCGCAGGGCCGCACTGCAGTACCCGGCCAGCCCGAAGCTCAGCACGCAGGTCGCCGTCAGCCGGGTGCAGGAGACGGCGAGCGAGGGGTCGCTCAGGCCGGGCGCGAGCGCGGACACCAGCATCGGCGCCCCGGCCGCGAGCACGGCGGCCGTGGCGGCGAGGGCGAGGCACAGCCGCGGCAGCGAGGCGGCGACCAGGGAGCGCACGGGGTCGGGAGTGCGCTGCCCGCGGGCCCGCAGCGCCAGCGCCGCGCTGAAGGCGGGCACGAGCACGAACGCCATGCCGTCCTCGATCAGCAGCGTCGCCGCCACCTCGGGCACGGTCCAGGCGACCAGGAACGCGTCGGTCTCGGCGCCGGCGCCGAAGAGATGCGCGAGCGTCTGGTCCCTGCCCAGGCCGAGCACCGCCCCGGCGATGGACAGCGCGGCGCTCAGCAGGGTCGCCCGGGCGAGGAAGCGCCGCGAGGAGGCGTCCTGCACCGGCGGCCGGGCGTGGGCCGGGCGGCGGGAGCCGCGGCCTGCCGGGAGCGGGCCACCGGTACCGGTCGCGCCGCCCGGGACGCCCGCCGTCCTCGCGGGCCCGGGCCTCACCGCCGACCCGATTCCGCAGCCCTGGCCGGACCCGGGGCCGGATCCGCTGCCGCGCCGGTCAGCGACCACCAGGCGACGAAGCCGAAGCAGACGGCCGTCAGCGTGGTGGAGGGGCCGCCGATGTCGGAATAGAGGAAGTTGACGAGCTGCCACAGCAGCAGACCGCAGGCCGCGAGCGCGCAGTCCCGGGCCCGTCCGGCCCGCCGCAGCCTGCGCAGCCCGCAGACCAGCAGCGCGAGCCAGCTGCCCGCCACCGTCAGCAGGCCCAGCAGGCCCTGCTCGCTCAGCAGCAGCATGTACATGTTGTGCGGGGAGAGCAGCGGCTGGCGCCTGTAGGCCTGTCCCGCTCCCTCGGTGTCGCTGCCCGACGACAGCGCCAGCGAGGCATGGGCGTCGCGGTAGGCGGGGAAGGCCTTCAGACCCACGCCGGTCACCGGGTGCTCGCGCCACATGTCGGTGGCCGCGGCCCACATGGTGTACCGGTCGATCACCGACTGGTCCGGGGCGTCGGTGACCCGGGTGATGCTGGCCAGCCGCTCCTCCAGCCCCGCGGCACCCACCCCGAACCCGCCGATCAGCACCACCGCGGCGGCGACCACCGCGGCGAACATCGCCACCGCCCGCCGCACCCCGGCCAGCAGCAGCTGCGTGCCGCACGCCACGGCCGTAGCGATCCACGCGCCCCGGCTGAAGGACAGCGCGAGCGGAACGAGGAGCGCCAGCGCGCAACCGGCTGCCACGAGCCGCGGCCGCCGGGCCCGCGCACCGAGCGCGAGACCGGTCAGCGCCACCACACCGCACGCGACGACGCTCGCCATCCCCATCACGTCGGACGGCCCGAAGGTGCCCACCGCGCGGATGTCCGCGCCCTGGTACGAGGCTCCCGTCCCGGTGAGGTACTGGTGCACCCCGACCGTCCCCTGCCACAGCGCCAGCCCGGCCAGCGACCACAGCACCAGCCGCGCGTCGCGCCGGTCGCGCACCAGCAGCACCACCGCGAGCGGCACGAGCACGAACACCTGCAGATAGCGCGCCAGTCCCGTGATCCCGTCGCCGGGCGTCACCGCCCCGGTCGCGGCGACCGCGATGCCCACCACGGGCAGCCCCAGCACCACCGCCGCGGTCCGCGTCAGCGGCCGCCGCGCCTCCCGTACGGCGCATACGGCCGCCCAGAGCACGGCCGGCGCCGAGACGGCGTCGGCGGGCGAGGCGCCGCTGTCGGATGCGGTCGGCAGCCCCATCAGGGCGATCACCGCCACGACGGGCAGCACGGGAGCGAACCGGCCGAGCACCGCCGGCGACGGCACGAGCGGTACGGAGGCCGCCGAGGGAGAGCTCACCCGCGCTCAGCTCCCCGTCGGTCGTACGAACAGCGCCGCCGTACGCACCAGGATGCAGATGTCCTGCCACAGCGACCAGTTGTCGATGTAGGCGTTGTCGAAGCGGCAGCGGTCCTCGATGGAGGTGTCGCCGCGCAGCCCGTGGATCTGCGCGAGCCCGGTGATCCCGGTCCGCATCCGGTGCCGCTCCCGGTAACCCGGATGGGTCTGGCTGAACACGGCGACGTAATAAGGCCGTTCGGGCCGGGGACCGACCAGGCTCATGTCGCCGCGGCAGACGTTCCACAGCTGCGGCAGCTCGTCGAGGGAGGTGCGGCGCAGGAACTGGCAGAACCGGCTCATCTCCTGCTCGTTCGCCACGCTCCAGCGTGTGGCCGCCTCGTGCGCGCTGGCGGGCCGGTGGGTGCGGAACTTCAGCAGGGTGAACGGCTGTCCGTCCTTGCCGATCCGCTCCTGCCGGAACACCACCCCGGGCCCGTCCTTGATCCGCAGCACGGCAGCGCACACCAGCAGCACCGGGCCGGCGAGCAGCAGCAGCGCCCCCGAGAGGACCACGTCCAGCACGCGCTTGCCCGCGCCGCCGCGCCGCGGCCCGCCGTCCGGGCTCAGCAGCCTGCGGGGGAAGCCCGCCAGATGCCCGGCCCCTTTGCGCCCCGTGCCGAAGCCGTACGACGGCACGCCCGCGTCCAGCTCCCACAGCACACAGCCGTACGCGGCCAGGTCCCGCAGCAGCCCGGTGCGCACCGCCGGGGTGGAGGCGCCGACGACCAGCACGGTCTCCACACCGTTCTGGATGACCGCCCGGTGCGTCTCCAGATCCGTGGTCAGCACCGGCAGCTCGGGGCCCTCGCCGGAGTGGGTGCGCAGGTCCAGCGCGTCGGTGACCAGCCCCACCGGCCGTACTCCGCAGCCCGGTTGGCGCAGCAGCGCGGCCGCGACCGGCCGGGCCACCGCGACCGGGCCCACCACCAGGGCCGGCCGGGGCCGGCGCCGCGCCGCC
>NZ_JAFJSY010000031.1 GCF_019857225.1 Streptomyces plumbidurans
GGCGAACGGTGCCGACGGCGGCAGCGGCGGCGGCAGGACAGGCCCGGGCGGTATGGGCGGGGGAAGCGGAGGAGGCAGTGGCGGCGGTGCCGCTGCCGGCAGCCGGGCCGCGGCGGCGGCCGGACCGGTGGGCGCGGTGGCCGGCGCGGTGCTGACCGGGGTGCAGATCCTCGGCAAGGCAGCCTCCGGCGCCGTCAACGACGCCGACGGCGACCAGGGCCACAACCCGAGCCGGCACTAGTGCCCCACTGACCCGGGGCGGCGGGCCGGGCCCGTACTCCGCCGCCCTCAGCGGGCCGCCGGACTCCCCACCCCCCGGGAGTCCGGCGGCCGTCCCCGCTCCCCGGCAGCCACCCCCGTAGCTCCATCACCTCACGAAGGGAAACCGGACGCCCATGTCCACGGAAGCCGTCTCCCAGCCGACCTATGGAAACTGGCGCCGGCCACGGCGGCCGGGGCTCGGATCACTCGGGCTCGTCGGCACGGTCGGTGTCTTCGGCGGGCTCGTCGTCGCCCTGATCGCGTCCCTGATCTCGTTGTACGCGGCCCTGTTCGTCATCCTGATGATGCTGCTGTTCTTGGTGCCGCTGGCCATCCGCACCCAGGACGGACGCAACGTCTACCAGTTGATCGCCCTGCGCATCAGCTGGAGCCGCCGCAAGGCCAGGGGCGCGCACCTGTATGTCTCCGGACCGCTGTCCGCCCGGCCGGGCGGCCGTTTCCGCCCGCCGGGCCTGCTCAACAAGGTCACCGCCACCGAGGGCCGGGACGCCTACGACCGCCCCTTCGGCATCCTGCACCACCCGGCACGCAATCTGTACACGATCGTGCTGGGCTGCGATCCCGACGGCGGCTCCCTGGTCGACTCCGACCAGATCGACGTCTGGGTCGCCCTGTGGGGCGAGTGGCTGGCGAGGCTGGCGCACGAGCCGGGGCTGCGCGGCGCCTCCCTGATCGTGGAGACCGCGCCCGACCCGGGCACGACGCTCGCCCATGAGGTGCTGCCCCGTATCCGCCCCGACGCGCCGGCCTCCGCCCGCGCGGTGATGGAGGAGGTCGTCGAGCGCTACCCGACGGCCTCCTCCGAGATGCACACCTACGTCACCCTCACCTACGGTCCGCACCCGGGCCAGCGGCGCAGCAAGGAGGATGTGATCACCGACCTCGCCATCCGCATCCCGGGTCTGCTCAGCGGGCTCGTCGCGGCCGGCGGCGGCGCCGCGTACCCGTTGTCGGCCGAGCGCATCGCCGAGGTCGTACGGGTCGCCTACGACCCGGCGGTCGCCGGCGACGTGCTCGACGCCCGCGCCCAGCACGGCGGCACGGGCCTGGAGTGGGACGACGCCGGACCGGCCGCGGCCGTGGAGACGGTCAACAGCTACCAGCACGACTCGGGGGTGTCCCGGACCTGGCTGCTGACGCTGGCACCGCGCGGCACCGTGCGGTCCTCGGTGCTCAGGGGCCTGCTGGAGGCGAGCCCCGGCACCCGCCGCAAGCGGGTCGCGCTGGTCTACAAGCCCCTCGATCCGGCCACATCGGCGCGGATCGTCGAGTCGGACCGGCGCGCCGCCCAGTTCATGGCCACCTCGCGCCGGGGCATGATGCAGGCGCGCGCCGCCTCCGAGATGCGCGCGGCCGAGCAGACCGCGACGGAGGAGGCCGCGGGCGCCGGGCTGGTGGAGTTCTCCCTGATGCTGACGGTCACCGTCGACGACGTGGACCAGCTGGCGGACGCGACCGTCGCCGTACGCAATCTGACCGCGGCCTCCCGGGTGCTGATGCGCCCCGCCGACCGGATGCAGGCGGCGGCGTTCAGCTGCACGCTGCCCGCCGGCATCCTCCCGTGGGAGCAGACCCTGATCCCGAGCGATCTGCAGGAGGCGCTGTGAGCCGCCGGAGCGAGGAGAAGCGGGCCGAGCAGGCGGACCGGCACTTCGAGGAGCTGGCGTGGCGGGCGGGCCCCGGCGCTCCGCTGCCGAACGTCGAGGCGGCCTGGATGAAGAAGGGGCCCGAGCGGAAGAACCGGTCCGGCAGGCAGAAGGCCTCCGCCCCAAAGGAGCCGTACGTCCCGCCGCGCGGCTGGTACGGCCCCGGCGGCGGCCGCGTCGGCTATCTGGATCCGCCGACCATGTGGCGTGCCACCACCGTGCAGGCCTGCGGCATGTGGCCGTTCGCCGCCGGTTCCGGCTCGCCGATGACCGGAGTGCCGCTCGGGCAGCACCTGTTCACGGGTGCCACGGTCTGCGGAGATCCGCTCAACTGGTTCACGCGTGCCCGCTACATCTCCAACCCGTCCCTGTTCATGCTGGGGATGCCGGGCCTGGGCAAGTCCACCCTCGTCAACCGGATGTTGATCGGGCTGACCGCGACCGGCGTGGTGCCGCTGGTGCTCGGCGACCTCAAGCCCGACTACGCGGACACCGTACGGGCGTTGGGCGGCCAGGTGATCTCCATCGGCCGCGGCCGGGGCGGCATCAACGTCCTCGACCCGGGCGCGATGGGCGCGGCGGCGGCGCGCATCGGCGGCGAGGCCGGCGAGGTGCTGAAGGCCGAGACGCACGGCCGGGTGCTGAACATGGTGGCCGCGCTGGTCACCATCGTGCGTGGCCGCCCGATGGACGACCACGAGCAGTCCGTGCTCTCCGCCGTCCTGCACCACATCCGCGAGCGCACCGCCCACGACCGGCCGGCGCTGCTGCCCGATGTGCTGCGGGTGCTCACCGAGGGGCCCGACCGGGTGCGTGCGGTCACGCTCGACCGCGGCGACGAGTCCCGCTACCGGGACGCCGTCGACCCGTTGCACCGTTCCCTGCTGGGCATCCTCGACGGCCCGCTCGGCGACACCTTCGCCTCCCCGACGTCGACCCGGATCAACCCGGACGCGCCCGCCGTGTGCATCGACATCTCCGGCATCGGCGAGGCCGACACCCAGCTGACCGCGGCCGCGATGCTCGCCGCCTGGTCGGACGGGCTGGGCACGGTGGCCGCCTCGCACGCCCTGGCGGACGCCGGACTCGCGCCCCGGCGCTGGTTCTTCACCGTGCTGGACGAGCTGTGGCGCCCGCTGCGCGCCGCCTCCGGCATCGTCGACCGCATCGACGCGCTGACCCGGCTCAACCGGACCCTGGGCCTCGGCGACGCCAAGATCACCCACACCCTCAAGGACGCGGAGGCGCTCGGCACCGACTCCGACCGGGCCAAGGCGCGCGGTTTCGTGGAGCGGGCCGGGATGGTGGTGTGCGCCGGGCTGCCGAGGCAGGAGATGGAGGAGCTCGGCCGGGTGGTGGGCCTGTCCCGGCGCGAGATCGAACTCGTGTCGTCCTGGTCGTCGCCCCCCGGCTGGGGCGTCTCCGGCGGACACGAGGAGCCGCCCGGCCGCGGCCGTTTCCTCATCAAGGTCGGTGGCCGGCCCGGCATCCCCATCAAGGTGGCCATCACCGACGCCGAACGCCGGCTGCACAACACCAACACCCGCTGGACGCCCAACGAGGAGGCCGTCGAGCAGTCCCTCGCCCACGCCACCGAGCAGATCGCGCGGGCCGCTCAGGAGGAACCGCGCTCCCTGCCGGGACGGTGGACCGCATGACGGGCAGGCCCCCCGCGACCGGCGGCATGCACGAACTCGCCCCCTGGGCGATCGTGGCCGTCGCCGCGGCCTCCCTGTGCGTGTTCACCGTCGGCTGGGCAGGCGGCACGCTCGGCGCCGGGGTCACCGGTCACGGCTGGGACGCCCCGCCGTTCGCCCTGTCCACCGCCGGGCACCTCGTCGCCGACGGTGCGGGCGGCGTGTGGCCGGGCACGCCGCCGGCCGCGGTCTACGGCGGCATGCTCGCCCTCCTCGCCCTGATCTCGATGCCCACGGTGTTCCTCCTACGGTTCCTGCTGGCGCGCGCCGGCCGCACCAAGGGCCTGGCCGGCCGGCGCGAGCTGGCGGCCATGTGCCCCAAGAGCATCGAGGCCCGCGCCCGCGAGCTGCGCCCCAGCCTCAAGGGCCGTACGCAACTCCACCCGGACGAGACCGGCAACCTCCTGGGCGACCTCGATCCAAAGGGGCCCGAACTGCGCAGCAGTTACGAGGACGTCGAGCTGGACCTGATGGCGCCGCGGGCCGGCAAGTCGACGGGGATCGCCGTGCCCCGCGTGCTGCGCGCGCAGGGCGCCGTCCTGCTCACCTCCAACAAGTCCGACGTCTACGCCGTCACCCGCGCCGAGCGCGAGAAGGCGGGCCGGGTGTGGACGTTCGACCCGCAGGGCATCGCCCACACCGAGCGCGCCATGTGGTGGAACCTCCTCGGCGACTGCCACACCATCGAGGGCGCGCGCCGGCTGGCCGGGCACTTCGTGGCGTCCGTCAACGACGACACCGCGAAGAAGGACTTCTGGATCTCGGCGGCGCAGAACACCCTCACGGCGCTCTTCCTGGCCGCGGCGCGTGGCGGGGCCCCGGTCCAGGACCTGCTGGGCTGGCTGGCCGATCCCGCCGACCGCACCCCGATCGACCTGCTGCGCGACGCCGGCATGCTCGCGATGGCGGAGCAGTTGCAGGGCACGGTGCGCGGCGCCGTGGAGACCAGGGACGGCATCTACGAGACCGCGCGGCAGACCGTGTCCTGTCTGCTCGACCCGGAGATCCTCGCCTGGGTCACGCCGGACCCGTATCTCCCCGAGTTCCGGCCCGACCGGCACGTCGTCGGCCGGGACACCCTCTACCTGCTGTCCAAGGACGGCGGCGGCTCCGCGGCAGGTGTCATCGCGGGCCTCGCGGACGCGACGATGCGGGCGGGCGTGATGGCCGCGGAGCGCATGGGCGGCCGTCTGGACCCGCCGCTGACCGCGGTCCTGGACGAAGCGGCGAACGTATGCCGTATCTCCGATCTGCCGGATCTCTACTCGCACTTCGGCTCCCGCGGCATCAACGTGGTGACGCTGCTGCAGAGTTACCGGCAGGGCGCCCGGGTGTGGGGCGAGGTCGGGATGGACGCGCTGTGGAGCGCGGCGACCGTCAAGCTGCTCGGCGCGGGCCTGGACGACGCCGACTTCGTGCAGAAGATCTCCACGCTGGTCGGCCAGCACGACGTGAGGACGCCGAGCGTCTCCCGCAGCAAGGACGGCTCCCAGCGCTCGTACTCCTACCGCCAGGAGTCGATCCTGCCGCCCGACAAAATCCGTGCCCTGCCCAAGGGCACCGCCCTGCTGCTGGCCACTGGCATCCGGCCGGCGCTGATCCGGCTGCGCCCCTGGTACAAGGAGCCCGGCGCCGGTCTCATCTCGGCGCAGGCGAAGGCGGAGTCGAACGCCATCACCGAACGGGCCGCGGCTCGCCTGACCGGTGGTGTCGCACTGGAGAAGAAGAGCCGCTGGGTGCGGGACGCCGCGCCGATGTGACGGTGCGCAGGAGCAGTTCGGCCGGCCCGTAGCGCACCCGCGCCGCGACGGCGCCTCCGGCCGCGAGCTGCAGGCCGTACAGGAGCAGGCACCCCGCGATCACTGCGGCGGTGCCTGCCCGGTCGTAGAGCCCGAGGCCGTAGCCGGTGAACACCAGGGCCAGGACCAGTGACTGGGTGAGGTAGTGGGTGAGCGACATCCGCCCGGCCGCCGCGAGCACGCGGGCCGCCCGCCCGCGCACCAGGAGCAGCAGCCCGCAGGCGTACGAGGCCGCCAGCGCGGGCGCCGTCAGCACCGCCACGGCGTGCCCGACGAGGAACCAGCGGCTGTCCAGCGGGCCGTCGGCGCAGCAGGCGGTCAGCGCGCCGCCGGCCAGACCGGCCGGAAGGCACCGCAGGGCGACGCGGCGCAGCCATGCGCGGTCCCGCCCGCGTCGTTCCACGAGCCGTAGCCCGGCCGCCGCGAGGCCCGCCAGGAAGGCGGCCAGGAAGTGGGGGGCGTACAGGAGGTCCGTGCCGAGCGTCGACGGCAGGTCGTGCAGGTGGGCGCCGAGCACCGACTGGACGCCGCCGCGGTAGGCGGCCACGGTGCCGGCGACGCGGGGCGCGTACTGGGCGGGGGTGAGCGGCTCGGTGGCGGCGACGGTCAGCAGGCCGTACGCCAGCAGGAGGATTGCGAGGGCGACGGCCAGGCCCGCGGCCAGCCGCAGCGCGGTCCGCGGGGCCAGGTCGCGCAGCCCGTACAGCACCAGCGCCAGGACGGCGTACGTCATCAGGATGTCGCCCGGGTAGAGCACGACGGCGTGCAGGACCCCCAGCCCGAACAGCCCCGCCGTACGCCGCAGATGACGCGGTGCGAAGGCGGCGCCCTCCTGTCGGGCGGACCGCCGCTGCAGCACGAAGCTGTAGCCGAACAGGAAGGAGAAGAGCAGATAGAACTGGGTGTCGGTGAGCGCGGTCACCGTCCAGGCTACGGCCCGGTCGAGCGCGCCCGCCCCCGGTCCCCCGCCGAACGACGCGTACGGTCCGGCCATCAGTTCGGCGTTGACGAGCAGGATCCCGAACAGGGCGAAGCCGCGCAGGATGTCGGGTTCGGGCAGACGCGCGGGGTCCTCGCGCCTCACGAAGCCGTCGTCACGCCTCAAGACGTCACCGTCACGGCGGTGCCGAACGCGACGGTCGAGGACAGGAACCACCCGAACGACGGGGCGAGCAGATGCCGCAGGGTCCACAGCCGGGCCGCGGTGGGCCGGTCCCGTACGTAGACCACGGGGACCGTTCCGCCGACGGGAGGCAGCCCGCACAGCGGCGCGTACGGCCCCGGATCCAGGAGGAGTTCGCGCCCGAGGTGATCGGAGAAGAGCACCAGCCCGCCGCCCCGCCGGTCGGCCGGGGCGCGCTCGGTGACCCGGCCCGTCACGCGCAGGCCGCGCGCCCACAGCCGCACGGCCGTCAGGACCGCGCGAACGGCCAGCGTCATGAAGCCGAGGCCGAATCCTGTGCACAGCGCGAGCAGCACCAACTCCGCATCCATCCGGTCTCCTTGTCCCCTTCGGCCGCCCTGTCGAGGGCCGCGCTCCACGGCCCCGTCCTCGATGTCCTCGATGTACGGCAACCGGCGTGGGCCCCCACGACAGGCCACAACGGGCGGCGGTGCGGCACGGTTCACGCCGCGCGCGATCTCTTGAACCGTCCCGCGCGGCACCCCCGTTGTGAGGGCGAGGCCGTCACCGGGTCGGCTGCGAAGGGAGCTTCGGACGGCATGACACGGACCCCGCACACCCACGGCCACCGGACGGCCGCGGCCCTCACCCTGCTGTGCGCCCTGACCGCGACGACACAGGTGCCCGCGGCGCTCGCGGCCCCCGATCCGCGGCCGGCCACCCTCGACGAGGTACGCCGGCAACTGGACGACCTCTACCACCAGTCCGAGGCGGCCACCGAGAAGTACAACGCCGCCGACGAGAAGGCCAGGGCTCAAGCGAAGAAGGTCACGCTGCTCAACAGCCAGGTCAAGGCGGCCGGGCAGAAGGAGACGCGGCTGAAGGCGCTGCTCGGTTCGGCGGCCCGCGCCCAGTACCGCAGCGGCGGACTGCCCGCCGAGGTGCAGCTCGCCCTCGCCCCCGAGCCCGAACACGCCCTGGACGACGCCGCGTTGGCGCAACAGGCGCAGCAGGGCACGCAGCGGCAGCTGACGGCCCTTGAGGCGACCCGCAAGGAGCTGCGCACCCGCACCGACAAGGCCGCCGAGGAGCTGCGGGGCCTGAAGTCGAGCCGCAGCGCCATGGCCAGGGACCGCGACAAGATCAAGGCACGCATCGCCGCCGCCCGCGCACTGGAGTCCCGGCTGCAGCAGTCCCAACTGCACCACCTGGCCGAACTGGAGCAGCAGGCACAGGCCGAGGCCCAGGCCAAGTGGGTCGGCACGGGCGTCCTGGACAAGGCAGGCACCAAGGCCAGCAAGGCGGGCCGCAAAGCCATCGCCTACGCCACCCGACAACTCGGCAAGCCCTACGTCTGGGGCGCCGAGGGCCCCAACTCCTTCGACTGCTCCGGCCTGACCTCCCAGGCCTGGCTGCACGCGGGCATCCCCATCCCCCGCACCGCCGAAGAACAGTGGGCCCGCCTCCCGCACGTCCCGGTCTCCCGGATGCGCCCGGGCGACCTCATCATCTACTTCTCGGACGCCAGCCACGTGGCCCTCTACATCGGCGCCGGAAAGATCATCTCCGCTCCGCGGCCGGGGCGGTGGGTGTATGTGTCGCCGGCGGGGTCGATGGAGATTTTGGGGGTGGTGCGGCCGGATGCGTGACGGCTTCATCGCGGCGGTGAGGTGCTGCTCGAAAGCACCTGCTCGGATTTCTCTGTCAACGCGACGCGTTGTGTGGCGGGCGCAACGCTCCGCGCCCTGACGCTCGGCCGCCACCGCGCCTGGCATCACACAGACGAGGGCGCCCCCGGTCGACCGGGGGCGCCGCTTCGCCCTTACGGGATGACGTTCAGCGAGCGTTTCCCTTCTTCGGGGGTGTCCCGGCTTTCTGGCCCGGGTACTGCGCCCCCGCCTGCGGGGTCGCGGACGAGCTCGCGTACGTGGACTGCTGTGTGTAGTAGGCGTTCGGCCCGGTGCTCTGGGCGTAGCCCCCGGAGGGGTTGAACTCCTGCTGGTACTGCCGGTTGAACATTCTTCCGTAACTGTCCAACGCGGCGAAACCCCGCTGCACCGCTACACGCTCGTCCGCCGTGAACTGGAGGGCGGCTTCCGTGCCTTGCGACGGCTTCTGGGTGTGCTCCTTCTGCCAGTACTCCAATTCTTTCTGGGCTATGTACTTGTGGGCGTCCGCCGCCATCGGGTGGTTGGAGGGGAGGGCGTAGTACTGGGACACCTCCGGATCCTTGAACACGGTGTCGACCCGGCGGGCGCCCTTTTCCCCGGCGAACGCCTGAATGGCGCCGATAGCGGCCGCGACGCCGTGTCCCACGGTGTCGCCCTGGTCTGGATCCACACCGTTTCGTGCCAGCACCTCACGGATATGCTGCTGGGCATCCGCACGCGGCGTGCGACCGCTGGGCGCCTTGTCCTTGGTCATGTTGAAAAGGCCCCATACTTTGTCCATTTTCCTTGACCCCTTCGTTCTGGTCGCGTTCCTGGTAACCACAACGTGGATCGGGCCGTACCGGTTCAGACGCGTATGGGCTCAGTCGCCGAGACCTCGTCGATGCCGCCGGGATCAGCGCCGCGTTGTCCCATTCCTGCGGTTTTCTTTCTCCTTTCCTTTCTCCTTGGGCCGCTCCGCGCTGCCACCGTCACTGCTGCTGTTCGACCCCCTCTTTCCCGGAGGGCTCGGCGGCAGTGTCCTGCCTGCCGGTACCATGCGCAGCCCCCCGGACATGTATGCGGGCTGCTCTGCCAGCGGAGGGCGAGCTCGTTGGGTCGGCTGCTGGTTCAGGTACGCCGTGGAACTCGACAGGCCTGTGGAGTTCGACGGGAAGTATGTATCACTTGACGATTCGACCGCATCGGGGGAATCCACCAGCTCGGTCAGGTTGAGCTGCGAATCATTGTCCTGCAGCATGAAGTCGCGCCGCTTGGACTGGTTCGCTAGCGCCGCTGCCCGCTTTTTGGCCTCTGGATCACCGAAAGCGGTCAGCCCGATGGCCGAGAAGGTGTGTCCGATCGCCTGCTGCTGTTTCCCCTGATCGGCGGGCATTGCACTGCTTTGCCCCGTGGCGTTTGTGATCCCCCCGACAGCGCCCATGAACGCGGCTCCCGCCTTGAGACCGTCCACCACACTGCCCGTTTGCCATGAAGAGTGTGCGAATTTCGCCGAGTCATAACCGTTGGCGATACTCGCCGTGCCGGCCCCGAGTTGCTGCGCGATGTTCCCGTACGTCTTGTACTGCTCGGACGTCGCATGCGCCTGAACGAACTTGCCCGCAGCCTGGAGGATTTCGGCCGCGATCTTGACGTACTGCTTGGTTTCCGTGTCGTGCTCCCACATCCACCTGGCAGCGCCCCCGGCGCGTTCTGCGCCCCACTTGAGAACCTCAATGCCCCTGCTGCCGATGACGGCCGCGTAGTACAACCCCGATCGCTGGTCGTGGATGATCGCTGAAGGCTGTGTCTCCGACGGGGACGGCATGTTTATCACAGCGTCACCGGTGGCTTGGATCGAATTCCGTCTTCCTGGGCCGTCGCCACGATTGAACGAGAAGCCGCGTACAGGTTGTGTCGGCATGCCGGGTGTCCTTTCGCAGATCATGAAACCTGCTTCCAGAGGGCCACAACGGCGCCGGTTTCGGGGCGGTTCAAGCGGACACGGAACGGGCTGGACTCCGTGCGCGGACGGGTGCCGGCAGTGACCGTTGAACCGAATGCCGCGTGTGCACGTGGTGTCGACGCACGGACCGAGCCAAAGCTGCCGAGAGAAGGTGGGGCTGCCATGCCCACTGAGACCGTCGAGGTCTCCGCGCAAGCGCGGGGTGCCGATGCTGCCGAAGAGGCCGACGCGAAGGCGGACAGCACGGCCCCTCAGGAGGAATCTCCGAGCCCCTCGCACTTCATCCTCTACAAGGAGGGGCCCGAATATGTGGAGGCGCTGCGCCAGTTGACCCTCTGGACACACCACGTTCTGCTGCCCGTCTACGGCAGAGAGGTGACCTCGACCCAGCCCTGGTGCTCCCGCTGGTGGGAGCACCCCGAAGCAGTCGCCCAGTTGCACAGCCTCTGGCTCGCCTGGGGCGAGTTGACCGGTCCCGGTTCCGGGATGTGCGGGCCCGCGAACTGGCACCGTGACTACCTTGCACCAGTGATGAACTCTTTGCGCGAGCCCATGGGCCCCTTCGCCGGCTGCAAGCCCGGTTCCCACCGCGGGAAGGAGAAGCCCACCGTCGACGCCCTTGACCCGTTCGGGCCTCCGCCTCCGCCGCCCGGCCAAGCGTGAAACACATCCTGAGTTGCAGGGATGCAGAAGGCGGTGACGCCCTGCCCGCCCGTACTGAACCGTTCACCCCCGCCCCCCGTCGTTTGTCGTGTCAGGGCCCATGCCACAAGGGGTCCCGTTCACGGAACAGGCGAGAGGGAGGGCCAGCATGGCCATGGAAAGTCCGGGCTCCGGGCCGGCACGTCCCGAGGCGAGGTGGACCAGGCCCGCACCCCCGACGCCTGCGCAGCAATTGGCGCGGGAACTGATCGACGAGGACCTGCAAGCGGGTGAACCGCGGTCGCAACGGCAGCCCAGCCGGTCGGGGGCCTTGGCCCGACTGCGGGAGTGGCTGCGGAGGAGGTTCTCCTCAGGTGCTGCAGCGCCCATCCAGAGCCGGCCGGAGCGAGCGAACTACCCGGCCCAACAGGAGAATCCTCGTCGGGCGCGCCAGAAGGTGGCCGAGTTCTCGACCCCGGAACTCCAGCAGGTCCTGCACGCCATCCTGGAACGGATCGCGGAAGACCCCAAGCTGCAGCAGGCATACCTGGACAGAAGGCTGCCGGTGGTGGAGGAACTGCTCCAGAGGACCGAGCCTCCGCGCACGGATCCGGCGTCGCAGTCGTCCACGTTCACACAGGCGGGCAAGAAAACTGAGCCGCAGGAGAGTCCAGATCCGGGAGCCGCCGAGGCTACGAATGCCTCTCTCGAAGCTCCCTTCTCCGCCCCCGAGTTCCCCGACAGGGACCAGGACTCTGACAACCTTTCCGCCACGGTGAACTTCGCGGAAAGCACCGCCCATCCCGCCACGCCCTCCGCGGGTGCCGACGTCAGTTCGGCCCCGTCGAACCCCGTGACCGACAGGCGGGCACTGGCCCCCGCAACCATCTATGCGACGAACGTCAATGTCACGTACGTCATGGACGGATCCGACGCAAGGAGTGCCACGCGCCCCGCCGCCGTGCCGCAGACACGATCGGCCTCTTCCGCGAACGGGCGGCGCCGCCGCTGAGCCGGCGTCCCGTTGAACCACATACTCCACCTCCGCACGGCCGATTGAACCGTACGTCCCCCGCCCACCGTTGTAGCTCGCAGCCGCACTGCCAGAAAGGGATGGGCATGAGCCGGGACGAAGAGACGGACGACGCGATCGCGGCGGGCCAGCACGCTGCGCCCGGGGATCCGGTGAACTTCAGCAAGCGGGAGCCCTTCGCGGAAGCTGCCGGACCGTCGTCGCACTTCTCGGTGTTCATCGACGCCGACGGCTCCGCCTCCGTCGACGGAGTGCCCGTGCACGCGGCGGGAGGACAGTCCGTCGACGAGGCCGTCCTCGACACGCTGCACCGCCACGCGCGCGAGCTCAACTCCCCCGTCACTGCGGCCATTTCCGACCCTGCCGTCGCGGAGGTGACCTTCGTCGAGGTCGCCCCCGACGGTTCGAGCAAGCTGGTGGAGGAGCCGCTGACGCCGCCTCCGCCACCGCCTGCGCCTGCGCCTGCGCCGGGGGCGGCCGGGGATTCGGAATCCATCGGCGCCCACGACGTCCACGACGCCCCCGACGTCCACGACGCCCCCGACGCCCCCGACGCCCCCGACGCCCCCGAATCCGGACTCTGGGGCGTCGGCGCTCCCATCGGCGGCCCCTCCGACGACGGTTCTCACAGCGACGGCTTCCGCGAGGACGACCTTCACGACAAAGACTTTCCCGACAACGACCTCCGCGACAACGACCTTCACGACGACGGCCTGCACGAGGACAGCCGGGACGACGACTTCAACGACAGCCCCGACGACGGCCTCGAAGAATCGCGCTTCGCGCTGCCGCGCCCCTCGCTCCCCCGCCCCTCCCTGCCCTCCTTCTCCCCCGGTATCCCCTCCCTGTCGCTGCCGCGCCGTTCCAAGGACTCCGGCGCGCGGGCGACGCGGCAGTCGGACGACGAGTACCGGGCCACCGGTCTGCTTCACCGGCCCCTGGTCGTCGGGCCGGTGGCGCTCGGAGTGGCCGTGCTCGTCATCGTGCCGTTGGTGATACTGGGCAGCGGATCGGACGGCGACGGAGGCCAGAACCAGGCCGCCGGCACCAGCGACAAGCTGGACAGGTCCCCGGAACACGACAAGTCGAAGACGTCGCCAACCGTCTCCGTGTCGCCGAGCCTGGTGCCGCCGCCGTCGTTCAGTGCCTCACCGTCGGCCAAGGCCAAGCGCAAACCGAAGGACAAGGCCACCGCCACCGTGACCGTGCGGCCGTCGGAGGTCAGGGTCACCGTGACCGCCAAACCCTCGGCGGACACCGCCGCCAGCGCCGTGAACCGCCTTGCCAAAAACGATCCCGGACGGCACATCTGCTATCGCGCCTACGTCTCCGGACGCGGCTGGCAAAAGCCCGTGTGCGACGGGACAGTGGCCGGTACGACGGGCCAGAACCGGGCGATCAAGGCACTCAACATCGCGGTGCGCGGCACGGGCGGTGTGGCCGCCAACGCCTTCGTGCACAAGGCCGGTTCGACCGACGGCAAGGGCGTCTGGATGCCGCACTGGACTCCCAACACCGACGACGGCAAGAACATCTACATCGGCAGCGGGAGGAAGAGCGCCCCGAACATGCTGGGCTTCGCCATCAACATCGGCAGCGGCGGGCAGATCTGCCAGGTCGCCCGCGTCCACAACGCCGACTGGGGTCAGCAGGGCTGCGTCAACCCTCGCCCCGAGTACACCTTCGGCGGCACCCTCAGCAACGACGTGTGGCTGGAGGCGGTCAAGTTCGCGGTGTGAGCCCACCCCGTCCCGCCCGTCCCGCCCGCCCCACCCCGTCCTGTTCCGTCCCGCCCCGTCCTGATTGAAGACGACCGTATCGGTTCGTGTAATGCAACGGTCGCTGAACGGAAACAGTTCACCTCAGCAGCACCATTGACCACGCGGAGTGTCAGTACAGTCCGCAGGGTGAACGCAGCGAACTTGACCACCTTGCGCTTCTCCCTGCTCGGCCCGGTGCGGGCCTGGCACGACGATCGAGAGCTGGACCTGGGTTCGCCACAGCAACGCGTCGTGCTGGCCGTGCTGCTGCTGCGCCGGGGGCAGGCCGTGACTCTCGCCGAACTCGTCGACGCCGTCTGGGGTGTCGAGCCGCCGCCAACCGCCGCGTCCGTCCTGCGCACCTACGTCTCCCGCCTTCGTAAGGTGCTGGAGCCCGGCCGCGACTCGGCCCACCCGCCACGGACGATCATCTCCGTCGGGGACGGATACCAGATCCAGGTACCCGACGAGACCCTGGACCTGGCCGTGTTCGAACGGCGGATCGCGGACGCAGCGAGTGCATCCGCCGCCGGCGACGAGTCCACCGCCGCGAAACTCCTGCACGACGCCCTGGACGGGC
This sequence comes from Streptomyces plumbidurans, assembly GCF_019857225.1. Taxonomy (GTDB): domain Bacteria; phylum Actinomycetota; class Actinomycetes; order Streptomycetales; family Streptomycetaceae; genus Streptomyces; species Streptomyces plumbidurans. Next base: position 14,178 of record NZ_JAFJSY010000031.1, read on the forward strand.
GGCGGGGCGCGGCGCTCGCCGGGCTGCCCGGCCCGCTGGCCGAGGCCGAGCGCTCCCGGCTCGCCGAGGTACGGCTGACCGCGCTGGAGAGGCGTCTGGATCTCGACATCCGGCTCGGCCACCCCGGTGACGTCATCGGCGAACTGATGTCGCTGACCGGGGAGCACCCGCTGCGGGAGGAACTGTGCCGGCTCCTCATGCTGGCCCTCTACCGCTCCGGGCGACAGGCAGAGGCCCTTGCGGCCTACCGCACGACGCGCGACACCCTCGTGGCCGAGCTGGGCGTCGAACCCGGCCCCGCCCTACGGGACTTACATGCGCGGATCCTCGCGTCCGACGCGTCGCTCGCCTCGCCGGCCCCCGCCTCGAATCCGGGCTCCTCACCGCTCCGCCACGAGGAACCGCCGGCCGCCCCGTCACCCGCACGGCACACCGCGACCACCGCTGCACCCACGCAGAGCACGACGGACCCCTCCGGTTCCGCAGGCACCACGAACACCCCGGGCACGGCCGCCTACGCCCCGCACCCCGACGCGCCCGGCCGGTTCCGGGACAGCACAACTCCCCTCCCGCAGCAGCGCACTTCCCCTGACGCCGACGCCGACGCCGATGCCGACGACCAGGCCCGCGCGGAAGGGCAAGCTCCAGCCGCCCTCCTCCAACCCGCCGTCGGACAGTCCCCCGACCCGAGCCCGGTCACCACCACCCCGCCCGGCTACACACCCCGCCTCGCCCAACTCCCCGCCGACCTCACCGCCTTCACCGGGCGGGACGCCGAACTGGAGCGGTCCCTGAGCCTGTTGCCCCTCGACGGCGGCGGGCCGGCCACGCTGACGATCAGCGCGATCGGCGGCATGGCCGGCATAGGCAAGACCACCCTGGCGGTGCACCTGGCCCACCGGGTCGCCGACCGTTTCCCCGACGGGCAGCTCTGCATCAACCTGCGCGGCTTCGATCCGACCGGCTCGATCATGCCCCCGCAGGAGGCCATCCGTATCCTCCTCGACGCCCTGGGCGTACCCCCGCAGCGGCTGCCGGCCGGACTCGAGGCACAGGCGGCGCTCTACCGCAGCGTGCTGGCCGAGCGGCGGGTGCTGATCCTGCTCGACAACGCCCGCGACAGCGAGCAGGTACGCCCGCTGCTGCCCGGTTCCCCCGGCTGCCTCGTCATCGTCACCAGCCGCAACCAGCTCACCGGCCTGGTCGTCGGCGAGGGGGCGCACCCGCTGACGCTGGACCAGCTGACGTCCGCCGAGGCACACGAGTTCCTGGCGCGCCGGCTCGGCGCCCAGCGGCTCGCGGAGGAACCGGAGGCGGTGGAGGAGATCGTCGCGCGGTGTGCCCTGCTGCCGCTGGCCCTCGCGGTGGTCGCCGCCCGCGCCGCCACCCACCCCGGCTTCCCGCTCAGCGCCATCGCGGAGGAACTGCGGGACAGCCACGACAGCCTCGACGTCTTCGCCGGGGACGACATCGCCATCGACGTACGGTCGGTGTTCTCCTCTTCGTACGAAGCCCTGTCGCCCCCGGCGGCGCGGCTGTTCCGGCTGCTGGGGCTGCATTCGGGGCCGGACATCTCCGCGCCCGCCGCGGCCGCTCTCGCCGGGCTCACCCCGCGCGAGACCCGCGGCCTGCTCGTCGAGCTGACCCGCGCCCACTTACTCACCGAGCACTACCCCGGCCGCTACACCTTGCACGACCTGCTGCGCGTCTACTCCGCCGAGCGCGTCGCCGCCGAGGAGACGGCGCAGGAACGGGACCTGGCGGTGGAGCGACTGCTGTCCTGGTATCTGCACACCGCGGACGCCACCTGTGCGCACATCACGCCCGGCCGCCACCGGGTCACCCTGGAACCGCTGCCACCGTCCTGCCGGCCCCTGTCGTTCACGACCTACGACCAGGCCCTGGACTGGTGCGAGACCGAGCGGGCCAACCTGGTCCGCGCGGTCCACCAGGCCGCCGCGTGCCGACAGCCGGGCATCGCCTGGCGCCTGCCCGCCGTCCTGTGGGGGTTCTTCTACCTCCGCAGTCATCTGGTCGACTGGCTCGACGCCGCCCGGGCGGGCCTGTCCGCCGCTCGCGCCGTCCGCGACCGCCGGGGTGAGGCACAGGGACTCTCGGACACGGCCGCGGCACTGCGCTGCGCGAACCGCTACGACGAGGCCATCGACCACTACCTTCAGGCGATGGCCGTCTTCCGGGAGCTGGGAGACTCGAAGGGCAGGCTGCGGGCCGTCGCCAACCTGGGCGACGCCTACCTCCACGCCGGCCAGTTCGCCAAGGCCGCGGCATACTGCCGCCGCGGGCTGGCCCTCGGCCGAGCCGTCGGCAGCAAGTGGGGCGAGGGAATCTCCCTGAGCAACCTGGGCGACGCCTACCAGCGGCTCGGCCGGTTCGACGAGGCCGTCCGCATCCTGGAACAGGCGCTGGTCGTCCTGCGCGACAGCGACAACCGGTGGGTCGAGGGCGTCACCCTCGACATCCTCGGCACGGTCCACCACCGTCTGGGTGCCCGCGACCGCGCGGTCGAGTACTACCGGGAGGCTCTCGCCGTCCACCGGGACCTCGGCAACCGGTGGGGGGAGGGACACACCCTGGGCCACCTCGGCGACGTCCAACTGGCCATCGGCGCACCCGAGATGGCCGGCACGACCTGGCGGCAGGCCCTGTCGATCTTCGCGGAGTTCGATCATCCGGACGCCGCGAAGATCGAGCAGAAGCTGCAATCCCTTCAGTTCGCGGCGCGGTAGGCCCGGCCCGCCGCGTTCGCGGTGGTGCCGTCGTACAGGCCGTTCGGGTCGGTTTTCGTGGACAGCGTGAACCAGGCGTAGCGCTCCACGTAGTCCAGCCCGTCCAGCATCCGTGTCGACGACGTGATGAAGTCGGTCCTCTGCTGGTCGCCGGGGTAGCGCGGGGTGCCGTGGGTGAAGTCGATCAGGCCGTACTCGGTCAGCCAGATCGGCTTGTGGTAGTGGTCGTGCACCCGCTGGATGTAGTCGCGCAGCTGGCCGGCCGCGTCCGGGCCGAAGTCGCTGCCGTACCAGTGCAGCGGGATGAAGTCGACGCGCAGGCCGCGCTGTTCGGCTCCCTGCATGAAGCGGTCCAGCCAGCCGCCGGGGACGTCGGCGTCGCGGGAGACCGCCGGAGCGCCCAGGCGCAGGCCGGTGTTTTGCAGCTTGGGCCAGAGGTCCAGGGCCTGTTCGGGGGTCATGTTCGACTGGGTGGCGGAGTCGGGCTCGTTGAAGGTGAGGAGTTCCTTGCCCTCCTTCCTGGCACTGGCGAGCTGGTCGTCGGTGACCGCGCCGGGGCCCCAGATCATCGGGACGTACTCGACGCCCTGCGGCGGGGTGACGCTGCCCGTGGACGAGGCCCAGTTGAAGTACCAGGAGACGCCCGAGTCCGCCAGCGCCTGCGAGGCGCCGTCGAACGGGTTCAGGCTGACGCCCTTGCGGACCGGGGCCGGTGTGGTGGGGGCGGGAGCCGGCGACGTGGTGGTCGGGACGGGGGCGGGAGGGGTGCCGGCGCCGTTGAAGGTGACGGTCATCCCGCTGCACTTGGAGCACTGGTACATGGTCCGGTTCCCGGGCTCGGCGTCCTGCTTCGACCAGGCGTACGCGGTGGGGCACTTCTGGTTGATCGCGTCGCTGTAGGGGGTCTTCGCGTCCCGGTTCGGGTTGACGCACACCAGCGGCTTGCCCGACGCGTCCTTGGTCAGGTCCTCGGCCGGGCAGGACGACAGCAGGTCGACGGCACAGCCCGCCGCCGCGCACTCGCCCGTGGCGGGCGGCGTCATGTCGTTCGGGGTGATGGTGACGGCGGTCGACACCGCGTCGACGTAGCTGACGTCGTACCAGGGTGCGTGCGAGTCGGCGGGGTCGAAGTTGAACTCGGCGAGGCTGGTGGGCTGTTGGCCGGTGGTGCAGTGGTCGGCGTAGGGGCCGCAGTCGCCGACCGCGCAGTGGAAGGTGCTGCCGTCGTCGCCGGAGCAGCCCTGCCGGGCGAAGAAGGTGCCGCGCCAGTGCCCGGCGCCCTCGCGTTCGGGGACGGTGATGGTGGCGGACTGGCCGGGGTCGAGGGCCGGGAGCCCGGTCAGCGCGGCTGAGCCGTCCGCGTTGACCCTGCTGCCGACCCAGATGCGGCTGTCGGTCCTGTTCTGCAGGGTGACGGTGTGCTCCGCGTCGGCCACGTCGGCGGCCGGCGTGCCGTGCAGACCCGCGCCGTCGCTGTGCCGGCCGAGGACCACGGCCGTCGTGGTCGTCGCGCCCACGAGGACCAGTAACAGAACGAGCAGGAGTGAGCGTCTGCGCATGAAGCGTGCCTCTCGGATCGCGCTTGCCCCGCATCGGGGTGTCGGGTGGCGCCTACGCAGGCACAACGAACGCGACCTGGTCGCGGTTCAGCGCGAACCCCGGCGGCAACGGCAGCAGGGCGGACGGCAGCGGCGTGCCGGCCGGCTCCGGAGCACGACCGCCGGGCCGCGCCTGCTGTGCGGGCCCTGCCTGCCGGGACCCGTCCGTGCCCGGCGCGACCCTGCGCCGGCTCAGCAGCCCGTGCGGGCCGAGCCGGGGGGTGCGGCCGGAGGGACCGGAGGGGATGTACGAGCCGGACGGCTCCGGTGACGTGAACAGCGGCGCGGGCATGGACGACCTTCCTGACGCGACGACCGGACGACCGGGCGTCGACGCCGGTCGTGATCGCACAACGGCTGTCGGGGCCATGACGGTTCAGACCGGCGGCCCGGGAGCGCGGCGGAGCCGGCAGGAGGAAGGGTCGGGCGATCCGTCGTACAACGGCAGACGAGTCGGGCTGTACGCCGGGTTCTGTCACCCGGTCGCCTCGCGGCGGCCGGGGAGACGGCCATCCATCTAGGGTCTACGTTGCCGTAGGCCTCGTGCGGTCTACCCGGGGACTCGGGCGGGCAGCCCTCGAACGTCCCCGCAGAGCGCGCCTTTTACAGCGGCTCCTTTTGACCTTGCTCCGGGTGGGGTTTACCTAGCTGCTCAGGTCGCCCTGGGCACTGGTGGTCTCTTACACCGCCGTTTCACCCTTACCCGGCACCGAAGTACCGGGCGGTCTGTTTTCTGTGGCACTTTCCCGCGGGTCACCCCGGGTGGCCGTTAGCCATCACCCTGCCCTGTGGAGCCCGGACGTTCCTCGGGGAGTTCTCCGTCAAGAGGACTCCACGCGGCCGTCCGCCCGGCTCGTCTGCCGTGTCGACCATGCTACCCGGCGGGTGGCTTTGTCCCGACCGGCAGGACCGGAGCCGGAGCCGGAACCGCCCGTGGCCGCGCCAGGGCCCGCCGTCGCCAGTACCGAGCCCGCCAGGATCAGGGTGAACGCCGCTCCGATGCCCAGCGTCAGCTCCTCGCCCAGGAACAGGGCGCCCGCCGCCACCGCGACGGCCGGGTTGACGTAGGTGAAGACCGTCGCCCGCGTCGGGCCCACCTCCTTGATCAGCTCCAGGAAGGCCACGAAGGCCAGTGCCGTGCAGATGGCGCCCAGGCCGATCAGGGCCACCAGCACCGATGTCGACGGCATCTCCGTGGGCCAGCTCATGCCCGCGGCCGGTGCGTAGACCAGGGCCGCCAGTGCCAGGCACGGGGCCGTCAGTTGCAGCGTCGGCACGTCCTTGAGCCAGCGGGCCGCGATGAGCGGGGCTGTCGCGTAGCCCAGCACCGTCAGCATGACCTCGCCCAGCGACCGCGCGTCGCCGCCGGTCAGGTGCGGGATGGTCAGGACCGCCACGCCCGCCAGGCCCAGGCCCAGCCCCGTCGTCCTCCGGGTGCTCAGGTGTTCCACGTTGCCGAAGAAGCGGGACAGGACCACGCCCACGATCGGGACACCGGCGATCAGCAGGCCCGCCGTCGAGCTCGACAGGTTCCGCTCCGCGTCCGTCAGCGTGAACCAGGGCCCGATGATCTCTATGCACGCGAAGCCCAGCATCGGCAGCCAGTGCGTACGGACCATGCGGACCAGGCCGCCTTGTCGTAGCGCGAAGGGGAGCAGGAGGAGGGCGCCGAGGGCGCAGCGCGTGAACACCACCATGGACGGGGAGAGCGGGGCGTCCACCGCCACCTTGATCATCAGGTAGGGGATGCCCCAGACGACTCCCATCAGGGAGAACAGGAACCAGCCGCGTGCAGTCATACGGAGAGTTTCGGCCGACCGGCTACCGGCCGTCTTGAACGCTGTTGCGGTACGCCGCCGGCGTCACCCCGAGCACGCGGCGGAACCAGCGCGTCAGGTGCGCCTGGTCCGCGAAGCCCACCAGGGCGGCGACCTCGGCCGGGCGCAGGCCGGTGTCCAGCAGGCGGCGTGCCCTGGTCACCCGGTACTGGGCCAGCCAGGCGTACGGCGGTATCCCCATCGTCGTACGGAAGGCCCGCAGGAGCTGGTAGCGGGACAGGCCCACGTCCGCCGCGAGCGACGCCAGGGACGGGGGGTCCAGGAGTTCGTCCGCCAGGCGGTCTCGTACGGCGACCGCGATGCGGTCCGCGCCGGGGATCACGTCCGACGTCGGGCGGGACGCGGAGTGGCGGCGGGCCAGGGCCGTCAGCAGCCAGGGCAGGCGGGATTCCGCCTCCAGCGGGTCGGGGCACGCGCGCAGATCCGTGTGGGTGCGCAGGATCGCTGCGGCCAGTTCCGGGTCGTCTATCAGGGGTTCCCGGAAGTGGGGCAGGCCCTCGGAGAACGTTCCGTCGGTGAGCAGGGCCGGGTCGGCGTACAGCGCCCGGTAGGCGTACCCGTCCGTCGCGTTGCCCGGGCCGCCCGTGTGCATCTCGCCCGGGGCCAGGACCACGATGGAGCCCGGGCCGGTGCGGATATGACCGCCGCGATAGTCGATGACCTCGGAACCGTCGACACAGACACCGATCGTGAACTCGTCATGCGCGTGCGGGGCGTAGACATGCTTGTCGAAGCGCGCCGTCAGCAGATCCAACGCCGGCCCACAACGCCCCAGCCTCGCCCTCGTCCACAATGCCTGTTCCATACGTCGCCCCCTTCCACCGTCAGGGTGCAACGCCGGAGGGCTCAGAGAAAATCCGCGGTATCCAGGTCGAAGGCGAAGGGTGCGGGGAGAGTGAGCGGCTTGCCGAAGGGGCGGGTGCACAGCTCGCGGTAGTCGTCCTTCTCCGGGTCACTGAAGAGCGTGATCGAGGAGACCTCGCGGTCGACCAGCAGGTACAGGGGGATGGCGCCGCGGGCGTAGCAGTGACGCTTGGCCTCCCGGTCGGGCCTGGCCTTGGTGGACGTCACTTCCAGAACCATGGCGACGCCGTCGCAGGGCATCCAGGAGTCGGCGCCGCCGAAGAGGTCGCGCGCGAGGGGGGCGAAGGTGACGTCTGGGACCACGTGGTTCTTCGGGCAGGCCCCACCGCTCCCCATCCTGAGCCCCTTGTTCCCGGAGAAGTCCATCTCGGTCCGCGAACTTTTGATCACCTGCCGCACGATCCGGCTGATGTACTTCTCGTGCTCGCCGTCCGGCGGCGGCGTCACAACGATGTCCCCCTCGATCAGCTCCGACCTGAAACCTTCCGGCGTGTCCAGGGCGAGAAAGCCCTCCAGCAGGACCTCTTCCTGCGTGAGCGGCTCGTGAGCCATGGCCATGTCACGCCCCTCCTTCGGTCGCTCACCAGACTGGGACATCGAAAGATCACCTGTCCAAGAGATCGGGGCCCGTTCCCTCGATCGTGGCACGGCCCTCACGCAGGCGCGAACCGCACCTTCCCCGACCCCGGGTCAGCCTGTGTCAGCCGTACCCGCAGTCGCTCCCCCAGCGGCAGGTCCCCGCCGCCCTCGACCCGGCCGATGACTGCCGGGGACGTCAACTGCACCTTGCCGACCGTGGGTTTGTGGTCGTCGATTTCCACCACGTAGGCGTCGAAGATCTCCCCCACTCGGTCCTTGAGCAGGGCCGCTTCCACGATGTCGACGCACTCGCGTTCGGCTGTGCCCGCGCGGCGGGCGCCGTCGGCCATCTCGTGCGGGAGGGCGTCGAGGGCGGCGAGGACCCAGTCGGGAGGGGGGTCGCCCGCCACCGTCGCGAGGCAGATCTCCGCGGCGTAGCGGTCGGCCAGTCGTCGGATCGGGGCCGTGCAGTGGGCGTAGGGGGCCGCCACTGCGGCGTGTGTGGTGATGGACGGCAGGGCGCCGTCCCGGAAGACCGTGTATCCGGCGCCGCGCAGCAGCGTCGTGCACTCCTGGAGGAAGGCCGCGTGGTGCGGCTGGTGGGGGTCCAGGGAGCGGATCAGTTGGGCGTACGAGACGTGGTGGGGCCAGTCGATGTGCAGTGCGAGTGCGGTGCGGCGCAGGCGGCCGACCGCGCCGTCGGGGGCGGCGGGCAGGGTTCGTAGGACACCCGTGCCCGCCGCGACCATCAGGTCCGCGGCCGCCATCCCCGTGAGCAGGGAGATCTGTGCGTTCCAGCCGTCGGCCGGGAGCGGGGCCCGGTAGGTCAGCTCGTACGCGTGGTTCCGCTGGACGATCTCCTGCTCGGGGACGTTGAGCGAGATCCCGCCGCGTTCCACCTCCAGCCGCTCCCGCGCCTGCCCGATCTCCTTCAGCAGCGCCAGCGGCTCCTCGGCCGTGCCGCCGTCGATCTGCTTCTGTACGGCGGTGTAGTCGAGGCGGGCACGGCTGCGGACGGTCGCGCGGCGGACGTCGACCGCGACCGTACGGCCGTCCGCGTCGAGGTCGATCGTCCACAGGGCGGCGGGGCGGGTCTCGCCCGGCAGCAGGCTGGCGGCGCCCTCGCTGAGCACGGAGGGGTGAAGGGAGACCTTCTCGTCCGGGAAGTAGAGCGTGTTCGCCCGGCGGTGGGCCTCCGCGTCGACCTCGCCGCCCGGTGCGACGTAGGCGGCTACGTCGGCGATGGCGTAGTGGACGCGGTAGCCGGTGCCGTGCCGGGACAGGTGCATCGCCTGGTCGAGGTCCCGGGAGGTGGGCGGATCGACCGTGAAGAAGGGAATGTCCGTGGCGTCGTACGGCGGAAGAACCGGCGCCTTCGCGGCCCCCTCGGCTTCGGCCTCCACCTGGGGCGGGAAGCTCTCGGGGGCGCCCAGTTCGGTGCGCAGCGCGGTGAGGGCGGCCCTCAGGGGTGCTTCGGGGGCGCCGGTCACGCGGATGTGGCGGCGAGGCATACAGCGAGGGTATGCAGATCGCGGCCCGTACGCTGTTCGGGAGCTCAAACAGAAGGAGATCTTCCGTGCTGGTCCTGCTGCCGCCCTCCGAAGGCAAGGCGACCTCCGGCCGTGGCGCCCCGCTGAAGCTGGAGTCGCTGTCGCTGCCCGGCCTGACCGCAGCCCGTGAGGCCGTACTCGGCGAGCTGGTCGAGCTGTGTGCCGGCGACGAGGACAAGGCGCGCGAGGTGCTCGGGCTGAGCGAAGGACTGCGCGGCGAGATCGCGAAGAACGTCGAGCTGCCGGTCGCCGGCGCACGGCCCGCCGGGGAGATCTACACCGGTGTCCTCTACGACGCCCTCGACCTGGCCTCGCTGGACGCGGCGGCGAAGCGGCGCGCCACCCGTTCCCTCCTGGTCTTCTCCGGGTTGTGGGGCGCGGTCCGCGTCAACGACCGCATCCCCTCCTACCGCTGCTCGATGGGCGTGAAGCTGCCCGGGCTCGGGGCGCTCGGCGCGCACTGGCGGGCGCCCATGGCGGACGTGCTGCCCGAGGTCGCCGGGGACGGCCTGGTCCTCGACCTGCGCTCCTCCGCCTACGCCGCCGCCTGGAAGCCGAAGGGCGAGACAGCCGGGCGGACGGCGAGCGTACGGGTGCTGCACGCGCCGACCCGCAAGGTCGTCAGCCACTTCAACAAGGCGACGAAGGGGCGGATCGTACGGAGTCTGCTGACGGCCGGTGCGGCGCCCAAGGGTCCGGCCGAACTGGTGGAGGCGCTGCGCGACCTCGGCCACGTCGTCGAGGTGGAGCCTCCGAAGGGGAACGGGAAGGCGTGGCTGCTGGACGTGTTGGTGGACGAGGTGCACTGACCGGTCTGACCTGGCCTGATGCCGTCTTGATGCCGGTGATGGTTGCGTTCTGCGCAATGGTCTTTGCGCAGAGTGCGCACCACGGGGCACGATGAGGTCATGACCTCGCAGCCCGCCGCCTCCCTGCCCGCCTCCGTTCTCGATCTCGCGCCCGTCATCCCCGTCGTCGTGCTCGACGATGCCGCCGATGCCGTACCGCTCGCCCGCGCCCTGGTGGCCGGCGGGCTGCCCGCGATCGAGGTGACGCTGCGTACGCCGGCCGCCCTGGCCGCCATCCGCGCGATCGCGGGCGAGGTGCCGGAGGCCGTGGTCGGGGCCGGGACCGTGATCACGCCGGAGCAGGTGCGGGCGTCGGTGGACGCAGGGTCGCGCTTCCTGGTCAGCCCGGGCTGGACCGATCTGCTGCTGGACTCGATGCAGGCGTCCGGGGTGCCGTATCTGCCGGGGGTGTCCACCACCTCCGAGGTGGTCGCGCTGCTGGAGCGCGGGGTGCAGGAGATGAAGTTCTTCCCGGCGCAGGCCGCGGGCGGGGCGCCGTATCTGAAGTCCCTCGCGGGGCCGTTGCCGCAGGCCCGTTTCTGCCCCACGGGCGGGGTCGGCGCCGCGAACGCGCTCGACTATCTCCAGCTCCCCAACGTCGCCTGCGTGGGCGGGACGTGGATGATCCCCGCGGATGCCGTCGCGTCCGGGGACTGGGCGCGGATCGAGACGCTGGCGCGCGAGGCCGCGGAACTCACGACACGCGGATGACGACCTTGCCGAAGGCCGCACCGGACGCGTAGTAGCGGTACGCCGCGTGCACCTCCTCGTAGGGGAACACGCGGTCCACGACGGGGCGCAGGCCGTGCGCGGTGATCGCGCGGTTCATCCGCTCGTGGTGGGCGCGGCTGCCGACGAAGATCCGCCGCATCGTCAGCACGCTCGACGCGAGAGCGTCCGTGGTGATCTCCAGGTTGGGCCTGTGCGGGCTGTTGGCGGCGATCAGGGCGATGCGGCCGTAGAGGGCGGTCGCCCGGACGGACTGTTCGATGGTGTCCGGGCCGCCGGTCTCCACCACGAGGTCCGCGCCGCGGCCACCGGTCAACTCCCGTACGTTCGCGGCCCACTTCGGGTGCTCCACGTAGTTCAGTACGTGGTCGGCGCCCAGTTCCCTGAGACGTGCGGCCTTCGCGCCGCTGGACGTCGTGGCCACGACCTGCGCTCCCAGCGTCTTGGCGAACTGCACCGCGAACAAGGCCAGTGCGCCGGTGCCGAGTGTCAGGACCGTCTCGCCGGGGAGAACCGCTTCGGCGCCGGTCAGGGCGTTCCAGGCGGTGACCCCCGCGCAGGGCAGACAGGCCGCCTCCTCCCAGGTCAGGCGGTCGGGCATCCGTACGGCCGCGTTCTCGTCGAGGCGGACGTACTCCGCGAGCATGCCGGGGAGGGTCGCGCCGGGCTGGTCGATCATGGCGGGGGTGATCCGGCCGTCCAGCCAGCGCGGGAAGTAGGTGCTGGTGACGCGGTCGCCGACACCGAAGCGCGTGACCTCCTCCCCCACCGCGACCACCTCGCCCGCTCCGTCGCTGACCGGGATCACGTCGGGGGCCGCCTTGAGGGGGTAACTGCCGTCCAGGATCAGCAGATCGCGCTTGTTGAGGGAGACGGCGTGGACGCGTACGAGGATGTCGCGGGGGCCGGGTGCGGGCGGGGCGCCGGGGGTGTCACGGGGGACTATGCCCTCGACCGGGCCGGGGGTTTGCAGGTGGTGGGTGCGGTACGTGTGGTGGGTGGGGTGGCTGCTTTGGGTGCCCATGCGGTCATGCTGGTCGGAGGGGGCGGCGTCCTCAATTCCCGGCAGGGTATCGGCGCTGGTGAAGGCCGTTGTCGTACCCGTGACGTACAACTGGATCCATGACCACGCACGCCGTCGAACCCTCACCCTTCGCCCGCGAGCTGCTGCGCTGGCGCACCACCCGGCGGGTCAGTCAGCTGGAGCTCGCCTCGCGGGCCGGGACCACGCAGAGATACGTCAGCTTCATCGAGCGGGGGCGTTCCGTGCCGGGGCGGGCCGTGGTGATCCGGCTGGCCGAGTCGCTGGGGCTGACGCTCCGCGAGCGCAACGCGCTGCTGCTGGCGGCCGGTTACGCGCCCGCGTTCTCCGAGTCGTCGTTGGACGCGGCCGAGCTGAAGCCCGTGCGCGAGGCGTTGGACGGGATTCTGGACGGTCATCTGCCGTATCCGGCCGTGGTCGCCGGGCCGCGGGGTGAACTGGTCGCGGCCAACGCGGCGTTTGACGTGCTGACGCAGGGGGCGGCGGCGCACCTGCTGAAGCCACCGGTCAACGTCCTGCGGCTGGCCCTGCATCCGGACGGCATGGCCTCACGCGTGGTGAACCTGGAGGCTTGGGGGCGACACATCATCGAGAACCTGCGGGCGCGGGCGCGCACCAGTCCGGACCCGCTGCTGAGCGAGCTGGCGGACGAACTCGCCGCGTACGTCCCGCCGCTCACCGATCCCGGCGACGACTACCTGGGATTCGCCGTACCGCTCCGACTGCGTTGCCCGGAGGGCGAGTTGAGGCTGCTGACCACGCTCACGTCCTTCGCGACCGCCGTCGACGTGACGCTGGCCGAGCTGCATCTGGAGGCGTTCCTGCCGGCGGACACGCAGACGGCGGACATCCTCCGTCGAGCGGATGTCAGGCGCGCCGCTCAGCGCGCTCAGCGCAGGTGAGAGGTGTCGTTGAACAGCCGCACGCTCGCGTTGCCGTCCGCGTAGTACGCCACCACCGACAGCGCGGCCGCCGACAGTTCCATGCGGAACAGGGCCTCGGGCGGGGCGCCCAGGGCCAGTTGCACGAACGTCTTGATCGGGGTGACGTGCGAGACGAGCAGGACGGTGCGGCCCGCGTAGGCCGCCACCAGCTTCTCCCGGGTGGCCTCGATACGGGCCCCGGTCGCGGCGAAGCTCTCCCCGCCGCCGGTCGGCTCCGCCGTCGGGTCGGCCAGCCAGCGGTTCATGTCGTCCGGGTAGCGCTCGCGCACCTCGCCGAAGGTGTGGCCCTCCCAGGCCCCGAAGTCCGTCTCGCGCAGCCCTTCCTCGATGCTCACCTCAAGACCGAGGTGCCGGGCCACGATCTCGGCGGTCTCACGGGTGCGCGCGAGCGGCGACGCGACGACCGCCTGGATCGTCCCACGCCGGGCCAGCGCGGCGCCCGCCCGCTCGGCCTGCTCCCGCCCGACCTCGGACAGGGACGGGTTCGTCCCCCCGCTCCCGGAGAACCGCTTCTGCGGAGTCAACGGCGTCTCACCGTGCCGCAGCAGCACAAAGGTCGCGGGCGCACCCAGGTCGGCGGGCGCCCAGCCAGGACTGCTCACCTTGCTGACCACCGTTGCGGCACGCACATCCGCCTCGACCTTCGCCGCGGCAGCCTCCAGCTCCGCCGTCGAATCCGCCGCCGACCACTGCTCTCCCCGCGCGCCCGCGTCCATCGCCTCGTTCGCCAGTCGGTCCGCGTGCTTGTTCTTCTCGCGGGGGATCCACTCGTACGTCACCCGCTCCGGCGGGAAGACCTGGGACGCCTGCATGGCCAGTGGCTTCATGTCCGGGTGCTTGATCTTCCAGCGGCCGGACATCTGCTCGACGACGAGCTTGGAGTCCATGCGGACGTGGACGATCGCCGAGGGGTCGAGTTGGTGTGCCGCGCGCAGGCCGGCCAGCAGGCCCCGGTACTCGGCGACGTTGTTCGTGGCGACGCCGATGTACTCGGCGGCCTCGACCAGCGTCTCGCCCGTCGTCGCGTCCAGCACGACGGAGCCGTAGCCCGCGGGCCCCGGGTTCCCCCGCGACCCGCCGTCCGCCTCGACGATGAACTCCCGCACGGCACCAGCCCCTTACTGACCTCGGAAAGGCGTCTGAAGGCGTCTACAGACCGGACTCGGCCGTACGCACCAGGATGCGGCGGCAGTTCTCGCAGCGCACCACCGTGTCGGGGGCGGCGGCGCGGATCTCGTTGATGTCGGTGATGGCCAGCTCCTGGCGGCAGCCCTGGCAGGTGCGCTGGTAGAGCTTGGCCGCACCGATGCCGCCCTGCTGCTCGCGCAGCTTGTCGTAGAGCTTGAGCAGGTCGGCCGGGATGGTGCCGGCGATGACCTCGCGCTCCTTCGTCACCGTGGCCACCTCCCCGTCGATCTGCTCGACGGCGGCGTCGCGGCGCGCGGTGGCGTCGTCGACCTTGGACTGGACGGAGGAGACCCGTTCGGTGAGCTCGGCGACCCGCTCCTGCACGGACTCGACGCGCTCCATGACCTCCAGGACGACGTCCTCCAGGTCGCTCTGCCGCCTGGCGAGGGAGGCGATCTCGCGCTGCAGGTTCTCCAGGTCCTTCGGGGAGGTCACCGCGCCGGAGTCCAGGCGCTGCTGGTCGCGGACGGCGCGCTGGCGCACCTGGTCCACGTCCTGCTCGGCCTTGGTCTGCTCCCGGGCGGTGTCGCTCTGCTCGGTCTGCGCGGCCACCAGCAGGTCGCGCAGCTGGGTGTGGTCCTTGTTCAGGGACTCGATCTCGGCGTGCTCGGGCAGCGACTTCCGCCGGTGGGCGAGCTGCTGGAGGCGGACGTCGAGTGCCTGGACGTCGAGAAGGCGGATCTGGTCGGCGGGCGCGGCGTTCAGTTGGGGGCTCCTGCAGGGGTGTCAGGGGAGGCCGCATGGGCCGTCCAGGGGTCGGTGACCGTCTTGGAGACATGGACGCGAAGGTCCCATCCATGGCGGTCGGAGATCTCGTCGAGCTGGGTTGCGGCCAGCTCGCACCAGGGCCACTCGGTGGCCCAGTGCGCCGCGTCGAGCAGCGCGAGGGGACTGTGTGCCACGGCCGCCGTGAACTCCGCGGCCGGGTGATGGCGGAGGTCGGCCGTCAGGAAGGCGTCGACACCTGCCGCCCGTACGTCGTCGAAGAGGCTGTCGCCCGAGCCGCCGCTGACGGCGACCGTGCTGATCGTGGCCTCCGGGTCGCCGGCCACGCGGATGCCCTGCGCGGTGGCGGGCAGCCGGGAGGCGGCGCGGGCGGCGAAGGCGCGGACGGTCAGCGGGTGGTCCAGTGCGCAGATCCGGCCGAGGCCGCGGCGGCCGTGCGGGTCGCTCGGGTCCGGCACGAGCGGCCGCAGGACGCGCAGGTCCAGCGCTCCGGCCAGCGCGTCGCTGACGCCGGGGTCGGCCTTGTCCGCGTTGGTGTGGGCGACGTGCAGCGCGATGTCGTTCTTGATCAGCGTGTGCACGACGCGGCCCTTGAAGTGGCTCGCCGCGACCGTCGTCGTACCGCGCAGGTAGAGCGGGTGGTGCGTGACGAGCAGGTCGGCGCCGAGCTTGATCGCCTCGTCGACGATTCTCTGGACCGGGTCGACGGCGAACAGGACCCGGGAGACCTCCTGGTCGGGGTCGCCCACGACGGTGCCGACCGCGTCCCAGGACTCGGCCCGCTCGGCGGGCCACAGGTTGTCCAGCGCGGCGATGACTTCAGACAGACGGGGCACGGACAAAAGGCTACCTGCCTGATCTGCGCTGCTGAACCGAAGGCCGTTTCCGTCCGTGCCAGGGTCCCGTTTCCGTAGGCGCCCGGATTCGTTTCCGTCGGCGCCGAGTGTGCGGAGCGCCCGGGCACGCTCACGGCCCCCACGGGGCGCCTCCAGCACACCCGTCCCCGTTTCCTCAGGCGAATCGTGCCCCGGCCACCCTTATGTGTGAAGCAGAAGCCCGGCGTCCCACGTGTGTGCGTGCGAAAACTAGTTTCGTCGCCGGAGGTGACCAGACCATGACGGCGTGTGCGATCGAGCCCGAGGCTGCCCCCGAGGGCGGTGCACCGGAATCGGGCTGCACCATCACCGCGGACGGTGCCTACGGCGCCCGTCTCACGCGGGACGGCGACTCCTGGTACCCGGAGCGCTGGACGCTGGACGGCCCGGAACCGTACGCGGTGTCGCTGCCGGTGAACCAGCCCGAGGAGCCCGGCACGCAGGTGCAGCCGATGGGCGACGGGCGGGTCCTGGTGTGCCGGCCGGTGGCCGGGCGGCACGTCTTCTGTCTGCTCTACCCGACCGGCCCCGGCACCGGCGAAGTCATGATCGGCGCGGTCGAGTGCCCTGACGACGACACCCGGCTACGGCTGCTGCCGCCCGCACCGGGCGGTGAGAACGCGTACGCCCTCGCCGTGGGCCGGCACTCCAGCGCGGTGTGGCAGGTGGTGGGCGGTGCCTTCGGGCCCGAGCGCGTGGCGGAGATCCCCGGGCGCTGCTCGGGCGGGGTGTGGCTGGACCGCGCGGGGCGGATGCTGGCGCTGGACCGTGAGATCGGCGACCGTACGAAGGCGGTCGTGGTGGATCTGGAGCGGGCCGGGGAGATCTCCCCATTGCTGCAGATCGCCGATGACAGCGACGACCGGCTGCTGCTCGCCGACCCCGACAGCGGGCTGCTGCTGATCCGCTCGGACGCGCCCTCGCCGGGCGAGGAGCGGCTGGGCTGGGGTGTGCTGGGCAGCACGCTGCCGGTGCGGTTCCCGGAATGCCTGCGGCTCGCGGACTGCGCGGTGACGCCGTTCGCCATTCAGCCGGGGCAGGTGCTGACGCCGGAGAACTGCGGGGTGGCGCTGCGCATCGACGGCCCGGTCGGCAGCTGGGTGGGGCTGTGGCGGCCGGACCGCCGGCAGGTGCACCAACTCGCGGCGCCCGCCGGGTGGTTGGCGGGCACCGGATGGTGGACACAGGACGGGGTGCTTCAACTGCCCTACGCCACGGCCGAGGTGCCGTGCGGCGTGGCGCGGATGGCGGCACCTTCGGGGGAAGCAGGGGGATCGGGGGGCGCGGGGGATGCGGGACCGGAGGATCCGGTGGGGGGCGGCGCGGCAGGTCAGGGGGCGTCGGGGACGTCGTCCCCCGCGCCGGGCGAGCCCTCGCAGCCGGATCCTCCGGAGCCTGTCGCGGCACGTCCCGTGCCCCTGCAGCAAGCACCGTTGGGACGTCTTGTAACGAACTAGTGCCGATGGGCGTGCCCGTGTGGATTCGAACAACGGGGTGATGGATATGCTCGCCGGGCTGTAAGAAAGATCAGTTTTGACGGGGTGAATACGTCCGATGAGCGACACCAGCACGACGGAGCAGCTGTCCGCCGACTCCCTGGAGGACACCGGTCACGGCCGGCACCGGGGGCCGGTCTCGGCCCAGGAGGGCGAGTCCTCTCCGCACGGCCGGCACCGCAAGCCGGCCGGGGAGACCGCCGAGGCGGCTGTCTGACGGTAGTAGGCAGTAAGGGAGAGGGGGTGCCCGACGGGCACCCCCTCTTCAGCATTTCAGCCCCGCTCAGCCCCGCCGTTTGAGCCCCAGCACCTCCGCCGCCGCGAACGTCTCCCCGTGCGGTCGCTCCGCGTAGTGCGGGGTGAGCAGCCCGTCGAGTTCGTCGTAGGTGAAGGTCTCCTGTTTGCTGTCGAACTGCGCCTGTACGCGCGGCCGTTCGACGATCGCCACCATGCCGCCGTGCACGACGAGCAGCTGGCCGCTGACGCGGGCCGCGGCGGGCGAGGCCAGATAGCCGACGAGCGGGGCGACATGCTCGGGGGCCAGCGGATCGAGGGCGTCGGCGGGCTGCTCGAATCCGGCGAAGACGTCCTCGGTCATGCGGGTGCGGGCGCGCGGGCAGATGGCGTTGGCCGTGACGCCGTACTTGGCCAGGGCGAGGGCGGTGGAGGTGGTCAGGCCGACGATTCCGCCTTTGGCGGCCGCGTAGTTGGGCTGGCCCGCCGAGCCCGCGAGGAACGCCTCGGAGGAGGTGTTCACGATCCGCCCGTACACCGGGCCGCCCGCCGCCTTGGACCGCTCGCGCCAGTGCGCGGCCGCGAAGTGGGTCGTGTTGAAGTGGCCCTTGAGGTGGACGCGGATCACCGAGTCCCACTCGTCCTCGGTCATGGAGAAGACCATGCGGTCGCGCAGGATGCCCGCGTTGTTGACCAGGATGTCGAGCGTGCCGAACTCGGCGACGGCCAACTCGACGAGTTCACCCGCCTGTTGGAAGTCGGCGACGTCACCGGTGTGCGCCAGCGCCCTGCCGCCCGCGGCCCGGATCTCCTCGGCGACCTGTTCGGCGGGACCGGCGGATGCCTCGCCCGAGCCGTCGCGGCCGGGTTGTCCGAAGTCGTTGACGACGACGGCCGCGCCGAGCCGGGCGAGTTCGAGCGCCTCGGCCCGGCCAAGGCCCCGGCCGGCGCCGGTGACGATCGCGGACAGTCCCTCGAGTGGCGGTGACATCAAGGTCCTTTCCAGAAAGGGGCGTTCGGCCGACGGCGGGGGTCAGATCTCGATGCACGTACGCAGCGCCGTCCCCGTACGCATCTGGTCCAGGGCCTCGTTGATGTCGGCGAGCGGCACCCGGTGCGTGATGAGCCCCGCGAGGTCGATGCGGCCGGCCCGCCACAGGGCGATGGTGCGTTCGTAGGAGCGCAGGACGTCGCCGCCGCCGTACATCGAGGGCAGGATCCGCTTCTCGTCGAAGAACAGCTCGAACATGTTGAGTTGCAGGAAGTCGTCCATGGCGCCCGCGCCGACGATGACGAGGGTGCCACCGCGCCGGGTGTTCTCGTACGCCGTGCGGGCGGTGGCGGACTTGCCGACGACCTCGAAGACGTAGTCGAAGCCCTCGCCCGCGGTGACCTCCTGCTTGACCCCGGCCAGCTCGTCCGGTGAAACGGTCCTGGTGGCACCGAACTTGAGCGCCGACTCGCGGCGCGAGGCGACCGGGTCGACGGCGACGATCTCGGCGGCGCCCTTGAGCCGTGCGCCCTGGATCGCGGAGATGCCGACGCCGCCGCAGCCGATGACGGCGACCGACGAACCGGCCTGTACGTCGGCGGTGTTGAGGGCCGCGCCGAGCCCGGTCGTCACGCCGCAGCCGATGAGCGCGGCGATGTCGAAGGGCACGTCGTCGGGGATCGGCACCGCGCAGCCCGCGTCGACGACGACCTCCTCGGTGAAGGTGCCGGTGCCCGCGAAGCCGAAGACGTCACCGGCGGGGCGCTTGAAGTTGGGGTTGCCCGCGTTCATGAACCCGGCCAGGCACAGCTGGGTCTGGCCGCGCTTGCAGGCGGCACAGGCGCCGCAGGCGGGCAGCCAGCACACCACCACACGGTCGCCGGCCTTCAGGTTCCGTACGCCTTCGCCGACTTCGACGACCTCGCCCGCGCCCTCGTGCCCGGGGACGAACGGGCCCGGCTGCGGCAGCACCCCGCTCATCGCCGACAGGTCCGAGTGGCACAGCCCCGTGGCCCGTACCCGGATCCTCACCTTGCCGGGTCCGAACCCCACCGCCTCGACGTCGTCGAGGACCTCCAGCTTGTCCTGGCCGATCTCGTGCAGTACGGCTGCGCGCATGGTGCGGCTCCCCTCAACTATCGGCTGTGTCAGGAGTGTTCGACGATCGTGTCGGCGAGGACGGGCGCGTCGTCCCGCTCGACGGCGCCGACGGCCACCCGTACCCGCCCCTCGCCCTGCCACATGCGGATGCGCAGGGTCTCGCCCGGGAAGACGACGCCCGCGAACCGGGTGGCGTAGGAGCGCACCCGGGTGACGTCACCGCCGAGCAGGGTGTCGACGACCGTCTTGAGCGTCATGCCGTAGGTGCACAAGCCGTGCAGGATGGGCCGTTCGAATCCGGCGAGCTTGGCGAAGTCGGGGTCGGCGTGCAGCGGGTTCCAGTCGCCGGACAGGCGGTAGAGCAGGGCCTGGTCCTCGCGGATCGCCCGCTCGACGGTGCGGTCCGAGTCGCCGGCGGGCGGGTCCGTACGCGTGGACGGTCCTCGGTCGCCGCCCCAGCCGCCCTCTCCCCGTACGAAGATCTGGGCGTCGTTGGTCCACAGCGGCCCGTCGGCGTCGGCGACCTCGGTGCGCATGACCAGCACGGCCGCCTTGCCCTTGTCGTACACAGCGGCGATGCGGCCGGTCGCGGTGGCGGTGCCCGCGACCGGGATGGGGCGGTGCAGGGTCAGCGACTGGCCGCCGTGCAGGACCTTGGCGAGGTCGACCTCGACGCCAGGCATGGACAGTCCGCTGATCACCCCGGGCGAACCGGCGCCCGCGACGGTGGCGAAACTCGGCAGGACGTGCAGCCGGGACTCCAGGGTGTAGCGCAGCTCGTCGGGGTCGGTGGCGGGGATGCCCGCGCCGATGCCGAGGTGGTAGAGCTGGACGTCCTTGCGGTCCCAGGTGATCTCGCCGGTGTGGGGCTCGGCGGCGAGGGCCTTCGCTGCGTCGATGGGCATACGGCTCCTGACGTGGGAGAAGTGCGGGACCCCGGCGCGGCCGTCCGCACCGTCGGCCGCACCGAGGTCGTCACGCGTGCCGGTCTAGAACGCGTTCCAGTCCGGCGCCCTCTGTATAGCCCAGCGCTCCGCACTTGTGAAGGCTCCTGACGCTGTGTCAGTTCTGTTGGGCGGGCACCCGTGACATTTGTCCTGCCGGAGTCGGTACAGGAGCCTCTGCCGGGCGCGGACCCTGCTCCGTAGCGTCGTCGGTATGACACAGACGGAAAACGCCGCCGTGTCCTTCACGGGGGCGGTCAAGACCTTCGGCACCGTACGGGCCGTCGACGGCGTCGACCTGGAGATCGCGGCCGGCGAGACGGTCGCGCTGCTCGGGCGCAACGGTGCCGGCAAGTCGACGACGATCTCGCTGCTGCTCGGCCTGGACGAGCCCGACGAGGGCACGGTATGGCTCTTCGGCGCGCCCCCGGAGCGGGCGGTACGGGCGGGCAGGGTCGGCGCCATGCTGCAGGAGGGGCGTGCGGTCCCCCGGGTCACCGTGCAGGAGCTGGTCTCCTTCGTGGCCCGCCGCTACCCCGAGCCGATGCCCGTCGCGCGCGCCCTGCAGCTGGCCGGGATCCCGGAGCTGGCGGGGCGGCGCGTGGACCGGCTCTCCGGCGGCCAGACGCAGCGCGTGCGGTTCGCCGTGGCGCTCGCCGGGAACCCCTCGGTGATCGTCCTGGACGAGCCCACCGCCGCCCTGGACGTGGAGGCCCGGCACGCGTTCTGGGCGTCGATGCGCTCCTACGCCCGCCTGGGCCACACCGTGCTGTTCTCCACCCACCACCTGGAGGAGGCGGACGCGCACGCCGACCGCATCCTCGTCATCGACCACGGCCGGATCGTCGCCGACGGCACCGGTGAGCAGCTCAAACGGGCCGTGGGCGGCAGCCTGGTCGCCTTCGACCTCGGGGGCCGCTCCACCGCGGGCCTGGAGCTGCTGCCCGGCGTACGGTCGGTGGAGGTGCGCGGGGACCGGGCGCGGCTGCGCAGCGACGACCCGGACGCGACGGTGATCGCTTTGGCGGAACTGCACGCGATACGCGGCCTGGAGGTCGCCCCGGCGTCACTGGACGACGCGTTCCTCGCCCTGACGGCGGCACCGGTGAAGGAGGCTGCGTGATGCTCGACTACCTGCGACTGGAAGTCCGCCGCACTCTCCGTGACGTCGGCTTCGTCATCGGTGGGGTCGCCATGCCGGTGCTGATGTATCTGCTGTTCACCAATCTCGGTGGGGACGACGGCGGGTGGAAGACCGGGGCGATGGTCGGGATGGCCGGGTACGGGGCGGTCGGCTCCGCGCTGAACACCGGCGGCGGGGTCGCCGAGGACCGGGCGATCGGCTGGCTGCGGCAGCTGCGGGTGACGCCGATGACGCCGCGCGAGGTGGTGATCGGCCGGACCCTGACCGGCTCGGTGACGGTGCTGCCGGCCATCCTCGCGGTGCTGGCCGCGGGCGGACTGATCAACGGCGTACGGCTGGACGCCTGGCAGTGGGCGGCGGTCGCGGGGCTGCTGTGGCTGGGCTCGGTGCCCTTCACCCTGCTGGGCCTGGGCAACGGCTACCGGCTGACCGGGCAGACCACCGGCGTCACGAACATGGTGTGCAACCTGGGCCTGTCGGTCCTCGGCGGCCTGTGGTTCCCGATCAGCCTGTTCCCGCACTGGCTGCGCAGCGTGTCGCAGTACACGCCCACCAACCGCTTCGCCGAGCTCGGCACCTCCGTCGCGGTGGGCCGTGCCCCCGCATTCGGCGCGATCGCGGTCCTTACCCTCTGGATGCTGGCCTTCGGTTCGTACGCTGTGCTGTCGTACCGACGTTCCGGCCGGACCGTCTGAACGGGGAGCGAGACATGTCCTGGATGCGAGAGGTCACCTGCCAGCTGGGCATGTGGCGGGCGGCGCGGGCCCGCTGGAGGGCGGACATGGCGCAGTACAAGGCCGCGCAGAAGGAGGCCCGCCGAACCGGGCGGACACCCGTGAACCCGGGTCCGCCGCCCAGCGGCTTCGCGCTGCTGCCCTGGCTGCTGATGGGCATGGGCGCCTTCTCCAACCTCCTCCAGGGCAAGACGCCCAGTCCCTGGATCGGCGGCATCGGCCTGTTCGCCTTCAACTCCCTCTACATCTACGTCACCTTCCGCTCCTTCGTGAAGGACAAGCGCAAGTCCACCTCGACCCGGGTGGCGCTGATCGTGATGACCCTGCTGACCATCGGGCTCGCCATGGGCTACGGCGGCAGCTGGCTGTACTTCTTCCCGCTGCTGGGCCTGGCCACCGGCGCCGCCATGCGCGGCCCCTGGCTGGGTCAGTTCGGTCTCGCGCTGACCGCCCTCGCGGCGGCGGTCTCGGTGTACCGCACGGGCTGGAACGCCTCCTTGAACGTCGCCTACGGCACCTTCCTGTCGACCATGGTCACGGCCGCGATCCTGTCCCTGTCGGAGGCGGTGCGCGAGCTGCACGAGGCCCGCGAGAAGCTCGCGCTGCAGGCCGTGGAGAAGGAACGCCTGCGCTTCTCCCGCGACCTGCACGACCTGCTCGGGCACACCATGTCGGTGATCGTGGTGAAGTCGGAGGCGGCCAGGCGGCTGGCCACGCGCGACCTGGACGCCGCGATCGCGCAGGTCACCGACATCGAGGCCGTCGGCCGCCAGGCGCTCACGGAGATCCGCGAGGCGGTCACCGGCTACCGCGAGGGCAGTCTCGCCACCGAACTGGACCGGGCCCGCTCGGCGCTGAGCGCGGCGGCGGTCGAGCCGGTGGTGGTCCGCTCGGGCACCCCGCTGGCCCCGCAGACCGAGGCGCTGCTGGGCTGGGTGGTGCGCGAGGCGGTCACCAATGTGGTGCGGCACGCCGGTGCCACGCGCTGCTCGATCACCGTGGACAGCACCTCCGAGCGGGTCCGCCTCACGGTCACCGACAACGGCACCGGGGACGGCGAGCCGTCCGCGCCCTGCCCGCCGGGCATCGGCGGCACCGGTCTGAAGGGCCTGACCGAGCGCCTCGCGGCGGCCGGCGGCTCCCTTACGGCCGGCCCGTCGCCGCGAGGCGGTTTCACGGTCGCCGCG
This sequence comes from Streptomyces plumbidurans, assembly GCF_019857225.1. Taxonomy (GTDB): domain Bacteria; phylum Actinomycetota; class Actinomycetes; order Streptomycetales; family Streptomycetaceae; genus Streptomyces; species Streptomyces plumbidurans. Next base: position 37,537 of record NZ_JAFJSY010000031.1, read on the forward strand.
GAACTCCCGCGGGAGCCCAGCGACCTGGCGGACGCGGTGCTGGCTACGGCGCCCACGGCTGGCTGACGGCCCAGCTCACGTCGTCCGCCCAGGACGTCGCGCTGTCGAAGGCGTTCGAGCCGCCGTTGCTCGCTATGTAGACGTTGAGGTCGTAGTGCCTCAGGAATCTCGTCGGGTAGTTGTACGACGCGAACGAGGTGCCCGTGCCGCTCTTCCCGGTCGTCGGGCAGAAGGTCGCGTCGCCTCTGAACAGCGCGGTGCCGTCCATGGGCTGCCGGTAGAGCTGGAAGTTCGAGTGCCGCAGGAAGTCACCGGGGTAGTTGCGGGACTCGAAGGAGACGCAGGAGCTGTCCGCCAGGCCACGGCGCACGATCCAGGTGGCGTCGCCCTTGTCCAGCGCCGAACTGCCGGAGGTGACCGGCGAGATGACGGCGTTGTTGTTCTGGTGGCGGATGTAGTCGGTGGTGCAGCACGCGGTGGTGGCGCGCAGCGATATCTCCGAACCCGGCGTCAGTGAGCCGGTGGAGCCGGTCGCGCCGCCGTAGCCGACGGAGACGATGTTGGCCTGTACGGCGTTGTCGGCGGCGTCGGTCGGGATGCCCGACGTCATGACGCCCTCGAAGAACGACCCGATGGAGCCGTTGCTGTTGTCGCCGCCGGTGCCGAGCACGATGGCGCCCTCCTGGTGCATGGGCGAGTAGCCGCCGGCGGTGGGTTCACCGCCGGAATAGGTGGTGGTGAGTCCGCCGGATTGGGCGTTGCCGTATTTCAGCGCGAAATGGTCCTGACCGTTGTTCTTCAGCAAAGCGGTCACGAACGGCATGGCTCCTGTTCCGGTGTTCGAGGAGTTCTTGCTGTAGCCGGCGTCCGACTGGAACAGGCCGTTCTCCAGGTCGGCCTGCACCCAGGGGCCGCCGCCGTAGCAGGGCGAGAACCAGCACTCCGTACCGAAGTTGATCGCGTCCATGTGGCCGTTGCCGGTGTCCTGGTTGTTGGTCTCGGCGTTGCCGTAGTCGAAGCAGCAGCGGTTGTTGACGTGGGTGCCGGAGGTGACCATGTACATCCCCTCGGCCTGGCCGCCCACCGCGACGCCCGAGGTGGAGTTGTCCCGGTAGCCCATGCCGGCCGAGATCTCCAGGCCGTAGACCTGGTGCCCGCCGACGGTGACCGGCAGGGCGTCGGCGGGCGCCCCGACATCGGCCGCGCCGGCGCCTCCCGCGCCCTCGATCGTGAGGTCGTTGTGGCGCGAGGACTGGTCGTAGATCTTGGTGATGATGCAGGTCGTGCCGGTGCAGAACGAGTCCTGGGCGGCGGCGTCGGCGTATCCGCCGGCGGACAGCAGCCCGATGTTCCTGGTGGCGCCGTCGGAGGCTCGCTGCACCTGGTACAGCGAGCCGTTGTAGGAGGAGTAGAGCGCCCTGGCGAGGCTGTGCGCGGCGACGCAGGGGGTGCCCGCGGCGGCGTAGAGGTCGCAGGGCAGCGAGCCGGCGGCCTGGGCCTGCGGGACGCCGGCGGCGAGCGCGAGGACGGTGATCAGCGCCGAGAGCGCGGCGAGCGTCGCGGTTCTGAGTCTGGAGAGCACGGTGGACCTCCTTTGACGTCCGACATACCGAACGTTGTTCGGCCGAAATACCGAACCTAATTATTCGATCGAAATGCCGAACAATTACGGGTGGGGGCAGAGGCACAGAAATTGCAAAGGTGAACTCCCAATGCAGAGGTGATTGTTGAGGTGATTTTGGGAACCGTCAAGACTCGCGGAACGGAACCATGACAATTCTTCGGGCAGGCGGCGGGTGGGGGCTTTGTCCGCCTCCCGGCCCCGACCTGGCCCTATTCTTGGTCCGTGAACGAGATGCCCCGGGACCACCGGCCGTCGAAGAGTGTGCGGGTTCTGCTCGCCGAGGACCAGGGAATGATGCGGGGCGCGCTCGCCCTGCTGCTGGGCATGGAAGCCGACCTGGAGGTCGTCGCCCAGGTCGCGACGGGCGACGTGATCGTCGACGCCGTACTGACCCACCGGCCGGACGTGGCCCTGCTCGACATCGAGCTGCCGGGCATGAGCGGTCTGGACGCGGCGGCCGAGCTGCGTGAACAGGCCCCGGACTGCCGGGTGTTGATCCTGACCACGTTCGGCCGGCCCGGCTATCTGCGCCGCGCCATGGAGGCCGGGGCCGCCGGCTTCCTGGTCAAGGACGGCCCCGTGGAGGAGCTGGCCGAGGCGATCCGCCGGGTGCTGACCGGCGAGACCGTCATCGACCCCGCACTCGCCGCCGCCGCGCTCAGCGCCGGGCCCAGCCCCCTCACCGCCCGCGAGTGCGACGTCCTCAAGGCCTCCGTGGACGGCGCGACCGTCGCCGACATCGCCGCAAAGCTGCACCTGTCCGAGTCCACGGTCCGCAACTACCTGTCGTCCGCGATCGGCAAGACGGGCACCCGCAACCGGATGGAGGCGATGCGGGAGGCCCGCCAGCAGGGGTGGCTGTGACGCGCTGACTACCGCGTCACCTTCCCCGAGGCCGCAGCGGCGGAGCTTGCGCGCGGCAGCCACGCCAGCATCAGCACCACGCCCGCCAGCAGCACCACCGTCCCGACCCGGAACGCCAGCGCATAGCCCTCCGTCAGCGCCGCGGGCGTCAGCCGGTCACCCGTCCGTGCCGCCGCGATGGTCGACATGATCGCGAGGCCCAGTGAACCGCCCATCGTGCGGGAGGTGTTGATCAGGCCGGAGACGAGTCCGGCCTCCCCAGGCGCCGCCCCCGAGGTGGCGAGCGCGGCGAGCGGGGTCGCCATCAGGCCGGCGCCCAGCATCATCAGGATGCCGGGGAACATGATCTCCGTGAGGTACGCCCCCTCGGACGTCATCAGCGACTGCCAGCCGAAGCCGGCCGCCGCCACGACCGCCCCGAGCGCGGCCACGGTGCGCGCGCCGAGCAGCGGCATGAAGCGGGGCGCCGCCTTGGAGCCGAGGAGCACCGCGAGGGAGCTGGGCACCAGCGCGAGTCCGGCCTCCAGCGGGGAGTAGCCCAGCACGTTCTGGGCGTACAGCGTCATGAAGTACCACATGCAGAACATCGCGGACCCGCTGATGAACATCGCCGCGTTCGACGACGACACCGACCGCACCCGGAACAGCCCGAGCGGCATGAGCGGGGCGGCCGTACGCGATTCGACGAACAGGAACAGTGCGACCAGCGCGAGTCCGGCCGCCAGCGGCACCAGCGTGGCCGCCGCCGTCCACCCCTCGGCCTCGGTCTGCGAGATGCCGTACGCGAGGGTCGCGAGCCCGGCCGTCACCAGCACCGCGCCCGGCAGGTCCAGGCGTCGCCCGCCGCCGTTGCGGCTCTCCACCAGCCACCGCATCGCACCGGCCAGCACCACCGCGCCCACCGGCACGTTGATCAGCAGCACCCAGCGCCAGGACAGCCCGTCCACCAGCGCCCCGCCGACCAGACCGCCCGCGGCGCCGCCGCCCGCACCCACGGCCGTCCAGGTCGCTATGGCCCGCGCCCGCGCCGGGCCCTCGGGGACGGCGGAGGTCAGGATGGTGAGCGTCGACGGAGCGAGCACGGCCGCCCCCAGACCCTGCACGGCCCGCGCCACCAGCAGCTGGCCGCCCTCCTGGGCGAGGCCGCCGCCCAGCGAGGCGAGCGTGAACAGGGCGAGCCCCACCAGGAACATCCGCTTGCGCCCGTACAGGTCACCGGCCCGCCCGCCGAGCAGCATGAACCCGGCGAAGGCGATCGCGTAGGCGTTCACCACCCACTGCAGCCCCTGCGGGCTGAGCCCCAGGTCCGTACGCATCGACGGCAGCGCCACGTTGACGACCGACACATCCAGCACGACCAGGAACTGCCCGGCACAGGCGAGCGCCACCACCAGCCACGTGGGCGGCGTGCTACGGCGGACGATCGGGGTGACCTCGGTGGCTTCCAGCATGTCCGTCATGCTCTCAACCCGCCCGCACCCCTTGCATCGGGATTTCGCCCGACCAGGGCTTCGGGCGGGAGACCTAGGCCGCGACGCCGAGACCACAGAACCGAGACCGCACCCGCACGCCACAAAACAAAGCCCAGGGGGCCTACGCCGCCCGCAACAGCGTCACCACCGCCGCCCCGCCCAACCCGATGTTGTGCGCCAGCCCGACACCGGCGCCCGGCACCTGCCGCTCCCCCGCCTCGCCCCTCAACTGCCAGGCCAGCTCGGCGACTTGGGCGATCCCGGTCGCGCCCAGCGGATGCCCCTTGGAGATCAGCCCGCCGGACGGGTTCACCACCCAGCGCCCGCCGTACGTCGTCGCCCCGGACTCCACGAGCTTCCCGGACTCCCCCTCGGCGCACATCCCGAGCGCCTCGTACGTCAGCAGTTCGTTGACGGAGAAGCAGTCGTGCAGCTCCACGACGTCCACGTCCTCGATGCCGAGCCCGGCCCGCTCGTAGACCTGCCGGGCCGCCTCCCGCGACATCGGTTGCCCCACGACGTCGATGCAGGAACCGGAGGCGAAGGACTCCTGCGTGTCGGTGGTCATCGCCTGTGCGACGATCTCGACGAGCGAGGTCAGCCCGCGCTCCTCGGCGAACCGTTCGGACACCACGACCGCGGCCGCCGCCCCGTCCGAGGTAGGCGAGCACTGCAGCTTGGTCAGCGGCCGGTGGACGGTGCGGGCCGCGAGGATGTCGCCGACCTCGTACACGTCCCGGAACTGCGCGTACGGGTTGTGCGCCGAGTGCCGGTGGTTCTTGGCGGCCACGGCGGCGAGCTGCGCCTCGGTGGTGCCGTACTTCTCCATGTGCTCACGGGCCGCGTCGCCGAAGATCTGCGCGGTGGGCGGGGTCGCCTCGAAGCCGTGCCGGGCTGCCATGATCCCGTAGTGCCGGGCGACGGGCGAGGTGGCGAAGTCCCCGCCGTCCGCACCCCCGCCCAGCGCTCCCTTCCTCATCTTCTCGAAGCCCAGCGCCAGGACGCAGCCGGCCGCCCCGCCCTCCACCAGCTGCCGGGCCAGCATCAGGGCGGTGGAGCCGGTGGCGCAGTTGTTGTTGACGTTGTAGACGGGCACTCCGGTGAGACCCAGCTCATAGGCGGCGCGCTGCCCGGCGGTTGAGGGCTGGAAGCAGTAGCCGACGGGAACCTGTTCCACGTCCTCGTAGGTCACTCCGGCGTCCGCGAGCGCCGCGCTCCCCGCCTCCCGCACCATGTCCCAGTACTGCCACTCACGGGTCTCGGGCTTCTCGAATCGGGTCATGCCGACCCCGGCGACGTAGGCCTTCATGGCGCGCAGACTAGAACACGTTCCATTCAGCCACCAGATCTGATGACCGATCAGAATCCCATGACCGGGTCAAGAAATGATTAGAGACCCGAAGCAACGGAATAGTTGCCTGTGCATACGAGGTTTACCGAGCACTTATCTAACGGGAGGCCTCACGCAATGACGCACACGACGAACGAACCGCCCACCAGGAGGACGAGCGGGGCCGTCGTCCCGGTACTCGCCTTCGCGGGCATCGTTGTCGCGGTGATGCAGACCCTGCTCGTCCCGGTCATCAAGGACCTGCCGCAGCTGCTGGACACCGAACCCAGCAACGCCACCTGGGTCCTGACCTCGACCCTGCTCTCGGGCGCCGTCGCCACTCCGATCATGGGCCGGCTCGGCGACCTCTACGGCAAGCGGCGCATGCTGATCCTCAGCCTCGCCGTGATGGTGGTCGGCGCACTGATCAGCGCGTTCACCAGCGACCTGCTCACGATGATCGCGGGCCGCACCCTCCAGGGCTTCGCCATGGGCGCGATCCCGCTCGGCATCGGCCTGATGCGCGACATGCTGCCCCGCGAGAAGCTCGGCTCGGCCATGGCCCTGATGAGCTCCTCCATAGGCGTCGGCGGCGGGCTCGCCCTGCCGCTCGCGGCGCTCGTCGCCCAGCACGCCGACTGGCACGCCCTCTACTACGGCGCCGCGGGGCTCGGCGTCCTGTCGATCACCCTCACCCTCCTCGTCGTACCCGAGTCGCCAATGCGCGCGAAGGGCACCTTCGACGTGCTCGGCGCCGTCGGCCTGTCGGCCGGACTGGTGCTGTTCCTGCTGCCGATCACCAAGGGCAGCGACTGGGGCTGGACCTCGGCCACCACGCTCGGCCTGTTCGGCGCCTCGGCCCTCGTGTTCTTCCTGTGGGGCGTGATGGAGCTGCGCAAGCAGGCCCCCCTGGTCGACCTGCGCACCACCGCCCGCCCGGCGGTCCTCTTCACCAACCTGGCCTCGATCATGGTCGGCGTCAGCTTCTACGTCGTCTCCCTCGTCCTTCCCCAGCTGCTGCAGCTCCCGAAGTCCACCGGCTACGGCCTCGGCCAGTCGATGGTCGTCGCCGGTCTGCTGGTCGCCCCGCTGGGCCTGACGATGATGTTCACGGCGCCGGTCTACGCCCGGCTGTCCGCCAAGTACGGCCCGAAGGTCACCCTGATCCTCGGCATGCTGATCATCGGCATCGGGTACGGCGCCGGCCTCGGCCTGATGAGCGCGCCCTGGCAGAGCGCCCTCATCGCGGTGATCCTCGGCGCGGGCATCGGTCTCGCCTACTCCTCGCTGCCCGCCCTGATCGTCGGCGCGGTGCCCGCGTCGGAGACGGGCGCGGCGAACGGCCTGAACACGCTGATGCGTTCCATCGGTACGTCCGTGTCGAGCGCCGTCGTCGGCATGGTGCTGGCGAACACCGCGCAGAACGTGGGCGGCGTCGCGATCCCGACCATGCACGGGTTCCACGTGTCCTTCCTGATCGCCACCGCCGCGGTCGCCGTCGGCCTGCTGATGGCCCTGTTCCTGCCGAAGCCGAACCGCGCCCCGCAGCTGCGGATCAGCAGCGAGGAGGAGGCCGGTATCGCACGTGCCGAGGAGGTTCTACGGGGCTTCCGCGGGCGGGTGCTGGACGCCGAGGGTGCGCCTGTGGCCCGCGCCAAGGTGACGCTGATCGACCGGCGGGGGCGCCAGGCCGGGGCCGCCGTCTCCGGGGAGGACGGCAGCTATGTCATCGCCGTGCCGGCGCAGGGGGCGTATGTGCTGGCCGCACGGGCTGCGGGGTATGGGCCGCTTGCTTCTGCTGCTACGCATCCTGGGGAGGAGCGGGCGGTGTCCGTGGATTTGGCGTTGCCCGGGGATGCGGTGACGGCGTAGCGCCCAATGCGGTGCCGCGGTCCGTCGTTGGGCGGCTGCGGCATTGATGTGGCTTGTCGCGCAGTTCCCCGCGCCCCTAAAAGCAAAAACCGTTGCCGCACCCCCCGTCGATGCTTCGGCCGGGGGTGCGGCAGCATGGGGCGGCTATGTGCACGTACGAACGGAAGGAACCCCCATGCCCGCGGCCGCACCCAAGCCCGTGATTCTGGCCGCGTTCGAGGCGGCGAAGGGGTTCATGCCTGTGGACGAGGGGCTGGCGCTGTATGCGGCGGCCGTGGAGGCGGGGGCGTTGGGGCTGCCTCTGCTGGAGGTGGGGACGTACTGCGGGCGGTCCACGATTCTGCTCGCCGACGCGGCGCGTGAGGCCGGGGTCATGGCGCTGACCGTCGACCACCACCGCGGCAGCGAGGAGCAGCAGCCCGGCTGGGACTACCACGACCCGGAGACGGTCGACCCCGAGATCGGCCTGATGGACACGCTGCCCACCTTCCGGCGGACCCTGCACCGGGCCGGTCTCGAGGAGCACGTGGTGGCGCTGGTCGGCCGTTCGCCGCAGGTGGCGTCGGTCTGGGGCTCGCCTCTCGGCCTGGTCTTCATCGACGGCGGGCACACCGACGAGCACGCGACCGCCGACTACGAGGGCTGGGCCCCGCACGTCGCCGAGGGCGGACTGCTGCTCATCCACGACGTCTTCCCGGACCCCGAGGACGAGTTCACCGGACAGGCCCCGTACCGCGTCTACCTCCGGGCCCTGCGGTCCGGGGCCTTCACGGAGGTTTCGGCGACCGGTTCGCTGCGCGTCCTGCGGCGGACGGGCGCGGGGACGTCGGCCACCGGGCGCTGACGCACTGCCTCATCCGCTCGCGGAGTCGTCGGCCTCCCAGCGGAGCAGGTCGCCCGGCTGGCACTTGAGCGCCTCGCAGAGTGCGGCGAGCGTCGTGAAGCGCACCGCCTTGGCGCGGCCGTTCTTGAGCACCGCCAGATTGGCGGGCGTGATCCCCACGCGCTCCGCGAGCTCGCCCACGGACATCTTGCGCCGGGCCAGCATCACGTCGATGTCGACGGCGATCGGCATCAGATCACCTCGTCCAGCTCGGCCCGCATCCGCGTCGCCTCGACGTCGCGGGCGACGGCCTGGGCGAGCAGCATCCGCAGCACGAGCACGATCAGGGCGACCCCCAGGATGGCGAGGCCGATCCCGGCCATGATGACGGTGACGCCGGGATCCTCGCGCTGGCCCGGCGCGTTGACGCCCGTGACCGCGAACCACACCAGGGCGGCCGCCACGACCGCGCCGATCACCCCGTCCACGTACCGGAAGGCCGCGTGGGAGAACACGGTTCCGCGACGCACCATCGCCACCAGCCGCCCCACGCAGACCACGGCGACCTGGACCGTCACCATGCCCAGGATCGTGATCACGCGCATCGCGGTCAGCGGGAGCGTCCCGTCCTCCGGGTCGTTCCCGCTGATCAGCACCCACACCATCAATGCCTGAACGAGCACGGTGCCGACCAGCACCACACCGAGCACGGCGCGCAGCGCACGTACCGCCAGCTGCCCCATGAGCCATCCTTCCATCGATTCGCGATGGGAATCTATCGATTTTCGATAGGCGCCGCAAGGGGGTGGGACTGCCACGCGCTTCCTGAACGGCCGCTAGGGTTACAGCCGTGTCGTATGTAGGCCCGGATTTCGATCCTCCCCAGCCCCGCCGCCCCCGCCGCCGCCCTCTGACCGTCGCGGTCGCCGCGCTCGTGCCGGGTGCGCTGCTCGGGTGGCTCGTGTACGAAGCGGTCGGCGGGACGGGAGGTGGGGACGGCGCGGACAAGGCGACCGTGCAGACCTCGGCCACCTCGGCGTCGGGATCGTCGGGACCCAGCGCCGCCGGCTCCACCGCCACCGACGACGGCAAGCGGCCGAGCGCGCCGGCCACGCACGCCTCCCCCACCTCCTCGGCGCCCGCCGCCACCGGCTCCCTCAAGGGCAAGGTCGTCGTCATCGACCCGGGCCACAATCCGGGCAACTTCCGGCACACGGCCGAGATCAACCGCCAGGTGGACATCGGCACCAACCGCAAGGAGTGCGACACCACGGGCACGGCCACCAACGCGGGCTACCCAGAAGCCCAGTTCACGCTGGACGTCTCGCACCGGCTGAAGGCGCTGCTGGAGAAGCAGGGCGCCACGGTGAAGCTGACCCACGACAACGGCTCCCCCGCCTGGGGCCCTTGTGTGACCGAACGGGCCGAGATCGGCAACAAGGCCCACGCCGACGCCGCGATCTCCATCCACGCGGACGGCTCCGCCGTCGGCAACCGCGGATTCCACGTCATCCTCCCGGGGTTCGTCGACGCGGGCGGCGCGGATACCCGCAAGATCGTCGGCCCCTCCGCCGATCTCGGCAACTACATCGCGGGCAAGTTCGTGCGCGTGACCGGCAGCGCACCGGCCAACTACATCGGCGACGGCTCCGGCATCGTCACGCGTAAGGACCTGGGCGGTCTCAATCTGTCAACAGTTCCCAAGGTCTTCATCGAGTGCGGCAACATGCGCGATAGCAAGGATGCGGCACTGCTCACCAGTAGCACCTGGCGACAGAAGGCCGCGCAAGGGATCTCTGATGGAATCGTGAGTTTCCTGCACGCTTCGTGACAGGCGGGCGGATCCCGGCAGACACCCTGGTCGGGGGGCGATAGTGTCTACCGACGACGAGACGACCTACGAAGGACCTGAAGTGAATATCCGCTCCCTCACTCGAGGCGACGGCGTGGTGATCGGAGCAGCGGTGTTGCTGTTCATCGCGTCGTTCCTCGACATCTACTCCGTCGATGGGGCCCCTGACAGCGCCGAGCTCCCCAACTCCTGGGAAAGCGGTCCGGTTTTGATGGGCGTCGTCCTCGCAGGCATCATCGGCGCCGCGCTCGTCGTTGTGTCCCACGGCCTGCCGCAGGTCCCGAAGGTGGCCGGTCTCGACCTCGGCCAGTTCGGCACGGCGTTCACCGTCTTCGCTGCCTGGGCCGCGCTCGGGAACATCTTCGACCCGCTCGGCGGCACGGACAACGTCGGCTCCGCTTCGGACAACGGCGTCAGCGCCGGCACCGGCCTGATTCTCGCGCTCATCGCGACCCTGGTCATGGCCGGAGCCGCGGTCGCCACCGCTCTCGTCCCCGCGCTCCGTGCGCCGCTCCTCCCCGCCCCCAAGCCCGCCGCCCCCCAGCCCTACGGCGCCCAGCCCCAGGGTGGTTACGGCTACCCGGGTGCGCAGCAGCCGCAGTACGGGGGTCAGCCGCAGCCGGGGCAGCCCTACGGTGCCCAGCCGCAGGCGGGCGCGCCTCAGCCCGGGCAGCCGCAGCCGGGGCAGCCTCAGCCGCAGGCGGCGGGTGGGGACTTCTCGCCGTTCTGGTTCGCGGTGCCCGTGCCGCGGCCGCTGTTCGCGGAGGACGGTTCGCCGACGCCGATCGCCGAACTGGCGCCCGGCACCTGGTACCTGGCCGTGGAGCAGCGCGGCCCGGGTCTGGTGGCGCAGACGCAGGACGGCCGTCGTGGCGTTCTGCAGGACACGTCCGGCATCCAACGCGGCTGAGTCCGCGCGCACGGCCTCACACCGGCCCCTCGCCCTTCCGGGTGGGGGGGCCGTTGCCGTACAGTCGCAGCCCACCGGCAGGTAACTGACGACCCGTCAGGAGGCGTCGATGCGACTCGGGCTCGCCCTCGGCTACTGGGGCCGCGGCCCCTCCGCGGACCACGTACCGCTCGCGCAGGAGGCCGAGCGGCTCGGGTACGACTCCGTGTGGACCGCGGAGTCCTGGGGTTCGGACGCCTTCACGCCGCTCACCTGGATCGCGGCGCGGACCTCAACGATCAAGCTGGGCACGGCCGTCGCGCAGATGGCGGCCCGGTCGCCGACCACCACCGCGATGCACGCGCTCACCCTCGACCATCTCTCCGGCGGGCGGATGATGCTCGGTCTGGGGCTGTCGGGACCGCAGGTGGTGGAGGGGTGGTACGGGCGGCCGTTCCCCAGGTCGCCGCTGACCGCGACGCGGGAGTACGTCGACGTCGTACGGCAGGTGTTGCGGCGGCAGGGGCCCGTCGAGGCGGAGGGGCGGTTCCACGCGCATCCGTATCGCGGCGAGGACGGGACGGGGCTCGGGAAGGCGCTCAAGTCCATCACGCATCCGCTGCGCCCCGATCTGCCCGTGCTGCTCGGTGCGGAGGGGCCGAAGAACGTCGCGCAGACGACGCGCATCGCCGACGGCTGGCTGCCGCTGTACTGGTCGCCGAGCCGTCCGGACGTGTACGGCCCGGCACTCGAGCAGCTCCCGCCCGGTTTTCTCGTCGCCCCGATGGCGCGCGTCCAGGTCTGCGACGACCTGGCGGAGGGGCTGTTGCCGGTCAAGACCATGCTCGGCTTCTACATCGGCGGCATGGGCCACGCGTCGCGCAACTTCCATGCCGACCTGATGGCGCGCATGGGGTACGAGGAGGAGGCGCGGCGTATTCAGCGGCTGTTCCTGGAGGGCCGGCGCGAGGAGGCGGTGCTCGCGGTCCCGGATGCCTTCGCCGACGAGATCTCGTTGGTCGGGCCGCGTGAACGGATCGCGGAGCGGCTGGAGTTGTGGCGCAAGGGCCCGGTGACGGATTTGCTCGCGCTGTCCCCGGACCGGCACTCGCTGCGGGTGCTGGCGGAGCTCAACTCGTAGGGGCCGTCGGTCACGAAGGTTTCACATGCGCTTCGGCGGCAACCTGTTCGGCATGTCCCCTCGATATCGCAACGGTGCCAACCAGGCCGGAACGGTCATCGCGATCGTTGCCGACGTCATGGCCCTCATCCTGGGCCTGTGGATTCTCATGTACCTGCTGGACGCGAACCGCGCGAACGACTTCGTGCAGTTCATCCACAACGCGGCTCTGTGGCTGGCGGGTTGGTCGCACGACCTGTTCACGTTCGACGATGCGTGGGCGCGCGTGGTGGCCGGCTACGGCCTCGCGGCCGTGGTCTACCTCTTCGTCGGCCACGCCATCGCCAACCGCGTCCACCGCCACTGACGCCGACGCCGACGTCGCTGAGGCCGTAGGCCCCGATCGCCGCGGGCCGAGGGCTCAGCAGCAGTCGGGGTCGAGTCCTCGCGGCAGGCTCTCTCCGCCGAACACCGTGCACGTCGCCTCGTGGCCGCCCAGGGCGGCGACCGCGAGGAGGAGCGAGCCGGCCGTCCAGGTGGTCAGTTCCCGGGGCCAGACGGCCTCGTCCTCGAAGACGTATCCCGTCCAGTACAGGCCGCTCTCCGCGTCCCGCAGGTGCTGGATCGCCTGGAGGATGTCCAGCGCGCGGTCGGACTCGCCCATCACCCAGAGCGTGAGGGCGAGTTCGGCCGATTCCCCGCCCGTGACCCACGGGTTCGGCACGACGCAGCGCACCCCGAGGCCGGGCACGACGAAGCGGTCCCAGCCTTCCTGGATACGGGACTTGGCCTCCGTGTCGGTCAGCGCGCCGCCCAGCACCGGGTAGTACCAGTCCATCGAGTAGCGGTCCTTGTCGAGGAACCGCTCGGGGTGGCGGCGGATCGCGTGCCGCAGGGCGCCGAGGGCCAACTCCCAGTCGGGCTGCGGCTCTTCACGCTGCTCGGCGATGGCGAGCGCGCAGCGCAGCGCGTGGTGGACGGAGGAGGAGCCGGTCAGCAGCGCGTCGGTGGTGAAGCTGCCGTCGTCCTCGCCCTTCCAGCCGATCTCCCCGCCGGGCTGCTGGAGCCTGAGCACGTACTCGACCGCCGCGTACACCGACGGCCACATGCGGTCCAGGAACAGGTCGTCGCCGGTCGACAGATAGTGGTGCCACACGCCGACCGCGATGTAGGCGACGAAGTTCGTCTCCCGGCCGTGGTCGGTGACGTCCGCGAAGTCCCCGTCGGCGTAGGCCGCGTACCAGGAGCCGTCCTCGTTCTGGTGGCGGGCGAGCCATGCGTAGGCCCGCTCGGCCGCCTCGTGCTCGCCCGCGGCGTCCAGCGCCATGGCGGCCTCGGTGTGGTCCCAGGGGTCCAGGTGGTGGCCGCGGAACCACGGGATCGCCCCGTCCTCCCGCTGCACGGCGAGGATGCCCCCTACGGTCGCGGCGGCCTGCCCGGCGGTGAGAACCCCGGGCAGGACGAGGTGTTCTGTCCGGGGAGTGGTCACCGGGTCTCCGCCCCCGCCTCGGCGAGCGTCGGCAGGTGCGGTTTGGTCGCGTAGGCCACGAAGCTCTTGCCGATCAGCGGGTTGAGCGCCTGCTCGGCGACCCGGGTGGCCAGCGGCTTCTTCATGATGTCCCAGACCAGCAGCTTGTGGTACGCCTTCACCGGCAGCGCCTGGTCGTTGTCGACGCCGAACGCGCACTTCAGCCACCAGTACGGCGAGTGCAGCGCGTGCGCGTGGTGGGTGCCGTAGGGCCTGAGTCCGGCCTCCCGGATCTTGGCGAGGAGTTCGTCCGCCCGGTAGATGCGGATGTGGCCGCCCTCGACCTCGTGGTAGGCGTCGGACAGCGCCCAGCAGACCTTCTCGGGGCCGTAGCGCGGGACGGTGATGGCGATGCGGCCGCCGGGCTTCAGCACCCGGACCATCTCGGCGAGCACGCCCTTGTCGTCGGGGATGTGCTCCATCACCTCGGAGATGATGACGACGTCGAAGGACTCGTCGGGGAACGGGAGTTGGAGGGCGTCTCCCTCCATGGCCGTGGCGCTCGCGCCCTCGGGCGCCTCGCCGGCCTCCTTCATCGCCGCGAACCACTTGGCGACCTCGCGGATCTCCTCGCCGTTCTGGTCGAGCGCCACGACCTGCGCGCCGCGCCGGTAGCACTCGAAGGCGTGCCGGCCCGCCCCGCAGCCGAGGTCCAGGACGCGGTCGCCCGGGGCGAGCGGGAACCGGGAGAAGTCGACGGTCAGCACGTGGCCCTGCTTTCGGGGTTGGATACGGCTAGTTCTTCCACGGCTGCCGCCTGGCCGGCCGCGGGGGTGTGCGGGGCGGCGGGGCGCGCGGGGGGCCGCCCGGCGGAGGCGGCCATGGCGTCGCGGTAGTGGCGCACCGTGCCCTCGGCGGCGCGGGCCCAGGTGAAGTGCTTCAGCACCCGCTCCCGCCCGGCGCGGCCCAGGCGCACCCTCAGTTCGGGGTTGCCCAGCAGGCGGTTGACGGCGGCGGCCAGCGCGCCCGGGTCGCCCGGGGGCACGGCGAGGCAGGTCTCGCCGTCGGGTCCCGCGACCTCCGGGATGGCCCCGCCGGTCGTCGCGACGAGCGGTGTGCCGGTGGCCATCGCCTCGGCCGCCGGGAGGGAGAAGCCCTCGTAGAGGGAGGGGACGCAGGCGACCTCCGCCGAGCGGACCAGGTCGACCAGTTCGGCGTCCGAGATGCCCTTGACGAACTCGACGGCGCCTTCGAGGCCGTAGCGCTCGATGGCCTGGGCGACGGGTCCCTCGGTGGGCCGCTTGCCGACGACGACGAGGTGGGCGTAGGCGTGCTCGGTGCGGACCTTCGCCAGCGCCTCGACGAGGAAGACCAGGCCCTTGAGCGGCACGTCCGCGCTGGAGGTCGTCACGATCCGGCCGGGCACGACAGGCACGGACGGGTCGGGCGAGAACAGTTGCGTGTCCGCGCCGATGTGCACCACGTGGATACGGTCCTCACGCACGCCGAGGTGGTCGACGATCTCGGCGCGGGAGGTGCCCGAGACGGTGAGCACGGAGGGCAGGCGGCGCGCGACACGCTTCTGCATGCGGGTGAAGGCGTACCAGCGGCGCTTGGACAGCTTCTGCTGCCACCCCTCGGCCGCGTCCAGCTCCAACTGGCGGTCCACGGTGATGGGGTGGTGGATCGTGGTGACGAGCGGGGCGCCGACGTCGCCCAACAGGCCGTAGCCCAGCGTCTGGTTGTCGTGCACGACGTCGAACTCGCCGCGCCGGGCGCGCAGATGGCGCCGTGCGCGCAGGGAGAAGGTCAGCGGTTCGGGGAAGCCGCCGGTCCACATCGTCGCGACCTCCAGCGCGTCGACCCAGTCGCGGTACTCCTCGCGCCCGGGGGTGCGGAAGGGGTCCGGCGAGCGGTAGAGGTCGAGGCTGGGCAGCTCGGTCAGGCTCAGACGGTGCGCGTAGTCCGCGCCCTCGTCGAGGACCGGGTAGGGCTGGGAGCCGATGACCTCGACGCGGTGGCCGAGGCGGGCCAGTTCACGCGAGAGATGCCGGACGTAGACGCCCTGGCCGCCGCAGAACGGGTTCCCTTTATAGGTGAGGAGCGCGATGTGGAGCGGTCGCTCGCCGTCCGCGGCGGGGTCCTCCCGGGGCCCCGCCTGACTGGCCTCAGCGGTCACTCTGGGCCCCCTTCTGCATGCACTGTCCCGCGAGATTACGCCGGGACGCTAATCTAGAACAAGTTTCAGACTTGATCGTCCAGGAGGCTCTGAATCTACCGGGCGGTAGGGGCGCTGTGAGCAGTGGATCAGGTGATTCGCGCCACGGCGGAGCTGCTGCCATGCTCGGTCCGATCACCAGCCCTCACCGACCGTCACGGAACGGGACCCATGTCTGCGGAAGCCAAGGAGGCCAAGGTGGAAATGAATGCCTCGCAGCCGGCCTCCCCGCCCCTCACGGAGCGGCAGGAGGCGCGTCGCCGGCGCATCCTGCACGCGAGCGCGCAGCTGGCCAGCCGGGGCGGTTTCGACGCGGTGCAGATGCGTGAGGTCGCGGAGTCCTCGCAGGTGGCGCTGGGCACGCTGTACCGGTACTTCCCGTCCAAGATCCATCTGCTGGTCGCCACCATGCAGGACCAGCTGGAGCACATGCACGGCACGCTGCGCAAGAAACCGCCGACCGGCGACACGGCGGCCCAGCGGGTCGCGGAGACCCTGATGCGGGCCTTCCGCGCCCTGCAGCGCGAGCCGCATCTGGCCGACGCGATGGTCCGCGCGCTCACCTTCGCCGACCGCAGCGTCTCGCCGGAGGTGGACCAGGTCTCCCGCCAGACCACGATGATCATCCTGGACGCGGTGGGCCTGGAGAACCCCACCCCCGAGCAGCTGTCCGCCGTCCGTGTCATCGAGCACACCTGGCACTCCGCCCTGATCACCTGGCTGTCGGGCCGCGCCTCCATCGCCCAGGTCAAGATCGACATCGAGACGGTGTGCCGGCTGATCGACCTGACCGATCCCAGAGCGCCGGAGTGACGCCTCGCTGAGGTCGTCTGGCGGGCCGGGCCGGTCGGACCGGAGAATGCCGGCATGGCCGTCATTCACCACACCACCCTCAAGCCCACCAAACTCGAACTCCTCTCCGCATGGCTGCCCACCCGCTCCTGGTACCACGGCTCCGCCGAACCGGAGTTGGCCAAGGCCGGCGGATTCCGGCTGGACGATCCGGAGGGCGAGGTCGGGATCGAGTTCCTGGTCGCCAGGGAGGCGTCGGGGACCTATCTCGTACCGCTGACGTATCGCGGCGCCCCGCTCGACGGCGCCGAGCACGCGCTCGTCGGCACCATGGAGCACGGCGTGCTCGGCCCCCGCTGGGCCTACGACGGCTGCCACGACCCCCTGCTGACAAGGCAGTTGCTCGCCCTGATCGAGGGCCGCACCCCCGCGCACGCGCAGAGCGTCAGCGACACCCTCGACCACGAGGTCGTCCGCTCCTACACCGGCGAGGGCCCGATCGGCGCCCCGGGCGCCCCAGAGGACACCCAGGACAGCACCGAGTTCACCGTGCCGGGCGGCCTGATCCTGCGCCTGCACCGCGCACTGACACCGATACGGGACGAGGCCCCCGTGGACGAAACCCTCGTGGACGAGGCCCCCGTACCGGAGACCGTCGGCCATGTCTCCGGGGTGTGGGAGCAGTCCGACGGCAGTCGGGTGCGGGGGCTGATCGCCACCCTGCGAGCCGCACCGTACTCCTAGTCCTCCGGCGGGAACACCGGCTCCCCGCTGCCCAGCAGGGTGATCACGATGGCCTCCACCGGGCAGCTCTCCGCCGCGGCCAGGATGCGTTCGTTGGCGTCGGTCTCCGGTTCCACGGGGTGGGACTGCATGGCGGAGTCGAGGCGGAAGGCGCCCTCGGCGCGGTTGACGCACTGGGCCGAGCCGATGCAGACGGAGCGGTCGACCTCGATGTGCCAGCGGTCGCCCATGCCGCTCACGCCTTCCAGCCGGCCGGCAGGTGGATCATCTTGTGCTCCAGGTACTCGCCGTACCCCTCAGGCCCGAACTCCCGCCCCAGACCTGAGTTCTTGTAGCCGCCGAAGGGGCCGAGCATGTCGAGGCTGAAGGTGTTGACCGAGTAGGTGCCGGTACGGACCCTGCGCGCGACGTCGATGCCGTGCTCGACGTCCGCGGTCCACACGCTGCCGCTCAGCCCGTACTCCGAGTCGTTCGCGATCTTCACGGCGTCGGACTCGTCGCCGTAGGGGAGCAGGCAGATCACCGGTCCGAAGATCTCCTCCCGGGCGATCCGCATCGAGTTGTCGACATCGCCGAAGAGGGTCGGCTCGACGTACCAGCCGCGGTCCAGGCCCGGCGGACGGCCGCCGCCGGTGAGGATCTTGGCGCCCTCCTCCTGGCCGATGCGGATGTAGTCGAGGTTGCGCTGCTGCTGGCGCCGGGCGACCAGCGGGCCGACCTGGGTGGCCGCGTCCAGCGGGTCCCCGACCACGAGGGCGCCCGCCGCGGCCGCGAAGGCCTCGGCGAACTCGTCGTAGCGCGAGCGCGGCAGCAGGATGCGCGTCTGGGCCACGCACGCCTGGCCGTTGTTCATCCAGGCGGCCGGGACGACGCCCGCGACCGTGCTCTCGACGTCCGCGTCCGGCAGGACGACCGCCGCCGACTTGCCGCCCAACTCCAGTGTCAGCCGCGTGAGATGGCGGGAGGCGACCTCCATCACGCGCCTGCCCGCCGCCACCGATCCGGTGAAGGAGACCTTGTCGACGCCCGGGTGCCCGACCAGGTACTCGCTCACCTCGCGGTCGGCCGGCAGGATCGACAGCACCCCCTCGGGCAGCCCGGCCTCGCGGGTGATGTCGGCCAGGATGTACGCGTCCAGCGGCGACTCCGGGGACGGTTTGAGGATCACCGAGCAGCCGGTGAGCAGCGCGGGCGCGAGCTTGGCGGCGGCGACGAACTGCGGGACGTTCCAGGGCACCACGGCCGCCACGACCCCGACCGGCTCCCGGCGCACCATGATCTTGCCGAGCGCGCCGTCGCGGGTCTCCTCGTAGGTGAAGCCGCGGGCGACCGTGATCGCCGCGTCCCAGACCATCATCGCGCCGAGCGCCTGCGCGAGGACGCTCCAGGAGTACGGCGAACCGTTCTCGGAGGAGATCGTCCGCGCGATCTCCTCGTGCCGTACCGCGATCGCGTCCTTGATCCGGGTGACGACCTCGATCCGTTCGTCGAGCGACGCCCGCGCCCAGGGCCCGTCGTCGAAGGCCCGGCGGGCGGTCTCGACGGCCCGGTCGACATCGGCCTTCGAGGCGTGCGGCACCCGCCCGAAGACCTCTTCGGTGTGCGGCGAGATCACCTCGATCACGTCCGTGCCGAGGGGATCGGTCAACTCCCCGCCGATGAACAGCTGTCCGTGTTCCACGAGTTCTGTCATGACCGACTGCCTCCCCGGCGAGTCTTCCCTGACGGTTCATCAGATACGGGAACTGATACCAGTTCCACTCGGAGGAGTCCACAGGCCCGCGATGGGTGACTTGGGCTCCCATTGGAACTGGTTCTAGTTATAGTGACGGCAAGGCGGCGGACAGGGGAACCCATGGCACAGGTCACCGACCACGGCGGAGGCGTACGGTCCGTCCGGGTCCCCATCCCGGACAACCCGCTCGGGCACACCCTCGTGTACGTCGTCGACACCGACCGCGGCCCGGTCCTGATCGACACCGGATGGGACGACCCCGACTCCTGGTCCGTGCTCACGGAGGGCCTGGCCGCCTGCGGTACGAACGCCGACGAGATCCACGGCGTGGTGATCACCCATCACCACCCCGACCACCACGGCCTGTCCGGCAGGGTGCGCGAGACCTCCGGCGCCTGGATCGCGATGCACGCGGCGGACACGGCGATCGTCCGGCGCACCCGCGACACCCGGCCCGGCCGCTGGTACGCGTACATGACCGCCAAACTCACCGCCGCCGGCGCCCCCGAGGAGCACATCGCGCCGCTGCGCACCCCCCGCCCGCGCACCGGCCTGCCCGGCCTCTCCCCCGCCCTGCCCGACCGCGAGATCGTCCCCGGCGAACTCCTCGACCTCCCCGGCCGCCGCCTGCGCGCGATCTGGACCCCGGGCCACACGCCCGGCCATGTCTGCCTCCACCTGGAGGAGCAGCACCCGAGTCAACTCGCGGGCAACGGGCGCCTGTTCTCCGGCGACCATCTGCTGCCCGAGATCACCCCGCACATCGGCCTGTACGAGGACCCCGACGACGCGACGGTCACCGACCCCCTCGGCGACTACCTCGACTCCCTCGAACGCGTCGGCCGACTCGCCCCCGCCGAGGTGCTCCCCGCCCACCAGTACACCTTCCCCGACGCGGCCGCCCGCGTACGGGAGTTGCTCGACCACCACGAGACGCGCCTGACGGGCCTGCTCACCCTGCTCGCCGAACCGCTCACCCCCTGGCAGCTCGCCGAACGCATGGAGTGGAACCGCCCCTGGGTCCAAATCCCGTACGCGTCAAGGAACATCGCGGTCTCGGAGGCGGAGGCGCATCTGCGGCGGCTGGTGAAGCTGGGGCGGGCGGAGGCGGTGGCGGGGAGTGATCCGGTGACGTACGTGGCCGTTCAGCACGCGTCGGCGGAGGATCTTCCACAGCCGTCCGAGGATCTTTAATGGACGTCCATGGACACCCTTCTCGCCGAACGCGCCTGTGAACGACTGATCCTCGACTTCGTGCACCGCCTCGATCTGGGTGAACCCGCCTCCGTGGCGGAGCTGTTCACCGAGGACGGCGTCTGGGAATGGCCGGCTCCGGGGGACGGACGACGGTCCGAGGGGCGCGCGGCGCTCCGCGCGTACTTCGGTGCCCGCCCGGCGGACAAGCTCTCGCGCCGGGTCATGTCCAACATCCGCGTCACGGTGACATCCAAGGACACCGCCGAGGCCACCTCGTACTTCACGACGTACCGCGTCGAAGGCTGGTCCGGCGGCATGGTGCCGGCCGCTCCACCCGTCCAGGTCGGCCACTACGAGGACACCTTCCGCCGCGTCGACGGACAGTGGCTGCTCGCCTCCCGCATCCTGCGCCTGCCCTTCGGCGGCCCCACCCCGCGCCAGGGCCGCGGCGCCCACGAGGCCGTCCGTACCGACCGCGCCCCCTTCATCCCCTTCCCCGACGGCACCGAGCCCCCGCTCTCCCAGGGCGTGCGCACCGGCCCTCTCCTCCTCACCTCCGGCCAGGGCCCCCTGGACCCCGCGACCGGTGACATGCCGGCCGACTTCGCCGCCCAGGCGCTGCGGGTCCTCACCAATGTCGAGGCCGTGGTGGCGGCCGCGGGCGGCGACCGGCACTCCGTCGTCCGCTGCACCTGCTATCTGGCCGACCGCGCCCACTTCGCCGACTTCAACCGCGTCTACCGCGACTTCTTCGCCGACTGCTCGCCGCTGCCGGCCCGTACGACGGTGGTGGTGCGACCGGTACGCGAAGGGGTGCTGGTGGAGGTGGACGCGGTGGCCGTGCTGGGGTGACCGCCGCCGCCCCGGCTCGCACGGGCGCAGATGCCGTGGATCACCGCCAGTACGACCTGACCAACTGCTCGGCGGCCCCGAGGAGTTCGACCTCCTCGCGGCTCATCATCACATCGGCCGCGCGCCGCCTCCGGGCCTCGGTCAGCCCGTGCTCGGTGAGTTGGGAGGGGTCGGCCAGCAGTACGTCGAGCAGTTCGCGGGCGGGACCGGCGATCGGTCCGTCGCCGACGGCGACCTGGGCCAGGATGACGGCGGTCATGCCCCAGTCCAGGGCGGGGTCGCCCTCCTCGGTGTTGCTCCAGTCGATCACGCGCGGTCCGTCGGGCGTGAGCATCACGTTCTCCGGGTGGAGGTCCAGGTGCAGGATGCGGTGATCGGCCGAGGCCGAGCGGCGACCGGGGATGCCGTGCAACTGCCGCAGCAGCCGGGCGAGCATCGCGCCGCCCTCGGCCGCACCGATCAGCCCGGCGCCGTACGCCTCCACCATCGTCGGCCCGGCCAGCCGCTCCATCACGAGCTCCGTACGCGTCGACTCGGCGAGCCGGACCCGCGGTACGGGATAGCCGTGCGCCCGCACGTGCTCCATCACGGCGCCCTCGGCGACCGCGTCCCCCCACCCCTCGCGGTTGCGCCGCACCACCCACGCGCCGTCGATCGCGTACACGTCGTTGGCCCGCCCCGAAGCGAGCAGTCTCCCCCTGGTCGTCATGGGCCCGAAGCTACCCGTGATGCCGCCCTGCCGCCCTCGCTCCTCCGGGTTCGGTCCGCCCGGGACTGCGGGCCGGTCACAGGCGGCCCGCAGGGCCTGCGCCGCGGCCCGGTACAGTGGCCAGGTCGTCATCACACCCGTTCGGGGGGAAGCCGGTGCAATTCCGGCGCTGACCCGCAACCGTGACAACCGTCCGTGAGAGGGCGGTCAGCCGGACTGCCCCGTACGGTCGTGACCGGCTCACGTGTGTCGGCAACCGGCCGGCGCACGGCACCGTCGAGGCATACGGAGCCGAGCCGCCCGGGGTGTCCCGTGCTGCCCGCTCCCGCAGGGAGAGGCACCCGCCGATCATGAACGTCGTACGCCGCAGCGCCGCGGCCCTGGCCGCCGCCGCAGTGATCGGCGCGGCCGCACCCGCCGTCGCCGCGTCCTCCTCGCCGTCCCCGTCGGCACTGCCCGCCGGTCTGTACGGCACCACGGACCCGAAGTACGACGGCGTCTGGCGCCAGTCGCTGGCCCTGCTCGCGCAGCACGAGACGGGCGTGCGGCCCGCGGCGAAGGCCGTCGACTGGCTGGCGGGGCAGCAGTGCGCGAACGGGGCGTTCGCGCCGTTCCGCGCCGACACCGGCAAAGCCTGCGACGCCAAGACCATGGTCGACACCAACAGCACGGCCGCCGCCGTCCAGTCCCTCGCCGCGCTCGGCGGTCACGACACCGCCACCGGCAAGGCGGTCACCTGGCTGAAGTCCGTGCAGAACAAGGACGGCGGCTGGGGCTACGCGCCGGGCGGGGCGAGCGACGCCAACTCGACGTCCGTCGTCATCGGCGCGCTCGCGGCCGTGGGCGAGAAGCCCGCGCAGGCCACCAAGGACGGCAAGTCCCCCTACGACGCCCTCCTCAAGCTCGCCCTCCCCTGCGACGGCAAGCAGGCAGGCGCCTTCGCCTTCCAGCCGGACAAGAAGGGCAAGCTCGCCGCCAACGCGGACGCGACCGCGGCGGCCGTGGTGGGAGCCCTCGGCAAGGGGCTGACCGGGGCGGCAACCAAGCCGGCCCACGCCGCCGCGACGTGCAAGGACGCCCCCGACGCCGAGCAGGCCGCGGCCAACGGCGCCGCCTACCTCACCACCGCCCTCGCCAAGGACAAGCACCTGACCTCGGCCATGCCCGGCGCCAAGCCCCAGCCCGACTACGGCAACACGGCCGACGCGGTCCTCGCCCTCGCGACCGCCGGACAGGGCGACAGGGCGGCCGGTGCCCTGGACTGGCTGGAGGCCAACTCCGGGCCCTGGGCCAAGGCGAGCGGACCGGCCGCGTACGCCGAACTGATCCTCGCCGCCGAGGCGGCCGGCGCCGATGTCCACCACTTCGGCGGCCAGGACCTGGTGGCGCAGCTCAACGCGACCGGCCCGAAGCCCGCGTCCGTCTCCGCCTCCACCACGCCCGTCGACTCGACCAAGGCGGACAAGAAGGACGACAAGGGCGGCTCCCCCTTCGGCGTCTGGTGGATCGTAGGCGTGTGCCTGGTCGCCGGTGTCGGCGTCGGCTTCCTGCTCAGCGTCCGCAACAAGAGGTGACAGCCGTGCTCCGCCGTGCCGCAGTGCTTCTGGTCACGCTGTTCCTCGCGCTCACCGCCACCGCCCAGGCGCACGCCACCGGCTACCGCTACTGGTCCTTCTGGGACTTCGACGGCGGCCACTGGACCTACGCCACCCAGGGCCCGGCCACCGCCCGGCCCTCCGACGGGGACGTCCAGGGCTTCCGCTTCTCGGTGAGCGAGGACTCGGCCGACGCGACGAAGCCGCGCGGGACGACGTCGTTCGCGGCGATCTGCGCGCGGACACCTGCGCAGGACGGCAAGAAGCGGGTCGCTCTCGTCATCGACTTCGGTACGGCGGCGGACGCCCCGTCCGGCGAGCGTCCGCCGGCCGGCCGTACGGCCTGCGCGCGGGTGTCCGCCGACGCGACGACCGCCGACGCCCTGGCCTCGGTGGCGAAGCCGCTGCGCTACGACACCAACGCCCTGCTGTGCGCGATCGCCGGGTATCCGCGCACGGGTTGCGGGGAGCAGGTCAGCGGCGGCAAGAACGACACGAAGGACACGACCGCCCCCGGCGCCACGGCCGCTCCCGACAGCGCGGACAAGAACGACAGCGGTCCGACCGTCGGGCTGTTCGCGGGCGCGGGCGCGATCGCGCTGCTGGGCGCGGCAGCGGTGTGGCAGGCACGGCGACGCAGGCATGACTGACCGCTCCGGGCTGCACCCCGGCGCCTGGTGGCTGTGGGCGCTGGGTCTCGGCACCGCCGCCACCCGCACCACCAACCCCCTGCTCCTCGCCCTGCTCATAGCGACGTCCGGGTACGTCGTCGCCACCTGCCGCCCCCGCGCCCCCTGGTCCCGCTCGTACTCGGCGTTCCTCAAGCTCGCCCTCGCCGTCCTGGTCATCCGGCTCTTCTTCGCGGTGGCCCTCGGTTCCCCGATCCCCGGCACCCACGTCATCGTCACGCTCCCCGAAGTGCCCCTGCCGCACTGGGCGCAGGGCATCCGCCTGGGCGGCCGGGTCACCGCCGAATCACTGGTCTTCGCCCTCTACGACGGCCTGAAGCTCGCCACGCTCCTCATCTGCGTCGGCGCCGCCAACGCCCTCGCCAACCCGTCCCGTCTCCTGAAGTCCCTGCCGGGCGCGCTGTACGAGGCCGGTGTCGCGATCGTGGTCGCCCTCACCTTCGCCCCGAACCTGATCGCCGACGTCCAGCGCCTGCGCGCCGCCCGCCGCCTGCGCGGCCGTCCGGATCGCGGCGTACGCGGTCTGCTGCAGGTCGGACTGCCGGTGCTGGAGGGTGCGTTGGAGCGTTCCGTCGCCCTGGCCGCCGCGATGGACGCCCGCGGCTACGGCCGCACCGCCGAGGTCCCGCCCGCCGTACGCCGCACCACCGCCGCGCTCACCCTCGGCGGGCTGCTCGGCGTCTGCGCAGGAACGTACGGACTGCTCACCGCCGCAGGCGGCACCTACGGGCTGCCCCTGCTGCTCGCCGGGGTCGCGGCGGCGCTTGCCGGGCTGCGGCTCGGTGGCCGCCGCAGCCTGCGTACGCGCTACCGCCCGGACCGCTGGGACGTCCGGGCCTGGCTGGTCGCGGGCTCCGGCGCGGCGGTCGCGGCACTCCTCACGCTCGCGTCCACGTCCGACCCCAAGGCCTTGCACCCCGGCGTCGTTCCGCTCGTCGCCCCCGCCCTCCCGCTGTGGCCCGCGGCAGCCGTACTGATCGGCCTGCTGCCGTCCTTCGTCGCCCCAAAGGAGCCGTCGTGATCCGCTTCGAGGATGTCTCCGTGACGTACGACGGCGCGACCGAACCCACCGTCCGGGGCGTCGACTTCGAGGTCCCCGAGGGTGAACTCGTGCTGCTGGTGGGCCCGTCGGGCGTCGGCAAGTCCACGCTGCTCGGCACGGTCAGCGGTCTGGTTCCGCACTTCACGGGCGGCACCCTGCGCGGCCGGGTCACGGTCGCGGGCCGCGACACCCGCACCCACAAGCCGCGCGAACTCGCCGACGTCGTCGGCACGGTGGGGCAGGACCCGCTCTCGCACTTCGTGACGGACACCGTCGAGGACGAACTCGCCTACGGAATGGAGTCGTTGGGCCTCGCTCCCGAGGTGATGCGGCGCCGCGTCGAGGAGACCCTGGACCTCCTCGGCCTGGCTTCCCTGCGCGACCGCCCCATCGCCACCCTCTCCGGCGGCCAGCAGCAACGCGTCGCCATCGGCTCGGTCCTCACCCCGCACCCCCAGGTCCTCGTCCTCGACGAACCCACCTCGGCCCTCGACCCCGCCGCCGCGGAAGAGGTCCTGGCCGTCCTGCAGCGCCTCGTCCACGACCTCGGCACAACGGTCCTCATGGCCGAACACCGCCTGGAACGCGTCATCCAGTACGCCGACCAGGTCGCCCTGATGCCTTCCCCGGGAGCGACGCCGCTGCTCGGCAACCCGGCCGAGATGATGGCCGTATCCCCGGTGTATCCACCGGTGGTGGGTCTGGGCCGCCTGGCCGACTGGACCCCGCTGCCGCTGACGGTCCGTGACGCACGGCGCCGGGCGGGCGCACTGCGCGACCAACTGGCGCATCCGCATCCGCAGCCGCAGCCTGCGGGCAATCGTGCCGCCAGGGCGGCACGGGTGGGCGCAGGCGGCACCCGGCAAGCGCCGGTAAGCGCAAAGGCCCCCACCTCAGCCCCCACCCGCCGCTGGCGACGCCCCCTCCGCAAGCCCACCACCCCCTCCGCAACCCCATCCGCCGTCGCGGAGACCCGCTCCCTCTCAGTCCGCCGAGGCCACGTCGAAGCCCTACGCCACGTAACCCTGACCATCACCCCCGGCGAAACCATCGCCCTCATGGGCCGCAACGGCGCAGGCAAGTCCACCCTCCTCAACACCCTCGTAGGCCTGGTCCCGCCGACGACCGGCTCGGTCCTCACCACCGGCGTGCCCCCGCACCGCACGGCACCCCCCGACCTCGTACGCCGCGTGGGCCTGGTCCCGCAGGAACCCCGTGACCTCCTCTACGCCGACACGGTCGCGGCCGAGTGCGCGGCGGCCGACCGCGACGCGCAGGCGGACCCCGGTACGTGCCGTGCCCTGGTCTCGGAGCTGCTCCCCGGCATCCAAGACGACACCCACCCGCGCGACCTCTCCGAGGGCCAGCGCCTGACCCTCGCGCTCGCCGTGGTCCTCACCGCACGCCCGCCCCTGCTGCTCCTGGACGAACCGACCCGGGGCCTGGACTACGGCGCCAAGGCCCGCCTGGTCACCCTGCTGCGCGGCCTCGCCGCCGAGGGCCACGCGATCGTCCTGGCCACGCACGACGTGGAGCTCGCCGCCGAGCTGGCGCACCGCGTGGTGCTGCTCGCGGAGGGTGAGGTGATCGCGGACGGTCCGACGGCGGAGGTCGTCGTGTCGTCCCCGTCCTTCGCCCCGCAGGTGACGAAGATCCTCGCACCGCAGGAGTGGCTGACGGTCGCGCAGGTACGGGAGGCGCTGGCATGACCCCGCAGACCACGACGCCCGGGACGCCCCGGACGGACGCGCAGACCCGGACGACGAAGACCGCACAGGCCAGGGCCATCCGCCTCGGCCCCCGCTCCACGGCCGCTCTCGCCCTCGTGAGCGCGGTCGGCGTCGTCGCCTTCGGCTGGCCCTTCCTCGCGCCGCCCGCGTCCGCGCTGAACGCCCACGCCCAGGACGCCCCCTGGCTCTTCGCCGGGCTGCTGGTGCTGCTCGTAGCCGTCGTGGCCGCGACGATCTCCGAGTCCGGGCTCGGCCCGAAGGCGGTCGCCATGCTCGGCGTGCTCGCGGCGACCGGGGCCGCCCTGCGTCCGATCGGCGCAGGCACCGCCGGCATCGAGCCGATGTTCTTCCTGATGGTGCTCAGCGGCCGGGTCCTCGGGCCGGGCTTCGGCTTCACGCTCGGCTCGCTCACCATGTTCGCGTCGGCGCTGCTGACGGGCGGGGTCGGCCCGTGGATGCCGTTCCAGATGCTGGCGATGGGCTGGTTCACGATGGGCGCGGGCCTGCTGCCGGGCCCGGACCGACTGCGCGGCCGCGCCGAACTCGCCCTGCTCGCTCTCTACGGCTTCCTGGCCGCGTTCGCCTACGGCACGATCATGAACCTGGCCGGCTGGCCCTTCATGGGTGCGCTCGCCTCGGACATCGCCTTCGACGCGCACGCGGCCGTCCCCGCCAACCTGGCCCGCTTCCTCGCGTACTGCACGGCCACCTCGCTCGGCTGGGACCTGGGCCGGGCCGTCGTCACGGTGGCGCTGACGCTCACGCTCGGCCCGGCCGTGCTCAAGGCGCTACGCAGAGCCACACGGCGGGCGGCGTTCGAGACCGCGGTCACATTCGACCCCCGTTGAACGGTGAAGCACCCCACATGACCCAGGTCACTCACTAAACACCCTAGTAGTACATTTCGGACGCCATGCCCACGCCAAAAAGGGGACTGACCTGCCCCTTGAGACCCAGATCACACACCCCCCACCACTCCCAGATGCGACCACAACTAGTAAAAGGGGGCATTGCGGACGCCTCCCGAGCCTGTTTCTCTGGACGACGTCGCACGGCGCCGACGTACCCCCAGGGTCTCGGCGCCGACGTACGCCCCCGGCTTGCGAGCGACGCCACCGTCCCCGACGAAAAGGTTCCTCGTGACTGTCTCCCGCATCGCCCACCACCTCACGAACCCGAAGAAGGCCCTCGCCTCCGCCGCCGTGGCCGCCGCCACCGCCGGCATGGTGCTGACCGCGGCTCCCGCCCACGCCGCGACCGCCGACTCGGCCGCGAGTGCCCAGGCGATCGCGCACAAGATGATCCCGAGCGCTTCGCAGTACAACGCCTTCAGCAGGATCGTCGAGCACGAGAGCGGCTGGAACGTCACCGCGACCAACTCCTCCTCCGGCGCCTACGGCCTGGTCCAGGCCCTGCCCGGCTCGAAGATGGCCACCGCGGGTTCCGACTGGAAGACCGACGCCAAGACCCAGATCAAGTGGGGCCTGGACTACATGAACTCCCGCTACGGCAGCCCGACCGGCGCCTGGTCCTTCTGGCAGGCGCACGGCTGGTACTGATCAGCCGACCCGGTCGAAGAACCGCACCACCTGCGGCGCCGACGCCGCGAACGAACCGAAGTGGTCCACGGCCCCCTGGTCCACGATCCGCACCCTCGCCCCGAACCCGGCGAGGGTGCGTTCGCATGTGCGGGCGTTGCCGATGGGTACGTCGGTGTCGTCGTCGCCCGCGTACAGCCGGACCGGGACGTCCGGCTTCCAGTCGCAGGTGTGGTCGGCCGCACGCATCGCGGCCAGCAGCGGCCCCGTCGGGTGCTCGAGGCGCTCGTAGAAGCCGGGCGTGAGCAGTTGCCGCACGTTCGGCGCGAGGCCCTCGACCACCTCGTCCTCCTCGTGGCTGCCGTCGAAAAGGCTCTCCACCCGGCTCGCGTACGGGGCGCGGAAGACCTCGGCCGGGTCGTCGTAGAAGTGATGGAGCCTGTTCTGCGCGACCAGCCAGTACGAGATGTACATGACGCCGCTGATGTCGTTGACACGGCCGTCGAAGAGGGCGGGCACCTCCTGGCCCTGGAGGTCGTACGGTCCGCTGATCGGCGCCAGCGCCTTGAGGCGGAAGTGCTGGTCGGCGCCCGATTCCAGCGCCTTTCCGAGCGCCATCGCGACCTGGCCGCCCTGGGAGAACCCGGTCGCGTAGACGTCGCCGGTGACCGGGCGGCCGAGCCGGGCCGCGGCCGTGCGGGCGGCGCGCAGCATGTCGAGGGAGGCGGTGACCGACGAGCGGGTGTCCATGTACGGGTGCGGGCCCGGCCCCTCGCCGAGGCCCAGATAGTCGGGCGCGGCGACCGCCCGCCCGGCCGAGGCGTTCAGATACGACGGCACCCGCGCGGTGTCCTCGCTCGCCGACGGCGCGTAGTCACGCTTGACCATCGTGCCGTGCGTGTCGGAGACCAGGTCGAGCCGGTGGGCGCCGCCCTTGGGGAGGGTGAGCAGTCCGGTCGCGGTCGTGGGACTGCCCTGCGGGTCGACCGTCCGGTACGTCAGCCGGTACGCCCGTACGCCGTACCGCACCGGGTCGGTGGCGACGCCCTGTCCGGCCACGAACGACCTGACCTGCGCGGCGTCCCGGTCGGCGACCGGGGTGACGGAGATGAGGCTGCCGCGACGGTCGCCCCCGTGCGGACGCTCGGCCGCCGCGGCGACCGGCGCGGCCGCGAGCCCCGCGAGCAGCAGCGCCGCCGCTCCGGCAAGCCCTCGCCGCGTGCGCCAACTGGTGTGTATTTCCTGCGATTTGCGCGTCTCATCACTCATGCCGCAGACGCTACGCATGCGCCCCGCGCGCCGACATCCGAGCGTCCCCCGCCTCCGTGGTGGACTTGGGTACACCGCGTCCCTACCGCTCACCGGAGAGGCCATGGCCGAACAGAGCACCGACAGCACCGGCACACCGGCGGCCGACTCCGGCCGGGAGCGCCGCGGACTGCGGCTGGTACCGGTCCTGTTGGGGCTGACGGTCGTCAGCGGGCTGATCGACGCGGTGAGTTATCTGGGGCTCGGGCACGTCTTCACCGCCAACATGACCGGCAACGTGGTGGTGCTGGGCTTCGCCGCGGCCGGCGCCCCGGGCTTCTCGGTGCCGCACACGGCCACGTCGCTGGCCTGCTTCCTGCTGGGTGCGGTGGCGGGTGGCCGGGTGGGGCGGTGGCGGGGTGAGGGCTCGCGCCGGACCTGGGCCCGGCTCGTCCTCGCCGCCGAGGCCGTCCTGGTGGGCGTGTCCGCCGCCGTCGCCTTCGCCTCCCCGCACACCGCCGTCTCCGACTACGCCGTGATCGCCCTCACCGCCTTCGCGATGGGCCTGCGCAACGCCACCGTCCGCAGGCTCGGCGTCGCCGACCTGACGACCACGGTCCTGACGATGACCCTGACCGGCCTCGCCGCCGACTCCCGCGCCGGCGGCGGCACGGGCCACCACTCCCCCCGCCGCTCGGCCTCGGTGGTCGCGATGGCGGCGGGCGCCTGGCTGGGCGCGTGGCTGGTGATCCGCCACGGGCTGGGCATTCCCCTGCTGGTCGCAGCGTGCGCCGCCGGGGTGCTGGCACTGGTGGCTTCAGGGCGCGAGTAGCAGAGCGTGAGTAGCGGGTCGGCGTCAACTCGGGTCGGCCGGGATGCGGTGGTCCGGGCGGCCGTCCTTGGCCAGGATCGAGTGGTCTTCGGCCACCGCGCGGTAGAGCCGTATTCTGGTGTCGCCCCGCACGTCGTCGAGGGTCCACACACGCCCGCCGTGCTGCAGCGAGCGGCGCGAGAACACCTCCAGCGCGCGCTCGGCGGCATCCTGGGCCTCCACTTCCTCAGCGACGGCGGACATGTAGACACCCTGGCCGGTGCCGATGGGCGCCGACGAGTCGAAGACGCAGATCCCGACTTCCGGCCGTACCGCGATGTTGCGTGAGTGCCGCGCCTCCGGCGAGGAGGCCCACACGAACTCCCGGCACTGCACGTGCGCGAAGTAGACCGGCGAACTCCACGGCCGCCCTTCCGCGTCGGCCGTGGCCAGCACCATGTACTGCGCGGCCTCGACAATGCCCCGCACGATCAACGCCGCCTGCCGTGCCGTCGCATCCACCGCGACCACCTCCCTCTCACAGGGCAGACCTCAGTGGCGTACGGAACTCATCGCCCCGCCGTCGTCAGCCGAGCCGTGCACAGGCCCTTCTCGCCGGGGTGCCGGGTCCGGTTGCCCACGGTCTCGCCCACCTGCTCCTCGGGCCGGCCGATCTCGAACCCCAGGCTCCGCAGAAACCCCAGCCCCGGCTCCCAGTCCCCGGGACAGGTGGCGACCACGGTCCGCATCCCCCGCCCGGCCGCCTCCTCGATCAGCCGCCGCGCGACCCCGGCACCGACCCCCTGCCGCCGCACCTCGGGCGCGACGAGAAACACCCCCACCGAGCAGGTACCGACATCCGGCCACCGGTCCACGACATCGACCAGCCCTACGACGTCGTCCTCTCCCCGGCACAGCACCAACAGCCGCTTCTGGTCGGGCTCCGCACCCTCGGGCAGCGCGTAGTACAGACTCTGCACGTCCGCCGGGAGCGCCGGAGCCCCGGTCGCCGCGACGAAGTAGTCCTCACAGGCCGTGAACAACCGCACCACGCCCGCCTCGTCCTCCGGCCGCATCTCCCGCACTTCGATCTCGTCCATGCCCCAGGACTACCCCGAGAACGCGAAGAAGTCAGGGTTCACAGGACGAGCCCCACACGCCATGACTACGCTGAGCCATCAACCGATCACAACACGTCCTGGAGTAGGCCTTGGTCCACGTCAACGCCCTCGACCCGGGCGCCTCGCCCCTCGACTACTACGGCTACGAACTGCGCCGCCACCGCGAAGCGGCCGGGCTGACCCAGAAACAGCTCGGCGACATCGTCAACTACACAGGCTCGCTGGTCGGATTGATCGAAACGGCACGCAGAGTACCGTCGGTCGAGTTCAGCGAACGAGTGGACGCTGCGCTGGGCACGGACGGGGCGTTGTCGCGGCTGCTTGAGCTTGTGATGCGCAGTCAACTGCCGGGCTGGTTCCGGCAGGTGGCGGAGCTGCAGTCGCGGGCGGTGGAGATCTGCTCGTTCGAGATCCACATGATCCACGGACTCCTCCAGACCCTCGACTACGCCCGTGCCGTGCTCGGCGTGCTGGACCAGGACAACCTCGACGACCGCACCGCCGTACGGCTGGCCCGGCAGAGCATCTTCGAGAAGGAGGAGCCGCCGGTGTTCTGGGCGATCCTCAGCGAGGCGGCCCTGCATCAGGAGGTCGGCAGCCGGGAGACCATGCGCGGCCAACTCGCCCACCTGTCGAGTCACGAGCACAATCCTCGGATCAACGTGCAGATCCTGCCGTTCGCAGCCGGAGCGCACGCCGGACTGACAGGCTCGTTCGACCTCTATCGCTTCGCGAGCGAGCCGAGCATCGTCTACACCGAGGGATACGGGAGCGCACATCCCACCGCGAATCCGGAGACCGTCAAGAGCTGCTCGCTCCGTTACGATCATCTCCAAGCCGCCGCGCTGTCCATCAAGGACTCGGCGGAGCTGATCCGGCGCGTGATGGAGGAACGCTATGGAGAACCAGGCGACTCAGTGGCGTAAGTCCAGCTACAGCAGCGATCAGGGCGGCAACTGCCTGGAGATCGCCCAACTGCCAGCGGCAACTGTGG
Organism: Streptomyces plumbidurans; assembly: GCF_019857225.1. Classification (GTDB taxonomy): domain Bacteria; phylum Actinomycetota; class Actinomycetes; order Streptomycetales; family Streptomycetaceae; genus Streptomyces; species Streptomyces plumbidurans. The sequence continues at coordinate 69,866 of NZ_JAFJSY010000031.1, forward strand.
CCGTACGAGACAGCAAAACCCCCACCGGCCCCCGACTCTCCTTCCAGCCGGAGGCCTTCGTGGAGTTTCTGGAGTGGACTACAACCGCTGAATGATCGTCCCGGTGGCCAACCCGCCGCCGGCGCACATCGTCACCAGCGCGAACTCCTTGTCCGTGCGCTCCAGTTCGTGCAGGGCGGTCGTGATGAGCCGCGCCCCCGTCGCGCCCACCGGGTGCCCGAGGGCGATGCCGCCCCCGTTGACGTTCACCTTCTCCAGGTCCTGCTCGAAAACCTGCGCCCAGCTCAACACCACTGACGCGAACGCCTCGTTGATCTCCACGAGGTCGATGTCCTTCAACGACATCCCGGCCTTGCCCAGCACCGCGCGCGTCGCGTCGATCGGGCCGTCGAGGTGGTAGTGCGGGTCGGCGCCGACGAGCGCCTGCGCCACGATGCGGGCGCGCGGCCGTAGCTTCAGTGCCCGGGCCATCCTCTTCGACGCCCACATGATGGCGGAGGCGCCGTCGCTGATCTGCGAGGAGTTGCCCGCCGTGTGGACGGCCGTGGGCATCACCGGCTTCAGGCCCGCCAGCGCCTCCATCGACGTGTCGCGCAGCCCCTCGTCGCGGTCGACGAGGCGCCACATGCCCTGTCCGGCGCGCTGCTCGTCCTCGGTGGTGGGCACTTGGACGGCGAACGTCTCCTTCTTGAACCGCTCCTCGGCCCAGGCCACGGCGGCCCGCTCCTGCGAGATCAGGCCGAGGGAGTCGACGTTCTCCCGGGTCAGCCCGCGATGGCGGGCGATCCGCTCCGCCGCCTCGAACTGGTTGGGCAGGTCGACGTTCCACTCGTCCGGGAACGGCTTGCCGGGCCCGTGTTTGGAACCCGACCCGAGCGGCACCCGCGACATCGCCTCGACCCCGCAGCTGATGCCGACGTCGATGACGCCCGCCGCGATCATGTTGGCCGTCATGTGCGAGGCCTGCTGCGAGGACCCGCACTGGCAGTCGACCGTCGTCGCCGCCGTCTCGTACGGCAGCCCCATGGTGAGCCAGGCCGTGCGCGCGGGGTTCATGGACTGCTCGCCGGCGTGGGTCACCGTACCGCCGACGATCTGTTCGACCGCGTCGGCGGGGATGCCGGTGCGCCCGAGGAGTTCACGGTAGGTCTCGCCCAGGAGATAGGCGGGATGCAGATTGGCGAGCGCTCCACCACGCTTGCCGATGGGGGTGCGTACGGCCTCGACGATCACGGGTTCCGCGGCCATGGTGGGGGATCCTCTCCTCCGGTACCCGCGCGGCGCGGGGGCGTCCCGGCCGACCCCGCCACGCTGAACTAGTACGTGTTCTAGTTCTGCATGCAGTCTGCTGACCCCACCGTCACAACCGCAAGGGTCGTGCACGCAATTCGGCTTGCCGTACCTATTGCCTCTTGTAGAACCCGTTACTACCTTCACGGCAAACCTGATGGGCCGTCAGAACAGCTGGGAGTCGCCCATGCCCTGTCCAGCTCTCCCCGACGGGTTCGACTTCACCGACCCCGACCTGCTGCACCACCGTGTGCCCCTGCCGGAGTTCGCCGAGTTGCGGCGGGCCGAACCGGTCCGCTGGATCCCGCAGTCGGGCAATGTCGCCGGCTTCCAGGACGAGGGGTACTGGGCCGTCACCCGGCACGCGGACGTCAAGTACGTCTCCACGCACCCGGAGTTGTTCTCGTCCTGGCAGAACACGGCGATCATCCGCTTCAACGAGCACATCGAACGCGACGCCATCGACATGCAGCGGCTGATCCTGCTCAACATGGATCCGCCGGAGCACACCCGCGTCCGCCAGATCGTGCAGCGCGTCTTCACCCCGCGCGCCATCCGGGCGCTGGAGGACCGGCTGCGCGACCGCGCCCGCGCCATCGCGAGCAACGCGCGCGCCCAGGACGGCACCTTCGACTTCGTCACCGAGGTCGCCTGCGAACTGCCCCTGCAGGCCATCGCCGAGCTCATCGGCATCCCGCAGGACGACCGGGCCAAGATCTTCGACTGGTCCAACAAGATGATCTCGTACGACGACCCCGAGTACGCCATCACCGAGGAGGTCGGCGCCGAGTCGGCCACCGAACTCATCGCCTACGCCATGAACATGGCCGCCGACCGCAAGCAGTGCCCGGCCAAGGACATCGTGACGACGCTGGTGGCGGCGGAGGACGAAGGGAACCTGAACTCCGACGAGTTCGGCTTCTTCGTGCTGATGCTGTCGGTCGCGGGCAACGAGACGACCCGCAACGCCATCACCCACGGCATGCACGCCTTCCTCACCCACCCCGACCAGTGGGAGCTGTACAAGAGGGAGCGGCCGCAGACCGCGGCCGAGGAGATCGTGCGCTGGGCGACCCCCGTGAACGCCTTCCAGCGCACCGCCACCCAGGACCTCGAACTCGGCGGCAAGCAGATCAGGAAGGGCGACCGCGTCGGCATCTTCTACGCCGCCGCCAACCACGACCCCGAGGTCTTCGCCGACCCCGACACCTTCGACATCCTCCGCGACCCCAACCCCCACCTCGGCTTCGGCGGCGGAGGCCCACACTACTGCCTCGGCAAGTCGCTGGCCGTCCAGGAGATCGACCTGATCTTCAACGCCATCGCCGACGCCCTGCCCGGCCTCACCCTGACCGGTGACCCCGACCGCCTGCGCTCCGCCTGGATCAACGGCGTCAAACACCTTCACGTGCGGGCGGGTTGACGAATCAGACGGGTTGACCAGCAGGCGAATTGACCAACAGGCGAATTGACGAACGCGGGCCGGCGGCCTCCCGGAGCCGCCGGCCCGCGTTCACCGCGAGCACGAGCTTTCATTCATCACAAGCGTGGCGCCCGCGCCGTCAACTGGGCGTCGGTTCCTTCGCCAGTGCCGTCTCCTCGCGCGTCGCCGTCGCCGTGGCGAGTCTCGCCCGCGGCCCCTGGAACAGGTAGGCGAGGCCGAAGCCCGCGCCCACGACGGTCGCGCCGCCGACCGCGTCCAGCACCCAGTGGTTGCCGGTGGCCACGATCGCCGAGACCGTGAAGAACGGGTGCAGCAGGCCGAGCGCCTTCATCCACCACCTCGGCGCGATCACCGCGATCACCACTCCGCACCACAGCGCCCAGCCGAAGTGCAGCGACGGCATCGCCGCGTACTGGTTGGTCAGGGCCGTCAGCGTGCCGTAGTTGGGCTTGGAGAAGTCCTGGACGCCGTGGACGGTGTCGATGATGCCGAGGCCGGGCAGCAGCCGGGGCGGGGCCAGCGGGTAGAGCCAGAAGCCGACCAGGGCCAGCAGCGTGGCGAAGCCCAGGGCCGAGCGGGCCCAGCGGTAGTCGACCGGGCGGCGCCAGTACAGGACGGCGAGCACGCTCAGCGGGACGACGAAGTGGAACGATTCGTAATAGAAGTCGAAGAAGGAGCTCAGCCAGTCGACCTTGACCACCGCGTGGTTGACCCAGTGCTCGATGTCGATGTGCAGGAACCGCTCGATGTCGAGGACCTGGTGGCCGTGGTGCTCGGCGCGCGCCCGCCCGGCCGAGTTGGAGCCGCCCGTCGCCGCGAGCCTGACCTTCTGGTAGGCGGCGTAGGTGACGCGGATCAGCAGCAGTTCGAGCAGCAGGTTGGGGCGCGTGAGGACGCGGCGCAGGACCGGCAGCAGCGGTACGTGCCGCAGCCGGGCCGGTACGGGTTCGGCGTACTCGGTCGGGACCGGTGACCGGTAGTACGGCGAGGTGCGCGAGAGGAACGGCACGACCGTCGCCGCGGCGAGGGCGGCGAGCAGTACGACGTTGTCCCGCAGGGTGTACACCGCCGACATGTTCGGCAGGATCATCTTCGCGGGCAGCGTCATCACCAGGACGACGGCCACCGGCCAGACGTACCGGTCGGAGGCGCGCTTGCCGACCCGTCCGACGACCGCGAGCAGCACCCACAGCAGCTGGTGCTGCCAGGTGACCGGGGAGACGGCGATGGCCGCGCAGCCGGTGATGGCGACCGCGAGGAGCAGCTGTCCGTCGCGTGCCAGGCGCACGGCGCGGCGCACACCGAGGACGGCGACCGCGACGCCGAGCGTGAAGAAGAGGGCGATCTCCAGCGGGCCGGTCAGGCCGAGGCGCAGCAGGGCGCCGTGCAGGGACTCGTTGGCGAGGTCGTCGGCCGGGCCGCCGAGTCCGGTGCCCGCCATGTGGTGCACCCAGTAGGTGTACGAGTCGTGCGGCATCGCGGCCCAGGCGAGCGCGGTCAGGGCGACGAACGTGATGCCGGTGGAGACGGCGGCACGGCGGCGGCCGGTGAACCACAGCAGCGGCGCGAAGAGCAGCACGGTCGGCTGGAAGGCGGCGGCGAGCCCGATCAGCAGGCCGCTGGTGCGCTCCCCGCGCGCGAGGAAGCAGCCGACCAGCACCAGCAGGACCGGCAGGATGCTGATCTGGCCGAGCCAGAACGCGTTGCGGACCGGCAGCGACAGCATCAGCAGGCTGACCGCGACCGGCGCGGCCAGCAGCGAGGTCCGCCTGCTCACCGGCTGCGGCAGGGCGCGGGCCGCGACCAGTCCGAGCGCGACGACCAGCAGCAGGGTGCCGAAGGTCCAGCCCCAGCCAAGAGCCTGCTCGGCGGCGCGGGTGAGGGGTTTGAGGACGAGTCCGCCGAAGGGTGTGCCGGTGAACTGCGTGGAGTCGTACAGCGAGCCCTTCACGTGCAGGACGCCGTTCGGGCCGACCCAGGTCTCCAGGTCGGTGAGCCGATCGCCTCTGGGCGTGCTCAGGACGACGGCCACCTGGCGCACGACGAGGACCGCCGCGACCAGCCACAGGCCCAGGCGCGCCGCTCTCAGGCGGCCCCTGGCCCCGCCGACAGCCGTCGCTCCGAAGGCTTTCGCCGGTCGCCCGCCATGCTCCACGTTCGCCACGCCCCGTAGGCCTCCCGCCCCGCTGTTCCCGGTGCCCCCCGAGAGAGACGCAGGCTACCCCCGCTTCACCTGTCGTCCGTTCTCCTTTTGTCGCAAAGACGATAGTCCGCAGGGGGGTCGGTTGCCTCCGCGGGGCGCGAGATGACTCACAGCGAAAGTCGGCGGGAACGGTTCCCGGCCGGGCGGACGGCGCTGTACACGCGCCGTTTACGTGCACTGTGCAACGACATGAGTGCGGTCCGTAAGGGGGCGAAGGACCCCTATGGTCGCTTTTCGGCCCCCGTCACCGCCGCCGGGCGGGCCGTGCCCCTGTCCCCGTCGAAAGGTAGGTGAGCGAGGTCTTGGCTTCAGCCACCGTCACCGTTCCTCCCGTACGCATCGCCCCCGATGCCACCACCACCGACTCCGCCCTGGTCCGCCGCGCCGTCAAGGCCGCCGCGCTGGGCAACGCGATGGAGTGGTTCGACTTCGGCGTCTACAGCTACATCGCGGTGACCCTGGGCAAGGTCTTCTTCCCGTCCGGCAACCCCACCGCGCAGCTGCTGTCCACGTTCGGCGCCTTCGCGGCGGCCTTCCTGGTACGGCCGCTCGGCGGCATGGTCTTCGGCCCGCTCGGCGACCGGATCGGGCGCCAGAAGGTGCTCGCGGTGACCATGATCATGATGGCGGCGGGCACGTTCGCGATCGGCCTGATTCCGTCGTACGGCACGATCGGCGTGGGCGCTCCGCTGCTGCTGCTCCTGGCCCGGCTCGTGCAGGGCTTCTCGACCGGCGGCGAGTACGCGGGCGCCTCGACCTTCATCGCCGAGTACGCACCCGACAAGCGGCGCGGTTTCCTCGGCAGCTGGCTGGAGTTCGGCACGCTGGCGGGGTACATCGGCGGTGCGGGCCTGGTCACGCTGATGACGGCGCTGCTGTCCAGTGACGACCTGGTGTCGTGGGGCTGGCGGATCCCGTTCCTGATCGCGGGCCCGATGGGCATCATCGGGCTTTATCTGCGGATGCGCCTGGAGGAGACTCCGGCGTTCGCAGCCGAGCTGGAGAAGGCGGAGACCGCCCGGCCGAAGGTGCCGCTGCGCGAGATGATCACCGGCCAGTGGAAGGCGCTGCTGCTCTGCGTCGGCCTGGTCCTGGTCTTCAACGTCACCGACTACATGCTGCTGTCGTACATGCCGAGCTATCTCACCAGCGAGCTGCACTACGACGAGACGCACGGCCTGCTGGTCGTCCTCGGCGTGATGGCGCTGATGATGATCGTCCAGCCCTTCGCCGGCGCCCTGACCGACCGGGTCGGCCGCCGTCCGGTCATCGCTGCGGGCTGCGCGGGCTTCCTGCTCCTCTCGGTCCCGGCCATCCTCCTGATCCGCCAGGGCAGCCTGGCCGCGGTCGCCCTCGGCATGGCCGCCCTGGGCCTCCTCCTGGTCTGCTTCACCGCCGCCATGCCCTCCGCCCTCCCGGCCCTCTTCCCCACCCGCGTCCGCTACGGCTCCCTGTCCATCGGCTTCAACGTCTCGGTCTCCCTCTTCGGCGGCACCACCCCCCTGGTGGTCACGGCCCTGATCGGCGCGACCGGCAACATGATGATGCCCGCCTACTACATGATGGCGGCGGCCGTGATCGGCGGGATCGCGGTCTGGTACATGAAGGAGTCGGCCGGCCGGCCCTTGCCGGGGTCGGCGCCGTCCGTGGAGGCGTAACTCTCCGCGGAGCGGCAGCCGTGCGCGGAGGGGTGGCCGTCTGCGGAACGGTGGCCTCGCGCGGAGGCGTGGCCGTCCGTGGCACGGTGACCGCCCCCCGGCGCGGCGCCCCCTCCGCTGATGGCAGCCACGACGCGGAGGCCCTCGCTGGGGCGATGACCATTCCGGCGCAGTGCCCTTGCCGTGGCGCGGCGGCCCCTCAGGTGGATCGGTAGCCCCTCCCGGCGCGGAGGCCCTGGCTGGCGCGGTTGTTCAGTCAGGCGCGGCAGCCGTCTGCGGCACGGTGACCGTCCCATGGCGCGGCGGCCCCTCCGCTGATCGGCAGCCCTCCCGGCGCGGAAACCCTCCCCGCCCCGGTGCCCCTCCGCGGCGCGGTGGTCCACTCAGGCGCGGTAACCCCTTCGTGGCACGGTAGCCCTCTCTGTCGCGGTAGCCCTCTCTGTCGCGGCAGCCCTCTGCGGCACGGTGCCTCTCCGTGGCATGGTGGCCCCCGCGGAGCGGAACCCACCGTGGCGTGGTCGGGCCCTCCGCGGAACGGAAACCCTCGTAGCGCGGACACCCCCGCGTAGCGGCAGCCCTTCTGCGGGGCGGCAGCGCCCGCCCGCTCCCACCGCAACGCCGCCGCCACGCACCCCCACGCCCCCGCCCCGGAACCACCCCCCACCCCCCAGCGTCCCAAGCCCCGTCGACTGGACCTTGGAGGCTTCGGGGAATGGGCCGCTTTCTGCGGGAATGGGTGCGCGGGCGGGTGCTCGTGGTTGTGGTGGCTCTGTTGGGGATTCAGTTGGGGTCGTTGGTCGCGCCCGCCTATGCGTGTGGGTGCGGGGCCATGATTCCGGGGGCGCACGAGAGTGTGGGGGTGGGGCGCGAGGAGTCCGTGGTGCGGTGGGACGGGCGGCAGGAGCAGATCGTGATGAGCCTGACCGTCGACGGGGACGCCGACAGGGCCGCGTGGATCATGCCGGTGCCGCACCGGGCGACCGTGAAGCTCGGGGACCCCGAGCTGTTCACCCAGCTGAGGACCGCCACAGCGCCGGTTCACCGCGACCGCTATCACTTCTGGCCCGACGACGGCGACTGGCCGCTCGGGGACGGTGACAGCGCCGCCGCCCCGGCCCCGGGCGCCGCCGCACCGCAGGGCGTGGGCGTCGTCGGACGGCAGAAGCTCGGCCCGTTCGACGTGGCCCGGCTGACGGCCACCGACCCGGCCGCCCTGGACCACTGGCTGGACGCGAACGGCTTCGTCATGCCGCCGCGGCTTCAGGACGCCCTGCAGCCCTACGTCAACCGGCACTGGGAGTACGTCGCCGTCCGGCTGGCCCCCGACACCGCGGGCGCCCCGCTCAGCGGCACCCTCGACCCGCTCCACCTCACCTTCGCGTCCACCCGCCCGGTCTATCCGATGCGCCTGTCGCGCCTCGCCCGTACCCCGCAGTCGCTCGGCCTCTACGTCCTCGCCGCGCACCGCATGCAGACCCGCTCGGCCATCGGCGGCGACCGCCCCCGCGTCACCTACGCCGGACGCGTCGACACGACCTGGGGCCCGCTGGCCGAGCTCGCCAAGGGCGCGCCGTATCTCACCGCCATCGGCCAGGAGTTCCCTCACCCCTCGTCGATCTCCGGCGACCACGAACTGCGCCGCGCCTCCTCCGACGCCCCGTACCAGCAGGTCATCTACGAGGACCACCTGCGCACGGTGGCAGGCATCCCGGCCTGGCTGCTGACGGTCGTGGGCACGCTCGCGGTGCTCGTGGCGGCCGCGGTCGCGTTCGCCGTACGGCGCTCCCGAAGCCCGCAACCGGCGCATACTGGAGTTCGTTAGGCGGACTAGTTAGAGTCCGTAACGACCCGGACCGGGCCGAACGAGCCGTACCAGCCGTACGAAAGGCGCAGGTGAATGAGCAAGTCGCAGCTCTGGGACGACGTGGACGACTACTTCACCACCCAGCTCTCGCCGAACGACGAGGCCCTCGACGCGGCCGTCCGTGACAGCGAGGCCGCCGGACTCCCGGAGATCGCGGTCACCGCGCCCCAGGGCAAGTTCCTGCAACTGCTCGCCCAGATCCAGGGCGCCCGCAGCATCCTGGAGATCGGCACCCTCGGCGGCTACAGCACCATCTGGATGGCCCGCGCGCTGCCCGAGGACGGCCGCCTGATCTCGCTGGAGTACAACGCCCGGCACGCCGAGGTCGCCACCCGCAACATCGCCCGCGCGGGCCTGGAGCGGATCGCCCAGGTGCGGGTGGGGCCCGCGCTGGAGTCGCTGCCCAAGCTGGCCGACGAGAACCCCGCCCCCTTCGATCTGGTCTTCATCGACGCGGACAAGAGCAACAACCCGCAGTACGTGGAGTGGGCGCTCAGGCTCACGCGCTCGGGCAGCCTGATCGTCGTCGACAACGTCGTACGGCAGGGCCGGGTCACCGACCCGGACAGCGCCGACCCGGACGTCGTGGGCACCCGCACCGCCCTCGAACTGATCGCCCGCCACCCGAGGTTGACGGGCACCGCGCTGCAGACGGTGGGCAGCAAGGGCCACGACGGCTTCGCGCTCGCGCGCGTCCTCTAGAGCGCGCGCGAGCCGTTGGCGCCCCCAAAAACTCTAGAACTCGTGGTAGAAGCCGATGTTGACGCTGCGCGGGGCCGTGCGGTCCTGGACGACGATCTCGCCGTTGCCGCCCCGGGGCAGCGCCACCGTCCCGCCGTAGACGAGCGGCTGCGCGTACTCCCCGACGACGAGCCGGACTTCGGAGGAGGGGTCGGCCTGCGAGCCGCGCAGCCAGGTCACCTGCCAGGCGCCCTCCGGACCGCACTGGAACTCGAGGTGGACCCGCGAGACGAACAGCCAGTCGTCGGGCGTCGCCAGACGGCAGACCGCCTTGTCCCGGCCCACGCGCAGCACGGCGCCGGGCTCGCTCGGCGCGTCGGCCAACAGCATGCCGGCCGTGGCTCCTTCTTCGCCGGAGACGGTGGCCATGGTCAGTTCGAGCACGCGCTGCTCCTCGTGAAGTGTCCCTACACAGCGGCCGCATACTAAATCGCCCGACCACACCGCGTCCGGCACAATGAACTCATGACCGAGCGAAAGCCACCCGGCGTCTCGTTCGAGAGCTGGGTCGACAAACAGATTCGGGACGCCGAAAGACGCGGAGAGTTCGCCGAGATCGCCGGCGCGGGCAAGCCGTTGCCCGCCGACACCTCGTACGACGAACTGTGGTGGATCAAGGGCAAGATGGCCCGCGAGGGCCTCTCGGTCCTGCCTCCGACCCTCGCGCTGCGCAAAGAGGCCGAGGACGCACTCGCAGCAGCCTACGAGGCGCCCTCGGAGCGGATCGTGCGGAAGATCATCGACGAGATCAACGTCAAGATCCGCGAGATGATGTTCAAGCCGCCGCCCGGACCTCCGCTCGGCAAGAAGCCGTACGACGTCGAGGAGGTCGTCCGGGAGTGGCACAGGCGCCGGACGGCCGCGGACGGTTCACCCGCGTAGCAGGCGCTTCACCCGTGCAGCAGGCGCTGCGCCAGTTCCCGGTAGTCCCGCAGGGCCAGCCGGAGTTGCTCGGTGTCGGCCTGCGTGGCCTCGGCCGCCCCGGTGCCCTTCCCGTCGTGCGCGCCCTGTCCGGCCTGCCAGGACGTGCGCAGGCTGCGGCGGCGGTGGGTCAGTGCCTCGGTGAAACGGGCGGCGATCTCCTCCACCACGTGGTCGGCCTCCTCGACGGCCGCCCTGGGTCCGTCGACGAACCCCGAGACGGCGTTGCGGAGCCGCAGTTCGAGCTTGTCGCACTCGTCGTGGGGCAGCAGGCCGCCGGTGCCGTGACCGGTGCTGTGGTCGGTGCTGTGGTCGGTGGGGCTCTTGTGCTCGCCGGTGCCGGTGTGGCCCGGACGTCCCGTGGGGTCGATGAGCTCCTCCGTGCTCCTGGGGGCGGTACCCGGGGCCGGGGCCCCGGGGTCGGCCGCCTCGGACGGCGTCGGCGCCACCAGCCGGTCGTGACCCGGCGCGGTCTCACGCCCCGCGGTCTCACGCCCCGCGATCCCGCGTCCCTCGGTCTCGCGCCCCGCGGTCTCGGCGGCGTCGTGGCCGGTGCCCTCGTGCGGTGTCGGTGCCACCAGCCGGTCGTGACCCGGCGGGGTCCCGCGGCCCGCGGCCTCGCCCGCGCCGGTCGTTGCGTCCGTCATGTCGCTCAACTCCCCTTCGCCTGGCGTCGGTCGAAGGCCCACGGCAGGGCGCTGCGGCCTTCGCCGTGACTCTTCTCGGTACGGTCCGTGCTGTGTGCCTGCGCCCGGTCGGCGGGGTCGGTCCCGTCGGTGCGGTGCGCCGTGCCGTCGTGGCCGTCGTGGGCCGTCAGGTCCTCGAAGAGCGCGCGGGCCTCGACCATGGCCTCGCGCATCTCCTCCGTGTCGGTCCCGGCGCCGTCCTGCCCGCCCGCGCTCGCGCGCGCCACGCGGTGGATGTGCCGGTAGCCGTGCACATGGTGCGCGTGGTGGACGGAGAGCGCGGCGAGCTGCTCCTCGTACTGGCCACCGTCCGGGAAGCCGCGCTCGGCGGCCAGTTCGGCCAGCAGCCGGTCCGCCTCGGCGACCGCCTCGTGCGGTGCGTCGACGAACCGCTCCTGCGCGGCGGTCCAGCGGGCGGTGTACTGCTCGCGCCGGTCCGCCTCCAGCGGCCGCACACGCAGCGCACCGTGCCGCTCCACGCGCCCGGTGAGTTCGCGCTCGGCGGCCTTGGTGTCGCCGTCGTGGCGGGCCACGGTGCGGTCGTACTCGGGACCGAAGCGCCGCTTCAGGTCCCGGCCGCCGCCGCGCGGGCCCCGGTTGCGCAGGGCCAGGACGGCCGCGACGACCACGACGGCCGCCACGATCACGATCAGGGCGATGATCAAGCCTGTGGACATGGGTGCCTTCCGGTCTGCTGGGCCGGCCCCAGCGGGCCGGTTCGTCGTTCGGGTTGCCCGCAGGACCCCCCTCAAACGGCGTCTGGTGGCTCCGGCCCGCATAACCGGTTGCGGACGGTGGGTGGCGCCTTACGACAATGTCCGCCATGACCTGGACCGTCGCGCCCGAGCCGTACCACTCCCTCGTCGCCGCCGCGCTGTGGCGGGCGTACTACACCGAGGTCAGCGACCGCTGGTATCTGCTGCACGAGCGGCGGCGCACCGACCCCGACGAGCTGGAGCGCGAGATCGCCGCCCGCTCCGGCTCCGAACTCGCCCCGCCCACCGGGCGGTTGCTCGTCGCCCGGTACGAGGGCGAGCCGGCCGGCTGCGCGGGCGTACGGCTGCTGGACGCGGCGACCGCCGAGCTGACCCGGGTGTTCGTGTACGAGGAGATGCGCGGCCGGGGCGGAGCCCCGCTCCTCGTGCGCGCCGCCGAGGACGCCGCACGGGCCCTCGGTGCCCGGCGGATCGTCCTCGACACCCGCAGCGACCTCGTCGAGGCCCGCGCCCTGTACGCGCGGCTCGGCTACGAGGAGGGCGAGCGGCACAACGACGACCCCTACGCCGAGCACTGGTTTAGCAAGGACCTCACTGGGCCCGCTGCACCGCACCGTTGTGGGGCTGCTCCCGGTCCGAACCGCACAGCTCGTCGTTGAGCTCGTGGATCAGCTGGGCGAGGTCGGTGGGACGGTCCGGGCCCCACCAGTCGCCGAGCAGCTCCGCCAGCGACTCCTCACGGGCCCGAGACAGGCGCTCGGCGACCTCGCGGCCCTGCGCGGTCAGCACCAGGTCCAGCCCCTCACGGGCGGCCAGCCGCCGCTCCTCGACCTGCCGGGCGGCCTCGATGACGACCTTCAGCGGCAGCGAGCTGCGCTCGGCGAGCACGGCGGGCTCGGCCCAGCCCTGTTTCTTGATCCGCAGCAGCAGCCAGCTGGCCGCGGGCAGCAGGTCGTAGCCCGCCCGCGCGGTGATCTTCTGGTAGATCTCGCGCCGGCCCTCCCGGGTGCCGAGCACGGACAGCGCGCGGCACACCTCGTCGTAGGAGGAGCGCTCGACCGGGTTGCTGGCGAGGGTCTCCGTGACGTCGGGCGCGGTGACCGAGCCGCGCAGCTTGTCCTCCTTGAGGAACCAGGCGAGCACGAAGCCGAGCAGGGCGACGGGGGCGGCGTAGAGGAAGACGTCGGTGATGGACGAGGCGTACGCGTGCAGGGCGGCCGGGCGCAGGGCGGGAGGCAGCGAGCCGATGCCGCGCGGGTCGGACTTCAGGGATTCCGCGGTCACGCCCGGCGGGAGGCGGCGGCCGCTGAAGGCGTCCGACAGCCGGTCGGTGAGCCGGCTCGCGAAGACCGTGCCGAAGACGGCGACGCCGAACGAGGCGCCGATCGAGCGGAAGAAGGTCGCGCCCGAGGTGGCGACGCCCAGGTCCTCGTAGGAGACCGCGTTCTGCACGATGAGCACCAGCACCTGCATGACGAGGCCCAGTCCGAGGCCGAAGACGAAGAAGTCCACGCTCATCACGGCGGTGGAGCTGTTCTCGTCGAGCCGGTACAGCAGGAGCAGCCCGATGGCGGTGATCGCGGTGCCCGCGATCGGGAAGACCTTCCAGCGGCCGGTGCGGCTGACGATCTGCCCGGAGCCGGTGGACGACAGCAACATGCCGAACACCATCGGCAGCATGTGCACACCGGACATGGTCGGCGTCACGCCCTGGACGACCTGGAGGAAGGTCGGCAGATAGGTCATCGCGCCGAACATCGCGAAGCCGATGATGAAGCTGATGACGGCGGAGAGCGTGAAGGTGCGGATGCGGAACAGCTTGAGCGGCAGCACCGGTTCGGCCGCCTTCCGCTCCACGGCCACGAACGCTACGACCAGCACCACACCGAGGACGATCAGCCCGATGATCTGCGCCGAGCCCCAGTCCCAGGTCGTACCGCCGAGCGAGGCCACCAGGATCAGACAGGTGGCGACCGAGGCGATGAGGAGGGTGCCGAGGTAGTCGATGACGTGCCGGGTGGACTTGCGGGGGATGTGCAGCGCGGTCGCGATCACGGCGAGGGCGATGGCGCCCACCGGCAGGTTGATGTAGAACACCCAGCGCCAGCTGAGGTGTTCGGTGAACAGACCGCCCAACAGCGGGCCGAGCACGCTCGTCGCGCCGAACACGGCCCCGAACAGGCCCTGGTAGCGGCCGCGTTCACGCGGCGAAACGACGTCCCCGACGATCGCCATCGACAGCACGATCAACCCGCCGCCGCCCAGGCCCTGTACGGCCCTGAAGGCGATCAACTGCGGCATGCTCTGCGCCACTCCGCACAGCGCCGAGCCGATCAGGAAGAGCACGATCGCGGTCTGGAACAGCCTCTTGCGCCCGTACTGGTCACCGAGCTTGCCCCACAGCGGGGTCGCGGCGGTCGAGGCCAGCAGATAGGCGGTGACCACCCACGACAGGTGCTCCAGACCGCCGAGGTCGCTGACGATGGTGGGCAGCGCGGTGGCCACGATCGTCTGGTCGAGGGCGGCGAGCAGCAGCCCGAGGAGCAGCGCGCCGATCGAGACGAGCACGTTCCCGGACACGTGCTGCTGAGCTGAGCTGCCCCGCTGCCGGGGTTCTTCGGGTGGCTGTGCGCCTCGCACATTTCCCGTCATACCGTGCGCATCCCCGGCCATCCAGACCTCCCGACGCTCTCGTTACACGTCCATGGTGATCGGTGTGACCAGTTATGGCCTGTTGAGTCCTGTTGGAAGCCGAAATTCCGGGGGCCCCGGCAACGACCCGGCCATGATCTGGATAACCTCTGGAGTTCGCGAGGGAAGCGTGAAGGGAGGGACGAACACGTGACAGACCCGACAGGTCACCAGTGCCCGGAGTGCGGAGCGCCCAGAGACACCGACAACACCCCGTCGTGCGGCTGCACCCGGCGGGCCGCCGACGCACTGCGCGAGGCCCGTACGGCCGAACAGGCGGCGGCGGAGGACTTCGACCCGCTGCGCATACGCCCGTATGTCGAACTGGAGCACGACGGGACCGCTCACGCCGCGCCCCCTCCGGTGCCCCCGGCCGAAGCGACGATGCCCTTGCGGGCGATACCCCCCACGCCCCCGGACACCGCGGACCTGAGCCTGTTCGAGGGCGCGGACCCCACCGGCACGTACGGCGACGAGGACGAAGCGCCACGCCGGCCCCGCGGCCGACGCCGCACCGTACTGCTCGGCGCGGGCGGCGCCGTCGTCGCCGTGATGACGGCGGCCGGGCTGGCGAGCGGCCTGTTCTCCTACGACAAGCCCTCGCGCGACGGCGCCCTCCCCGACGACGTACGGGCGAGCGTGCCCGACGACGCGTCGACGAGCGCGGAGTCCGCGCCCTCACCCGAGAACGCGCAGTCGCGCCGGCCGTCCGCACCACCTTCGCCGACCCGCTCCGCCGGCGCGACCTCCTCGCCCCCGGCCTCCCCCTCCACCACCACCTCGGGGAGCCCCACCCCGCCCCCGTCCGCGACGGCCACCCACCCCTCCCCGACGGCCACCGCGACCCACAGCCCGGCCACCTCCAACGGAAGCACCACCCGACCCCCCGTCCTGCGCCTCAACTCCCAGGGCCCGGAGGTGACGGAACTCGAACTCCGCCTCACCCAACTCGGCCTCTACACCCGCAAGCCCCACGGCTACTACGACAGTTGGGTCGAGGACGCGGTCAGCCGCTACCAGTGGGCGCGCGGAATCAACGGTGACGAACGCGGGGTGTACGGGACGGAGACCAGAGAGAGGCTGGAGTCGGAGACACGGGAGCCGTAGCTTTTCAGCCCGTCCGGCGTTTGAGGACGAGGCCCCTTCAGGGCCGAAGCGGGGGTCTGGGGGCGGCAGCCCCCAGCACCACAGCAACCCCTACCTCACGGAAACCCGAACAACCCCGCCAACACAATCAACCCGCACCCGAGTCAAATCCCCCACCACCACATCGGGCTCATGCAGATCCGCCCGCCCCCCAACCCCCACAACCCGCATCCCAGCGGAGCGCCCCGCCTGGATACCGGCCGCCGAGTCCTCGAAGACGATGCAGTCGGCCGGCTCGACGCCCAGTTCGGCGGCGCCCTTGAGGAAGCCCTCGGGGTCGGGCTTGCTGGCGCCTACCGACTCGGCGGTCACGCGCACATCGGGCAGCTCCAGACCGGCCGCCGTCATCCGGGCCGTGGCGAGGGCCTCGTCGGCCGAGGTCACCAGGGCGTGCGGCAGGCCGCGCAGGGAGGCGAGGAACTCGGGGGCGCCGGGGATCGCCACGACGCCTTCGGTGTCGGCGGTCTCCTCGGCGAGCATGCGCGCGTTGTCGGCCAGGTTGTGCTCCACGGGGCGGTCGGGCAGCAGCAGCGCCATGGACGCGTAGCCCTGCCGCCCGTGCACCACATTCATGACCTCGCCCGCGTCGAGGCCGTGCCGCTCGGCCCAGCGCCGCCAGACGCGCTCCACGACCGCGTCGGAGTTCACGAGGGTGCCGTCCATGTCGAGCAGGAGGGCGCGGGCGGTGAGGACGGTGGGCACGGTGGTGACCGTCATCGGCAGCTCCAAGCGCGAGAAGTGGGGCGGACACGGGCCGCGGGTGGGCGCCGTACCAGGGCCTCTACGGGCCACGGGTGGGCGCCGTAGGACAAAACGGCCCCGCCCGCCGGTCAGGGAAAACGGGCGGGAGCCACTTTGTTTCTCCACGGTACAAAACCGGGCCGGGATCCGCCACCGACTCCGGGAACAGTTCACGCGCCGTTCAGCTCAGCCGGCCACGGCCTCGTACAGGCTCCACACGCCGAGCGCGATCATCAGCAGCGCCGCGACCTTGGTGATCAGCGCCAGCGGCACCCGCTTCATCAGCGCCTTTCCGCCGACGATGCCGAGCCCGGCCACCGCCCACAGGGCCAGCACCGCGCCGAGGCCGACGGAGAGCGGGTCGTCGTAGCGGGCCGCGAGGTTCGCCGTCATGATCTGCGTCAGATCCCCGAACTCGGCGACCAGGATGAGCATGAACCCGGTGCTCGCCACCTTCCAGAACGTCTGGTTCTCGGGCTTGCGGATCTCCTCGTCGTCCTCGTCCTTCTTCATCAGCAGCACCGCGGCACCGCCGAGGAAGAGCACACCCGTCACCGCGTGCACGATCCGCTGCGGCAGCAGGGTGAGCACGCTGCCCGCAGCGACGGCCAGCACGACATGGAGCGCGAAGGCCGCGGCGACACCGGCGAAGACGTACGAGGCGCGGTAGCGGGTGCCGAGGACGAGCCCGGCGAGCGCGGTCTTGTCCGGCAGCTCGGCCAGGAAGACGACGCCGAACACGAGCGCCGTGACGGTGATGCTGATCAAGATCCCTCAATCGGTCGGGGCTGCCCCACCGAGAGTGTTACTGCGACACGACACCTCGGCACGGCAGCACACACGGATGTGCACTGCTCTGCCGAAGGTCTCGCTGGCCGGCCCCGTGATCCGGGCCTGCCTCCGGGCGCCGGCTCAGACGAGCTGAGCAGTGTGTCGACGGTCCGGCGAAGAGCTACTCCCCTTCTGCGCCGTCCATCGTACGGGAAGGAAGTTCGGCCATAAACCTTGTCGTGTCATGTACGCGCCATTAACTTCTCACCGAACGCACACTCTCCCGCAACGCGGCGACGCGAGCATTCCCTCGCCCGCCCGACAAGCCCCCACACCCTCAAGGGAGTTCGCATGTCGAAGCTCTACGCGCGTCGACGCCTCAGCATAGTCGCCGCGCTCACCGCCGTCGTGGCCTCGGCCGGACTTTTCAACGGTCCGACCGCCTCCGCCGCCCTCCCCACCCCGGTGAGCGCCGCCACCGCCCGCAGCTACCTCGCCTCCCTCACCGTGGCCACCGAGAACCGCACCGGCTACGACCGCGACCTCTTCCCCACCTGGGACACCATCGAGGGCACCTGCAACACCCGCGAGTACATCCTCAAGCGCGACGGCACGAACGTGACCACCAACTCCTCGTGCACCGCCACCAGCGGCAGCTGGTACTCCCCCTACGACGGTGCGACCTGGAGCGCCGCCTCCGACGTCGACATCGACCACCTGGTCCCGCTCGCCGAGGCCTGGGACTCCGGCGCGAGCAAGTGGACGACCGCCCAGCGCGAGGCCCTGGCCAACGACGTCACCCGCCCGCAGCTGCTCGCCGTCACCGACAACGTCAACCAGTCCAAGGGCGACCAGGACCCCGCCACCTGGGTCCCGTCCCGGACCGCGTACGTCTGCACCTACGTCCGCGCCTGGGTCCAGGTCAAGCACTACTACAACCTCTCGGTCGACTCCGCCGAGAAGTCGGCACTGACGAACTACCTGGCCTCCTGCTGATCTCCTGCTGATCGTTACGCACGGGACCTCCCCGCTCTCCCCCGTCGTTCCGTACCGTACGGGTCGACGGAGGAGAGTGATCACGTGGCCGAACTGCGCCTGGGACCGCTGCTGAGGTACGCCGACGGCTCGTCCGCGACCGTATGGGTCGAGGCGAGCCGCCCGTGCACCGCCGAGGTGCGCTGCGCCGACGGGAGCCGCGGCGAGTCCCGCACCTTCCAGGTGGCGGGCCACCACTACGCGCTGGTCGCGGTCACCGGACTGCCCCCGGGGACGAGCACGCCGTACGAGGTGTACCTCGACGGCGCCCAGGTGTGGCCCCTGCCCGAATCCCCCTTCCCGCCCTCGGTCATCAGGACCTCGCTGGAGGAGGACGACCTGCGCGTCACCTTCGGCTCCTGCCGCTGGGCCGCCCCGGCCGCCGACGCGCACGACCCCGTCGGCCCCGACGCCCTGGACACCCTCGCCGCACGCGTCGCGGCCGAACCGGACGGCGAACGGCCGGACGTGCTGCTGCTGTTGGGCGACCAGGTGTACGCCGACGAGACCTCGGAGGCGACCCGCCACTGGCTGGCCGCCCGCCGCGACCTGAACGAAGCGCCGGGCAGCGGGGTGGCGGACTACGAGGAGTACACCCGCCTCTACTACGAATCCTGGCTCGACCCCGAGATCCGCTGGCTGCTGTCCACCGTGCCGAGCTGCATGATCTTCGACGACCACGACGTCATCGACGACTGGAACACCTCCGCCGCCTGGCTGGAGGACATGCGGGCCACCTCCTGGTGGCGCGAGCGGCTGCTCAGCGGCCTGATGTCGTACTGGGTCTACCAGCACCTCGGCAATCTCTCACCGTCCGAACTCGCCGAGGACCCGCTGTACGCGGCGGTGCGCGAGGCCCCCGACGCCACCGACGAACTGCGCGCCTTCGCCTCGACCGCGGACGCCGACGCCGCCGCCGTGCGCTGGAGCTACCGGCGCGACTTCGGCCGCGTACGCCTGCTGATGGTGGACTCGCGCGCCGCCCGCGTCCTCGACGAACAGAACCGCTCCATGCTCGACCCCGGGGAGGCCGACTGGCTGCGCGAGCAGGTGCTGGACGCGCCCGGCTCCTACGACCACCTGCTGCTCGGCACCTCCCTGCCGTGGCTGCTGCCGCACCTGGTGCACGACGCCGAGGCGTGGGACGCGGCCCTGTGCCGCGGGGAGCGCGGGGCGCGCTGGGCACGGTTCGGGGAGAAGCTGCGGAGGCGGGCCGACCTGGAGCACTGGGCGGCCTTCCCCACCTCCTTCACGGCACTGGCCGACCTGATCGCGACGGCCGGTTCGGGACCCGGGGCGCCGGCCACCGTGCTGGTCATGTCGGGAGACGTCCACCACGCGTACGTGGCCGAGCCGGCCTGGCCGGACGGCGCCCCGGACGCCCGCGTGCTGCAGCTGACCTGCTCCCCCGTCCACAACTCCGTGCCCCCGTACATGCGCTTCGGCTTCCGCTTCGGCTGGAGCGCGGTGGCCCGGGGCCTCGGCCGGCGCCTCGCGCGGCACGGACGGTGCGCCAAGCCGCCGGTGACATGGCGCAGGACGGGCGGCCCCTGGTTCGGCAACCAGCTCATGACGCTGACGCTGCGCGGCCGTTCGGCGCGGCTGCGGCTGGAGCAGGCCCGGCCGGACAACGAGCTGGAGACGGTGACGGAGTCCACCCTCAGCCGCACCTGAGGCCGGACGCGCGGCGGGTGAACGAACTGTGCCGATCACACGCGCACCCCCTGAAACTCCTGCCACACGCCGGGCGTACGCTGTATGGCTGTCATGGCCGCCCCTGCCGCTCCCTCGCGACGTCGCGGCACGGCTGGGTCGACGGGGGAGTCACGGGGAGTATGCGGTGCAGGAGAGTCTTGGGTCGCTGACCGGCAGCCCATGGATCTACGCGATGGTGGCGCTGTCGGTGCTGCTGGACGTGTTCCTACCGGTCCTGCCGAGCGGCGTACTGGTGATCACGGCGGCCACGGCGGCGGCCGCCGGCTCGGCGACCGGGCGGGTGCCGCACGCCGTGCCCGACATCCTCGAACTGACCCTCTGCGCAGCCACCGCCTCCGTCCTCGGCGACCTGGTCGCCTACCGGCTGGCCTGGCGCGGCGGCGAACGCCTGGACCGCGCCATCGCCCGCTCGCGCCGGCTGACCAGCGCGCAGGAACGTCTCGGCGCGGCGCTCGCCCGCGGCGGCGGGGCCCTGGTCATCATCGCCCGGTTCGCCCCGGCCGGCCGCTCCGTGGTTTCCCTCGGCGCGGGCGCCGCCCACCGCCGCGCCCGCGAGTTCCTCCCCTGGTCCGCCCTGGCGGGGCTGGCCTGGGCGACCTACAGCGTGGCGCTCGGCTACTACGGCGGCCAGTGGCTGGGCACGACCTGGCTCGCCACGGCGGTGTCCGTACTCGCCCTCTTCGGAGCGGGCGCGGGAGCGGCCTACGTCATGCGCCGCCCGGCCAAGGCCTGACGCCCGAGACCTGCAGTCAGGCGCGCACCTTCTGGCCCCGTATCTCCAGACCGTCCAGCAGCTGAGCGGTGGCCTGGGCGACCGCGGCGACGGCCTGGTCGAACACCTCCCGGTTGTGCGCGGCGGGAGCCCGAAAGCCGGACACCTTCCGCACGTACTGCAGGGCCGCGGCCCTGATCTCGTCCTCCGTCGCCTCTTCGGGCAACGCGGGCGGGCGAAGTGTCTTGATGCTCCGGCACATGAGACCAGTCTCGCCCAACTGCGGTGCGCCTGCGAGGGTCCTTCGCGGGGCGGCCGCCGAACCGGACGGGTGAACCCCGGGAAGTTACTCGCATCCCAAATTCGAACAGGCGTAGCATTGCCGCGTGGCAGCGACCTATGACTTTCCGAGTGACCTCCTGGCCGGTCAGGAGGAGCTGCATCAGGTCCGGGCCGAGCTGTCGGCCCTGCTCAAGCGGCTCCCCTGGTCGGTGGAACCGCTGGACGGCTTCAGCGACGACAACGGCTGGCGCAAGGTGGAACGCCCCGCCTCCCCGGGCTGGACGGAAGACGAACAGGCCGAGGTGGAAAAGCTCCGCCGCCGCGAACACGAACTCGCCGTCTTCATCACCACCCACCGCTTCTGGGCAGAGGTAACAGCCACCGACCGCGTCGAGGCCCGCACACGCCTGAAGCACGCACAGGCCCCTTCCTAGGCCATGCCTGGCGCCGGCGATTGACCCTCTGGCGATGAGTGCGCCTTGTCCGCGATGACCGTGCCGGCCTTTGCCGCGGCCGCTGGGCGTCCACCCGAGGCACTCGCACAGATTCCAGCACCGGGGGTGGTCAGACCGCCGCGGGAGCGGCCCGGCGCCTGTTCGCATCCGCCATGACACGCCGTTGATCACCTGCCGGTGGCCTCATGCGGCCGTGGGTGTCTGTGTCTTGGCCTGGCGCACCCCGCGCAGGGCGCCGGACCAGGCGATCACCTGGTCGAGCATGTTGTCCACGGCGGTGTCGAGGCCCTCCTGGGGGAGGAAGGTGCCGGTGTGGAACGAGGGGTGTGTCGAGATGGTGGGCTGGGCTCGGACCGTGGCCACCTGGAGTTCGGCGAGGACGAGTCGCAGCGCCTCGGCGGCCCGGGCCCCGGCGACCCAGCCCCCGTAGCTGATGATCCCGGCGGCCTTGTCGTTCCACTCCCGGTAGACGTAGTCCAGGGCGTTCTTCAGGGCGCCGGGGTAGGAGTGGTTGTACTCGGGGACGAGGAAGACGTAGCCGTCGAAGCTGTCGATGAGTGCGCCCCAGGCGCGGGTGTGATCGTGCTGGTACTGCTGGAAGTTCGGGTTGCCGGGCTCGTCGAGGTTGCCGAGGTCGTGGTCGGCGAGGTCGATGAGTTCGTAGTCGGCGCCACCGTGGGCACGGGCGGCCTGCAGCACCCAGGCGGCGATCTGGTCGCCGCGGCGTCCGGGGCGGGTGCTTCCGAGGATGAGTGCGATGCGAAGTGACATGGCTTCCTTCCGGGAGAGTTGACGTATCAACTCTAAGGCGGCAGGAGTTGAAGTGACAACTCTGCTGGTCGCGGTATCCTCGGCGCCATGACGGAGACTCGATCGCTGGAACCCGAGGAGTGGGAGTTCTGGGATACCTGGATGCGCGCGCAGCGCCTGCTCACCAGAGAGCTGGAGCGTGGTCTACAGCATGACTGCGACATCTCGAAGGCCGAGTTCAGCCTGCTGGTGACGCTGTGGCAGGCCGCCGGCCGCGAGATGCGTGTCGGCGAGCTCTCCGAATCGCTCGACTGGGACAAGAGCCGCGTCTCACATCAGCTGACGCGCATGGAAAAACGCGGCTTCGTCAAGCGCACCCAGTACGGAGCCGACGGTCGCCGCGCGGGGGTCGGGCTGACCGCCGAGGGACGCCGCGCCGCCCAGAGTGCCATCCGCGTGCACGGCGGCAACATCCACCGCCACTTCCTCGACTCACTGACCCCCGAGCAGGCATCAGTCATCCGGGCATGGAGCGAGCAAGCAGTCGCTCGCCTGGAGCCGCACCGCAGCGAGGCTGCCGGCGACGGCGCGTCCTAGACCGGCGTCCCACACCGCCCTCATAGATGCCGCCGATACGGCCCTTGGCATTGCCGGACACGGCCTGGCACCGCATCGGGCGGGGACAGAATGGGATCATGGATGCCGGACTCGCTGCACT
Organism: Streptomyces plumbidurans; assembly: GCF_019857225.1. Taxonomy (GTDB): domain Bacteria; phylum Actinomycetota; class Actinomycetes; order Streptomycetales; family Streptomycetaceae; genus Streptomyces; species Streptomyces plumbidurans. The sequence goes on from NZ_JAFJSY010000031.1 coordinate 92,406, forward strand.
GCTCGGCGCCGCCGTGGGCTCCCTCGCCACCGTCGGCGCGGCCTGGGTGAACGGGCATGCGACGGCCCGCTCGCAGTCCGACCAGTGGCGCAGGCAGCACCGCAGGGACGCCTACGCGACCTACCTCGGCGCTCTTCACGACCGGGACGTCGCCATGGACGCGGTGTTGGACGCGGTCGAGCCGGAGTCTCTTGATCTGCGGGATGTGGACGAGAAAGTCCGCCGTTTCGTCGAGCTGGCCCGAGAGGTCCACCGTGCTGCGGAAGTCGTCATCCTTGAAGGTCCGCATTCCATGGCGGAAGCAGTCGACCGTGTGGGGCGCGCATCCGGTGACCTCTCCAGCGTGATGCGTCGGATGGTGAAAGACGCCCATGCACGGGACTCCTCCCGCAAGGCGGCGGACACTGCTCTCGCCGCCGAGCGAGAACGTGCTCTCTACCAGACCGTGAAGGACTTCCGCGCAGCAGCCGGCGAGGTCCTCGGCAACGCGTACTGACCGCACGCGCCCCTGAACAATTGCGAGGACCCCGGCCGCGATCGGCCGGGGTCCTCTTCATGACGTGGGCGCGGACGGTTTCGAACCGCCGACATCCTGCTTGTAAGGCAGGCGCTCTACCGCTGAGCTACGCACCCGGGAACAAGCCGACAGCCTACCTTGCCAGGGACGGTGTCCCGCAAACACGTATCAGGGTCCGGTCGGGGGTTTACCCCACCCCGAATCCGGGAGCGGCCCGGATCCCGCCACGGCCGTCCGCTCCGTACCTTCGAAGAGCCTCGGCACTTCCAAGAGGCCTTCACCGTCGGCACGTCGCGACGTGCCGACACATCCGCATCCCAGGGGGAGATCACCATGGTCCGTACCGTCACCGCCCGTACCGCTCTTGCTGCCGGGGTCGTGGTGGTTCTTGTCGGGGCGGCCACCGCGTGCGGGGCGTCCGCGGGGGACGACAAGGATCCCGATCACCGGTCGTTCGCGCTGCAGGGGCATACCCTCACCGTCGACTCGAACGACTCGGCGCTGGAGGTCGTCGCCGCGGACGGGAACGCGCGGGGGAAGGTGGAGGTCACCCGCTGGTTCCAGGGGACCGTCGCGCTGGGCAAGGACCCCAAGATCTCCTGGTCCATGAAGGACGACCGGCTCACCCTGCACGTGAAGTGCTCCGGCGTGATCGCGAACTGCTCGGCCAAGCACCGGGTCGAGGTGCCGCGCGGGGTCACCGTGAAGGTCGAGGACGGGGACGGGAGCGTGCAGGCGCGGGGGTTCGAGGACGCGCTGAACATCCGTACCGGCGACGGGTCCGTGCATGTCACCGACTCCAACGGGCCGCTCACCCTGCACACCGGTGACGGCTCCGTGCGCGCCGAGGTCTCCTCCCGGCAGGTCCGTGCCGACACCGGCGACGGCTCCGTGCGCCTCCAACTCGGCGCCGTGCCCGACCTGGTGGACTCCAGCAGCGACGACGGCTCCGTCACCATCGCGCTGCCGAAGGCCACGTACCGCGTGACCACGAAGACCGGCGACGGTTCGGTGGATGTGTCCGTGCCTCGTGACGACTCCAGCAAGCATGTGGTGTCCGCCCGGTCCGGCGACGGCAAAGTCACCGTCAAGACGGCGAACTGACCGGCCCGTGTGTTCGTCCCTAACCGGTGGGAGAATGAAACGAGGCACCGGCCAGGACGGATGACAGCACGGGAGAGGGATGTGACGGCGACACCTTCGCAGCCGTACCGGCCGTCGGTGCCGTACGCACACCGCCGGGCGATCGGGGACACCCTCGCCCTGCTCGCCCTGCCGCTGCTCGCCGCGCCGGCGCTGGCCGTCGCGTTCGCCGGCGGCGGCACCCGGCGCTGGTTCGGCGGCCGGTCCGAGAACCAGCGGGCGCAGGCGCAGGCGGCGAAGGACGCCGCGGCGGCCGCGTTCTACGAGCTGGACACCGCGCAGCGCGATCTGCGGATCTCGATCGAGACGATCATGGCGGTCGACGACACCCCGGCCGCCCGGCGCGCGGTGTCCGACTTCGAGGCGTTGGGCCGTCGTATCGACGAGGCCAGCCATCACTACATCGACGCAGTCGACGCCCATGATCTCGACCGCGACGACCTGGAGTCCTCGGTCGCTGCCCAGGCGCGCACCGAACTCGCCAGGGCCAAGGACGAACTGACCGACGTCAAGCGGGAGCTGGATCGTTTCGGCGAGGGACTCGCGCCGCTCCTGGGCAAGGCGGAGACCCAGCTGGCCCGGCTGGCTCCGGCCGTCGAGCGGGCCCGGCAGGGGCTGCTCGCCGCGTCGAACGCCCTGGACGCCGTACGGGAGACGGGGCTCAGGGCGGACGATCTCGCCGCTCGTCTCGCCGTCCTCGCCCCCGAGCTGACGAAGCTCAACGAGGGCGCGGGCCGGCACGGGGTGCCGCAGACCGTGGAGCGGGCCGAGCGCGTGGCGCGGGAGGCCGCGGCGGTCCGTGCGGAGGCGGAGCGGCTGCCGGAGAAGGCCGCCGAGATCGACCACCGGCTCGTCTCGCTGCGCACCCGCGCGCAGGCGCTGACCACGCGCGCCGGGCAGGTGGAGCCGGTGCTGAGCGAGCTGCGGCGGCGGTTCGTGGCCGCGTGCTGGCAGGACCTGCAGCATGTGCCGGACCAGGCCGGGGAGAACGTACGGCAGGCCGAGCAGAAGCTGAAGGAGGCCCAGGTCGCGCGGGACGAGCAGCGCTGGCCGGACGCGACCTCGCTGCTGACGACGGTCCGGGCGCTGCTGAACACCACCGACGAGTCCGTGTCGGCGGCCCGTGACCGGCTGCAGCGGTTGAACGCCGTGCAGAAGGATCCGCAGCAGGAGATCGACCGCACGCGCTTCGCGATCCGGGACGGGCAGCGGCTGGCCATGACGGGCCGGACCACACCCGACCCGCGGCACGCGCGACCGCTGGACGAGTCGGTGGCCCGGCTGGAGCGGGCGGTCGGCGCGCTGGAGGGCCGTCATCCGGACTACTGGCACTTCCTGACGGAGACCGACGCGGTTCGGCAGACGGTGGCGCGGGTGGTCGCGCAGATCCGGGAGGAGCGCGGGGGCGGGCACTGAGCCTGCGCCCCCGCGGGCGGGGTCAGCTGCGGTAGGCGTAGTAGGCCGCGTCCGGATTGGCGGCGATCAGGCTCGTCAGCGACCGCCGGTAGGTGTCCGCGCTGTGGTAGGTCAGATAGGGGACGCCGCTCGCGCTGCGGTAGGTGGTCAGCATCGAGTGCTCCTTGGACCCGTTGGCGTCGAAGTCCAGTTGCAGTACGTCGCCGATGTCCATCTGGTAGGCGTTGGCCAGCGGCGTCGTGCGCCGGGCGGTCTGGGTGAACCAGGACCACTCGTTCACGCCGATCCAGGTGAGGGACTCGCCGGACGCCTTGGAGTACCACGTCCCGTAGTCCGAGCCCGACCTGGTCACCTGCTTCCAGCCGCCGGCGTAGAGAGCCTGGCTGAGGAAGTTGGTGCAGTCCCCGCCGTCGCCGCCGTACTGGCGGTAGGCGGAGTTGTAGTACTTCCAGTACTTCTCGGCGTACGCCGCCATCGCCGCGTACTTGTACTTCGCCCCCGCGCCCAGGTTCTTGGCGCGCGCGGGAGCCGGATAGGTGATGGCCGCCCTGGGCGCGTCGATGACGTCGCTCGGGCGGGCCGCGTCCGGGGCGGCCGGGGCGGTCGTCCGGACGGGTTCGTTGAGCGGGCGGGGGCCCTGGTCGGTGAGGCGTTCGCCGGTGAGCTGCCAGGTGCCGTCCGGGGCGGCGGCGAAGGTGAGTTCGTGGTGGGCCACGAAGGCGGTGGTGGCGGGCTCGTCGCCGCGGATCCTCGCATACGTCAGTGTGGAGTTCTCGGTGACCTGGGCCGTGGCGGTACGTCCCCGGACCTGGACGCTGTCGACGGTGACCTCGGTGTCGGAGCCGGTGTAGGCCTCGCCGGCGTCCGCCAGGCGGGAGCGGGTGGCGTGCAGGGTCGTCAGGGCGGTGGCCTCGGACTTGGCCGCGGCGGCCGCCAGCCGCACCGCGCCGGTCGTCCTCGATGCCGTACGACCGGACGGGGACGGCTTTTCGACCAGGGCTGTCGTGCGGTCGGTGAACAGGGTGTCCGCGGCGCGGGCGAAGGCGTCGACGGTGGTCGCGGTCGCTTCGGGGGTGGGGGTTCCCTTGGCGGGGGCATCTGCGGTGGCGTTCGCGGCGGACAAGGGGAGCAGTGCGGTGGAGAGGGACAGGGCGGCCAGGGCGGTGCGTCTCACTGAGGGCTCTCCTTACGGCGACGGTGTTCATCGGCCTTTGTGTAGACCGCCCTGTGCCGCCGGTGCCGGTCGCCGCGCCGGGGGTCCCGTTAATCTGAGCGCATGCCTCGATATGAGTACCGCTGCCGGAGTTGCGGCGACACGTTTGAAGTCAGCCGGCCCATGGCTCAGTCCTCCGATCCGGCCGAGTGCCCTGCGGGGCATGCGGACACGGTGAAGCTGCTGTCAACGGTTGCTGTTGGGGGGACGACGTCTGCCTCTGCGGCTCCGCAGGGAGGGAGTGGGGGCGGGGGCGGTTGTTGTGGTGGGGGGTGCTGCGGCTAGGGCTGGGTGCGTTGTCGGGTGCGGGTGGGTAGTGGCTGGTCGCGCAGTTCCCCGCGCCCCCAAGACGCTGAGGTCTCCTTCAGGAGTTCTCGGAGGATTTGTTCTCCTGCCAGGACTCCTCGTTCGGGTAGGGCCGTGATGGCTGGGGCGGTCCAGTTGTCGTCCGCCAGCTCGCCGTGGCCGGGGCGCCAGCCCTTGTCGGCGGCGAGCAGCAGGTCGGCGTCCAGGAGGGAGTCGCCTGCGGCCAGGGTCAGGTCGGCGCCGGTGCGGCGGGCGACCTCTCGCATCGCGGCGCTCTTGGTGAGCGGCTTGGGGACGGCGTAGATCTTGCGGCCCTGGAGCGAGACCGTCCAGCCGCGGTTCTCCGCCCACACCGCGAGTTCCTTCACCCAGTCCTCGGGGAGCAGTTCGCGTTCGACGACGAGATAGGCGAAGAGGTCCTCGGCGACGCGGTGCTTGCGCACCCACGCCGGGTCCGCCGTCGCGAGCAGATGCTCCCGCACCTCGTCCAGCGGCGCGCACTGCTCGGCGAGGCGGGCCGTCACCTGCGTGTGCCAGTCCGGGTCGGAGTCGCCGTCCACCATCAGGTGGCCGCCGTTGGCGCAGATCGCGTACTTCGGGGGCGGGCCCGGCAGGTTGATGCGCTGGTACTGCCTGCGGGTCCGGGTCGTCGTCGGTACGAACACGGCCGCGTCGCCGAGTTCGGTCAGCAGCCCGGCCGCCGTCTCGGTCATGAACGACAGCGGTCTGCTCTCGTGCACCTCGACACAGAGCAGCCGCGGCGCCCGGGCGTCGGGCATGGTCAGCGCGAGGGCGGCCGCGGAGTAGATGAGCGTACGGTCGAGATCGCTCGCCACCAGCACCGGCATCAGACGTTCACCGCCCGGCCGTCGGCGCCGGTCGCGCCGCGGGTGTAGTGCGGGTGGATCAACCCCACGCAGGTGTACGGCAGTTCGCCGACCTCCTCGACGGGCACGCCGCGCTGCCCGGCCAGCAGGCGGACATGGTCCAGGTCGGCACCCGCCCCGGCTCGCGCCAGGATCTTCCAGGGCACCCGGCGCAGCAGCACCCGGGTGGTCTCGCCGACGCCGGGCTTGACGAGGTTCACGTCGTGGATGCCGTACTCCTCGCTGATGCGCTCGACGGCCGCCCACCCTTCCCATGTCGGCTCGCGGTCGCCGGACAGCAGTTCCTTGGCCTGCGCGTCCACGGCCTCGGCGACGTCCGGGAAACGGGCGGCGACGGCGTCGAGGAAGTCCACCGAGACGTCGGCGCCGGCGAGTTCGCGGTAGAACTTGGCGCCGTGGAAGTCGTACGGGCCGACCAGGTCCGCGCGCAGCACGGTGCGCGATATCAGGCCCGAGACCGTGGAGTTGAGGCAGGCGGAGGGGATGAGGAAGTCCTCCCGGGTGCCGTACGTCCGCACGCAGGAGCCCGGGTCCGCCAGCACCGCGATCTCCGGGTCGAAGCCGGTGATGCCGTCGGATGCCTCGAACTCCTCGATGGCGGCGGCCAGTTCGCGGGTGATGGCGCCCTTGCCGGTCCAGCCGTCGACGAAGACGACGTCGGCCGGGTCGTGGTGGGCGGCCAGCCAGCGCAGGGCGTTGGCGTCGATGCCGCGGCCGCGCACGATGGAGACGGCGTAGTGCGGCAGGTCCAGGCCGTGCCGGAACTGCGCCCAGCGGCGCATCAGCACGCCGATGGGGGTGCCCGCGCGGGCCAGCGACACCAGGACGGGCCGGGGCGAGCGCTCGGCGAGGACGATCTCGGTGACGGCGCCGACGGCCCGCGCGATCCGGGTGGCGGTCGTCTCCAGGGCCGCGTGGTACAGCTCCTGGTAGTGCTCGCTCGGCTGGTACTCGACGGGCAGCGACTCGGCGTAGTGCGCGCCCCCGCTCTGAATGGCCTCCTCGCGCTCCTCCGTCGGCGCCTCCAGCGTGACGTCCGAGAGGTCCTGGAGCAGCCAGCCGACGTCCTCGGGCGGGTACGAGGAGAAGGCGGGGCCGCGGAGGGGGTCGGGCAGCATGGCGGGCCTTTCGGGGACGTACGAGGGCACGACCGCGAGGACGACGTGCGGGGTGTGCTCCGCCAGCTTGGCCAACAGGCCGTCGGGCGCGTGCAGTTCAGGGGTGTCGGCGGTCGAGTCGACCACGGCTATCACAGCGTCGAAGCCGGCGCCGGCGACGTTGTACGCGTACCGCTCGCCGGGGCCGTCCGCGGGGTTGTCGTGGGCGGGGAAGGTTATGCGGCTGCGTATCGCGTAGCCGGGGTCGTCGACGGCGAGCACCGGGGAGCGGGTGGTCGTCGAGTAGCGCACCTCGGCGTCGATCACCTGCTCCAGTTCGCGGGCGAGTCTGAGGGGGGTGTACATCAGCTCCTCGAAGCCGAGCGTCAGCACGCGGCTTGCAGCAGGGGGCAGCGCTTCCGCTAGGCGGGCTGCCATGGCGGGGAGGGCTGATTCCAGGAGGGTTCTGTGGGCCGGGGTGAAGCCGTGACGTCCGCCGTCGGGGAGGTTGCGGGGCCACAGGAGGTCTATGCGCTTTACGGCCGGGTGCGGGTTGTCTGTGGTTGCTCGCGCAGTTCCCCGCGCCCCTGAAAAGCCGGGGGTGCCGGCAGCGTCCTCCAGGGGCGCGGGGAACTGCGCCCTCTCCGCCTCGTACCGCGCCACCAACTCCCGCCCTTTTTCCAGCACCCCTTCGGGCAGCCGTACCGTCCCCGAGGCGGCGGTCACGAGGTCGACGCGCGCCCCGATCTCCGCGGCGAACTCCGCGAGCCGCCCCGCGTCGGCGGGTGACCGCATGTCGACCAGAGCGACCACGACGTACCGCCGCCGCGGATAGCGAGCGTGCAGGTCGCGGACGGTGTTCAGGACCGTGTTGCCCGTGGAGAACTCGTCGTCGACCAGCACCAGTGGCCCGTCCCCGGCCAGCAGCGCAGCATCCTCCGGCAGCAGCAGGTGGGACGTCGCGTGGGAGTGGGACTCCTCGAAGCCGCCGGCAGGCGTCACTCCTGGGACCGGGCGGCGTGTGGAGTGCAGGTAGGGCGCGAGTCCGATCCCGTCGGCGACCGAGTGGCCGAGGCCCGTCGCCGTCTCGGCGTACCCGAGCACGACCGCGTCCGCGGCCTCCTCGCCGAGCAGGTCCCGCACCCGGCGGCCCAGCGCAAGGCCGTAGCCGTAGACGACGGCCGGTGACTGCGGTACGTGCTTGCCGAGCACGTTGGAGACCAGCAGGTGCGCCCGCTTGGGGTTGCGCCGGAGCGCCAGCCCGAGCAGGTCGGTCAGCTTGTCGTCGCCCACGAGTTCGACGCCGAGCCGCTGTGCGACCCAGCTGCCGGACCAGACCCCGTTGTTCACTGCGTTGATGATGCGTCCCTAGATAGTGCGGCTCAGCCGGTGACGCCGGCGGCGAGCAGGTCGACGAAGCTGACGTCCTCGCGTGCGACGCCGAAGGCCTCGGCCCGCAGCATGGTCCGCTCCGCCCAGGCGCGGTGCGGCTTCACCTCGTTCATCTTGTTCGTGTACGCCGATCTGAGCACACCCCCGCCGCCGCTTTCCGGCCGCAGGATGTCCGAGGCGTCCCGGAACTCTTCGTGGCTGACCACGGACAGCGCGTGCACGGGCAGTACGTGGGAGGGGTGGATGCAGGTCTTGCCCAGCAGGCCGTTGGCCTGGTCCAGGGAGATCTCCCGCAGCAGCCCGTCCATGGCGTGCTCAATCAGTTTCTCGCGCAGTTCGACGGCCTGCCCCTCGAGGAAGGGGCTGGTGCGCAGCATCGGCTTGAACATGCGCTCCGGCACCCGGAAGTACTCCCACACCGGTCCGGTCACGGTGAACCCGGTGCCGTCGACGCGGCCCAGCAGGTTCACCACGTCGGAGATCACGGAGGCGACGACGTGGACGTCGTAGGCCGTCATGTCGGGGGCGCGGCGCAGGCCGTAGGTGGAGCAGAAGTCGGTCACGCCGAGGCGCAGCGCGAGCACGCGGTCGCGGTACTTGTCGACGACGCGGGCGATGCCCTCCAGGCTCTCCACCCGCGACTCGCGGTAGAGCAGCTCGGGCGACTCCAGCACCGGCATGGCGAACAGCCGCTGTCCGCTCGCGGCCTCGGCGCCTGCGAGGGCCTCCAGGAAGGGGATGCCGCGCTCCGCGGTGAACTTGGGCAGGACGAATCCGGAGAGCAGCCGGACGGACGGGCCGAGCCGCTCGACGAGGTCGGGGATCTGCTCGGGCGTACGGACGCGGACGAACAGCAGCGGGAGGTCGGCCCCGCGTCGCGTGTCGAGCGCGGTGAACTGGCGGACGAGGTTCTCCTCCCCCGCCGCGACGTCCGCGTCGTCGATGGAGTCCTCCAGGCACAGGACCATGGAGACCACACCGCGCTCGGACTGCTTGACGATGTCGTCGGCGAGCTGCGGGCGGGTGGCGGGGCTGTAGAGCGTGGCGCCCAGGGCCGCGGCGAGCAGCCGGGCCGGGGAGTCGGCGGTGAACTCGCACGGCTCCTGATGGAAGAGGCGCCGTCGCACCTCAGGGGCAAGATGCCCGAAATGACGCATGGAACTCCCCCGTGGTGCAAGGTAAGGCTGTGGATTCGGTAAACAGGTGGCCGGTAATAGTACGTAGGGACCCATGTCAGGGGTTCCCGACAGGCGTGAATTTCTGGTAACTCGGCCATGTCGACGGCGATTGGGCACACCGTCCGCACGGCCGCGGTTCTCCCACCCCGCGTTGTCGTGACCAGGACCGAGAGGGCAGGATGACCGCATGACGCACGCGATGCTGAAGGGGTCGAACGTCCCGCTGGAGGCCACCACGGTACGTGCCGTGCTGCGCTGGACCCCCGGGCAGGGGGTCCCGGACGTCGACGCCTCGGCGCTGCTCCTCGGCCCCGACGGTCGTGTGCGCTCCGACGAGGACTTCGTCTTCTACAACCAGCCCCGGCATCCGTCAGGGAAGGCGCGGTGGCTCGGCAAGAAGCGGGTCACCGACGGTCTCACCGACACGATCCAGACAGATCTTGCCGGAGTCGAGGCCGATGTCAGCCGGATTCTTCTGGTCGCTTCGGCCGACGACGTCACCTTCGACCGCGTACAGGCTCTGCGCATCCTGCTGTACGACGCGGCGGGCGGCGACGAGCCGCTGCTGCACTTCGACATCAAGCCCGAGACGGGCCAGGAGACCGCCCTGATCTGCGGTGAGCTCTACCGCCGGGACGGGATGTGGAAGTTCCGCGCCCTGGGCGAGGGCTACTCGAACGGTCTGAAGGGTCTGGCCACCGAGTTCGGCATCTCGGTGGACGAGTCGGAGATGCCCGCCGAGCCGGCCCCGCAGGCGGCCACGGCGTCCGCGCCGGAGTTCTCCCAGCCGCTTCCGCCCGAGCAGCCCACCGCGGTCCCGGTCCAGCCGGCGTACGGCTATCCCCAGCAGCCGCCCGCCACCCAGCCCGCCTACGGCTATCCGCAGCCCGCGGCGGCCGCGCCCGCCGCCCAGTCCGGCTACGGCTACCCGCCGCCGGTGACGGCCGTGCCGGACCCGGACTTCAGGATGCCGCCCCAGGGCCCGCAGTTCATCGGCCGCTGACGCGCACCCCGCGCGCTCAGCGGTCCACCTTGGACTTGTATCCCCGGCCCCACTGCAGCCCCCAGCCGTACAGCCGGTCCAGCTCGGCCTGGAAGCCGTAGACGAACTTCACCTCGCGGCGCACGACCAGCTCGCCCTTGACGTTCTCGATCATCACGACGGCGCAGGACCGGGCCTGCGGGTGGCGTTCGTCGAGGTGGATCTCGATGCGCGGGCCGTTGCTCGGGTAGAGCGTGACGATCGCGTGCGTACGGTCGAAGGCGGGCGTCTGGTCGTAGATGTACACGAAGACCAGCAGCCGCTTTATCTCCTCGCGGTGGTCGAGGTTGACGTACATCGTCTCGCCGGACGCCGATCCGAACCGGTCGTCACCGCTGAGCTTGACGTACGGCGCGGCGTTCACGTCGCCGAAGTAGCCGCCGAGCGGCTGCACGACGCCCTTGGTGCCGTCCATGAGTTCGTAGAGGCAGCCCAGGTCGAGGTCGACGTTGACCATGCTCTGGCCGTGCCCCATGATCTCGGCGGGCTTGAGCGCCTTGAAGGGGTGGCGGAACAGGGACTCCCGCGAGGAGCCGCCGATGTCGGACGTGCGCATCCGCCAGCTCAGGTTGACCCGCAGGTGGCCCGTGGCGGCGCCCTGCTTGGTGAGTGAGACCTGGTGGTGCCGTTTGGTCAGCTCGATGGCGTTCGTGGCCGCGTTGCCCGAGTCGAAGTCGGCCTCGCGCCCGCCCCACAGTCCGTCCAAGAAGCCCATTTCCGCCCCCAGAATCATCCGGGTTCCGCTGAACCCGGCCTGCCCTCGCACAACCGGCGGGGCGGCCGGAGGCCCGGCCGCCCCGCTCAGAGCGTTCCCGTGTCCGCGGGTGCGTCACACCCCGGACGAGACCTCGGTCTTCTCGTCGGAGCCCTCGCTTCCCCCGGCCTCCGCGATGGCGCGGTTGCGGCGCACGGAGGACCAGAAGGACCAGGCGATCAGGATGACGCCCACGAGGCCGGTGATGACCTCGTTGATCTCGTACTGGATGGTGACCATGAGGATCACGGCCAGTGCGCCGATCGCGTAGTGCGCGCCGTGTTCCAGGTAGACGTAGTCGTCCAGGGTGCCCTGGCGGACCAGGTAGACGGTGAGCGAGCGGACGTACATCGCGCCGATGCCCAGGCCCAGCGCCATCAGAACGATGTCGTTGGTGATGGCGAACGCGCCGATCACGCCGTCGAAGGAGAAGGACGCGTCCAGGACCTCGAGGTAGAGGAACATGAAGAACGCCGCCTGGCCCGCCAGCATGACGGGCGATTTCTTCTTGCCGGTGCGTTCGGCCTCTTCCTCCTCCTCGTGCTCGCGTTCCTCCTCGGCTTCGAGGCGGTCCTCGAAGTAGCCCGACAGGCCGCCGACCACCATGTACGTGATCAGGCCCGCGATGCCGGCGATCAGCACCGTCTGCGCCTTGTCCGCGTGGGCGCCGCCGTGCTGGTGGGCAGAGGTGGCGAAGGTGAAGGAGGTGATCAGCAGGACGATCAGGGCGATGCAGACCGACAGCATGTCGACCTTGCCGAGCTTGGCCAGGGGCCGCTCGATCCAGCGCAGCCACTGGATGTCCCGGTCCTCGAAGATGAAGTCGAGGAAGATCATCAGCAGGAACATGCCACCGAAGGCCGCGATCGCCGGGTGGGCGTCGGTGACCAGTTGCTGGTAGCGGTCCTTGTTGTTCAGGGCGAGGTCGACGGCCTGGATGGGGCCCATCTTGGCGGTGACGGCGACGATGACGACGGGGAACACCAGTCGCATGCCGAAGACGGCGATGAGGACGCCGACCGTGAGGAAGATCTTCTGCCAGAAGGCACTCATCTTCTTCAGGATCCCGGCGTTGACCACCGCGTTGTCGAACGAGAGGGAGATCTCCAGGACGGCGAGGATCGCCACGATGCCGAAGGCCTCCCACCCCCCGTAGAAGACCGCCGCGACCAGGCCGACCGCGGTAATCGCGAACGACCAGCCGAAGGTTTTCAGAAGCACTGGCTACCCAATCCTGTAGGTACGGGTCTCCCCCGCGCCGTACTCGGCTTTACGAAACATTGACTCCGAAGTCTAGAGCGATGCCCCGCAGTCCGGACGCGTACCCCTGACCTACTGCTCGGAACTTCCATTCGCCCTGGTAGCGATAGAGCTCGCCGAAGATCATCGCCGTCTCGGTGGAGGCGTCCTCGCTGAGGTCGTAGCGCGCGAGCTCCTGGCCGTCGGCCTGGTTGACGACGCGGATGAAGGCGTTGCTGACCTGGCCGAAGGTCTGGCCGCGCTCGTCGGCCATGTGGATGGAGACGGGGAAGACGATCTTGTCGCACTGGGCGGGCACCTTGACGAGGTCCACCAGGATCGACTCGTCGTCGCCCTCGCCCTCACCGGTGAGGTTGTCGCCGGTGTGCTCGACCGAGCCGTCCGGGCTCTTGAGCTGGTTGTAGAAGACGAACCACTCGTCACCCATCACCCGTCCCCCGGTGCACAGCAGGGCGCTGGCGTCGAGGTCGAAGGGGGCTCCGGTGGTGGAGCGCGCGTCCCAGCCGAGCCCGACCATCACCTGCGTGAGGTTGGGTGCGGCCTTGGAGAGGGAGACATTGCCCCCCTTGGCGAGCGTGACGCCCATGATGCTGGTCCTCCCCGAGATGGTGCTTGTTTGGTTGTCCTGCGCGTCCGGCGCCGCACGCAAACCGTGCGGCGCCGGACGGTACGAGCCTGTGACGTGAGCGTCCGGGCTCAGACGTTCACACCGAAGTCCTGCGCGATGCCGCGCAGGCCCGAGGCGTAGCCCTGGCCGATGGCGCGGAACTTCCACTCCGCGCCGTTGCGGTACAGCTCGCCGAAGACCATGGCGGTCTCCGTCGAGGCGTCCTCGGAGAGGTCGTAGCGGGCGATCTCCGCCTCGCCCGCCTGGTTCACGACGCGGATGAACGCGTTGCGGACCTGGCCGAACGACTGCTGGCGGTTCTCCGCGTCGTAGATCGAGACCGGGAACACGATCTTCTCGACGTCGGCCGGGACGGCCGCGAGGTTGATCTTGATCTGCTCGTCGTCGCCCTCGCCCTCACCGGTGATGTTGTCACCGGTGTGCTCGACCGAGCCGTCGGGGCTCTTGAGGTTGTTGAAGAAGACGAAGTTGGCGTCGCTGGCGACCTTGCCCGAGGAGTTCAGCAGCAGTGCGCTGGCGTCCAGGTCGAAGTCGGTGCCGGTCGTGGTGCGGACGTCCCACCCCAGACCGACGATGACCGCGGTCAGGCCCGGGGCCTCCTTGGTCAGCGATACGTTGCCGCCCTTGCTGAGGCTGACTCCCACGAGTCCTCCATTGGTGTCCAGGGGCGGGGTGCCCCGGCGTGCGTTTGACATCGGATCAACGAGTCGATCCTAGTGACGGGTTCCCGCACCACGCAGGGCTTGGCACCGAAGAATCACAGGGTGTCGAGCGCCTTGACGTACTCGTTGAGGTCGCGGGCGTCGGGCAGGGCGTTGACGACGGTCCAGCGGACCACGCCCTCCTTGTCGATGACGAAGGTGCCGCGCACCGCGCAGCCCTTGTCCTCGGCGAAGACGCCGTAGGCGCGCGAGACCTCGCCGTGCGGCCAGAAGTCGCTCAGCAGCGGGTACTCCAGGCCCTCCTGGTCGGCGAAGACGCGCAGGGTGTGGATGGAGTCGTTGGAGACGGCGAGCACCTGGGTGTCGCGGTCGGCGAACTGCGGCAGGTTGTCGCGCACCTCGCACAGCTCGCCGGTGCACACGCCGGTGAAGGCGAACGGGTAGAAGAGCAGGACCACGTTCTTCTCGCCACGGAACTCGGAGAGCTTCACGGTGGCGCCGTGGTTGTCCTTGAGCTCGAAGTCGGGGGCCTTGTCGCCGACCTGGATCGCCATCGCAGTATGTCCCTTTCGGTGGGGCTGTCGGGGTGGTACGACCACCCTACGCAGCGATCACCGGGGAGCTGCGGACGGGCCGGGCACGACGTCCCGACCCGTCCGGCGAGGTCACCTCTTGGACTTGGCCGCCTTCGGCGTCACGAGCCGGCTGCCGCTCCAGTCCTTGCCCACGCTGACGCTCTTGGAGGCGGACAGTCCCGCCGTCGTCGCGGCTTCGGAGATGTCGCTCGGCTCCACGTAGCCGTCACGGCCGGTCTTCGGCGTGAGGAGCAGGATGGAGCCACCTTCTTCGATGTACGTGGTGGCGTCCACCAGCGCATCCGTCAGGTCGCCGTCGTCGTCGCGGAACCAGAGCACCACGGCATCGGCTACGTCGTCGTAGTCCTCGTCCACGAGGTCGCTGCCGATGACTTCCTCGATGGACTCGCGGAGTTCCTGGTCTACGTCGTCGTCGTAGCCGATCTCCTGGACCACCTGCTCGGGCTGGAACCCCAGCCTCACGGCAGGGCTCGTCTCCGCGTGGTCCGCGGTCGCGCTCACGGGTTGCCTCCTGATCATGTCTTGGAATGGGGGTCCCCCCTCGGGGGACTTCAGCCACGCGCGTGCGCGAAGCGTTGGCCGTAGTCCACACGGGCGGGACGGATCGCGCAAGTACCCGGCCGTTCAGACCGCCGAAACGGTGACGATCCGGGCCGTGTCACCGCAACTCCAGGCACGCCCATCGTGCCGTACGTGATGTGCACCACACCCTTCTGCCCCCTTTGTGGCTTTGGGAACCCGATGAGGCCGAAGCAGGACCCGGTTACCTCACAGTAGAGATGACGTTTGCTTCACCGAGGTACACGATGGGGAACGGTGCAGGCACACCGAAATACAGCTGAATGCAGCCCTCTGACAGGTAAGGAACAGCGTGGCTTCCGGATCAGATCGCAGCCCGATCATCATTGGCGGCCTTCCGAGTCAGGTTCCTGACTTCGACCCCGAGGAGACCCAGGAGTGGCTCGACTCCCTGGATGCCGCCGTCGATCAGCGCGGCCGTGAGCGAGCCCGTTATCTGATGCTGCGGCTCATCGAGCGGGCCCGCGAGAAGCGCGTGGCCGTGCCGGAGATGCGCAGCACGGACTACGTGAACACGATCGCGACCAAGGACGAGCCGTTCTTCCCGGGCAACGAGGAGATCGAGCGCAAGGTCCTGAACGCGACCCGCTGGAACGCGGCGGTGATGGTCTCGCGCGCCCAGCGCCCCGGCATCGGTGTCGGCGGGCACATCGCCACCTTCGCCTCCTCCGCGTCGCTGTACGACGTGGGCTTCAACCACTTCTTCCGCGGCAAGGACGAGGGCGACGGCGGCGACCAGGTCTTCTTCCAGGGGCATGCCTCCCCCGGTATCTACGCACGCGCCTACCTGCTCGACCGGCTCAGCGCCGAGCAGCTCGACGGCTTCCGCCAGGAGAAGTCCAAGAGCCCCAACGGCCTGTCCAGCTACCCGCACCCGCGCTCCATGCCGGACTTCTGGGAGTTCCCGACGGTCTCCATGGGCCTCGGCCCGATCGGTGCGATCTACCAGGCGCGGATGAACCGCTACATGCACGCGCGCGGGATCGCCGACACCTCGAAATCGCATGTGTGGGCCTTCCTCGGCGACGGCGAGATGGACGAGCCCGAGTCGCTCGGCCAGCTGTCCATCGCCGCCCGCGAGGGTTTGGACAACCTGACCTTCGTCGTCAACTGCAACCTGCAGCGCCTGGACGGGCCGGTGCGCGGCAACGGCAAGATCATCCAGGAGCTGGAGTCGGTCTTCCGCGGTGCCGGCTGGAACGTCATCAAGCTGATCTGGGACCGCTCCTGGGACCCGCTGCTCGCCCAGGACCGCGACGGGCTGCTGGTCAACCGGATGAACACCACGCCGGACGGCCAGTTCCAGACGTACGCCACCGAGTCCGGCGCGTACATCCGCGAGCACTTCTTCGGTGACGACCAGCGGCTGCGCGCCATGGTCGAGGGCATGACCGACCACCAGATCCTGATGCTGGGCCGCGGCGGTCACGACCACCGCAAGATCTACGCGGCGTACAAGGCGGCCCTGGAGCACAAGGGCCAGCCGACGGTGATCCTGGCCAAGACGATCAAGGGCTGGACGCTGGGCCCGAACTTCGAGGGCCGCAACGCCACGCACCAGATGAAGAAGCTGACGGTCGACGACCTCAAGGGCTTCCGCGACCGGCTGCACCTGCCGATCACCGACAAGGAGCTGGAGGACGGGGCGCCGCCGTACTACCACCCGGGGCGCGACTCCGAGGAGATCCAGTACATGCACGACCGCCGCAAGGGCTGCGGCGGTTACGTCCCCACGCGCGTGGTGCGCTCCAAGCCGCTCGACCTGCCGGACGACAAGGCGTACGCGACCGTGAAGAAGGGTTCCGGTCAGCAGTCGATCGCCACGACCATGGCGTTCGTGCGGCTGCTCAAGGACCTCATGCGGGACAAGGAGTTCGGCAAGCGGTTCGTGCTGATCGCGCCGGACGAGTACCGCACCTTCGGCATGGACTCGTTCTTCCCGAGTGCGAAGATCTACAACCCGCTCGGCCAGCAGTACGAGTCGGTGGACCGTGAACTCCTGCTCGCCTACAAGGAGTCGCCGACCGGGCAGATGCTGCACGACGGCATCTCGGAGGCGGGCTGCACGGCCTCGCTGATCGCGGCGGGCTCGGCCTACGCCACGCACGGCGAGCCGCTGATCCCGGTCTACGTCTTCTACTCGATGTTCGGATTCCAGCGCACCGGCGACCAGTTCTGGCAGATGGCCGACCAGCTCGCGCGCGGATTCGTGCTGGGTGCGACCGCCGGCCGTACGACCCTGACCGGTGAGGGTCTGCAGCACGCGGACGGCCAGTCCCAGCTGCTCGCCTCGACCAACCCGGCCTGCGTCGCCTACGACCCGGCGTACTCGTACGAGATCGCGTACATCGTCCAGGACGGGCTGCGCCGGATGTACGGCGCCTCCGAGGAGCACCCGCACGGCGAGGACGTCTTCTTCTACCTCACCGTCTACAACGAGCCCATCCGGCACCCGGCCGAGCCGGCGAACGTGGACGTCGAGGGCATCGTCAGGGGCCTGCACCGGATCGGGGAGGGCACCTCGGGCACGATCCCGGCGCAGGTCATCGCCTCGGGCGTGGCCGTGCCGTGGGCGGTCGAGGCGCAGAAGATCCTCGCCGAGGACTGGAACGTCAAGGCGGACGTCTGGTCGGCGACCTCCTGGAACGAGCTGCGGCGCGAGGCCGTGGAGGTCGAGCGGCACAATCTGCTGCACCCGGAGGAGGAGCAGCGGGTGCCGTACGTGACGCGGAAGCTGAGCGGCGCCGAGGGCCCGGTGGTGGCCGTCTCCGACTGGATGCGCTCGGTGCCGGACCAGATCGCGCGGTGGGTGCCGGGGACGTACCAGTCGCTGGGCGCCGACGGGTTCGGCTTCGCCGACACCCGTGGCGCGGCCCGGCGCTTCTTCCACATCGACGCGCAGTCGATCGTGGTGGCGGTGCTGACCGAGCTGGCCCGGGAGGGCAAGGTCGACCGCTCGGTGCTCAAGCAGGCGATCGACCGCTACCAGCTGCTCGACGTGTCGGCGGCCGATCCCGGGGCCGCCGGGGGCGACGCGTAGGCGCTGACCGCTCGAAGGGCGACGGACTCGTGGGTCCGTCGCCCTTCACGTTTTCCTTACGATGCGGGCATGGAGCAACAAACGGCGCAAGCACGCTGGGAACACCTGACCCAGCGGCCTCTGCTGGCGCTCGCCCTGCTGTTCGCCGTCGCGTATGCCGTGCCGATCGTGGACGGTTCGGCGGGGCACTCGCTGACCGCGGTGTGCACGGTGGTCGAGTGGGTGGTGTGGGGCGCCTTCGCCGCGGACTATCTGGCCCGGTTGGCGCTGTCCGGGCGGCGCAAGGAGTTCGTGCGCAGGCACTGGCTGGACCTGCTCGCGGTGGTGGTGCCGATCCTTCAGCCGCTGCGGCTGCTGCGGCTGGTCGCGACGCTGCTGCTGGTGGGGCGGCGGGCGCGGATGGCCGAGCAGATCCGGCTGACGACGTATGTCGCCGGGGCAGTCGTCGGGCTGCTGATGTTCGGCTCGCTGGCCGTGCTGTCGGTGGAGCGGGACGCGCCCGAGGGGAACATCCGGACGCTGGGTGACGCGCTGTGGTGGTCGTTCACCACGATGACGACCGTCGGCTACGGCGATCACGCGCCGACGACCGGGCTCGGCCGGATGATCGCCGTGGGGCTGATGCTCTCCGGGATCGCCCTGCTCGGTGTGGTGACCGCGAACATCGCCGCCTGGTTCCTCGCCCGCTTCGAGAAGGACGACGTCGAGGAGCGCCGCCAGACGGAGGCCATCGAGGCACTCACCGAGGAGGTACGAGCACTCCGGGCCGAGGTGGCCGAACTGCGCGGGACGCCCGCCGAGCGGGCCGAAACATGAGAGCGGGCCCCCGGCGGCGTGTCGATGGTGCCCAGAGGCGGAACGGGCCCTGCGCGAGCCCGCGCGAGCAAGCAGCACGCCACACCCCGTCGAACACCCCCGACATGAGGGCGGACCCCCGGTCGTCCCGGCCGGAGGCCCTTCCCTCACGCACCCGGGTCAGAACATGCCGTTGCCCGGGTCGCCGCTCCCGCAGGCCAAATGGTGCTTCCAGCACGCCACACCCCGTCGAACACCCCCCACACGAGAGCGGACCCCCGGCCAGCCCGGCCGGAGGCCCTTCCCTCACGCACCCGGGTCAGAACATCCCGCTGCCCGGGGCTGCCGCTCCCGCGAGCCAGATGATCGCGAGGAGCGTGTCGATGGCGCCCAGTGCGAGCGCGATCAGGGCCGGTACGGGTCCCGAGCGGGACCATGTGCGGCCCATTGCGAGCCAGCCGCAGACGATCGCGACGGGGCCGAGGATGATCCCCAGCACGAAGAATCCCGCGACCGCGCAGACGACTCCGATGATTCCGAGCGTTGCGCGATCCGGCCCGGTCCGTGACCACGTCCGGCCACGCGAGCGGGGGTGCCTGCGCGTTCCCTGTCCGAAGCCCGCCATCATCAACTCCCTGAACCCCGGGGTCTGTTCGGGGTTCGAAACAGCGGGTACCCCCGATCCGTCCACTCACCCCCGGGCCGTCGGCGCGCTGTCCCCCTCCGGCAGCGCGCCGCAGCACCGGTCGCCCCCGACGCCGTACGAACTTGCCCGAGGAACATGCCGTACGGGGGGGCTTGACCACTGTGACCTGCGGCGCGCACCGGGAGCGCGGATCTTTAGCCTCTTCACCCTGATAGGCGAAGTCGGTTTGAAATCCGCCGAGTTATGTGCGAAGGCGGCACGGCCCGCGCCGCGTCAGATGTGGGCCGCGCCCGCACCCGCCTCCGCGTTCGCGCCCCGCTTGGTGAGCAGCGCGACGAAGACCGCCACGACCGCGACACCGCAGGCGACCAGCGACGCGAGGCTCATGCCGGAGATGAACGTGTCGTGCGCGACGCCCGCGATCTTCGCGGCGATCGGCTCCGGGGTCCCCTTGGCGACCGGCGCCACGCCGACCTGGACCGCTTCGGAGGCCTGGTGCAGCTGGGCCGGGGTGAGCGGCGGGAGCCCGGCGTCCTTCCAGTTGCCCGCGAGGTCGCCGTCGACCTTGGAGGCCATGACGGCGCCCAGCACCGCCGTACCGAGGCTGCCGCCGATCTGCATCGCGGCCTGCTGCAGTCCACCGGCGACACCGGAGAGCTCCATGGGCGCGTTGCCCACGATGACCTCCGTGGCGCCGACCATGACCGGCGCGAGGCCGAGGCCGAGCAGGGCGAACCAGACCGACATCACGGCGCTGCTCGTGTCCACCTTCAGCGTCGACATGCCGTACATCGCGATCGCGGTGGCCGCCATGCCGCCCGCCAGCGGGATGCGCGGGCCCAGCTTGGTGATCATCACGCCCGCGATCGGGGAGGCGACGATCATCATGCCGGTGAGCGGCAGCAGGTGCAGTCCGGCGTCGATCGGGCTCATCCCGTGCACGTTCTGCAGGTAGAACGTCACGAAGAACAGGCCGCCGAGGAAGGCGATGGCCATCAGGACCATCAGCACCACGCCCGCGGACAGCGGGATCGAGCGGAACAGACCGAGCGGGATCAGCGGTTCGGCGACCTTCGTCTCCCAGAAGGAGAAGAGGGCGAAGCCGACGACCGAGGCGCCGATGAACGCCCAGGTCTTGCCGTCGCCCCAGCCCCACGCGGGTGCCTTGATCAGGGCCCAGACCAGGCAGAACATCGCGGCGGACAGCAGCGCGATGCCCAGCAGGTCGAAGGAGCGCGGGGCGTTCTCGGCGCGGTGGTCGCGCAGGATCAGCAGGCCGAGGACCAGGGCGACGACGCCGACCGGCACGTTGATGAAGAACACCGACTGCCAGTTGACGTGCTCGACGAGCACACCGCCGAGGATCGGGCCGCCCGCGGTGGAGGCGCCGATGACCATGCCCCAGATGCCGATCGCCATGTTCAGCTTCTCGGCCGGGAAGGTCGCGCGCAGCAGGCCGAGCGCGGCCGGCATCAGCAGGGCGCCGAACAGGCCCTGGAAGACGCGGAAGGTGACGACCACGGCGATGCTGTTGGACAGGCCGATGGCGCCCGAGGCGGCGGCGAAGCCGGTCACACCGATCAGGAAGGTCTGGCGGTGACCGAAGCGGTCGCCGAGCTTGCCCGCGGTGATCAGGGAGACCGCGAGGGCGAGGAAGTAGCCGTTGGTGATCCACTGGACGTCGGCGAAGCTCGCCTTGAGGTCCTTCTGGATGGCCGGGTTGGCGATGGCCACGATGGTGCCGTCGAGGGCCACCATCATGACCCCGACGGCGACCGTTATGAGCGTGAACCAGGGGTGTCCGCGCAGCCCGGAGGCGGGCGGCGCGCTCGACGGGGCTGCTGGTGCGTTGTCCCCCGGCCCCGTCGATTCGATGGCGGTCTGACTAGTCATGCGTTCGAGGCTAATGACAGCGTCTGACAATTGACAAACCAATTCACAAGTCAGTAACTGACGCGTATGGAAACACTCCGCGAACGCAAGAAGCAGCGCACCAGGGACGCGCTGCTGCGGGCCGCCGTCGAACTGTTCACCACGCGCGGCTACGAGCGGACGACGGTGGACGAGATCGCCGATGCCGTCGACGTCTCGCAGCGCACCTTCTTCCGCTACTACGCGGGCAAGGAGGAGGCAGCGCTCGCCCTGCAGGAGATGGCGGTGGCGCGGTTCGTGGAGGCCGTGCGCGAGCGACCGGCCGCCGAGGCGCCGATGGAGGCGCTGCGCCAGGCGGTGCTCGAGGGCTGGGACACGCTGGGCGAGGTCATCGAGGCCGTCGTACCGATCGAGCTGTACTTGCGGATGTACCGGGTGATCGAGTCGACGCCGGTGCTGCTCGCCGCCCATCTGCGGCGCAACGAGGAGATCGAGGATGCCCTCGCGCGCGTGCTCGCCGCCCGCGAGGGTGTCGACGTGGACGCCGACCCGCGGCCGAGGCTGGCCGTGGCGGTGTTCGGCGGGGTGATGCGGGTCACGGAGCGGCGGTGGGGCACGGACGGGGACTTCAGCCTGGACGCCATGCGCGACATGACGATCGCCCATCTCGAACAAGTGGGGCCCGCGCTCACCAAGAACTGGAGGTCACAATGACCTTCAGGAGGTTTATCGAAACGTGATCCCTGTCACTCGGCTCACGCGAGACCCTCTCGTTCTCCTAGTGTGTCCTCCCAGTGACTTCCTTCGACACCTCCCCGCAACTGAACGTCGGGCGCGCACTGCTCGCCCTGGCGGTCGTCTTCGTCATGCTCGCCACCACGGGCTGGACCGCGCTGCGCAGCCATCGCGCGGACACCCCGCTGCAGGCCTCGATCTCCTCCTGGCAGCACGGCCGCATCGACGGGCACCACCTGCCGGACCCCGACGCGTCCCCCACCCGCCTGGCCCGCTTCTTCGCCTCGCTCACCGCCCAGGAGCGCACGCACCTCGCGCAGCGCTACTCCCTGGCGGTCGGCAACATGAACGGCGCCCCGGTCTCGCTGCGCTACCGCGCCAACCGGCACGCCCTCGCCGAGCAGCGCAAGGTCGAGCACAAGCGCATGCACGACATCCGCCTCTCGCCCTCCGGGCAGCACGAGGCCGGCCGCCGTATGCACCGCTACGAGGCGCTGATGGACGAGGGCCGGCACATCCTGGCCTTCGACCCCGCCGGGTCGGGGCGGGTCGCGGAGGTGTTCGGGGACCTGGACAAGGCCCAGCGCGTCTCGGTCGTCGTCCCCGGTGTCGACACCGACCTGCTGACCTTCCAGCGCACCAACCGCCAGTACGCGGCACCGGTCGGCATGGCCAGGTCGCTGTACGACGAGGAGCGCGCGGCGAGCCCGACGACGCGTACGGCCGTGATCGCCTGGGCCGACTACACCGCGCCCGCCGGGCTCGGCATCGAGTCGGCCACGGCGATGCGCGCGGAGGACGGCGCGGTGCGGCTCAACGCGCTGGTGCGCAGCCTGCCCGGCCGCGCGGCGGTGTCGCTGTTCTGCCACAGCTACGGCTCCGTGGTGTGCGGGGTGGCCGCGCACGAGATGCCGCGCCGAGTGGCCGACATCGCGGTGGCCGGCAGCCCGGGCATGCGGGTGGCGAACGCCTCGCACCTGCACACCTCGGCCCAGGTGTGGGCGATGCGGGATGCCACGGACTGGATCCAGGACGTGCCGTACATGGAGGTCGGCGGGCTGGGTCACGGAGCCGATCCGGTGTCCATGTCCTTCGGGTCGCGGGTGCTGTCGGCGCAGGGAGCGAAGGGACACGCCGGGTATTTCGAGCCCGGCACGGAGAGTCTGCGGAACTTCGCAGACATCGGAGTTGGCGCGTACCGCTCGGTGCACTGCGCGCGGGACGACGGCACGTGCCGCGCGGGTTTGTCCGGCGCGGCCGCCGACGGACGCGCGTAGAGGCGCGGAGAACTGCGGTCTGCGCAGGGTGGCGACGAAGGAGCAGGACCCGAATACGATGAGCCGCATGGGTGATGTACTGGCCGGATTTCATGCTGCCTGGGAGTTCGAGTCCGACTCCGTGCTCATCCGTTACGAACGGGGGATTCGAACACCCAAGCTCTTCCAGGCGCTGGGTGAGCGGCGTGTTCCCCACGAGGCGATCGCCGGGGTGACGCTGACCCCCGGCAGACGCGGCACGGTCGTCCTGCGCGCCGAACTGCGCCGCGGCGCCGATCCGCTCCTGGAGGCGGCCGCGGGCCAGCTGAAGGAAGGGTGCGACCCGTACCGGCTGGTGCTGCCCGCCGAGCGCGGCACCCTCGCCGAGTACTACGCCGACGAGCTGCGGGCCCAGCTGAAGGACGACGGCGAGCCCGCGGAGCGGTATCTGGTGGACGCCCCCGAGGCGCCGCGCCAGTTCAAGGCGTACGACGCGAAGGCGTCCTTCGACGGCAAGACAGTCAACTTCCGCTGGTTCTGGACGGGAGCGTCCTCGGCGAAGTGGAAGGCCGGCGACCAGAGCTTCCCGGTGTCCGAGCTCAGCGGGGTCGAGTGGCGCTCGCCCGAGGTCTTCGAGGGCCATCTACGGCTGGTGCCACGCGACGGGTCCCCGGCGCCCGCGCAGCCCGACCAGGATCCGGCGTCCGTGGTGTTCGGCCTGGGCTACGGCCCCGTCCACGAGTCCCTGCCGTTCGCGGCCGCCGTACTGGCGGCCGTACGGCAGAACGGGGCCGCGGCGGTCGTTCCCGCCGCGGCCCCGCGCCGCGATCCCGCCGACATCGCCGAGCGCATCCGTCACCTGGGGGAACTGCACCAGGCGGGGCTGGTGACGGACGAGGAGTTCTCGGTGAAGAAGGCCGAGCTGCTGGCGGAGCTCTAGTCCGCTGCCTGCCCGATCACTCCCGGCCGGCCGACGTGAAGGTCATGTCCGCGTACCGCTCGCCCGCGACCTTCCCGGCGATCGGCTCCAGCAGGGCCAGCTCGTCGTCGGTCAGGACGATGCGGGTCGCCGCCACGTTCTCCTCGACGCGGCTCGGCTTGCGGGTGCCGGGGATCGGGACCACCGGCAGACCGTGCACGGCCGCCTGCTGCTGGACCCAGGCCAGGGCGATCTGGCCCGGCGAGGCGTCGTGGGCCGCGGCGACCGCGCGGACCGGCTCCAGCAGGGCGGCGTTCGCGGCCGCGTTGTCGCCGGTGAAGCGGGGCTGCTGGCGACGGAAGTCGTCGGAGGTGAGCTCCTTGTCGGCGTTGGTGAAGGAGCCGGTGAGGAAGCCGCGGCCGAGCGGGGAGTACGGCACCAGCGTCACGCCCAGCTCCCGGGCGGCCGGCACCACGTTCGCCTCGATGTCGCGGCTGAACAGCGACCACTCCGACTGCACCGCGGCGATGGGATGCACGGCGCGGGCCGCCCTCAGCTCGTCCGCCGTGACCTCGCTCAGGCCCAGCTGCTTGACCTTGCCCTCGCGCACCAGCTCGGCCATGGTGGCGACGGTCTCCTCGATCGGCACGTTCACATCGCGCCGGTGCATGTAGTAGAGGTCGATCACGTCGACGTCCAGGCGCTTGAGGCTGGCCTCGACGGCCTGGCGGATGTAGGGCGCGTCGTTGCGGATGACCCGGCGGGTGGGGTCGTCCGGCGGGATCGAGAGGGCGAACTTGGTCGCGATGACCAGCTCGTCCCGATGGGCCTTGAAGAACGGCGACAGGAACTTCTCGTTCTCGCCCTTGCCGTAGGCGTCCGCCGTGTCGTACAGCGTGACGCCCAGCTCCAGTGCCCGCTCCAGGGTGGCGCGCGACGCCTTCGCGTCGACGGGGCCGTAGGCGAAGCTCATGCCCATGCAGCCGAGGCCCTGTACGCCCACCTGGGGGCCCGACTCGCCGAGCCGTGCGGTCTGGATCGTGCTGTCCGTCATCGAACCTTCTCTGCCTCGTAGGCGCGGGCGCGCTCGGCGTCCGCATAGAAACTGATCTTCCGGTCGAGCACCGCGAGGGTGTCCTGGAGTTCCGCGATCCGTGCGAGGACGTCCCGGCGGGTCGTCTCCAGCAGCTCGAAGCGCTCGCCGTAGGTGTGTTCGCCCTCGCGCACCAGTTCCGCGTAGCGCACCATGTCGGCGACCGGCATGCCGGTGAGCCGGAGCTTGCCGACCAGGTCGAGCCAGTCGAGGTCGCGATTGCTGTAGCGGCGCTGACCGGTGTGCGAGCGGTCGACGTGCGGCATCAGCCCGATCCGCTCGTACCAGCGCAGGGTGTGCGCGGTCAGCCCGGTGAAGGCGACGACCTCGCTGATCGTGTACGCGTCCTGCCCTTCCGGGCGCCGGTGCGGGTGGGGCGGAGCGCTGCAGAGGTCGGTCCTGGTGGGCGTGGTCTCCATCACCGTCATGCCCTCAACGCTATGACCTTCGAGTGCACTCCAAGCAAGCGGAACAGGTAATAAATCGGCAGGACCGGGCGGGGCGGTGCTCGCTACCGTGCGGGCCATGAGTGCTGTACGTCGTGCCGTGCCCAAGGACGCGCCGGAAGTGCTGCGGCTGCGCCAGGTGATGATCGACTCGCTGCCGGGAGCCGAACCGTCCACACAATGGCACACCCAGTCCCTGCCGGTGCTGAGGGAGAAGCTCGCCGACGCGGGCGGGACCTTCGCCGCGTTCGTGATCGACCACCCCGAGCGGCCTGGCACGCTGGCCGCCCTGGTGGCAGGCACGGTCGACTACCGCATCGGGCGGGCCGGCAACCCGCACGGCACGGACGGCTACGTCTTCAGCGTGGCCACCGACCCCGACGCCCGGCGCCGCGGGTACGCGCGCGCGTGCATGGAGGCGCTGCTGGACTGGTTCCGCGAACGCGGCGTCGGCCGGGTCCGCCTCACCGCGTCCGAGGAAGGCGGGCCGCTGTACGCCTCCCTCGGTTTCGCGCCCAAGGCCGACCCGTTGCTGGAGCTGCGGCTGTGAGCGCCTAGGCTCGTTCGCATGTCCTTGCAGAGCCTTGCGTTGATCGAGAACTGGCCGGTTCCCGCCGCTGCGGCGGGTGTGGTGCGTGCCGACGGTGCGGTGCTCGGCACCCATGGGCCCGTCGACCGGCGCTTCCCGCTGGCCTCGGTCACCAAGCCGCTCGCAGCGTACGCCGCCCTCGTCGCGTACGAGGAGGGGGCGATCGAGCTCGACGAGCCCGCCGGGCCGCCCGGTTCGACGGTGCGCCATCTGCTCGCCCACACCTCGGGGCTGGCCTTCGACGAGCACCGGGTGACGGCCCCGCCCGGCGAGCGGCGGCTGTACTCCAACGCCGGTTTCGAGCAGCTCGGCGACCACATCGCGAAGGCGGCGCAGATCCCGTTCGGCGAGTATCTGCGGCAGGCGGTGCTGGAGCCGCTGGGCATGACGGGGACCTCGCTGGAGGGCTCCCCCGCGAAGGACGGCGTCTCGACGGTGGCGGACCTGCTGCGGTTCGCGGCCGAGCTGCAGGCGCCGCGGCTGCTCGATCCGCGCACGGTCGCGGAGGCGATGACGGTGCAGTACCCGGGGACGAAGGGCGTCCTGCCGGGCTACGGCCACCAGAACCCCAACGACTGGGGCCTCGGCTTCGAGATCCGTGACTCCAAGTCGCCGCACTGGACGGGGAGTTCCTCCTCGCCGCGCACCTTCGGCCACTTCGGTCAGTCGGGCACGTTCCTGTGGGTCGACCCCGACGCGGGGGTCGCTTGCAGCGCTTTGACGGATCGGGACTTCGGACCGTGGGCCGTCGAGGTGTGGCCTGCGTTCACGGATGCGGTGCTCGCAGAAGTGCGGTGACGGTCGTCGGATCGGTGCGGCTGCTTCGTGGCTGGTCGCGCGCACGCGGCGGTAGCCGCATATCAGACACAGCCCCGCGCCCCTGAAGGGCGCTGCTCCTCAGGGAGCTTCCGCCATCTCCCACATCAGCAGTTCCGCCTCGGTCACAGCCTCCGTCTCCAGTTGCTTCGCGTCCGTGATGCGGGCCGCGTCGCCCGGGGTGAGGAGCTCGCCGTCCACGTCCACGTCACCGCGGACGACATGGACGTAGACGTACGCGCCGTCCGGGATGGCCGTCCGCTCCCCCGCTCGCAGCCGCCGTACGTGGAGCATGGCGCCCGCCTCCGGGACGGCGTACGGCGTGGAGTCCGCGATGCCACGGACGATCTCGTACGCGGGCTCTCCGCCCGGTTCGAGGGGGGCCAGCCACATCTGCACGAAGACCAGCAGACCGTCGCCGTCGTTGCGCTCCACGTGCCGTACACCCGCCGCCGAGCTCAGGCGCTGCACGTCGCCGGGGCGCACCGTCGTGCGGTGGCCGGCGGAGTCGCGGTGCGTCAGTTCGCCCTCGACGACCCAGGTCACGATCTCGGTGTGACTGTGCGGGTGTTCGTCGAAGCCGGCACCGGGCAGCAGCCGCTCCTCGTTGCAGGCGATGACCGCGCCGAAGCGGAGGTTGCCGGGGTCGTAGTGCGGGCCGAAGGAGAAGGCGTGCCACGACTCGATACCGGCCGTCGGGTCACCCCCTGGATAGCGCTCAGCTGCGCGCCGTAGGTCCATCACGCACCCCACCGTAGCCGCGCCGGAACCCCGCCGGAGCGCCCGCCGCGGACCCGGCGACACGTACTCCCGTCCGGATAAGGCAGTCTTGTCCCGTGCCCGAACCCGAAACGAGCAAGCCCGAAGCCGTTGCTCCCCCCGTGCACCCGCACGCGAGAACTCTGAAGCGACTGGAGAAGTCGTCCGGTTCGCTCGCCGCGCAGGCGATCGCGCGCATGGACGAGACACTGCCGTGGTACCGGGCGATGCCGCCGGAGAACCGTTCCTGGATCGGGCTCGTCGCCCAGGCGGGCATCGCCGCCTTCACCGAGTGGTTCCGGCATCCCGACGCGCCCCAGGCCATCTCGACGGACGTGTTCGGCACGGCTCCGCGCGAGCTGACCCGGGCGATCACCCTGCGCCAGACCGTGGAGATGGTGCGCACCACCATCGAGGTCATGGAGAGCGCCATCGACGAGGTGGCCGCCCCGGGCGACGAGAGTGTGCTGCGCGAGGCGCTGCTCGTCTACGCCCGCGAGATCGCCTTCGCCACCGCCCAGGTCTACGCCCAGGCCGCCGAGGCACGCGGTGCCTGGGACGCCCGCCTCGAGTCCCTCGTCGTCAATGCCGTGCTGAGCGGGGAGGCCGACGAGGGCGCGGTCAGCAGGGCCGCGGCCCTGGGCTGGAACGCACCCGAGCATGTCTGCGTGGTGCTGGGGACCGCCCCCGACGGTGACTCCGAGCTGACCGTCGAGGCGATCCGGCGGGCCGCCCGGCACGCCAAGCTCCAGGTGCTCACCGGGGTGCTCGGCGACCGGCTGGTGGTCATCGCCGGCGGCAGCGACAACCCGCTCGCCGTGGCCAAGTCGCTGATCGGGCCGTACGCGGCCGGGCCTGTCGTGGCCGGGCCCGTGGTGGCCGACCTGCTCACCGCGACCCGCTCCGCGCAGGCCGCTGCCGCCGGTCTCAAGGCCTGTTTCGCCTGGCAGGACGCCCCGCGGCCGGTGCTCGCGGACGATCTGCTGCCGGAGCGCGCCATCGCAGGCGACCCGAGCGCGCGCGAACAGCTGGTGGAGGAGATCTACAGACCGCTGGAGGAGGCCGGGTCGGCTCTTCTGGAGACGCTCTCCGTCTATCTGGAGCAGGCGAGCAGTCTCGAAGGCGCCGCCCGGATGCTCTTCGTTCACCCCAACACCGTGCGCTACCGGCTCCGACGTGTGACTGACGTCACCGGCTGGTCACCCTCCGATGTACGATCCGCCTTCACGCTGCGGATCGCGCTGATCCTGGGGCGTCTGGCCGAGGGCGATCTTCCGGCCTAGGCTTTTGTCGGGGGCATACAAAACCCCCTCGTGTTCTTCGTCCCTGTCCCCACGGGCGGCCACGGCCGTCCCCAAGAGAGAGTGTGAGAGTGCTCGTACTCGTCGCTCCCGGCCAGGGCGCCCAGACGCCCGGCTTCCTGACCCCCTGGCTCGAACTGCCCGGTGCCTTTGACCGCGTCTCCGCCTGGTCGGACGCCATCGGCCTGGACCTCGCCCACTACGGCACCAAGGCCGACGCGGAGGAGATCCGGGACACCGCGGTGGCCCAGCCGCTGCTGGTCGCCGCCGGCCTCCTGTCCGCCGCGGCACTCGGTGCCGTCGTGCCGGGCGCCGTCGCCGGTCACAGCGTCGGTGAGATCACCGCCGCCTCCTTCGCCGGTGTCCTCGACGACACGGCCGCGCTGACCCTCGTACGCAAGCGTGGTCTGGCGATGGCCGAGGCCGCCGCGATCACCGAGACCGGGATGTCGGCGCTGCTCGGCGGCGACCCCGAGGTCTCCGTCGCGCACCTGGAGAAGCTGGGCCTGACCCCGGCGAACGTGAACGGCGCGGGCCAGATCGTCGCCGCGGGCACGCTGGAGCAGCTCGCCGCGCTGAACGACGACAAGCCCGAGGGTGTCCGCAAGGTCGTCCCGCTCAAGGTCGCCGGCGCCTTCCACACGCGTCACATGGCCCCCGCGGTCGACAAGCTGGCCGAGGCCGCCAAGGCCCTCGCGCCCGCCGACCCGAAGGTCACCTACGTCTCCAACAAGGACGGCCGGTCCGTCGCCACCGGCGCCGAGATCGTCGAGCGGCTGGTCGGCCAGGTCGCCAACCCGGTCCGCTGGGACCTGTGCATGGAGACCTTCAAGGAGCTGGGCGCGACCGCGATCGTCGAGGTCTGCCCCGGCGGCACGCTGGTCGGCCTCGCCAAGCGCGCGCTGCCGGGTGTGCAGACCCTGGCGCTCAAGACCCCCGACGACCTCGACGCGGCCCGCGCACTCATCGCCGAGCACGCGGCCTGACGCCCCAGAAGGAGCCGTACGAACATGTCGAAGATCAAGCCCAGCAAGGGCGCCCCGTACGCGCGCATCCTCGGCGTGGGCGGTTACCGTCCGACCCGGGTCGTGCCGAACGAGGTGATCCTCGAGAAGATCGACTCCTCCGACGAGTGGATCCGTTCGCGCTCCGGCATCCAGACCCGGCACTGGGCCTCGGACGAGGAGACGGTGGCCGCGATGTCGATCGAGGCCTCCGGCAAGGCGATCGCCGACGCCGGGATCTCCGCGGAGCAGATCGGCGGCGTGATCGTCTCGACCGTCTCGCACTTCAAGCAGACCCCGGCCATCGCCACGGAGATCGCGGACAAGCTGGGCACGAACAAGGCCGCGGCGTTCGACATCTCGGCGGGCTGCGCCGGCTTCGGCTACGGCCTCACGCTCGCCAAGGGCATGATCACCGAGGGCTCCGCGCAGTACGTCCTGGTCATCGGCGTGGAGCGGCTGTCCGACCTCACCGACCTGGAGGACCGGGCCACGGCCTTCCTGTTCGGCGACGGCGCGGGCGCCGTCGTGGTGGGCCCGTCCGACGAGCCGCACATCGGCCCGTCGATCTGGGGTTCGGAGGGCGACAAGTCCGAGACCATCAAGCAGACCGTGCCGTGGACCGAGTACGACAGCACGGGCAAGTTCCCTGCGATCACGCAGGAGGGCCAGGCGGTGTTCCGCTGGGCCGTGTTCGAGATGGCGAAGGTCGCCCAGCAGGCGCTGGACGCGGCCGGGATCACCCCGAACGACCTGGACGTCTTCATTCCCCACCAGGCCAACGAGCGGATCATCGACTCGATGGTGAAGACGCTGAAACTGCCGGAGCACGTCACGGTCGCGCGTGACGTACGCACCACCGGCAACACCTCGGCCGCCTCGATTCCGCTCGCGATGGAGCGGCTTCTGGCGACCGGTGAGGCGAAGAGCGGCGACACCGCGCTCGTCATCGGCTTCGGGGCGGGTCTCGTGTACGCCGCGACGGTCGTTACCCTCCCCTAGGCACTCCGTGCCGGATCAGCAACGGATCCGGCCCGGCTGTACATACCTGCCGCTGCCGCGGCGGGCTGCCACACCCTCTGGATCACAAAGAAGGAGCGCCTGACATGGCCGCCACTCAGGAAGAGATCGTCGCCGGTCTCGCCGACATCGTGAACGAGATCGCCGGCATCCCGGTTGAGGACGTCCAGCTGGACAAGTCCTTCACCGACGACCTGGACGTCGACTCGCTGTCCATGGTCGAGGTCGTCGTCGCCGCCGAAGAGCGCTTCGACGTCAAGATCCCGGACGAGGACGTCAAGAACCTCAAGACGGTCGGCGACGCGACCGACTACATCCTCAAGCACCAGGCCTGAGCCCTCCCGCTCCGGCTGTATTGCCCCGCCACCCGGCGGTGGCGCCGTTGAATCCCGATCCGTTGGAGAAAGAATTCCCGTGAGCCCGACCAATCGCACCGTGGTCGTCACCGGTATCGGCGCAACCACACCGCTGGGTGGCGACGCAGCCTCTACCTGGGAGGGTCTGGTCGCCGGCAAGTCCGGTGTGCGGCCCATCGAGCACGAGTGGGCCGCCGAGCAGGCGGTCCGTATCGCGGCGCCCGTGGCCGTGGAGCCCTCCGAGGTCATCCCCCGGCCGCAGGCCCGCCGCCTGGACCGCTCGGCGCAGTTCGCGCTGATCGCGGCCAAGGAGGCCTGGGCCGACGCCGGCTTCACCGACAAGGCCGGCGAGGACGAGAAGATCGACCCGGACCGGCTCGGCGCCGTCATCGCCTCCGGCATCGGCGGCGTGACCACCCTGCTCGACCAGTACGACGTGCTCAAGGAGAAGGGCGTCCGCCGCGTCTCCCCGCACACCGTCCCGATGCTGATGCCGAACGGCCCCTCGGCCAACGTGGGCCTGCTGGTGGGCGCCCGTGCGGGCGTGCACACGCCGGTCTCCGCGTGCGCCTCGGGCGCCGAGGCCATCGGCTACGGCATCGAGATGATCCGCACCGGCCGCGCCGACGTCGTCGTCGCGGGCGGCACGGAGGCGGCCATCCACCCGCTGCCCATCGCCGCGTTCGGCAACATGATGGCGATGTCCAAGAACAACGAGAACCCCGAGGGTGCCTCGCGCCCCTACGACGTCGACCGGGACGGCTTCGTCCTCGGCGAGGGCGCCGGCGTGATCGTCCTGGAGTCCGCCGAGCACGCCGCGGCGCGCGGTGCCCGGGTGTACGCCGAGGCGGTCGGCCAGGGCATCTCCGCCGACGCCCACGACATCGTGCAGCCCGAGCCCGAGGGCCGGGGCATCTCGCACGCGCTGCAGAACCTGATGGAGCGCACCGACCTGGACCCGGCCGAGATCGTGCACGTCAACGCGCACGCCACCTCGACGCCCGCCGGTGACGTGGCCGAACTGAAGGCGCTGCGCAAGGTGTTCGGCGACGACGCGGGCCACATGGCGGTCTCCGCGACCAAGTCCATGACCGGTCATCTGCTGGGCGGCGCGGGCGGCGTCGAGTCCGTCGCGACGATCCTCGCGCTGTACCACCGGGTCGCTCCGCCGACCATCAACGTCGAGAACCTGGACCCGGAGGCCGAGGCCGCCGCGGACATCGTCCGTGGCGAGGCCCGCAAGCTGCCGGTCGAGGGCCGTATCGCCGCGCTGAACGACTCGTTCGGGTTCGGCGGGCACAACGTCGTGCTGGCGTTCCGTACGGTCTGAGTAGCGCCCCTACGCGAATGAAGGGCCCCCACCGGCCGGTGGGGGCCCTTCACCTGTCCGTGCCGTCAGACCACTTGGTGCAGCCAGCGCACCGGCGCGCCCTCGCCCGCGTATCTGAACGGCTCCAACTCGTCGTCCCACGGCTTGCCCAGGAGCTTGGCGATCTCCGCCTCCAGGTCCGTCTCGCCCTGCTGGGCCCGGGTCAGCGCGGCGCGCAGCCGGTCCTCGGGGATCAGGATGTCGCCGTGGATGCCGGTGACGGCGTGGAAGATGCCGAGGTCGGGGGTGCAGCTGTAGCGCTCGCCCTCCGCGGTGGGGCAGGGCTCGGCGGTGACCTCGAAGCGCAGCAGATGCCAGCCGCGCAGCGCGGAGGCCAGTTTGGAGGCCGTGCCCGCCTCGGCCTGCCAGGAGAACTCCGAGCGCCAGGTGCCGGGCGCGGCGGGCTGCCGGATCCAGTCGAGGTTGACGCGCGTGCCGAGCACTCCGGCGACGGCCCACTCGACGTGCGGGCACAGCGCGCGCGGAGCGGAGTGCACGTACAGAACTCCACGTGTCGTCACCGGGACCTCCGGGCAGAGCTGGACAATCTGGCGAACTGGCGTACGGGCGGCAGGGCAGCCACGTTGATGGCGAGGCTACCGTGCGGCGGCGCAAGGAGTGTGACGTACCGTCCGTCCCGATGCGCTGAAACGTCCGCCATTCACCCGGCAGGACGCCTGTACGGGGGTGAACCGTTGCAGTCGCGCGGGGATCGGGAACTCTCGCACGTTGTTATGGGGGGACACGTCCGTACGACAGACGAGGGGATCGCCGGCGCATGCGGAAGCCAAGCCACCGCTCACGGACCGTTCTGGCCGCCGTGGCGGTGACCGTCCTGGGCGTCGCCGGCTGTGACGCCGTCGGTGGCGACTCCCCGGGGCCGACGGACCGCACGGCGCACAGCGCGAAGCCCACCCCGGCCTGGGACGTCAGCCCCAGTTCGATCGCGGCGGTCGGCGACTCCATCACCCGCGGCTTCGACGCGTGCACGGTCCTGTCCGACTGTCCCGAGGTCTCCTGGGCGACCGGCACCAGCTCCGACGTGGACAGCCTCGCCGTACGACTCCTGGGCAGGACGGGGGCCGCCGAGCACAGCTGGAACTACGCGGTGACGGGCGCCCGGATGGCGGATCTGCCCGGCCAGATGGCGCAGGCGGTGACCCGCCGGCCCCAGTTGGTGACGGTGATGGCGGGGGCGAACGACGCCTGCCGGGCCAGTACCTCGGCGATGACGTCGGTGGAGAGCTTCCGCGCCGACTTCGAGGACGCGCTGAGCACGCTGCGCCAGTCGTTGCCGAAGACGCAGGTGTATGTGGCGAGCGTGCCGAACCTGAAGCGGCTGTGGTCCGAGGGCCGCACCAATCCGCTGGGCAAGCAGGTGTGGAAGCTCGGCATCTGCCCCTCGATGCTGAGTGACGCGGACTCGTTCGGATCGGCGGCGACGCTGCGCAGGGACACGGTGCAGAAGCGGGTGGAGGCGTACAACAAGGTGCTGAAGGAGGTCTGCGCCAAGGACCGCCGCTGCCGCTTCGACGGCGGCGCGGTGCACGACTACCGCTTCGGCACGGACCAGTTGAGCAAGTGGGACTGGTTCCATCCCAGTGTGAACGGACAGGCGCGACTGGCCGAGATCGCCTACCGGAAGGTCACGGCCGGGAAGACGTGATTCGGACGCGTGACCTAAAGTTCCGAACATGAACGAACTCTTCGGCACACTTTCCGACGGCACTCCGGTCCACCGCTGGACCCTGGAGCGGGCGGGTGTACGGGTACGGATCCTGTCGTACGGCGGGATCGTGCAGTCGCTGGAGACCCCGGACCGGGACGGGCGCGCCGGGAACGTGGTGCTGGGGTTCGCCGACCTGGACGGCTATCTGGCGCACCCGGACCCGTACTTCGGCGCCCTCGTGGGCCGGTACGCCAACCGCATCGCGGCCGGCCGCTTCCCGCTGGACGGCGTGACGTACGCGCTCGCGCAGAACAGCGGCCCGAACTCCCTGCACGGCGGCGGGCGCGGCTTCGACAAGCGAGTGTGGGAGGTGGCGCCCCTGGAGGGCGAGGCGTACGGGCTGCGGCTGAGCCGGGTCTCCCCGCACGGTGAGGAGGGCTTCCCCGGGCGTCTGGAGGTCACCGCGACCTACCGGCTGGAGGAGGACGGCGCGCTCGCGATCGCGTACGAGGCGGTGACGGACGCGCCGACCGTGGTGAACCTGACGAACCACAGCTACTTCAACCTCGGCGGCTCGGGCAACGCGGGCGGCCATGAACTGCGGCTCGCCGCCTCCCGGTTCACCCCGGTCGACGAGAACCTGATCCCGACCGGCGAACTCGCCGACGTGACGGACACGCGCTTCGACTTCCGCCGGACGCGCAAAATCGGCGGCGGCTACGACCACAACTTCGTACTGGACGGCGGGGTCACCGAGGCCGCCCGCGAGGTGGCCGAACTGCACGATCCGTCGTCCGGCCGGGTCCTGACGGTCGCAACCACCGAGCCCGGCATCCAGCTCTACACGGCGGACCACCTCGGCGAACCCTTCGCCCCCGGCGACGGCATTGCCCTGGAAACCCAACACTTCCCCAACTCCCCGAACCACCCCAACTTCCCGACCACGGTGCTGCGACCGGGCGAGGTGTACCGGTCACGGACGGTGTATGGCTTCACGACTCGGTGAGTGGCGGGGGGGCACGGGTGGGGACGGGTGCGGGTGGGGAGCGGCGGTGGGCGCCGACGGAGGTGAGCTCCGGACGACGGTGGACCCCCGACGAGGGTCAGCCCCGGACCACGGTGAGCCCCGACGGGGATGAGCCCCCGGACGACGGCGAGTTCCGACGAAGGTCAGCGCCAGACCACGCTGGGCTCCGACCGAGGGGCCAAGCCCCGGACGACGGTGAGCCCCCGATGGGGGTGAGCACCAGACCACGGTGAGCCCCGGACACCACGAGCTTCGGCCCAGGGGTCAGGTCCCGGACCACGGCGAGCCACGAAGAGGGTGAGCCCCAACGGGGTGAGTCCCGGACGCCACGAGCCCCGGCCCAGGGGCCAGGTCCCGGACGACGGCGAGCCGCCGACGAGGTCAGCCCCAGAACACGGCGAACCCCCGGCGGGCAGCCCCGGACGTCACGAGCCCCGGTCCAGGGGTCAGGTCCCGGACCGGGGCTGTTCGTGGGAAGACTTGTCCCGGTCAGACGTTAATCGTCGCCGTGATCCTGCGGTCGGCGATCGAGCGCCCGACCTGGATCTCGTACGAACCCTTCACAAATGACCAGACCCCGGCCGCCTCGTCCCAGATCTCGAACGCGCGGCGCGGCAGTTGCACGACCGCCTCGGCCGTCTCGCCGGGACCGGCCTGGACGGCGGCGAAGCCGGCCAGGCGGCGTGCGGGGCGGTCGGCGTCCCGCTCGGTGGGGGCCAGATAGATCTGGACGACCTCCCGGCCCGGCCGCTCACCGCTGTTGCGGACGCGGACCTTGGCGGTGCTGCCCTCGACCTCGACGGACTCGTACGTCCAGTCGGTGTAGCCCAGGCCGTGGCCGAAGGGGTACGAGGGGGTGCGCCCCGCCTTCTCCCAGGCGCGGTAGCCGATGAAGAGGTCCTCGGTGTAGCGCAGTTCGCCGTGGTCCGGGACGACCTGGGTGACCGGGGCGTCGGACAGCGGGCCCCAGGTGGTGGGCAGCCGGCCGCCCGGCTCGTGGGCGCCGGTGAGGACGTCCGCGAGGGCCGCGCCGCCCTCCTGGCCGGGGAACCAGCTCAGCAGCACGGCGGCCACATCGGCGCGCCACGGCAGCTCCACCGGGGAGCCGGAGTTGACGATCACGACGGTGTTCGGGTTGGCGGCGGCGACCGCGCGGACCAGGTCGTCCTGGCGGCCGGGGAGGGCGAGGTCCTTGCGGTCGAAGCCCTCCGACTCGACGCGCTCGGTGGTGGCGACCACGACGACGGCCGTGTCGGCGGCGCGCGCGGCCTCGACGGCCTCGGCGATCAGCTCGTCGGCGTCGCGCTGCGGCTGCTGGTGGCACAGGGCGAAGGCGACGACCTTGTACGGCATGTCCTCGGGCAGGTCGACGACCAGGGTGAGGGAGACCTCCACCTGTTCGCCCGCGGTGAGTTCGACCCGTGCGCGGGGCGCCGGGGTGCCGAAGAACGCCTCGAAGCGGTCGGCGCCCTCGGCGGGGTGCTGCACCTCGTCGTAGAACGTCGTGCCCGCGACGGTGAGGGTGAAGCGGCCCGCGCCCTTGATGCCGAAGGTGTGCGGGCCGGTCTCGCGCGGGGTGAAGGTGCCGGTCAGCTCGACGGAGTGCAGCCGGTCGTGGGTGACGCCCTCGGGCAGGTCCATGCCCATCCACTGGATCTGCCCGCTGGGGGCCGAGGCCGTGCCGATGACGTTCCCGTCGCGGTCGCGGCAGATCGCCCGGAGGGCGAACCCCCTGTCCGCGACGGCGAGTTCGGTGGCGGGGTCGGCGCCCACGGCGTAGCTGAGCGTGCCCTCGGGGAGGGCCGCGGTGAGGCCGTCGAGCGGGGAGACGACGTGGGCGGGGAAGACGGTGGCGGAGCCGCCGCCGAGGACGCGGGCGTCGCGGGCGGCGGCGCCGATGAGGGCGACGGTGCCCGGCCTGAGCGGCAGCGCACCGCGGTCGTTCTGCACCAGGACGAAGGCGCGGCGGGCGATCTCGCGGGCCAGCGCGCTGCCGTCGACGGCCGCGGGCGGTTCGGTGACGACCGGTTCGGCGCTCTCCAGGGCGCCGACGCGGGCGGCGAGCCGCAGGACGTTGCGCACGGCCGCGTCGACGGTGGCCTCCTCGACCCTGCCCTCGCGCACCGCTTGGGCGAGGGGTGCGCCATAGACGGTGCGCGGGCCGGGCATGGCGACGTCGAGGCCGCCCTCAATGGTGCCGACGGTGGAGCGGGCGGCGGTCCAGTCGGAGACGTTGTAGCCGTCGAAGCCCCATTCGCCGCGCAGGATGCCGTTCACCAGGTGGCCGTGCTCGGTCATCGTCGTGCCGTTGACCGTGTTGTAGGCGGTCATGATGCCCCAGGGGTGGGCGTTCTCGACGATGGCCTCGAAGGGGGCCAGGTAGAGCTCGCGCAGGGCGCGTTCGCTGATCACGTTGTTCACCGTGAAGCGGTCGGTCTCGGCGTCGTTGGCGACGAAGTGCTTGACGGTGGTGCCGACTCCGCCCGCCTGTACGCCGTTCACGTACCCCGCGCCGATGACGCCCGTCAGATAAGGGTCCTCGCTGTACGCCTCGAAGTGGCGGCCGCCGAGCGGGGAGCGGTGGAGGTTGACGGTCGGGGCGAGCAGGACGTGCACGCCCTTGCGGCGGGCCTCCTGCGCGAGCAACGTGCCTGCGCGGCGGGCCAGTTCGGGGTCCCAGGTGGCGGCGAGCGCGGTCGGGGAGGGCAGGGCGACGGACGGGTCGTCGGCGGTCCAGTGCACGCCTCGGACGCCGATCGGGCCGTCCGACATGACGAGCGACTTCAGGCCGATCTCCGGCAGGGCGGGCAGGGACCAGGTGTCCTGGCCGGCCAGCAGCCGGGTCTTCGCGTCCAGGTCCAGCTTGCCGAGGGCCGCCTCGACGGCGGCCTCGCGCGCCTGGTCGGCCCGCGCGCGGTCGTCCGGAGAGGTGCCGGGGTTTCCCGCCATCGGGATGCCTCCTCGTCGAGTGCTGTCGTCTGTTGCCGTTTGCTGTTGCCGTTTGCTGTTGCCGTTTGCTGTCGTCGTCTGCTGCTGTCCCGGGACACATCGTGCTCCCGTTACCTGTAACGCGGTAGGTTTCGTGACGGTTCCGTAATAATCGAGGAACGGGGATGCCGTACGGTGACGCCATGAACGCCAGGGTCAGAAGCGCGGAACGGCGCGCGGAGATCGTCCGGGCGGCGCTGGAGGTGATCGCGGAGCGCGGTTACCGGGGCGCGAGCCTCGCCGCGGTCGCGGAGCGCGTCGGACTCACCCAGCAGGGGCTGCTGCACTACTTCCCGACGAAGGAGGCGCTGCTGGTCGCCGTGCTGGAGGAGCGCGACCAGTGGGACGCCGTACCGGCCACGCAGTGGCGGGTGGACCTGCTGGCCGCGCTGGTCGAGTACAACGCGATGCGGCCCGGCATCATCCAGACCTTCTCGGCGCTGCTCGGCGAGAGCGTCACGGAGGGGCACCCGGCGCGGGAGTACTTCACCGACCGCTACCGCAGGGTGCGCGAGAACATGGCGGGGGTGCTGCGCGCCGAGTACGGGGAGCGGCTGCCCAGCGGCCTCACGCCGGAGCGCGCCGCCCCCCTTCT
The DNA here is from genome assembly GCF_019857225.1 of Streptomyces plumbidurans. Classification (GTDB taxonomy): domain Bacteria; phylum Actinomycetota; class Actinomycetes; order Streptomycetales; family Streptomycetaceae; genus Streptomyces; species Streptomyces plumbidurans. The sequence continues at coordinate 131,371 of NZ_JAFJSY010000031.1, forward strand.
CGTCGCGGTGATGGACGGCCTGCAGTACCAGTGGCTGCTGGACCCGGAGTCGGTGGACATGCCGGGCGCCTTCCGCGACTTCCTGGCGCTGCTGGGCGAGCGGGCCTGAGCCGGCCCGTCAGCGGCCGGCCGGCACCGCCGCCACGACCTCGATCTCGATCCGCGCCTCGGGGCGGAAGAGCCGCGAGGCCTCGAAGGTCATGCTCGTCGGCGGCGTCCCGGTGAGGAACTCCTGTCGTACGGCGCCGTATTGCTGCAGTTCGCCGATGTCGGTGAGATACGTACGGATGTTGATGACGTCGGCCAGGGTCGCGCCGTGCGCGGCGAGCAGGGCGGTCAGCCCCTCGAAGATGCCGCGCGTCTGCTCGGCGAGGGTGTCGCCCTCGGCGATCTGGCCGGAGACGAACAACAGGGCGCTGCCGTCGGCGTGTTCGACGCGGGCGACCTGGGAGTAGTACGGGCTCGCCGGCTGGGGCCCGGCGGGCGGACTGTCCAGAGTGACCTTCATACGTCGACGCTAGGCGGGCGCCGCGCGATGCCACAAGCGAATGTCTAGCATGACTGCCATGCCGAACCCGCATCACGATCCGGATCTGTCCACCGTGTGGCTCCGGGCGTTCCTTCAGGTCGCCCGGCACGGTTCGTTCACCGTGGCGGCGCGCACCCTCGGCTGGACGCAGTCCGCGGTGTCGCGGCAGGTCGCCGCGCTGGAGGCGGCGCTGGCCGACGGACCGCTCTTCGACCGGCTGCCGCGCGGGGTACGGCTCACCGAGGCCGGACGCGTCCTCGTGCCGTATGCGGAGACGGTCGTCGAGGCGGTGCACGGCGCCGCCCGCCGACTGCAGGAGGTGCGTGAAGTGGCGGGCGGGCGGCTGCGGTTCGGGGCCTTCGCCACCGCCGACGCGGCGCTGGTGCCGCACGCCCTGGCCGCGTTCCGCGCCCGCCATCCGCGTGTCCGGCTTTCCCGCGAGGAGGGTTTCACCCCCGGGTTGCTGGACCGGCTGAGCGCGGGTCACCTCGATCTGGCGGTCGTCTCGACGACCGGTGGCGCGCCCCTGGACGCGTACGAACTCCACCATCTGCTCGACGAGTCGCTGTACGTCGCCGTCTCCGCCGACCACCCCCTGGCCGGGCACGAGGGTCCGGTGCGCCTGGGCCTGCTCGCCGACGCCGACTGGATCTCCGGCAGTCCCCGGCCCGAAGGCACCCTCCTGGACACGGCCCTGCGCCAGGGCTTCCGCCCGCGCGTAGCGCACGTCGTCGGCGAGTGGACGGCCAAACAGGGCTACGTCGCCGCCGGCCTGGGCGTCACCCTCGTCCCCGCGCTGGCCGCCGAGTCCGTACGCCCTGACGTCGCCCTGCTGCCAGTGCTCGACGAGGGAGCCCCGGCGCGTGCGGTGTACGCGGCCATAGCACGAGGCCGCTCGCCCGCCCCGGCCGCGCAGGCCTTCGTGACGGCGCTGCGGGAAGCGGTGACCCGGATCCCCGCATGCCTCAACGGCCCCATGGCGTAGACCACTTCACCCGCGCGATACTGCCGACCGTCCCCACCACGCCCCCCACCACGCTGCTCAACGAGGGGACCCGGCACGGACCGTGTACGCCACCACCGCGCGGGGCCACTCCCCCGCTCCAGCCGCGCAAGCCTTCGTGACGGCGCTGCGGGAAGCGGTGACCCGGATCCCCGCATGCCTCAACGGCCCCATGGCGTAGACCACTTCACCCGCGCGATACTGCCGACCGTCCCCACCACGCCCCCCTCCACGCTGCTCAACGAGGGGACCCGGCACGGACCGTGTACGCCACCACCGCGCGGGGCCACGCCCCCGCTCCCGCCGCGCAAGCCTTCGTGACGGCGCTGCGGGAAGCGGTGCCCCGGATCCCCGCATGCCTCAACGGCCCCATGGCGTAGACCACTTCACCCGCGCGATACTGCCGACCGTCCCCACCACGCCCCCCACCACGCTGCTCAACGAGGGGACCCGGCACGGACCGTGTACGCCACCACCGCGCGGGGCCACTCCCCCGCTCCAGCCGCGCAAGCCTTCGTGACGGCGCTGCGGGAAGCGGTGACCCGGATCCCCGCATGCCTCAACGGCCCCATGGCGTAGACCACTTCACCCGCGCGATACTGCCGACCGTCCCCACCACGCTCCCCCACCACGGCGACGGAAGGACCTGACGGCCTTGAACTCCCTACGTGTTCGGATCGGCATCCTCGGAGTGGCTCTGATCGCGGGCTTCGCGGCCCCGGTGACGACGGCGGCGGCCGAGGCCGCGCCCTCCCCCACGGTCGAGGAGCAGCGACTCGACAACGCGGTGCCCCAGGAGATCCTGCGCCGGTCCGGTTTCGACGACGTGACTCCGCGCCTGGCGCGGAAGTTGGGCCGGGCGCACTCCTACGGCGAGGCCCGCCGTGCCGTCCGGCACGAAGGCTCCGCGCTGTGGCGGCGGGCCGTGGACCGGGTGCAGGGCCGGGGTTCGGCGGGCGGGGACCTCAGCCGGGACGACGACCGGCCGCTGTACTGGGCCCGGCTCGGGCTGACCCGTGAAGTGCGCACCTGGGAGCCGTCGTTCGGGCTCAGCGACGGTCAACGGGCGGCCCTGCTGAATGAGTTGGAGCGGACCTCGCGTGGCGGGACGGACGTGCGCTACCCGCACCGCAAGGGAGAGCGGCGGGTTCTCGTCACCGGCTTCGACCCGTTCACGCTCGACCGGGACATCCGGATCTCCAATCCGTCCGGGGCCACCGCACTCGCCCTCGACGGCACGGTGGTCGAGACCGCGGACGGGCCCGCGCGGGTCGAGACGGTCGTGTTCCCGGTGCGCTGGAAGGACTTCGCCGATCTGACCGTCGAGCGGACGCTGCGGCCGTACCTGAAGAAGGTGGACCTCTTCACCACCGTGAGCCAGGGGCGGGTCGGCCGGTTCGACGTGGAGCGCACCAACGGGGCCTGGCGGGGCGGATTCCCGGACAACGACAACGTCAGCAGGACGGAGACCGTCCCGGTCACCGACCCCGCCTCGCAGCCGCAGTGGACGTCGACGACCCTGCCGTACAAGGAGATCGTGAGCGCGGACACGGGACGTTTCCCGGTGTACGACCACACGGAGGTGACCGAGATCCCGGCGGGCGGCACCGATCCGGTCGTACGTCCCGACGGTCCGACGCCCGGTTCGACCGCGCGCGCCGGGGGCGGCGGCGACTATCTGTCCAACGAGATCGCCTACCGGGCCACCCTGCTGCGGGACCGCCTCGGTCTGCACGACACCCTGCCGGGCGGCCATGTGCACACCCCGGTGCTGGAGTTCGGGACGGGCAACACGGACCCCGCGACCGGAACGGTCACCGATCCGCAGTTCCTGAAGAACCGGCAGGACATCGTCGCGCAGTTCCGGGCGATCCTGACCGTGGCGATCGAGTCGGGCACCTGAGCAGGGCGGACACCCGCGTCAGGGCGTGTCAGTGCGTGTCAGGACGCGTCAGGGCGTGTCAGGAACTGACGTCCTGGTCCCGCCGGTCCTCGGCGGCGCCGTCCTCGTCGGTCTCCTCGCCGAGCAGGTCGCGGGCCAGCAGGGTCGCGCCCGCGACCGCGCCCGGCATCAGGAACACCGCGACGAAGGGGACGACGAAGGCCGCGGCCAGGGGGGTGCCGAAGCCCCAGATCAGGGTCTTGCGGGAGCGCAGCAGGGCGAGGCGCTCGCGCAGTTCGACGCCGCGCCGCTGGAGGGCCACCCCGGCCAGCTCCTCGGTGAGGAAGAAGCCGGTGACGAAGAACCCGATCACCGGGACGACGGTCTGTCCGACGAACGGGATGAAGCCGCAGGCGAAAAGCAGGATGCCCCACAGGGCCGCGCGCACCACGATCCGCAGGCTGTCGCGGGCCGAGATCCACAGCTCGCGCCAGAGCGGAAGGCCGGACTCGGGGGCGGAGCCGTCCGGGGAGACGTCGCGGTCGACCCTCTCCGAGAGGTTCTCGTAGAAGGGCTGGCCGATCAGGAGCGTGACGGCGGTGAACGTGACGACGGCGAGGAGCAGGGCGAGCGCGAACAGCACGGCGGTGAGGAACCCGCGGAACAGGCCGAGCCACGGGCTCGGCCAGCCGTCGGCGAACGGCGTCGCCCAGCCCACCGCGTCCTCGCCCCACAGCGCGAGCGCGACCAGCGCGGCCGCGTACAGGACGAGGGTCACCAGCCCCGGCAGCAGCCCGAAGCCGTACTGCCTGCCGTGCCGGGCCACCCACCGCTGGCCCTGCAGGAGATAGCTGAAGCCCGCCCCAAGATCACGCATGGGGGAACTCTACCGAGGTCCGCACGGCCGGTCCGCACCGCGCACTACACGGGCGCGACGGCCACCACGACGCCCTTTTCCAGCGCGGGCGACACCGCCGCGGACACCCGGACCGCTCCCGCCCGCACGAGCCGTCCCGCACGGGAGGCGGCGGCGAGCAGCGCGGGCTGGATCCGCTCAAGGCCCGACACCAGCATCTCCTCCCCCGCCACGAGCACCGGCCGGACCGCCTTCGTGGACGCGGCCGCCGCCTCCGCGAGGTCGGCCAGCGGTGCGAGCGCGGCACCGGCCAGCCCGGCCCCGGCGGCAGCGGCACGCTCCGCGAGGGCGACCTGGAGCGGCATCAGCGGGGCCAGCGCCGCGGTCAGCGCGTCGGCGACCCGGGCGAGTTCGGGCGAGGAGTCGCGCAGCACGTCCGCCGCGGCCCGCAGTACCGGCGTCACGGCGAGCAGCGCCCCCGCGGCCACGCCCGCCGCCGCGGGCAGCAGCGGAGACGTCGCCTCGACCAGGTCGCCGAGCGCGTCCGCGAACTCCTCGACGGCCGGCTCGACCGCGTCCAGCACCGGCAGCAGGCTGTCGCCGAGCGCGGTGAGCAGCGCCCGCGCCGGTTCGCCGACCGGGTGCGCCGCGAGCGGCGCCCCACTCGTGCCGAGCCGGGTCAGGGTGTCGACGATGCGGTAGAAGGCCTCCTGGACCTGCGGCGACGCGCTCGCCTCGGCCAGCTCCGCGGTGGTCTCGCGCAGCACGCGCAGCACCTCCGGGCCCGAGCCGTCGCGCGGGTCGAAGGTGTTCATCGCGATTTTGGTGAGGTTCCCCGCGGTGTCCAGGAGCTGGCCGGTGATGTCGGTCGTGGTGCGTGCCATGCGCAGTACGTCGTCCCTGCTGGGCAGTGGTGGGATCGTCGCCATGGGGGCCCTCCTCGGCTCACGGTGGGCGGCCGTCGCCCTCAGGATGCCCCCATCCACCCGTCCGCGATGTGTCGTGCAGGGCATCCGTGACATGAACTCCCGGATGGTGCCGTTGAGTCGAACAGCCGCACCGCGCCGTACCGGTCTACGTGCTGTTCGGTACGCAGGAACGGCCGCCGAGGTTGAGGAGTACGGATGACGCGAGAGATCCACGGCACCGTCGCCGCCGGCTTCGAGGCGGTGCGGGAGGAGTTCGCCGCGTTCGTCGCGGGTGAACTGCCCGACTACGAAGGACAGTTGTGCGCCTACGTGCACGGCAGAAGGGTCGTCGACCTGTGGGCCGGTGACGACAACGACGCCGAGTCCCTGTACGGCGTCTTCTCGTCGACGAAGGGCGCCGCGCACCTGGTCGTCGCGCTGCTCGTGCAGGACGGCACGCTGGAGCTGGAGCGCAGAGTGACCTACTACTGGCCGGAGTTCGGGGCGGAGGGCAAGGCCGCGCTGACGCTGCGGGACCTGCTCACGCACCGTGCCGGGCTGATCGGCCTCGACGCCGGGTTCAGCGCGCAGGAGCTGGCCGACGACCGGGTGATCGCCGAACGGCTCGCCGACCAGCGGCCGTTCTGGCGTCCGGGCACGGCCTTCGGCTACCACGCGTTCGTGCTCGGCGCGCTGACCGGCGAGGTGGTGCGCAGGGCCACGGGCCACACGCTCCAGGAGGTCTACGAGGAGCGGATCAGGGCGCCGTACGGTCTGGACTTCCACCTCGGGCTGCCCGAGTCGCTGGAGCCGCGCTTCCGCTCGGTGCAGCCGATGGTCCCGACGCCGAAGCAGCAGGCCGTGCTGGACGCGGCGCCGAGGGGGCCGCACTCGCTCACCTCGATCGCGTACAACACCCATGTGCCCGAGCCGCTGGAGCCGGTGGATCACCCCAACTCCCGTATCGTGCGCGCCAAGGGCCCGGCGTCGGCGGGCGGAGTGGCCGCCGCGCGCGGGCTCGCCGGGATGTACGCGGCGGCGATCAGCGAGGTCGGCGAGCGGCCGCCGCTGCTGAAGCCGGACACGGTCGCCGAGGTCGGGCAGATCCACTCGGTCGGCTACGACCTGGTCAGCCGCGCCCACCGGGCCTACGGCCTCGGCTTCCAGGCGACGGCCGACGCCTGGTACCCGTTCCTGGGCGCCGGTGCCTTCGGGCACAGCGGAGCGGCCGGCTCCCAGGCGTTCGCCGATCCGCGCAGCGGCCTGGCCTACGGCTACACCCGGCGCCGCTGCGCCTACCCGGGCGGAGCGGCGCCGGAGAACGAGCGGCTGATCGGCGCGGTGCACGCGGCGGCACTCGCCCTCTGACGCCGGACGCGGCCCCCGGACGCGGCGCCATGGACACGGCGTCCCGGACATGGCGAAAGGCCGCACCCCACGTCCAGGGGTGCGGCCTCTCCCGAAGCAACGAGTGCGTCAGACAAGCGTCACGGTGATGTTGCCACGGGTTGCCTTCGAGTACGGGCAGACCTGGTGGGCCTTGGCCAGGAGGTCCTCGGCGGTGGCCGCGTCGACGTTCGGGATCTCGGCCGAGATCTCGACGATGATGCCGAATCCGTCGTCGTTCCTGCCGATGCCGACCTTCGCGGTGACCGTCGAACCGGTGATGTCCGCCTTCTCCTGGCGGGCGACGACGCCCAGGGCGCCCTGGAAGCAGGCGCTGTAACCGGCGGCGAAGAGCTGCTCCGGGTTGGTGCCGGCGCCGTTGCCGCCCATCTCCTTCGGCGGGTTCACGACGACGTCGAGCCTGCCGTCGTCGGTGGCGACCCGGCCGTCGCGGCCGTTTTCGGCGGTGGCGACGGCGGTGTAGAGGACGTCGGTCTGCTGGATGGACATGCGGGTGTCTTCCTCCTCGGTCCGCCGCGACTCGCGCCCACGATCGACGACGGTTTCGGAAAGAAGTTATCGCATACCGGAAACCAGCAGAAGGGCCCGCTCGCGGCAGGGCTCAGAGCTTGACGATCATCTTCCCGGTGTTGGCGCCGCGCAGGACGCCGAGGAAGGCCTCCAGGTTGTTCTCGATGCCCTCGACGACCGTCTCGCGGTACTTCAGCCGGCCCGAGGCGACCCAGGGGCCGACCTCCCGGACGAACTCGGGCTGCAGGTCGTAGTGGTCGCCGACGAGGACTCCCTCGACGCGCAGCCGGTTCTGCAGGATCTTGGCCATGTTGCGCGGGCCGGGGGTCGGCTCGGTCGCGTTGTACTGCGAGATCATGCCGCAGATCACGGCGCGGCCGCGCAGGTTGAGCGCGCCGATCGCGGCCTCCAGGTGCTCGCCGCCGACGTTGTCGAAGTAGACGTCGATGCCGTCCGGGGCGGCCTGCTTCAGCTGCTGGCGTACGGGGCCGTTCTTGTAGTTGAAGGCGGCGTCGAAGCCGTACTCCTCGACGAGCAGCTCGACCTTCTCGTCGGAGCCGGCCGAGCCGATGACCCGTGAGGCGCCCTTGAGCTTCGCGATCTGGCCGACCTGGCTGCCGACCGCGCCCGCCGCGCCGGAGACGAAGACCGCGTCGCCCTCCTTGAAGGCGCCGACCCGCAGCAGGCCCGCGTACGCCGTCAGGCCCGTCATGCCGAGGACGCCGAGGTACGTGCTCAGCGGCGCGGCCTCGGGGTCGACCTTGACGGCGTGCTTCGCGTCCATGACCGCGTACTCGCGCCAGCCGAACACGTGCAGGACGTGGTCGCCGACCGCGATGCCCTCGGCGTTCGAGGCGACGACCTCGCCGACCGCGCCGCCCTGCATGACCTTGCCGAGCTCGAAGGGCGCGACGTAGGACTTGGCGTCGCTCATTCGGCCGCGCATATAGGGGTCGACCGAGAGGTACTCGTTCCGCACCAGCACCTGGCCCTCGCCCGGCGCCGGGACGTCCGTCTCGACCAGGGCGAAGTCCTCGGGCTTGGGCCAGCCGACCGGGCGGCTGAGCAGGTGCCATTCGCGGTTGATCATGAGGAGCGCCTTTCCGAGCACGGGGAAAATACTTCACTAACTGAAACAACAGTGCACCTGAATATTTCAGGTTGTCAAGTAAAGAGGTATCCTTGACCCATGCCCACGCCTGAGAAGACGCGCCGCCCCGACGCCCTCACCATGGAGGTCGTCGAGCTGATCGGCGACGTCGTGGCCCGGTTCTACGCCGACTACGAGGAGGCGGCCGCCGAGCACACCCTGACCGGTGCCCAGGCCCGGCTGCTGAGCCTGCTGTCGCTGGAGCCGCTGCCGATGCGCAAGCTGGCACAGAAACTGAAGTGCGAGCCGTCGAACGTCACCGGGATCGTCGACCGCCTGGAGGCGCGCGGCCTGGTGGAGCGCCGCCCCGACCCGGCCGACCGCCGCGTCAAGCTGGCCGCCGCGACGGACGAGGGGTTGCGCGTGGCCCGCGAGTTGCGGGACGGACTGCGCTTCGCACGTGAGCCTCTCGCGGGGCTGTCGGACGAGGAGCGGTTGTCTTTGCGGGATTTGCTACGGCGGATGATCGAGGCGTAGGGGGCGGCGCTTTTCCGGCACCGCACGTTGCAGTGGACGCCACCGGGGGCTGCCGCCCCCGGGCCCCCGCTTCGGCCCTGAACGGGCCTCGTCCTCAAACGCCGGACGGGCTGAAGGCTGCAGGCCGACAGCCGGCTTCTACGAACACCACCACAGGAACCGCTTGCACGTCTGCGTCGGCGTAGGTGTCGGCGTCGGGTTGGATCGCGTGGGCGCCGAGGTCGGGGTCGGGTTCGACGGTGGGGGTGTGGCCGCCGGGGGTGTGGTGCCGGGGGCCTGGCTCGCCGGGGCGGTCCGGGGGTCCTTGTCGGGCTTGTCCTTCTTCGCCTTGTCCTTCGGGGACTTCGAGGCCGAGGGGGACGCGGTCGGCGACGGGGCGCCCGAGGCCGCCTTGGCCGTCGCGTCGTCGCCCGGCTTGGACTTCCCGCCGACCTCCGACGCCGCCGCACCCTCCGCCGACTCGTCGCCCGCCGCGGCCGGCTTGGGGGTGGAGAAGGGGGCGTCGACGCCCAGTTCCGCAAGGCTGAGGCCGCCCGCCGCGAGCGCGCAGGCCGCGGTGATCAGCAGGACCCGGCGGCGGCGCCTGCGGTGGGCCGCGGCCTTGCGGTCGCGGCGGCTGGCGC
>NZ_JAFJSY010000032.1 GCF_019857225.1 Streptomyces plumbidurans
AGCGAGAACTACGTCCTGCCCATCTCGCACGACGAGGTGGTGCACGGCAAACGCTCACTGGTGTCGAAGATGCCGGGCGACTGGTGGCAGCAACGCGCCAATCTGCGCGCCTATCTGGGCTTCATGTGGGCCCACCCGGGCAAGCAACTCCTCTTCATGGGGCAGGAGTTCGCGCAGGGCGCCGAGTGGTCGGAGGCCCACGGCCCGGACTGGTGGCTGCTCGATCCCGCCTACGGCGCCGAGGCCGACCACCGCGGGGTGCGCGACCTGGTCCGCGACCTGAACGTCGTCTACCGGCACACGCCCGCGCTGTGGCAGCGGGACATCGACCCGGCGGGCTTTGAGTGGATCGTCGGTGACGCCGCCGAGGACAACGTCTTCGCGTTCCTGCGCCACGACGCCGACGGCACCCCGCTGCTGGCCGTCTCCCACCTCTCCCCCGTGGTCCGCCACGGCTACCGGCTCGGCGTCCCCGACGACGTCCAGGCCTGGCACGAGACCCTCAACACCGACCTGGGCAGGTACGGCGGCAGCGACGTCACCAACCCCGACGCCATCAAGCCGGAGCCGCAGGGCTGGCACGGCCGCCCGGCCAGCATCACGCTGAACCTGCCGCCGCTGGCGACGGTGTGGCTGCGCCCGGCCTAGCCACACCGTCGGCCCAGGGGGCGCGGCCCCCTTGGGCGGAACCGGATCCGGGTCACGCCAGCACCGCCGCCAGGGCCTTCGGCAGCGCCCGGCTGTGCACCACTCCCAGCCGCTGGGTGGCCCGGGTCAGCGCCACGTACAGATCGCTCGTGCGGTACAGCCCCGGCTCCACGACCAGCACCGAGTCGAACTCCAGGCCCTTGGACTGACGCGGGTCGAGCAGGACGACGTCGTGCGTCAGGTCGGGTTCGGCGCCCGCCGTCACCCCGTCGAGCCGCGCGGCCAGCCGCCGGTGCAGATGGCGCGGGGCGATGACCGCGAGCCGGCCCTCCTGCGGCGTCAGCTCCTGCACCGCCTCGGCCACCGCGCCGGGCAGGTCGTCCGTGGCCCGCGCCCAGGGCTTCACGCCGGTGGACCGCACCGAACTCGGCGGTTCGAAGTCGGGCTGTTCGGCGCGGACCACGGCCGCCGCGACGTCCATGATCTCGGCCGGGGTGCGGTAGTTGACGCCGAGCCGGGTGTGCTCCCAGCGGTCCTCGACATACGGCTCGAGGATGCCCGCCCACGAGCCGACGCCCGCCGCCTCCGCGGTCTGCGCCGGGTCGCCGACCAGCGTCATCGAGCGGGTCGGGCTGCGCCGCATCAGCAGCCGCCAGGCCATCGGCGACAGCTCCTGCGCCTCGTCGACGATGATGTGCCCGAACGCCCAGGTCCGGTCGGCCGCCGCGCGCTCGGCCGCGCTGCGGTGGTCGTCCTCCTCCTGCCGCTCCGCGAACCGCTCGGCGTCGATGATGTCGTGCGCGGACAGGACCTCGGAGTCCTCCGCCTCCTTGTCCTCGAACTCGTAGGTGCGCGAGGCGAAGGAGACGTCCAGCACGCCCTGCGCGTAGGCGACCTGGCTCTCGCGCTCCCGCTCCGCCAGCGCCCGCCGCACCCGGTCGTCCTCGCCGAGCAGCTCCGCGGCCTCGTCCAGCAGCGGTACGTCCGCCACCGTCCACTCCCGGGTCACCGGACGGCGGATGGCCGCCGCGTCCTCCTCGGGGAGATATCCGACGGGGTCCGCGAGGAAGTCCGCGACAAGGCGCTGCGGGGTCAGCCGCGGCCACAACTGGTCGATGGCGGCCCACACTTCGGGGTTCTCGGCGATGTCGTCACGGATCTGCGTGATGTCGCTCGGGTCGAGCAGACTGCCGCCGTCGTACGGGTCGGTGCCGACGCGCTCGGCGTACAGCTCGGTGAGCGTGTTGAGGATGTGGCCCTCGAAGATCTCGCGGGCCGCGTTGTGCGGCAGCTTCGCGGCCCGGGTGCGGTCGCGGGCGACCTTCACCAGACCGTCGTCGAGCATCAGGATCTCCCGGTCGTGCTCGATCGCGATCACCGGGTCGGGCAGCGCCTGCCAGTCGGACACCACCTCGGCGAGCACGTCGGGCATGTCGGCGCGGCCCTTCACCGCGGCCGCCGCACGGGTGTCGCGCGCGGTCGCCCGCACCCCGGGGAACAGCTCGCCGACCGTGGCGAGCAGCACGCCCGTCTCGCCCAGCGAGGGGAGCACCTCGCCGATGTAGCCGAGGAAGGCGGGGTTGGGGCCGACGATGAGGACGGCGCGCTTGGCGAGCAACTCCCGGTGCTCGTAGAGCAGATACGCGGCCCGGTGCAGCGCGACGGCCGTCTTGCCGGTGCCGGGACCGCCCTCGACGACGAGCACCCCGCGGTGCGGCGCCCGGATGATCTCGTCCTGCTCGGCCTGGATGGTCTGCACGATGTCGTGCATACGGCCGGTGCGGGCGGCGTCGAGCGCGGCGAGCAGCACGGCGTCGCCGGTCGGGTCCTCGTGGCCGGTCCGCTCCTGGTCGCCCAGGTCGAGGATCTCGTCGTGCAGCGCGGTCACCGTACGGCCGCCGGTGGTGATGTGCCGGCGCCTGCGCAGTCCCATCGGGGTGTGCCCGGTGGCCAGGTAGAAGGGGCGGGCGACGTTCGCGCGCCAGTCGATGAGGATCGGGGTGCGCTCCTCGTCGTCCGTGCGCAGCCCGATGCGGCCGATGTGGTGACTCTCGCCGGAGGTGAGGTCGATCCGGCCGAAGCAGAGCGATCCGTCCACCGCGTTCAGCGCCGCGAGCAGACCCGAGCGCTCGGCCACCAGGATGTCGCGCTCCAGCCGGGCCTGCATGGGGGCGTTGCCCTGCGCGAGGGCGTCCGTGACCCCGGCCTCGGTGTCGGCGCGCAGGGCGTCCACGCGTGCATACAGCCCGTCGATGAATTCCTGTTCGCTTTGCATTTCACCGTCTGGATAATCGGTGTTTGACAATTCCGCTCCCGGCCGGATATACTGCGTTCAGTGGACTTCTCCGCGACCAATTCCCTTGAAGTCGCGAATCATTGAGTGTACGCAAAGAAATCCCCCGGGCGCAATTGCCCGGGGGATTTCTTGTATTAAGCGGCTCCCGACCCTCTCAGAGGGCGTCCTCGATCTCCTCCAGCAGCCGCCGCTTGGGGCGCGCGCCCACCATCGACCGGACCGGCTCACCGTTCCTGAACACCATGAACGTCGGCATCGACAGCACCTTGTAGGCGTTCGTGGTCTCCGGATTGAGGTCCACGTTCAGCTGCACCACCTTGAGACGGTCGGCCTCCTCGGCGGCCAGGGCATGCAGGACGGGCCCCATCTGCCGGCACGGCGGGCACCAGTCCGCCGTGAACTCCACCAGCACCGGCAACTCGGAACGGATCACTTCCGCCGCGAAATCCTCGTCGGTCACGTCGGTCACGTCGGTCACGGTTCCTGCCCTCCCATTTCGCACAACGGTGGCTCGTCGGCCGCGGCAAGCCGTACGGCGATCGTCGCGCGCACGGCCGTGAGCTCGCCGATCAGCGCGTCGAGTTCGGCGAGCTTGCGCCGGTAGACCGCGAGCGACGCCGGGCAGGAGTCGCCCTCCGGGTGCCCGGCCCGCAGGCACTCCACGAAGGGCCGCGTCTCCTCCAGGTCGAACCCGAAGTCCTGCAGCGTCCTGATCTGCCTGAGCAGCTTCAGGTCGCCCTCGTCGTAGCTGCGGTACCCGTTCGTGCCGCGCCGCGCGGGCAGCAGCCCACGCGACTCGTAGTACCTCAGCGTCCGCGTCGTGGTCCCGGCCCGTGCGGCCAGCTCGCCGATTCGCATGTCCTCGACGGTAATCCTTGACGCCGACGTCAAGGCAACGGCGACCGCGCCACGGGGCCGGGACCCGCCGGATGGAACGCCGCTACGCGGTCCGGGCAGGCACCCCCGCCGACTCCTCGACCTCCAGCAGGGAGGCGCTGTGCCGCTCCTCGTCGAAGGCCCTGCGGCCGCCGCGGAGGCCGAACAGGCGCTTGGCGAGGGCGATGTAGAGGACGGCGAGGACGTTGAGGACCAGGGTGGCGATCTTCAGCCAGCTGATGTGCTCGGTGAGCTCGTAGATCTCCAGCGGGAGGAACGCGGCGGTGGCGACGACCGTGAGGTACTCCGCCCAGCGCTTGGCGTACCAGAGGCCGACCGCCTCCACCAGCTCGATCAGGGCGTAGGCGAGGAGCAGTGCGGCGACCAGCACCAGGGTGGAGTGCTTGTAGCCGAAGGTCTTCTGGATGGTGCCGACGACCGGCGAGTGGTCGAGGTCGTAGTGGAAGTGCCGGAAGACGGGCCGGAAGACGTCGAGGTACTCGTCGAAGAGCCGGCGCACCGAGTCCTGGCTGTTGCTGAACTTCCACACCGCGAGCGCGACCAGCACGATGAACACGCCGCGCACGGCCCGCTCGATCGCCAGGAAGCGCAGGATGAACAGGTCGCGCAGGACCTTGCCGCGCGGCACCAGGGGCGCGTCACTTGCCGGACCGGAGCCGTGCGGCGCGCCGAGCACGAAGTCGCCGCAGCGCAGACAGCGCCAGACCTCGCCGTGGGCGGTCTCGGCACGCAGCCGGACCCGCAGCCGGGGGTCGTCCGGCGCGTAGGTGACGTGGCCCTTGCGCGCGCACGTGCGCCGGTCCCAGTCGATCTTCATTCCCCCGTGCCTCCAACTGATGTGTGCCGGACCGGAACCGGACCGGCGCGGCAGGCTAGTGGACCACGGTAAGAGATCGGTGAGAGTCCGCGGGCCCGAAACGCGAGAGACCGAGCGGTCGGGTCCACGGGGGGAGAACCCGGCCGCTCGGCCTGTGTGCCGGGCGACTGAATCGTCAGGGGGGAGTGTCCAGTCGCCCGGGGTCCTCTGTTGTCCTCAGGCCTTCGCGAGTTCCTTGTCGTCGCCGGCGCGCGGCTCGGGCAGGTCGGCGGAGGCGCTGCCGTGCTCGTCCATGACGGTCGCCTCGTCGAAGGGCAGCCGGCCGGAGAGCACCTCCTCCACGCGGGCCTTGTCGAGCTCCTTCGTCCAGGCGCCGATCAGCACGGTGGCGACGGCGTTGCCGGAGAAGTTGGTCAGCGCGCGGGCCTCGCTCATGAAGCGGTCGATGCCGACGATCAGGCCGACGCCGTCCACCAGGGCCGGACGGTGGGTCTGCAGGGCGCCGGCGAGGGTCGCCAGACCGGCGCCGGAGACGCCCGCGGCGCCCTTGGACGCGACCATCATGAACAGCAGCAGGGTGATCTGCTCGCCCAGGTGCAGCGGCTGGCCCAGGGCGTCGGCGATGAACAGGGACGCCATGGTCAGGTAGATCATGGTGCCGTCGAGGTTGAAGGAGTAGCCGGTCGGCACGGTGATGCCGACGACGGGCCGGCTGACGCCCAGGTGCTCCATCTTGGCGATCAGGCGGGGCAGGGCCACGTCGGACGACGAGGTGGACAGGATGAGCAGGTACTCGCGGGCCAGGTACTTCAGCAGCTTGAACAGGTTGACCTTCGCGACGAGCCACAGCATCGGGCCGAGCACCAGGCCGACGAAGAGCACACAGGTGATGTAGAAGGCCAGCATGATCGTGCCGAGGGCCTTCAGCGCGTCGACACCGGTCTCGCCGACGACCGCCGCGATGGCACCGAAGGCGCCGATCGGGGCCGCCCACATGATCATGGTCAGGACGCGGAAGACCAGCTTCTGGATGTGCCCGACGCCGCGCAGGATCGGCTCGCCGGACTTGCCCAGCGCCTGGATCGCGAAGCCGACGAGCAGCGCGACGAGCAGCGTCTGCAGCACCACGCCGTCGGTGAAGGCGGAGACGAAGGTGGTCGGGATGATGCTCAGCAGGAAGTCGACCAGGCCCTCGCTGCCGTCGGCCGCCTGGGAGTGGCCGGCCGCCTTGGCCGACTGCGTCAGGTGCAGGCCGTCGCCCGGGTGCATGATGTTGCCGACGACCAGGCCGATGGCCAGCGCCACGAACGACATCGCGATGAAGTAGCTGAGCGCGAGACCGCCCAGCTTGCCGACCTTCGCGGCGCTGCGGATCGAGCCGACACCGGTGACGATCGTGCAGAAGATGATCGGCGTGATCATCATCTTGATCAGGTTCACGAAGCCCGTGCCGAGGGGCTTGAGGTCCTTGGCGAAGTCAGGTGCGGCGAAGCCGACGGCGATACCGATGGCGACCGCGATGATCACCGCAATGTAGAGGAAATGGGTGCGGTCCCGCTTGGCGGGTGGTGCGGCAGGTGCCGTATCGGGGGTTGTGGCGGCCACAGCTGCCCTCCTTGACGTCTTCGTCGGCTTCACCGGCGTGCGGCTCACGTCCGGGGTCGGGGGCCCAAGTTCAGGCCACCGGGGGATTGCGGTGACTATCTCCCGCCCTGTGACGGCGGTCACCGTTCCGTTCATTTAGTTCACGATTGACGGGGGAGGCACACTGACGACATGCGCATTCCCGTCCCCCGACCCCGCAGCCTGGCCGGTCAGCTGTTCGCCATGCAGGCCGTACTGATAGCGGTGCTCGTGGCCGGATATGCGCTCTTCAGCTACATCAGCGACCGGGAGCAGGCCCAGGACGCGGCCGCCCGGCAGGCGCTGGCGGTGTCCAGCTCGATCGCGGACTCCCCCTCCGTACCGGCGGCGATCGGCACCCCTGACCCCACCACCGCGCTCCAGCCGTACGCGCTGAAGGTGATGCGCGACGCGGACGTCGACTTCGTCACGATCATGAACCCGCAGGGCATCCGCTGGACCCACCCGAGCCCGGACCAGATCGGCAGGCACTTTCGCGGAAACATCGGGCCCGCCCAGCACGGCACGGCCTTCACCGAGACCTACACCGGCACGCTGGGCCCCTCGGTCCGTGCCGTCGTGCCGATCTACGACGACCACCGGCGCATCGTGGGCCTGGTCAGCGCGGGCATCAAGGTGAAGGCGATCAGCAGGCAGGTGCAGGGCCAGGTGTCGGCGCTGCTCGGCGTGGCGGCCGGGGCCCTGGCACTGGGCGCGATCGGCACGTATGTCGTCAACGCCCGGCTGCGCCGGCACACCCACAACATGAACGCGGCCGAGCTCAGCCATATGCACGACTATCACCAGGCCGCGCTGCACGCCGTGCGCGAGGGGCTGCTGATGCTCGACGGTCAGTACCGTGTGGCGCTGATCAACGACGGGGCGCGGGAGCTGCTGGGGGTGCAGGGCGAGGAGGACGTGGTGGGACGGTCGATCGCGGAGCTGGGGCTGCCGGCGCCGCTCACGGGTGCGCTGCTGGCCTCGGAGCCGAGGGTGGACGAGGTGCACCTGTCGGCGGAGCGGGTCCTGGTGGTGAACACCTCACCGGTGTCGGGCGGGGAGCGCCGGGGCAGCGTGGTGACGCTGCGCGATGTGACCGAACTGCAGTCCCTGATGGGCGAGTTGGACTCGGAGCGGGGCTTCACCCAGGCGCTGCGCTCGCAGGCGCACGAGGCGGCGAACCGGCTGCACACGGTGGTCTCGCTGATCGAACTGGGCCGGGCGCAGCAGGCGGTGGACTTCGCGACGGCCGAACTGGAGCTGGCCCAGGCGCTGACCGACCAGGTGGTGGCGGCGGTGAGCGAGCCGGTCCTCGCGGCCCTGCTGCTCGGCAAGACGGCGCAGGCCAACGAGCGGGGCGTGGAGCTGGTGGTGTCGCAGGACAGCCGCCTCGACGACGGTGTGCTCCCCGCCAGCCTGCCGGCCCGCGACCTGGTGACGATCCTCGGCAACCTGATCGACAACGCGGTGGACGCGGCCCAGGGCAGCCTGCGCGCGCGGGTGACGGTGACGGCGTACGCGGAGAACACCGAGCTGGTGATGCGGGTCGCCGACACCGGCGCGGGGGTGGATCCCGCCCACGCCGAGCTGGTATTCCAACGGGGGTTCTCGACGAAGCCCGCCGACCCCGGCGGGCGCGGCCTCGGACTGGCCCTGGTCCGTCAGGCGGTCGGCCGGCACGAGGGCACACTCACGGTGGCGGAAGCCCGGGAAGGCGGCGCGGTGTTCGAGGCACGACTCCCGCTGGTCACCGCGGCCACGCCCGAGACCGCCGCCTCCGGGACCGCCGCACCCGCCGCCCCGAGAGGTGACGCATGACGACGCAGCAGCCCATCCGTGTCCTGGTCGTCGAGGACGATCCCGTGGCCGCCGACGCACATGTGATGTACGTGGGGCGGGTGCCGGGCTTCGTCGCGGTCGGGAAGGCGCACACGGGTGCGGAGGCGCGGCGGCTGATGGAGCGCACGGCGGTGGACCTGCTGCTGCTGGACCTGCATCTGCCGGATGTGCACGGGCTGCAGTTCGCGCGGTCGCTGCGGGCGGCCGGGCAGCAGACGGACGTGATAGCGGTGACGTCGGCGCGCGATCTCGCCGTGGTGCGGGAGGGGGTCTCGCTGGGGGTCGTGCAGTACGTCCTGAAGCCGTTCACCTTCGCAACCCTGCGCGACCGTCTGGTGCGCTACGCGGAGTTCCACGCGGCGGCGGGCGAGGCGGCCGGCCAGGACGAGGTGGACCGGGCCCTCGCCACCCTGCGGGCCCCGTCGCCCGCGGCGCTCCCCAAGGGCCTGAGCGCGCCCACCCTGGAGCGGGTGTCGGTGACGCTGCGGGACAGCGCGCAGGGGCTGACGGCCGCGGGCGTGGCGGAGACGGTGGGGATCTCCCGGATCACGGCCCGGCGCTATCTGGAGCACCTGGTGGACGCGGGCCGGGCGGCCCGCAGTCCGCAGTACGGAACGGTGGGGCGACCGGAGCTGCAGTACCGCTGGGTGACCGGCAAAAGCCACGAAAGACGGTAAACGCGCGAAGCGAGCCACCCGCTCCGGTCAATTGACCGCACATGCATTGACCTGACTAGACCACTCAACCTACGTTCACCGGGCAGCCATCCCCGCGCCACAGCGAAGTGCGTTCGCAGGAGGTCATGCCCGTGCGCCCCACCGCCTCCCTCCCCAAGCTCCCCGCTCTCATCCTCGCCACGCTTCTCGCCGCAGGAACCCTCACGGCCTGCGGTTCCGGTTCCGGCAGCGATCCGGACACCGTGAAGATCTCCTACAAGCAGTCCACGGACAACTCGATCCATGTGATGGACGACTACGTCGCGGACATGAAGAAGCAGTTCGAGAAGAAGTACCCGGGCAAGAAGGTCGAACTGGTTCCGATCAAGGCCCCGGACTCGGAGTACTACACCAAGCTCCAGCAGATGCTCCGCTCCCCCAAGACCGCCCCGGATCTGGTCTACGAGGACACCTTCCTCATCAACTCGGACATCACCAGCGGGTACTTGAAGCCGCTCGATCCCTATCTGTCCAAATGGCCGGACTGGAACCAGTTCATCGACACGGCCAAGACCGCCGCCAAGGCCGAGGACGGCAAGACGTACGGCGTCCCGGACGGGACGGACACCCGCGGGCTCTGGTTCGACAAGCGGGTGTTCAAGAAGGCGGGGCTGCCCATGAACTGGCAGCCGAAGAACTGGGACGAGGTCCTCGCCGCGGCCCGCACCATCAAGCAGAAGGTGCCCGGCGTCACCCCGCTCAACGTCTACACCGGCAAGCCGGCCGGCGAACGGGCCACCATGCAGGGCTTCGAGATGCTCCTGTACGGCACGAACGACACCAACGGCGGCACCACGGACCCCCTGTACGACAAGGGGTCGAAGAAGTGGATCGCCGGCGGCCAGGGCTTCAAGGAAGCCCTCGACTTCGTCCGGACCGTCTACAAGGACAAGCTCGGCCCCGACGTCTCCGACGCGCTCGACCCGAACTACGCCGTCACGCTCAACAGCAACCTGCTGCCCCAGGGCAAGATCGGCATCGACCTCGACGGCTCCTGGCTGCCGCAGGCCTGGCAGAAGGGCAGCGGGCGTGAGTGGGCCGACTGGTCGAAGCACCTGGGCCTGGCGTACATGCCGACCCAGCACGGCCAGGCCCCCGGCAAGGTGAGCATGTCCGGCGGCTGGACCTGGGCGATTCCGAGCAAGGCCGGAAACCCCGACCTCGCCTTCGACTTCATCAAGACGATGCAGACCGAGGCCAACGCGAAGAAGTGGTACATCGCCAACTCCGGTATCTCGGTGCGCAAGGACGTCGCCAAGGATCCGACGTACGCGAGCGCCCAGCCCGGCATCAAGTTCTTCACGGACCTGGTCGCCAGCACCCACTACCGGCCCGCCTACCCCGCCTACCCGAAGGTCTCCGTCGCCATCCAGGAGGCCATGGAGGGCGTGACGACGGGCGACACGTCCGTCGACAAGGCGGCGAGCGGCTACGACGACGCGCTGAAGGACGCCACCGACAACCAGGTGGTCCGCAAGTGAGCGGCGGCGACCGGCGATGACCGCCGCGACCCCGCACGCCGGAACGGGCCCGGAGACCGCCAAGCTCCCTCCGGGCCCGCCCGCCCCGCAACCCCCGCACCCTCCGCGAAAGCCCGTCGCGCGCAGCCTGACCCGGGCCCTGCCCGTCACCCCGGCCGTGGTCCTGCTGCTGCTCTTCCTCGCGGGTCCGATCGCCTACTGCGCCTATATCGCCTTCACCGACCTGCAGTTGACCGGCCAGGCGCACTCCTCGTTCGTCGGTCTCGCCAACTTCCGCAAGGCCTTCCACGACGACGAGTTCATCAACGCCGTATGGCTGACCCTGGTCTTCACGGTCGTGTCCTCGCTGCTCGGGCAGAACACCCTGGGCCTGGCGCTGGCGATGCTGATGCAGCGGGCCTCGAAGCCGGTGCGCACGATCACGGGCGGCATCGTCATCACGGCGTGGGTGCTGCCGGAGGTGGTCGCGGGCTTCCTGCTGTACGCCTTCTTCCGCCGCGAGGGCACCCTGAACGCCATCCTGGACTGGCTCCATCTCCCGTCCCAGAACTGGCTGTTCACGCTGCCGATCCTGGCGGTGTCGTTCGCGAACGTGTGGCGCGGCACGGCCTTCTCGATGCTGGTCTACTCGGCCGCGCTGAACGAGATCCCCAAGGAGATCACCGAGGCCGCCGAGGTCGACGGCGCGGGCGGCTGGCGCCGTATGTGGCACATCACGCTGCCGATGATCCGCCGCTCCATCGGCACGAACCTGATGCTCAACACCCTGCAGACGCTGTCGGTCTTCGGTCTGATCTGGGTGATGACGCGCGGCGGTCCGGGCAACAAGAGTCAGACCCTGCCGCTGTTCATGTACGAACAGGCCTTCCAGAACAGCATGATCGGCTACGGCACCGCGGTCGCCCTGCTGCTGCTCGTGGTCGGCTCGCTGTTCTCGCTGGTCTATATGCGTCTGCTGCGGACGGAGGTCTGACCGACACCATGGCCCTGACACTCGCCTCCCGCCGCAGAAGCCGCCGACTGGCCGCCGACGCGGGCCTGCTGGTGGTGGCCGCCGCCTTCGTGCTGCCGCTGCTGTGGGTACTGCTGGCGTCGATCGACCCCCACCCGGACCTGCGGGTGAAGGCCCCGGACGGTTTCACCTGGGGCAACTTCCACGCCATCATGAACCAGGAAGTCACCTTCACGCCGCTGCTGAACAGCCTGATCCTGTGCGGTGGCGCGACCTTGCTGACGGTGGTGTGCGCGGCCCTGGCGGCGTACCCGCTCTCGCGCTTCCGCTCCCGGCTGAACCGGCCCTTCCTGCTCACCATCCTGTTCGCGACGAGCCTGCCCATCACGGCGATCATGGTGCCGGTGTACGCGCTGTTCGTCCAGGTGAACCTGATCGACACCATGCAGGGCACCATCCTCTTCTTCGCCGCCTCCCAACTCCCCTTCGCCATCTGGCTGATGAAGAACTTCATGGACGGCGTGCCGAAGGAGCTGGAGGAGGCGGCCTGGACCGACGGTGCGTCGTCGATGCAGTCGTTGATCCGCATCGTGCTGCCCCTGATGGGTCCGGGCGTCGCGGTCGTCACCGTCTTCTCGTTCGTCGTGATGTGGGGGAACTTCTTCGTCCCCTTCATGCTGCTGATCACGGCGGACCAGATGCCGGCGAGCGTGAGCATCAACGAGTTCTTCGGCAACCGGGGCATGGTGGCGTACGGGCAGCTGGCCGCGTTCTCCATCGTGTACTCGACGCCGGTGATCCTGCTGTACGTACTGATCGCCCGGCGGCTGGGCGGAGGCTTCGCGCTGGGCGGCGCGGTCAAGGGGTGAGATCCGGGCGCGCGGCCGGTGCCGGACGGCGGGACGCAGGGTGCCGGACGGCGGGCCGTCGGGAATGAGCCGCACGCACGCGTCTTCGATGTCCGCCCGCACGGGCGACAACGCGGCGATCGGCGGCGCGGGACGCCGACCGCGGCCGTGCGGCGGACGCGGGCGCATATGCCTGTTGAGCTTGACCTTCACACGTGCGCCGCCTCACGGACGACTCCGCGTCCCCGTCCGTCACACCGGCGGACGGCCTTCCGCCACCCCTTTCCGGTCGTACGCGTGGCCGAATCCGTACGTTCCTACAATCCGTGATCCTGGCCGAACAGCCCGTAGTCACCGTGCCGCCGTCCGCCTAGCTTGTGCCGCGTGTTCCCACGCCCGTCCCGCTCGCACCGGACCGCCCCGCCGTTCAACGCCATCGCCGCCCGCCGGCTGCGCGCCGCCCTCGCCATGGGGCCCGAGCACGTCGCCCACGGTCTGCGCACCTCCTACGGACTGCCCTACGTCAGCCCGGACCTGGTCGTCGCCTGGGAGCGCGGCCAGGTCGCCCCCACCAACCCCGAACTCAGCGCCCTCGCCGCCGTGTTGTGGTGCTCCCCCGGTGAACTCCTCGGCAGGCCGCGCACCTTGCGCGAGCACCGCCTCGCCCGCGACCTCGCCCCCGAGGACGTCGCCCGCACCGTGGGCCTCGAACTGTCCGCCTATCTCCACATGGAGGACACCGACGTCTGGCGCGGCAACGAGCGACAGTCCACCGCCCTCGCCGAGCTGCTCGACCTGTCGCTGCCGGACTTCGTCACCGTCACCGGCCGCGAGGCGAAGCTCGCCGAGATGCTGCGCAGTGCCGTGACCACGCGCTGGCAGGCCTACGTCCGGCCGATCGCGAAGGCGGTGCCCCTGGACCGGCGGCTGCTGGAGGACACCCTCCAGCAGCTGCACCAGGACTACCAGGGGCAGATGGTCGCCTCGCTGAGCTGGGCCGCCGGGAGTGCGGCGAGCGAGTCGGGCGACTCGGGGCGCACCTTCCTGGACCGGATCGTCGACCACTTCTGGGCCGCGGTCCAGGACAACACCGAGTGACGGGCGGGCCCGCCCGGGGCCCTGGTCCGCCGACAGGTCCTAGAAGACCGACTCCGCCTCGTCCATCCGGTCCTTGGGCACCGTCTTCAGCTCGGTCACGGCCTCCGCGAGCGGCACCATCACGATGTCGGTGCCCCTGAGCGCGGTCATGTTGCCGAACTCGCCCCGGTGCGCCGCCTCCATCGCGTACCAGCCGAAGCGGGTGGCGAGGACCCGGTCGTACGCCGTGGGGACGCCGCCGCGCTGCACGTGGCCGAGGATGACCGGCTTGGCCTCCTTGCCGAGCCTGCGCTCCAGCTCGTAGGCGAGCGCCGTACCGATGCCCTGGAAGCGCTCGTGGCCGAACTGGTCGATCTCGCCGTGGCCGTAGTCCATGGTGCCCTCGGCGGGATGTGCGCCCTCCGCCACGGCGATGACCGCGAACTTCTTGCCGCGGGAGAAGCGCTCCTCGACCATCTTGACCAGGTCGCCGGGGTCGAAGGGGCGCTCGGGCAGGCAGATGCCGTGCGCGCCCGCCGCCATCCCGGACTCCAGCGCGATCCAGCCCGCGTGCCGGCCCATGACCTCGACGACCATCACCCGCTGGTGGGACTCGGCGGTGGTCTTCAGCCGGTCCATCGCCTCGGTGGCGACGCCGACGGCCGTGTCGAAGCCGAAGGTGCGGTCCGTGGAGGAGATGTCGTTGTCGATGGTCTTGGGGACGCCGACCACGGGCAGACCGGCGTCGGAGAGCATGCGGGCCGCCGTCAGCGTGCCCTCGCCTCCGATCGGGATGAGGGCGTCGATGCCGAAGGCCTCGACCATGTCCTCGGCCCGCTCGCAGGCCTCGCGCAGCCGGTCGCGCTCCAGGCGGGAGGAGCCGAGGATGGTGCCGCCGCGGGCCAGGATGCCGCTGACCGATTCCAGGTCCAGGCTGCGGTAGCGCCCGTCGAGCAGGCCGGCGTAGCCGTCCTCGAAGCCGATCACCTCGTCGCCGTAGTGGTCCACGGCGCGGTGCACGACCGACCGGATCACGGCGTTCAGGCCGGGGCAGTCGCCGCCTGCGGTGAGAACTCCGATGCGCATCGTGCTGTGTCTCCTGCTCGCTTTCGGTGCCGGTGAGCCAATGCGATTGTTTCACGTCCCGCACACAGCCGCCGATCCCGCCGGATCCGCCTCACGAGGCCGCAGGTCACCGCCCGCGGGCCCAGGTCCGGCGGGCGTTCCGTCCGGCCCCGGGGGTACTGTCAAAAGAGTTTCGCCCGCCCCGGCAGGTGGTCCTCGCGAGCCCTCGCCACGACGCCGGACGAACCCTCGCCACGACGCCAACGCCAGACGAAACGGAGAGCACGCGTGACGCGCAGCGTGTACGTGACCGGTATCGACCGCGGCGACGGCCGCCAGATCGTCGAGCTGGGGGTCATGGAGCTGCTGACCCGCCAGGTCGACCGGGTCGGGGTCTTCCGCCCGCTGGTCCACCACAGCCCCGACCGTCTGTTCGAGCTGCTGCGCGCCCGTTACCGGCTCTCCCAGGACCCGGCCACCGTCTACGGCATGGACTACCACGAGGCATCCGCGCTGCAGGCGGAACAGGGCACGGACGAGCTGGTGTCGGCCCTCGTGGACCGCTTCCACACGGTCGCGCGCGACTACGAGGTGGTCCTCGTCCTCGGCACCGACTTCGCCGCCACCCAGCTGCCCGACGAGCTCTCCCTCAACGCCCGTCTGGCCAACGAGTTCGGCGCGTCGGTGATCCCGGTCGTCGGCGGCCGCGGGCAGAGCGCCGAGTCCGTCCTCGCCGAGACCCGCAACGCCCACCGGGCCTACGAGGGGCTGGGCTGCGACGTCCTCGCGATGGTGGCCAACCGGGTCGCGCGCGAGGACCGGGACGCCATCGCGCGAAGCCTCGGCTCCCGGCTCCCGGTGCCCTGCTACGTCGTCCCGGACGAGCCCGCTCTCTCCGCCCCCACCGTCGCGCAGATCTCCCAGACCCTCGGCGCCAAGGTGCTGCTCGGCGACGACGCGGGCCTCGCGCGCGACGCCCTCGACTTCGTCTTCGGCGGTGCGATGCTGCCGAACTTCCTCACCGCCCTGACCCCGGGCTGCCTGGTCGTCACCCCCGGGGACCGCGCCGACCTGGTGGTGGGCTCGCTGGCCGCGCACAGCGC
>NZ_JAFJSY010000033.1 GCF_019857225.1 Streptomyces plumbidurans
TGCCGAACTTCCTCACCGCCCTGACCCCGGGCTGCCTGGTCGTCACCCCCGGGGACCGCGCCGACCTGGTGGTGGGCTCGCTGGCCGCGCACAGCGCCGGCACCCCGCCGATCGCCGGTGTGCTGCTCACCCTGAACGAGGTGCCGCCCGAGGAGATCCTCACCCTCGCCGCCCGGCTCGCGCCGGGCACGCCGGTGCTCTCGGTGGCCGGCACCAGCTTTCCCACGGCCGCCGAACTCTTCTCCCTGGAGGGGAAGTTGAACGCGGCCACCCCGCGCAAGGCGGAGACCGCGCTCGGCCTCTTCGAGCGCTACGCCGACACGGGCGAGCTGCTGAAAAGGGTCTCCGCGCCGAGCAGCGACCGGCTCACGCCGATGATGTTCGAGCACAAGCTGCTCGAACAGGCCCGCTCCGACAAGCGCCGGGTCGTCCTCCCGGAGGGCACCGAGGAGCGCGTCCTGCACGCGGCCGAGGTGCTGCTGCGCCGCGGCGTGTGCGACCTGACCCTGCTCGGGCCGGTCGAGCAGATCCGCAAGAAGGCCGCCGACCTCGGCATCGACCTGGGCGACTCGCAGCTGATCGACCCGGCCACCAGCGAGCTGCGCGACTCCTTCGCCGAGCAGTACGCCCTGCTGCGCGCCCACAAGGGCGTCACCGTGGAGCTGGCGTACGACGTCGTCTCGGACGTCAACTACTTCGGCACGCTGATGGTGCAGGAGGGCCTGGCCGACGGCATGGTGTCGGGCTCGGTCCACTCGACGGCGGCGACCATCCGGCCCGCCTTCGAGATCATCAAGACGAAGCCGGACACCGCCATCGTCTCGTCCGTCTTCTTCATGTGCCTCGCCGACAAGGTCCTGGCCTACGGCGACTGCGCCGTGAACCCGGACCCGGACGCGCGGCAGCTCGCCGACATCGCCATCCAGTCGGCCGCCACGGCCGCGCAGTTCGGCGTGGAGCCGCGGATCGCGATGCTGTCGTACTCCACGGGCACCTCCGGCACGGGCGCGGACGTGGACAAGGTGCGCGAGGCCACCGATCTGGTGCGCTCGCGGCGGCCCGACCTGAGGATCGAGGGGCCGATCCAGTACGACGCCGCCGTGGAGCCGAGTGTCGCGGCCACCAAGCTGCCGGACTCCGAAGTCGCCGGTCAGGCAAGCGTGTTGATCTTCCCCGACCTGAACACCGGCAACAACACCTACAAGGCCGTGCAGCGTTCGGCCGGCGCGATCGCGGTCGGCCCGGTGCTGCAGGGCCTGCGCAAGCCGGTCAACGACCTCTCCCGGGGCGCCCTCGTCTCGGACATCGTCAACACCGTCGCCATCACGGCCATCCAGGCCCAGCACCCGAACGAGAAGGCAACCGCCCAGTGAGCCCGTCCCGCGTCCTCGTCCTCAACTCCGGCTCCTCGTCGGTGAAGTACCAGCTGCTCGACATGCGCGACAGCAGCAGGCTGGCCGCGGGGCTCGTCGAGCGGATCGGCGAGGAGACCTCGCGGCTTCGGCACACACCGCTGGCCCGGGGCGGCGAGACGCGCGAGTGGAACGCCCCGGTCGCCGACCACGAGGCGGCGCTCAAGGCCGTGTCGCAGGAGCTGGCGAGGGACGGGCTGGGGCTCGACTCGCCGGAACTGGCCGCGATCGGCCACCGGGTGGTGCACGGCGGGAAGCGGTTCACCGAGCCGACCGTGGTCGACGAGGCCGTGCTCGCCGAGATCGAACGGCTGATCCCGGTGGCACCGCTGCACAACCCGGCGAACCTCACCGGCATCCGCACGGCCCAAGCGCTGCGCCCGGACCTGCCGCAGGTCGCGGTCTTCGACACCGCCTTCCACACCACGATGCCGGAGTCGGCCGCCCGCTACGCGATCGACGTGCGCACCGCCGACGAGCACCGCATCAGGCGCTACGGCTTCCACGGCACCTCGCACGCCTATGTGTCCCGGGCGACCGCGAAGCTGCTCGGCAGGGCCCCGGAGGAGGTGAACGTGATCGTGCTGCACCTGGGCAACGGCGCGTCCGCCTCCGCCGTGCGGGGCGGCAGGTGCGTGGACACCTCCATGGGGCTGACGCCTTTGGAGGGACTGGTGATGGGTACGCGCTCGGGGGACGCCGATCCCGCCGTCATCTTCCATTTGGCGCGTGTTGGCGGAATGTCCATCGATGAAATCGACACTCTTCTCAACAAGAAGAGCGGGCTGGTCGGCCTGTGCGGCGACAACGACATGCGGGAGATACGACGTCGTATCGACGAGGGCGACGCTCAAGCACAGCTCGCCTTCGACATCTACATTCACCGTCTGAAGAAGTACATAGGCGCCTATTGCGCCGTTCTCGGTACGGTGGACGCGATCGCGTTCACCGCCGGAGTCGGCGAGAACGCCGCGCCGGTGCGGGAGGCGGCCGTCGCGGGCCTGGAGATCCTGGGCCTCGCGGTGGACGGCGCACTGAACGCCGTGCGCAGTGACGAGCCGCGGCTGATCTCCCCCGAGGACGCACGGGTGAAGATCGCCGTGGTGCCGACCGACGAAGAACTGGAAATCGCGACGCAGACCTTCGCCCTGGTCGAAGGGTGACGATATGCGGCTGCCCCGGGTGGGCAACTGAGCACCCGGCCGCCCATTTGTATCTTCCGCCAGACGGAATATTCCGCGGCGAAACAAACCGATAGGATCGCCCCATGCGCCGTTCGAAAATCGTCTGTACTCTCGGCCCCGCGGTCGACTCCCACGAAATGCTGGTCTCGATGATCGAGGCCGGAATGAATGTGGCCAGGTTCAACTTCAGCCACGGCTCCCACGCCGAGCACCAGGGGCGGTACGACCGCGTCAGGGCCGCGTCCAAGGAGACCGGCCGGGCCATCGGCGTCCTCGCCGACCTGCAGGGCCCGAAGATCCGCCTCGAGACCTTCGCCGAGGGCCCGGTCGAGCTCGAGCGCGGTGACGAGTTCGTCATCACGACCGAGGACGTCCAGGGCGACAAGTCCGTCTGCGGTACGACGTACAAGGGCCTGCCCGGCGACGTCGACCGCGGCGACCAGATCCTGATCAACGACGGCAACGTCGAGCTGAAGGTCCTGGACGTCGAGGGCCCGCGGGTGAAGACGATCGTCATCGAGGGCGGCGTCGTCTCCGACCACAAGGGCATCAACCTGCCCGGCGCGGCCGTCAACGTGCCCGCGTTGTCCGAGAAGGACGTCGAGGACCTCCGCTTCGCGCTGCGCATGGGCTGCGACATGGTCGCGCTGTCCTTCGTGCGGGACGCCAAGGACGTCGACGACGTCCACAAGGTGATGGACGAGGAGGGCCGCCGGGTCCCCGTCATCGCCAAGGTGGAGAAGCCGCAGGCGGTGCAGAACATGGAGGGCGTCGTGATGGCCTTCGACGCCGTCATGGTGGCCCGTGGCGACCTGGCCGTGGAGTACCCGCTCGAGAAGGTCCCGATGGTGCAGAAGCGCCTCATCGAGCTGTGCCGCCGCAACGCCAAGCCGGTGATCGTGGCGACCCAGATGATGGAGTCGATGATCACCAACTCCCGTCCCACGCGCGCCGAGGCGTCCGACGTCGCCAACGCGATCCTGGACGGCGCCGACGCGGTCATGCTGTCCGCCGAGTCGAGCGTGGGCGCGTACCCGGTCGAGACCGTGAAGACGATGTCGAAGATCGTGACCGCGGCCGAGGAGGAGCTGCTCTCCAAGGGCCTGCAGCCGCTGGTGCCGGGCAAGAAGCCGCGCACGCAGGGCGGTTCGGTCGCCCGTGCCGCCTGCGAGATCGCCGACTTCCTCGGCGGCCGGGGCCTGGTGGCCTTCACGCAGTCCGGCGACACCGCCCGCCGGCTGTCGCGCTACCGCGCCCAGCAGCCGATCATCGCCTTCACCACCGACGAGAACACCCGCAACCAGCTCACCCTCAGCTGGGGCGTGGAGTCGCACGTGGTGCCGTTCGTGAACACCACGGACGAGATGGTCGACATGGTCGACCAGGAGATCGCCAAGATCAACCGCTTCAACCCCGGCGAGATCGTCATCATCACCGCCGGTTCACCCCCCGGCGTCCCCGGCACCACCAACATGCTCCGGGTGCACCACATCGGCGGCGGCAGCAACTGACGTATCCGCACGGGGCCTTGAAGGCTCCTGTACGCCGCTGAGGGCGCCCCCTGCGACAGGGGGCGCCCTCAGCGCTTGTGCGGCTCCCGAACGGGCCTGTGCGTGGCGCTCAGCCGATTCCGTCGGTCGTGTACACGTGCATACCCGGCACGTGCAGGGTTCCGCCGAACTGCGCGGCCTGGACGACCTTCACGTTGGTGAAGTAGATCAGCGGGATGTTCAGCGGCGGCGGGAAGCCGGGCGTGAACGTGATCGGGATGAGCCCGAACAGGTTCCCGGAGATGGACTCCGTGTACATCGTCGTGTCGCCGTCACGGATCGTGGACGTCGTGCCCGAGCCGGCCTGGACGTGGTACGTCTTGCCCTGCTGCTTGTCCTTGACCGTCTGGTGCAGGTCGCCGATGTCGGTGCCGCCGGAGACGACGTACTTGAGCACCTTCTTGGTGGTGCCGTTGGCCGTCCTCACCTTGACGACGCCCTGGTAGTCGGCGCCCTTCAGGGTCAGCGAGCTGGCGCTCAGGTACCAGGGGTCGTCCGCCACCGGCACCTTGTTGTCGACGCCGCCCTCGTCGTCCGTGGCGGTGGGGCAGTCCCCCGCGTCCGCGCTCGAACTCGGCGAGGGGTCGGCCGCCTTGGTGGCCGAATCGGCCGCCTTCTCGGCCGCCTTGGTGGCGTCGTCCACCGCCTTGGAGACCTTGTCGGTCGTGTCCTTCACGGTGCCGTCGACCGTGTCGGTGACCTTCTTGGTCGTGTCCTTGACGGTGCCCGCGAGACCCTTGCCGGACGAGTCCGAGGACGCGCTCGCGCTCGGCGTGGCGGACGCGGACGGTGTCGCGCTCGCGCTCGGCGAGGAGCTGTCGCTGCCGCCGCCCAGCAGACCGCCGAGCGCGTCACCGAGGCCGCCCAGCAGACCGCCTCCGCTGCTCGCGGACGCCGAGGGGCTCGACGAGGCGGTGGAACCGCTCGACGTGTCCTTGCTCGAACTGCCCGACGCGGACGGCGAAGGCGTCGCCTTGTCGCCCGAACCGGAGTCCGACGAGTCCGCCTTGTCCGAGCCGGAGGGGCTCTTCGAGGAATCCGAGGAGTCCTTCGAGGAGTCCGACGCGGACGGCGAGGGCGAGGCCTTGTCGTCCTTGCTCTTTGAGGCGGAGGGCGACGGCGAGGCCGAGGCGTCGTCGCCGAGGGCGGCGACACAGTCCTTGTACTCGTCCGCCGTCAGGCTCTTCGCCGTCGGGGACGGCGTACCGCCACCCCCGGCCGCGAGGGCGAGCGAGGACGTGAAGCCCATGCCCACGAGCACCGCGGTCGGCATCGCGGCCATGGCTATCGCCTTGCCCGCAGGCATGTGGAACCTGGTGAACAACGGCTTCTTGGGAGCCGCGTGGCGGGCCCTGGTTCTCTCACGGGACTCGTCCACATCAGCCCCGTGGATCACCTCGTCAGCCGGCACTGTGCCTCCCGTTCACCCCGTTGGCCGGGCTCGTTCCTGACAGATCGTGCGGCTCGCCCACCACGGGCTTGAGGATGGTGGTGTCCGTGTCCATGGCCTGCGGAGCACCGCCCGTACCCGGCGTGTCCTCCCGCTCCTCCTCCACGGGCGGCTCGCCCGGCGCCCAGGCCACGGCCATGGATCCGCCGATCAGCGAGAGCAGGAAGCCCAGGAGGAATCCACCGAGGTTGGACACGGGGATGGACACCAGCCCCAGAAGGATCGCCGCGATACCCGCGAAGGTACGCACGTGCTTCTGGAACCAGAGGCTGAAGCCCAGGACGACCAGCAGCACCCCGATGATCAGGGACCCGGCACCGGCGGTGGTGGCCATCGCCAGCGTCAGGTGCCCCACCTGGAGGTGGGCGTACGGGAAGTAGGCGATGGGGAGTCCGGCCAGCATGACGAACAGGCCGGCCCAGAACGGCCGCGTGCCCCGCCAGGCGCGGAACTGCACCCTCCGGCGGCTGAACTGGCCGGCGGGCTCGGCAGGAGTCTCGGCGCTCATGGAATACAGCTCCCTGGTGCGGCTTTGCTGTGGTGATGGTGCTGTGGTGGTGGGTTGTAGTACGTGTGAAGACAGCCCTGGAAGGGTGACGGGCGGGGGCGCCATCGGCTCCCCCGCCCGTCAACGAGCGCCTAGTAGCACTCGTGCGTACCCGTCTTCACGGACATCTTCAGCCCGCTGAGCTTGAAGGTTCCGGCGGTGGTCGCCCACGCCGTCTGCTTCACACCGCTCAGCGTGGCCGAGTCGGCCTGCTGCGCGAACCCGTTCGGGTTCGCGGCGTCACCGCTGTGAATGCCGGGACCCTTGCTGGCGTCCTTGGCGGCCACACCGATGTCGATGTTCTTGAACGTCGCGTCGGCGCTCAGGTCATCGAGGTCGATGTACAGGTTGTCGGCCTCGACGGGGGTGCTGCCACCGCCCGCCTTCAGCACGAGGCTGACGGTGCCGATCACCGGGATGTCCGGGGTGACCACGGACTGGCACAGGTCCTTGATCGACGCGGACTTGAACGCCGAGACGGCGACCGGGTGGGCCGTCTTCTTGCCGTCGAGGGTGTACCCCGAGTCAACGGCGCCGTACTGCGAGAAGCCGGTGCCGGTCAGCTGGTCGGCCGTCACCTTGAACTGCTGGCCGGACACGCTGAATGACGCGGCGAGAGCGCCCTGCGCGAGGGCGACACCTATCGCGGCCGTAGCGGCGACGCTGGGCACCATGACCACAGCGAACCGCTTCCATCTGGTCCCGCCACGCACCTGGGACTCCATATTTCCTCCTTCTCGGACGTACATCTCCTGGTCCCGACCGCCCCTTTGTCGGCGGCTCGGCCGGGCAGGGATGGGAGAAGTGCTACGTCCTCGGGAAGGAGAGCGCCTGTCTCGGAGGCGCGAACCGCGCACCGATCACCGGCGATCACCCCCGAGCGACAACCACTGGTCGCGCCTGACACGCATCACGCACAACCTTGCTGGACAGGCTTCGCCGCCTGGACGAAGACCCCCCTGCCCAAGAGCCGGCGTCAGGGACGTCGGCTCTGCTCGGTGGGGACCCAGGATCTCCCGCGACCCAACCGGCTGTCGGGGTACGGGATAGGACCGAGCGTCGCCGATCGTGGTGCATTCTCGCCGCCCGCACAAGGGGCTTCGTTACTGGGTAGTAACGGCCGGATAACCGAAGGACGACCCACAGGTCTCGGCCGACGACGGAGGGTGCTGCCGGGGGCGCAGACAAAACCATTGATCATTGGACAGAAACCGACAGATCAACGCTCGGAACTTACTGGCAGTAACAGCGGCCGCGTTTACCAAGTTTTGGTAAAGCACGGCCGCACTGACGTTCCGTCGGCAAATCTTTCACTTGGGCATCACATGCCCCAGCGTTTAGCGACTGGTCAGAACCGGCCCCACGCCCTGCTAGAAGAGTGCGCGCGCGAGTGCCCTGCGTGACGACGCCACTCTCGGATCATCGGTCCCGACAACCTCAAAAAGCTCCAGCAGTCGCACCCGTACCGTGTCCCGCTCGTCACCCGCCGTGCGCCGGACCGTGTCGATGAGCCGCCCGAAGGCGTCCTCGACATGACCGCCGACGAGATCCAGATCGGCCGCGGCGATCTGCGCCTGGGCGTCGCCCGGCCGGTCCGCGGCGTCCCTGCGCACCTGCTGCGGGTCAAGACCCTGCACCCGCTGGAGCAACTCGGCCTGGGAGAGCCCGAGTTTGGCCTCGGGGTGGCCCGGGTCCTCGCTCAGCACGTTCTTGTACGCCTGCACCGCGCCGGCCAGGTCGCCCGAGTCCAGGGCTCGCACGGCCGCCTCGAGGAGCGCGTCGTACGGCCCGGCCGGAGCCGTCTCGGCCGCGGCGGGGCCGCCGCCCGGCTCGGCGTCCGGGTCGACCGTCAGGCCGGTCAGACCGAAGCGCTGCTCGGCCACCTGCACCAGCTGGTCCAGGGTCTGGCGGATCTGGGCCTCGCCGGCCGCCCCCTGGAAGAGCGGCAGCGCCTGCCCGGCGACGACCGCGAAGACCGCCGGGATGCCCTGGATCCCGAACTGCTGCATCAGCATCTGATTGGCGTCGACGTCGACCTTTGCGAGCAGGAAGCGGCCGTTGTACTCGACGGCGAGCCGTTCGAGCACGGGGCTCAACTGCTTGCAGGGCTCGCACCACTCGGCCCAGAAGTCGATGACGACGGGCACCTCGGTGGACCGCTGCAGGACGTCGTTCTCGAATCCGGCCTCGTCTACGTCGATCACCAGGTCGGCCGGAGAGACGGCACCCGGGCCGCCGCCCTGCCGCGCGGCTTCGGCGCGCGCCTGCTCCGCCTTCGCCTTGGCCTCCTGGGCCGCCTTCACCGCGGCGAGGTCGACGACTCCGCTCATGGACATGTTCCGTGGCTGCATGCGTCTATCCTCCCCCGTCCGCCCGCGGTGTGTGAAAAGCCGTGTGAAAGCCGGTCGTACTGCGTTGTGTTCCGCGCCGGGTCCCCACCCCGCGCCACGCCAGTGGTTTCGCTACGAGTCGTAGCGTAATGGCTTCGGGTGCCCGTCCGCGACCACCCCCCGGTGATCTCCCTCACGGCTTCACGAGAACGGCCGGTTATGGTCGATGGATGCAGAGCCGCACCCCCGCCACCCGTGCCTCGGGACGCCCGCGCAGCGTCGAGGCCGATGCCGCGATCCTCGCGGCCACGCGGGAGGCGCTGGTGGAGCTGGGCTGGTCGAAGCTCACCCTGGGAGACGTGGCGACGCGCGCCGGGGTTGCGAAGACGACCCTCTACCGTCGCTGGGCGGGCAAGAACGAGTTGGTGGTCGACGCGGTGGCGGAGCTCTTCGACGAGCTCGCCCTGCCCGACCGCGGCACCCTCGCCGCCGACATCGAGGGCGTGGTCCTGCAGTTCGCGGCGATCCTGGCCCGCCCGGAGGCCAGGAGCGGCCTGATGGCGGTGGTCGCCGAAGGGACCCGCGACGAGGCGCTGCGCGAACGTATCCGCGAGTCGATCGTCACCCGTCAGAAGCGGCTGGTCGTGGAGGGGCGGGCGCGCGCCCAGGCGCGCGGCGAACTGCCCCCGGAGAACGACCCCGTGGAGGCGGCCCGCACGGTCGACCTGATCTTCGACGTGGTGGCCGGCGCGGTGGTGCACCGCACCCTGGTGAGCGCGGAGCCGGCCGACGAGGAATGGGTGCGCGACTTCACGCGCGTACTGCTGCTGGGCCTGAAGGGGGCCTCCCAGGCCGGCTAGGGGCCCCTCGGACTGTCAGAGGCCCCTGCGGCGGCTTCGGAACTCGACTGGTTCAGAACCCCGCGGGTTCCGTGTACACCCCCCACTCGTCCCGCAGCACCCCGCAGATCTCGCCCATGGTGGCCTCTGCGCGCACGGCGTCCAGCATCGGCTCGATCATGTTGGCGCCGGAGCGGGCCGCCTCCAGCATCGCGTCCAGGGCCGTGCGCACGGCGCTGTCGTCCCGGGCGGCCTTGCGGGCGGCCAGCGCCCGCACCTGCTCCCGCTCGACCTCGTGGCTGACGCGCAGGATCTCCAGGTCGCCGGTGACGGACCCGGTGTGGACGTTCACGCCCACGACCCTCTTCTCGCCCTTCTCCAGCGCCTGTTGGTACTGGAAGGCGGACTCGGCGATCTCGCCGGTGAACCAGCCGTCCTCGATGCCGCGCAGGATCCCGGAGGTGATCGGGCCGATCGGGTGCCTGCCGTCGGGATGCGCCCGCAGACCCCTCTCCTTTATCTGCTCGAAGATCTTCTCGGCGTCCGCCTCGATCCGGTCGGTGAGCTGCTCGACGAACCACGAACCGCCCAGCGGGTCGGCGACGTTGGCGACGCCGGTCTCCTCCATCAGCACCTGCTGCGTGCGCAGCGCGATCTCCGCCGCCTGCTCGCTGGGCAGCGCGAGGGTCTCGTCCAGGGCGTTGGTGTGCAGCGAGTTGGTCCCGCCGAGCACCGCCGCGAGCGCCTCCACGGCCGTACGCACGACGTTGTTGTACGGCTGCTGCGCGGTCAGGGAGACGCCGGCGGTCTGCGTGTGGAAGCGCAGCCACTGCGCCTTCTCGCTCTTGGCGCCGTAGACGTCGCGCATCCAGCGGGCCCAGATGCGGCGCGCGGCGCGGAACTTGGCGATCTCCTCGAAGAAGTCGACGTGCGCGTCGAAGAAGAAGGACAGGCCGGGGGCGAACACGTCCACGTCGAGCCCGCGGCTGAGCCCGAGCTCCACGTACCCGAACCCGTCGGCCAGGGTGTACGCCAGCTCCTGCGCGGCCGTCGAGCCGGCCTCGCGGATGTGGTAGCCGGAGACGGACAGCGGCTTGTAGGCGGGGATGCCGGCGGCGCAGTGCTCCATCAGGTCGCCGATCAGGCGCAGATGGGGCTCGGGCTGGAAGAGCCACTCCTTCTGCGCGATGTACTCCTTGAAGATGTCCGTCTGCAGCGTGCCGTTGAGCACGGCGGGGTCGACGCCCTGCCGCTCGGCCGCGACCAGGTACATGCAGAAGGCGGGCACGGCCGGTCCGCTGATCGTCATGGACGTGGTCACATCGCCCAGCGGGATGTCCTTGAACAGGACCTCCATGTCGGCCGCGGAGTCGATGGCCACCCCGCAGTGGCCGACCTCGCCGAGCGAGCGCGGGTCGTCGGAGTCGCGGCCCATGAGCGTCGGCATGTCGAAGGCGACGGACAGACCGCCGCCGCCATTGCGCAGGATCATCTTGTAGCGCTCGTTGGTCTGCTCGGCGTTGCCGAACCCGGCGAACTGCCGGATGGTCCACGTACGCCCCCGGTATCCGGTGGGATACAGCCCGCGCGTGAAGGGGTACTCCCCGGGCCACCCGATGCGCTCGAAGCCCTCGTACGTGTCCCCCGGCCGGGGTCCGTACGCGGGCTCCACGGGGTCACCGGAGAGCGTGGTGAAGTCGGCCTCACGCTTGCGCGAAGCGTCGTACCGGGCCTGCCAGCGACGGCGGCCCTCCTCGATGGCGTCAGCGTCCATACGATCCAATTTACTTGGACGTCCTAATAAATGTCGAGGTACTAGGACGTCCAACTAAATTGGCCGAGGCGACCGCCGTACGCACACACGGGCGTACGGCGGTGTCGTTCAGGCCTTGGCGACCGCGGGGGCCTCGTCGGCGGTCCGGGCCTGAAGCTCGTGGGTGATCCTGCGCTCGACGAAGAACGCGGCCGTCGGAACCGTCCCCGCGAGCAGCACCCACAGCTGCTTGCCGACCGGCCACTTCGCCTTGGAGCCCAGGTCGAAGGCGAAGATCAGGTAGACGACGTAGAGCCAGCCGTGCGCGATGGCGACGACGCGGGTGAAGTCCGCGGCGCCGTCCACGTCCAGGCCGTACTTGGCGATCATGCTCAGGCACAGCAGGACCAGCAGGACACCGGTGACATAGGCCATGACGCGATAGCGGGTCAGCACGCTCTTCTTCATGCCGTCGAGCGTAACCGCACGTTCCGGGAGATCTTGGGCCGGGTCGGGCCCGCGTCCCGGGGGCGGGTCAGTCCTCGTCGAAGTCGTGGGCGGCCACCCGCAGCGGCCGCAGCATCGCGAAGATCTCCCCGCACTCCTCGGCGTCGTAGGCACCGAGGCCGAAGTCCATCGCCATCAGGTCGCGGGTGGCCGCCTCGACCACCTCACGGCCCTTGCCGGTGATGGACGCGAGCGTGCCGCGCCCGTCGTTGGGGTTGGGGCGCTTGGCCACCAGGCCCGACCGCACCAGCCGGTCCACGGTGTTCGTCACCGAGGTGGGGTGCACCATCAGCCGCTCGCCGATCTTCGACATCGCCAGCTCGCCCTCCTTGGAGAAGGTGAGCAGCACCAGCGCCTCGTACCGCGCGAACGTGAGTCCGTACGGCTTGACCACCGCGTCGACCTCGGCGAGCAGGATCTGGTGGGCACGCATGATCGAGGTGATGGCCGCCATGGACGGCACGTTTCCCCAGCGCTGCTTCCAGAGCTCGTCGGCGCGGGCGATCGGATCGAAGGGAAGGCTGAGCGGCTTCGGCACGGCACAGACCTTACCGGCCGGTCATATGGTGGTCAGCCCCGTCTCGCCCTTCAATACCGCGGACTTGGAGCGCCGGCAGCGCACGGCGCACCGCCCAGGACGCGGCTACTCGGCGAGGTGGCGCTCCACCGTCTCCACCTTGGAGGTGAGCCCGTCGCTCACGCCGGGGCGGATGTCGGCCTTGAGGACCAGCGAGACGCGCGGCGCGCGCTCCTCGACGACGGCGACGGCGCGCCTGACGACGTCCATGACCTCGTCCCACTCACCTTCGACCGAGGTGAACATGGCGTCGGTGCGGTTGGGCAGACCGGACTCGCGGACGACCCGGACGGCGTCGGCGACGTACTCCCCCACGTCCTCGCCGACGCCCAGCGGCGTCACGGAGAAGGCGACGATCATGCGTTCACGACCCCTTCCTGGCGGGCGCGCGAGGCGATGACCTCGTCCTCGGCGGCGCGCTTGAGCTTGCGCTCGGCGAAGAAGCCGCCGGTCGGCAGGACGGAGAGGACGAAGTAGAACGCCGCGGTCTTGAGCGGCCACTTGGTGCGGTTCCAGGCGTCGGCCCAGAAGACCACGTACAGGATGAAGAGCACGCCGTGGACCATGCCCATCACCGGCACCGCGTTGAAGTCCGTGGTCCGCTTCAGCACGGAGCAGACCAGCAGGAGCAGGAAGGACACGGCCTCGGGGGCCGAGACGAGTCGCAGGCGGCGGAGGGCGGTGGCGGTCTTGAGGTCCACGGGTCACCTTCGGTGGGAGACGGGTTCGCTTTTT
Organism: Streptomyces plumbidurans; assembly: GCF_019857225.1. GTDB lineage: Bacteria > Actinomycetota > Actinomycetes > Streptomycetales > Streptomycetaceae > Streptomyces > Streptomyces plumbidurans. Next base: position 12,885 of record NZ_JAFJSY010000033.1, read on the forward strand.
GTGAACGGATGCACAAGCGTTCGTCCATTCTGGCAAACGCCGGGACCGGCACCGGCCGGGGGGTCGTACGAAACGGGCTCTCACGGGCCCCCTAGGGGTCCGGTCTGGGGTTTTCTCCACCCTTCGGGCCCTGTTCCGCGCGCCCGCCCGGCGGCTACCTTCGCAGCGTGGCGATGTTCCGACTTCAAGGCAGCAAGGTGCTCGCCGTCGACATGACCGGGGACGCCGTGAAGGCGAAGAACGGCTCGATGGTCGCGTACGACGGTCAGATGGCCTTCAAGAAGCTCAGCGGCGGCGGTGAGGGGCTGCGCGGGATGGTGACGCGGCGGCTCACCGGCGAGCAGATGACCGTGATGGAGGTGAAGGGGCACGGCACGTGCTGGTTCGCGGACCGGGCCTCGGAGATCAACCTCGTGGGACTCCAGGGGGAGAAGCTGTATGTGGAGTCGAGCAATCTGCTCGCGACCGACGCCGGCCTGCGGACCGGCACGACCTTCACCGGACTGCGCGGCGCCTCGCAGGGCAACGGGCTGTTCACGACGACCGTCGAGGGCCACGGCCAGGCGGCGATCATGTCGGACGGCCCGGCGGTGGTGCTCAGGGTGAGCGCGCAGTACCCGCTCACCGTCGACCCGGGGGCGTACATCGCGCACCAGGGCAATCTGCGGCAGTCCTTCCAGTCCGGTGTGACGTTCCGCACCCTCCTCGGCGAGGGCGGCGGGGAGGCCTTCCAGATCAGGTTCGAGGGGGACGGGCTGGTGTACGTGCAGCCGAGCGAGCGGAACACGATCGCGGGGGACGTCTGAGATGCCCTTCCGCGAGATCAACTCCAAGATGGTGGAGGCCACGCTGCTGCCCGGGCAGCGGCTGTTCAGCCAGCGCGGCGCCATGCTCGCCTACCAGGGCGAGGTGACCTTCACGCCCAACATCCAGGGCGGCCAGGGCGGGGTCATGTCGATGATCGGCCGCCGCGTCGCCAACGAGGCCACCCCGCTGATGAGCGTCGAGGGCAGCGGCACGGTCCTGTTCGGGCACGGCGGCCACCACGTCCAGGTGATCAACCTCACCGGCGACACCCTCTATGTGGAGGCGGACCGCCTGCTCGCCTTCGAGGGCACCCTCCAGCAGGGCACGATGTTCATGGGCTCGCAGGGCGGCGTGATGGGTATGGTGCGCGGCCAGGTCACCGGCCAGGGGCTGTTCACGACCACGCTGAAGGGCCACGGCTCGGTCGCCGTGATGGCTCACGGCGGCGTCTTCGAGATCCCCATCAACCCGCAGCACCCGGTCCATGTCGACCCGCAGGCCTACGTCGCCCACCACGGCGACGTGCGCAACAAGCTGTCCACCGCGCTGGGCTGGCGGGACATGGTGGGCCGCGGCTCCGGCGAGGCCTTCCAGCTGGAGCTCAGCGGCAACGGCTCGGTGTACGTCCAGGCCTCGGAGGAGAAGCTGTGAGCATGTACGGGGCTCCGGGCGGCGGCCCGACGGTCTACGACCCCATGACCCTGCCGGTCGACGACAACGTCAACAAGTACACCTTCTGCGTGGAGCTCAAGGGGAGCCAGTGGTTCCTGCAGAAGGGGAAGATGATCGCCTACTACGGCTCGATGGAGTTCAACGGCATCGGGCACGGCCGACTCGACCGACTTGTCCGTACGTCCTTTCATTCGCCACTGCACGCGAGCGAGTGGGTCGTGGCGGAGGGCTCGGGCAAGATGCTGCTCGCCGACCGGGCCTTCGACGTGAATTCGTACGACCTCGAAGACGGCAACCTGACCATTCGCTCGGGCAACTTGCTCGCTTTTCAGCCAAGTCTCGCTCTCAAGCAATCGATCGTGCCGGGTTTTCTGACCCTCATCGGAACCGGAAAGTTCGTGGCCGCGTCGAACGGTCCGGTGGTGTTCATGGAACCCCCGATCCGGGTGGACCCGCAGGCGCTCGTCGGCTGGGCCGACTGCCCCTCGCCGTGCCATCACTACGACCACTCGTACATGACAGGCCTGATGGGCGGTCTACGTGCGATGACGGGCCTCGGCGGGGCTTCCGGGGAGGAGCACCAGTTCGAGTTCGTGGGGGCCGGAACGGTCCTGCTCCAGTCCTCGGAGACCCTCATGGCCGAGCAGGCCACGGGGGCGGTTCCGAACGAGCCGGGAGTACCCGGTGGAGGGGCACACACAGGTCCTTCACAGCAAGCCGGCGCACCGCGCCTTCCCGGACAGCTGGGGGACCTCCAGCGTCGCTTCGGGCTGTGAGCGGTAGTCTGCGGAGTGTGACGTCGAACGTATGCGCGCCGTCACACGACCCCCCGTTAGTTCGCCTTTCAACATTTTAGGTAGACTTCATTCATGGAGACCGAGACGGCCACGCGCTGGCTGACCGATGCGGAGCAGTGCGCCTGGCGCACCCACCTGGAGGTCAACAGGCTGTTGACGTACCAGCTCGAGCGGGACCTGCAGCCGTTCGGCCTGACAATGAACGACTACGAGATCCTGGTGAACCTCTCCGAGTCGGAGGACGTACGGATGCGGATGAGCGACCTCGCGTCCGCCACCCTCCAGTCCAAGAGCAGGCTCTCCCACCAGATCACCCGGATGGAGAACGCGAACCTGGTCAGGCGCGAGAACTGCGAGTCGGACCGGCGAGGGCTCTACGCCGTGCTGACCGAGCACGGCATGGAGACGATGAAGAAGGTCGCCCCCCATCATGTGGCGTCCGTGCGCAGGCACTTCATGGACCTGCTGTCCCCCGAGGCCCTGGCGGAACTCGACAAGGCCCTCAAGCCCATCGCGCAACACCTGCGCGGCCACCGGGGACGCCCCTAGCACCGACCCGGGACCCATCCCCGCAACACGGCCATCGGCAGGCGGAGCCCAAACAGGGCCCCGCCTGCCGGCGTGTCGGGCCACGAGGGTTCCGCCGCGCCGGGCGACAGGACGTCCCGGGCGATGCGGCGTCCCGGGCGTCGGCAGGACCGATCCCCGCGCGCTCGCGGTCGCCCTCGGGCACACCGTCCCTGTCGTGGACCACGACCTCCCGCGGCGGCTGGTGCAGCGTCCTCGCGGGGGCTCGCGCCCCCAGCAGAGCCACCATCCCTGCCGCCGCAAAGCACAGGGCCGTCGGCAGGGCGCTGACCAGGAGAGCGGCTGCGGTGGCGAAGACCGCAAGCGACGGCCGACGGACGTCACGCGGCGGCGGAGGCGGTGGCGACCTCGCGCAGCGCGGTGCAGCGTCCTCCCGGTGGCCGAGGCCATTAGCGGGGCCGCCGCTTCCTTTCGGCGCACAGCACGCCGCGATCGGCAGCCCGACCACCAAGAGCCCGGCTCCTGGGGCGACGAGCAGAAGCGACGACCGACGATCGTCACGCGGCGGCGGACGTCGGGGCGACCTCCTGCCGCGGCCGGTGCCGTCCCCTGGCCGTGGCCACGGCCGTGAGCAGGGCCGCCGCGCCCGCCGCCGTGAAGCACAGGGCCGTCGATACCCCGCCCAGCGAAAGCCCAGCTGCGGCTGAACCCGCTGTGCTGCCTGCGTTTACGGCTGTGTTGACCCAGGCCCCGGCTCGTACGCGGGTTTCGGGGGGCGCCGTGTCGTCGGCGGTGAGGTAGGCGGTGGTCAGGGCCGGGGCTACGAAGAAGCCGGCGGCTGCGAGTGTGAGTGCGAGTGTGACGAGGTCGGGGGCGAGGGCCGCGCAGAGGAGGGCCGTGCCCAGGCCGGCGACCATCAGCGGGAGCCGGGCGCCCGCCGGGGCGCGCCAGGGGACGGCTCCGTTCAGCAGGCCGCCCACGGCGCTCCCGGCCGACAGGGCCGCCAGCGTCCAGGCCACGGCGTCGTCGCCGTAGTGCCGCTGCCCGGCGAAGGCCACGACCACGAGGTCGACGGCCCCCAGGGCGAGGCCCACGCCGGCGGCGCCGACGACGGGCCGGAGGATGCCGCGCAGCGTCCCTCGCGGGGCGGCAGCGCGCCGCTCACCCGTCTTCCGTCCGGCGGGACGCATCCCCCGCACGGCGGGCGAGCTCACGAACCCGGCGGTCCCGGCTGCCATCAGGCACGTACCGAGGACGATCCCGGCCGACGGCGGGGTGAGGCCCACGAGCACGCCGACCGCCAACGGCCCGGAAACGAAAAGGAGTTCCTCGGCGACCCCGTCCAGGCTGTATGCGCGCTGCAGCAGCGCCCGGTCCGGGGCGAGCCCGCTCCACACGGCCCGCATGGTCGGTCCCAGCGGAGGCGTGCAGGCACCGGCCGCGGCAGTCACGGCGCCCACGACGAGCGGTGAGGCGGACCCCGGGCGCCATACGAGCGCCGTCAGCAGGCCGAGCAGCGCGCAGTAGGCGCCCGCCATCGGGACGAGCGCGCGGCGCGGCCCGTGACGGTCGATCAGGGCCGCCCTCGCGGGCGACAGGAAGACGCTGGTGCCGCCGAACAGGGCCATGACGGTGCCCGCCACCGCGTACGACCCGGTGGCCCGGGTCACGGCGAGCATCACGGACAGGGGGACGATTCCGTACGACAGTCTGCCGAGCAGGGCCGCCGCGAAGGTGCGGCGGGCGTACGGGATTTGGAGGACGGCGGCGTACGACGGCCGTACAACTGGTGTGCAAGACACGGGAGTTCCTCGACTCGAGGCGAAAAGGGGACATCGGATCGCCGCGCGGGCCGTACAGCACGGTCGCGCGGGCTCGGATGTGCCCTATGCCATGAGGAGGTACATGTCGTTCAACGTAGCAGCGGCGGCCGGGAGTCGGCCACGGCAATCCCGCGTCAGCTCTGCGTCAGCCCCGCCACCAGCTCGTCCGCCGCGCGGTACGGGTCCAGTTCGCCGCCCACGATGCGCTCCGCGAGCGCGCTCAGCCGGCGGTCGCCGTGCAGGTCGCCGATGCGCTCGCGCAGGGCCGTGACCGCGATGGTCTCGACCTCGCGGGCGGCGCGGGCGAGCCGCCGCTCGGCCAGCACACCGCGCTCCTCCATCCAGGCGCGGTGCTTCTCCAGCGCCTCGACGACCTCGTCGACACCCTCCGCGCGGGCGGCGACCGTCTTGACGATCGGGGGGCGCCAGTCGCCGGGCCCGCGGGACTCGCCCAGGCCCAGCATGTGGTTCAGCTCGCGAGCGGTGGCGTCGGCGCCGTCGCGGTCGGCCTTGTTGACGACGTAGACGTCACCGATCTCCAGGATTCCGGCCTTCGCCGCCTGGATCCCGTCGCCCATGCCGGGCGCCAGCAGGACGACGCTGGTGTCGGCCTGGGAGGCGATCTCCACCTCCGACTGGCCCACCCCCACCGTCTCGACCAGGATGACGTCGCAGCCCGCCGCGTCCAGCACCCGGATCGCCTGCGGCGCGGACCACGCGAGGCCGCCCAGATGGCCCCGGGTGGCCATCGAGCGGATGTAGACGCCGGGGTCGGAGGCGTGCTCGGACATCCGCACACGGTCGCCGAGCAGGGCGCCCCCGGAGAACGGCGAGGACGGGTCGACGGCCAGGACCCCGACCCGCCTGCCCTGCCTGCGGTACGCCGTCACCAGCGCCGAGGTCGAGGTGGACTTGCCGACGCCCGGGGAGCCGGTCAGGCCGACCACGTACGCGTTCCCGGTCAGCGGCGCCAGCGCCTCCATGACCTCCCGCAGCTGCGGGGACGCCCCCTCGACCAGCGAGATCAGCCGGGCCACGGCCCGCGGCCGGCCTTCCCTGGCCTGGGTCACCAGGGTGGAGACGTCCTGCATCACAGCTCCGTTCAGAGGTTCGCTTACCGAGGCCTCAGGCCTTGGTCACTCGCACGATCAGTGCATCACCCTGACCGCCGCCACCGCACAGCGCGGCCGCGCCCACACCGCCGCCCCGCCGCTTCAGCTCCAGCGCCAGGTGCAGCACCAGACGGGCGCCGGACATGCCGATGGGGTGACCGAGGGCGATGGCGCCGCCGTTGACGTTCACCTTTTCCGTGGAGATCCCGAGGTCCTTCATTGACTGCACGGCCACGGCGGCGAAGGCCTCGTTGATCTCGACGAGGTCGAGGTCGGAGACCTCCAGGCCCTCCTTCTTCAGGGCGTGCAGGATCGCGTTGGACGGCTGGGACTGGAGGCTGTTGTCCGGACCGGCCACGTTCCCGTGGGCGCCGATCTCGGCGATCCACTCGAGCCCCAGCTCCTGCGCCTTGGCCTTGCTCATCACGACCACGGCCGCCGCACCGTCCGAGATCTGCGAGGCGGTACCGGCGGTGATCGTGCCGTCCTTGGTGAACGCCGGGCGCAGCTTGCCCAGGGACTCGGCGGTGGTGTCGCCGCGGATGCCCTCGTCCTTGCTGAAGACGACCGGCTCGCCCTTGCGCTGCGGGATCTCCACCGGGGTGATCTCGGCCTCGAAGACGCCGTTCTTCTGGGCGGCGGCCGCGCGCTGGTGGGACAGGGCGGCGATCTCGTCCTGCTCGGCGCGCCCGATGCCCAGGCGCGTGTTGTGCTTCTCGGTCGACTCGCCCATGGGGATGTTCTCCCACGGGTCGGTCAGGCCGTCGTACGCCATGGCGTCGAGCATCTCGATCGCGCCGTACTTGAAGCCCTCGCGGGACTTCGGCAGCAGGTGAGGCGCGTTGGTCATGGACTCCTGGCCGCCGGCGACGATCACGTCGAACTCGCCGGCGCGGATCAGCTGGTCGGCGAGCGCGATGGCGTCGAGGCCGGACAGGCAGACCTTGTTGACGGTGAGCGCCGGGACGCTCATCGGGATGCCGCCCTTGACGGCCGCCTGGCGGGCCGGGATCTGCCCCGCACCGGCCTGCAGCACCTGGCCCATGATGACGTACTGGACCTGGTCGCCACCGATCCCCGCACGGTCGAGGGCGGCCTTGATCGCGAAGCCGCCGAGGTCGGCCCCGGAGAAGGACTTGAGCGAGCCGAGCAACCGGCCCATGGGCGTACGCGCGCCCGCGACGATCACCGAGGTGTTCGTTCCAGATGACATGAGCTGCGATCCCCTTACCGGCTGCACAGCCGAGGAGTGAACGAGGGTTTACTTCGAATGTACTGAGTGGCACTCCGTGCCGTCACCCGGCCGTCGATGTGATCGCTGGCACGTTGCGCAACCATACGAAGCGCGCTGCACTGACACACATGCTGACGCGAATCGACCACATCGGGATCGCCTGCTTCGACCTCGACAAGACCGTCGAGTTCTACCGGGCCACCTACGGCTTCGAGGTGTTCCACTCCGAGGTCAACGAGGAGCAGGGCGTGCGCGAGGCCATGCTCAAGATCAACGACACCTCCGACGGCGGCGCCTCGTATCTGCAGCTCCTGGAGCCGACGCGGCCGGACTCGACCGTCGCGAAGTGGCTCGACAAGAACGGCGAGGGCGTCCACCACATCGCCTTCGGCACGGCCGACGTGGACGCCGACGCCGCCTCCGTGAAGGAAAAGGGCGTCCGCGTCCTGTACGAAGAGCCGCGACGCGGCTCCATGGGGTCACGGATCACGTTCCTGCACCCCAAGGATTGCCATGGCGTACTGACAGAACTGGTCACTTCGGCGCCTGTTGAGTCACCTGAGCACTGACCCTCGTACATATGGGCCGGTAGGGTTGGGGGCGGTCGCTCCTCGAACCGGGGTGGCCACATGCCGGGGTCCGGGTTTCGGGGGGCGAGCGTCGGGGCAGCAGCCCATGCTCCGCCGTTGATCTGACACCATTCCCCCGGGGGCCCCGTCCGTCGGACGGACGGAGCTCGTTTGGCCAGACTTGCGACCAGGGGACGGATGGGACCGCGCAGTGCGGGGCTACGAACGCCAGGAGCGAGAGCCGGCGGCTGACGTCGACCACCTCTCTCGGTTCGAGGCCGAGATGGATCGGCTGAAGACCGAGCGGGAGAAGGCGATCCAGCACGCCGAGGACCTCGGCTACCAGGTCGAGGTGCTGCGCGCCAAGCTGCACGAGGCGCGCCGCACCCTCATGTCCCGGCCCTCCTTCGACGGCGGTGACATCGGCTACCAGGCCGAGCAGTTGCTCCGCAACGCCCAGATGCAGGCCGACCAGCTGCGTCAGGACGCAGAGCGCGAGCTGAGCCAGGTGCGCGCGCAGACCCAGCGCATCCTCCAGGAGCACGCCGAGCAGGCCGCCCGGCTGCAGGCCGAGCTGCACCAGGAGGCGGTCACCCGCCGCCAGCAGCTGGACCAGGAGCTCGCCGAGCGCCGCCAGACCGTCGAGTCGCATGTCAACGAGAACGTGGCGTGGGCCGAGCAGCTGCGCGCCCGCAGCGAGTCCCAGGCCCGCCGGCTCCTGGAGGAGTCCCGCGCCGAGGCCGAGCAGGCCATGGCCGCGGCGCGCGCGGAGGCCGAGCGGCTGACCACCGAGGCCCGCGAGCGCCTGACGAACGACGCCGAGGCGGCCCGCGCGGAGGCCGAGCAGATCCTGCGCCGGGCCCGCACGGACGCCGAGCGGCTCCTCAACGCCGCCTCCACCCAGGCGCAGGAGGCCACCGACCACGCCGAGCAGCTGCGCACCTCCACCGTCTCGGAGTCGGACAGCGCACGGCGCCAGGCGCAGGAGCTGAGCCGGGCCGCCGAGCAGCGGATGGCGGAGGCCGAGGAGGCGCTGCGCAAGGCGCAGGCCGAGGCCGACAAGCTGATCACCGAGGCCACGGCGTCCGCCGAGAAGGCGCTCGCCAGCGCCGAGTCGGCGAACGAGCAGCGCACGCGCACGGCGCGCGAGCAGGTCGCCCGGCTGGTCGAGGAGGCCACCAAGGACGCCGAGGCCACCCGGTCCGCCGCCGAGGAGGTCGTCGCCGACGCCCGCGCCCAGGCCGAGCGGATCGTCGCCGAGGCCTCCGAGAAGGCCCGCACGATCACCGCCGAGGAGAGCGCGACCCAGCTGTCGAAGGCGGCCAAGACCGCCGAGGACGTCCTCAACAGGGCGCAGGAGGACGCGCGGAACACCACGAAGGCCGCCGCCGAGGAGGCCGAGCGGATCCGCGCCGAGGCCGAGGCGGAGGCGAACCGGCTGCGCTCCGAGGCGCAGGACATCTCCGAGCAGCTCAAGGGTGCGGCCAAGGACGACACCAAGGAGTACCGCGCCAAGACGGTCGAGCTGCAGGAGGAGGCCCGCCGGCTGCGCGGCGAGGCCGAGCAGCTGCGTGCCGACGCGGTCGCCGAGGGCGAGAAGATCCGCGCGGAGGCCCGCAAGGAGGCCGTCCAGCAGATCGAGGAGGCTGCGAAGACCGCCGAGGAGCTGCTGGCCAAGTCCCGGCAGGACGCCGACGAGCTGCGCCAGAAGGCGACGACGGACAGCGAGAAGGTCCGCACCGAGGCCATCGAGCGGGCGACGACGCTGCGCCGGCAGGCCGAGGAGACGCTGCAGCGCACCCGGCAGGAGGCCGAGCGGCACCGCGAGGAGGTCGTCGAGCAGTCCGAGGGCATCAAGGCCGACGCCGAGCGGGCCGCACGCGAGCTGCACGAGGAGACCGAGCGGGCGATAGCGGCCCGTCGCGCGGAGGCCGCCGACGAGCTGACGCGGCTGCACACCGAGGCCGAGGAGCGCCTCGCCGCCGCCGAGCAGGCGCTGACGGAGGCCCGCGAGGAGGCGTCACGCATCCGCCGCGAGGCCGCCGAGGAGACCGAGCGGCTGCGTACCGAGGCCGCCGAGCGGATCCGCACGCTGCAGCAGCAGGCCGAGGCGGAGGCCGAGCGGCTGCGCAACGAGGCCGCCTCGGACGCCTCCGCGTCCCGCGCCGAGGGCGAGGCCGTCGCCGTACGGCTGCGTTCGGAGGCCGCCTCGGAGGCCGAGCGGCTGAAGGCGGAGGCGCAGGACACCGCCGACCGGATCCGGTCGGAGGCCCAGGCGGCCGCCGAGCGGCTGGCCACGGAGACCACGGAGACGCTGGCCGCCGCCCAGGAGGAGGCCGAACGGCGCCGGCGCGAGGCGGAGGAACTCCTCGGCGCCGCGCGCACCGAGGCCGACCAGGAGCGGGAGCGGGCCCGCGAGCAGAGCGAGGAGCTGCTGGCCTCGGCGCGCAACCGCGTCGAGGAGGCGCAGACCGAGGCGGTCCGGCTGGTCGAGGAGGCCGACCGGCGCGCGAACGAGATGGTCTCGGCGGCCGAGCTGCACGCCCAGCAGGTACGGGACTCGGTGTCCGGGCTGCACGAGCAGGCGCAGGAGGAGATCACCGGGCTGCGCAGCGCCGCCGAGCACGCGGCCGACCGCACCCGGCGCGAGGCCCAGGAGGAGGCCGACCGGGTCCGCGCCGACGCCTACGCCGAGCGCGAGCGGGCCAGCGAGGACGCGGGCCGGCTGCGGCGCGAGGCCGCCGGGGAGACGGAAGCGGCCAAGTCGCTTGCCGAGCGCACCGTTTCGGAGGCGATCGCGGAGGCGGAGCGGCTGCGCTCGGAGGCGGCCGAGCACGCCCAGCGGGTGCGCACGGAGGCCTCGGACGCGATCGCGGAGGCCGACGAGGCGGCGACACGCACCCGGGCCGAGGCCCGCGACGACGCCAACCGCATCCGCTCGGACGCGGCCACGCAGGCCGACACCCTGATCACCGAGGCACGCAACGAGGCCGAGCGGCTCACCACGGAGACGGTCACCGAGGCGGACCGGCTGCGGGCCGAGGCGGTCGCCAAGGCGGAGAAGCTCATCGCGGACGCCACCGGGGACGCGGAGCGGCTGCGCGCCGAGGCCGCCGAGGCCGTCGGCTCCGCCCAGCAGCACGCGGAGCGGGTCCGCAGCGAGGCCGACCGGCTGCGCGCCGAGGCGGAGGCGGAGGCCGAACGGCTCGTCAACTCCGCGCGCGAGGAGGCCGACCGGACGCTGGACGAGGTCCGCAAGGAGGCCAGCAAGCGGCGCCAGGACGTGGCCGAGCAGGTCGACAAGCTCATCACGGAGACCACGGCCGAGGCCGACAAGCTGCTGACCGAGGCTCAGCAGCAGGCCCACAAGACCACCGCCGACGCCGAGGCACAGGCCGACACCATGGTGGGCGCGGCCCGCACCGAGGCCGACCGCCTGGTGGCCGAGGCGACGGTCGAGGGCAACGCACGGGTGGAGAAGGCCCGTACGGACGCGGACGAACTGCTCGTCGGCGCGCGCCGGGACGCCACCTCGATCCGTGAGCGGGCCGAGGAGTTGCGGGACCGCATCACGGGCGAGATCGAGGCGTTGCACGAGCGGGCCCGCCGGGAGTCGGCCGAGACGATGAAGTCGGCGGGCGACCGCTGCGACGCGCTCATCAAGGCCGCCGAGGAGCAGCTGGCCAAGGCGCAGGCGAAGGCCAAGGAGCTGGTCTCGGAGGCCAATTCGGAGGCCGGCAAGGTCCGTATCGCCGCCGTGAAGAAGGCCGAGGGGCTCCTGAAGGAGGCCGAGCAGAAGAAGTCGGCGCTCGTGAAGGAGGCCGAGGAGCTCAAGGCGGAGGCGGTCCTCGAGGCCAAGCGCACGGTCGAGGAGGGCAAGCGTGAGCTGGAGATCCTGGTGCGCCGCCGCGAGGACATCAACGCCGAGATCTCCCGTGTCCAGGACGTGCTGGAGGCGTTGGAGTCCTTCGAGGCCCCCGGGGCGGGCAAGGACGGTGGCGTCAAGGCCGGAGCCACGGTCGGCGCCCCTCGTTCGGGTAAGCCGTCGGACAGTTGATCGACAGGCCCGCATCCGGTGCCGTCTGGGGCCTTTGACCGAGTTTTTGGCAAGTGGTCCGCCGGCTAGCCACTCAAAAGGGGTGTCATTCTCCAGATCAAACACGTATCCGCTCGATGACACACCGCTTCGGCCCCTAGGATTCCCCCTATCACCTCACCGGTCTCAGTTGACAGGAACCCCATGAGCGACACTTCCCCCTACGGCTTCGAGCTTGTGCGGCGTGGGTACGACCGCGCTCAGGTGGACGAACGGATCTCGAAGCTCGTCTCCGACCGTGACAGTGCCCTCGCCCGTATCACCGCTCTGGAAAAGCGCATCGAGGAGCTCCACCTCGAGACGCAGAACGCCCAGGCTCAGGTGACCGACGCCGAGCCGTCGTACGCCGGTCTCGGCGCGCGTGTCGAGAAGATCCTCCGCCTCGCCGAGGAGGAGGCCAAGGATCTGCGCGAGGAGGCCAGGCGCGCGGCCGAGCAGCACCGCGAACTCGCCGAGTCGGCGGCCCAGCAGGTCCGCAACGACGCAGAATCGTTCGCGGCGGAGCGCAAGGCCAAGGCCGAGGACGAGGGCGTCCGGATCGTCGAGAAGGCCAAGAGCGACGCCTCTCAGCTGCGTTCCGAGGCGCAGAAGGACGCGCAGTCCAAGCGCGAGGAGGCGGACGCCCTCTTCGAGGAGACCCGCGCCAAGGCCGCCCAGGCCGCGGCCGACTTCGAGACGAACCTCGCCAAGCGCCGCGAGCAGTCCGAGCGCGACCTGGCGTCCCGTCAGGCCAAGGCCGAGAAGCGCCTGGCCGAGATCGAGCACCGCGCCGAGCAGCTGCGCCTGGAGGCCGAGAAGCTGCGCACGGACGCCGAGCGCCGCGCCCGCCAGACGGTGGAGACGGCCCAGCGCCAGGCCGAGGACATCGTGGCCGACGCCAACGCCAAGGCCGACCGCATCCGTTCGGAATCCGAGCGCGAGCTGGCCGCCCTCACCAACCGCCGCGACAGCATCAACGCCCAGCTGACGAACGTCCGCGAGATGCTCGCGACGCTCACGGGCGCCGCGGTGGCCGCCGCCGGCACGCCGACCGAGGACGAGCCGATCACCCGTGGGGTTCCTGCCCAGCAGTCCCGGTAACACCGCCTGACGGCAACGCGAAGGGTCCGCACCCTCTCCCCCGAACGGTGCGGGCCCTTCGTCGTGCGACTCTGTTTGGCCGTACGGGTGGCAGGGGCCCAACCCGGGTCTTAGCGTGGCCGCATGATCGAGCTGGAGGGCCTGACCAAGCGGTACGGCGAGAAGCTGGCGGTCGACGACCTCACCTTCACCGTCAGACCCGGCATGGTGACCGGGTTCCTCGGCCCGAACGGGGCCGGCAAGTCCACCACCATGCGCATGATGCTGGGCCTCGACCGGCCCACCGCCGGGGACGTCCGGATCGACGGGCAGCACTACGACCGGCTCAAGGACCCGCTGAAGTACATCGGCGCCCTGCTCGACGCCAAGGCCATGCACGGCGGCCGCAGCGCCCGCAACCACCTGCTGTGCCTCGCGCAGAGCAACGGCATCCCCGGCCGCCGGGTGGCCGAGGTGCTCGACACGGTGGGCCTGACGGCCGTCGCCCGCAAGAAGGCCAAGGGGTTCTCGCTCGGCATGGGGCAGCGGCTCGGCATCGCGGGCGCCCTGCTCGGCGACCCCCGGATCCTGATGTTCGACGAGCCCGTCAACGGCCTCGACCCCGAGGGCATCCACTGGATCCGCAATCTGATGAAATCGCTCGCGGCGCAGGGTCGCACCGTCTTCGTCTCCTCCCATCTGATGAGCGAGATGGCGCTGACCGCCGACCACCTCGTCGTCATCGGACAGGGGCGGCTGCTCGCCGACACCTCCATGGCCGACTTCATCGCGCAGAACTCGCGGTCGTACGTCCGCGTGCGGACCCCGCAGCGCGAGCGGCTGCTCGATGTGCTGCACCTGGCCGGTGTCACCGTCGTCGAGTCCGGCAGCGGTGTGCTGGAGGCGGACGGCGGCAGCGCCGAGCAGATCGGCGAGCTGGCCGCGCAGCACCAGATCGTGCTGCACGAGCTGAGCCCGCAGCAGGCCTCGCTGGAGGAGGCGTTCATGCAGCTGACCGCGGGGTCGGTGGAATACCACGCGCACACGGACGCCCCCTATGACGTGCCGCCGCCCGCCGCGCAGCAAGCGCAGCAGCCGCAACCGCGGCAGTGGGGCGACGACTGGAACAGGAGCAGGCGATGACCGCGGCCCAGGTCGTACAGTCCGAGTGGACCAAGATCCGGTCGGTGGCGTCCACGGTGTGGACGCTCTCCCTCGCCGTGGTCGTCACCGTTGCGCTCGGCATGTTGATCTCGGCGCTGTCGAGCAACGAGTTCGACAACATGAGCACGAAGGACCGGCTCTCCTTCGACCCGACCTTCATCAGCTTCGCCGGGATGAGCCTCGGCCAGCTCGCGATGATCGTGTTCGGGGTGCTGGTCGTCTCGAACGAGTACAGCACCGGCATGATCCGCACCTCGCTGGCCGCCGTGCCGCAGCGCGGCACCTTCCTGTTCAGCAAGATCGCCGTGGCGACCGCGCTCGCCCTGGCCGTCGGGCTGGTCACCAGCTTCGTCGCGTTCTTCCTCGGACAGGCGATGCTCGGCTCGCACCGCGCCGAGATCGGCGATCCGCACGTGCTGCGTGCCGTGATCGGCGGCGGTGTCTACATGACCCTCATCGCGGTCTTCTCCATGGGCGTCGCCGCGATGCTGCGCTCGCCGATGCTGTCGCTGGGCATCCTGATGCCGTTCTTCTTCCTGATCTCCAACATCCTGGGCAACGTCGACGCGACGAAGAAGATCGGCCGGTACCTGCCCGATCAGGCCGGCAGCAAGATCATGCAGGTGATCACGCCGATCGACGACGACACCCCCTACGGCCCCTGGGGCGGCCTCGGGATCATGGCGCTGTGGGTGATCGCCGTGCTCGTCGGCGGTTACGTGTTGCTGAAGCGCCGCGACGCGTGAACGGGGCCGGTCTTTTACCTCCTCTTGAGCGGAACCGTCAGCGCATGGATATCCTCCTAACCCTTACGGGGGCGTGTGCCCCGCTGTCCTGATCCTTTCGATGGGTGCGGAGCATGATCGAGGCTGTCGGCCTGACCAAGCGCTACGGCGACAAGACCGCCGTGTACAACCTTTCCTTCCAGGTGCGACCGGGTGCCGTCACCGGGTTCCTCGGGCCCAACGGCTCGGGCAAGTCGACGACGATGCGGATGATCCTCGGCCTGGACAACCCCACGGCGGGGCAGGTGACGATCGGCGGCTACCCGTACCCCAAACTCCCCAACGCCCCCCGCCAGGTGGGCGCGCTGCTCGACGCCAAGGCCGTGCACGGCGGCCGCAGCGCCCGCAACCACCTGCTGTCCCTGGCCCAGCTCTCCGGGATCCCGGCCCGCCGGGTCGACGAAGTGCTGGGCGTGGTCGGGCTCCAGGACGTGGCCAGAAGGCGCTCCAAGGGGTTCTCGCTCGGCATGGGGCAGCGGCTGGGCATCGCCGCCGCGCTGCTCGGCGACCCGCAGGTGCTGCTCTTCGACGAGCCGGTCAACGGCCTCGACCCCGAGGGCATCCTCTGGGTGCGCAATCTGATGAAGGCGCTGGCCGCGGAGGGCCGCACCGTCTTCGTCTCCTCCCATCTGATGAGCGAGATGGCGCTGACCGCCGACCACCTCATCGTGATCGGGCGCGGCCAGCTGCTCGCCGACATGAGCATCAAGGACTTCATTTCGGCCAACTCCGCCGACTTCGCGCGCGTACGCACCCCCGACAGCGAACCGCAGCTGCGCGAGAAGCTGACGTCCGCGCTGACCGAGGCGGGCGGTCACGTGCTGCCCGAGCAGGACGGCGCGCTGCGCATCACGGGACTGCCGCTCCCGCGCATCAGCGACATCGCGCACGACGCCGACGTACGCCTGTGGGAGCTGTCGCCGCACCAGGCCTCGCTGGAGGAGGCGTACATGCGCATGACGCAGGGGGCCGTCGACTACCGCTCGACGATCGACCAGAAGGAGGGGCTCATGCAGCCCCTGCCGCCGGGCGCGCAGCCGCCGATGCCGGTGCCCGGGCAGGGCCAGCCCGACTGGTACGCCCCGCCGCCGCCCCAGCAGGGCGGGCAGCCGTTCGCGATGCCGCAGGGCCAGGGCCCGTACGCCGGCGCCGGACAGCCCCAACCGGGGCCCTACGGCGCCCCGTCGGCGCCCGGCGCGGACGGCAGCAACCCGTACGCCCAGCCGGCGCCCGCCGCGCCCCAGGCGCCCCAGCAGCCGCCTGCCCCCGCCGACCTGACCAAGCCCGAGGACGCCCGATGAGCACGCCCCAGCCCCCGATGCCGCAGACCGCCCCGCCCGACCTGCAGGCGGCGGCGCCCGGTTCGCCGTATCCCGGCTACACCTCGCCGATCCCCGTCGTACGCACGCACCTCGGGCACGCGATCGCCTCGGAATGGACGAAGATCAGGTCGGTGCGCTCCACGATGTGGACGCTCGGGGTGTTCGTGCTGCTCGTGGTGGGCATCGGTCTGCTGACCGCCTCGCTGCTCGCCTCGAACGAGTCGGAGGGCAGCCTGAGGGGCGAGAACCCGCTCTCCTTCGGCGTCTTCGGACTGCTCCTCGGCAGCATGTGCATCATCACGCTCGGCGTGCTGACCACCGCCTCCGAGTACGGCACCGGCATGATCCGGACCACGATGACCGCGTGCCCCTCGCGGCCGCGGGTGCTGGCGGCGAAGGCAATCGTGTTCTTCGCCGTGTCCTTCGTCGTCACCTTCGTCTCGGTGCTGCTCGTCGCCCTCGCGGACGTGGCCCTGCTGGACGGCGCCAGGACTCCGAGCAACTCGGAGTGGCTGAAGGGCACGCTCGGCATCTCGCTCTACGTCGCGCTGATCGGGCTGCTCTCGCTCGTCGTCGGCTCGGTGATCCGGCACTCGGCGGGCGCCATCACCCTCATGATCGGCCTGGTGCTGGCGCCGCTGGTGATCGCGCTCTTCATGGTCTCCTCGGCGCTCGAGGACCTGCGCCAGGCGCTGTTCGACTACTCGATCCCGAACCAGCTCGGCGTCTTCTACACCAACTCCCTCAGCGACTCGGGCC
Organism: Streptomyces plumbidurans; assembly: GCF_019857225.1. Taxonomy (GTDB): domain Bacteria; phylum Actinomycetota; class Actinomycetes; order Streptomycetales; family Streptomycetaceae; genus Streptomyces; species Streptomyces plumbidurans. The sequence goes on from NZ_JAFJSY010000033.1 coordinate 29,612, forward strand.
CGACCGGCTGGGACCCGCTGTGGATCGCCCTGGGCGTGACGGCCGCGGCGTTCGCCGGAGCGGTCGCGCTGCTGCAGAAGCGGGACGTGTAGCGACGCGCGGCCCGGTTCAGAACCTCGGCGCGTTGCGGGACCGCTGCACCCTCGTGGTGCGGCGGTCCTTCGCGTTCCAGCAGGCCTTGTGCCAGTGGCGGCGGTCGTCGACGCCCGCGTGCTCCGGCCAGGCCACGACGTGCGGGACGCCCGAGGGGATCAGCTGGTCGCAGCCGGGGCAGCGGTAGGTCTTGCCCTGCGCGCTCGCGCCCGCCACATGCCGTACGTTCCACTCCTCGCCCTGCCAGCTCTCGGTCGACTGCCAGCCGCCGTAACGGCCGGAGCGGTCGTCCTCGGCGCTGCGGCCGGACGTACCCGACGAGCCGGCTCCCTTGGGCCGGTTGCGACGCGGGGACACAGGACACCTCACGGGGCTATACAGGAAGCACGGGTCGTGCCCAGCCTACGGGGCTCGGAGACGCCTCGCGGACAGGACGGAACCGGCGCCGGACCCACGTCACTTGTACCCATTCTGCAGACAATCCGGAAATCTCTCCGCCAGGCCGTGTCCTCGGCACGTGTCAGACGGTTATGCGGTGTGGGGGAGCTCCGCGTCGGGGCCAAGGAAGCAGGCAGAGCAATGCGCGTTGGAAGTTTTGTGTTGGCGGCCCAGTTCCCGGGCCAGGGCCAGGGGGAGGCGCTGCACCGGGCGGTCCGCTCGGCCGAGGTCGCCGAGGAGGCAGGTCTGGACTCGGTCTGGCTGGCCGAGCACCACTTCGTACCGTACGGCACCTGCCCGTCCGCGATCACGCTGGCGGCCCTGCTGCTCGGCCGGACCCGGCGGATCCGCGTGGGCACGGCGGTCACCGTCCTGCCCACCGCCCACCCGGTGAAGGTGGGCGAGCAGGCCGCCCTGCTGCACATCACCTCCGGCGGACGCTTCTCGCTGGGCGTGGGCCGCGGCGGGCCGTGGGTCGACCTGGAGGTCTTCGGCTCGGGCATCGAGGCCTACGAGGAGGGGTTCGGGGAATCACTCGATCTGCTGCTGCGCTGGCTGCGCGAGCCGTCGGTCGCCGGTCCCCCGGGGGGCCGCTTCCCGTTCCGTGAAGTCCCCGTCGTACCAAGGCCGTCGGAGTCCCTGTCGGAGGCCGAGGGCCCCGAGGTGGTCGTGGCGTGCACCTCGCCGTCGAGTGTGCGCCGGGCCGCCGAGCACGGGCTGCCGATGCTCCTCGGGATGCATGTGGGCGACGAGGAGAAGGCCGAGATGGTGTCCCTGTGGCGGCGGCACGCACGCACCGCCGGGCACCCGGCGGACGTCGTCCTGGGCGCCGGTCATGTCTCGGCCGGCGTCTGCCAGATCGCGGACCGGCGCACGGACGCGGTGGAGGCGCTGACGAAGGCGATGCCGGGCTGGCTGAAGCAGGGGCTCGAGGCGCATGTCACGGTGGACGGCCGGATCCGGCGGATGCGCGACCCGCTGGGCTACACCGAACTGCTCTGCGGGCTGCACCCGGTGGGGACGCCGCGATTGTGCGCCGACCGGCTCGCGGCGACCAGCGAGCGGACGGGCATCTCCCGGTTCGCCCTGCTGGTGGAGGGCTCGGGAGATCTGGCGGCCACCGAGGAGAACGTCCGGCGGCTGGGCGCCGAGGTGCTCCCGCACCTCGGTTGAACGGACCTGCCCTGCAACGGATCTGCTGTGCAACGGATCTGCTGTGCAACGGACCTGCCCTGCAAGGAGCTTGCCGCCCCAGTACTGAATGCACCTCCCGCGTACGGAGCGGCAAGCAAGCGGCTTGCTCTCAGCAGTCCCTGAACTCCGGGGACTGGTTGAGCACCTGACTGCGGACCGAGGTGAAGCGGGCCAGCGTCTCGTCGACCGAGGCGTCCAGCGGGAACACCGCCACCCGGTGGCAGTTCTGGAAGGCCAGCCGCACACCGAAGTGCCTTTGCAGCGCGCCGCGTATCGCGTCACTCGCGAGCGCACGCAGCAACTGTCCGCGTGCCTGCTCGTCCGGCGGAGGCGTCTGGTTGTCGGCGAAGGTGCCGCCGTCGACCTTCAGCTGGGCCACCAGGGAGCTGATCATCTCCCATGCGTAGGGCAGGGAGGTCCGGACGCAGTCGACGAATTCGGATTCGTCGACCTCGCCTCGCTCGGCCTTCTCGAGTAGGGCCGGTGAGACGTCGAGCGACATGGGTTCTCCTCTCGCACCCCCGTGGTCGACAGGGGTTGCCGGACAGATAAGGGAGTTCGCGATACCGAACACGCTCAGTACCCGTCTCGCGACCTCCCGTTTACTACGGTAAGCAACGGACGGTGACCGCACCACAAGAATGCGTACATGGAGCGGCCTCATTGGGCCCACAATCAGCCATCAATGAACAAGGGTTGTCTCGGGTGTTCAGGGACAACAGGGGCGGCCCGCACGGCCGCGCCGGAGGCCGATCGGGCGGGCCCGGAGGGCGAATCGCGCGCGGGCGCGTGCGTCGAGTAGCGTTGCCGACCATGCGTCTCGTCATTGCCCGATGCTCCGTGGACTACGCGGGCCGGCTCACCGCCCATCTCCCCTCGGCACCCCGCCTGATCCTGGTGAAGGCCGACGGCAGCGTCTCCATCCACGCGGACGACCGCGCCTACAAGCCCCTGAACTGGATGTCGCCGCCCTGCACCCTGAAGGAGGGCGCGGACGGCGAGGAGGGCGTCTGGACCGTCATCAACAAGGCGGGCGAGAAGCTCATCATCACGATGGAGGAGATCCTCCACGACTCCTCGCACGAACTCGGCGTGGATCCCGGCCTGATCAAGGACGGCGTGGAAGCACACCTCCAGGAACTCCTCGCCGACCGCATCGAGACCCTCGGCGAGGGCTACACGCTCATCCGGCGCGAATACATGACCGCAATCGGCCCGGTCGACATCCTGTGCCGGGACGCCGAGGGGCAGACGGTCGCGGTCGAGATCAAGCGGCGCGGCGAGATCGACGGCGTGGAGCAGCTCACCCGCTACCTCGAACTACTGAACCGCGATCCCCATCTCGCCCCGGTCCGCGGCATCTTCGCGGCCCAGGAGATCAAGCCCCAGGCCCGCGTCCTCGCCACGGACCGCGGAATCGGCTGCGCGGTCCTGGACTACGACGCGCTGCGCGGCATCGAGGACGACAAGCTGCGGCTGTTCTGAGAGACAGTGCTACGACGGTGAGGGCCGGGTCCGCCGCAGCGGACCCGGCCCTGTTGTGCGCACGGTCGTCAGATCACCGCGCCGGTGGCGGTGCTCGTCGGCGTGCCGGCGGTCGTCGTAGCCGGAGCGCTCGACGACGCCGGGGCGCTGGAGGCCGGGCCGCTGGCCGAGTCCGAGGTCGACGGTGACGACGGCGGGGGCGAGGTCGGCGGCTCGGACGTCGGGGGCTCGGAGGTGGGCGGCTCGGACGTCGGCGGCTTGGACGTCGGAGGCTTGGAGGTCGGGCTGTTGGTCGGCTTCTTCGTCGGCGACTTGGACGGCGAGTGCGACGAACCGCCCCCCGAGCCCTTCGTACCGCTCGGGCTGTCGGACGGCTGGCCCGTGTCGGACGGCGGGGTCGGGTCGTCGGACGTGCCGTAGGTGCCGTCGGGGCCCGGGTCCGTCGGGCGGCTGGTCGCGGTGCCGGTGTCGCCCTTGCCGGTGTCGCTCTTCGGCTTGTCGGCGCCCAGGCTGCCGTCGTCCACTCCCTGACTGGCGGACGGGTTGACGCCCACGTTGTCGGACGGGGTGTTGGCGTCGTTGTTGGACGTCGCGCCGAGGGTGACGACCGTGCCGAGCACCGCCACCAGCAGCGCGCCCGCGCCCGCCGCGACCAGGTTGCGCCGGGCGAGGCCGCGGATCCCGGCCCGGTGCTGCTTGGGCGCCGGACCGGACGGTGACCGGTGCACGAGCAGCGTCGAGTCCTCGGAGGACAGCGGCGGCGGAACGCCCGGCAGCGCGGCGGCCACCACTCCCCCGGACGGCGACTGCGACTCCTCGTGGCGCGCGTCCGGAACCTCCTCGCCCGCGGTCGAGCCGAGCCCCGACGTCGAACCGAGCCCCGGCGTCGTGCCGGTGCGGTCGGCGACCAGGGCGAGGGCGCGGCGGCCCGCGACGGTGCCACGCTTGTCGGCGAGGGCGCCGCGCAGTCCGACGGAGGTCTCCAGCTCGGAGCGGGCCCGGTCGAACTGTCCGCCGCAGAGCGCGAGGATGCCCAACTCGTGGTGGAAGTAGGCCTGTTCGGACACCTCGCCGGAGAGCCGGGATGCCTCGGCGCCGGACCGCAGGGCCCGCTCCCAGGCGCTCCAGTGCAGACCCGCGGCGAACGCAGGCGCCGCCGTGCGGGCCAGCTGCACGGTGAGGCTCTCCTCGCCCTCGTCCGGCGCCGTCGTGGCCGGCACCAGGATGCCGAGGGCGGCGAGCACCGCGTCGGCCTCGGCGCACACCCGCTCCGGGGTGACCGAGGGGTGCCCGGCCCACCAGGCGTAGTGCTGGGCGGCGGTCAGGGCGCGGGCATCGATGTCGTCGCCGTATCCGGCGGCCTCCAGCTGCTGCAGCACCAGGGCCGCGAGGCGGTAGCGGGAGCCGACGGGTGAGAGGAGTCCGCAGGACGCCAGCTCGCCCAGCGCGGCGTCCGCGTGGGTGTCGCCGACGAGCGCGGGCAGATGGGCCTGGTGCGGCACCTCGCCGCCGAGCGCGACGGCGAACCGCAGGGTGGCGCGTGCCGAGGCGCTGAGCCGGGAGGCCAGCAGCGGCGCGGGCGCGGCGGCCTCGCCCAGCGACGGCAGCGGTATGTCGTCGCCGGTCTCGGTCTCGAAGGGCGCGTCGACGGGCAGGGCGTCCTCGAAGACGCCGAACTCGTCCACGGCGTCGGTCCCGGCCCGCAGCCGGTCGCGCTGGCGCAGCAGGGCGCCGGCCTGGACGAAGCGCAGCGGCAGGCCCTCGGACTCGAACCAGAGGTCGCCGGCCCAGTTGGCCTCCTCCTCGGTCAGGGCCCGGCCGACGGTGCGCTCGATGATGTCCACGCCGCCCGCGCGCTGCAGTCCGCCGAGGAAGACCTCTTCGAGCTCGGAGTCGGCGGAGGGCGCGGGAACGTCGGGGGTGGCGCCTATGACGAAGGCGCACTCGGGGGTCGCGTCCAGCAGCTCGTCGAGCGCGGCGCCGCCGAACTCGATGTCGTCGAGGACGACGACCGCGCCGATCTCCCGCACGTGGGCGAGCAGTTCGTCCCGTTCCGGTCGGTGCAGGGGCGCGTTGTAGACGGCGTAGAAGAGGTCGTAGAGGAGTTCGTCAGCGGTGCGGTGGAAGCCGTTGAGGCGGATCACGCCGTCGGGGGCGAGGTCCGAGCAGTCCTCGGCGATCAGGTCGAGGAGGCTGGTGCGGCCGGAACCGGCCGGTCCGGTGAGCCGGACCGAGCGGCCGCGGGCGAGGAGACGGACCAGCCGCTCGCGTTCGTCCTGGCGCTCCAGCAGCGGCAGCGACACCGGGGCCGGGCCCGGTGGGACGGGCGGCCTGGCCGCGCGTTCCACCTCGGCGCGCTCGGCCGCCGTGAGCTTCGCGGGCCGGCCCGGGCGCTCGCCCGGCGGGCAGGCCTCTATCTCGCTGCCGTCGACGGGGTTGACGGTGAGCAGGTAGTCGCCCGTGACGAGCTGCACCGTGCGTGCGAGCGCGGGCGTGTGCTGTCCGAAGTCGGGTGTGAGGGGGTCCCTGGGCGGGCGCTGGCGTGGCGTGTCGCCGCCGCCGTCATGGCCGTACTCCTCGGGTCCCCGGCTGTTCGGGTCCATAGGTTTCAAGCCCCCCAAAAGCGTCGTGTGTGCTTCCAGCCCCTCCCGGCCTTGCTGCACACCGCGCTGTCGCTTCTGGTCCGGGCCCGCTCGCAGGGACATCAGGCAGCGGGCGACCGAACCCTAAACCTTCGCTCAGTATCTACGACAGCCCGGGGTACCGCTCCGTGCGAGACGTCACAGTCTCATGAGGATTGCACCTGACATGTCCTGCGGCGCGGTGCGGCCGGTGCTCCCCCGCATCCCGGTGCACACCGATCCACGGGGTCACACGCGGGGCAGTGACTCCACCCCGATGCCCCCTTCGATCGCCAGGATCCGGTGCAACCGGGTCGCCACCAGCAGGCGCTGCATCTGCGGCGGTACGTCGCGCAGCACCAGGCGGCGGCCGCAGCGGCCGGCCCGCCGGTGGACACCCATGATCACCCCGAGTCCGGTGGCGTCCCAGGAGTCCAGTTCGGACAGGTCCAGCACCAGGTCACCGGCTCCGTCGTCGACAGCCGAGTGCAGGACCGTACGGGCGTCCGCCGCGCTGCGGACGTCGAGGCGGCCCCCGACGACCAGCTCGGCGTGGTCGCCCCTGATGTACATATGCGCTCCCCGTGAATGCGGTGGCGTACTCCGTGACGGTGGCTGTGCAACGTCTGACTGCTTCAGCGGCAACGAAGTTGCCGTCTGTAAGCGAACCGATACCGAATTCACCCCTGCGGGTGATGCTCCAGGGGCTTGTGCGGTCTCAGTGGCGGTACGTACTGATGTGTCAGTACGTGTAGAAGCCCCGGCCGCTCTTGCGTCCGATGTCCCCGGCGTCGACCATCCGGCGCATCAGCTCCGGCGGGGCGAACTTCTCGTCCTGCGACTCGGTGTAGATGTTGCCGGTGGCGTGCAGCAGGATGTCGACGCCGGTCAGGTCCGCCGTGGCCAGCGGGCCCATCGCGTGGCCGAAGCCGAGCTTGCAGGCGAGGTCGATGTCCTCGGCGCTCGCCACGCCCGACTCGTAGAGCTTGGTCGCCTCGACGACGAGCGCCGAGATGAGACGGGTCGTCACAAAGCCCGCGACGTCGCGGTTGACGACGATGCAGGTCTTGCCGGTGGACTCGGCGAACTCCCGCGCGGTGGCGAGGGTTTCGTCGCTGGTCTTGTAGCCGCGGACGAGTTCGACGAGCTGCATCATCGGCACGGGCGAGAAGAAGTGGACACCGACGACCCGCTCGGGGTGCTCGGTGGCCGCCGCGATCTTGGTGATCGGGATCGCGGAGGTGTTGGAGGCGAGCACGGTGTCCGGGCGCACGATCTTGTCGAGCGCGCGGAAGATCTCGTGCTTGACCTCGAGCTTCTCGAAGACGGCCTCGACCACGACGTCGGCGTCCGCGGCAGCGTCCAGGTCGGTGGTCGTGGTGATGCGGGCGAGGGCGGCGTCGGCGTCGTGCGCCTCCAGCTTCCCCTTGCTCACGAACTTGTCGTACGACGCCTTGATGCCGCCGACGGCACGGTCGAGGGCTTCGTCGGTGACGTCTCGCAGGACGACCTCCCAGCCCGCCTGGGCGGAGACCTGGGCGATGCCGGAACCCATCAAGCCGGCGCCGATGACGGCAAGCTTCCGTGCCACTGTTGCGACTCCCCTTTGAAACGCCTTACACGCTGTTTACGTATGTTCTTCGGCGGACCTTAGCGCTCTGTCGGTGCCGTGTGACCGGTAAGTAATGCGCGTCACGTCTCATCTGACGGACATCACACCGGCACGGGTCATTCGCTGCCCCGGACGGCGTAGTTGAGGACCTTCTCGCCCAACAGGTCCTCGATGTCGTCGAGGAGGACGAGGACTTCCCGGGACACCTCGCGCGGATCGCGCCGGTCGGCCATCGCCCGGCCGATGGCCGCCATGACCGTCTGATGGGCCCAGTTGATCTGACCCGCGATCAGGGCCGGCAGCGGGTCCGCGTCCGTGGTCCCGGTCTCCTCGCGCAGGGTCTGCTCGAGGTGCTCCTGGATCTGCTGCTGCATGCCCCACATGCGCGAGCGCAGGGAGGGGGCGCCGTGCAGGACCCGCATGAAACGGTCGTAGCCCTCCACCAGTCCGACCCCGGGCGAGACCGTCTCGACCTCGCGGCGCAGTTCGCGCAGCACGGCGTGGGCGGCCGACTCCCCCGCGTCCCGGGCCCGTACCCAGCGCGAGAGGCGGTCCACGACTCCGGCGGCACGGTCGAGGAAGAGGTCTTCCTTGGCGGGGAAGTAGTTGTAGACGGTGTTGACGGAGACGTTCGCGGCGTCGGCGACCTCGGCGACGGTCACCGCGTCGAAGCCGCGCTCGACGAACAGGCCGGTGGCGACGTCCGAGATGTACTGCCGGGTCTGCCGTTTCTTCCGCTCCCTGAGCCCCTCTGCCATGTCCGGATCGTAGTACTCGCCGGTCTCCCTGAAAATTTGGAGTCATTGCAAAATTTCAATGACTCTGTTTTTCTGGAGGCATGGCACCAGTCATCAGCGCGGCCTCGCTGGCCCGCACCTTCCAGACCAAACGCGGCCCCGTGCAGGCCGTCCGCGGCATCGACCTCACCGTCCACGAGGGCGAGATCCTCGGCTTCCTCGGGCCCAACGGCGCGGGCAAGACCACCACCCTGCGCATGCTCACGACCCTGCTCGCCCCCACCGGCGGCACGGCCACCGTGGCCGGGCACGACCTCGCCACCGATCCGGCGGGCGTGCGGCGGAGCTGCGGATACGTCGCGCAGTCCGGCGGGGTCGACGGGCAGATCGGCGTGCGCGAGGAACTCGTGACGCAGGGGCGCCTGTACCGCCTGACAAGGACTCAGGCGCTGGCCCGCGCCGAGGAGTTGGCCCGCGACCTGGACCTCACCGACCTCCTCGACCGCAGGACGGCCACGCTCTCCGGCGGCCAGCGCCGACGCCTGGACATCGCCATGGCGCTCACCCACCGCCCGAAGGTCCTGTTCCTGGACGAGCCGACGACCGGGCTCGACCCGGGCAGCCGCGCCGACCTGTGGGACCTGATCCGCGGCCTGCGCGACGAGCACGGCACGACGGTCTTCCTGACCACGCACTACCTGGACGAGGCCGACGCGCTCTCCGACCGCCTGGTGATCGTCGACAAGGGCGTGGTCGTGGCCGACGGCACGCCGAGCGCGCTCAAGCTCCGGTACGGCGGCTCGATCGACGCGAGCCTCCAGGACACGTTCCTCGCGATCACCGGCCGCGGCCCCGCGCCGGTCGACGCGGCTCCCGTAGCCGTATAACCCGTAGCCGTCACAAGGAGTCCCTCCACCATGCTGCTCCAGGACACGGCCCTCATCTACGGCCGCTATCTGCGTCAGTCCCTGCGTTCCCGTGCCGCCCTGCTCTTCGGGCTGCTGATGCCGCTGCTGTACCTCCTGTTCTTCGGGCCGCTGCTGACCGGTCTGCCGCTGGGCGGGCGGGGCAGCTCGTGGCAGCTGCTGGTGCCCGGGCTGCTGCTGCAACTCGGCCTGTTCGGGGCCTCGTTCGCGGGGTTCGCGATCATCATCGAGAAGGGGCAGGGGGTGGTCGAGCGGATGCGGGTGACCCCGGTCAGCCGGCTCGCGCTGCTGCTCGGGCGGGTGCTGCGGGACGCCACGGTCTTCGTCTTCCAGGCGGTGCTGCTGGTTCTGGCGGCGGTCGCGATGGGCCTGCGCGCGCCCCTCGGCGGGGTGCTGATCGGCTTCGCGTTCGTCGCCCTGCTCACGGTCTCGCTCGGCTCGCTGTCGTACGCCCTGGCGATGAAGGTGAGCACTCCGCAGCAGTTCGCGCCGGTGATCAACGCCATGACCATGCCGTCGATGCTGCTGTCCGGTCTGATGCTGCCGATGAGCCTCGCCCCGGCCTGGCTGGACGTGCTCTCGCACGTGATGCCGTTCCGCTATCTGGTGGACGCGGTGCGGGACGCGTACGTCGGCTCGTACGCCACCGCTCACATGCTCTACGGCGTCCTGGTCGCCCTCGGGCTCACGGTGATCGCCGTGACAGTGGGCACACGCGTGTTCCGGACGGCCGGAGCGTAATTACGCTGGCCACATGGTCAATCTGACGCGCATCTACACCCGGACCGGCGACCAGGGCACCACCAACCTCGGTGACATGAGCCGGGTCGCCAAGACCGACCTCAGGATCTCGGCGTACGCCGACGCCAACGAGGCCAATGCGGTGATCGGCACCGCGATCGCGCTGGGCGGTCTGGACGCGGAGGTCGTGCGGGTCCTCACCCGCGTCCAGAACGACCTGTTCGACGTGGGCGCCGACCTGTCGACGCCGGTGGTGGACAACCCCGAGTTCCCGCCGCTGCGGGTCGAGCAGTTCTACGTCGACAGGCTGGAGGCGGACTGCGACCGCTTCAACGAGCAACTGGAGAAGCTGCGCTCGTTCATCCTCCCGGGCGGTACCCCGGGCGCGGCCCTCCTCCACCAGGCCTGCACGGTCGCCCGCCGAGCCGAACGCTCCACCTGGGCCGCCCTCGAAGCCCACGCCGACACCATGAACCCCCTCACCGCCACCTACCTCAACCGCCTGTCCGACCTGCTCTTCATCCTGGCCCGAGTGGCGAACAAGGAGACGGGGGACGTGCTGTGGGTGCCGGGCGGGGAGCGCTGAGTGCGCCTGGCGGCGGGCGTCAGCGGGGCTTGTCGGACGGCGCGCACGGAGGCCGCGCCCGGCCGGGATCGCCGACGGTCCGTGTCGGGCGGGGTGCGTCAGCGGGCCACGCCCGGCGGGGGCCCTGGCGCACCCCGCCCGGCGGCGAGCGCCAGCAGTCTGTGACACGCGAGGAGCGCTAGGCGAGCCGCGCCGAACGAAGAGCGCTGCTGGGCCGTGACGAGCGGCGACCGCCCAGGCCGCGCAGGGACTCGGGAGCACTGGCGGGCCGCGCCCGGCGGCAAGCACTGAGGCCGCGCCCGGCCGGGAGCGTCAGCGGACCCGCGCCCGGCTGCAGCCGTCAGCGGTCCGTGTCGTCCTTTGCTGCGTCCTTGTCCGCCTGGGCCAGGGCGGACTCGGCTGCGGCGACCTTCTTCTCCATGTCCGCGTAGCCCGAGGGGCTTGTGGACGGCGAGGTGGACGAAGAGGGTGGGGTGGCCGTCGAGCCGTGATTTCCCGCGCAGCCGGCGAGCAGGGCGATGGCCAGCAGGGTCGTGGCTGTTGCCGTTCGGGTGCGCATTACTTGCTCTTTGTGCCGTTGGCGTTGTTCGCGCACCATGTGCGTACGTCGGCCAGGTCCTTCTGGCGTTGCTGCAGCGTGGTGACGAGGGACTTGCGGAAGGTGAGCCGGTTCTGCAGGTAGGTGGCGATCTCGTCGTGGCCGGCGGTCTTGGCGTTGTTCACGCGCGCCTGGAGCCGGGCGACGGAACCGCGTGTGCCGGCGCCGGCGTCCAGGCGTTTCAGGGCGCGGTCGATGCGGTGGTCGATCTTCGGCAGCCGCTTGCACAGGCGGTGCGCCCCGTCGCCGGTCGGTGCCGCCGCCGGGGAGGGCGTGCTCTCGGCCGCGGCCACACCGGTGCCGGTCGCCACGAGTGCCGCGGCGGCCATCCCGACGAGAAGGGTGCGCCTGCGTCGTCGTACGTCCATCTCAGCCTCCGTCTTCAGCGGACGGCCACCTGCGGCCGTCCGGGTCCCGGGGAGGCTAGGAGGCATCTTTGGGGAAACTCTGTGACCGTTTTGTCCCGGCGGTGGTGATCAGCCAGTCGCGCCGCGCGGGCAGCGTGCCCCCGGTGGACGGCAGCCGTACCTCGAAGCGGGCCCCGATGCGCCCGGGACCGTCGGTGACCGTGACGGTGCCCCGGTGCAGCGCCGTCTGCTGGGCCACGAGCGTCAGGCCGAGTCCGGTGCCCGCGCTGCCGGAACCGCGCCGGAACCGTTCGAAGATCCGGGTACGGGCCTCGGGCGGCACCCCGGGGCCGCGGTCGTCGACGGTCACCACGACCTGCCCGCCCGCGTCCTCTTCGGCAACGCGCCGCACCCCGACCGCCACACTCGCCCGGCCCGCCGCGTCCCGCCCGTGCGCCAGCGCGTTGGCCAGCAGGTTGTCCAGCAGCAGCCGCAGCCCCGGCTCCCAGCCGTGCACCGTCGCCCCGGGCGCCGCGTCCAGGGTGATCCGCGCGTCCGGCACCCGCGCCCGCGCCTCCGCCACCGCGGCGTCCGCCGTCTCCGACACGTCCACCGTCCGGAACGCCTCCGCCTCGACCAGGTCGCCGCGGCCCAGTTCGCGCAGCATCACCAGCAGGTTCAGCAACCGGGCATGCTCGGCGCGCAGATCGGCCAGCACCTCGGCGCGCTCGGCCTCGGGCAGCCCGGGGTGCCCGGCGAGGATGTCGAGGTTGGTGCCCATGCTCATCAGCGGGGTGCGCAGTTCGTGGGAGGCCGCCGCGGAGAAGGAGCGGGCGGTGTCCAGCGCCTCGGCAGTGCGCGCGGCCTGCTCGTCGTAGCGGGCGAGGGCCATCCGCAGGGTCGCCGCCAGCTCGTCGACCTCGGTGACCCCGGTCGGCTCGTGGTGCAGCCGGGCGGTGCTGGTGCGCGGGTCGAGTCCGGCGGTACGGCGGCCGAGGCGGCGCAGCGGCCCGCTCGCGCCGGTGGCGATGCCCCAGGCCAGCAGCCCGGACAGCGGCACGGCGAGCAGGGTCGTCCACAGCACCCGGCGCCGTACGAGCCGCAGTTGGCCCTGGTCGGCGGCGTTGGGCGAGAACACCGTCAGGGTGCCGGGGCCGCGGCCGGTGCGCACCGGCACGGTCAGTGCGCGCCAGCTGGTGGCGCCGTCCCGCACGGTGACCGGCGTGTTCCTGCGCGCCGGCAGCGGCACCGAGGCGTCCGGCTGCGGGCCTCCGCTGAAGGTGCCGTCCGGGCCGACGACGCGTACGCCGACGTCGAGGGCGGCGGTGTACAGCTGCCGTTCCCGGTTGTCGGCCGCCTTGGGCCGCCCGCCCGCGCTGGCCCGCAGCAGGGCCCGGGCGTCCGGCACCACGGCGGCGGCGCGGGCCCGCAGATGGTCGTCCTCGGCGCTGTGCAGATCGTGGTCGACCAGCCGCAGCAGCAGCCAGCCGCTGGCCAGCACGAGCAGCGGCACGGTGAGCCCGACGGCGAGTCCGATACGGGTGGACAGCCTCACGACGGCCTCACGCCTCGTCCCGGAGCACGAAGCCCACTCCGCGCACGGTGTGCACGAGCCGGGGCCGTCCGTCCGCCTCCAGCTTGCGCCGCAGATAGCTGACGAAGGTGTCCACGGCGTCGGTGCGGACGTCGAAGTCGTAGCCCCACACCCGCTCCAGGAGCTGGTCGCGGGTGAGGACCAGGCCGGTGTTGCGGGCGAGCACTTCGAGGAGTTCGAACTCGCGCCGGGTCAGCTCCAGCGGCCGCCCGTCCCGCTCGGCGGTGCGCGCGGCCGGGTCGATCACCAGGCCCGCGACCCGCAGCACCTCCCCCGCGGGCGGCCGGCGGCGCAGCAGGGCGTGCAGCCGCAGTACCAGTTCCTGCAGGGCGAACGGCTTGACCAGGTAGTCGTCGCCGCCCGCCTGCAGCCCGGCGATGCGGTCGGCCGTCTCGTCGAGCGCCGAGAGCATCAGCACGGGCAGGTCCTGGCCGTCCGCGCGGAGCCGTTCGCACACCTCGATGCCGCTCATCCGGGGCATCGACACATCGAGGACGAGAACGTCCGGCGGCGCCTGGCCGATCGCCGCGAGCGCCTCGTGACCGCCTTCGGCCGTGCGCACCCGGAATCCACTCAGCCGCAGGCCGCGCTCCAGCGAACGGCGGATGGCCGGATCGTCGTCCACGACCAGCACACCGCCGGGTCCGCCCGTCTCACTCATGCACCCCTCCCTCACCGTCCGGTCAGGGTACGGCCCTCCTCGGAACGCGCGGCAGCGTCGGCCGGGGCCTTCTTGGGCCAGATCAGATACGTCAGCGCGATCAGCCCGTGGATGCCAAGGGCCCTGAGCGCCACCCACTGGAAGGTGCGCAGCGAGGAGGTGTCGCCGTCGCCGACGTACCAGACGGCGGCCTGCAGCAGGGCGCAGGCGACCGCGGCGGCGACGAGGGTGCGCAGCCACAGCCGGCCCTCGTGCCGCGCGCGGGCCAGGCCGTACCGCGGGGGCCGGGGCGGACGCGGGGCGCCCGCGAGACGGTGGGCGGCGTGGCCGTCCAGCCAGCTGATCGTGGAGTGGCCGTAGGCGACGGTGAAGCCGATGTAGAGGGCGGCGAGGCCGTGCTCCCAGCTCGGTTCGGCGCCGTTCCTCAGGTCCACGGCCGTCACCACGAACAGCACCAGTTCGAGGACCGGTTCGCACAGCAGCAGGACCACGCTCGTACGGCGTCGTTCCAGCAGGTAGCGGACGGCGAGTCCGGCCGCGAGCAGGACCCAGAAGCCGACCTCGCAGGCGATGATCAGTGCGACGATCACGGTTCGCTCCTCACCCGGGATGCGGTCATGTCTCAAGGCTCGCGGCGACCTGCGGGCGTTGCGTCGTCGTCGCTGACGAAGTCGCGGTACATCGAAAGATGCAGCTGGGGACCCTTCCCGGGGATCAGGCGCGGGGCGCCCGTGCCGTGTTGGATGGAGACATGGCCCTGCGACTTCCCCGCCCGCACCGGTTCGACGTGTACGTCGCCGTCGGCGGTCTGCTCGGCGGTCTGCTGTTCGTGGCCGCCGGCCTCGGCACCCGCGCGGCGGGCGATCCGCGCACCCTCGTCGAGGGACGCTGGCCGGTCCTGCTGCCGCTGACGGTCATGGCCGGGTGCGAGCTGCTGCGCCGGACCGCCCCGCGCACGGCCCTGCTGACCGGCACGGCCGCGATCGTCGCGGACCAGACGACCCAGGGGAACATCGCCACGGTCCTGATGTTCACCGACCTCGTCTACGCCGCCGTCCTGTACGGCCCGCCCGCCTCGGCCCGCCGCATCCCCAGGATCACCGGGCTGCTGACGGTGGCGGGCGCCCTGGTGCCGTTCGCGGTGTGGCGCGAGCCCGAGGCCCTGCTGATCGGTGTCCTGATCGGCCTGGTCTGCTTCGCCCCGGCGGCGACCGGCTGGATCGTCCGCGACCACCGCGACGCCGCCGAGGCCGCCCGGCTGCGCGCCGAACAGACCGCGCTGCTCGCGGAGATGGACCGCGTACAGGCGGTCACCGCGGAACGGGCCCGGATGGCACGGGAGTTGCACGACATGGTCGCCAACCACCTCTCGGCGATCGCCATTCACTCCACGGCCGCGCTGTCGATCGACGAACCGGCCACCGCCCGGCAGGCGTTGACCGTGATCCGGGAGAACAGCGTGGCGGGACTGGCCGAGATGCGGCGGCTCATCGGCATCCTGCGCGACGCCGGCGCCGCGGTGGAACCGGCCGCCGCACCCACCCTCGACGGGCTTTCCGCCCTCGTCGACGGGGCCCGCGCCAACGGCCTCGACATCACGCTCGACACCGAGCACGGCGAGGTGCCCGCGCCGGTCGAACTCGCCGCCTACCGCATCGTCCAGGAGTCGCTGACCAACGCCCTCAAGCACGCCTGCCCCGGACCCGTCACCGTGGCCCTCGCCCAGCGGGGCGCTGTGCTCGACATCCGCGTGACCAGCCCCTACGGCGACCGGGACGGGCCGCGCGCCCCCGGTTCCGGGGCCGGTCTCACCGGGATGCGGGAGCGGGCCGCGCTGCTGGGCGGCACGTTCGAGGCGGGCCCCGACGGCGCTTTGTGGGCCGTGCACGCGACGCTTCCCGTGACCGAAGGAGATCTCGAATGAGCCGTGTCGTCAGGGTGCTGGTCGCCGAGGACCAGTCCGCCGTACGCGCAGGACTCGTCCTGATCCTGCGCAGCGCACCCGACATCGAGGTGGTCGGCGAGGCGGGGGACGGCGAGCAGGCGGTGGCGCTGGCCCGGGAGCTGCGCCCCGACCTGGTCCTGATGGACATTCAGATGCCGCGTCTGGACGGGGTGTCGGCGACCCGGAAGGTCGTCGAGGAGCGCCACGCGGACGTGCTCGTGCTGACCACCTTCGACCTCGACGAGTATGTGTTCGGCGCGCTGCGCGCGGGGGCCGCGGGCTTTCTGCTCAAGAACACCGACGCGAAGGACCTGCTGGCGGCGGTACGCACGGTCGCGCGCGGCGAGGGCCTGATCGCCCCGGCCGTCACCCGCCGCCTCATCGCCGAGTTCGCCGCCCGGCCGGTGCGTGAGCCGGCCGCCGATCCCGCCGTACTGGAGTCGCTCACCCGGCGCGAGCGCGAGGTGCTGTCCTGCCTGGGCGAGGGGATGTCCAACGCCGACATCGCGGCCCGCCTGGAGATGGCCGAGGCCACGGTGAAGACGCACGTCAGCCGATTGCTCGCGAAGTTGGAGCTACGCAGCCGGGTGCAAGCGGCGGTGCTGGCACAGGAGTTGGGAATCTGACGCAATCCATACCGCAATTGGTACAGACCTATTGACCGGTGGTCCAGACCTTTCTATTCTCGCGGCACCGTGGGCGCGAAGGCTCAGTTGCGCCCTCATCCCCTTACACGAGGGAGGCGCAGCATGCGCTTCAGACACAGAGCCGCGGCAGGGTTCGCGACCCTGCTGCTCCCCCTGGCGGGCCTGGTCGGCCTCGCGAGCCCCGCCCAGGCCGCGACGAACGCGACCGCCACGTACACCAAGACCCAGGACTGGGGCACCGGCTTCGGTGGTCAGTGGACCATCAAGAACACCGGGACCAGCAGCATCAGTTCGTGGACCGTCGAGTGGGACTACCCCTCCGGTACGTCCGTCACCTCCGCGTGGGACGCGGATGTCACGAGCTCCGGCACCCACTGGACCGCCAAGAACAAGTCCTACAACGGCACCCTCGCCCCCGGTGCCTCCGTCTCCTTCGGCTTCAACGGCGCCGGTTCCGGCTCCCCCTCCAACTGCAAGCTCAACGGCGACAGTTGTGACGGCACCACGGTCCCCGGCGACGCGGCACCCTCCGCGCCCGGCACCCCCACCGCCTCCTCCGTCACCGACACCTCGGTGAAGCTGTCCTGGGGCGCGGCCACCGACGACAAGGGCATCAAGAACTACGACGTCCTGCGCGACGGGGCCAAGGTCGCCACGGTCACCACGACGTCGTACACGGACACCGGCCTGACCGCCGGCACCGACTACTCCTACACGGTCCAGGCCCGTGACACCGCCGACCAGACCGGCCCGGCGAGCAGCGCGGTCGCCGTGCACACCACCGGCGGCACCACCGACCCGCCACCGACCGGCGGCGACAAGGTCAAGCTCGGCTACTTCACCGAGTGGGGCATCTACGGCCGCAACTACAACGTCAAGAACCTGGTGACGTCGGGCTCCGCCGCGAAGATCACGCACATCAACTACGCCTTCGGCAACGTCACCAACGGCCAGTGCGCGATCGGCGACTCCTACGCCGACTACGACAAGGCGTTCACCGCCGACCAGTCCGTCAGCGGCGTCGCGGACACCTGGGACCAGCCGCTGCGCGGCAACTTCAACCAGCTGCGCGAGCTGAAGGCCAAGTACCCGAACCTCAAGGTGCTGTGGTCCTTCGGCGGCTGGACCTGGTCCGGCGGCTTCGCCCAGGCGGCGGCCAACCCGACCGCGTTCGCGGACTCCTGCTACAACCTGGTCAAGGACCCGCGCTGGGCCGATGTCTTCGACGGCATCGACATCGACTGGGAGTACCCCAACGCCTGCGGTCTGAGCTGCGACACCAGCGGTGCGGCGGCGTACAAGAACCTGATGGCCGCGCTGCGCGCCAAGTTCGGCTCGAACAACCTGGTCACCGGCGCGGTCACCGCGGACGGTTCGGCCGGCGGCAAGATCGAGGCCGCGGACTACGCGGGCGCCGCCCAGTACGTCGACTGGTACAACGTGATGACGTACGACTTCTTCGGCGCCTGGGACGCGCAGGGCCCGACCGCCCCGCACTCCCCGCTCACCTCGTACTCCGGCATCCCGAAGGCCGGCTGGACCACGGCCGACGCGATGGCCAAGTTCAAGGCGATCGGCGTGCCCGCGAAGAAACTGCTCATCGGCATCGGCTTCTACGGCCGCGGCTGGACCGGTGTCACCCAGGACGCCCCGGGCGGCACGGCGACGGGCCCGGCGGCCGGTACGTACGAGCAGGGCATCGAGGACTACAAGGTGCTCAAGACGTCCTGCCCGGCCACCGGCACGGTCGCGGGCACGGCGTACGCGCACTGCGGCAGCAACTGGTGGTCCTACGACACCCCGTCGACCATCGCCGGGAAGATGAGCTGGGCCAAGTCCCAGGGTCTCGGCGGTGCGTTCTTCTGGGAGTTCAGCGGTGACACCAGCAACGGCGAGCTGGTGAGCGCCATCAACAGCGGCCTGTCGTAGGGGAGTTACGGCTCTCAGGCGACGTTGACGCGCTGACCGGGCGGGGCTGCCTCAAGCCACGCGAGGAAACCGGTCAGCGCGTCGTCGCTCATGGCGAGTTCAAGGCGCGTGCCCCGGTGCAGACAGGTCAGGACGACGGAGTCGGAGAGCAGCGCCAGCTCCTCCTCGCCCTCGGGCAGACGGCGGCCGGCGACCTCGATCGCGGCGCGCTCCAGGGTGCGGCGCGGGCGGTAGGCGTAGGAGAAGACGCGGTACCACTCGATGCGGTCGCCGTTGTAGCGGGCGACGCCGTAACTCCAGCCTTTTCCGCTGGTGTCGGGCTTCTCCGGGACGTCCCAGCGCAGCGAACAGTCGAAGGTGCCGCCGGAGCGCTGGATGAGTCTGCGGCGCAGGCCGAAGACGAACAGCCCCAGCACCACCAGGGCCACGACGATTCCGCACACAGTCAGAGCGAGGACCATCGACACCGACCTCCTCGTCTCCCAGATAGTGGAACTGCGTTCGACACTAGGTAATGAAACGGAAAAGACACCTACATCTGCCTCAGCCGCGGCCTGCACCGGATTGCTCCGGGCCGGCCGCGGCTGAGTGATGCGTTCACACCTGCAGCGGGATCAGCGCCCCGTCGCCGCCCGCAGTCGGACGTCCGCCCGGCGCTCGGCGTAGGCGTCGGCGTCCGACTTCGCGCGGTCGAGCGCCCGCTCGGCGCGCTGGACGTCGATCTCGTCCGCGAGCTCCGCGATCTCCGCCAGCAGCGACAGCTTGTTGTCCGCGAACGAGATGAAACCGCCGTGCACCGCAGCGACGACCGTTCCACCATCACTCGTACGGATGGTCACAGGGCCCGACTCCAGCACGCTGAGCAGCGGCTGGTGACCGGGCATGACGCCGATATCGCCGGACGCGGTGCGAGCGACGACCAGACGGGCCTCACCGGACCAGACCTGGCGGTCGGCAGCGACCAGCTCGACGTGCAGCTCAGCAGCCAAGGGTGGCTCCTCTGGTCACCACCCGGCGGTGTCGCCGGGTGTTGGTTACAAGTCTAGTGGGCGTGACGAAGGGGGCGGGACGCGCCCGCCCCCTTCAAGTGAGCCGGCGGCTCAGGAGACGCCCAGCTCCTTGGCGTTGGCCTTGAGGTCCTCCAGGCCACCGCACATGAAGAACGCCTGCTCGGGGAAGTGGTCGTAGTCGCCGTCGCAGATCGCGTTGAACGCGGCGATCGACTCGTCCAGCGGAACGTCCGACCCGTCGACGCCGGTGAACTGCTTGGCGGCGTGGGTGTTCTGGGACAGGAAGCGCTCCACACGACGGGCACGGTGGACGACGAGCTTGTCCTCCTCGCCCAGTTCGTCGATACCGAGGATCGCGATGATGTCCTGGAGGTCCTTGTACTTCTGCAGGATCGTCTTGACGCGCATGGCGGCGTCGTAGTGGTCCTGCGCGATGTAGCGCGGGTCCAGGATGCGGGACGTGGAGTCCAGCGGGTCCACGGCCGGGTAGATGCCCTTCTCGGAGATCGGACGGGACAGAACCGTCGTCGCGTCGAGGTGGGCGAAGGTGGTGGCCGGGGCCGGGTCGGTCAGGTCGTCCGCGGGGACGTAGATCGCCTGCATCGAGGTGATCGAGTGACCACGCGTGGAGGTGATGCGCTCCTGCAGCTGACCCATCTCGTCGGCCAGGTTCGGCTGGTAACCCACCGCGGACGGCATACGGCCGAGCAGCGTGGAGACCTCGGAACCGGCCTGCGTGAAGCGGAAGATGTTGTCGATGAAGAACAGCACGTCCTGCTTCTGGACGTCACGGAAGTACTCGGCCATGGTCAGGCCGGCCAGCGCGACGCGCAGACGGGTGCCCGGGGGCTCGTCCATCTGGCCGAAGACCAGCGCGGTCTTGTCCAGAACGCCGGACTCCTCCATCTCCGCGATGAGGTCGTTGCCCTCACGGGTACGCTCGCCGACGCCCGCGAAGACGGAGACGCCCTCGTGGAGGTTGGCGACACGCATGATCATTTCCTGGATCAGCACGGTCTTGCCGACACCGGCGCCACCGAACAGACCGATCTTGCCGCCCCTGACGTACGGGGTCAGCAGGTCGACGACCTTCAGGCCGGTCTCGAACATCTCGGTCTTCGACTCGAGCTGGTCGAACGCCGGGGCCTTGCGGTGGATGGTCCAGCGCTCACCGTCGTAGGCCTCGTCGCTGTTGAGCACCTCACCGAGGGTGTTGAACACCTTGCCCTTGGTGAAGTCGCCGACCGGGACGCTGATGCCCTTGCCCGTGTCGGTCACCGTGGCCTGGCGGACCAGACCGTCGGTGGGCTGCATGGAGATGGTGCGGACCAGGCCGTCACCCAGGTGCTGGGCGACCTCCAGGGTCAGCGTCTTCTTCTCGCCGGCGTTGGCCGGGTCGGCCACCTCGACGTGCAGCGCGTTGTAGATCTCCGGCATCGCGTCGACGGGGAACTCCACGTCGACGACCGGGCCGATGACCCGGGCGACGCGGCCCGTGGCAACGGCCGTCTCAACAGTGGTCGTCATTACTTGTCACTCCCCGCGGTCGCGTCGGCCAGGGCGCTGGCGCCACCGACGATCTCGCTGATTTCCTGGGTGATTTCGGCCTGGCGGGCCGCGTTGGCAAGGCGGGAGAGCGTGTTGATCAGCTCGCCCGCGTTGTCGGTCGCCGACTTCATCGCGCGGCGCGTGGCGGCGTGCTTGGAGGCAGCCGACTGGAGCAGCGCGTTGTAGATACGGCTCTCGACGTAGCGCGGCAGCAGGGCGTCGAGGACGTCCTCCGCCGACGGTTCGAACTCGTAGAGCGGACGGGGCTGGCCCTTGGCGGGCGCTTCCGTGCCGGTGGCCGCCGACGCATCGGTGGACACGTCCTCGAGGCGCAGCGGCAGCAGGCGGCCGTCGACCGCCGTCTGCGTCATCATCGAGACGAACTCGGTGTAGACGATGTGGAGTTCGTCCACGCCGCCCTCCGCCGTGTCCTTCTCTATGGCCTCGATCAGCGGCCCCGCGATCTTCTTGGCGTCGCCGTACGAGGGCTCGTCCGTGAACCCTGTCCACGAGTGCGCGATCGTGCGCTCGCGGAAGTTGTAGTGGGCGATGCCACGGCGGCCGACGATGTACGTGTCGACAGCCTTGCCCTCGGCCTCAAGGCGCGCGGTGAGGCGCTCGGCCGCCTTGATGGCGTTGGAGTTGAAGGCGCCGGCCAGACCGCGGTCGCTCGTCAGGAGCAGCACCGCGGCACGGCTCGCCGACTCCACCTCCGTGGTCAGCGGGTGCTTGGTGTTCGAACCGGTACCGACAGCCGTGACCGCGCGGGTGAGCTCGGTCGCGTAGGGCGTGGAGGCGGTCACCTTGCGCTGCGCCTTGACGACGCGCGAGGCGGCGATCATCTCCATCGCCTTCGTGATCTTCTTGGTCGCGGTGACGGATCGGATGCGACGCTTGTAGACCCGGAGCTGGGCTCCCATGAGTCAGGTCCCTTCCTTACGTCACTTGGCGGCAGCGGCAGGAGCGTCCTCGCCGAGCAGCTTCCCGTCGGCGGTCTCGAACTGCTTCTTGAACTCCGCGACCGCGTCGGCCATGGCCTGCAGGGTGTCGTCCGACATCTTGCCGCCCTCCTTGATGGAGGTCATCAGGCCCTGCTCCTTGCGGTGCAGGTACTCGAGGAGCTCCTTCTCGAAGCGGCGGATGTCGCCGACCGGGACGTCGTCCATCTTGCCGGTGGTGCCGGCCCAGATGGAGATGACCTGGTCCTCGGTGGCCATCGGCTGGTACTGCGGCTGCTTGAGCAGCTCGACCATGCGCTGACCGCGCTCCAGCTGGGCCTTCGAGGCGGCGTCCAGGTCGGAACCGAAGGCGGCGAACGCCTCCAGCTCACGGAACTGGGCGAGGTCGACACGCAGTCGGCCGGAGACCTGGCGGATCGCCTTGTGCTGGGCGGAGCCACCGACTCGGGAGACCGAGATACCGACGTTCAGCGCCGGGCGCTGACCGGCGTTGAACAGGTCCGACTCCAGG
Organism: Streptomyces plumbidurans; assembly: GCF_019857225.1. GTDB lineage: Bacteria > Actinomycetota > Actinomycetes > Streptomycetales > Streptomycetaceae > Streptomyces > Streptomyces plumbidurans. Next base: position 51,794 of record NZ_JAFJSY010000033.1, read on the forward strand.
AAGCACTGGCCGTCGGTGATGGAGATGACGTTGGTCGGGATGAACGCCGACACGTCGTTGGCCTTGGTCTCGACGATCGGCAGACCGGTCATCGAGCCCGCGCCCATCTCGTCGGAGAGCTTCGCACAGCGCTCCAGCAGGCGGGAGTGCAGGTAGAAGACGTCACCGGGGTAGGCCTCGCGGCCCGGCGGGCGGCGCAGCAGCAGGGACACGGCGCGGTAGGCGTCGGCCTGCTTGGACAGGTCGTCGAAGATGATGAGGACGTGCTTGCCCTCGTACATCCACTGCTGGCCGATGGCCGAACCGGTGTACGGCGCAAGGTACTTGAAGCCGGCCGGGTCGGACGCCGGGGCGGCGACGATGGTCGTGTACTCCAGGGCGCCGGCCTCTTCGAGGGACCCACGCACGGAGGCGATCGTGGAGCCCTTCTGACCGATGGCGACGTAGATGCAGCGGACCTGCTTCGACGGGTCGCCGGTACGCCAGTTGTCGCGCTGGTTGATGATCGTGTCGACGGCCAGGGCGGTCTTGCCGGTCTGGCGGTCACCGATGATCAGCTGACGCTGGCCGCGGCCGATCGGGGTCATCGCGTCGACGGCCTTGTAGCCCGTCTCCATCGGCTCGTGCACCGACTTGCGCTGCATGACCGTGGGGGCCTGCAGCTCGAGGGCGCGGCGGCCGCTGGTCTCGATCTCGCCGAGACCGTCGATCGGGTTGCCGAGCGGGTCGACGACGCGGCCGAGGTAGCCCTCGCCCACGGCGACCGAGAGCACCTCACCGGTGCGCTGCACCGGCTGGCCCTCCTCGATGCCGCTGAACTCGCCGAGGACGACCGCACCGATCTCGCGCTCTTCCAGGTTCAGTGCGAGACCGAGGGTGCCGTCCTCGAACTTCAGCAGTTCGTTGGCCATGGCCGAGGGGAGGCCCTCGACCTTCGCGATGCCGTCGCCGGCAAGGGTGACCGTACCGACCTCCTCGCGCGAGGCCGCGTCCGGCTTGTACGACTGGACGAAGTTCTCCAGCGCGTCCCGGATCTCCTCCGGCCGGATCGTGAGCTCCGCCATCTGGGTTCCCTGCTCTCCTTGTTGGGCCCGAAGTCTTTGGGGGTCTGGGGCTGTTTCCCTCAGCGGCTGTGCCGCGGGCCCCCAGCAATCTTCTGCAATTTCTGCACGACCCAACCGGGCCGCTGTTCTTCTTGTCGGTCGGGCGGCCGTCAGCCGGCCAACCGCCGGGACGCCTCCGCGAGGCGTTCCGTGATCGTGCCGTCGATGACCTCTTCGCCGACCCGTACGGAGATCCCGCCGAGGACCGTGGGGTCCACGTCCAGGTTCAGATGCATCTGGCGTCCGTACAGCTTCGCCAGCGCAGCGCCGAGGCGCTGCTTCTGTGCGTCGGTGAGCGGCACCGCCGAGGTGACGACGGCCACCGCCCTGTCCCTGCGCGCCGCGGCAAGCCTGGACATGGCCTCGAGGCCTGCCTCCAGGCTACGTCCCCGCGGCCGGGTGACAAGGCGCACGACCAGGCGCTCCGTGACCGGGTTGGCCCGGCCGCCGAGCAGGCTGTGCAGCAGCTCGCCCTTGGCCTCGGTCGTGGCCGCCCGGTCGGTCAGCGCGGCACGCAGTGCGGTGCTGGACTGGACGATCCGGCCGAACCGGAACAACTCGTCCTCGACGTCGTCGAGCGTGTTGTTCTGCTGAGCCTTCGTCAGGTCGGCGGAGGCAGCGAGCTCCTCCACCGAGTCGACGAGGTCGCGCGAGCGCGACCAGCGGGCCCGGACCATGCCGGTGACCAGGTCGAGGGCGGGGCCGTCGACGTGTCCGGTCAGCAGCCGGGTCGCGAGCTCGGCCCGGGCCTCACCGGACTGCACCGGGTCGGTCAGGACGCGTCGCAGGCCGACCTCGCGGTCGAGGAACTCGGTGACGGCGGCCAGCTGCTCGGCGAGCTGCCCGGCGTCGACCGACGAGGAGTCGGTCAGCGCCTCGAGACGCTCTCGCGCGGCTGCGTGCGCTTCGCGGCTAGCTCCGTTCATGGCCTGGCCTCGGCCTTCGCCGCGGTCTCCTCGAGGCCGTCGAGGAAGCGGTCGACCGTACGGCTCTGCCGGGCGTGGTCCTCGAGGGACTCACCGACCAGCTTGCCGGCCAGTTCGGTGGCGAGCTTGCCCACGTCCTGGCGCAGCGCGGTCACCACGGCCTTGCGGTCCGCCTCGATCTGGGCGTGACCGGCGGCGATGATCTCCTCGCGCTGCCGCTGGCCTTCCGCCCTCATCTCCTGGATGATCGTGGCGCCCTGCTCGGTCGCCTCCTGGCGCAGGCGTGCGGCCTCGTGCCTGGCCTCGGCCAGCTGAGCCCGGTACTGCTCAAGGATCTGCGTGGCTTCGGCCTGCGCCTCTGCCGCACGCTCCAGGCCGCCCTCGATCGCGTCGTGCCGCTCTTCCAGGGTCTTCTGGATGTTGGGCAGGAGCTTCTTGCCGAGGACGCCGAAGACGATGAAGAAGCAGATCAGGCCGACGATCAATTCCGGGGTCGCGGGGATGAGCGGATTCTCCGCTCCCTCCGCAGCCAGGAAGGCCATCATGTCTGAACCTTTCGTCGAGAGTGGCTACTGGTCGTCAGCTGCTGAAGACGAAGGGGACGACCAGGCCGAGCAGTGCCAGCACCTCGCAGAGCGCGAAGCCCAGGAACATGTTGGTACGGATGATCGGCATGGCCTCGGGCTGACGGGCCATGGCCTCGATGGAGTGACCGAAGACCAGACCGATGCCGACACCGGGGCCGATGGCGGCGAGACCGTAGGCGATGGCGCCCATACGACCCGCGACGGAAGCGGCAGCAAGGTTAACGAGCTCGGCAGACATTTCCCTGTCTTCCTTTTGTGATGTGTGCGATGCGGTCCGTTGGGAGGGCTTCCCAGCGGCGGTGATACGGGGGATGCAGTGCGGGTCAGTGACCCTCTTCGAGCGCTCCCTGGATGTAGATCGAGGCGAGGAGCGTGAAGATGTACGCCTGGAGGAACTGGATCAGGACCTCCAGGGTGGTCATGGCGAGCGCCAGCAGGAACGAACCACCGGCGACGGCCGACATGATCGACGGAGTGAGCAGGTACCAGGTCGCCACGCTGAACATCACGATCAGCATGTGGCCGGCGAACATGTTGGCCCACAGCCGCACCGCGAGGGTGAACGGGCGCAGGATCACGTTCGAGAAGAACTCGAGCAGGACGATCAGCGGGATCAGCGGCTTGGGCAGACCGTCGAGCCAGACCAGGTTCTTGACGCCGCCCTTGAACCCGTGCGTCTTGAACGTCAGGAACATGTACGTGATGTAGACCAGCGCGGCCAGCACGACCGGGTACGCGAAGCGCGAGGTCGCCGGGAACTGTGCCACCGGGATGATGGACATCACGTTCATGATCCACACGAAGAAGAAGATCGACGTGAGGAAGGGGACGTACTTGCTGCCCTTCTTGCCGATCACTTCGAGGGCGATGCTGCGGGCGACGAAGTTGTAACCGATCTCGCCGACGAGCTGCAGCTTCCCGGGGACCAGCTTCGGCTTGCGGAACGCGGCGGCGAAGAAGCCGATCACGGCCAGCATGCAGATGACCGTCAGGAGCATCGGCTTCGTGAAGTCGAAGCCGCCGACGCTGAAGATCGGCTCGAAGTTGAACGAGTGGAGGCCCGGCGCGGGAAAGGCACAGTCAGCATTGATGTGGCAGCCGCTTTCAGCGAGCAGCATGTGGGCACTCACCCGTGACTCCTTCGTCGTGACGCATAAGTAACGGCAACCTTGTGTGTCAGCGCGGCTGGTGAGGCCGCTGATCGGCACTGGGGACGTGGTGGTGTGACGGTGCCGCCGCAGTCCGTGGGGCGCATCCGCCGAGGGCCCGGCCGCTCGGATTCCGTGCTGTGATCACAGCTGACGGTCCGAGTGCGCCGGCGGCCGTGGAGGCCTTGTCCTGTCCCGCTCGAGAAGCGGAAGGACCCCCCACCGGAAGCGCTTCCGGACGATAGCAGATAGGCATGTATCGCCTTTACCTGGCCCCTACGCCGCATCACGGGACTCCGCCTTGACCGGGTCCGCCTCCTTGGCAGGCACGGACGGTACGGGGTCCACGTAGAGCATGCGGCTGGTGAGACTCTGCTTCACCTGTCCGCCGACCCACGCCAGGGCGGTGGCCAGCAGGCTCAGGGCGAAGGCCCGGCCGTTGAACAACGTGGTGTCGCCGAAGGCGATGACGAAGACACCGATGAGCAGCAACTGCACGGTGTAGACGAGCAGTCCGGCCGTCATCGCCACCTGGGGCTTGTCCTGTGTGAGGCGCATCAGGGCGGCGGAGCCGAGTCCGAAGAAGCAGGCCACCACCGCGAGGGCCACCAGTCCGCCGACGAGACCCTTCTCACCGGCGACGACCGCGCTGACAACGGTGGCGACGATGCCCACGGGGGCGGCGATGATCGCTGCTCCCCGGAGGATCCGGACGTCGTTTGGCTGCATGCGGACGGCTCCAACGTAAGTGGGGGTCGAGACGTGGTGACCGGGTGTCACTGATCGGTAACCCGGTGCAGTGCAGAGGTTAACGCGAGGAGGTGTGGGCGCTTCGGGCCAAAGGACCGTTCCGCCAAGGCCTTTCGGCGCTTCCTTCAACTGGTAGTGAACGCTATCACAAACTATTTGATGCGGTCTTTACCTAGAAGGTGTGCCAGCTGTCACACATGAGAGTGACAGCGCGCGTCTGCGCAAGAACAGGGATGGTTTGTCTGGTATTGGGGAAGTTTGCTCCCCCACGACTTGGCAATGCTCTAGTCAGATTCTTACCTTGCCGAAGTCAGCGCGAAGTACCGGCATTCCGACGGTTCAGGGCGGTGGCTCCGTGGGGTCCGGCCACCCCCGCCGCCACCGGGGCGCGCTCCTCCTCGGACCCGCCGTCCTGCGCCGGCTCGGCCTCGGGTTCCGCCACCGCCGAGCCGCGGCGGTAGCGCGGAGGCATCAGGTGCTCGGCCCAGCGCGGGGCGCGCGGCGTGAAGCGCGGCAGCAGGAGCAGGGCCAGGCCCACCGCGCTGAGGATCACGATGCCCAGGACGATCCACATGGACGCCGAGTTGACCGAGTAGGCGAGCGCGCCGAACGCGATCAGCGCCGACCAGAAGTACATGATCAGCACGGCCCGGCTGTGCGAGTGGCCGATCTCCAGCAGCCGGTGGTGCAGATGCCCGCGGTCGGCCGCGAACGGCGACTGGCCGCGCCAGGTGCGGCGCACGATGGCCAGCACCAGGTCCGCGGTCGGCACCGCGATGATCGTCAGCGGCAGCAGCAGCGGGATGTAGACCGGCACCGTCTGGTGCACGGCCGCCTTCTCGGACCCGACGAACAGCTTCAGGGCGTCCGGGTCGACCTGTCCCGTGATGGAGATGGCACCGGCCGCCAGCACCAGGCCGATCAGCATCGAGCCGGAGTCGCCCATGAAGATCCGCGCGGGGTGCATGTTGTGCGGCAGGAAGCCGATGCACATGCCCATGAGGATCGCCGCGAACAGCGTCGCCGGGGCGGCGGCCTCGACGCCGTACGAGTACCAGATGCGGTAGGCGTAGAGGAAGAACGCCGCGGCCGCGATGCACACCATGCCGGAGGCCAGGCCGTCGAGGCCGTCGACGAAGTTGACCGCGTTGATGGTGATGACGACGAGCGCCACCGTCAGCAGGGTGCCCTGCCACTGGGTGAGCGCCACGCTGCCGACGCCCGGGATGGGCAGCCACAGGATCGTCAGGCCCTGCATGACCATGACGCCCGCGGCGATCATCTGGCCGCCGAGCTTGATCAGGGCGTCGATCTCGAACTTGTCGTCCAGCACGCCGATCAGCCAGATCAACGCCGCTCCGGACAGCAGCGCCCGCGGCTCGTTCGACTTCTCGAAGACCTCGCTGAGGTTGGTCAGATGGTCCGCGACCAGCAAACCGGCGCACAGCCCGAAGAACATGGCGATACCGCCGAGGCGCGGAGTGGGTTCCCGGTGCACGTCACGGGCCCTGATCTCCGGCATGGCTCCGGCCACGATCGCGAACTTCCGTACCGGCCCTGTCAGCAGGTAGGTCACCGCGGCCGTGACGCAGAGCGTCAGCAGGTATTCACGCACAGGCTTCCCCACAGGTCTCGCTGGCCATCTCAGCCCCACACCCTAGCGAGGGACGCATATGAGTGGGGACTTCCGGGTAGCGACGATGGTTGCACGCGTGCCTGTGCACGCAGGCCGGACCCGAGTGCACACAGGGGCGCCTACCCTCGCTCAGCCGGTGTACGGCTGAAATCTACCGGTCAGCTCGCGCACCTCGTCGCGCGCCTTCTGGGTCTCCGTCCCGCCCCGCAGCACCTCCGCGAGCAGGGCGCCGATCCGCTGCATCTCCTCCTCCCGCATCCCCTGGGTGGTCACCGCGGCCGTGCCGAGCCTGAGGCCGCGGGCGTCGCCGTGCGGCAGCGCGCAGCAGTCGAGCACCATTCCGGCCGCCGCGAGCCGCCCGCGCGCGGTGCGGCCGTCGACGCCCAGGGGCGCCGGGTCGGCGGTGATCAGGTGGGTGTCGGTGCCGCCGGTGGTGACGACCAGGCCCTCCGCCGCCAGCCGGGCCGCGAGCACCCGGGCGTTGGCGACGACCTGATGGGCGTACGCCCCGAAGTCCGGTGTGGCCGCCTCGCCGAACGCGACGGCCTTCGCGGCGATGGTGTGCATCTGCGCGCCGCCCTGGGTGAAGGGGAAGACGGCCCGGTCCACCCGCTCCGCGAGCTCGGCGCCGCACAGGATCATTCCGCCGCGCGGCCCGCGCAGCACCTTGTGCGTGGTCGCGCAGACGATGTCGGCGTACGGCACCGGACTGGGCGCCGCTCCCCCGGCGACCAGGCCGATGGGGTGCGCGGCGTCGGCGATGAGATACGCCCCGACCTCGTCGGCGACCTCTCGGAAGAAGGCGTGGTCGATGTGGCGCGGATAGGCGATGGAGCCGCACACGATCGCCTTGGGGCGGTGGGTGCGGGCGAGGGTGCGCACCTGGTCGTATTCGATGAGCCCGGTCTCGGCGTCGACGCCGTAGCCGACGAAGTCGAACCAGCGGCCGGAGAAGTTGGCGGGCGAGCCGTGGGTGAGGTGGCCGCCGTGCGGCAGGCCCAGGGCGAGGACCGTGTCGCCGGGCCGCAGCAGGGCCGCGTAGGCGGCGAGGACGGCCGAAGAGCCGGAGTGGGACTGGACGTTGGCGTGCTCGGCGCCGAACAGGGCCTTCGCCCGCTCGACGGCCAGCCGCTCGGCCACGTCGACGATCTCGCAGCCGCCGTGGTGCCGGGCGCCGGGATAGCCCTCGGCGTACTTGTTGGCGAGCGGGGAGCCGAGGGCCGCCAGGACCGCGGGCGAGGAGAAGTTCTCGGCGGCGATCAGCTGCAGCGTCGTCGACTGCCGGTCGAGCTCCCCGAGCAGGATCTCGGCCAGCTCGGGGTCCTGCCGCAGCAGGGCGTCGGCGGTCTCTGGGGCGTGGGTGACCGGCATGGTGGGCTCCCGGCGACGATGATTGCGGGCGGTTCGCCTCCGTGGTGACGTACGAACCAATGTAGGCCCGCGCACCCGGCGCCGCGCGGTTGTTACATCCTCGCGCGCACACCCGTGAGCGCCGTGACGACCGGATCCAGTGCCTGGTGTATCTCGTCGCCGATGGAGCGGAAGAAGGTGAGCGGGGCGCCGTAGGGGTCGTAGACCTCGTCCGCCTCGGCGGTCGGGGCCAGCAGCCACCCGCGTAGAGCGGCCGCGGCGCGGACCAGGGCGCGTGCGCGGGCGACCACGCCGTCCTCCAGCGGGGGCAGGGTCGCGGTGTCGATCGCCCGCACCAGGCGGGTGAACTCCTTCAGGGTGAAGGTGCGCAGGCCCGCCGAGTGGCCCATGGAGATGACCTGCTGACGGTGGTCGCGGGTCGCCGTCAGGACCAGGTCGGCCATGATGACGTGCTCGTCGAGCAGTTCACGGCCGGTGAAGCCGGTCGGGTCCGCGCCGAACTCGGCGAGCACGCGCTCCGCGTTGGCCTCCATGGGCGCGCCCTCGTGGCCCCAGGTGCCGGCGCTCTCCACGATCAGCGCGCCGCCCAGGACGCCCAGGCGCTGCGTCACGTAATGCCGGGTCAGCCGCTCGGTGATGGGCGAGCGGCACACGTTTCCGGTGCTGACGTGGAGGATGCGGAAGCAGTCGCGTGGGAGCCCGACAAACGTTGTCGTGATCTCCGTCGCCCGTTCCCCGTTGCCTATGCCACGCCCCGCGTCAGGGGCTGTCAATTGGCCACCTCGAGGTCGGGTACGACCTTGCGCAGCTCCTCCGGCGACAGCGCGCCCTCGCGCAGCAGCACCGGCACCCGGCCGGTGACGTCGACGATGGACGACGGGACGTTGCCGGGGGTGGGGCCGCCGTCGAGGTAGACGGAGACGGAGTCGCCGAGCATCTCCTGCGCGGCGTCGCAGTCCTCCGGCGCCGGGTGCCCGGAGAGGTTGGCGGAGGAGACGGCCATCGGGCCGACCTCGGTCAGCAGCTCGATGGCGACCGGGTGCAGGGGCATGCGCACGGCGACCGTGCCCCGGGTGTCCCCCAGGTCCCACTGCAGGGACGGCTGGTGCTTGGCGACAAGGGTGAGCGCGCCCGGCCAGAAGGCGTCGACCAGCTCCCAGGCCATCTCGGAGAAGTCGGTGACCAGACCGTGGAGCGTGTTCGGGGAGCCGATCAGCACCGGGGTGGGCATGTTGCGGCCCCGGCCCTTGGCCTCCAGCAGGTCCACGACGGCCTCCGAGGAGAAGGCGTCCGCGCCGATGCCGTACACCGTGTCGGTCGGGAGGACCACGAGCTCGCCCCGGCGCACGGCGGACGCGGCCTCGCGCAGACCGGTGGTGCGGTCGGTCGCGTCGTTGGTGTCGTATCGCCGAGCCATGTCTAGCGGGCCTCCTCGTACACGTACATCCGGGAAAGAGTCTGCGGGGCGGTCACGGCAGCGCCTTGCGGGCGGTCGCGAACCGGGGGCGTTTGTTGAGGTCGGGGTGGTCGGCCGCGTCGGCCCAGCCCCGCTCCTCGGTGAAGATCCACGGCACCTGGCCGCCCTGGGTGTCGGCGTGCTCGATGACGACGACACCGCCCGGGCGCAGCAGCCGGTGTGCGGTGCGCTCCAGACCGCGGATGAGTTCGAGCCCGTCCGGGCCCGAGAACAGGGCGAGTTCGGGGTCGTAGTCCCGGGCCTCGGGAGCGACGTACTCCCATTCGGTCAGCGGGATGTACGGTGGGTTGGAGACGACCAGGTCGACCTGGCCGTCGAGGTCGTGGAAGGCGTCGAGGGCGTTGCCCTGGCGCAGGTCGACGCGGGAGCCGGCGACGTTCTTGCGGGCCCATCCGAAGGCGTCCTCGGACAGCTCCACGGCGTGCACGCGCGAGCGCGGGACCTCCTGGGCTAGGGCGAGCGCGATGGCGCCGGAGCCGGTGCACAGGTCCACGATGCAGGGCTCCACGACATCCATGGCGCGCACGGCGTCTATGGCCCAGCCGACCACGGACTCGGTCTCCGGCCGCGGCACGAAGACGCCGGGGCCGACCTGGAGTTCCAGATAGCGGAAGTAGGCCCGCCCGGTGATGTGCTGCAGCGGCTCACGCTGCTCGCGCCGGGCGATGACCTCCCAGTAGCGGGCGTCGAAGTCGGAGTCCTTCACGGAGTGCAGCTCGCCCCGCTTCACGCCGTGCACGAACGCGGCGAGCTCCTCCGCGTCGTTGCGCGGCGAGGGCACGCCGGCGTCGGCCAGCCGCTGGGTGGCCTGTGCCACCTCTGCGAGCAGCAGGTTCACGCAAGTCCTCCGTGTCGTACTGGGTCGTGCGTACGTGCCTGTTACGCGGCCGCCAGCTTCGCCGCCGAGTCCGCGTCGACGCAGGCCTGGATGACCGCGTCGAGGTCGCCGTCGAGGACCTGGTCAAGGTTGTACGCCTTGAAGCCCACGCGGTGGTCCGAAATACGGTTCTCCGGGAAGTTGTAGGTGCGGATCTTCTCGGAGCGGTCGACGGTGCGGACCTGGCTGCGACGGGCGTCCGCGGCCTCCCTCTCCGCCTCCTCCTGCGCCGCCGCGAGCAGCCTGGAGCGCAGGATACGCAGTGCCTGCTCCTTGTTCTGCAGCTGGCTCTTCTCGTTCTGGCAGGAGGCGACCACTCCGGTCGGGATGTGCGTGATGCGCACGGCGGAGTCGGTCGTGTTGACGGACTGCCCGCCGGGCCCGGAGGAGCGGTAGACGTCGATGCGGAGGTCGTTGGGGTTGATCTCCACGTCCACCTCCTCGGCCTCGGGGGTCACCAGGACGCCCGCGGCGGAGGTGTGGATACGGCCCTGGGACTCGGTGGCCGGCACCCGCTGCACGCGGTGCACCCCGCCCTCGTACTTCAGCCGGGCCCAGACGCCCTGTCCGGGCTCGGTGGCGCCCTGGCCGCCCTTGGTCTTCACGGCGACCTGGACGTCCTTGTAGCCGCCCAGTTCGGACTCCGTGGCGTCGATGATCTCGGTCTTCCAGCCGACGCGCTCGGCGTAGCGCAGGTACATGCGCAGCAGGTCCCCGGCGAACAGCGCGGACTCGTCGCCGCCGGCGCCGGCCTTGATCTCCAGGATGACGTCCTTGTCGTCGCTGGGGTCGCGCGGGACCAGCAGCAGGCGCAGCTTCTCGGTGAGCTCCTCGCGCTGCTTCTCCATGTCCTTCACCTCGGCGGCGAAGTCCGGGTCGTCGGCGGCGAGTTCACGCGCGGTCTCCATGTCGTCGCCGGTCTGCTTCCAGGAGCGGTACGTGGCGACGATCGGGGTGAGCTCGGCGTAACGCTTGTTCAGCTTGCGCGCGTTGGCCTGGTCGGAGTGGACCGACGGGTCGGCGAGCTTCTTCTCCAGGTCGGCGTGCTCACCGATGAGTTCCTCGACGGCCTCGAACATCTTGGGCTCCTGAAATACGTACGGCGGAAAGGCGGGCGACCAAAAACGCCGGTCCCGGCGCGCCTGTGGAGGGCGCGGCCGTGGACCGGCGGATTGGAGCTCGCTACTTCTTGGAGCCGGCAGCCTTGCCGAAGCGGGCCTCGAAGCGGGCCACACGGCCGCCGGTGTCGAGGATCTTCTGCTTGCCCGTGTAGAACGGGTGGCACTCGGAGCAGACCTCGGCGCGGACGGTGCCGCTGGAGATCGTGCTGCGGGTGGTGAACGACGCGCCACAGGTGCAGCTGACCTGCGTCTCGACGTACTCGGGGTGGATGTCGCGCTTCAAGGTGTCTCCTAGTTTCGGGAGGGCGCCGGGTCGCAGCCGCGGATTGCTGCCACGTGAACCGGAGCCGACGTACCAGTCTGCCAGGACTGGGGCCATCCCCCAAAACCGGGGGTTCGGGTGTTCTATTCCGGGTGGCCCCGCCGGGGCCCTCAGCCGGCGTGCACGACGCCCTTGGCGTCGCCCGTGGCCGTTCCCTTCGTCGCCGACCTCGGGATGGCCCGGTCGTTCTTCAGGGCCGTCCAGACCTGCTCGGACTTGGCCTTCTCGACGATGACGCGGTTGCGGTTGGACGGGTCGTACTGGACCGGCATCGTGACCATGGTCATCTTCGAGGAGCTGATGCCCTTGAGGCCGTTGGCGAAGGACATCAGGGAGTTGACCGAGCCCAGGTCGGAGTCGGTGGTGACGGTCTTGGTGCCGGTGTCGGCGAGGTCGTAGAGCTTCTTCGGGCTGGTGAAGACGCCGAGGTGCTTGACCTGGTCGGCCAGCGCCTTGATGAAGGCCTGCTGGAGCTGGATGCGGCCGAGGTCGGAGCCGTCGCCGACGCCGTGCCGGGTGCGGACCAGGCCGAGGGCCTGCTCGCCGTCGAGCTTGTGGGTGCCGGCCTTGAGGTCCAGATGGCTCTCGGGGTCCTTGATGTCCTTGGTCGTGGTGACCGGGACGCCGCCGAGCTCGTCGACGAGCTTCTCGAAGCCCTTGAAGTCGACCTCGAGATAGTGGTCCATGCGGATGTCCGTGAGGGACTCGACGGTCTTGACCGCGCAGGCCGCACCGCCCGTGGAATAGGCGGAGTTGAACATCACGCCGTGTGCGGCGGGATGCGTGCCGCCGTGGGTGTCGGTGCACTCGGGGCGGTCGATGATGGTGTCGCGCGGAATGGAGACCACACTGGCCCGCTTGTGGCCCTTGTACACGTGCACGACCATCGCGGTGTCGGAGCGGGCCGACCCGTCGTCCGCGCCGCCGCCGAGCTTCTTGTTGCCGCCGGCGCGGGAGTCCGAGCCGAGCACGAGGATGTTCTCCGAGCCGTTGTCGACCTTCGTCGGCCGGGACGTGCCGAGGGCCGAGTCGATGTCGATGCTCTTGATGTTGCCGTTGAGCTTGAAGTACACGTACCCCGCTCCGGTACCGCCCAGCACGACGATGCCCGCCGCGACCCAGGCCGTGACCAAGAGGCCCTTCTGGCGCTTGCTGCGGGGCTTGCGGCGACGGCCCTTGGCGCTGTTGCGCGGGCCGTTGGTGCCGGGGGTGCCCGGTATGCCGGGTCCCGGCGTGCTCTCGGCGGACATGTGCTCCTCGTTCTCGTACGGTCGGTTACCCCCTGAAGCCTGGGTCAGGCCGGTCGATACGGGTCGTATCGCACCATCGTCGCTCCATCGTCGCTCCATCGTCGCTCCATCCGGTCAGACGGAGAAACCCGAGAAAGGGTTGCACAACGCTCTGTGCCCAAACCGTGGACGCTTGGGCACAGAGCGTCACGAATGTTTACCGCTGTAACTTTCTCACCTGCGGTTCAGCCGAAGATGTCGTACTGCTGGAAACCGGTACCGACCGACACTCTTGTGGCAAAGATCTCGCTGGTGGCCTTGCCCGTGCCCTTGTACAGATAGAGCGTTCCGCCGGGCGTGCGGGCCAGGAAGTCGGCCTTGCCGTCGCCGCTCACGTCCCCGATCGCGTCGAAGGCGTTGTAGCCGGTCCAGGCACTGCGCACCTTGATGCGGGTCGAGAAGGCGCCGGAGCCCGACTTGCCGGTGCCCTTGTACAGGTACACGTCGCTGCTGCCGCTCTTGCGGGCGATCAGGTCGGTCTTGCCGTCGCCGGTGAAGTCCCCCTTGCCGCGCACGGAGTTGTACTGGTTCCAGCCCGTGCCGACCTTCACCCGGGGCGAGAAGGTGCCGTTGCCCTTGCCCGGGTAGATCCACAGGGTGCCACCGGAGTCGACGGAGAGCAGGTCCGGCAGATAGTCGCCGGTGACGTCGCCCGGTACGACGATCCGGGTGCGGGTCTTCCAATTGGTGGCGAGCTTCGTCTTCGACCAGGAACCGGTCGAGGGCACGTAGTGCGACCAGTAGACGTCACCGGTGGAGCTCTGGCGCACCACGAGGTCCTGATAGCCGTCCCGGTTCAGGTCGGTCTGCAGGACGAGGTTGACGCCGTCGTACGACCCCACGGACGTGCGCGTGGCGAACGAACTGCCCTTGGAGTCCTTCTCGTACGCCTCCTTGGAGGACGAACTGCGCACGAACAGGTCGGCCTTGCCGTCGGTGTAGCTGAGGTTGGCGTCGTCGACGTTCGCGTAGGCGGTACCCACGTAGGTGCTGACCTTGGAGAAGACGCTGTAGTAGCCCTTCGTCACGCAGTCCGTGACGCCCCATGAGACGACGCCGACGATACGGCCGCCGACGACCAGCGGGCCGCCGGAGTCGCCGTTGCAGGCCGCCTTGGTGCCGCTGTCGCTGCCGCTCTGCGAGCCGGCGCAGATCATGTGGCCCTTGACGTACTCGCTGCCGTAGACGCCGGTGCAGGTGCTGTCGGCGTGGATGCTGAGCGTGGCCGACTTCAGCGTGCCGGAGATGTCCTGACTGGTGGAGCTGGTGCGCCCCCAGCCGTAGAGCTTGGCGCTGGTGCCGCCCGCGTAGGAGGCGGTGTCGCCGGACGTCGTCATGCGGATCGGCGTGGCCTTCACCGGGGCGGCGAGGGTCAGGACGGCGATGTCGTTGTTGATCGCCGACGGGCTGTACGAGGGGTGGGTCCACTGCCGCAGGGGCAGTGAGACGGTGCCGCCGTGCAGGTCGGTGTTGCCGGCGCTGTCCGTGGTCGGCAGCTGCGCGGTGCCGGTGACGACGGCGCCGTACGCCTTCCAGTTGTAGCTCTTGCCGGTCTCGTCCTTGGTGCAGTGCGCGGCGGTGAGGATCTTCGTCGGCGCCACGACGGTGCCGCCACAGAAGAAGCCGAGGTCGTCGCTCTCGTCGGCGGTGCCCCGGTCGTCGTAGTACCAGAGCTGCGCCATCCAGGGCGCGGAGGTGATGGCGGTGGTGGTGCCGCCGATGACGTAGGGGGTCGCGGAGGAGCGGGTGGAGTCGGTCGTGCTCGCGCTGAAGGACGACTTCGGCGTCGATCGTCCCGCGGTGCCGTCGGTGGCGAGCGCACCGGTGACGCGCCGCGTCAGCTCGGCGGCCGGTACGGAGCTGGTGGCGGGCCTGACCTTGGGCGTCGGCACCGTGGTCGCGGCGTTCGCCGAGGAGGTCAGCAGCGCGGCGACGACGGCAGCGGCGGCGCCTGCGGCCGCGACGGGCAGGGCGAGGCGTATCCGGCGTCTGTGGCGGCCACGTCCGGACATGGGTGTGGACAAGAGTGTTCCCCCCAGGGCACAAGTGACAGGAGGGGCGCGAGAGTGCGGCCCCGTCCCTATCAGCGCCGAAAGGCCCCCGCCCGTCACCGAGGTGAACGGAAGGAGGCCTTTCTTGGGAGAGTCTTGGAACTCCCTGAGACTTCGCGTCAGTCGCCGTTGCCGGGAGTGGGCGTCGTCTTCTGGATCTGCATCAGGAACTCGGCGTTCGACTTGGTCTGCTTCATCTTGTCGAGGAGCAGTTCTACCGCCTGCTGCTGGTCGAGTGCGTGCAGCACCCGGCGCAGCTTCCAGACGATGGCGAGCTCGTCGCTGGCGAGCAGGATCTCTTCCTTACGGGTGCCGGACGCGTCGACGTCCACCGCCGGGAAGATCCTCTTGTCGGCGAGCTTGCGGTCGAGCTTGAGCTCGGCGTTGCCCGTGCCCTTGAACTCCTCGAAGATGACCTCGTCCATGCGGGACCCGGTGTCCACCAGCGCGGTGGCGAGGATGGTCAGCGAACCGCCGTCCTCGATGTTGCGGGCCGCACCGAAGAAGCGCTTCGGCGGGTACAGGGCGGTCGAGTCGACACCACCGGACAGGATGCGGCCGGAGGCGGGCGCGGCGAGGTTGTACGCACGGCCCAGACGCGTGATCGAGTCGAGCAGCACGACGACGTCGTGACCCAGCTCCACCAGGCGCTTGGCGCGCTCGATGGCGAGCTCGGCGACCGTGGTGTGGTCCTCGGCCGGGCGGTCGAAGGTCGAGGAGATGACCTCGCCCTTCACCGACCGCTGCATGTCGGTGACCTCTTCGGGACGCTCGTCGACGAGGACGACCATCAGGTGGCACTCGGGGTTGTTGTGCGTGATCGCGTTGGCGATCGCCTGCATGATCATGGTCTTGCCGGTCTTCGGCGGGGCCACGATCAGACCGCGCTGGCCCTTACCGATCGGCGACACGAGGTCGATGATGCGGGTGGTCAGCACGCCCGGGTCCGTCTCCAGGCGGAGGCGGTCCTGCGGGTAGAGCGGGGTCAGCTTGTTGAACTCCGGGCGGCCGCGGCCGTGTTCGGGCGCCATGCCGTTGACGGAGTCGAGGCGGACCAGCGCGTTGAACTTCTCGCGGCGCTCGCCCTCCTTGGGCTGGCGGACCGCACCGGTGATGTGGTCGCCCTTGCGCAGACCGTTCTTGCGGACCTGGGCGAGGGAGACGTACACGTCGTTGGGGCCCGGCAGGTAGCCGGAGGTCCGGATGAACGCGTAGTTGTCCAGGATGTCCAGGATGCCCGCGACCGGGATCAGGACGTCGTCCTCGGCGATCTGCGGTTCGCCGGCCATCTCGTCACGGCCGCGACGGCCACGACGGTCGCGGTAGCGGCCGCGACGGCCACGGCGGCCGCCCTCGAAGTCGTCGTCGTCCTGCGGGCCGTTGTCGCGCTGGCGGTCCTGACGGCCGCCGCCCTGCTGGTTCTGCTGGCCGCGCTGGCCCTGCTGGTCGTCGCCCTTGTTGCCGCGGCGGTCGCCACGGTCACCGCGGTCGTTGCGGTCCCCGCGGTCGTTGCGGTCCCCGCGGTCACGGTCCCGGCCGCGGTCACGGCGGTCGCGGCGGCCTCGGCCCTCGCCGTCACCGGCGTCGTTCCTGGACTCGCCCTGCGCCTGCGGGGCGGGCGTCTCGGCCTTCGGCTCGCTCTTGGCCTCGGCGGTGACCGTCTCGGGGCTGCCCGCCTCGGCGGTGGCGCGACGGCGGCGGCGCTCGGCGGGAGCGTCCTCCGACCCGTCACGCGAGGGGCCGCCGGCCGGCTGGCCGGGAATCTCGATCTGCTGTTGGGCCGTGGCCTTCTCGGCCGGGGCGGCCGACTTCTTCTCCGCGGCGTCGGCCGCGTCGTCACCCGTGCGGGACCTGGAGGTGGCGCGGCGCTTGGGCTTGGTGTCGGCCTCCGCGGCCTTGGCGGGAGCGGCGGCACCTCCCCCGGCCTGCGCCTCCTTGATGACCTCGATCAGCTGGCTCTTGCGCATACGCGCCGTGCCCCTGATGCCGAGGCCGGATGCGACCTGCTGCAGCTCGGCCAGCACCATGCCGTCGAGGCCGGTACCACGGCGCCGCCGGGAGCCTGCACCGGTGGCAGGCGCGGAGGCGTCCGTGGCGGGCGCGGCAGCAGTCTCCTCGACACGTGCGCCCATCAGATCGGTGGTGTCGCTCACGAAGGGTCCTTCCCTGGAGCGGACGTCGGCCTGTCTGGCTCGGCGACCGGTTGTGCTTCCGGCTGCGGCCCTTGCTGTCTGGACCGTGCCGGGGCGGTGGTCCGCCACATGGCGGCGGAGGCAATATCTGGGATGGCGCTTCCCGGAACCTGGGCCGTGGCACCCGGTGTCAGTGTCACGTGGCTCGGTCGCACCGATTCCGGAGCGTGCCCGGCAAGTCGCTCAGCGCCCGCGTACGACGTACTGCCCACATACGTCGTACGGAACACAGTGTGGCTTGGGAGGCTCCCGGAAGAATGTCTGTCCCGAACTGGGACACGAAGCACCTCGCCATGGTGGGGTCGGGTGCAGACTTGAGGTTAACACTACCGGATCCAACAAACATTCCCCCTCTCGAAATCCGGCAACCGTGTGTCAGGTGGCCAGCGGCAGCACGCTCGCCCCCTGTGCGTCGAGCTCCAGCCGGTTCGCGGCCCAGCCCTCACCTGCCACATCTGCCACCTTGTCGGCGCTGTCGGCGTCGGCCAGCGCGAGCACGGTGGGTCCTGCTCCGGAGATGACTGCCGGGACTCCGTCGGCCCGCAGCCGCTCCACCAGCGCGGCGCTCTCCGGCATGGCGGGCGCGCGGTACTCCTGGTGGAGGCGGTCCTCTGTGGCGGGCAGCAGCAGCTCGGGGCGCCGGGTGAGGGCCTCGACGAGCAGGGCGGCACGGCCCGCGTTGGCGGCGGCGTCGACGTGCGGCACGGTGCGCGGGAGCAGGCCGCGCGCGGTCTCGGTGAGGACCGGCTTTCCGGGCACGAAAACCACCGGAACGATGGAATCGGCGGCGTCCATCCTGATCGCCCGGGCGGCTCCGGCCTCCATCCAGGACAAGGTGAAACCGCCGAGCAGACAGGCCGCCACGTTGTCGGGATGGCCCTCGATCTCGGTCGCGAGCTCCAGCAGGGCCGTGTCGTCGAGCTTGGACTCCCCGCCTATGGTCACGGCGCGCGCGGCGACGATGCCCGCGCAGATGGCGGCCGAGGAGGAGCCGAGGCCGCGGCCGTGCGGGATGCGGTTGGCGCACACGATCTCCAGGCCGCGCGGCTGCCCGCCGAGCAGGTCGAAGGCGGTGCGCAGGGACCGTACGAGCAGATGGTTCTCATCACGCGGCAGCGTCTGACTGCCCTCGCCCGCGATGTCGATGTGCAGCCCGGTGTCGGCGACCCGGACGACCACGTCGTCGTAGAGCCCCAGCGACAGGCCGAGGGCGTCGAAGCCCGGGCCGAGGTTGGCGCTGGTGGCGGGGACGCGCACCCTTACGGCTGCGGCGCGGAATGCGGGACCGGCCATCTTTCGATGACTCTCCTTAGAGCTGCGTGATGGTCGAAGACATTCGATGACACTCGCTACGGCATCGGATACGTACACGGAGACCCTCGGGCCGTTCGGGCGCGGCGCGGCACCGACCACATGCTCCATGTGCGGAGGCATATGCGTCGGGCGGGTTCGGTACAGCCTATCGAAGGAAGCTTCTGTGGCGACATAGGGCGCACAGGAGGCGCACGATGCGTGCCACAAGCCCCCTGTGCACCCCTTGGCGCAAGCTCCGTCAGGCCGGACCGTCGGGCCGGACGCTCAGGCCAGACCGAGGCGTTCGGCCGCGGCCACCGCGTCGACCGGGACGGTGACCGGCTGCGGGGCGCCGGCGACGGCCCAGTCGGGGTCCTTCAGGCCGTTTCCGGTCACGGTGCACACGATGCGCTGGCCCGGATCGACCTTGCCCTGCTCGGCGGCCTTCAGCAGCCCGGCCACGGACGCGGCGGACGCCGGCTCGACGAAGACGCCCTCCTGGGCGGCCAACAGCCGGTAGGCGCGCAGGATCTCACGGTCCGTCACCTCGTCGATGAAGCCGCCGGACTCGTCCCGCGCGGCCAGTGCGTACTGCCAGGAGGCGGGGTTGCCGATACGGATCGCGGTGGCGATGGTCGAGGGGTCCTTGACGATCTCGCCGCGCACGATCGGGGCGCTGCCGGACGCCTGGAAGCCCCACATGCGCGGGGTGCGGGTGGCCGGGCCGTCGGCGGCGTACTCGCGGTAGCCCTTCCAGTAGGCCGTGATGTTGCCCGCGTTGCCGACCGGGAGGACGTGGATGTCGGGGGCGTCGCCCAGCATGTCGACGATCTCGAAGGCGGCCGTCTTCTGGCCCTCGATGCGCACGGGGTTGACCGAATTCACCAGCGCCACGGGGTAGTTGTCGCTCAGCGAGCGGGCGAGGGTGAGGCAGTCGTCGAAGTTGCCGTCGACCTGGAGGATCTTGGCGCCGTGCACCAGCGCCTGGCCCATCTTGCCGAGCGCGATCTTGCCCTGCGGCACGAGAACGGCCGAAACCATACCGGCGCGTACGGCATAGGCGGCCGCGCTCGCCGACGTGTTGCCGGTGGAGGCACAGATGACCGCCTTGGCGCCCTCCTCCTTGGCCCTGGTGATGGCCATGGTCATGCCGCGGTCCTTGAAGGAACCGGTGGGGTTCGCGCCCTCCAC
Source organism: Streptomyces plumbidurans (assembly GCF_019857225.1). Taxonomy (GTDB): domain Bacteria; phylum Actinomycetota; class Actinomycetes; order Streptomycetales; family Streptomycetaceae; genus Streptomyces; species Streptomyces plumbidurans. Next base: position 71,128 of record NZ_JAFJSY010000033.1, read on the forward strand.
CTTGAGGTGGACCTCGCAGCCGGTGCGCTCGGAGAGCACCTGCGCGGGCACGAGGGGCGTGCCGCCCTCGCGGAGCGTCACGACCGGCGTGGTGTCGGAGACGGGCAGCCGGTCCCGGTACTCCTCGATGATTCCGCGCCACTGGTGGGTCATTGCTGGTTACTCTCCTTCAACCCGCATGATGCTGGCGACACCCCGCACGGTGTCGAGCTTGCGCAGCGCCTCGACGGTCCCGGACAGGGAGGCGTCGGACGCGCGGTGGGTGACGACGACGAGAGAGGCCTCGCCGTCCTTGCCCTGCTGCCGAACGGTATCGATCGACACTCCGTGCTCGGCGAACACGGTCGCGACCTGGGCGAGAACACCCGGTTTGTCCGCTACGTCGAGGCTGATGTGATAGCGCGTCACCACCTCGCCCATGCCCGACACGGGCAGCGCGGCGTACGCGGACTCGCCGGGGCCGATCGCCCCGCCCAGCCGGTTGCGGCAGACGGCGACCAGGTCGCCCAGCACGGCGGAGGCGGTGGGCGCGCCGCCCGCGCCGGGGCCGTAGAACATGAGCTGTCCGCTCGCGTCGGACTCGACGAACACGGCGTTGTACGCGCCGCGCACGGAGGCGAGCGGGTGGCTCAGCGGGATCATGGCGGGGTGCACGCGCGCGGTGACGGACCGGCCGTCCCCGGCGCGCTCGCAGATGGCGAGCAGCTTGATGGTGCAGCCCATGTTCTTGGCGGAGGCGAAGTCCGCCGCCGTCACCTCGGTCATGCCCTCGCGGTAGACGTCGTCGAGGCGCACCCGGGAGTGGAAGGCGATGCCGGCCAGGATGGCGGCCTTGGCGGCGGCGTCGAAGCCCTCGACGTCGGCGGTGGGGTCGGCTTCTGCGTACCCGAGGGCGGTGGCCTCGTCGAGCGCCTCCTGGTACCCGGCGCCGGTCGAGTCCATCTTGTCGAGGATGAAGTTGGTGGTGCCGTTGACGATGCCGAGCACGCGGTTGACCTTGTCGCCGGCGAGGGACTCGCGCAGCGGCCGGATCAGCGGAATCGCACCCGCGACGGCGGCCTCGTAGTACAGATCCCTGCCGTGCTCCTCGGCGGCGGCGTGCAGGGCGGCGCCGTCCTGGGCGAGCAGCGCCTTGTTGGCGGAGACGACGGAGGCGCCGTGCTCGAAGGCGGTGGTGATGAGCGAGCGGGCGGGCTCGATACCGCCGATGACCTCGACCACCACGTCGATGTCCCCGCGTTTGACGAGCGCGGTGGCGTCGCTGGTGACGAGCTCCGGCGCGATGCCCTCGCGCACCTTGGAGGGACGGCGTACGGCCACGCCCGCGAGTTCCACGGGGGCGCCGATCCGGGCGGCGAGGTCGGCGGCGTGCGTCGTCATGATGCGCGCCACCTCTGAGCCGACGACCCCACAGCCCAGCAGCGCCACCTTCAGCGGACGCGTACGCATCATCCGACCTCGTTTCCTCATACCGTCACGGTTGGACCAGTCTCACTCACCGGACCGGAGTTTCTATGCCATGTCCGGATCGTGAGACATCGATTTCATTTGTACCGGGGTGGAAGACAGGAGATCTTCCGCCCCTTTGGGCGCGTCTCTTTTCGTCGGGCCTTTGGGTCGGGGCTCAGCCGACATCGAGGCGCAGGAGGTCCTCCTCGGTCTCGCGGCGCACGATGACGCGGGCCTCGCCGTCGTGCACGGCGATGACGGGCGGCCGCAGCACATGGTTGTAGTTGCTCGCCATGGAGCGGCAGTAGGCACCGGTGGCGGGCACGGCGACCAGGTCGCCGGGGGCCAGGTCTGAGGGCAGGAACGCGTCCTTGACCACGATGTCCCCGCTCTCGCAGTGCTTGCCGACGATCCGGGCGAGCATCGGCTCGGCGTCCGAGGTGCGCGAGACGAGCGCGACGCTGTACTCGGCGTCGTAGAGCGCCGTGCGGATGTTGTCCGACATGCCTCCGTCGACGGAGACGTACGTCCGCAGTCCGTCCAGCGGCTTGATGGTGCCGACCTCGTAGAGCGTGAAGGCGGTCGGGCCGACAATGGCGCGCCCGGGCTCGACGGAGATGCGCGGTGTGCGCAGCTTGGCGGCCTCGCACTCACGGGTGACGATCTCGGTGAGCGCCTTGGCGATCTCGTGCGGCTCGCGGGGGTCGTCGTCGCTGGTGTACGCGATGCCGAGGCCGCCGCCGAGGTCGATCTCGGGCAGCTCGACACCGTGCTCGTCCCGGACGTCCTTGAGCAGCCCGACCACGCGGTGCGCGGCGACCTCGAAACCGGACATGTCGAAGATCTGCGACCCGATGTGGGAGTGGATCCCGATGAGCTCGAGCGAGTCGAGCTGGAGCGCACGGCGCACCGCCTCCGCCGCCTGTCCGCCGGCCAGCGGGATCCCGAACTTCTGGTCCTCGTGGGCGGTGGCGATGAACTCGTGCGTGTGCGCCTCCACCCCGACCGTGATCCGGATCTGCACGCGCTGCCGCGTGCCGAGTTCCCGCGCGATGTGCGCGACGCGGACGATCTCCTGGAAGGAGTCGAGAACGATACGGCCCACACCCTCGCCGATCGCCCGGCGGATCTCCTCGACGGACTTGTTGTTGCCGTGGAAGGCGATGCGCTCTGCGGGCATCCCCGCGGACAGCGCGGTGGCCAGCTCGCCGCCGGAGCAGACGTCGAGGTTGAGCCCCTCCTCGTGCAGCCACCGCACGACGGCACGGGACAGGAAGGCCTTGCCGGCGTAGAAGACGTCGGCATCACCCCCGAAGGCACCCCGCCAGGCCCGCGCCCGGGCCCGGAAGTCCGCCTCGTCGAGAACGTAGGCGGGGGTGCCGTACTGCTCGGCGATCGACTTAACGTCCATACCGCCGACAGTGGCCACACCGTCCGCGTCACGACTGACCGTCTGCGCCCACACCTTCGGGTCGAGGACATTGAGGTCGGCGGGCGGGGCGGAGTAGTGCCCTTCGGGAAGAACGTCGGCGTGACGGGGGCCGGCGGGGTGTGCGGAACGGCTCATGGGTTCGGGTGGCTTTCTGGTTGCGTCACGGGTGATCGGGTGCTGGGTGCGTCGCCAGAGGTGAGCTGCACGTGCGTCACAGGTGATCGGGGGCGTCGATGCCGAGCAGGGAGAGGCCGCCGGCCAGCACCGTCCCGGCGGCTTCGGCGAGCGCGAGCCGGGCACGGTGGGCGGCCGAGGGTTTCTCGTCGCCACGCGGAAGGACGGCGGGCAGGACGGGGAGCACGGCATCGGCGACGGTGACGAGGTGCCGCGCAAGACTGTCGGGCGTGCGGTGTGCTGCCGCACGGGCAAGGACGCGGGGGTGGTCGGAGAGGGGGGTGAGGAGGGGGGACCAGTTGGTGTGCGGGTCCTTTTGTAGATCTCCGTCTTGTACGCGTTCGTCCTGTACGTGTCCGTCTACGTCACCGGGGTCGGGGGTGAAGCCCAGGGCGGCGGCGTTGCGGCGGAGGGCCCGGGTGCGGGCGTGGGCGTAACGGACGCGGAAGAGAGGGTTGCTCTCGCGCTGGAGCAGATGATCGGCGGTGATACGGGGCCGGTCGTGGGCGGCGGGGTGCAGCAGCGCCCAGCGGGCGGCGTCGGGACCGAGCGGGGCGGGGTCGTCCGGGGCCGGGACGGGCCGGAGGTTCACGGGCTCGCGGTGGTCGACCTCGACGCGCCCCCCTTGCGAACCGACGATCCGCACGAGCGCGTCCGCGACGACTTCGGCTCGGACCTCGTACGGGATGCGCAGCTCGACGACCTGCCCGGCGAGGGAGTCGCCGTGGCCGTAGGCCGGGCCGGCGTCGAGGATCTCGCGGGTCAGGGCGGCTGCGGATGCCGCTGCCCCCTGCAGGCTGATGTTGATGAAGCCGGGTCCGGTGACGACGACGTCGGCCACACCCTCCGCCTCGGCGAGACGCCCCTTGAGGATCTCGGCAACCCGCAACGGCGGCTGCCCGGCCGACCGCGCGAGCTGCAACGCGATGCTGGTGGCGTAGTCCCCGCAGCCCCCCGGACCGGGCGGCGCCACGACGACCTCCCCCGGCACGGCCACCCTCAGCTCCCCCGCATCCACAGCACGACACACCGCGCGCAGCACGGTGCGGGAGAGCTCGACGGGGGTCACGGGTCAAGCGTATGGGAGGAGGGGGGTGGGGAGGCGAGCCGGTTTGGGTGGGGGTCCGGGATGTGGACGGGGCCTACGGTGCTGCGGTCGGCGCTGCGGGAACGCTTTCAGGCGCCGGCACGCCCGGCCCGCTCGGCCTCACCGACCCCGAGAACGCTCCCCAGCTGGGAGTCATCGCCCTCACCGCGGCTCCCCCCACCCCTCTTCCGCTCGACCAACTGCTGTACGAGGCGCACGAGTTCGGCAGGCTCGAAGGGCTTGGCGAGGAAAGCGTCGACGCCGACGTCCAGCCCGGCATCGACCTCGTACGAGGTACAGGCGCTGACGATGGCGAGGGGAAGATCACGGGTGCGTGGATCGCTGCGGAGGCGGGCGGCGGTACGAAGTCCGTCAAGCCGGGGCATCACGACATCGAGGGTGACCACATCGGGCCGCACTTGATGAACGACATCCAGACACTCGGCACCATCAGCCGCGGTCACCACCTCGAAGCCCTCCAGCTCGAGATTGACCCTGATCAGCTGCCGGATGACCTTGTTGTCGTCCACAACAAGCACCCGACCCGACGCGCCTGGCACAACTCGAGAGTAGGTCGACACCGGCCACCGCGTCCGGCTTTTCCCCACTTCTGGCCCGTGCGGGGGATGGGGGCGGGGGCGGTGACGGCATCGGGGGGTACGGGATTCGGTTCTGCGGGTGCGTGGGGGGCCTGCGGGACGGTCTGGTTGCGGGCTGGGGGGGGGACGAACTCGGCTTGTGGGGCGAAGGGGGCGCGACGGGTTGGCGGAATGTGGGCGGAGTCGGGGATCGGAGCCCTGAAGGCGGCACTGGATGCCAGGCGCAACGGAACGAAGGTGCGGACGGGAACGGGCCGCTTCGGCTGTGTGGCCAACAACGGACAGGCGACGCAACCCCACACCCGAGGGCCCCGAACCGGGCAACACGGGCACCGCATCCCGCCGATGGCCCCCGGAACGACGCCACAAAACCCGTTCATGAACACCCTGGATCAGCTGGTAGGGTTCTACCCGTCGCCGCGCACACAGCGCAGCCGACACGCCCCCGTAGCTCAGGGGATAGAGCAACGGCCTCCGGAGCCGTGTGCGCAGGTTCGAATCCTGCCGGGGGCACCCTGCATGAGGTGCCCAAAGACCCCGTCACCAGTGGAAACGCTGAGAACGGGGTCTTCGCGTATGTGCAGGAGAACGCCGCCGAAAGCAGCCGTTTGCCAGTGATCACGTTGTAATAGCGTGTTGATCCTGAGGGACTTCATGGCAGGTCAGAGGGCGTTCTCCGCGCCTCGCAGCGACGCCGTGTGGACTACCTGTGAACGAGCCGGATCAGCCGTAACCAGCCTTTGGGTGCAGGACGGCCTCTGCGATCTCGCGCACGCGATCCCGGGTAATACCCGTCCGCTGCTCGACGGCGAGGGGATGGTCTGTGGGTTCCAACTCGATGAAGGGGCGACGGCCGAGCGGACGCGTATGAGCGTTCGTCTTCAGGTTGAGCGTGCTGGGCGAATACAGACTCAGCTCGGTGGTCAGCCAGCCGAAGTACGGTTTCTCCGCTTCGCGACCTGGGGTGTTCCACACGTCAACGGCTCGGGCGAAGTTGTCTCGGCTCAAGGAGACCCAGACACCCCAGGAGAAAGAGGCTTCACTGCCGATCACCGGTATCTCGATCAGGCCCTTGATGAAGCAATGCTGGCCTTTGATGATGCACTGATCGGAGGACAGCATGCTGTCGGGATCGTCCGCAAAGCTCTGATCCCAGACATCAGGAGCCATGGTCGAGTAGCCCATCGGAAGTTCTGCGTGGTAGTCCCCGCAGCATGAGCATGTGTAGCCGAGATCGTTCGCCATGCCCGGGAGCTTAACCAGCCGATGATCACAGACAATCGCATGCGGGCACATACACAGACCAGAGCCCCGGGCCAGAATCGGCCCGGAGCTACCGGCAGTCGGTCATGCGGTTGTTTCAGTCCGTGGCATCGTCCTCCTCCCCCAGACCTTGCATGATCCGGTCGTTCATCTCCTGCTCTTGGCCATCGATGCACTTGGCGTAGATCTTCAGAAGGACGTCCACCGAGTGGCCGGCGCGAGCGGCTACCTCCGGCGCCGGAACTCCTGAGTTGAGCCACTGGGAGACGCCCGCATGGCGCAGGTCGTACGGCCGGAAGGCCAGGACCGAGGAGACCTGATCAGGCACGAGCGCCAGCTCGCGGGCCTGTTTCCACGCCCGCGAGTACGACGAGGCGGCGATTACGTTGCCCCGCTCGCTGGAGAACAGTCGACCGTCCTTCGCCGTGCCGAACTCCTTGAGGTGCTCACGAAGCAGGCTCACGAGCGGAGGCGGTATCGGCACGATGCGCACCTCACCATGGGCTCGCTGTTTCAGGCCGCGGCGATCGTGAGCCTCGCCGGAGTCCGTCCAGGCCTTGCCCACCGTGGGACGGGTCTCCGCCAACTCGATGCGTCCCCAGCCGGACGCCGGAAGCGTGCAGTCGGAACGTCGAAGCCCCAACGCCTCCCCCGGTCGCACGGCCGCGTAATACAGGCGCCCGAAGAACGCCCGCAGCCGCCGGCCGCTCGCTCGGTCATAGCCGCCCACATACGTGAGCGCGGTCAGGAGTTCCCGCGCCTGCCGAGGGTTGACCACTACCCGGCGGTCGACCTCCTGCACAGCCCGCTTCCCCCGCTTCCGCCGCACGCGGCTCAGAGGGTTGGAGGGCAGGTGTTCGAGCTCTACCGCGTACTCAAGTGCGTTGAAGACCACGGCTCGCCGCCGCCGGTACGTCTGAGTTGCCGCAGGCTTACCGTCCAGCTTCCGGCCCAGCGCGTCGATCAGCTCATGCACGCGGGTGATCTCTTGCAGTTCTACCACCGGAAGCGACGTCTTCTCGATCCACCGCACCGCCGCGGCGATCTCCTCCGGCCGCTCCCGCTCCCTGCGAGGCACGGGCAGCACGTACGCAACAAGCCGGTGGGGCCCCGCGGATCGCTGCGGGGCCCCACGGCTGACATGCTGGCGGCCAGCATCCAACGACCTTGAGGGGGAACGAACCGTGACCGTGAGTGACGGCATTGCCTGGATAGGCGCACACCTTCACAGTCCTGTATCCGCCGCCGTGCCGGGGATGCTCGGCGGCATCTCGCTCACCGCGGCCAGGGGGATGGAGGCTGACGAGTTCCTCATTGCGCTAGGCGCCGACCTGGATGAGCTCGCCGCCCGTACCCCTTACAGGGATCTCGCCGTGCCGGTGGGTCAGCCGGGCAGGCCGTCGTCCCACATCAACCCTGTCATGTACGGAATGTGCGGCGACTGGCTGTACGTACTGGAGGACTGGGGCGCGGCGACGTGGTCGAGCGGCTACCGCAAGGTGCAGTCGATGTGGCCCTGTCCCGGGCAGGAGATCGTCTGCGTGACGGTGGACCGGTTCAGCCCGCCGTCGAAGATCCTGCATGTGCCCGGGGACGAGATCGCACGCCGGGCGGAGTTCGGGCAGGACACCGGGGAGAGGTCCGCTCTGGACGCAGCGCTCGATGCCTCGGGTGCGGTGTTCCCGTCGATCGCCGACGTCGGCGAGGTCGCTGTGGTGGCGCACTACGAGCAGCACGGGCCCCGGCTGCCCGCGTTGGTGTTGGCCGCGGTGGGCGCCTACTGCGGCCTGTCCATCGACCAGGAGGCCGTTCGCGCCGGCACTCTTCCCGGCGTCCTTCTCCCCATGCCCTGACCTGCGGGTTCTGAGCCTCCCTGCCGTGACAGCAGTCCTGGCGGCAGCGAGGGCATACGCCGGCTTCGCCTGATGACTCCTGCCGCGCCCGCTGCGCTCGCACTTGGACCAGCCATCAAGCCGAACGGGAGACGGTGCGGCGAAGTGTGGGGCGCCGACCGAGGCAGGTGGTCGGTGTCAGAGGCGGGTGGTGACTGGTACGTCGCGGTGTCCGGTTCACCAAGGGCCCTGGTCGGCCTACGGTGTGGCTCAGCGCAAGGAGAAGGAAGCCAAGGAGAAGAAGCGCAAGATACGCAAGAAGCGCTAGCCCGAACTAACGCCCTCGGCCCTCCGCCGAGGCTGACAGCGATCGCATTTGTCACTTCTCCCGGCACTCACCGAACACCCTCTGCTGCTCGTCCCGCCAACTCCAGTTCTCCGGCCGGGAGAAGGGCAGGCTCCTGGCCAGGGTGGAGAACTGGTCGGATGGCTCCCCGCTGGCCTTGTTCACAACGATTGCCGAGAGCATGGGGGCTCGGCCGTCTTCGTTGCGGTGGAGGCAGACGTCCTTGAGGAGGTAGGTCATGATGCCGCGGTGAGGTGGGATGGAGTCGAAGCCTCCTGCCGCCAGCTCGGCGCTCAGCTCTCCGTACGTGATGGTCTGCCCCTGCCGGGCCCGCTTTCGCAGGATTTCTGCCGCCAGTTCGACCGCTGCCGGGTATTCGGGGTCCTTGATCCGCACTGTTCCTCCCCCACCGCGTGGACGCTGCTCAGTCTGCCCAAAAGCCCGCTCATCGATAGAAGACCGCCACGCCCCCATGGTGTGAGCACGCCCCCTGGTGGTGGGCCGCGTACGAGTACGTGCCGTCGTTGCAGCGGGCTGTTGCGCCGTTGCCCGGGGAGGTGGAGCCGCCCGAGGAGGTGGAGCCTCCGGTGGATGACGTACCGCCAGATGAGCCGCTGCCGCTCGTTCCTGAACCTGAGGAGGCGGCGTGGGCCGTGACGGTGACCTTTACCTTGACTGTTTTCGTCACGGTCGGGGCGGGCTTCGGCTTGGCGGTTTGCGTTGCCGTCGCTGTCGCTGTGACCGTTGCTGTGGCCGTTGCCGTGGCCGTCGGCTGGGCCTTGTCGGCGGCTGCCGTCTTGGTCGTGTTCGTGTTCTGGCTGTCGGCGCCGGCCGCGGCCGTGCCCAGGGCGAACGCGAGGAACAGGGCGGGCAGTACGAATCGCTTGCGGGCCCACTTGGGTGCGGGGCGGGTGGCCGGCGGGCCGGGCGGCGGCGGGTACGGCGGCGGCTGGGGCTGGTAGTGGCTCATGGAATCCCCCGGGTCCAGCGGTGCGTCGAGCGGTACGTGAGGGGCGAAACTATCCGTGCATGCCCGCCAGATGTGAGGGACTGGTGGAGATGGTGATTGAGTTGTAATACTGCAAGGCTCAACTACCCCAGCCGAAGCCCCCGAGACCCACATCACAACCCGCAAGAGAACAAGGTCACAGCCCTTCCCCCTGCTGCTCCTTTGGACCTCTGGCCTAGCATCCGAGCATGACGGTCCTGCCTGACGACGGGCTCTCGCTGGCCGCCGAGTTCCCTGACGCGACTCGTGAACAGTGGCAACACCTCGTGGAGGGTGTGCTGCGCAAGTCGGGCAAGGATGTCTCGGGGTCGGCTGCGGAAGAAGCCCTGTCCACCGCGCTCGAGGACGGGCTGCGCACCCGCCCCCTGTACACCGCGCGCGACGCCGCGCCCGATGCCGGGATGCCCGGGTTCGCCCCGTATGTACGTGGCGGTCGCCCCGAGGGCAACACCGGCGGCGGGTGGGATCTGCGGCAGCGGCACACCGTGGGCGGCGACGGCGTCGTGCTCGCCGACCTGGAGAACGGCGTCACCTCGCTCTGGCTGGTCCTCGGTGAGGGCGGCATCCCGGTGTCGGAGCTCGGGCGGGTGCTGGACGGTGTTTATCTTGATCTTGCTCCCGTCGTTCTCGACGCCGGAGACCAAGTCGAGGCCGCCGCGCGTGAGTTGATGCGGGTCTATGACGAGCGCGGTGTCGCCCACGACACCGTCCGCGGCAACCTCGGGGGCGATCCGCTCGGGCACGAAGCCCGTACGGGGCAGGCCCTCGACTTCGCGTCCGTCGTACCGCTCGCCCGGCTGTGCGCCGAACGGTACCCGGGGCTGCGTGCCTTCACCGTCGACGCGCTGCCCTATCACGAGGCCGGCGGGTCCGCCGCGCAAGAACTCGGCTGCTCCCTCGCCACCGGCGTCGCCTATCTGCGTGCACTCACCGAAGCAGGCGCCGGTTCCACAGGACTGACCGTCGAACAGGCCACCGCCCAGCTGGAGTTCCGCTACGCCGCCACCGCCGACCAGTTCCTCACCATCGCCAAGCTGCGCGCCGCGCGCCGGTTGTGGGCGCGGGTCACCGAGGTGTGCGGGGCGCCCGGCGCCCAGGTGCAGCATGCCGTCACCTCGCCGGTGATGATGACGCGCCGGGACCCCTGGGTGAACATGCTGCGGACGACGATCGCGACGCTGGCCGCCGGGGTCGGCGGGGCCGACGCCGTGACCGTGCTGCCGTTCGACCACGCGCTCGGACTTCCGGACGCGTTCGCGCGACGTATCGCCCGCAACACCTCGACCATCCTCATCGAGGAGTCGCACCTGGCGCGGGTGATCGATCCGGCGGGCGGTTCCTGGTACGTGGAGCGGCTGACGGACGAACTCGCCCATGCGGGCTGGGAGTTCTTCCAGCGGATCGAGCGGGCAGGGGGGCAGGCTGCCGCCCTTCGCTCCGGGCAGATCGAGCAGGACCTCGCCGAGACCTGGCAGGCCCGCAGCGGCAGGCTCGCCAAGCGGCGCGAACCCGTCACCGGCGTCAGCGAGTTCCCGAATCTCGCCGAGCCGGCCGTGGAGCGGGAGCCCGCTCCCGAGCCTCCCTCCGGCGGCCTTCCGCGCGTCCGGCGCGACGAGGCGTACGAGGCGCTGCGTGCCCGTTCCGACGCGCACCTGGCCGCCACCGGCTCCCGGCCCCGTATCTTCCTGGCCGCGCTCGGTCCGGCGGCAGCCCATACCGCGCGCCTCACCTTCGCCTCCAACCTCTTCCAGGCGGGCGGCATCGAGCCCGTCACCGGGGGCACCTTCGAGGAGAGCGGCGCCACCGAGGTGTGTCTGTGCTCCAGCGACGCCGTGTACGAGGAGCAGGCGGCCGAGGTCTCCGCGCGACTGAAGGCGGCCGGTGCCGCGCATGTGTTCCTCGCCGGGCGGCCCGGGGACCACCCCGGGGTCGACGGTCACGTCTTCGCGGGCTGCGACGCCGTCGCCGTGCTGTCCGCCACCCTCGACCGTATGGGAGTGTCCTGATGGGAATCCCCGACTTCTCCGGGATCGAGCTCGGGGAGCCGAGGACCGACGCCGGCGTCGACGACTGGCGCAAGGCGGCCGGGAACGACGGAACCTTCTGGGAGACCCCGGAGGGCATCGCGGTCAAGCCCCTCTACACCGGTCGTGACCTGGAGGGCCTGGACTTCCTGGACACGTACCCGGGCATGGCGCCGTATCTGCGCGGGCCGTACCCGACGATGTACGTCAACCAGCCCTGGACGATCCGCCAGTACGCGGGCTTCTCCACCGCCGAGGAGTCCAACGCCTTCTACCGGCGCAATCTGGCGGCCGGTCAGAAGGGCCTGTCGGTCGCCTTCGACCTGCCCACGCACCGGGGGTACGACAGCGACCACCCGCGGGTGACGGGCGACGTCGGCATGGCGGGTGTCGCCATCGATTCGATCTACGACATGCGGCAGTTGTTCGACGGCATTCCGTTGGACAAGATGACCGTGTCGATGACGATGAACGGTGCCGTGCTGCCGGTGCTGGCGCTGTACATCGTGGCGGCGGAGGAACAGGGCGTAGCGCCCGAGAAGTTGGCCGGGACCATCCAGAACGACATCCTCAAGGAGTTCATGGTCCGCAACACCTACATCTATCCGCCGAAGCCGTCGATGCGGATCATCTCCGACATCTTCGCCTTCACCTCGCAGCGGATGCCGCGCTACAACTCCATCTCCATCTCCGGCTATCACATCCAGGAGGCGGGTGCGACGGCCGATCTGGAGCTGGCGTACACGCTCGCGGACGGGGTCGAGTACATCCGGGCGGGGCGTGAAGCGGGCCTGGACGTGGACGCGTTCGCGCCGAGGCTGTCGTTCTTCTGGGCGATCGGCATGAACTTCTTCATGGAGGTCGCCAAGCTGCGGGCGGCGCGGCTGCTGTGGGCGAAGCTGGTGAAGCAGTTCGACCCGCAGAACGCCAAGTCCCTTTCCCTGCGCACCCATTCGCAGACCTCGGGCTGGTCGCTGACCGCGCAGGACGTGTTCAACAACGTCACGCGTACGTGTGTGGAGGCGATGGCGGCGACGCAGGGCCACACGCAGTCGCTGCACACCAACGCCCTCGACGAGGCGCTCGCGCTGCCCACCGACTTCTCGGCCCGTATCGCGCGCAACACGCAGCTGCTGATCCAGCAGGAGTCCGGTACGACGCGGACGATCGACCCGTGGGGCGGCAGCGCCTACGTCGAGAAGCTGACGTACGACCTCGCCCGGCGGGCCTGGCAGCACATCCAGGAGGTCGAGCAGGCGGGCGGCATGGCCAAGGCGATCGACGCCGGCATCCCCAAGCTGCGCATCGAGGAGGCCGCGGCCCGCACCCAGGCCCGGATCGACTCGGGGCGTCAGCCCGTCATCGGCGTCAACAAGTACCGGGTCGACAGCGACGAGCAGATCGACGTGCTCAAGGTCGACAACTCCTCCGTACGGGCGCAGCAGATCGAGAAGTTGCGGCGGCTGCGGGCGGAGCGGGACGAGCGGGCCTGCCAGGACGCGCTCGACGCGCTCACCCGGGCCGCGGGCGGCGAGGGCAACCTGCTGGAGCTGGCGGTGAACGCGGCCCGCGCGAAGGCCACCGTGGGCGAGATCTCGGACGCCCTGGAGAAGGTGTACGGGCGGCACGCGAGCCAGATCCGTACCATCACCGGCGTGTACCGCAACGAAGCCGGCGAGTCCCCGTCCGTGGAGCGCACCCGCACGCTCGTGTCCGACTTCGAGGAGGCCGAGGGGCGCCGTCCGCGCATCCTGGTCGCCAAGATGGGCCAGGACGGCCACGACCGCGGCCAGAAGGTGATCGCGACCGCGTTCGCCGACCTCGGCTTCGACGTGGACGTCGGCCCGCTCTTCCAGACGCCCGCCGAGGTGGCACGCCAGGCCGTCGAGGCCGACGTGCACATCGTCGGGGTGTCGTCGCTGGCGGCCGGGCACCTCACCCTCGTACCGGCGCTGCGCGAGCAGCTCGCCGAGGAGGGGCGCGAGGACATCATGATCGTGGTGGGCGGCGTGATCCCGCCGCAGGATGTGCCCACGCTCCTGGAGATGGGTGCGGCGGCCGTCTTCCCGCCCGGGACGGTGATCCCGGACGCGGCCCACGATCTCGTACGACGGCTGGCGGCCGGTCTCGGGCACGAGCTGTAGCGGCCATGGCAGCGATCGAACTCGACACGTATGTGAAGGGCGTGCTCGACGGGAAGCGGGCGATCGTCGCGCGCGCCATCACGCTCGTCGAGTCCACCCGACCCCAACACCGGGCGCTGGCACAGCAGTTGCTGACCGAGCTGCTGCCGCACAGCGGGAAGGCGCGACGGATCGGGGTCAGCGGGGTGCCGGGCGTCGGGAAGTCGACCTTCATCGACGCGTTCGGGACGATGCTCACTGGGCTGGGGTACCGGGTCGCGGTGCTGGCCGTGGACCCCTCCTCCACCCGTACCGGCGGGTCCATCCTCGGCGACAAGACGCGCATGGAGCGCCTGGCCGTGGACCCCGCGGCATTCATCCGCCCCTCCCCCACGGCGGGGACGCTGGGCGGTGTCGCCAAAGCGACCCGGGAGTCGATCGTCGTCATGGAGGCGGCGGGCTACGACGTGATCCTCGTGGAGACGGTCGGTGTCGGGCAGTCGGAGACCGCCGTCGCCAACATGGTCGACTCCTTCCTGCTGTTGACGCTGGCGCGTACGGGCGACCAGTTGCAGGGCATCAAGAAGGGCGTCCTGGAGCTGGCCGACGTGATCGCCGTCAACAAGGCGGACGGGCCGCACGAACGCGACGCCCGCGCCGCCGCACGGGAGTTGGCGGGCGCGCTGCGGCTGATGCACGGCAAGGACGCGTTCTGGACGCCGCCGGTGCTGCACTGCAGCGCCCGCGAGTCGTCCGGACTGGACTCCGTCTGGGAGCGCCTGGAACAGCACCGCACCCTGCTCGACAGCACCGGCCGCCTCGCGGAGAAGCGGCGTGGCCAGCAGGTCGACTGGACCTGGGGCATGGTCCACGACGAACTCCTCGACCGCCTCCACCACGATCCCGCCGTACGCGCGCTCGTGCCGTCTCTCGAACAGCAGGTCAGGGACGGCGAGTTGACGGCTACGCTGGCGGCGGAGCGGATTCTTGAGGCGTTCCGGGGGACGGACGGGGACGGGCCGGCTTCCTGAGCCGGCTGCGCTTCTTGAGCACGCGGGCGCGGTCTAGGCCGAGCGCCTGCGTGAAGCCGTCTTCTTCGCCGGAGTCTGCTTGGCGGTGGTCTTCTTCGCCGTCGACTTCTTGGCCGTGGACTTCTGCGTGCTCTGGTTCTTCGTGCTCTGGGACGACTTCGATGCCGTCTTCTTCACCGAGGACGAGGACGAGGCCGTGGACTTCTTGGCGGCGGTCTTCTTGCCCGTCGTCTTCTTGGCGGGCGACTTCTTGGCTGGCGACTTCTTGGCCGTCCGTTTCCGCGTCGGAAGGTGGGTGACTTCGGCGTCCTCCTGAGAACCGTCCTCCTGGGCACCGTCCTCCTGGGAGGCCTCCTCGCCCCGCGACTCCTTGGCCGCCTGCACGCTCTTCTCCAGGGCCGCCATGAGGTCGAGCACCTTGCCGCCGCGGGCCGGTTCGGGGCTCTGCGGGGGTGCTTCGCCTGCGGCCTTCGCCGCGACCACCTCTTCGAGGGCCTCGCGGTACTCGTCGTGCAGCTCCTCGATGTCGATCTCGCCCAGGGTGTCCATCAGGGCGTCCGCGAGGTCGAGTTCCTTGTCGTTGACGGTGACGTTCGTGTCGGGGGCGACGCCCTCCGGGGCGCGTACCTCGTCCGGCCACAGCAGGCCGTGCATCGCGATGGCGTCCCCGACCACACGCAGCATCCCCAGGCGCTCCTTGCCGCGCAGTGCGAACTTCGCGACGGCCACCTTGTTGCTGCGCTTGAGCGCCTCACGGAGCAGGGTGTACGGCTTGGCCGCCGGGGCCCCGCCCGCCTCGAGGTAGTACGCCGCGTCCATCTGCAGCGGGTCGATGCGGTCCGCCGGTACGAAGGCCACGATCTCGATCGTCCTGGCCGTGGGCAGCGGCAGATGGGACAGGTCCTCGTCCGTGATCGGAATCATCGAGCCGTCGGCGTCCTCGTAGGCCTTGCCGATCTCCGCCCCGCTGACCTCCTTCTCCTCCAGCTCGCAGACCTTGCGGTAGCGAATGCGGCCGCCGTCCTCCGTATGGATCTGGCGGAAGGAGATGGAGTGGTTTTCGGTGGCGTTCACCAGCTTGATCGGGATGCTGACCAGACCGAACGAGATGGCGCCGTTCCATATGGATCGCACGTGCAGCACCCTTTCGTTGGGTTTGCCCCGCTCCTTTGCGGTTTGCGTGAGATTCTCATCGTATGACGCCGATCACGGAGGTGGAGGGGAGACGTCTCGCCCTCAGCAACCTGGAGAAGGTGCTCTATCCCGCCACCGGGTTCACCAAGGGCGAGGTGCTGCACTACTACGCCATCGCCGCCGAGGTTCTGCTGCCTCACCTGCGGGATCGTCCCGTGTCGTTCCTGCGGTATCCCGACGGGCCGGACGGTCAGGTCTTCTTCGCCAAGAACGTGCCGCCCGGTACGCCCGACTGGGTCACCACCGCCGAGGTGCCGCGGGTGGAGGGGCCGGCGCGGATGGTGTTCGTGCAGGACCTGCCGAGTCTGATGTGGGCGGCCAATCTCGTGACCGAGCTGCACACGCCCCAGTGGGTCATCGCGGACCCGGGCGTCGCCGACCGGATCGTCTTCGACCTCGACCCCGGCCCGCCCGCGACCGTCGTCCACTGCTGCGAGGTCGCGCTCTGGCTGCGGGAACGGCTGGCCGCCGACGGCATCCGGGCCTGCGCCAAGACCTCCGGGTCCAAGGGCCTGCATCTGCTCGCGGCCGTACGGCCGACGCCGTCGGAGCGGGTCAGCGAGTACGCCAAGGAGCTCGCCGTGGAGGCCGAACGGGCCATGCCCCGACTGGTCCTGCACCGGATGACGCGGAGTCTGCGGCCCGGCAAGGTGTTCGTCGACTGGAGCCAGAACGCGGCCCGCAAGACCACCGCCGCGCCCTACACACTACGGGCCCGCAGCGAGCCCACCGTCTCCGCGCCGGTGACCTGGAGCGAGGTCGAGGAGTGCGGCGCGCCCGCCCGCCTCACCTTCCAGGCAGGCGACATCGCCCCCCGCGTACAGGACTACGGCGACCTGCTGACCCCGCTGCTCGACGCGGAGGACGCCGGGTCGGTTCCCTGAGGGGGCTCGGCGGGCCGCCCGGGGCGCGCCAACTGAACCCGCACCCAGCCCCTCACACCCGCGTCCACGTATGCCGATCCCGCGCCATCGCGTGCAGCGCCTCCACGTCCGCCGGCTTCAGCACGCCGCCGAGGCGGGTCAGGGTGTCGAGGTCCGTGTCCTTCATGATGCGGACCTCGCGGAGCGGGGCCGGGACGGAGACGTCCGTGGGTTCGGTGAGGGCCAGGACCGGGTGGACCTCGGCGGTCAGGGCGTAGGAGGCGCGGTCGGCGTCGGCGCGGACGCGGCGCAGGAGGGGCTGGGGGTCGCGGCGGCCCAGGGTGACCAGGGGGTCGGTGATCGTCACCTTCTGCTTGCGGGCGTACAGCGTGTGGACGGCGAACAGGCCGCCCGGGCCGATCGTCAGGTGGTGGATGCGGTCGCCGCCGGGCAGCGGCACCGAGTGCAGGGTGTGCCAGCCCGCGCCGTCGAGGCGGTCGAGGGCCTCGCCGATCGCCTGCTCCGCCGTCAGCGCCTTGCGCCGGGGGTCCGGACGCAGCCGGTGGGACGGGCCCGGTTCCCGGTCCAGGGCGATCAGGAGCGCCTCGCCGGGCCGGTTGGGTGCCAGGTCGTCGTCGGGGTGGAGGGAGAGCCGGGCCAGTTCGGCCGGCGTCGGGACCGGCGGCGGGCCGACGGTGACCGGGCCGGTGAGGAAGGGGCCCAGCGCCTTCAGCACCTGCTCCTCCTCACCCTCGGTAAGCAGGTTGACCCGCGCGGCCTCGCGGTCGTACCAGGCGACGTTGCGCCCGTCCCTGTGGCAAACGTAGAGCCGCTCCTGGCCGTGTCGCCAGGACGGTATGACTCGCAGTCCGGTCATGCGCCATCACCCCTTGACCATGGGAACAGGCGGGGTGCTCCCCAGGCAAGAAGACGGTTACCTTTGGGAGGAGTTGGGAGGGCCTTGGGGAGGCGTCGTTGCGTACCCGCAGGAAGCAACCCGATGTACCGGCTCCGGACCGTCCATGGAGCGAGATAGTGCCCGGACTGTGGATGGGCGGACATCAGTTCAGGGGCGGCGCCGGTGATCTGCAGCTCGCTGTGGTGCGGGACGAGTTCGATCTTGTGCAGACCCTGCTGAGGATGCCCGGACACGGGCCCGACCCCGGGGTGGAGCACCATGTGTGGCCGATACCCGACGGGCCGCTGGACGGCACACAGCTCGCGGGTGTGATGCGACTGGCACGGGCCGCGGGCGAGGCACTGGACGAGGGCCGCAAGGTCCTCGTCCGCTGTTACCACGGCTACAACCGCTCGGGTCTCGTGGTCGCGCACGCCCTGGTGCGCCGCGGCCACTCCGCCGAGCAGGCGATCCGGCTCATCCGCTCCCGCCGCTCGCCCTGGGCGCTGCACAACGAGCTCTTCGTGGACTACCTGCGCGCCGGGCTGCCGACGGCCCGGCTGCTGGAGGAGCTGGCGGAGTAGCGAGGTAATCGTTTCGCCGGACGAATAGGGTGTACCGGGTCACCGATCGTTCTCAGTCACAGGAGTACAGTGCTCCGCTCCCGCGCCGCACGCACCACCCTCGCCCTGGCCGCGCTCGCCCTGGCGGCGGGCTGCGGTGACGCGGGCGGGCTGCAGGGCGCGGGGACCACGCCGACCGCGACCAGCCCGGCCAGGCTCTGGCCCAGCCTGACGCCCGCGTCCAGCCCCGCCTGGAACTACGACAACGGCGAGTCCGAGACGATGAAGGGCGTCACCGCTCCCGGCGGCGACATCCGGAAGGTGGACCCAGCGACGATCGTGCGGGCGGAGATCGCCCAGCACGCGGACGACTACGCCGGCTCGAAGGCGCCGTACCGCGAGACCGTGCGCCGGTTGGACGACTGCGGCAAGCACCCGGCGGACGCGAAGTGCCCGCTGCTCAGGCCCTACTACCGGGACATCACCGGCGACGGGCGCCCCGACCTCACGCTGGGCTTCCGGCTGCTGCCCGGTAACCAGACCGCCGTGCGCGTCTACACGGTCGAGGGCGGCCGGGTCGTGCAGGTCATGTCCAACAACGACGCCGTGAGCGGGGTCGAACTGGCCGGGCGCTCGGTGATCATCCATGCGCCGTCCGACCTGTCGGACTACGAGTACCGCTTCCAGTGGACCTGGGACCCGGAGCAGAAGGTCATGCTGCTCACCCACGACGAGATGCTGCACAACGGCAAGCGCGAGCAGCCGCCGAAGCGCCCGTCGGCGGCACCCTCAGCGGTGCCCTCCCTCTCCCCCTCGGCGACTCCATGACGAGGCTCGCTCTGCCCCAGTGGGCCGGCACGCTCGCCGTGAAGGCGGCCGTCTTCATCACCGTCATGTGCTGTGCGCTCGCCGCGATGCTCGGTGTGCTGGTGCATGTCTCGGTGACCAACCAGACCGTCGGCCAGGCCCGCGATCTCGCGCTGTCGCGGCTGTCGGACGCGACGAGGGCGTACGAGGCCGGGGACACGCTGCTGCCGGGCGCGGGCGTCGATCCCCCGGAGCTGCCGGGGAAGCTGCGCAGGCTGGCGAGGTCGGGGAGTCGCGGCACGATGGTCTCCGACCACCACGGGCGCCCCACGATGTGGGCCGCGGGTCCGGCCGACCGGGGCCGGGCGCTGGCCGTCGAGGTCGACTACTCGCAGCAGTCCCGCACGATCGCCGGCCTGGACCGGGCGATCCTGTGGTCGTCGGGCCTGGCGATCGGCGTGACGCTGCTGGTGGGCGCGTTCGCGGTGACCCGGGTGACCCGGCGGCTGCACGCCACCGCGCAGGTGGCCCGGCGGATCAGCGCCGGCGACCTGGACGCGCGCGTCGACGATCCCCGTACCAAGGACCCCACGCACCCCCAGGACGAGGTGGCCGCGGTCGCCGCCGCGCTGGACTCCATGGCGGCCTCGCTGCAGGGCAAGCTGCTGAGCGAGCAGCGGTTCACCGCGGACGTGGCGCACGAGCTGCGCACGCCGCTGACCGGGCTGCACGCGGCGGCCGAGCTGCTGCCGCCGGGGCGGCCGACGGAGCTGGTGCGGGACCGGGTGGCCGCGCTGCGCACGCTCACCGAGGACCTGCTGGAGATCTCCCGCCTGGACACCGGGCGCGAGCGGCTGGAGGTCGACGCGGAGGGTCTGGGCGCGCTGGCGGAGCGCGTGGTGCGCGCGTCCGGCACCGACACCGAGGTCGTCGTGAAGCGGGACGCCCAAGTGGAGACGGACCGGCGGCGCCTGGAACGGGTGCTGGGCAATCTCGTCGCGAACGCGCACAAGCACGGGCGCGCGCCGGTGTCCCTGACGGTCGACGGGCCGGTGGTGACCGTCCGGGACCACGGGGACGGGTATCCGGACTATCTCGTCGAGCACGGGCCGCAGCGCTTCCGCACCGAGGGCGGCGCGAAGGGGCACGGGCTCGGGCTGACCATCGCGGTCGGGCAGGCGGAAGTCCTGGGCGCCCGCCTGACGTTCGCGAACGCGGCGGACGGCGGGGCCGTCGCCGTGCTGACGCTCGGTTAGGTTCTCCGCACTCCTGCGGGGCGCTCCACTGGCCCAACCGGACGAGCGACCCCCCGGTACTGCTCCTAACGTGGCGGATAGTCAGCTTCACCCCCGTTCGTGGAGGTATCGGCCATGTCACTGCGCTCCGCTCTCACCCGCCTGGCGATAACCACCGCCGCCGGCGCCCTGATCACCTCCGTGGCCGTCGTGCCCGCGCTCGCGGACGACGGCTGGGACGGCAACGGCGGCGACCCCGGCTCCGGACAGGGCGACTCCGGGCAGTCCGGCGACTGGAACCAGGGCGACCCCGGCCAGTCCGGTAACGGGAACCAGGGCGGTGACCACGGCGGCCAGCAGTACGCCCGGGGCGTCGTCACCGCGAGCGAGCTGCTGCTGCGCAGCGCGCCGACCCGCGGCAGCCAGGTGATCCGCGTGGCCCACAAGGGCCAGCACGTCTCCATCTTCTGCAAGACACCGGGCCAGAGCGTGCAGGGCAACCACCTCTGGTACCTCCTCACGGACGGGACTTGGGCATGGGGTTCGGCCCGCTACATCGACACGATCGGGACGCCGCCGCGCTGGTGCTGACCCGGGCGGACGCCCCCGCGCGAGCGGTCGCTCCGCTGCGGCGCCGCGGTGTCGAACTCGCCCTCCTCGCCATCGCCGTACTGCTCTCGGTCTACGGCTACTGCGACGTCGGCCTCGCCAGGAACGGCACCGTCCCGCCCGGCGCCGCCGGTTACGGCGCCGGGCTCGGTGCGCTCGCCCTGCTCGCCCACTGCGCGGTGCGGTTGCGCGCCCCGCACGCCGATCCGCTGCTGCTGCCCATCGGCGTCCTGCTCAACGGCCTCGGTCTGGTGCTGATCTACCGGCTCGACCTGGAGACCCCGCACGACCTGGCGGCCCCCACCCAACTCGTGTGGTCCACCGTGGGCGTGACCCTGTTCACCGTGATCGTCCTGCTGCTCCGCGACCACCGGGTGCTCCAGCGTTACGCCTACGTCTGTGTCGTCGCCGCGCTCGCCCTGCTGCTCCTGCCGATCCTCTTCCCGGCCGTCAACGGCGCCCGCATCTGGATCCGGATCGCCGGATTCTCCATCCAGCCGGGCGAGTTCGCGAAGGTGCTGCTGGCGGTCTTCTTCGCCGCGTACCTCGCGGCCAACCGCAACGCGCTGGCGTACACCGGCCGTCACCTCTGGCGCTTGAGGCGCATCCAGCTGCCCACCGGCCGGGCGTTCGGCCCGGTCCTCGCCATCTGGCTGCTGAGCGTGGGCGTGCTGGTGCTGGAGCGTGACCTCGGCACCTCGCTGCTGTTCTTCGGCCTGTTCGTGGTGCTGCTCTACGTCGCCACCGGCCGCACCGGCTGGATCGCGGTCGGCCTGCTGCTGGCGGCCGTGGGCGCGGTGGCGGTCGGCTGGCTGGAGCCGCATGTGCACGGCCGGGTCCAGGACTGGCTGCACCCTTTCGCGTCGATCCAGGCCGGCCGGGGCCCCAACCAGATCGCTCAGTCGCTGTTCGCCTTCGCCGCGGGCGGAGTCCTCGGCACGGGCCTCGGCCTGGGCCACGCGATCCTCATCGGCTTCGCGACCAAGTCCGACTTCATCCTCGCCACGGCCGGCGAGGAGTTGGGCCTGGCGGGCCTGTCCGCGATCTTCCTCCTCTACGGCCTGCTCGTGGACCGCGGCTACCGCGCGGCCCTCGCGCTGCGCGACCCCTTCGGCCGGCTCCTCGCGGTGGGGCTCGCCTCGATCCTGGCGCTCCAGGTGTTCGTGATCGCGGGCGGGGTGACCGGGCTGATCCCGCTCACCGGCATGGCGATGCCCTTCCTCGCCCAGGGCGGCTCGTCGGTGGTCACCAACTGGGCGATCGTGGCGCTGCTGATCCGGCTGAGCGACTCGGCACGAAGCCAGTACGGCGGGGAGGCGGTGCCGTCATGACGCGGCACATCCGCCACTCCGCGTACTTCTGCGTCATGCTGCTGCTCGCGCTGCTCGCCAACGCCGCCCGCATCCAGCTCCTGGACGCCGGTTCCTACAACGACAACCACGCCAACCGCCGTTCCCAGATCGCCCGTTACCACCAGCCGCGCGGCGACATCGTGGTCGGCGGCTCGCCCGTCACCGGCTCCCGGGACTCCGGGGAGCAGCTGCGCTACGAACGGACGTACACGGACGGGCCGTTGTACGCGCCGGTCACCGGCTTCGCCTCGCAGGTGTACGGCACGACACTGCTGGAGCACGTCAAGGACGGCGTCCTGTCCGGCACCGACCCGGCGCTGAAACCGTTCCCCGTGATGAACAACCTGACGGGGGCCCGCAGCCGGGGCGGCGACGTCGTGACCACGCTCGACGCGGCCGCGCAACGGGCGGCGTACGAGGGGCTCGACGGGCGCAAGGGCGCGGTGGCGGCGATCGAACCGGCCACCGGACGGGTGCTGGCGCTGGTGTCGAGCCCCTCGTACGACCCCGGTGCGCTGTCGGGGAACGCCGCGGCGACGGCGCGCTCCTGGGCCCGGCTGAACGCGGACCCGGACAAGCCGATGCTCAACCGGGCGGTGCGGCAGACCTATCCGCCCGGTTCGACGTTCAAGGTGGTCACCGCGGCGGCGGCGCTGGACGCGGGCGTCGTCACGGATCTCGACGCGCCGACCGACTCGCCCGACCCCTATCCGCTGCCGGGCACGCGGACGACGCTGATGAACGAGGGCGAGGGATGCGGGGACGCCCCGCTGCGGGAGGCCTTCGAGTGGTCGTGCAACACGGTGTTCGCGAAGCTCGGCGTGGACGTGGGCGTGAGGCGCATGGCCGCCACGGCGCGGGCGTTCGGCTTCAACGACACCCGGCAGCGCATCCCGTTCGCGGTGGCGCCGAGCACCTTCGACACCTCGATGGACCGGGCGCAGCTCGCCCTGTCGTCGATCGGGCAGTACAACACGCGGGCCACGCCGCTGCAGATGGCGATGGTCGCCGCCGCCGTCGCCAACCACGGGCAGGTGCGCTCGCCGTATCTGGTGGAGCGGACGACCACGAACGAGGGGGCCACGGTGGCCACGGCGGGTTCGCGTCCTGCGCGTGCGGCGATGCGCCCGGAGACCGCCGAGCGGATGAAGGAGCTGATGGAGGACGTCGTGACGGAGGGCACCGGCACGAACGCCGCGATCCCCGGCGCGATCGTCGGCGGCAAGACCGGCACCGCCCAGCACGGCCTGGGCAACGCCGGGGTCCCCTACGCCTGGTTCGTGTCGTGGGCGCAGAACGAGGACGAACGGCAGCCGAAGGTCGCGGTCGCCGTGGTGGTGGAGGACGGCTCGGCCCGGCGGGGCGACATCACGGGCGGCGGGGTGGCCGCGCCGATCGCCCGGTCAGTGATGGAGGCGGTCCTCAACTCCAAGGACTGAGACGGGGGTTGAGCCGGACGAAGCTCCCGACCTAACGTTCGGTACATGACGTCTGCCAGCGCTCACGAACTCGCCCAGGTCAACATCGCCCGCCTCAAGGCCCCTCTGGACTCACCGCAACTGAAGGACTTCGTCGCCGCCCTCGATCCGGTGAACGCCGACGCCGATGCCGCCGACGGTTTCGTCTGGCGCCTGCAGGGCGACGGCGGTGACGCCACCGACGTGGCCGTCTTCGGGGACGACTGGCTGATCATCAACATGTCGGTGTGGCGGGACACGAACGCGCTGACGGCGTTCATGTACCAGGGCCGCCACCGCGAGATGCTGGCCCGCCGGCGCGCGTGGTTCGAGCGGATCGAGGAGGCGATGGTGGCCCTGTGGTGGGTGCCGGCCGGGCACCGCCCGACGGTCGCGGAGGCCGAGGCGCGCCTGCTGCATCTGCGCGCCAACGGGCCCACGCCGTACGCCTTCACCCTGCGCACGTCGTTCCCGGCGCAGGGCGCCGAGCCGGTGCCGCTGGAGGTGCCGGACGGGCTTGGCTGCTCGGTCTGACCGCCGGGTCGGCCCGGCGTCGAGCCGGTCTAACCGCCGCTCTGCCCGGCGCCCGCCTCGATCGCCTCCGTCACCTCGGCCACGCGTTCCCGTTCCTCCTCGGCGAAGCGTTCCGCGTCCAGCCGTTCCGCGATCTCCTCGTCCTGGGCCATCAGCAGGTCCAGGTTGGAGTCGCCGAGGTCGAACACGCCCATGTCGACGTACGCCTGCTGCAGGCGCTTGCCCCACAGGCCGATGTCCTTGACGCAGGGCACGATGCGGGAGAACAGCAACTTGCGGAAGAGCGCCAGGAATTCGGACTGCTCGCTGTACTCCTCGGCCTCGGCCTTCGGGATGCCGAAGTTCTCCAGGACCTCGACGCCGCGCAGCCGGTCGCGCATCAGATGGCAGCCCTCGATGACGAACTCCTCGCGCTCGCGCAGTTCGGCGTCGCTGAGCTGCCTGTAGTAGTCGCGCAGGGCCATCCGCCCGAAGGCCACGTGCCGGGCCTCGTCCTGCATGACGTAGGCGAGGATCTGCTTGGGCAGGGGCTTGTCGGTGGTGTCGCGGAGCAGGCCGAAGGCGGCGAGGGCCAGGCCCTCGATCAGGACCTGCATGCCGAGGTAGGGCATGTCCCAGCGGCTGTCGCGCAGGGTGTCCCCCAGCAGCGACTGGAGGTCGTCGTTGATCGGGTAGAGCATCCCGATCTTCTCGTGCAGGAAGCGGCCGTAGATCTCCGCGTGCCGCGCCTCGTCCATCGTCTGGGTCGCGGAGTAGAACTTCGCGTCCAGGTCGGGGGCCGACTCCACGATCCGGGCCGCGCAGACCATCGCGCCCTGCTCGCCGTGCAGGAACTGGCTGAACTGCCAGGAGGCGTAGTGCTTGCGCAGCTCGGCCTTGTCGTCGTCGGTCATCTTCGCCCAGTGCTTGGTGCCGTAGAGCGACATCGACTCGTCCGGGGTGCCGAGCGGGTCGCGGGGGTCGACCTCCAGATCCCAGTCGATGCGCTTCTGCCCGTCCCACTGCTTGTCCTTGCCCTTCTGGTAGAGGGCAAGAAGACGGTCGCGTCCGTCGTCGTACTCCCAGCTGAAACGGGCCGCACCGCTCGCCGGTACCTGCCAGTGGGGGTCGCCCGGGTCTGTGGCGTACAGGTCGTAAGTCGGCATGTCCGCAGGCTCCTACGTGGTAGACGCCGGGTCAACAAAACGCGCACGGGGGATTGACGAGCTTGCTGACAGGCAGTCTCATAAGCGATGGAGGATGTAACCCCCGGTAACGAAGTGGAAGAACCATGACGATCCTGACGGAAGCGGACGCGCTGGAGGGGCTGCGCGACGCGCTCGGCCAGCTCAAGGACCGCGAACAGGTGGCCGAGCGACTTCTCGCCTCCTCCGCCAAGCACTCCTTCGACCCGGACAAGGAGCTGGACTGGGACGCGCCCTTCGAGGAGGGCAAGTGGTTCTGGCCGCCGGAGCTGGTCTCGCTCTACGACACCCCGATGTGGAAGCGGATGAGCGAGGAGCAGCGGATCCTGCTCTCGCAGCACGAGGCCGCCGCGCTCGCCTCGCTCGGCATCTGGTTCGAGCTCATCCTGATGCAGCTGCTGGTGCGGCACATCTACGACAAGGCGGCCACGAGCGCCCATGTGCGCTACGCCCTCACCGAGATCGAGGACGAGTGCCGCCACTCCAAGATGTTCGCCCGGCTGATCTCGCACGGCGGCACCCCCTGGTACCCGGTGAGCCGGGTGCACCAGAACCTGGGCCGCCTGTTCAAGACGATCTCGACGACGCCGGGCTCCTTCACGGCCACCCTGCTCGGCGAGGAGGTCCTGGACTGGATGCAGCGCCTGACCTTCCCCGACGAGCGGGTGCAGCCCCTGATCCGCGGCGTCACGCGCATCCACGTCGTCGAGGAGGCCCGCCATGTGCGCTACGCCCGCGAGGAGCTGCGCCGGCAGATGGTGACCGCTCCGCGGTGGTCGCAGGAGTTCACCCGCCTGACGTCGGGAGAGTTCGCGCGGGTGTTCTCGGTGGCGTTCGTGAACCCCGAGGTCTACACGAACGTGGGGCTCGACAAGCGCGAGGCCCTGGCGCAGGTGAAGGCGAGCGGGCACCGGCGGGAGGTCATGCAGACCGGGGCGAAGCGGCTGACCGACTTCCTGGACGACATCGGGGTGCTGCGCGGTGCCGGGCGCCGCTTGTGGAGGTCGTCCGGACTGCTGGCGTAGGAGGCGTGCAGGCGGCCGGTTACGCTGCGAGGCATGACCCCGTCGGCCGCCACCCCCGCCTACCGCCGCCTCAGCGTCGAGGAGCGGCGCAGCCAGCTCCTCGACTCCGCCCTCGGCCTCTTCGCCCACCGTGCCCCCGAGGACGTCTCCCTCGACGACGTGGCGGAGGCGGCCGGGGTCTCGCGGCCGCTGGTGTACCGGTACTTCCCGGGCGGCAAGCAGCAGCTGTACGAGGCCGCGCTGAGGTCGGCCGCCGAGGAGCTGGAGCAGTGCTTCGACGAGCCCCGCGAGGGCCCGCTGCTGCCCCGTCTCGCGCGCGCCCTGGACCGTTATCTGGCCTTCGTCGACCAGCACGACGCCGGCTTCAGCGCCCTGCTGCAGGGCGGCAGCGTGGTGGAGACCTCCCGTACGACCGCCATCGTGGACGGCGTGCGCCGGGCCGCCGCCGAGCACATCCTCAGCCATCTGGGCGTCACCGGCCCCGGCCTGCGGCTGCGCATGACCGTGCGGATGTGGATCACCGCGGTCGAGGCGGCCTCCCTGATCTGGCTGGACGAGGACAAGCAGCCGCCCCTGGACGAACTGCGGGACTGGCTGGTCGACCAGTTCGTGGCCGTGCTCTCGGTGACCGCCGTACGGGACGCCCAGACCGCGGAGCTGGTGCAGGCGCTGGCGCAGGATGTCTGACCCCGGCGCGGGATGTCCGAGACTGGTGCCGTGAAGAGCGAAGACACGCCGTTCGAGGGCGGCCCGATGGACGGCCGGGTGCTGCCGGTCCTGGTGGGCCCCACAGGACAGCCGCCCAAGATCTACCGCATCCCGGTCCCGGACGCCGCCGGCGGCCCGCCCGTCGTGCACGTCTACCGGCGCGTCCCGCGCGGCCACACCAAGCGCCTCGGCCTGCTGCGCGGGTGGAAGTACGAGTACGACCCCACCGGAAAGGCGGATGGGCTGAAGTGGCCGTGGTCCAAGCCGGACTCGGCGCCCGGTGCCGCGCCCGGTGCCGCGCCCGGCGCCACGCCGGGCCGCACGCCGGACGACACCGACGAGTGACGCGATTACGCCGAACCGCGCACATCCGGCGCGTGCCGGTGGCGCGGCCGTCAACACCTCACTGTGCGGAGCGGAAGGCCCGCACCGCACCGGAGGTGATGACGTGTCAGGAAGGCTTCTGCGTCTGGTGTGCACGGCGGCAGTGGCCGCCGGCAGCGTCCTCGCACCGCTGCCCGCCACGGCCGCTCCCGCACCCGACCCCGGCGGCCGCACCGTCGCCGAGCAGCTGACGGACCTTCAGCGGCTGTACCACCAGGCCGAGAAGGCCACCGAGACCTACGACGCCACCGCGGAGAAGCTGAGGAAACAGCGCGCCGAGGTGGACCGCTTGGACCGCGCGCTCGCCCGGGCCCGCCTCTCGCTGCAGGACAGCCGGGGCGCCGCGGGCCGGCTCGCCCGGCAGCAGTACCAGTCCAGCACCGACATCTCCCCGTACGTACGCCTGCTGCTCGCCCGCGATCCGCAGCAGGCGCTCGACCAGGGGCATGTGATCGGCCGGCTGGCGCGGGAGCAGGCCGCGACGGTGGGCCGGCTGACCGGCACCGAGAAGAAGGCCGACGCGCTGGCCCGCAACGCCCGCACGGCCCTCGACCGTCAGCTCTCCCTCGCCGCACGGCAGAAGAAGGACCGGGACGACGTGCAGGGGCGGCTGAAGAAGGTCGAGGAACTCCTCGCCTCGCTCACCCCCGAACAGCTCTCCGCGCTCGCCGAGTTGGAGAAGCACGGCGTCGACACGGCGCAGCAGAAGCTCCTGGCGTCCGGCGCCCTCGACGACGACCGCCCGCCGTCACCGGAGGGCGACCGCGCGGTGCGCTACGCCGTACGGCAGCTCGGCAAGCCGTACCAGTGGGGCGCCGAGGGCCCGAAGTCCTACGACTGCTCGGGGCTGACCTCGCAGGCCTGGGACCGCGCCGGCACGCCGATCCCGCGCACCAGCCAGGAGCAGTGGGCGCAGCTGCCGAAGGTCCCCCTCGATCAGCTGCGCCCCGGCGACCTGGTGATCTACTTCCCCGAGGCCACGCACGTCGCGATGTACCTGGGCCACGGCATGATGATCCAGGCCCCGCGCACCGGCGAGAAAATCAAGGTCTCGCCGGTCGCGGCCTACCCGATCCTGGGAGCCGTCCGGCCCGACGAACGCAGGCTCTGAAAACCGCAGCCTCCAGGAAACGCAGCCTCTAGGAACCGGCGACCGAGGCGAGGTACGCCTCCGTCTTCTCCGGCTCGTAGAAGAAGTTCTCGAAGTCGGCCGGGTCGTTGAACGCGTTGGCGAAGCGGTCGGCGACCGGCTGCAGCTGTCCGGCCGCGCCGATCAGGTTGAGGATGTGCTCCGGCGGCGGCGCCAGCATCGCGTTGGTCCACTTGGTGACGTGCTGGGCGGTGCCCCAGTAGCGGTCGAACGTCGCCTGCATCCAGGCCTCGTCGAACGGCCTGTCGCCGTGCTCCAGGATCGAGGCGAGATACGCGGCCGCGCACTTGGACGCCGAGTTGGAGCCCTGGCCGGTGATCGGGTCGTTGGCGACGACGACGTCCGCGACGCCGAGCACCAGACCGCCGCCGGGCAGCCGGCCGATGGGGTTGCGGACCGTGGGCGCGTAACGGCCGGACAAGGTGCCGCCCGCGTCGGTCAGTTCGACCTTGGTCGCCCGCGCGTACTCCCACGGCGTGAACTTCTCCATGAGTTCCAGGGTCAGGGAGAGGTGCTCGGCCGGGTCCTTGACGCCGTTGAAGACGTCCAGCGGGCCGCCGGGTATGCCTTCCCAGAACAGGATGTCGGCGCGGCCGGAGGTGGTGAACGTCGGCATGACGAACAGTTCGCCGACGCCCGGGACGAGGTTGCAGCGGACCGCGTCGAACTCCGGGTGCTCGGGGCGCGGGCCCAGACCGTGCACGTAGGCCACCGCGAGGGCGCGCTGCGGCTCGCTGTAGGGCGAACGGGACGCGTCGCGGCCGAACATGGACACCAGCTCGCCCTTGCCCGCCGACACCATCACCAGGTCGTACGTACGGGAGAAGTAGTCGAGGTCGGAGACGGCCGCGCCGTGGATGACCAGCTGGCCGCCGCGCTGGGCGAACGTCTCCATCCAGCCGGCCATCTTCACCCGCTGGTCGACCGACTGCGCGTACCCGTCGAGCCTGCCCACCCAGTCGATGGCGCGCGCCGCGGGGCCCTCGCCCCAGGAGCCGGGGGCCGCGACCGAGACGCCGAGTCCTTCGATCTTCGGGGCCTGGGACTCCCAGAAGTTCAGCTGGAGATCGCGCTCGTGCTGCAGTGCCGTGTGGAACATGCACTGCGTCGACATGACCCGGCCGGAGCGGATCTCGTCCGCCGTCCGGTTCGACATAAGGGTGACCTCGTACCCGTGCGACTGAAGGCCGAGGGCGAGCTGCAGACCGGACTGACCGGCCCCTACGACGAGTATCTTCCGCATGGCGGGTGAGGGCTCCTAACGGGGGTTCACTCGGGTGTTTCGTCGAGCGCGTGGCCCACGAGGGACAGGAGGGTCTCGATCACCGAGATCCGGCGGCGCGCATCCATGATCATTACAGGTATGTGCGCGGGGATCGTCAATGCCTCCCGCACGTCCTCGGGCTCGTACAGCTCGCTGCCGTCGAAGTGGTTGACGGCGACGACGTACGGCAGTCCGCAGCTCTCGAAGTAGTCGAGCGCGGGGAAGCAGTCCTTCAGGCGGCGGGTGTCGGCCATGACGACGGCGCCTATCGCGCCGCGCACCAGGTCGTCCCACATGAACCAGAACCGCTGCTGGCCCGGCGTGCCGAACAGATAGAGCACCAGGTCGTCGTCGAGCGTGAGGCGGCCGAAGTCCATCGCCACGGTGGTGGTGAGCTTGCCGGGCGTGGAGGTGAGGTCGTCGGTCTCCTCGCTCGCCTCGGTCATCAGCGCCTCGGTCTGCAGCGGCGTGATCTCCGAGACGGCGGTGACCAGCGTGGTCTTGCCGACGCCGAAGCCTCCCGCCACGACTATCTTCGTGGCGATGGGGGCGCGGGTGCGGTCCGTCTGCCACGACTGCAGATTCTCGTCCTCGTCGACGAGGGGGGTGACGCCGGCAGCGGTGGCGGCGTCAGAGACGACGGAGTCCATTCAGCACCCTTTCCAGCAGAGCGCGGTCGGGACGGCCAGTGCCGTGGCCGGTCCCGGTGCCGTAAACACGGATCTTTCCCTGGTCCGCGAGGTCGCTGAGCAGCACGCGGACCACGCCGAGCGGCATCTTCAGCAGCGCGGCGATCTCGGCCACCGTGCGCATACGGCGGCAGAGTTCGACGATGGCGAGCATCTCCGGCATCACCCTGCTGCCGGAGGCGCCGTTCGTCAGTTCCTTGCGCTCCTCGGGTGCCTCCAGCGCGGCCACGAACGTCTCCACGAGGAGGACGTGACCGAAGCGCGTACGGCCGCCGGTGAGCGAATAGGGGCGCACGCGGGCCGGCTTGCGCTCGGCGCCGCGGACGGGGAGTTTCTTCGGCGATGTGCTCATCGGGTGCTCCCGGCGGACTCCTGCTCGAGGGACTGGCGCAGCTCGCTGCGGAGTTCGGGGGTCAGCACATGGCCGGCGCGGCCCACGAAGA
This sequence comes from Streptomyces plumbidurans, assembly GCF_019857225.1. Lineage (GTDB taxonomy): Bacteria > Actinomycetota > Actinomycetes > Streptomycetales > Streptomycetaceae > Streptomyces > Streptomyces plumbidurans. Next base: position 101,856 of record NZ_JAFJSY010000033.1, read on the forward strand.
GTGCCATGTGGTACGCCACCACGCTCATGTCGCAGTCCGCGGAGCCGTGCACACCGAGCAGTGAGCCGTCGCTGATCGACATCACGAACAGGCTGCCCTCCTCCATCGCGACCATCGTGTGCTTCACCTTGCCGGAGTCCATCAGCTTGGCCGCACCGATGGTGAGGCTGCCGATGCCGGAGACGATGGTGGCGAGGTCGGCGGCGGAGCCGCGGGGGCCGCCGGCGCGCTGCCGCTTGGCCTCCTTCTTCGCCTCGGCGTTGCGGCCGGGGTCGGAGGAGAGCAGCAGCAGGCCGTCGGAGGAGACCACCGCCACTGACTGGATGCCCGGCACCTCCTCGACCAGGTTCGTCAGCAGCCAGTGCAGATTGCGGGCTTCACTGCTCAGTCCGAAGGTACTGGGCGCGGTCAACTGCGTTCCTCCTCGACAGTGCCCCCCGTGGCTTCTTCGGATTCAGCTGTTCCGGTGGCCGGCACCTCGTTCTGGGCCGTCCTCTCGGCGATCTCCACCTCTACGTCGCGGTAGCCGGCCTGGGCGCCCTGGCGGAATCCGCCGAGTCTCCTGCGGAGTGCTTCCGCGTCCACGGTACGGGGGCGTTGGGGCTGGGTCTCGGTCGGTGCGGTGATCTTTGGGGTGCGCTTGGGGAGGCCCTTTGCTGTTACTGGTTCTTCTTCGTCCGGGGTGCGTTGGTGCTCCGCCTCCGCCTCGGCTTCGGCTTCGGCGGATGGGTTCCCACCCGCACCACCTGTACCACTTGCGTCGTCGGGTGCGGGTGGCCCCTGTGGGGGCTCCTCGCCGTCGGCGGCCTCGGGTTCCGGGTGGGGCTGCGGCGGCAGGGGGTCCCGGTCCGTCGGCTGGAGCGGGATCAGGAGTTCCATCGTGGTCTCGGCCGGGGTCGGCGCGTGTTCGTCGGCCTCGGGGCCGGTATCCGGCTCGGCCTCGGTGTTCGCCTTTGCCTCGGCGGCCTGTGCCGCCTTCTCCGCCAACGCCACCAGTGGGTCCGGTGACTTCGTGCGGTGGTGCAGTTCGTTGGAGTTGGCCTCCGCGTCGGCGCCCGGCAGGGAGAAGGAGTGGGCGGAGCCGGAGACGGGTGAGGAGGCCGAGGGGACCGCGGCCGGCGGGGCCGCCGCCAGCAGGGGGCTCGGCAGGACCACGACCGCCGCGACGCCGCCCTGCTTCTGCTCGCGCAGCTGGACGCGGACGCCGTGGCGCTGGGCGAGGCGGGCGACGACGTAGAGACCGAGGCCGAGGCCGTCCTCGCCCTCCTGGTCGTAGGGCGACTCCGGGTCGAACTCGGCGAGCCGGGTGTTGAGACGGCTCATGCGCTCGCCGGTCATTCCTATGCCCTCGTCCTGGACGGAGAGCATGGCCTCGCCGTTCTCCAGGAGCCAGCCGGAGATCTCGACGGGGCGGTCGGGCGGCGAGAACGCGGTGGCGTTCTCCATCAGTTCGGCCAGCAGATGGGAGAGGTCGTCGGCGGCGAAGCCCGCGACGTGCGCGTGCGGCGGCAGGACGGCGATGCGGACGCGCTCGTAGCGCTCGATCTCGCTGACCGCGGCGCGGACGACGTCCACGAGCGGGACGGGGTGCGCGCTCTGCTGGACGTGCTCGGTGCCGGCGAGGACCAGGAGGTTCTCGCTGTGCCGGCGCATCACCGTGGCGAAGTGGTCCAGTTTGAAGAGCGTGGCGAGCCGCTCCGGGTCGTGCTCGCGCTCCTCCAGGCCCTCGATGACGCCCAGTTGGCGCTCGACCAGGCCCAGGGTGCGCAGGGCGAGGTTCACGAAGGTGCCGCCGATGCTTTCCCGCAGCCGCTCCAACTGGGTTGCCGCGTCGGCGAGTTCGGAGCGCAGTCCCTCACGGGCGTCGGCCATCTTCTGGCGCTGGCCGACCAGGTGCTTGCGGTCGGCCTCCAGGGTGGCGATGCGCTCGTAGAGGCTCGCGGCGTGTGCGTGCAGGGCGTTGACGGAGCGGACGACCTGCGCGAACTCGTCGTTGCGGCCGGTGAAGGTGACCGGTTCCTCGGCGGCGGGGTTCTCGGCGCCGGCGAGGCGGGCCGAGCCGCGGCGCAGGACGGAGAGCGGACGCGTGAGGGTGCGTGCCATGGCCGTGGCGATGCCTACGGCGACCAGCATGAGGGCGGCGAGGACGGCGATGCGCAGCTCCAGCGCGGAGACGTCGTCGTCCCGCAGCTGGGCGAGGTCCTTGGTACGGCGGTCGTAGAGGGCGGACTCCGCGCCCCGCATGGCGTCGATCCGGGCGGAGAGCGCGGCGTTGGCCTTCGAGGCGCTGGTGCCCAGTTCGGACGTGGTGAGCGTCGGCTGGTCGGTCAGGGCGGCCAGGTACTTCTCGGCCGAGTCCACCTCGGGGCCGGTGACCGTGGAGTCGTACGACGTCCGGGCGGCCTTGGGCGCGGTGTCGCGGAAGTCGGCGAGGGCCGCGTCGGAGCGCAGCCGGGCCTGCTGGGCGGCGGCGGTCAGCGCGTCGCGCTGTTTCGTGTCGGCCGACGAGGAGGTGGTGGACCTGACCGGCAGCCCGGTGGTGGGGCTGATGACCGTCTGGGTGGACGACGGGACGTTGAGGGCCGCGACGAGGAGTCCGCGGGCGGCGGCGGACTGCTGCACGGCGGAGTCCAGCTCGGCCAGGGAGTGCGCGCCCGCGCCCGCGCGGGGCGGCATCTTCTCCGCCAGCTGCTCGGCGAGTCGGTGCAGTTCGGTGATGGCGGCGGAGTAGGCGCCGTGCGCCTGGAGGGCGCTGTTCTTGCCGGTCAGCGCGGAGCGGCGGACGGCGGCTATGCCGTCGAGGTCGCCGCGCAGGGTGGAGGAGATGTCGGGGTTCTGGCGCAGTTCCTCGACCTGCCGGTCGACGCGGGCGCTGGCCTGCTCGCCGGGGGCCTTGGACTTGGGCCTGCCTGCGGCGATGTAGGAGGTCACCTCGTCGCGCTCGTCGGCGAGCGAGTGGGCGAGGACGAGGGCGTCCTGGGTCTGCTCGGCGAGCGTCACCAGGTCCTGGCAGTCCGAGAGTTGCCCGGAGGCGGCAAGGACGGAGGGGAGGCCGGCCCCGGCGATGGCGGCGGCCACGACGGCCACGGCTACGACGAGGCGGTTGCGGACGTGCGTGGGACGGCCCTTGCCGGTGGTGGCGGTGCTGCCGGGCGCACGCTCGGCGTCCGCTGCGGGATCCGTCTGCTTGCCTGTGCGACGAGGCCGCGTCTTCTGCACCGGTGCTCGCATTCCTGACTCGTGATACTCATGGGCCGGGGTGACGCTCCGTCAACTGGCGCCGACCGCGCACACCCTCGGTACGGTCCCCGACCCTCCCAGTGCCGGTGGGCAGTGGCCGAGCATCACCTGACCCGCCACCCGAAGGAGTGAACATCGGAGGAGAGTTGGGGAGCAAGTTCCGCGGGCGCGTGCAGCGACCGTGCGCGGCGGGCCGGTTGGACGTCCGCGCCCGACGATGGCACTATTCGCCGCCACGCCTTCCCGGAACAACGAATTCCACCCCAAAACAGACGTCTGACCTGCGCGAGTGCGCCGATTCGGCAACCACCGTCGGCCTTTCGCAAACCTTGTGAAGACGTCGTGCAGACTGGCCGAATGCATACGGAACTTGTCTCGGAGCCCGGTGATCCGGCGCGCCCCAACGAGGACTTCGCGGCAGCCGCCGTCCCCGCTTCCGGCCAGGGAGGGGTGGTCGTCGTCCTGGACGGGGTGACGCCTCCGCGTGGTGGGACGGGGTGTCTGCATTCCGTTCCCTGGTACGTCGCGCACCTGGGCGGGGCCCTGACCGAACTGACCGTTTCCCTCACGGATGTTCCGCTGGCCGAGACCCTCTCCCGGGCCATCGCGCGCACAGCTCAAACACACATCGGCACCTGTGACCTTTCTCACCCACGCACGCCACAGGCCACGGTGGTCATGGCGCGTTGGGGGGCCGAGACGGTCGAATACCTGGTCCTTTCGGACTCCGCGCTGCTCGTGGAGTCGCCGACAGGCTCGGTGACGGCCGTACTGGACGATCGCCTCTCCCGGCTGCCGCGCTCGGCCCTGGCGACGGACACCCTCGTGGACGCCACGATCCGCAACAAGGAGGGCGGCTTCTTCACGGCGGCCGCGGACCCGTCGGTAGCGGAACGCGCGGTCACCGGGGTACTCCCCCGCCACGAGGTGCGAGCCCTGGCCGCCCTCACGGACGGGGCCACGCGCTGGGTGGAGAAGTTCCACGAGGGCACCTGGGAGGACTGCTTCGGACTGCTCCGCAAGGAGGGCGCGCGCGCCCTGGTGGAACGAGTGCGTGCACTGGAGATCGCGGACACGGAACGGAAGTTCCTACGGCGCAGCAAGACCCACGACGACGCGACGGTGGTGTACGCCGAGCTGTGAGGGGACCCTGCCGGGGGGCTCCGGAACCCCCGCGGCCTACCGCTCCATACCCCGGTTCAACTGCCCCAGCAAGCGGGCCAGTTCGGCCACCTCCAGGCGGTTCCAGTGGGAGAGTTGGCTGACGTAGCGGGCGCGGCGGGCGTTGCGGACCTTGCGGACGCGGTCGTGGCCCTCGTCCGTGAGGCCCACCAGCCAGGCGCGGCCGTCGGCCGGGTCGGGTTCGCGGGCGACCAGGCCCAGCTCCTCCAGGGCGCGCAGCTGCCGGGACATGGTGGCCTTGCCCACGCCGATGTAACCGGCCAGTTCCGTGGCGCGCTGCCGGCCGCACTCGTCGAGACGGATCAGCAGTCCGTACGCCGCCGACTCCAGGTCGGGGTGGACCTCGCGGGCCATCTCCCCCTGGTTGGCGCGGGCGCGCCGGAACAGGATCGTCAGTTCGCGCTCCAGGGACAGGTACTCCTGGTCTGCACCACTCGGTGACTCATCCGCCGAAAGCCGGCGCTCGTCCCCGTTTTCGCCTTCGTGCACGTCAGTCCCTGCCTCGGTTTTCCCGATCCTGAAAGTTTCCGCCAGACCCCGTCGTTGCCGCAGCTCCCCAAGTATTTCGCAGGGCTAGACCAACGGCAGCCTCCGACCCCCCTTCCACCCGGTCTTCTACGTGCGTAGCTTCTTTAGCGGGCAACGACTGACATGCCCACGCCACGAGCCCGCGCCACCTCACGGCGGCCGGGCAACCCGAGCAACAACCCTGCACAGGCCCCCCACAGAGCATCACCGAGCCTTCGGAGGCACGCCATGCCCGTGCACAGATCCGGATCGGTACGCCCCCGGCACCTCTTCCTCGCCGGGCTCCTGCTCGCCGCCCTCTCGCTCGTCCTCGCCGACCCCGCCACCGCCGCCGACACCCCCGCCCGCGGCTCCGCCCGCATGGGCATGGGCGTCGCCGCCCACGACGGCACCGGCGGCATGCCCTCCTCCGCCGACGCCACCCAGACCGAGGGTGTCGACGTCTCCGGCTACCAGGGCAACGTCGCCTGGTCGACGCTGTGGAGCAGCGGGGTGAGATGGGCGTACACCAAGGCGAGCGAGGGGACTTACTACACCAATCCCTACTTCGCCCAGCAGTACAACGGCTCCTACAACGTCGGCATGATCCGCGGCGCGTACCACTTCGCCACCCCCGACACCACCAGCGGCGCGACCCAGGCCAACTACTTCGTCGACCACGGCGGCGGCTGGTCCAGGGACGGCAAGACGCTGCCCGGCGCCCTCGACATCGAGTGGAACCCCTACGGCGCCGAGTGCTACGGCAAGTCGGCGAGCGCGATGGTCAGCTGGATCGCCGACTTCCTGAACACCTACAAGGCCCGCACGGGCCGGGACGCGGTGATCTACACGGCCACCAGCTGGTGGACCGACTGCACCGGCAACTACGGCGGTTTCGCCGCCAACAACCCGCTGTGGATCGCCCGCTACGCCTCGTCCGTGGGGACGCTGCCGGCGGGCTGGGGGTACTACACGATGTGGCAGTACACCTCGTCCGGCCCGACCGTCGGCGATCACGACAAGTTCAACGGCGCCCTCGACCGGGTCGTCGCCCTCGCCAACGGCTGACGTACCAGCGAAACGCACGGGCGAATCAGCCAACGTACGAGAAGAAGGCCCAAGCCTCCCTCACGGGACTTGGGCCTTCCCTCATCCGATGGCGTCCGTCACGCCGCCACCGGAACCTCCGGCGTCGCGTCGCTCGACGCGGGCGCGAGCGCCAGCTCCAGGACCTGGCGGACGTCCGTCACGGTGTGGACGTCCAGCTTGTCCAGCACCTCGGCGGGGACGTCGTCCAGGTCGGGTTCGTTGCGCTTGGGGATGACGACCGTGGTGACGCCCGCCCGCTGCGCGGCCAGCAGCTTCTGCTTCACGCCGCCGATCGGGAGCACTCGGCCGGTCAGCGAGACCTCTCCGGTCATCGCCACGTCCGTACGGACCTGGCGGCCGGACAGCAGCGAGGCCAGCGCCGTCGTCATCGTGACGCCCGCGCTCGGACCGTCCTTGGGCACCGCGCCCGCGGGGAAGTGGATGTGCACGCCGCGGTCCTTCAGGTCCGCCACCGGCAGCTCCAGCTCGGCCCCGTGACTGCGCAGGAAGCTCAGCGCGATCTGCGCCGACTCCTTCATCACGTCACCCAGCTGTCCGGTCAGGGTCAGACCCGCCGCGCCCGTCTCCGGGTCGGCGAGCGAGGCCTCCACGAACAGGACGTCACCGCCGGCCCCGGTCACCGCGAGGCCCGTCGCCACACCCGGGACCGCCGTACGGCGCTCCGCCGGGTCCTGCGCGGACTCGGGGACGTGGTGCGGCCGGCCGATCAGGGCGCGCAGGTCGGCGTCCGTGATCGTGAACGGCAGCTCCCGGTCGCCCAGTTCGTGCTGGGCCGCGACCTTGCGGAGCAGCCGGGCGATCGACCGCTCCAGGGTGCGCACGCCCGCCTCGCGGGTGTACTCCCCGGCGAGCTTGCGCAGCGCGCTCTCCTCCAGGGTCACCTCGTCCTTGTCCAGACCTGCCCGCTCCAGCTGGCGCGGGAGCAGGTGGTCGCGGGCGATGACGACCTTCTCGTCCTCGGTGTATCCGTCCAGGCGCACGAGTTCCATACGGTCCAGGAGGGCTTCGGGGATTGCCTCCAGGACGTTGGCCGTGGCGAGGAAGACCACGTCCGACAGATCGAGTTCGACCTCCAGGTAGTGGTCGCGGAAGGTGTGGTTCTGGGCCGGGTCGAGGACCTCCAGGAGGGCGGCCGCGGGGTCGCCGCGGAAGTCGGAGCCGACCTTGTCGATCTCGTCGAGCAGGACGACCGGGTTCATCGAGCCGGCCTCCTTGATCGCGCGGACGATCCGGCCGGGCAGCGCGCCCACGTACGTACGGCGGTGGCCGCGGATCTCGGCCTCGTCGCGCACGCCGCCGAGGGCGACGCGGACGAACTTGCGGCCCATGGCGTGCGCGACGGACTCGCCGAGCGAGGTCTTGCCGACGCCGGGCGGGCCGACAAGAGCCAGCACGGCACCGCCACGCCGGCCGCCGATGACGCCGAGGCCGCGGTCGGTGCGGCGCTTGCGCACCGCCAGGTACTCGGTGATCCGCTCCTTGACGTCCTCCAGGCCGGAGTGCTCGGCGTCGAGGATCGCCTTGGCGCCCTGGATGTCATAGGCGTCCTCGGTCCGTTCGTTCCACGGCAGTTCGAGGACGGTGTCGAGCCAGGTGCGGATCCAGGAGCCCTCGGGCGACTGGTCGCTGGACCGCTCCAGCTTGTCGACCTCCTTGAGGGCGGCCTCGCGGACCTTCTCGGGCAGGTCGGCGGCCTCCACGCGGACGCGGTAGTCGTCGGACTCCTCGCCCTCCTGCTCGCCGTTGAGCTCGCGCAGCTCCTTGCGGACGGCCTCGAGCTGGCGGCGGAGCAGGAACTCGCGCTGCTGCTTGTCGACGCCCTCCTGGACGTCCTTGGCGATGGTCTCGGCCACGTCCTGCTCGGCGAGGTGGTCGCGCAGCTGCTGGGTGGCGAGCTTGAGACGGGCGACCGGGTCGGCGGTCTCCAGCAGTTCGATCTTCTGCTCGGTGGTCAGGAAGGGCGAGTAACCGGAGTTGTCCGCGAGCTGCGACACGTCGTCGATGGCCTGGACCCGGTCCACGACCTGCCAGGCGCCGCGCTTGCGCAGCCAGGCGGTGGCCAGGGCCTTGTACTCCTTGACCAGGTCGGTGACATGACCGGGCAGCGGCTCGGGCACGCGCTCGTCGATCCTCGTCCCCTCGACCCACAGCGCCGCACCCGGCCCGGTCGTACCGGCCCCGATCTGCACCCGGCCGCGACCGCGGATCAGTGCGCCCGGGTCGCCGTCGGCGAGCCGGCCGACCTGCTCGACGGTGCCGAGCACACCGGTGCCCGGGTAGCTCCCGTCGACGCGTGGGACCAGCAGGACCCGGGGCTTTCCGGGCTCGGACCGGGCGGCGGCCTGGGCGGCCTCCACCGCGGCGCGTACGTCGGCGTCGTTCAGGTCCAGCGGTACGACCATCCCGGGGAGCACTACCTCGTCGTCGAGCGGCAGTACGGGCAGGGTGAGCGAAGTGGACGTCGAAGCCATGATCTCCCCTTCGGCAGTCAAGTTGAGTTACATCGACTCAATGCTTGCCACTGCGCGAATGTTCCCCACGTCCCGTTCGCTGTCAGCGATCGCGGGCCTGCCGACCACCGCTCGTACGTCTCCGACTCGTACGACGACAACGGCACCGCCCGGAAGATTCCCGGCTACGGCACTCGCGTCAGTGTCGCCCTCGCCGTGGTCGCCGATGTGGTCGTCGCCGTCACAGCGGACCGCTGCCGGCGCCGGAGCAGCGGCCAGATCGCGATGCCCGTGGCCAGCGCGATCAGATGGCCCCAGTCGGTCATCGGGTCTGCGTACGCGATCAGCCTCGCCGCGAGCATCCCGCCGAACAGGGCCAGCAGCGGCAGGCGGAACCACGGCGTCAGCAGTCCGGCCAGGGCGCCGACACAGGCCGCGACGCCGAAGCTGATGCCGTAGTCGAGACGGTGCAAAGAGCTGTTGGGGAGACGACCGGCCAGCACCGCGAGGCCGACGGTGCCCTCGGTCGCGAGGGTGGCCAGGACGTGCCCGAGCAGGAAGACGCCGGCCGTGCGCGCCCCGCCCGTCCGCCGCTCCACGGCGGTCAGGACGAGCAGGACGCACAGGACGTACGGCGACACGACCCCGCCCGCGATCCACAGCGCACTGGCGGGCAGCACCAGTTCCGGCATGCGCACGAGGTGCGCCACGTCGGTGCTGGAGGCCTGGAGAACGGTGTGGACGAGGGAGGCGGGGGCGTACGTGGTGAACAGGGAGGTGAGGGCCAGGACGGCCGCGTAGCCGAAGGTGAACGGCGTGCCGGTGGGGGTCGGCAGCAGGCGCCAGGGGCGCGGGAGGCGGGCCGGAAGGGGCGGTACGGCCACGGGGTCGCTCGCGGACGTCGCGGTGGGTTCCACGGCGGGCACCTCCTTCCGTCCCGCTCCACCCTTCGCACCCCCGAGTACCCCTGTCTGTGACCGACGCCACGCGTACGTCGATTCACAGCAACCTCTCGATCTCCCTCGGCGTCCCGGGCCTGTCCGCTCCCGTTCAGGGCCGCAGCAGGCGCACCTTTTCGGCGTGCGCCGCTCGGGTCGCCGGGTCCCAGTCCCCGGTGCAGTAGACGGACGCCTCGGCGATCGCGCCGTCGCGCAGGTCGGCGCGCATCAGTTCCCGGCAGTACCAGGTGCCTTGCGCGTCGGTCCAGTTCTCCTCGAATTCCAGGACGAAGCCGCTGGGCGTGGGATCGGCGCGGTGGCGGGGAACCGTGCCGCGGCATGGGTGGCTGCGACGGCGCAGGGCGACGAACTCCTCGCGTCCGCGGGCCTGCAGCCGCCACTGCGGCAGGCTCAGGTCCAGGAACACGTCGTCCGTGAACAGCCCGTCGGGGGCGGTGTTGGTCTCCAGGAACCGCACGAAGAGGGCGGCGAGTTCCTCGACCCGGGTGTCGGACACGGCGGTCGCGGCGGTCATGACGGCGCCCCCGCGAGATTGCGTCCGACGACCTCCATCGTGCGGTTCAGTTCCGCGGTGGGGCTGAACTCGACGATCTCGGTACCGGCGAAGACGAGCGGGAGGTGGCCGGGGGCGCCGTAGTAGGCGTCGCCGGCGTGGAAGACCTCGTCGTGGTCGGCGTACCGGAACACGATCCTGCCGGAGAGGACCTGGCCCCAGTGCGGGCACTGGCAGCGGTCGTCGGGCAGGCCCCGGAAGAGCGGGGCGGGGTCCATGTCCTGCTTCGTCGTCTCGTACGCGACGGTGTACGGGCCGAGTTCGGCGTAGCGGCCCTCGATGACGGGCTCGTCCACCCGGAGTTCGGCCTCGGCCTTGGTGGTGCGTGGCATGGGGTCCTGCCTTCCCTCGGAGCTTCGCACAAGCTCGGTGTGTCACCGTCCGGTGCTTCACCTTCGGGTGCTTCACCTTCAGGTGCTTCACGAAGGAGGCGTGAGATCGGGCGGCACGGTGTGCGACGGGGCCTCACAGCCGCCACTGGACGGGGTGCTCCGGCTGGTAGACGCAGAGCGTGCCCGTGCGCAGGGCGGTGTCGAGGTGGCGGCCGAGTGCGGGGTGGGCCGCGGCGATCCGCCGCAGTGCGGCCCGGATGCGGGCGGTGACGGCGGTACGGGCGCGCTCGGCGGGCGAGCCGCTGCGACGCACCCGTCCGCCGATGCCGTACGCGGCCGCGAGCTGCCCGACGAGCGCGTCCCGCTCGACGGCGATCCGCTCCGACCGCCCGGCGTCCCCGGCCTCGTCGGCCTCCCGGGCCTCCTCCTCCAACTCCCGCAGCCTGCGCCGGTAGGCCGCCCGGGCGGTGGCGTCCACGACCTCGCCGGTGTCGCCCTGCGGACGCAGCCCCTGGGCGTCCGTGTGTCCGCCTGGCGGTGCCGCCAGCTCCACGGCGGGCACGGGTGTGCCAGGACGCGCGAGCAGGACCGCGATGTCGTGCAGCCCCTTGCTGTCCGCAAGCCGTACCTCGTGACCGGCGTACCCGAGGTGCCAGAGGGGGCCTTCGCGGCGGAAGAGAGGGGCGCCGACGAAGCTCGGGCTCGAGAAGTCCGCCCCGTTCGCCGGGTCCGCCGAGTCCGCTACGGCGGCGGGACGCGGGGAGGTGCCCGTCCGCACCCGGTCGGCCGTCTCGGCCGTCTCGGCCGCGATGCGCTCCGCCAGTGCCACCGCTCCCGCCGCCCGCGCGGCCCGCAGCGCGCGCTCCCGGTGCTCGCAGGCGCGGTGCGTGTCCCCCTGGGCCGCCGCCAGCAGGGCGAGATGGCGGTCGACCGGGCCGCGTACCGCCGCGCCGATGCCTTCCACCGCGAACAGGCCCGCGTACGGGGCGAGCAGGTCGTACAGGTGAGGCGCGCTGGGGTGGGAGCCGACGGCGGCGACGGTTTCGGCGGCCTGCGCGACCATCGGGAGCCACTCGCTGTCCCAGGGTGCCCCGCCGAGCCGGGGCGCGACGGCCGACAGGCGGCGGGCGGCCTCGTCGAAGCGGCCGGACTGTGCCGCCAGGAGGGCGAGCGTGACGCGGGGCCAGAGCATCGGGGACCGCTCCAGCACGGTGGCCTCGGCGCGTATCCGCGCCAGTCCGGCCGTGTCGCCGGTGTCGGCGTACAGGCACCAGCGCTGGGTGACGGCGAGCAGGCCCGCGTTGCCGCTGCCGGCCCTGCGGCCCAGCTCCTCCACCTCGTCGAGCGCTGCCGCGCAGTCCTCGTAGCGGCCCTCCATCAGGGCGCGCGTGCCTCGCCAAAGGGGTACGTACCAGGCGTACAGGGGGCGCCGCAGCGGGCGTACGGCCGTCTCGTACGCCGTCGCCTCCGCCTCGGCCTCCGCGAACGCGCCCGTCTCCATCAGCGCGACCAGGCGCAGCCGCCGGCCGAGGAGTTCGAGCACCGGATCGCGCAGCTCGCGCGCGGTCGTCACGATCCGACCGGACCATTCGAGCCGGTCCCGGCAGTGGTCGGGTCCCGGCCGCGCGTCGCACAGTGCGGCGAGGGCCGGGCCGAGGGTCGCGGGGTCGCCTGCCTCGCGGGCGGCGCGTACGGCCTCCTCGGCGAGCTCGACGCGGCGCGTCTCCGGTTCCACGAGACCGGCGGCCAGCGACAGCCGTGCGGTGACGGCGGCGTACAGCGCGGCGTGGCGGGGCTCGGCGGCGAGTGCCGTACGCGCCTCGGTCAGCAGACCAAGCTGCTCGTGATCCTCCAGGTCCACCTCGAACCCGACGATCCCGGTCCCCAACCCCAACGCGGCCCGCGCCAGCAAATCGACCCGCCCACTCTCCCGCGCCAGCTCCGCAGCCCTGACCATCGCCTCCCGAGCCCCCTCCCGTTCCCCGGCCCCCAACCGCGCGGCCCCGAGGCCGAGCAGTGCCTCGACGAGCGGAACGCGCTCGCGCGCTTCCGCGGAGGCGTCGGTGCCCGCACCGTGCTGCTTACTGGGGCCGTCCGCGCCCGGGGTGGGGGCCGCGGACCCGTCCGCGCCGACGCCACCCGCGCTCCACGCCTCCACCGCCCGCTCGTACCACCGGGCCGCGTCCTCGTAGGCGTACAGGGCCTCGGCCCGTTTCGCCGCCTCGTGGGCGTAGCGCGCGGCTTGGGACGCGTGTTCGGGGCCGGAGAGGAGGAGGTGGTGGGCGACCTCGGCGGGGGTGGTGTCGCGGCCGCGGCGGGCGTGGGCAGCCAGGACCGTGGCGGCGGACTCGTGGAGGGTGGTGCGCTCGGCGGGGGCGAGGGCGTCGTACACCGCGTCCCGGAGCAGGTCGTGGCGGAAGGCGCCGCGGTCGGCGCCGGCCTCGGCGAGCAGCCCGGCCCCGGCGGCCTCGCCGAGCAGCGTGCGTACCTCGCCCAGGGGCACCTTCGCGGCCTCGGCGAGCACGTCGAGCCGGAAGCGGGTGCCCAGGACGGCGGCCACGTCCAGCACGCACGCGGCACGCGGGGAGAGGCCGGCCTTCCGGTCCCGTACGGCGTCCCTGACGGCGACCGAGGACGCGGGGCCGTTCCTGGGCGCGTTCCCGGAAACCGCCGTATCCCATTGCCCGGTGCGCAGCAGCTCGGTCACGAAGAACGCCTCGCCGCCCGTACGCCGTACCAGCGAGCGCACCGCCTCCGCCTCGGGCGCCGCCCCCGTCGCCGCCTCGACCAGGGCCGCGACGTCCCCCTCCGGCAGCGGCCCGAGCGGCAGTGACCGCCCCCGGCGCAGCAGTTGCCCCCGAGCCCAGCCACGACCACGCGCGCCGCCGCCGTCCGCACGCACAGGGCCACCCTCGCCCCAGGCCGCCTCGTCGTCGCGTGCCGTCGCGAGAAGCAGCACCCGGCAGGTGCGGGCGGCGTCCGCCGTCTCCAGCAGCAGGCGGAGTGACGACGCGTCCGCGGCGTGCACGTCGTCCAGGACCAGCAGCAGCGGCCCGCACCGGGCCGCCGCGGACAGGACCTCGGAGACGTCGCCCGCGAGCCGCAGCCGTGCCGTCTCCGGATCGGCTCCGCGCAGCGCATCCCCGGCCGCCCCGGACACCAGTGCCCGCAGCGGCGGCGAGGCGGCGATCAGCCGGCCGCACCGCACGTCGTCGGCGACCAGCTCGCGCAGCAGCCGTGACCAGGGCCGGAAGGCACGTCCTGCGGTCTGCGGCGGGCACCAGGTCCACCGGGTGCGGAAGGCGCCGGCGAGCGCGACGGCCTCCTCGGCGGTACGGGTCTTGCCCGCTCCGGCGGGTCCGGTGAGGGTGACCAGCCCGCCCCGGCCGGCCGCGGCGCGCTCCAGAGCCGCCCGCAGCTCGCCCAGCACGTCCTCGCGTCCCACGAACGGGTAACTCGCGGCCATGGCAGCCACCACGCACTTCTCACCGGCCTCGCGGCCCTCTCGCTGCTTCGAGCCTAGGCACGCGCGCCCGCGGGCGCGAGGCACACCGCGCATCCGCCCCGGCCGTCCTCAGTCCCCGGGGACCCCTCCGGGTACCGCGCGGGGTTCGTGCAGGATGGGGGCCATGACCGCCACCTACGACACCCCTGTGGTCCTGGACCGTCGCGAGGGCCCGTACGGCGAGGTCGTGCTGCGCCGGCACGGCGAACTGCTGCAGATCATCGCCAACGGGTGCTTCCTGATGGACACCTCGGACGGCCGCTCGGAGCGCCTGCTCGTGGACGTCGCGCGCAACGCCCTGGGTCCGCGCCCGCAGCCGCGATCGCGGCCGACATCGCATACGCAACCGGAAGCGCAGCCGCAGTCGTATCCGCATGTGCTGATCGGCGGGCTGGGCGTGGGCTTCTCGCTCGCGCACGCGGCGGCCGACCCCCGCTGGGGCGCCATCACGGTCGTGGAGCGCGAGCCCGCCATCATCGACTGGCACCGCACCGGTCCCCTCGCCGCCATTTCGGCGCAGGCCGTCGCCGACCCGCGCACGGAGATCGTCGAAGCGGATCTGATCACCTACGTACGTGAGACATCCGCCACGTACGACGCCCTCTGCCTGGACATCGACAACGGCCCCGACTGGACCGTCACCGAGGGCAACGACGATCTCTACTCACCGACCGGACTGACAAGCTGCGCAAGGGTGTTGAAGCCGGGCGGCGTCCTCGCGGTCTGGTCCGCGCAGCCCTCTCCGAATTTCGAAGAAACCTTGTGGAATGCCGGGTTCCAACAGGTGCGTACCGAAGAGATCCCGGTTGCCCGGGGCGTTCCGGACGTCGTGCACATCGCCGTCCGACCTGGATAGCCTCGGGACGGTAACTCCCCGTACTCTGCTTCTCTGACGCAGATCATTCAAGCGTCAATCGCAAGCATGCGCAGGCACAGCCAGTCAGAAGGAATGACCCCACGCATTCCGGAAAGCAACTCAGGGGCGGGCGATGGAGCAGACCCACACATCCCACAACGGCACGACGGCGACCCCGGGCGCACAGCGACGGGTCCTGGTGGTCGAGGACGACCCGACCATCGTCGACGCCATCGCGACCCGCCTGCGCGCCGAGGGATTCCTCGTGCAGACCGCGGGCGACGGCCCGGCCGCCGTCGACACCGCCGAGGCCTGGCAGCCCGACCTGCTGATCCTCGACATCATGCTGCCCGGCTTCGACGGTCTGGAGGTCTGCCGCCGCGTGCAGGCCGCCCGTCCGGTGCCGGTGCTGATGCTCACCGCGCGCGACGACGAGACCGACATGCTGGTCGGACTCGGGGTCGGCGCCGACGACTACATGACCAAGCCGTTCTCCATGCGGGAACTGGCGGCACGCGTGCACGTGCTGCTGCGCCGGGTGGAGCGGGCCGCGCTCGCGGCCGCGACCCCCAGGAGCGGCATCCTGCGGCTCGGCGAGCTGGAGATCGACCACGCCCAGCGCCGGGTGCGGGTGCACTCGGAGGACGTGCATCTGACGCCCACCGAGTTCGACCTGCTGGTGTGCCTGGCCAACACCCCGCGCGCGGTGCTCTCCCGTGAGCAGCTGCTGGCGGAGGTGTGGGACTGGGCGGACGCCTCCGGCACCCGCACCGTCGACAGCCACATCAAGGCGCTGCGCCGGAAGATCGGCGCCGAGCGGATCCGCACCGTGCACGGTGTGGGCTACGCACTGGAGACCCCGACGCCATGAGCGGCGGTCCGGCCGCACGGAGAAGCCCCGGGGAGCCCTGGGGCGGTGTACGCCCGTTCTCGATCAAGACCAAGCTGGGCGTGCTGGTCGTCATCGCGGTCCTCATCACCACCGGGCTGATGATGATCGCCATGCGCACGGCGACGGAGCTGCGCTTCATCACGGTCTTCTCGATGGTCGCCACGCTGCTCATCACGCAGTTCGTGGCCCATTCGCTCACCGCGCCGCTGGACGACATGAACGCCGTCGCCCGCGCCATCTCGCACGGCGACTACACCCGCAGGGTGCGGGAGAACCGCCGCGACGAGCTGGGCGACCTGGCGCAGACCATCAACCGCATGGCCGACGACCTGGAGGCCCAGGAGCGGCAGCGCAAGGAGCTGGTGGCGAACGTCTCGCACGAGCTGCGCACCCCCATCGCGGGGCTGAGGGCGGTCCTGGAGAACATCGTGGACGGCGTCTCGCCGGCCGACCCGGAGACCATGCGCACGGCCCTGAAGCAGACGGAGCGCCTGGGCCGCCTGGTGGAGACGCTGCTGGACCTGTCCCGGCTGGACAACGGCGTCGTACCGCTGAAGCGGCGCCGCTTCGAGGTGTGGCCGTATCTGTCGGGCGTGCTGAAGGAGGCCAACATGGCCGTGCCCGCGCGCGCGGGCATCGCGTCGGGCTCCGGCAGCCACACGCGTACGGACGTCCATCTGCACCTCGACGTCTCCCCGCCGGAGCTGACCGCGCACGCGGACCCCGAGCGCATCCACCAGGTAGTGGCGAATCTCATCGACAACGCCGTCAAGCACAGTCCGCCGCACGGCCGCGTGACCGTGAAGGCGCGGCGCGGCCCGCTGCCGGAGTCGCTGGAGATGGAGGTGCTGGACGAGGGTCCGGGCATTCCGCGCTCCGAGTGGCACCGGGTCTTCGAGCGCTTCAACCGCGGCGGCGCGGGCGCCTCCAACGGCCCGAGCAGCGACGGCGGTACGGGGCTCGGCCTCGCGATCGCCCGCTGGGCCGTCGACCTGCACGGAGGCGGGATCGGGGTGGCCGAATCCGAGCGGGGCTGCCGGATCCTCGTCACTCTTCCGGGAGAGACATCCGTTCAAAGTTGACGTAAAGTCCGGCTCGGAGCCGAAAGATCCACCGGCGTCCGCGCAGACGGACACGTGTGATCAGGCGGACGCCCGTACGCGGCGCGTGCAGGGCCGACCTCGGCGTTTCCACTCACCCACGGATTGAAGCGGAACCACGCTTGTTTCCCGCCATTTCCAGGCCCGAAACGCGGATTCCGGTGTGACTTACGCGACGATGAACCTGCCCGGCCTGACCTTCGGTGTCCGGGGGGCGTAGCCTTTATTTCCGCTGTCCATCACCTTGTGAAGCGGAAGAGGGCGGTTGCCGCCGTGTCGCCACAGTCCCCCAGTAACTCGAGTCTCTCGACCGACACCGACCAAGCGGGCAAGAACCCCGCGGCCGCGTTCGGCCCCAACGAGTGGCTCGTCGACGAGATCTATCAGCAGTACCTCCAGGACCCGAATTCGGTAGACCGAGCCTGGTGGGACTTCTTCGCCGACTACAAGCCCGGAGCGGCCGCCGCTCCGGCGCCGGCGGGTACTGCGGCCGCGGGGGCCGCAGGCACCACCTCCCCGGCTCCGGC
>NZ_JAFJSY010000034.1 GCF_019857225.1 Streptomyces plumbidurans
CCGGGCGCCGCGGGCCTCGACGGGCCGGCCGGTGCGCGACTCGGGCGCCACGCGACGCAGCCGGCTCAGCCGCGGTGAGCGCTGCGTCATTCGCGTCCCATGTCCCGGTGCACGACCACCGTCTCCACGCCCTCGGCCGCGAGGCGCGCTGCGAGCTTCTCCGACATGGCCACCGAACGGTGCTTGCCGCCCGTACAGCCGATGGCGATGGTCACATACCGCTTGCCCTCGCGGCGGTAGCCCGCCGCGATCAGTCTGAGCAGCTCGGCATAGCGGTCGAGGAACTCCTTGGCGCCGGGCTGGTTGAAGACGTACGCCGACACCTCTTCGTTCAGGCCGGTGAAGGGGCGCAGCTCCGGGACCCAGTGCGGGTTGGGCAGGAAGCGCATGTCCGCGACCAGGTCGGCGTCGACGGGGAGGCCGTACTTGAAGCCGAAGGACATGACCGTGGCCCGCAGCTCGGGCTCCTCCTCGCCGGCGAACTGGGCGTCCATCTTGGCGCGCAGCTCGTGCACGTTCAGGCTGGAGGTGTCGATCACCAGGTCTGCGTCGCCGCGCAGTTCGCGCAGCAGCTCGCGCTCGGCGGCGATGCCGTCGACGATGCGGCCGTCACCCTGCAGGGGGTGCGGGCGGCGCACCGACTCGAAGCGGCGCACCAGGGCGTCGTCGGAGGACTCCAGGAAGACGATCCGGCGGGTGACGCGCCGGCTGTCGAGGTCAGCGAGGGACTCGCGGAGGTTGTCGAAGAAGCGCCGGCCGCGGACGTCCACGACCACCGCGATCCGCGCCACATTGCCCTGCGAGCGGGCGCCGAGCTCCACCATGGTGGGGATCAGCGCGGGCGGCAGGTTGTCGACGACGAACCAACCGAGGTCCTCCAGGCACTTCGCGGCCGTGGAACGGCCCGCTCCGGACATACCGGAGATGATCACCAGCTCGGGGATGGCCGCGTCGGGAACCGGGACCGCATCGCCGCTCGCGCCCGTACTCACCTGTGCTCCGTCTCCGCCCTGGGTCTGTTGCCCGTCCTGCTTGTTCACATTCATGTCTCCTGCCCCCGTCGTTCGTCCGGGGCGCCCGTCGTCACGGGCTCCCCACTGGAACCCATGGTGCCGGGTTCCTCCTCCATGATCTCTCCAGTCGCCGTGTTCACGGCGGGTGCGGCCGGGGCCGCCTGGGCCAGCGCCACGGCGATCGTCTCGGCCGTCTTGCGGCCTATGCCGGGCACCTCGCAGATCTGGTCGATGGTGGCGGATCGCAGTTTCTTCAACGAGCCGAAGTGCTTCAGCAGTGCCTGCCTGCGGGTGTCCCCGAGGCCGGGCACGTCGTCCAGGGGGCTCGAGCGGAAGCGCTTGGCCCGCTTGGTGCGCTGGTAGGTGATCGCGAAGCGGTGGGCCTCGTCACGCACGCGCTGCAGCAGATACAGGCCCTCGCTGGTGCGGGGCAGGACGACCGGGTCCTCATCGTCCGGCAGCCACACCTCCTCCAGGCGCTTGGCCAGGCCGCACACGGCCACGTCGTCGATCCCGAGGCCGTCCAGGGCCTTCTTCGCCGCCGCGACCTGGGGCCGGCCGCCGTCCACGACGACCAGCTGGGGCGGGTAGGCGAACTTCTTGGGGCGGCCGTCCTCCTCGGTGAGCGCGTCCTCGCCGTCGGCCCACTCGCCCGTCTTCTCCTTCTCGGCGAGATAGCGCCGGAAGCGGCGGGTGATCACCTCGTGCATGGAGCGGACGTCGTCCTGGCCCTCGAAGCCCTTGATCTGGAAGCGGCGGTACTCGCTCTTGCGCTGCAGGCCGTCCTCGAAGACGACCATCGAGGCCACGACGTCGTCGCCCTGCAGATGCGAGATGTCGTAGCACTCGATCCGGAGGGGGGCGCTGTCGAGGTCGAGGGCCTCGGCGATCTCCTCCAGCGCGCGCGAGCGCGTGGTGAGGTCGGAGGCGCGCTTGGTCTTGTGCAGCGCGAGCGCCTGCTGGGCGTTGCGCTCCACCGTCTCCATCAGGGCCTTCTTGTCGCCGCGCTGCGGGATGCGCAGCGAGACGTTCGCCCCGCGGCGGTCGGCGAGCCACTGCTGGACGGGCTCGACAGGGTCGGGCAGGGCCGGGACGAGGACCTCCTTGGGGACGGAGTCGCCCTTCTCCTCGCCGTAGAGCTGCTGCAGGGCGTGCTCGACCAGGGCGCCGGTGGTGATCTCCTCGACCTTGTCGGTGACCCAGCCGCGCTGGCCGCGCACGCGTCCGCCGCGGACGTGGAAGATCTGGACAGCCGCCTCCAGCTCGTCCTCGGCGACCGCGATCAGGTCGGCGTCGGTCGCGTCGGCGAGCACGACCGCGTTCTTCTCCATGGCCTTCTTCAAAGCGCCGATGTCGTCGCGCAGCCGGGCGGCCCGCTCGTACTCCATGTTCTCGGCCGCCTCGGTCATCCGCTGCTCCAGGCGGCGGATGTACGTCCCCGTGCGGCCGGCCATGAAGTCGCAGAACTCGTCGGCCAGTTCGCGGTGCTCGTCCTCGGAGACCCGGCCGACGCAGGGCGCGGAGCACTTGCCGATGTAGCCGAGCAGACAGGGGCGGCCGGTGCGGGCGGCGTTCTTGAAGACGCCGGCCGAGCAGGTGCGCACCGGGAAGACGCGCAGCAGCAGGTCGACGGTGTCGCGGATGGCCCACGCGTGGCTGTACGGCCCGAAGTAGCGCACGCCCTTGCGTTTGTGGCCGCGCATCACCTGCACGCGCGGGAACTCCTCGTTCATCGTCACCGCGAGGTACGGGTAGCTCTTGTCGTCGCGGTACTTGACGTTGAACCGGGGGTCGAACTCCTTGATCCAGGAGTACTCCAGCTGCAGGGCCTCCACCTCGGTGGAGACCACCGTCCATTCCACGGAGGCGGCCGTGGTGACCATGGTGCGGGTGCGGGGGTGGAGGTTCGTCAGGTCCTGGAAGTAGTTCGCCAGGCGCTGGCGCAGGCTTTTTGCCTTTCCGACGTAGATCACCCGGCGGTGCTCGTCACGGAACCTGTACACCCCTGGGGAGTCCGGGATCTCACCCGGCCGGGGGCGGTAGCTGGAGGGATCGGCCATGTCTCACACCCTACTGGCGAGGACCGACACCGCGACGGGCCTGTGGACAACGCCGGAGCGCGCGCCCGTCCGAGGCGGTCGATCGGGTCTCGGCCAGGAGTACGTCGCGGTTGGGTTTCAGGTGTTGTCGGGACTAGGTCAACACGCTTCAATGCGTGGGAACTCGGGGCCGTGAAGGACGGCGTACGGATGTGAAGACTCTCCGGCGCCGACGGGGTGGCCCCGCGGACAAGCGCAGAACCCGGCCCGACCAGCCGTAGTGAGCATTCACAGAAAGGCCCCTGCATGCCGCACGCCACACAGCACGCGGACGTCGCCGCCGTCGCCACCGCGGAACTGGACTCGGCCCTGCGGGGCGGCCCCTTCCACGTGGCGCTGCGTGCCGCGATCGCCGCCCGCGGACTGCCGCTGCAGCGCGTGCAGCACCATCTGTCCCGGCACGGGGTCAAGGTCGGTGTCACCAGCCTGAGTTACTGGCAGCAGGGCGCCCGCCGCCCGCAGCGCCCCGAGTCCCTGCGGGCCGTACGGGCGCTGGAGGAGATCCTGCAGCTGCCGGAGGAGTCTCTGATCCGGCTGCTCGCCGAGCCCGACGAGAGCTCGTCCGCACAGCGGGCCGCGGGGCGCTCCTACCGCTCCCTGGTGGAGGCCTCGGGCGTCCTGCAGCAACTGCTGGCCGATCTCGGCTCCTCGCTCGACGGCGGGCTGCACACCCTGGGCCACCACGAGCTGGTGCGGATCGGCGCGCACCGCGAGCTGGCGGGGCGGGAGTCGCACCACATCGTGCGCGCCCACAAGGACGGCATCGACCGCTTCATGGCCGTCCACCACGGCGACCCTGACTGCGCGCCCGAGCACATGCGCGTGCTCGCCCTGGAGAACTGCCGCACGGGACGCACACGCGTGCACCACGAGACGGGCGTCCTCGTCGCCGAACTGCTCTTCGACACCCGTCTGCGGGCCGGCGACACCTTCCTCTTCCGCTACGGCATCGAGGACGGCACCGCCGGTGTGTCCCGCGAGTACGTCCGCGGTTTCGGCCCTGCCGGCGGGCAGTACGCGCTCCAGGTGCGTTTCGACGCACTCGCCCTGCCGTCCCGCTGCCACCGGTTCGCCCAGCACTCACCGGCGGCCCCGCGCAGCGGGCGCCAGGAACTGCGCCTGAGCGACCGCCACCACTCGGTCCACCTCGTCGAACCGCGGGTGCGGACGGGAGTCGTGGGGATCGGGTGGGACTGGGAGTGAGCTTCGGCTGACGCCGGGGGCGGTCTGTCTCTTCCGCCATTGCGTCTTCCGGCGTCGCCTCTTCTGGCGCTGCCTCTGTCGTGGGGCGTGGCTTCGCGCTGACGTAAACGCTTGCGCAAGCGTTTACGTCAGCGCTGGAATGGGATACCGTCCCGCGAAAAGCAGGGAAGGAGGACTCGATGGCCACGATGGCCGACGTCGCCCGCAGCGCCGGGGTCTCCGTGGCGACCGTCTCGCACGTCCTGAACGACACCCGGCCGGTCCTCCCGCACACGCGGCAGGCGGTCCTGGACGCCATCGACCGGCTCGGCTACACCCCGAACACCCTCGCCCGCTCCCTGGTGACCGCACGCACGCAGTCCATCGGGCTGGCGGTGTCGGCGATCAGCAATCCGTACTTCACCGAGATCCTCCAGGGTGTCGAGGCGGCCGCCCTGGAACACGGTTACAGCCTGCTCATCGCCGACCCGCACGACGATCCGGAGCACGAGCGCAAGGTTGTCCAGCTCCTGCACGAGCGCCGGGTCGACGGCATGATCGTCGCCCCCTCGGCGAACCCCCGGGAACTCGTCGCCTACCTCGCCCGTCACCAGGTACCTGCCGTCCTCCTCGACCGGCTCCTCGACGCCCCGGCCGACGGTCCGCACTTCGACCAGGTCTGCGCCGAGAACGCCGAGCCGACCGCCCGCCTGGTCCGTCATCTCGCCGAACTGGGCCACCGCCGGATCGGCCTGGTCGCCGGTCTGCCCGGTTACAGCACCACCCGCGAACGCATCAGCGGATACCGCCACGGTCTCGCCGGTGCAGGGCTCCCCTACTACGAGCACCTGGTCGCCCACGGCGACTCGGAGTCCGCGGGCGCCGAACACGCCACCGCGACGCTGCTGTCCCTGCCCGCGCCGCCCACCGCGCTGGTCACCGCCAACAACGCGATGACCATCGGCGCTCTGCGCGCCCTGCGGGAACGGGGTCTGTCCGTGCCCGGCGACATCGCCCTGTGCTGTTTCGACGACTTCGCCTGGGCGGATCTGTTCTCGCCCCGGCTCACAGCCGTGGCCCAGCCCAGCAGGGAGATCGGCGCCCGCGCGGTGCGGGTGCTGCTGGACCGCCTCGCCGAGCCGGACCGCCCCGCCCGCACCGTGCGGCTCCCGTGCACCTTCGTCCACCGCACCTCGTGCGGGTGCCCCGAACCGTCCGCGCAGTTGGAGAAAGGAACCGTCTCGTGATCGTCGTCGCCGGTGAGGCCCTGATCGACCTGGTACCGCAGGGCCCGGGTGCCCTCGCGGGCCTCAAGCCGGCGCTCGGCGGCGGCCCGTACAACACGGCCGTCGCCCTCGGCCGCCTCGGCTCCCCCAGCGCCTTCTGCTCCCGCACGTCGTACGACGCCTTCGGCGAGGCGCTGCTCGGCAACCTGCGGGCAACAGGGGTCGACGTCTCGGCCGTACAGCGCGGACACGAACCGACCACCCTGGCGGTGGCCACGCTCGACGCGAACGGTTCGGCCGCCTACTCGTTCTACGTCGAGGGCACCGCCGACCGGCTGTTCACGGCTCCCGCCGCGCTCCCCGCCGGCACGCGCGCCGTGTCCTTCGGCACCTGCTCGCTCGCCCTGGAGCCGGGCGCGACGGCCTACGAGACGATGATGCGGACCGCCGCCGCCCAGGGTGTCTTCACCGCGCTCGACCCCAACATCCGCACGAGCCTGATCCACGACGCGGACGCCTACCGGGACCGCTTCCGCGGCTGGCTGCCCTCGGTGACGCTGCTCAAGCTCTCGGAGGAGGACGCCGACTGGCTGGGCGGCTCCCCGCGCGAGTGGCTTGCCGCAGGGCCCGCCGCAGTGGTGATCACCCATGGCGGCGACGGGATCTCCGTGCTCACCCGGGACGGCGCCGAATACTCCGTGCCGGGCGAGAAGGTCGACGTCGTCGACACGATCGGCGCCGGCGACACGGTGAACGCGGCCCTGCTGCACGGCCTGTCGGCCCAGGACGCCCTCTCCGCCGACAAACTCGCCTCGCTCGGCGCCGACGGCTGGACCCGGCTGCTGCGGTTCGCGGCCCGCGCGGCGGCGATCACCTGCTCGCGCGCGGGCGCGGAGCCGCCGTACGCCTCGGAAGTGGGCGAGGTGTAGCGGACGGGACGGCGTCGGAGGTGCAACGAGCGGCGCCCCGCGGGGAGTTGTCCCGCGGGGCGCCGCTCGTTGTCCGTGCCGGTCAGGCCGTGCGTGCCCGCGTCGTCTTCTTCGCGGGTGCTGCCTTCTTCGTCGTCCCGGCCGCCTTCTTGGTGGCCGTGTTGTTGGCGGTCTTCGCCGTCGCCGTCTTCTTCGGCGCCGACTTGGCCGCGACCGTCCTCTTCGCCGCCGCCTTGCGCGGGGCCTTCATCGAGGCACCGTCGCTGATCCGGTCGGCGTCGAGGACCTCCCGCAGGAACTTGCCAGTGTGGCTCGCCGGGATCCCTGCGACCTCCTCCGGCGTGCCCTCGGCGACGACGAGTCCGCCGCCCGCACCACCCTCGGGGCCCATGTCGACGACCCAGTCGGCGGTCTTGATGACATCGAGGTTGTGCTCGATGACGATGACCGTGTTGCCCTTGTCGACCAGGCCCGACAGGACCTTCAGCAGCTTGCTGATGTCCTCGAAGTGCAGACCGGTGGTCGGCTCGTCGAGGACGTAGACCGTGCGGCCGGTGGAGCGCTTCTGCAGCTCGCTGGCGAGCTTCACGCGCTGGGCCTCACCGCCGGACAGCGTGGTCGCGGCCTGGCCGAGGCGGACGTAGCCGAGACCGACGTCGTTGAGCGTCTTGAGGTGGCGGTTGATCGCGGGAACGGCCTCGAAGAAGTCCATGGCCTCCTCGATCGGCATGCTCAGGACCTCGGAGATGGACTTGCCCTTGTAGTGGACCTCCAGGGTCTCCCGGTTGTACCGGGCGCCGTGGCAGACCTCGCACGGGACGTAGACGTCCGGGAGGAAGTTCATCTCGATCTTGATCGTGCCGTCGCCCGCGCAGTTCTCGCAGCGGCCGCCCTTGACGTTGAAGGAGAAGCGCCCCGGCAGGTAACCGCGGACCTTCGCCTCGGTCGTCTCGGCGAACAGCTTGCGGACGTGGTCGAAGACGCCGGTGTACGTCGCCGGGTTGGAGCGCGGGGTGCGGCCGATGGGCGACTGGTCGACGTGCACGACCTTGTCCACGAGGTCGTCGCCGTCCACGCGCGTGTGCCGTCCGGGAACGCTGCGCGCGCCGTTGAGTTCGCGGGCCAGGTGGGTGTACAGGATGTCGTTGACCAGCGTCGACTTGCCGGATCCGGACACGCCCGTGACCGCGGTGAAGACACCGAGCGGGAAGGACACGTCGATGTCCTGGAGGTTGTTCTCCCGGGCGCCGTGCACCGTGAGCCGGCGGGACGGGTCCTGCGGGCGGCGGATGTCGGGCAGCGGGATCGACTTCTTGCCCGACAGGTACTGACCGGTCTGCGACTCGGCGTTGGCGAGCAGCCCCTTGAGGGAGCCGCTGTGCACGACCTTGCCGCCGTGCTCTCCGGCACCGGGGCCGATGTCGACGACCCAGTCGGCGACCTTGATGGTGTCCTCGTCGTGCTCGACGACGATGAGCGTGTTGCCCATGTCGCGCAGCCGGACCAGGGTCTCGATCAGCCGGTGGTTGTCGCGCTGGTGCAGCCCGATGGACGGCTCGTCGAGGACGTAGAGCACGCCGACGAGTCCGGAGCCGATCTGGGTGGCCAGGCGGATGCGCTGGGCCTCGCCGCCGGAGAGGGTGCCCGCGGCGCGGTTCAGCGAGAGGTAGTCCAGGCCGACGTCGACCAGGAACTTCAGCCGCTCGTTGACCTCCTTCAGCACGCGCTCGGCGATCTTCTTGTCGCGGGCGTTCAGCTTCAGCTCGCCCAGGAAGTCCGCGCAGTCGCTGATGGACATCGCGGAGACCTCGGCGATCGACTTCCCCATGACGGTGACCGCGAGGACGATCGGCTTCAGGCGCGTGCCCTCACAGGTGGGGCAGGGCACCTCGCGCATGTAGCCCTCGAAGCGCTCACGGCTGGCGTCGCTCTCGGCCTCGCTGTGTCGGCGCTTGACGAAGGGGACGGCGCCTTCGAAGGGCGTCGTGTACACCCTCTCGCGCCCGTACCGGTTGCGGTAGCGGACCTCGATCTGCGTCTTGTGGCCGTACAGCAGGGCCTTCTTCGCCCGCTGGGGCAGACCCGCGAAGGGGATGTCCGTCCTGAATCCCAGCGCGTTCGCCAGGGCTCCGATCAGGCGGCCGAAGTAGTCCTTGGTGTGGCCGTGCGACCAGGGGTGGATGGCGCCCTCGTCAAGGGACTTGTCCTCGTCCGGGACGATCAGCTCAGGGTCGACCTCCATGCGCGTGCCGATGCCGGTGCAGTCGGGGCAGGCGCCGAAGGGCGAGTTGAAGGAGAAGGAGCGGGGCTCCAGCTCCTCGAAGGAGAGGTCGTCGTACGGGCAGTACAGATGCTCCGAGTACATGCGCTCGCGCTCGGGGTCGTCCTCGGGGAGGTCGACGAAGTCGAGCACGACCATGCCGCCGGAGAGGCCGAGGGCGGTCTCCACGGAGTCGGTGAGGCGGCGCTTCGCGGAGTCCTTCACCGTGAGGCGGTCGATGACCACCTCGATGGTGTGCTTCTCCTGCTTCTTCAGCGTGGGCGGGTTGGAGAGCTGGATCGTCTCGCCGTCCACCCGCGCGCGGGAGTACCCCTTGGTCTGGAGGTCGGCGAAGAGGTCGACGAACTCTCCCTTGCGCTCGCGCACCAGCGGCGACAGCACCTGGAAGCGGCTCCCCTCCGGCAGCTCCAGGACCCTGTCGACGATGGCCTGCGGCGACTGGCGCGAGATCGGACGGCCGCACTGGGGGCAGTGCGGCTTGCCGATGCGCGCGAACAGCAGACGCAGATAGTCGTAGACCTCGGTGATGGTGCCGACCGTGGAGCGCGGGTTGCGCGAGGTCGACTTCTGGTCGATGGAGACCGCGGGCGACAGCCCCTCGATGAAGTCGACGTCCGGCTTGTCCATCTGGCCGAGGAACTGGCGCGCGTACGAGGAGAGCGACTCCACGTAGCGGCGCTGGCCCTCGGCGAAGATCGTGTCGAAGGCCAGGGAGGACTTGCCCGACCCGGACAGGCCCGTGAAGACGATGAGCGAGTCACGAGGCAGGTCGAGCGAGACATTCTTCAGGTTGTGCTCACGCGCGCCACGGACGATGAGACGGTCGGCCACAGCCGGTCCGCACCTTTCTTGAGAGAAGTGACAGGGGCAGGGCCCCGTGCTTCTTCAGACTAGGGGGAGCCACTGACAACGCCGGTCGGATTCCGGGTTGCATAACAATCCCCGGCCATCCAGCATGCCCGACGCCACCTGCGACCATATAGCACGCGCATTCGATTTACGGCGCTGCTTCACCACCTTCACCCAAAGGTGTGGCGGGGCTAGGGTCAGCACCATGATTGATCACGGTCATGACCTGGCGTCTGTACGAGACGCGACCGACCGGCTGCTCACCGCAGCCGCCAAACTGGACAACGCGGGGGTGACGCAACCGTCACGGCTGCCCGGCTGGAGCCGCGGCCACGTCCTGGCTCACCTCGCCCGCAACGCGGACGCTCTGGTGAACGTCCTCCAGGGCCGTCCCATGTACACCTCCGCCGAGGCCCGCGACGCCGACATCGAGCGGGACGCCCCGCGCCCCCTCGACGCCCAGCTCACCGACCTGCGCGAGAGCGCGGCCCGCTTCCAGGAGGCGGGGGCCGCACCGGCGGACTGGTCGCGCACGGTGGAGCTGCGCAACGGCGTCACGGACTCGGCGTCCCGGGTGCCCTTCCGGCGCTGGGGCGAGGTGGAACTGCACCACGTCGACCTCGGCATCGGCTACGAGCTGGAGGACGTGCCCGCGCAGTTCACGGAGCGGGAGATCGACTTCCTCGCCCGGCGCTTCTCCGGTCACCCCGATGTGCCTCCGGCGCGGCTGACGGACGGCACGCGCGCGTGGCGTACCGGCCGCGAGACGACGGAGCCGGAGATCACCGTGACGGGTCCGGCGCCCGAGCTGCTCGGCTGGCTGGCCGGGCGCCGCGACGGCTCCGGCCTGACCGTACGGGACGGCTCCCTGCCGGCGCTCCCACCGCTGTGACCGCGCTCGCCGCCGCTGCGACCGCGCTCCCCGCCGCTGCGACCGCGCTGCCGCCGTTGTGACCGCGCTGCCCTCGTGGCGCGACCGGCCGGCCTCGGCCGTGACCGCGCTGCCTCGGCCGGGGATGCGGGCGCCCTCCCCGGCTATAGGCTGGCCGCCATGACGTACAGCGGACAGGTGACGGTCGGCGGCCCGGCGGACGTGCACGAGCTCAAGGACCTGATGATCACCAAGATCGCGGTCGGCCCGATGGACAACAACGCCTATCTGCTGCGCTGCCGGGCCACCGACGAGCAGTTGCTGATCGACGCGGCGAACGACGCGGACACGCTGCTCGGCATGATCGGTGACGACGGCATCGCCTCCGTCGTCACCACGCACCGGCACGGCGACCACTGGCAGGCGCTCGCCCAGGTCGTCACGGCCACCGGCGCCCGCACCTTCGCGGGCCGAAACGACGCGGACGGCATCCCCGTCCCGACCGACGTCCTCGTCGACGACGGCGACACCGTCCGGGTGGGCCAGGTGGAACTCACCGCGCGCCATCTGGTCGGGCACACCCTGGGCTCGATCGCCCTGGTCTACGACGACCCGCACGGCCATCCCCATGTCTTCACGGGCGACTGCCTCTTCCCGGGCGGCGTCGGCAACACCCACAAGGACCCGAAGGCGTTCGCGAGCCTCATCCACGACGTCGAGACGAAGATCTTCGGCATGCTCCCGGACGAGACCTGGGTCTACCCGGGGCACGGCAACGACACCACCCTGGGCGCGGAGCGGCCCCATCTGCCGGAGTGGCACGCGCGCGGGTGGTGAAGCGCGGCCGCGCGGGTGGTGAATCCCGGCCGGACGGACGGTGAGCCCCCGCCGCGCGCGTGATGAGTCCCGGTGGGCGCGGCCGGTGGGACTCAGCGGCAGGGGCGCGCGTACACGGCGCACGCGCCCCGTGTGAACGCTTCACACGCGCCGGTGCCGTGTGCACGCTCCCGGCGCCCCGTGGCGGGCAGTCAACTGGTAGCAGCCCCGCACGGGATGACGGCTCCTGTGCGGTACGGGCCGCCGGTCTTTCAATCCCCGCCCTCGACCGGCGGCCCCGGCGCTTTCCCCACCTGTTCACACGGCCGCAACACCCGCTCCCACGATGCGGACATTTCGTGTCGTGACCTCGACAGACGGGACGCGGGACTGCCAATCTCGCGCCATGCATCTCGCTCCCCACGTACTGCGTCGCGCCGTCGCCGCGGCCACTGTCGCCCTGCTCGCCACGGCCGTCGGCTGTGCTCCGCAGCCGGAGGAGAAGGCGGCGGGCACCCCGTCGGGTTCGACCGAAAAGGCCTGCCCCAAGGGCAAGTTGGCCACGAGGACCTCGGGCAGGCTCACGATCGCCACGGACGAGCCCGCCTACGAGCCCTGGTTCAAGGACGACAAGCCCGCCAACGGCAAGGGCTTCGAGTCGGCTGTCGCCTACGCCGTCGCGAAGCAGCTCGGATACCCCAAAAGCGCCGTCGTCTGGCAGAGCGTGCCCTTCAACAAGGCGTTCGCGCCCGGGGAGAAGACCTTCGACTTCGACATCAACCAGGTGTCGATCAGCGCCGAGCGCAGGAAGGCGGTGGACTTCTCCTCCGGCTACTACGACGTCCGCCAGGCCGTCATCGCGCTGAAGGGCTCAAAGGCCGCCAAGGCGACCGGCATCGCGGATCTGAAGGGTCTCAAGCTGGGCGCCCAGGTCGGTACGACCAGCCTCGACTACATCACCGACGTGGTGAAGCCGAAGCAGCAGGCCGCGGTCTACGCCAAGAACGACCAGGCCAAGTCCGCCCTGAAGAACGGTCAGGTGGACGCCATCGTGGTCGACCTGCCGACCGCCTTCTACATCACCTCCGCCGAGGTGACCGACGCCAGGATCGTCGGACAGTTCGAGAACCAGGGCGGCGCGCCCGAGCAGTTCGGGCTCGTGCTCGACAAGGGCAGCGCGCTCACCCGGTGCGTGACGGGTGCCGTGGACGCCCTGCGCAAGGACGGCACGCTGGCCGGCATCGAGAAGCAGTGGCTCTCCGACGCCGTCGACGCCCCGGTGCTCAAGTGACGGTCACCGAGGAGGAGTCCGGCGACAAGTCCGGGAAGGAGCCCGGGAAGGACCTCGGCACGGACGGCGGGCACGACGACGGGTACATCCCGTCGCAACGCCGGCTGGAACGTGAGCGCTTCGCACGCGCGCGTGCCCGTCGCGCGACCGCGATCGCGGCCCTGTCGACCCTCGTGACGGGCGTCGTCCTGTATCTGATCGTCGTCGACGCGCCGGGCTGGCCGCGCACCAAGGAGACGTTCTTCAACTGGCGGTACGCGCGCGAGGCGTTCCCCAAGGTCCTCCAAGGGCTGTGGCTGAACGTCCAACTGCTGCTGATCTGCGGCGTGGCGGTCCTCGTGCTCGGCATGCTGATCGCGATCGCGCGCACCCTGCGCGGCCCCGTGTTCTTCCCGCTGAGGGTGCTGGCCGCCGCCTACACCGACTTCTTCCGCGGGCTGCCGCTGATCATCAACCTGATGATCGTGGTCCTGGGGGTGCCGGCGCTGCGACTGCAGGGCGTGACCGTCGATCCGGTGCTCCTCGGCGGTACGGCGCTCACACTCACGTACTCGGCGTACGTGGCCGAGGTGTTCCGCGCCGGGATCGAGTCCGTGCACCCCTCGCAGCGCGCGGCCGCACGCTCGCTCGGCCTCACCAACCGGCAGGCGCTGCGGTACGTCGTCCTGCCGCAGGCGGTGCGCCGCCAGGTGCCGCCGCTGCTCAACGACCTTGTGTCGCTGCAGAAGGACACCGGCCTGGTGTCGATCGGCGGTGCGGTCGACGCCGTACGGGCCGCGGACATCATCGTGGGCCGCAGTCTCAACTACACGCCGTACATCGTCGCGGGACTGGTCTTCGTGGCGCTGACCATCCCGATGACCCGCTTCACGGACTGGGTGACGGCACGGATGGACCGTCAGCGGGCCCAGGGAGGATCGATATGAGCGACGCGCCCGTGCTGCGCATGGAGTCCGTCCGCAAGACCTTCGGGCGATCGCTCGTCCTACGGGACGTCGGCCTGGAGGTCGCCCCGCACACGGTGACCGCGCTGATCGGCGCGTCGGGCTCCGGCAAGTCGACGCTGCTGCGGTGCGCCAACCTCCTGGAGGAGATCGACGACGGTGCGATCTGGCTGGACGGCGAGGAGATCACCGATCCGCGCGTGGACCAGGACGCGGTACGGCGTCGTATCGGCGTGGTCTTCCAGGCCTACAACCTCTTTCCGCACATGACGGTCCTGGAGAACATCACGCTCGCTCCGCGCCGTGTGCACGGCGTCACCCGCGCGGAGGCCGAGGAGCGCGCCCATGAGCTCCTGGAGCGGCTCGGGCTCGGCGGCAGGGCGGGCGAGTACCCGGACCGGCTGAGCGGCGGTCAGCAGCAACGGGTGGCGATCGTACGGGCGTTGGCGGTACGGCCCCGGCTGCTGCTGCTCGACGAGATCACCGCCGCCCTCGACCCGGAACTCGTGGGCGAGGTCCTCGCCGTCGTCCGGGACCTGAAGGACGACGGCATGACGATGGTGCTGGCCACGCACGAGATGGGCTTCGCGCGGGACGTCGCCGACCAGGTTTGCTTTCTGGACGCAGGGGTGGTCCTGGAGCGCGGGACCCCCGAGCAGGTCTTCGGCGATCCACAGCAGGAGCGCACGCGGCGGTTCCTGCGGCGGATCGTGGACGCGGGACGCCTGTAAGGGGCGCCCGCCAGGACGACGGGCCTTACGTGTCCGCCTGTGCCGCCCCCGCGAGCGCCGCGACCCGCTCCACACCGAACACGTAGCCCTGCACGCCGCATCCGGCGATGACGCCGTCGGCGCGCAGCGAGACGTACGAGTGGTGCCGGAAGGACTCGCGCCGGTGGATGTTGGAGATGTGCACCTCCAACACCGGCATTCCGTCACAGGTGTTGAGCGCGTCCAGAATCGCGACCGACGTGTGGGAGTAGGCACCGGGGTTGATCACGATCCCGCAGTGGTTCAGCCGTGCCTCGTGGATCCAGTCGACCAGGACGCCCTCGTGGTTGGACTGCCGGAAGTCCACCGTGCCGCCGTGCGCGGCCGCCGCCTTGGCGCACAGGGCCTCGATGTCGGCCAGGGTGTGCTTGCCGTAGATCTCCGGCTGGCGCTGGCCGAGCAGATTGAGGTTGGGCCCGTTGAGGATCATGATCGGGGCGTTGGCCAGGGTGCGGGGCACGGTTCCTCCGGTCCGGTGGGGTGCGGCGATCCGTCCAGGACCGCTGTTCGGACCCGGTTTATCACGGTGCGTGCACGGCGGTGCGGCCCGTACCCTCCCGGCATGACGACGATCTCATACCCTCCCAAGCCCTCGCCCGGCGACCGCGTGGCCATCGTCTCGCCCTCCGCGGGTCTGCCCGGCCTGCTGCCGCGCCCCTTCGAACTCGGGCTGGAGCGGCTGCGCAAGGAGTACGAACTCGAACCGGTCGAGTACCCGACGACCCGCACCATGGGCTCGACCCCGCGACAGCGCGCCGACGACCTGCACGCCGCGTTCGCCGACCCGGAGGTGAAGGCCGTCATCGCCTCCATCGGCGGGGATGACCAGATCACCGTTCTGCCGCTGCTGGACCGGGAGTTGATCCGGGCGAACCCGAAGCCGTTCTTCGGGATGAGCGACAACACCAATCTCCTGCTGTATCTGCGCAACACCGGGATCGTCGGCTACCACGGTGCGACGGTGATGTGCGAACTCGGCCGCCCCGGCGCCATGCACCCACAGACCGCCGAGTCCCTGCGCGCGGCACTGTTCACCTCGGGCCCCTACGAACTGAGGCCCGCCGAGCGCTGGAACGACGTCAACGGCGACTGGGCCGACCCCGCCACCTTCGACGCGGAGCCGCCCTCCCGGCCGGGCGACGGCTGGACCTGGGTGAACGCCGACCGGGCGGTGGAGGGCCGCAGTTGGGGCGGCTGCCTGGAGATCCTGGGCTGGCTGCTGATGGCCGACCGCGAGATCGCGCACGATCTGTCCGAGTACGACGGCGGTGTGCTGTTCCTGGAGACCTCCGAGGAGCTGCCGAGCGGCGACGAGGTCTTCCGCACCCTGCGGAACATGGGCGAGCGCGGACTTCTGCAGCGCTTCTCCGCACTGCTGATGGGCCGGGCCCGCACCTGGTCCTTCGAGCACCCCAACAGCCCCGAGGAGGCCGCTCGTTACGCCGCCGGGCAACGCGAGGCCGTACTGCGGGCCATGCGGACGTACGCCCCCGAAACCATGATCGTCTTCGATGTCGACCTCGGGCACACCGACCCACAGGTCGTCATCCCCTACGGCGGCCTCGTCCGCGTCGACGGCCCCGCCCGGCGCATCACCGTCACGTACTGACGAACCACAGCCGTCGAGCGCTGTGGCTCCTTCGCCGCGGCACCGTCAGGGATTGATCGCCAGTTCCAGATACGCCGCGAACAGCACCAGATGCACTCCGCCCTGCAGCGGTGTGGCCCGGCCCGGCACCACGGTCAGCGAGGACACCACGACGGTCAGCACGAGCAGCACCATGTGCACGGCGCCGAGGCCGAGGACGAGCGGCCCCGAGAGCCAGACGGAGGCCACGGCGACGGCGGGGATGGTCAGGCCGATGCTGGCCATGGCGGAGCCGAGCGCGAGGTTCAGGCTGGTCTGCACCCGGTCGCGGCGCGCGGAACGCAGGGCGGCGATGGTCTCCGGGAGCAGCACCAGCAGGGCGATGATCACGCCGACGACGGCGTGATGGAGCCCGGCGGCCTCCACTCCCGACTCGATCGTGGGCGACACGCCCTTCGCCAGTCCGACCACGCCGACCAGCGCGAGAAGGAGCAGGCCCAGGCTGATCCAGGCGGTGCGGGCGGTGGGTGTGCCGGCGTGGGCGTCCGCGGTGATCACCTCGCCCTCCCGGGTGATCGGCAGGAAGTAGTCACGGTGCCGCACCGTCTGGGTCGTGACGAAGAGGCCGTAGAGGATCAGCGAGGAGATCGCGGCGAAGGTCAGCTGCACGCCCGAGAACTCCGGGCCCGGCCTGCTCGTGGTGAACGTGGGCAGCACCAGGCTCAGTGTGGCGAGGGTGGCCACGGTCGCGAGGGCGGCGCCGGTGCCCTCCGGATTGAAGACCGCCGTGCCGTGTTGCAGGGAGGCGACCAGCAGGCAGATGCCGACGATGCCGTTGCAGGTGATCATCACGGCAGCGAAGACGGTGTCCCGGGCCAGGGTCGAGCTCTTGCCGCCGCCGTCCGCCATGAGTGTGACGATGAGCGCCACCTCGATGATCGTGACGGCGACGGCGAGCACGAGGGAACCGAAGGGCTCACCGACGCGGTGCGCCACCACCTCGGCGTGGTGCACGGCGGCGAGCACGGCTCCCGCGAGGACGACCGTCACGACCCCGACCACGGCACCCGGCAGGTCTCTCCCCCAGGTGAAGGCGAGCAGAACGATCGCGAGCGCCGGCACGATCGACGTCCAAGCCGTGGTGAGTGATCTCAGCCGAGCGATCATGCGGCGATCGTCGCAGAGGCGTACGGCCCCCGCACTCCGGCTTTGCGGGACAGGTCCTTCGGGTGTGCGGGGCCGGTGCCTGTCACTTGATCTCGGTCATCTCCGTCTCCTTCGGAGCGCCTTCGCCGCCGGCCTGCGCCGCGTCGGCCTCCGCCTGCTTCCTGGAGGCCCTGAGGCTGGTGATCGTGGTGACCATCAGGACCGAGCAGATGACACCGAGGGAGACGGGTATGGAGATCTCCGGGACGTGCACCCCGGACTCGTGCAGTGCGTGCAGCACCAGCTTGACGCCGATGAAGCCGAGGATGATCGACAGGCCGTAACTGAGGTGGACCAGCTTCCTCAGCAGGCCGCCTATGAGGAAGTAGAGCTGGCGCAGGCCCATCAGCGCGAACGCGTTGGCCGTGAACACGATGTACGGGTCCTGGGTCAGGCCGAAGATCGCGGGGATGGAGTCGAGCGCGAACAGGACGTCCGTGGTGCCGATCGCGAGCATCACGACCAGCATCGGCGTCATGACCCGCTTGCCGTTCTGCCGGATCCACAGCTTGGTGCCGTGGTACCGGTCGGCGACGCCGAAGCGGCGCTCGACGGCCTTGAGCAGCTTGTTCTCCTCGAACTCCTCGTCCTCCTCCTCGGCCCGGGCCTCCTGGATGAGCTTCCAGGCGGTCCAGATCAGGAAGGCGCCGAAGAGGTAGAAGACCCACGCGAAGCTGGCGAGGATCGCGGCACCGGCGGCGATGAAGGCCGCCCGCAGGACCAGGGCTATGAGGACCCCGACGAGCAGCACCCGCTGCTGGTACCGGGACGGCACGGCGAACTTCGCCATGATCAGCACGAAGACGAAGAGGTTGTCGACGCTCAGCGACTTCTCGGTGATGAAGCCCGCGAAGAACTCGCCGCCCGCCCGGCCGCTGCCGAAGACGAGCAGGCCGAGCCCGAAGAGCCCCGCGAGGGCGATCCAGACGACGGTCCAGATTCCGGCTTCCTTGATGGACACGTCGTGCGGCTTGCGGCCGATGAAGAAGTCGATCGCGATGAGGGCGGCGAGGCCCACGATGGTCAGGACCCACAGGGTCGGGGAAACATCCACTGCGCCTCCGGCGGTATGTAACGGCAAGGGTCGGCGTCGTCGCTACCGGAGGTCTCTTCCACCCAGGCACGGGCCCTGGGCCGGCGCCCCGGGATCCGGTTGATCCGTATTGACGGGTGCGCCGCAGCAGACCGGGAGTACTCCCCTCCGTGAGAAGAACAGTACCCCAATCACCAAGGAAAGGTAAAGTGATTGGCAAAGAAAAGGCTAAATACCCTGTTCAGAGGGTTTACTCGTACTTGGTGCGAGCTGCCGCCACCTGAGTGAGCACCTGCTGGAGCACCTGGCTGCCGACCGGCACGAGCGAGGGCTCGTACGTCCAGGCGTGGCCGACCCACGGGTCGGCGAGGTGATCGTCGGGCAGCGGGGTCAGTCGCAGCAGCGAACGCCACAGCGGGTCGAGCAAAGGCCCGTAGCCCACGGCCTCCTCGCGGTCCGCGACCATCACCAGATGAACGCCGACGGCCGGGCCCTCGTCAGCGAGATAGCGCAGCTGGGTCACGGCCCGGTCGTCGAAGC
Source organism: Streptomyces plumbidurans (assembly GCF_019857225.1). Classification (GTDB taxonomy): domain Bacteria; phylum Actinomycetota; class Actinomycetes; order Streptomycetales; family Streptomycetaceae; genus Streptomyces; species Streptomyces plumbidurans. The sequence goes on from NZ_JAFJSY010000034.1 coordinate 18,639, forward strand.
CGTGCGGGAAGTCATTGACGATCAGGAGCTGTTCGGCTGTGTCGAAGCCGGGCGGCAGCGAGTCGGCGGCCCCGCCGCGCACTGCCATCTGCACCAGGTCGACGCGCTGGGTGAGCCGCGTCAGCACGTCCGACACCCCTGCCGCCCCCAGGGCGGGCGGGGCCGCGAGTACACCGGTCTGCACCAGCGGCGCGAGCGCCTTCGCCCCGGAGCCGGCCGGGTCGATGACATGCGTGGTGAACTCGCCCGCCGGATAGACCGCGAGCAGCCGGGCCGCCAGCGCCACGGCCGTCTCCATCGCGAGGTGCTGCAGCGCACCGGTGTCCGCGAGCGGGTCCTCGCCCGCGCCGGTGCGTCCGCTGTCGATCCACAGGCCCCGTTCGAGCGGCAGCCGGACCAGCATCGGGATCCGCAGCAGTTCGCTCTCGGGGAGCCGCAGATCGCCCAGCCGCAGCGCCATGGGCATTTCCATCGGCACGCGGTAGGCGTGCCAGACGGGGTTGTCCCAGCGGGCGTACGCGGGCGGCAGTGCGGGCTCGACGACGTCGGCCTCGGCGGTGAGCTGGGCGAGGTCGCGGTCGAGTACCTGCCTGGCCTGGTCGACCAGCTGCGTGTACTTGGCGCGGGCCGCCTCGCGCGCGGCGTCGCCCTGTCCGCCGATCCTGCTGCGCGGGTCGGACAGGACCTGGTCGAGTTCCTTCTCCATGCGCGAGTCCGCGAAGTCGACGGCGCTGCGGTACGCGGCCGTGCTGCGGGCCAGGTCCTCGAACATGCCCCAGACCTGGTTGTACAGCCGCTCGTCCATGGACCAACCGGTCGCGTCGCCCGCCACGGGCCGGGCCGGCTGACCGGGCTGCGCCGGGGGCGCGGTCGGCGGGGGCGGCGGCGGGGCGGAGTTCTGCCGCCCCGGGTGGCTGTAGTCGACCGGGCTGCCGGCGCCGGGAGTGGACGGCTGGGTGACCGCGGAAGGGTCGACCGGGTCCGTCGGGTGTCCCGGCTGACCGCCCTGGGGCGGGTAAGCCGACGAGGGGTGCGGGCTCGCGGGAGCGGGGGTGCCCTGGCGTGCCGGGCCGCTCTGGTCGGGGCCGAGCGCCGGGGTGGCGGTCTGGCGCGTACGGTCGCCGTCCGCCGCGCGCTGCGACGGTGCTTGTACGGAGCGGGCCAGGCCCTGGGCCACGGCTTCGTTGATCGTGCCCGCGAGCTGCCGGGCCTCGGACAGCCCCTGGTCGGTGAAGAGTTCGGCGAGGCCGCCCGCGTACCCCTGGCCCACGGCGCGCACCTTCCAGGCGCCCTGGCGGCGGTAGAGCTCCAGCGCGACGACGGCCGTCTCGGCGTCCAGACCGGTGATCGTGTAGCTGGCGACCTCGGCGCCGTCCAGGCCCGTGACCGCGACGAAGGGGGCGGCCACGACGCCGAAGCGGCCCGGCCCGCCGGTGCCCGTGGGCAGGGCGAGCAGCACGTTGACGCGGTGCACCGCCTCCGGCATGGCGTCCAGGTCCACCGCGAGCCGGTGGTCGGCGGCCGCCTGCCTGGAGACCTCGAGTCCCGGCAGGTCCGGAGCGCCCGGGTGGGCCACCCATTCGAGGCCGCGCGCCTTTCCGTCGGCATCGCTGAGCGTGGCCGAGGCCACGATCGGTGTGCCGGCCGAGATCCGGATCTCGAGGCGGGCCTGGGAGAGCGGGTGGTTCTGCCCCCGCACCAGCTCGGCCGTCATCGCCCTCGTCCCCCCGTGTTGCCGATGTGTCGTGTGGTGTGTGCGCCAAGGGCCCGTCTCGCGGACGGGCCCTGGCGGAGTCGCACTACAGGTGCGGCAGGATCGCCGGCATCAGGTCCTGGAACGTACGGCCGTTGGCCGGGGTACCCAGGGCCGTCATCGTCCAGCCGGGACCCGAGCGGTGCACCTTCGCCATGATCTGGGCCGTGTAGGCGCCGCCGCCGGCCAGCGTGTACCGGGCGAGTTCCTGGCCGTTGGTCTCGTCGACCAGGCGGCAGAACGCGTTCTGCACCTCCTGGAACGTCTGGCCCGTGAAGGAGTTCACGGTGAAGACGATCTGGTCGATGTGGACCGGGACGCGGGAGAGGTCGACGAGGATCGCCTCGTCGTCGCCGCCCTGGCCGACACCGCCGACGAGGTTGTCACCGGTGTGGCGGACCGAGCCGTCGTCGCTCACCAGGTGGCGGAAGAAGACGACGTCGACCGGCTGCTTGTCCGCGAACAGGACGGCTGAGGCGTCCAGGTCGATCTCCCGCGTACGCGAGCCGAACAGGCCGCGCCGGGGAGCTGCCTGCCAGCCGAGACCCATGCGCACCGCGGCCAGACTGCCCCCGTCGTTCTTCTGCAGACTGATGGCCTGACCCTTTGTCATATTGACGGTCACGCGCTGATTCCCCTCTCGAGCTGTCCCCTGTTGCCGCGGCGTCCGCGGTTGACCAGAACCCTACGCAGGCGCACCGAGCGTGCCGTACCCCGACCCGTACTTTGTGTCGGTCTTGCAACACATAGCGGATATACCGAGGTCCGGCACGTCACGGCCGCAGGATCAGGCCAGGCCCGCCTCTCGCATCTGGCGCAGTTCCTTCTTCATCTCGGAGATCTCGTCGCGCAGCCGGGCCGCGATCTCGAACTGGAGGTCGGCGGCGGCGGCCCGCATCCGTGCCGTCATCTCCTCGATCTGGTCGGCCAGTTCGGCCGCCGGGCGGTCGGTCGGGACCGTCTCCTTGGCCTTGCCCTTCGCGGACCTGGCCCCGCCGGCCGCCTTGCCGCCGAGCGCGGGCACGGGTGCCTTGGCGCCCTTGCCGTCCTTCGACTTGCGGTAACCGGAGCCGAGCAGCTGTTCCGTGTCGACGTCCTCGCGGGCGATCTGCGCCACGATGTCGTTGATCTTCTTGCGGAGCGGCTGGGGGTCGATGCCCCGCTCCTTGTTGTACGCGACCTGCTTCTCCCGGCGGCGGTTGGTCTCCTCGATGGCCCTCTCCATCGCCGGGGTCATCTTGTCGGCGTACATGTGGACCTGGCCGGAGACATTGCGCGCCGCGCGGCCGATGGTCTGGATCAAAGAGGTGCCCGAGCGCAGGAAGCCCTCCTTGTCGGCGTCGAGGATCGCCACGAGCGACACCTCGGGCAGGTCGAGGCCCTCGCGCAGGAGGTTGATGCCGACCAGGACGTCGAACTCGCCCGCGCGCAGCTCGCGCAGCAGCTCGACGCGGCGCAGGGTGTCGACGTCGCTGTGCAGATAGCGCACCTGGATGCCGAGTTCGAGGAAGTAGTCCGTGAGGTCCTCGGCCATCTTCTTGGTGAGCGTGGTGACCAGGACGCGCTCGTCCTTCTCGGTGCGGGTGCGGATCTCGTGCACCAGGTCGTCGATCTGGCCCTCGGTGGGCTTGACGACGACCTCCGGGTCGACGAGGCCGGTGGGGCGGATGATCTGCTCGACGACGCCGTTCCCGCGCGAGAGCTCGTATTTGCCCGGGGTGGCCGACAGATAGACGGTCTGTCCGATGCGCTTCTGGAACTCCTCCCACTTCAGCGGACGGTTGTCGAGGGCGGAGGGCAGCCGGAAGCCGTGGTCGACGAGGGTGCGCTTGCGGGAGGCGTCGCCCTCGTACATGGCGCCGATCTGCGGGACCGTGTTGTGCGACTCGTCGATGACCAGCAGGAAGTCGTCCGGGAAGTAGTCGAGCAGGGTGTTGGGCGGCGATCCCGGCAGCCGGCCGTCGAAGTGCATCGAGTAGTTCTCCACGCCGGAGCAGGAGCCGATCTGGCGGAGCATCTCCAGGTCGTAGGTCGTACGCATCCGCAGACGCTGGGCCTCCAGGAGCTTGCCCTGCTTCTCCAGCTCGGCCAGGCGCTCGCCGAGTTCCTTCTCGATGTCGTTGACGGCCCGCTCCATGCGCTCGGGGCCCGCGACATAGTGGGACGCCGGGAAGACGTAGAGGTGCTCGTCGTCGCTGATGATCTCGCCGGTGACCGGGTGGAGCGTGGAGAGGGCCTCGATCTCGTCGCCGAACATCTCGATGCGGACGGCCAGCTCCTCGTAGACCGGGAAGATCTCGATCGTGTCGCCACGCACGCGGAAGGTGCCCCGGCTGAACGCGAGGTCGTTGCGCGTGTACTGGATGTCGACGAAGCGGCGCAGCAGCTGGTCCCGGTCGATCTCGTCGCCGACCCTGAGGGGGACCATGCGGTCGACGTACTCCTGGGGCGTGCCGAGGCCGTAGATGCAGGACACCGAGGCGACCACGACGACGTCGCGGCGGGTGAGCAGCGAGTTGGTCGCGGAGTGGCGCAGGCGCTCGACCTCCTCGTTGATCGAGGAGTCCTTCTCGATGTAGGTGTCCGACTGCGGGACGTAGGCCTCGGGCTGGTAGTAGTCGTAGTACGAGACGAAGTACTCCACCGCGTTGTTCGGCAGGAGTTCGCGGAACTCGTTCGCCAGCTGGGCTGCCAGGGTCTTGTTCGGTGCCATGACGAGCGTGGGGCGCTGGAGCTGCTCGATCATCCACGCGGTGGTGGCGGACTTGCCGGTGCCGGTCGCGCCGAGCAGGACGACGTCCTTCTCGCCCGCCCGGATGCGCCGGGCGAGGTCGGCGATGGCCTGGGGCTGGTCGCCGCTGGGCTGGTAGGGACTGACGACCTCGAAGGGCGCCACCGTGCGTTCGATGCTGGAAACGGGCCGCATGGAACCACCGTACGACCCGGCACTGACAACGCGGTCCGGTCAGCGCTTCTGCGGGGTGCGTGGGGTGCGCCGGCCCTGGGGCCGGACGGGGCGCAGCGGTGGGCGGCGGGTCGTGTGGTGGACCTCCGGATGCGCCGGGACGCCCGGCTTGTGCTCGACGGGGGTCCAGTCGGGCTTGCCCATGACCAGCATCGGGTCGAACATCACGACCGCACCGGCGAGGACGAGGAACGCCAGCGGGCCGACGAGCATGGGCCACAGCAGTGCGGCGGGAGATTCACCGGTGACGGGGGCGCCCATGTGGTGGAGGTGGACGCTGAGGGCCGCCATGCCCGTGTAGTGCATGCCGCTGACGGCGAGCCCCATCACGAGGCTCGCGCCGACGCTCCACATGAACCCTCTGACCTGCCCGGCCGCCCACAGTGCGGCTGTCGCGGCGCACATCGCTATGACGACGGAGAGGGCGACGGTCACCGTGTTGTACTCGAACTTGCCGTTCAGCCGCATTCCGGCCATGCCCAGGTAGTGCATGGACGCGATGCCCAGGCCGGTGATCGTGCCCCCGGTGAACAGGGCCGTTCCCTTGGCGCCCTTGTAGCCGACGATGAAGATCCCGACGCCCACCATCACTATGGCGACCCCGAGACTGGCGAAGGTCATCGGTCTGTCGTAGTGGATGGGCGCCCCTTTGACCGTGAAGCCCATCATCGCCACGAAGTGCATGGTCCATATGCCGGAGCCGATGGCCGCCGCGCCGAGGGCGAGCCAGCCGGGGCGCCAGGACGCCACGAGCATCGATCTGGTGGTGCAGCGCAGGCCGAGGGCCCCACCGAGCGAGGCCATGAGGTAGGCCACCACCGGTGTGACGAGTCCGTACGTGAATCCGTCGACCGTGCCTTGCATGCGCGGCTGCCCTTCCCGCCCTCTACGTCCCGTAACTCGCCGAAAACGCCCCCTCCCAGGACCGCCCGAGCGGTCAGGGTTGAGGCAGAGAGTATGACTCCCACCGGAATGGTCGAACGATTTTCCGGCAAAGAAACACGTCGTTGCCTCACTTGTGCGGCACCAGTGAGCGGTCATGGGCAACACCATTCGATGTGTGGCCATTCTGCACCCCGGCGACGTTCACGCTCTGCTGTCACAGTTGATCTGTCCGTGATCAACCGACGTGAGGGGTACGCATGTACGCGCGCGCAGTCGCCGCCATCTCCACCGCGCTCCTGGGGGCCGCCGCCCTGCTGATGCCCGGGTCCGACGCCCGGGCGGGTGCCCACGCCCACGCGGACTCCCCCGTCAGGGCGGGCGGCACCGGTGTGCGGCAGCTGGTCATCGGTCACCGGGGGGCCTCGGCGCAGGCGCCCGAGAACACGCTCGCAGCCATCGACAGGGCCGCCGAGCTGGGGATCTCCTGGGTCGAGAACGACGTGCAGCGCACCCGGGACGGCGAGCTGGTGGTCATCCACGACGACAGCCTCCAGCGCACCACGGATGTGAAGAAGGTCTTCCCCGGGCGGGCGCCCTGGAAGGTGAAGGACTTCACCGCCTCCGAGATCGCCCGCCTGGACGCGGGCAGCTGGTTCGGCCCGCGGTTCACCGGCACGCGCGTGCCCACGCTGAAGCAGTACATGCGCCGCGTCGAGCACAACCGCCAGAAGCTGGTCCTGGAGATCAAGAACCCCGAGCTGTACCCGGGCATCGAGCAGCAGATCCTGAAGCTCCTCGGCAACGAGGGCTGGCTCGACCGGCCGCATCTGACCGGCCGCCTGATCGTGCAGAGCTTCAGCGCGGACAGCCTGCGGATCGTCCACGATCTGAAGCCCGCCGTCACGACGGCCTTCCTCGGCACGCCCGGCGTAGCGGACCTGCCCGGCTACGCGGCCTTCACCGACGGGATCAATCCGTCGTACGGCACGATCTCGCGGGGCTACGTCTCCGCCGTGCACTCCGTCGCGGGACCGCACGGCCGGCCCCTGCGCGTCCTCGCCTGGACCGTCGACGACGCGGACACCGCCCGCCGGGTCGCCGGGTACGGCGTCGACGGCGTCATCTCCGACAAGCCCGACGTCGTCCGGGACGCCTTGCAAACCCCCTGAACCCGCCGCTCGCACGGGCGTTGTCAGTGGCGGGTCGTACGGTGGGCGCATGGACAGCCACGGGCAGTACGAACAGCAGGTCGTGTGGGCGGTGCTCGACACGGAGATCGGTCCGCTGCTGCTGGCCGCGACCCGCGAGGGCCTGGTCAACGTCGTCTTCCACGCCACCGACCCGGTGCGCGGCAAGGCGCTCGACCGGCTCGCGTCCCGGCTGGGCGCCGAGCCCGTCGAGGCACCGGACTCACCGCTGCTGGCCGAGGCGATACGTCAGGTCCGGGCGTACTTCGCGGGCGAGCGGCGCGACTTCGAGCTGCCGCTGGACTGGTCGCTGATCTCCGGCTTCAACCGGCAGGTGCTGCGCGAACTGGCCTCCGGCGTTCCGTACGGCGCGGTCGTGGGCTATGGCGACCTGGCCGGGCGGGTGGGCCAGCCGGGTGCGGCCCAGGCGGTCGGGACGGCGATGGGGTCCAATCCGCTGCCGGTCGTCGTGCCCTGCCACCGGGTGGTGGAGAGCGACGGGGGCATCGGCGGGTTCGGGGGCGGGCTGGAGACGAAGCGCAAGCTGCTCGCCCTGGAGGGAGTGCTCCCCGAGCCCCTGTTCTGAGGGGGGTGCGCCAGGGGTGGCCGGGAGCGGACGGCAGTAGCAGACTCGGTCATGCGCACAGCCACTGGCATCCGAGGAATCGGAGCCGAAGGGACGGCGATCACGCATGAGCGCAAACAGGGCAGTCGCGTATCTCAAGCCGGGAGCGGTGGAAGTCAGGACCATCGACTACCCGACGCTTGAACTCCAGGACGGGCCGGGGGTGGCACCGGACAATGTCGGCCGCAAGGCCCGGCACGGTGTGATCCTCAAGGTCCTCGCCACCAATATCTGCGGGAGCGACCAGCACATGGTGCGCGGGCGGACGACCGCACCGGAGGGGCTGGTCCTCGGGCACGAGATCACCGGAGAGGTCGTCGAACGGGGTCCGGACGTCGAGTTCGTCGAAGTCGGCGACATCGTCTCCGTACCGTTCAACATCGCCTGCGGACGGTGCCGCAACTGCAAGGAACGCAAGACCGGCATCTGCCTGAACGTCAACCCGGCCCGCCCCGGTGCGGCCTACGGCTATGTCGACATGGGCGGCTGGGTCGGCGGTCAGGCCGAGTACGCCATGATCCCGTACGCGGACTTCAACGTGCTGAAGTTCCCCGACCGGGACGAGGCGCGCGAGAAGCTGCTCGATCTGACCATGCTGTCGGACATCTTCCCGACCGGCTTCCACGGCGTGGTGAGTTCGGGCGCCGGGGTCGGCTCGACGGTGTACATCGCCGGAGCGGGCCCGGTCGGTCTGGCGGCGGCCGCGTCCGCGCAGCTGCTGGGTGCCGCCGTGGTCGTGGTCGGCGACCTCAACCCCGAACGCCTCGCCCAGGCGCGCAGCTTCGGCTGCGAGACCGTCGACGTCTCGCAGGGCCCCGTGGAGGACCAGCTCGCGCAGATCCTCGGGGAGCCCGAGGTGGACGCGGCGGTCGACGCGGTCGGCTTTGAAGCACGAGCGCACGGGAAGGACGCTCAGGAGGCGCCCGCCACGGTGCTCAACTCCCTGATGGGCATCACGCGCGCGGGCGGCGCCCTCGGCATCCCCGGTCTCTACGTCACTGACGACCCCGGCGGGATCGACGAGGACGCGAAGTCCGGGACGCTGAAGGTGCGGCTCGGCCTGGGCTGGGCCAAGAGCCACCACTTCACGACCGGACAGTGCCCGGTGATGAAGTACCACCGCGGGCTGATGATGGCGATCCTGCACGGGCGTGTGCACATCGCCAAGGCGGTCAACGCGACCGTGATCGGTCTGGACGACGCACCGCGCGGCTACGCCGAGTTCGACCAGGGCGCCAGCCGCAAGTACGTGCTCGATCCGCACGGGGTGCTGAAGGGGGTACGGCCCGTCTGAGCCCCAGTCCGTCCGAACCCCGGCGAGCAACGAAGGGTGCCCACGCGCGCACGCGCGTGGGCACCCTCTTGCGTGGGCGGACGCCGCCCAGGGCTAGTCGTAGTGCCGGGCCTCGAAGACGTTGCCGTCCGGATCGCGGAAGTAGAAGCTGCGCCGGGCCATTCCGCGGGCGCCGTAGGAGTCGTAGGAGAACTCGGAGACGGGGACGGTGCGTTCCTGCAGGCGGCTGTGCAGGGCGTCGAACTCCTCGCCGGGCAGGGCCAGGCAGATGTGGTTGACCGGGTGGCCCGAGCTGTCGGCGGCTCCGGGCACCATCTTCATGCCCTGTGCCATGGAGTGGGGCATGAGGTCGAGGATGGTCTCGTCGTTGAGCCGTACCGAGGGGAAGGAGACCTCGCCCGCCGCGTACTCGGTGATCCTCAGGGGCCGCAGCCCGACCGCCTTCTCGTAGAAGTCGGCCGCGGCGAGTGGGTCCTGCACCCACAGGACGACATGGTCGAGACGTGCCGTGTTGTCCGTCATGTTTTCAGGCTGGTGCGATCGTCCGCGGGCCGCAAGGGTCCGGCGGTACGAAACCCCCGGAGCCCGCCGCTACGCCTTGCGTCCCCACGCGGAGATCATCGGGGCCGTGGCCAGGTCCATCCCTCCGGCCGCGACATTCGCCAGATGACGGTCGACCTCCTCGTTCGTCGCGATCCCCGCGGCGACGAGGCGTTCGCGGATCTGCCGGACGGTGGCCGACTCCAGGGCGGCGCAGGCCGCGGAGGTGAGCGGGAAGTACGCGTCCGCCTCCACGTCCTGCAGGCCGGCCTCGCGCAGCAGGCGCGGAAGGCGGCGGCCGTAGGAGAGGTCGGCGCCCCGGTCGGCGAGCAGGCGACGGAAGCCGTGGCGCAGGCGGTTGGCGAGCTGTTCCTCGGGGCCGTGCTCGTCGGGGCAGACCAGGGGCTGCAGGGCGGGGTCGGCGTCCTCGATCAGGAGCATGCCGCCGGGGCGCAGGGCCTCGATCATAAACCGCAGAGCTCTTTCGCGGTCCGGCACATGGACCAGGACGAGCCGGGCATGCACCAGGTCGAAGCCCTCACCCGGCGGTTCGTCGGCGCCCACGTCATGGACGAGCACGGTCACCGGCGGGCGGGCCGCGGAGGCGAGCAGGGAGGTGTCGATGTCGGTGGCGACGACCTCTCCCTCCGGACCGACCTTCTCGGCCAGCCAGGACACCACCGAGGTACCGCCCGCGCCGACCTCCCAGCAGCGGCCGCCGGAGCCGATGCCGAGCCCTTCGAGGTGCCGGAAGGTCGTGGGGTCGAAGAGGGTGGTGAAGGCGTCGAAGCGCTCCTTCGCCTCGGTCTGCTGGTTGTCGAGCAGATATCCCTCGGATTGCGTCATGCCGCGATCATCGCAGTCGCCCGCCGGCCCGAGGGTGGAGGCCTCCGTGCGCGCCTTCATCGTCAGGCCACCGCCCTTGTAACCAGTTGTCCACAGGCGGGAACCAAGCGGAATGCAGTGCTTCCACAGGCCCAATCGCCAATTACGCAGACCTGGCAAACTGACGCGCCAAGGCAAACAAGGCACCAAGGCACACCCAGGCAGCTCACCACCGAGGCGGGCTGCCGACCGCGCTTCGAGCCCGGAGATCCACGCAAGGAGATCCAGATGTCCATGGCAGGGAATCTGCGGAAGGTCACGCACCTCAGCAGGGTCGGCGGCCTCCGCACGGTGGCACGGCTGGCCCGGCGACGCCCTCGCGTCGACCTGAGTCACCCGGCCCGTTCCCCTCTGGGCTCCTCCGTGGTGAACTGCGTGACCTACCGGGAGGGCGAGCGGGTGCCGGGCGGCAGCGACCTGGTCGACGCCGTGGAGCGCGTGCGCAAGCACGGCGACGGGTTCGTGTGGCTGGGGCTGCACGAGCCGACGGACCAGGAGTTCGCGGGCATCGCCGAGCTCTTCGACCTGCACCCGCTGGCGGTCGAGGACGCGATCGAGGCCCACCAGCGCCCGAAGCTGGAGCGGTACGACGAGACGCTGTTCGCGGTGTTCAAGACCGTCTGCTACGTCGAGCACGAGGAGCTGACGGCGACGAGCGAGGTGGTCGACACCGGCGAGATCATGGTGTTCGTCGGCCAGGACTTCGTGATCACGGTCCGGCACGGCAGGCATGGCTCCCTCGGCCCGCTGCGCGAGGAGCTGGAGTCCGATCCCGCTCAGCTCGCCAAGGGGCCGGCGGCGGTGCTGCACGCGATCGCGGACCATGTGGTCGACGACTATCTGCAGGTCACCGACTCGGTTCAGGCGGACATCGACCAGGTGGAGATGGATGTGTTCGCGGAGAACGGCGCGCGGGCAGACCCGGGCCGGATCTACCAGTTGAAGCGCGAACTCCTCGAGCTGAAGCGGGCCGTCGTGCCGCTGGGCCGCCCGGTCGAGGATCTCGCGACCCGGCCGATCCGGGTGGTGCCCCCGGAGATACAGGCCTACTTCAGGGACGTCCTCGACCATTTGATGCGGGCGAAGGAGCAGATCGCCTCCTTCGACGAACTGCTCAACTCGATCCTTCAGGCCCATCTCGCGCAGGTCACGGTCGCGCAGAACGAGGACATGCGCAAGATCACGGCCTGGGCCGCGGTGATCGCCGTACCGACGATGGTGTGCGGTGTGTACGGCATGAACTTCGATCACATGCCGGAACTGCACTGGACGTTCGGCTACCCCCTCGTCCTCGGCGTCATATCCATCGCGTGTCTGGTTCTGCACCGCGGCTTCAGGCGCAACGGCTGGCTGTGACGTGCCTCGCCGGACCGGTCAGCTCGTCGCCGACCTGGCGTAGACGCTGTGGGCGAAGTCGGCGATCTGGTCCTCCGTCAGATGCTGGGCCAGGTCGGCCTCGCTGATCATGCCCACCAGCCGCTTGTTCTCGATGACGGGCAGCCGGCGGATCTGGTGGTCCTGCATCTCCCGGAGCACGTCGCCCACATCGGCGCCCGACTCGATCCAGCGCGGGGTGCCGTGGGCCATCTCGCCCGCGGTGATCCTGGCCGGGTCGTGGCCCATGGCCACGCAGCCGATGACGATGTCGCGATCGGTGAGAATGCCGCACAGCCGCTCGTTCTCGTCGCTGATGGGCAGGGCTCCGACGTTCAGCTCGCGCATCAGCTGGGCCGCGCGGTCCAGCGTCTCGTGAGCGGGGATCCACTGGGCGCCACGGTGCATGATGTCTCCGGCAGTGGTCATGGAGTACCTCCCGGTGCCGGACGGCCGGCGCGGCGCGGAACGCACCGCTAGTCCCGGCGCCCTACATTCTCGCGGCGCGAACCGGCCCGTGCACCCGGAACCGTGCGGTAACAGACGAAACGGGAAGCCGCGGCGACGGGCGCCCGGAGTGCCGCGTCAGGCCGAGAAGCCGACGATCCTGTGCGGGACGACGCGGACGATGACGCGGACCTCGTCGTCCTTCTCCGCGGGCGGGTCGATGCCGAGGTACTTGTGCGAGAGCTCGTGCGGCAGCCGCTTCCCCTCGTCGGGGAGGATCTCGGCGGTGCCGCGGATCTCGGCCGAGGTGTAGGGGTCGTCGAGGTCGAAGACCGAGAGGCTCACGCGGGGGTCGCGGCGGAGGTTGCGCACCTTCTGGCGTCCGTCGGTGGAGGAGAAGAGCACGGTGTCGCCGTCGCGCTTGATCCAGACCACCGAGTTCTGCGGGGCGCCGTCGGGGCCGAGGGTGGCGACGCTGGCGAAGTTCTTGCCGTCGAGCAGGGCACGGACGGCGTCGGTGAAAGAAATCGGATCGCTCGGGGAGGTCGTCATGGGGACAGCCTAACTACATGCACACGCATATAAAAGCGGTGTGCGGCGACCGCTCCCGGCGATCACCCCCGCCACGCCGGTCGGCGCGGGTCGTCGGCGCGCACGAGGACGTCCGCCGTGCCCGCCGGGTCGGTCTCGTCCTCGTACCGCTCGAAGGCGGGGAGGGTCCAGTGCTCGGCCTCCGGGGTGCGCCGGTGCAGGGCGCCGGACGAGAGGAGGACATGGACGGTCAGGTCGAAGGGGAACCAGTGCCGCAGGAGGAGGGGGCCATGCAGCAACAGGAAGCCGCCGGGCGGGAGTTGGACGTAGGGGCTGCGGGTGGCGCGGTCGGTGACCGGGTCCCACAGGTCCGGCAGGACACGTCCGTCGCCGCCGGGTTCGAGGTGGCCGAAGACCTCGCGCCACAGGGCACCGGTGTCCAGCCGGCCGTCGTAATAGGCGTCGATGTCGTGGCGGCCGTACTGCAGCCGGACCGAGGCGGGGCGCAGGAAACCCTCGGCGGCCACGGTCAGGGACGGGCGGCCGCGTATGCGCAGGGCCTCGGCGACGCGCTCGGCGAGGGCTCCCGGGTCGGCCGCCGGGGCGCCGTCGAAGGCGACACGGGGCCAGGGGCTGCCGTCGGCCGGTTCGAGGTCGAGCAGGCGCTCGGCGATGAGGTCGCCGAGCCGGTCCCACGTGATCGCTTCCAGTCGCACACGGCCATCATGCGCCGACCGCCGGACGGGATGCACAGACGGCATGCCCGGGACAGGAAAGGTACAGGGCGAGGCATCGGGGTGATCCAAAGTCCGGTCAGGGGGAATGAACCATTCATGGCACGTCTCGCAACTTCCGCGGCCCGTACCGGGCTTCTCGTCTTCCAGCCGCTCAAGAGACGGATGTGCACGGAGTGTCACGCGGGGCCGTTGGCGCTGCTCGTGCTCGAGGACGGGGTGCCTCGGTGTCTCGACTGTGCCGACCTCGGTCATCTGGTGTTCCTGCCGCGCGGCGACACCGCGCTGACGCGGCGGTCGCGCGAGGAGAGCACGTTGTCGGCGGTCGTCGTCCGCTTCAACCGGCGCAAGGCGCGATACGAGCGGCAGGGCGTGCTGGTCGAGGAGGAGGGGCTCGCCCGTGCCGAGGAGCGGTGCCTCGCGGACGCCGAGGCGCGACGGCGACGCCGGATGCGGGACGCGCGGCGCCGGGCGGCGGAGGACGTGCGGTTCACGGAGGCGTTCGCGGCGGAGATACGGCGGCTGTTTCCCGGGTGCCCGGCGGAGCGGGCCCTGGCGGTCGCGGCGCACGCCTCGGTGCGGGGCAGCGGACGGGTGGGCCGGAGCGCGGCGGGGCGCGCGCTGTCACAGGGCGCGGTGATCTCGGCGGTCGTGGCCTCCGTACGCCATCTGGACACGCCTTACGACCAGTTGCTGATGAGCGGCGTGCCGCGGCACGAGGCCCGGCGGCGGATCCGACCGGCGGTGGAGACGGTGTTGCGGGGCTGGCAATGGCAGAGGGAGGAGGCGGGTTGAGGAGGGGCGGGGCGACGAAGGGGTACCGGACGGGGGACGCGGAGTCGGCGGTGCATGCGCGGCGGAGGACCGGGCCCGGCCCGGGCGTGCTGGACGCCCGCGTATGGGGGCGCGTTCTTCGGCCATGGTCACCGAGCCGGTACGGCAATTCACTTGAGGTGACGGGAGGTGCCGGGGATGATCTCGGCTGGACGCGGGAGTTGACGACATGATCGCTGGACCGTACCTCTGGCTGACGGTGCTGGGCGTGCTCGGAACGGGCCTGGTGGCGGGGGTTTTCTGCGGGTTCTCGACGTTCGTGATGCGGGGGCTCGCCTCGTTGCCGCCCGCGCAGGGAGTCGCGGCGATGAACGCGATCAATGTGACCGCGGTGATGCCGGCATTCATGTTCGTGTTCATGGGGTCGGCGGTGCTGTGCGCGGTGCTCGCCGTGGTGACGTTCGTGCTGTGGCCGGGCGACGGGAGGGTGGAGCTGCTGCTGGGCAGCGCCCTGTATCTGTTCGGTTCGTTCGGGGTGACGATGGTCGCGAACGTGCCGCGCAACGACGCCTTGCTCAAGCTGGACCCGGGCACTCCGGAGGCGGCCGCGTACTGGCCGGCGTATGTGCGCGAATGGACCTTCTGGAACCACGTCCGCACGGTCGCCTCGGCCGGATCGGCGATCGCGTACGTGCTGGCACTCACGTGAGAGTCCGTGCAGGCACTCGTCCGGGGAGGGGCTAGGCAAGGGCGGGCGCGAGCGCTGTCCAGCCCCTCTGCGGGGGTGGCCCGGGAGTCGTATCGTGACCGGAAGAGGGCATGCGCAGGCAAGGAAGACGGCCATGGCCGATCCCAGGGGATTCATGACCACGCCTCGCCGGGACTGGCCCCGCAGACCGGTCGAGGAGCGGGTCCGGGACTGGCACGAGGTCTACGTTCCCGGCGCGCTGCTTCCCATCATCGGCAAGCAGGCGGACCGCTGCATGGACTGCGGTATCCCGTTCTGCCACGACGCGTGCCCGCTCGGCAATCTGATCCCGGAGTGGAACGACCTGGTCAGCCGGGACGACTGGCGGGCGGCGGCCGACCGGCTGCACGCCACGAACAACTTCCCCGAGTTCACCGGGCGGTTGTGTCCCGCGCCGTGCGAGGCGGGGTGTGTGCTCGCCATCAACCAGCCGGCGGTCACCATCAAGAACGTGGAGGTCGCGATCGCCGACATGGCCTGGGAGTCGGGCTTCGCGCCGCCGCAGCCGCCGGACCGGCTGTCCGGGCGGACCGTCGCGGTCATCGGGTCGGGGCCCACCGGGCTGGCGGCGGCGCAGCAGTTGACCCGGGCGGGGCACACGGTCGCGGTGTACGAGAAGGACGACCGGCTGGGCGGGCTGATGCGGTACGGCATCCCCGAGTTCAAGATGGAGAAGCGCCATCTCGACCGGCGGCTGGAGCAGATGCGGGCCGAGGGGACGAAGTTCCGTACGTCGACGGCGGTCGGGCGGGATGTCGGGGCGGCGGAGCTGCGGTCGCGCTACGACGCCGTGGTGGTCGCCACGGGGGCCAGGGCGTGGCGTGAACTGGCCGTGCCGGGGCGGGAGCTGGCCGGGGTGGTGCAGGCGATGGAGTATCTGCCGCTGGCCAACCGGGTGCGCGAAGGGGGCCTGGAGGCGTCGCCGATGTCCGCCGCGGGGCGGCATGTCGTCATCGTCGGCGGTGGTGACACGGGGGCGGACTGCCTGGGGACGGCGGTGCGCGAAGGGGCGGCGTCCGTCACGCAGTTGGACATCTACGCCAGGCCCGGCGTCGACCGCGACGAGGACGTGGAGCCCTGGCCGACGTACCCGAAGACCTACCGGATGTCGGCCGCCCACGAGGAGGCCCGCGATCTGCGGACGGCTCCGGCGGCGGACGCGGACGCGCGGCTGTTCGCGGCGTCCACGCTGCGCTTCGAGGGCGACGCGGCGGGGCATGTGCGGTCGTTGCACCTGGTCGAGGTGGACGCGGCGCGCAGTCCGCTGCCGGGCAGCGAACGGACGCTCCCCGCCGACCTGGTGCTGCTCGCGCTCGGCTTCTCGGGACCCGATCGCGGGGACGGTCTCGTCGACCAGTTGGGCCTGGCGATGGATCCGCGCGGCACGATCACCCGCGACGCCTCCTTCGCGACGAACGTGCCCGGCGTGTTCGCGGCCGGGGACGCGGCACGCGGGCAGTCGCTGATCGTGTGGGCGATCGCGGAGGGGCGGGCGGTCGCGGCGGCCGTCGACGGCTATCTGACCGGCAGTTCGCAGCTGCCGTCGCCGATCGGGCCGTACGACCGCCCGATGACGGTGTAGCGCGGACCGGCCAAGGCCCTGCCGCCCGAGGAGCACCGGGGGGCAGGGCCTGCACAGGAAACGAGGCGGGGGCCCCTTACTTCCGGCCAGCCGTGGTGAGCCGGTGCCTGCTCGCGCCGATCGCCTGCGAGGTCTGCTCCTGTCTATGCATGACGTACTCCAAAAGTGACTGCCGCAATCAAGCTCAACTCACTGCCGAATCAAGGGTGATCAGGGGAGGGATCAAAGGTGTAGGTGGATGTGACGGAACATCAGAAGCTGAAAAGTGGGGCTCACGACAGCAGGAAGTCGGCCTCACCCGCCTTGGCGCCCTCGATGAAGGCCGTCATCTCGTCGGTGGTGTAGATCAGCGCCGGGCCGTCCGGGTCGGTGGACTGCCGGACGGCGATCCGGCCGTCGGCGAGCTTCATCGCCTCCAGGCAGTTCCCGCCGTTGCCGCCGCTCCACGGCTTGTGCCAGCCCTCGCTGCCCAACTCCCGCGCGGGCATGCCGTTGTAGACGTGTTTGCGCGGCTTGATGCGATCCATTCACAACTCCTTGCGGAGATCCCGGAGGATCTCCTTCGTGCGATGTGCCGTAGCGGCCTGCGCCGCCATGCGGTCCATGACCTCGAGGTGGGTCGCCACCTCGGAACGCGCGTCGAGATAGACCGCGCCGGTCAGGTACTCGCTGTAGACCATGTCCGGCAGTTCTGACATGGCAAATCGGAACAGCACGAAGGGCCCGAACGTGCCGGGGTGCGGCCCGTTGGTGAAGGGCGCGACCTGCAGCGTCACGTTGGGCAGCTTCGATGCCTCGAGCAGTCTGTCGATCTGCGCACGCATCACCTCCGGGCCGCCCACCGGGCGGCGCAGTGCGGTCTCGTCCATGACGGCCCAGAAACGGGGCGCGCCCTGGCGGGTGAGCAGTTCCTGGCGTTGTATGCGCAGGGCGACGTGACGCTCGATGTCTTCCGGCCTGGTCTGACCGATCGCACCCGACCTGAGCACTCCGCGCGCGTAGCCCTCGGTCTGCAGCAGGCCAGGCACGAAGTGCGGGTCGTAGGAGCGGATGAGGGCGGCCGCCCCCTCCAGGCTGACGTACATGGAGAACCAGCCCGGCAGAATGTCGTGAAACCGCTGCCACCAGCCGGGTCTGTTGGCCTCCTCGGCCAGTTGCACGAAGGCCTCGGCCTCCTCGTCCGAGACGCCGTAGGACTTCAACAGCAGTTGCAGGTACGGGATCTTGAGGGAGACCTCCGCCATCTCCATGCGGCGGACCGTCGCGGGGGCGACGCGCAGGATGCGGGCGGCCTCCTCGCGTTTGAGACCCGCACGCTCCCGCAGATCCAGCAGACGGCGCCCGAGGACGACTTGGCCGACCGTCGGCGCGGACCGCGGTTCACTCACGCTCCACCTCCACCACGTCGCGTACGTCCCTGTCGTCGGCGACAGGGCGGCCACCAGGGCCTGGGCCTGCCGCACCAGCATGCCTACAGCCATACGGCGCCATGCGAAGACCTATTCGAAGATCTGTACGGATCTCCGTCGATCCCAACTGGCGCCGCTCAAGATGCTGTTGCGAGCAGTGTGCCACGGCATTTCTCCGCGTCACACAGCACTCTGCATTTTTCATAGTGACACTTGCCAAGTGTTCACGCCGGGGCGATAGTGGCAAGCGTGATTCCGTCCGCGCCCTTAGGAACAGACGCTGCCGCAGGCCGCCTGCCCGGTCTCGGTACCGCCGCGGGGGTGGCGCCCGACCGGGCGGCCGCCGAGCGCCGGTTCCGTTTCGAGCTGGCCGCACACCCGGGCTCTCCAGCGCAGGCCAGACGCCTGACGAGGGCCCGGCTGAACGTGTGGTCGGTGTGCGAGGACGTCTGCGACACCGCCGCACTGGTGATCTCCGAGCTGGTCACCAACGCCCTCGTGCACACGGCGAGCAGCCACATAGTCTGCGAGCTGCACGACGGCCACGAACAGGTCCGCATAACCGTGCGTGACCAGGGCTGCGCACCGGGCGAACCCCATCCCTCGCCCGCGCGGCCCGAGGAGGAGCACGGGAGGGGACTGCTCCTCATCGACGCGCTCTGCGAGGCGTGGGGCGCGCACGAGAACGGCCCGGGACTGCTGGTCTGGGCGGAACTGCCGCGCAAGGCCGTACCGGCCCACACTCCGGGCCACGACTGCGGGCCCTGCAACGACCTGGGCTGGGGAGCCCGCCCCAAGCCGGGCCCGGCCGGCCCGGGGGACGAGGACGGGACGGACGCACACGGACGGCACGGGACAGGAGGCACATGGCGGTGAGGGCAGGGTCCGGCCGCCAGGTGCTGAGCCTGGACACGCTCGTCCGGATGCGGCGCGGGCTGCACACGCCGGGTACGCCCCGGCGGCTGCAGGTGCCTGACGGCATGACGGCCCCGCTGGGCTGCGACGCGGTGGAGATACCCGCCCGTCTCGGCCCACTGGTGCTGCCGCGGCTGCCACGTGTGGGGTGTGTGTACGCCGATGACACGCACTGGTGGTGGCTCGTCCCGTCCGACTCCGACTACGCACTGGAGTGGCCGGCGCCCACGCAGTACGCCGCCGGGGCGGTCGTTCCGGACGCCCCGGCGGTCCCCGATCTCATCCACCGGCCGACCGGTACGGTGCCGTACACCCCGCCGATCCCGCTGTATCTGGCCCTGTGCCTGGTGACCGGGACGACCCCGACCTGGTCCCGGCCGGCCGTCGCGTAGACCGCGATCGCGTGTACACCGGGCGCCCCGAGGCGTGCGCCCGCGCGCTCACCCCTTTCGACATGCGCTCTCCCCCGAGGGTCCCGACCCGGCGATAGTGGCCGTTCGTCGACGAGGATCGGGGGGGGCCGGCGGTGACGGAATCACAGGGCGGGCGGCGAAAGCGCGGCGGCAGGACCACGCCGGAGGTCTCCGAATCGGAGCAGCTGCTCTTCGGCGGTCCCCTGCGCTACGACATGGGCTGGAACCAGCACCGGGACGCCTTCCTCGAACTGGGCTTCCGGGCCATGGTGACCCGGCTGCCGGCCCTGCTGGGGTCGAGCTGCGAGCTGGCCTGGCAGGCCGACCGGAAGGCGGCGCGGATCGTGCTGGCCGCCGAGATCGGCCGGGGCCTGGCCCAGGCGGTGAGCCTGCTCGCGGTCAACAGCGTGCTGGGCCGGCTGATCACCGGCGGGGCGATCGAGGACCGGCTGCACGGCGCCGTGCCCGCGCTGGTCGCCATGGCCGTCGTCATGCTGGTCGGGACACTGCTGCGGGCCGCGTCGACGTATGCCACCGGGCGGCTCGAGCCCAAGGTGGAGCGGGTGGCCACGGAGCTGTATCTGGAGCGGGCGGCGGCCGTGGAACTGGCCGCGATCGAGGACCACGCCTTCCACAAGCTGCTGGACACCGCGCAGTACGGCGCCACCTCGGCCCGGCGGATGATCTCGTACGCCACGCGCGTGGTGAACGCGATGATCTCGCTGATCGCGGCGGCGAGCGTGCTGACCGTGCTGCACCCGGCGCTGCTCCCGCTGCTCGCGACGATGACGCTGCCCAGCGCGTGGAGCGCGCTGACGAACGCCCGGCGGCGCTACGAGTCCTTCCACATCTGGGTGCAGCACGCGCGTGCCGGGCATCTGATCAGCGGGCTGCTCACCGAGCCCGCCGCCGCTCCGGAGATCCGGGTGCACGGGGTCGGGCCCTTCCTGCTGCGCCATTTCCGCGCGATGTCGGAGGCCGCGGAGGCGGAGCAGGCCCGGCTGGCCCGGCTCGCGGCGCGCACCGGACTGATCGCGTCGGCCTGGACGGGCCTTGCGACCGTGGCGACGTACGCGACGCTCGGCGGGCTGCTGCTGAGCGGGGCGATGGCGCTGTCGGTGGCGGGGACGGCGGTGATCGCGATCCGCACCGGCTCCTCCAGCCTGGACAGCCTGGTCCTGGAGATCAACGCGCTGCACGAGGAGGCGCTCTTCGTCGGCGATCTTCAGAAACTTTACGCGGAGGCGGCCGAACGGGCGATCCCGGTGGGCGGCGACCCGCTGCCGGAGCAGCCGCGGGAGATCCGGTTCGAGAACGTCACCTTCAGCTATCCGGGCGAGTCCTCCCGTCCCGCCCTCGACGATGTGACGCTCACCGTGCCGCTCGGCGGGATCGTGGCGCTGGTCGGCGAGAACGGCTCCGGCAAGACGACCCTGATCAAGCTGCTCGCCGGCCTGTACACGCCGGACGCGGGCCGGATCATGTGGGACGGGGTCGACGCGGCGACCGCGGACCGCCACCAGCTCGCGGAGCGGGTCGCGATGCTCGCCCAGGACTTCAAGCGCTGGCCGTTCACGGCCCGGGTCAATGTCGCCGTCGGCCGCTCGTCGGCGCCCCTGACCGAGGAACGCATGGCCACCTCGCTCACCGAGGCCGGGGCGGAGGGGGTGGTGGAGAACCTGCCGCGCGGTCTGGACACCCTGCTGGCCAGGAACTTCAGCGGTGGCCACGAGCTGTCCGGCGGGCAGTGGCAGCGGCTCGGCATCGCGCGGGCGGCCTACCGGCGGGGCCGGATCCTGGTCGTGGACGAGCCGACGGCGGCCCTGGACGCCCGGGCCGAGCTGGAGGTCTTCGAGAAGATCCGGGCGCTGGCCTCGGCCGGTCAGACAGTGATCCTCATCACTCACCGGCTGGCGTCCGTGCGGCACGCGGATCTGGTTCACGTCCTGGACCGGGGCCGTCTCGCGGAGTCCGGCACCCCGGACGAACTGCTGGCGAGCGGTGGCATCTACGCGGAGCTGTACTCGCTCCAGGCCGAGCAGTTCAGGGCGCCCGTGCCCGCCCCGAAGGCGGGCTGAGAGCGCCTCAGGCGACCACGTCCGCGTTCTTGTCGCTGCGCACGATCACCAGGAACATGTCCGTCGCGAGGTCCATGACGACCTCCGCGGGCAGCCCTTCCTCTCGTCGCGCATGCGCGAACTCTTCCGCCGGCCACGAGCCTCGCGGCCCACCTGCGGGAAAGCGTTCGAGCACTGTTCGCCCGTTCACCATCTCGCACCTCCAGAACGTTGTCCTGTAGGAGTTAACGCCCAGGAGGGGTCCATCGCCTCGCTCAGTTGCCGTACTGAGACGTAGTTGACACTTGTTCAGCGCGGAGTGTGAAGGTCCGGTCACTCATTGAAGATCCAGGTCGACTTCTGACTACTTTCTGTTTCATTCCTCGTACTCGTCGTGATAACGCATGCGCACACCGCCCGCAGGCGCCCCAAGAGCCGTCGCACGCCCCTCCGGTCGCTCCCACTCCTCCTGCCGGCCCAGCGCCGTCAGGTCCAGGAGACTGGTGGTCGAGCCGAGTCCGTCGAGGCCGCGGTCGTACGTCGAGTAGGTGTGGAAGACGCGCTCGCCGTCCCGCAGGAAGCAGCTGACGGCGGGCCGCTCGACCCACTCCCCGTCACGCTCGAGGGTCACGCCGAAGTCGCGGTTGAAGTCGGTGCCGTTCGACGAGTACCAGGGCACCGCCCAGCCCATCCGCGCCTTGAACGGAAGGATCTTGGTGTACGGCGTCCGGGAGACGGCCGCGAACGTGGTCCCCCGGGCCTTGAGATGGGCCAGATGCCCGATCTGGTCGAGAAATGCCGAACAGCAGCGGCAGCCGGCGTCCCACTCGGGCGCGAACATGAAGTGGTGGACGACCAGCTGCGGCCGGCCCTCGAACAGGTCCGGCAGGGTGGCCT
This sequence comes from Streptomyces plumbidurans, assembly GCF_019857225.1. GTDB lineage: Bacteria > Actinomycetota > Actinomycetes > Streptomycetales > Streptomycetaceae > Streptomyces > Streptomyces plumbidurans. The sequence continues at coordinate 40,654 of NZ_JAFJSY010000034.1, forward strand.
TGCCGTCGCCGCCCTCGAAGACGTACTCCTGGTCGACCTCGACCATGGGCAGCCTGCGCCGCTCGGCGTTCAACGCGTCACGCGCGCGCGTGGCCGCCTTCTCCTTGACGAGCAACTCCTCGCGTGCCGCGCGCCACTGCTCGCGCGACACGATCTCCGGAAGCGACATGGCCCCTCCTGTGCAACGGTCCGTCGGGGGTGGTGACCGGCCGGAGGGGCAGAACTCATCGCTGTCTCAGAAACTTTTTTGTGCGTACGTCACCGGAAGCGCGACCAGGCCACGGGCGCGCAGCGAGCGGCGCCATTGCAGCTCTCCCTCACCGAGGGCGAGTTCGGGGAAGCGTTCGAGGAGGGCGGCGAGCGCGATCTCCGTCTCGGCGCGGGCGAGTGGTGCGCCGAGGCAGTAGTGGATGCCGTGGCCGAGGGCGAGATGGCCGGAGGCGTCGCGGGTGAGGTCGAGGCGGTCGGGCTCGGGGAAGCGGGCCGGGTCGCGGTTGGCGGCGGACGGGGAGACCCAGACCGTCTCGCCGGCCGGGACGGTGACACCGGCGATGGTGACGTCCTCGACCGGGAAGCGCCGGATGGCGAACAGGGCGGGGCCCTCGTAGCGGATGAACTCCTCCACGGCGCCCGCGAGTTGTGCGGGGTCCTCGCGGACGGCGGCGAGCTGTTCGGGGTGCTGGAGCAGGGCGAGCACGGAGTTGCCGATGAGCTGGACCGTGTTCTCGTACCCGGCGAAGAGGATGAGGAAGGCGAGGGACATCAGCTCGTCCTCGCTGAGCCGGTCGCCCTCGTCGCGTACGGCGATCAGGTCGGAGAGCAGGTCGTCGGCGGGCGCGGCGCGCTTGGCGGCCAGCAGGTCGGTGAAGAAGCCGAGCATGGCCGCGACCGCCTCCCTGGCGGCGCCCGGCCGTGCCGGATCCGGCGTGATGAGCGTGTCGGTCCACTCCCGGAAGTCCCTGCGGTGGCTGTCCGGGATGCCGAGCAGGTCGCAGATGACGGTGATGGGGAGGGGCGCGGCGTAGGCGGCGACCAGGTCGGCGGTGCCGTGCGTGCCGAGGGCGTCGAGGAGGCGGTCGGCGGCCTCCCGGACAGGGGTGCGCAGTTGCTGGATCCGGCGCGGGGTGAAGGCGCGGCCGACCAGACGGCGGACCCGGGTGTGGTCCGGCGGGTCCATGTTCAGCAGGTTGGCGTCGAGCGCGGGCGGCAGGGCGAAGCCCCTGTACGTCCCGGCCGTCGCATGCCGCTTGTCCAGCGACAGCCGCGGATCGGCGAGCGCGGCCCGGACGTCGTCGTAGCGCGTGACGATCCAGGCGGGCGTACCGTCGGGCCCGGTGATGCGATGCACGGGCGCGCTCTCACGCAGGCGCCGGTACACGTCGTACGGGTGGTCGAGAAGGCCGTCGGCGGGGTCCATGGGATCAGCGTAGGGGTCACGGGCTGTCCAATTGGGCCACGCCCTGCACGAGTTGGCCCACTACGTCCAGGATCCAGCGGCCGAAGGGGGTCGGGGCGATCAGTACGCCGAGGGCGAGGGTGAGCCAGACGGTCAGCCACGCGTCGGAGCGGGTGCGGGCCAGGGGCTTTCGGCGCGCCCGCAGGAAGACGACGACAGCGAGCAGCACCGCTACGTCGATCGTGAGTTCCATCGGCCGGCCTCCCGTCTGACGAGAATTCCCGGCCTTCCTGTGTAGCGTGAAATTACCTGGCGCGACGGCCCGGTCACCGATGGTTGGCGTCAAAACACTTGTCTGCGACCGGTTCTCAGGTCCTGTAGTCCTGGATGCGCCGTCCGTGGCCGCGGTCGACGAGGGCGGGCAGCCGCTGCTCCAACTCCCGTACCACCGACGGGACATCGAGGGTGAGGAGTTCCCGGTCGCGCATCAGCACCCGGCCGTCGACGATCGTGGTGGTGACGTCGGAGGCACGGGCGCTGTGGACGAGGGTGGCGGCGAGGTCGTGGACGGGCTGGGTGTGGGGGCCGGTGAGGTCGACGAGGACGATGTCGGCGCGGCGGCCGGCAGCGAGGGTGCCGAGGGTGTCGCCGAGACCGACCGCACGGGCGCTCTGCAGCGTCGCGTGGTGCAGGGCTTGACGGGCTGTCAGCCATCGGGGGTCGCCCGTCGTGGACTTCTGGAGGAGCGCGGTCAGCGCCATCGACTCCCACACGTCGAGGGAGTTGTTGGAGGCCGCGCCGTCCGTCGCGAGCCCGACGGGGATGCCGATGTCCCGCAGCGCGCGCACCGGAGTGGTGGTGGGCCAGGCGAACTTGAGGTAGCCGCGGGGCGCGGAGGCGACGGCCACACGGCCGCCGGCACCCGCGAGCACGGGCAGGTCCCGTTCGAGGATGCCGGTGCCGTGTGCGATCAGCACGTCGGTGTCCAGGATGCCGGTGCGCTCGAGTACCTCGATCGGGGTGGCACCGTGCCGGTCGAGGCTGGCCTCGGTCTGGTCGCGGTTCTCGGCGGCGTGCAGATGGACGGGCAGTCCGTGCTCCCTGGCGAGTGCCGCGGTGGCGGCGAGGTCGGTGTCGTCGACGGTGTACGGCGCGTGCGGGGCGAGCGCGGTGGTGATGCGGCCACCGGCGCCACCCCGGTGCCGTAGCGCGAACTCCAGGGATTCCTCCCGGCCTTGTGGACCCTGGGAGGAGAAGTACGCCTGCCCGAGATGGGCCCTCATCCCGCACTCTTCGACGACGGCGGCGACCGCGTCCATGGCGAAGTAGTGGTCCGCGAAGCAGGTGACCCCGCCGCGGATCATCTCCGCGCAGGCCAGCCGCGCCCCCAACTCCACGTCCTGCTCGGTGAGGTTGGACTCGATCGGCCAGACGACGTCGTTGAACCACTCCTCGGTGGGCAGGTCCTCGGCGACGCCGCGCAGGGCGACCATCGGCGCGTGGGTGTGGCAGTTGACCAGGCCGGGCATCGCGACCTGACCGTGCGCGTCGATGCGCTCGGCCGCGGCGAGGTGCCGCACCGCGGCGGCGGTCGTCACCGAGTCGACGAGACCGTCGCGCACCACGACGGCCGCGTCCTCCTCGAATCCGGGCCGTTCCAGCTCGTCGTGCACGAGGACGGTGCAGGCGGTGATGACGAGATCGGCGGGAGAGTCGGTCATCCGGCCAACGTACGGCGTGGGTGCCGGACCGGCACGGGATTGGGCCGGACCGACTCGGCACTCCCGCGTCACCGCGCCCCGCCCTCACCCCGCGGTGACCCGGATCTTGGACTGTCCGTGCGGGAGTTCCTCCCAGTCGTCCATGAACGCCGCCCGCAGCCCGTGCTTCTCGGCCAGGGCGATCAGGGTGTCCGTGCGGTAGTAGAAATCCTCCCGCAGCACATGGTGCTCCTCCCCCTCCGTGCGGTCGAAGGTGAAGTCGAACCAGCCGCCCGGGGCGAGCACCCGGCCGACATGGCTCAGGCACTCCTCGATGACGGGAAGCGGCGAGTGCGAGAAGACGCTGTGCGCGTGGACGACGTCGAAGTGGGCGTCGGGCAGGAAGGCGAGCTTCAGGTCCCGCACGGGGGTCAGGCTGGGCAGGCGCTTCTGCAGCCCCATGTCGACGACGGTGTTTTGCGCCGCGATCAGGATGTCGGGCGAGATGTCGATGCCGTGGTAGTGCCCGGGCTCCAGATGGCGGATGAAGCGCCAGCCGCCCCGCAGGTTGCCGCAGCCGATCTCCAGCATGCGGTGCTGGGGCCGCAGACCGTGGCCGACCAGGTAGTCGAACTGCATCGCCCCCAGCGCCATCCAGCGCTCCCGGTTGCGGCTGCCGACCGCCACGTCCGGGTCGGCGCGGGTGTCGGAGCGCATCACGGCGCGGTAGTAGGAGATGTGGTCGGGGTGGCGGCGGCTGAGCCACCAGTCCCGCGTGGAACGGGCCAGGTGGCGGGGCACCCGGTCGGGGTGGCGCAGGGCGTAGGCGACGCGGTGGCCGAGGGCTGCGCGGTTGGCGGTGAGGTTCTTGGCAGGCATGGCGGTCCGGCCCTTCCGAGGCGGTGGGTGCGGGTGGTGGTGAGGTGCTGCTCAAAGCCTCGGTGCGGGTGCGCAGTGTTCGGCTCGGTCGACCGGCGCGGGTCCGCGGGCGGTTCGGGCGATCACGATGTCAGCCGATCGGTTGATGCGATCGGCTGCCGGGGGCGTTAGACACGGAGCATGGAGAACACCACCGAGGCGGACGAGACCCGGCTGAACGCGGTCGTACATGCCGCGTTCCTCCTGCTGTTGTGCTCCTCGTTCGCCCGCTTCCTGACCCACGACAGGGGCGGGGCACGTACGGGATCGGTGGTGGCGCTGTTCGCCGCGTTCTTCCTGCTCTACGTCCTCGGCCACGTCCTGGCCCCGCCTCCGCGCGCCGGAACCCCGCCCGGCGCGCGTCATCTGGTCTGGCTGGGGTCGGTGTCCGCGGTCTGGGCCGCTCTGCTCGCCCTCGCCCCGAGCGCCACCTGGTGTGCGATGCCGCTGCTGTTCGCCGGCCTGTACGCGCTGCCGCCGCGGGTCGCGGTGCCGCTGGCCGGCGTGCTGACCGCGCTGGTGGTGACCTCCGAGGTGCGCGTGGCGGACGGCCCGCTCAACCCCAACATGATCGTGGCCCCGCCGGCCGTGGCCGCCGTCGCCACCGCCGTCTTCGTCCACCTCCAGCGTCAGGCGGCGCGCCAGCGCGCGATCGTCGAGGACCTGGTCCGCACTCGGCGCGACCTGGCGGCGACCGAACGGCGGGCCGGCGTCCTGGCGGAGCGGCAGCGGCTGTCCTCGGAGATCCACGACACCCTCGCGCAGAGCCTGTCCAGCCAGCAGATGCTGCTGCAGGCGGCGGAACGGGTGTGGGAGTCGGACCCGGACGCGGCCCGCTCACACATCGGCAGGGCGGCCGGGATCACCGCGCGCGGCCTGGCCGACGCTCGCCGTTTCGTCCACGACCTGGCACCCGCCGACCTCGCGGAGCAACCCCTGCACGCGGCGCTGCGCGCGCTCGCCGAGCGGGAGAGCGGCCCGGGTCTGACGGTCGGCTTCCGTCTCGACGGCGACCCCGGCCCGCTCCCGGAGAGCGTCCAGGCCGCCCTGCTGCGCATCGCCCAGGGCGCCCTGGCCAACGTACGCGAGCACTCCGCCGCCACCCGCGCCGCACTGACCCTGACCTGCCTGGACGACCAGATCTCGCTGGACGTCGCGGACAACGGGCGCGGCTTCGACGCGGACGCCCCGCCCGCTCCCGGCCGGAACCGCGGCCACGGCCTGCCCGCCATGCGCATCAGGGCCGGCCAATCGGGCGGCACGCTCACCGTGGAGTCGGCACCGGGCGAGGGCACGGTCGTCTCAGCCGCCATCCCACTCACCGCGCAGAAGGTGACCTCATGACCGCGCGCGTACGCCTGCTCCTGTGCGACGACCACGCCGTCGTACGAGCCGGACTGCGCTCCCTGCTGTCGAGCGCCGACGGCATCGAGGTGGTCGGCGAGGCCGGCAGCGGGGAGGAGGCGCTCGCCATGGCGGGGCGCCTGCACCCGGACGTCGTCCTGATGGACCTGCAACTCGGCGAAGGCACCGTCGACTCAGCCGCCAACCCGCTCACCGCGCGGAAGGTGGCCCCATGACCGCACCCGTACGCCTGCTCCTGTGCGACGACCACGCCGTCGTACGAGCCGGCCTGCGCGCCCTGCTCTCGAGCGCCGACGACATCGAGGTGGTCGGCGAGGCCGGCAGCGGGGAGGAGGCGCTCGCCATGGCGGGGCGCCTGCACCCGGACGTCGTCCTGATGGACCTGCAACTCGGCGAAGGCACCGTCGACTCAGCCGCCAACCCGCTCACCGCGCGGAAGGTGGCCCCATGACCGCACCCGTACGCCTGCTCCTGTGCGACGACCACGCCGTCGTACGAGCCGGCCTGCGCGCCCTGCTCTCGAGCGCCGACGACATCGAGGTGGTCGGCGAGGCCGGCAGCGGGGAGGAGGCGCTCGCCATGGCGGGGCGCCTGCGCCCGGACGTCGTCCTGATGGACCTGCAACTCGGCGAAGGCACCGTCGACTCAGCCGCCAACCCGCTCACCGCGCGGAAGGTGGCCCCATGACCGCACCCGTACGCCTGCTCCTGTGCGACGACCACGCCGTCGTACGAGCCGGCCTGCGCGCCCTGCTCTCGAGCGCCGACGACATCGAGGTGGTCGGCGAGGCCGGCAGCGGGGAGGAGGCGCTCGCCATGGCGGGGCGCCTGCGCCCGGACGTCGTCCTGATGGACCTGCAACTCGGCGAAGGCACCGTCGACTCAGCCGCCATCCCACTCACCGCGCAGCAGGTGACCCCATGACCCCACCCATACGCCTCCTCCTCTGCGACGACCACGCCGTCGTACGAGCCGGCCTGCGCGCCCTGCTCTCGAGCGCCGACGACATCGAGGTGGTCGGCGAGGCCGGCAGCGGGGAGGAGGCGCTCGCCATGGCGGGGCGCCTGCGCCCGGATGTCGTCCTGATGGATCTGCAGCTCGGCGAGGGCACGGACGGGGTGACGGCGACGCGGCGGCTGACCGCTGAAGGAGGTACGCGCGTCCTGGTGTTGACGATGTTCGACACCGACGCCGACATAACCCGGGCCATCGAGGCGGGCGCCACGGGATACCTGCTGAAGGCGGAGCGTCCGGACGAACTCTTCGCCGCGATCCACAGCGCCGCGTCAGGCCGTACGGCGCTGTCGGCCCCGGTGGCCGACCGTCTCCTCGCCCAGATGCGCAGCCCCCGCCCGGCCCTGTCCGACCGCGAACAGGAGATCCTCACCCAGCTCGCCCGCGGCCTCGGCAACCGCGAGATCGCCCGGGCCCTGTTCATCAGCGAGGCGACGGTGAAGACCCATCTCGGCCGGATCTACGGCAAGTTGGGAGTGGAGACCCGGGCCGGTGCGGTGGCAGTGGCGAAGGAGCGTCGGCTGCTGCCTTGATGGCCCACTACCCGGCCAGTGCCTCCTTGGCCTCAGTCAACACCGTTACGAGCGACCGCGGTTCGGGGTCCAGGCGTGTCAGGAGGCGGTCGATTCCCCGCAGGCCGGCACGCTCGACGAGCTTCTTCTCATTCGTCACCCACTCCCCTCGCTCCGCGAGGACGGCGTGCGCGGTCTGGGTGGTGGCCAGGGCGAGGGCGCCCGCGACCTCCGTGAGGCGGCCCGCCGGGGCGTGGTTGGTCCTGGCGTAGGAGAGGGTGGCCGCGGCCATGCCACGCCAGCGGGGCGGGGCGGATTCCCTCAGGGCCGGCGGGTAGTGGGCGGGGCGTGGTGCGTGGCCGTGGAGCAGCCGGTTGACGGCGAGTTCGGCCACCACCAGGTAGCTCGGGATCCCGGCGAGATGGAACAGCAGCGGCTCCACCCGGAAGCGTCCGGCCTCGGCCTCGGCCAACTCCCGCTCCATGACGTCGAGATCGCGGTAGTGCACATCGACGCGACGCCCGTCGACGGTGAGCCAGGCGCCGCCGTTGAAGACGCCGCCGCCCCAGCCGCCGACCTCCGAGACCTCTCCCTCCCAGCCGACGGCTCTCAGGTCGGCGGGATCGAAGGGGCCGCGGTAGTAGACGGCCAGGTCCCAGTCACTGTCGGGGCGGTGGGTGCCCTGGGCACGGGAACCGCCGAGGGCGACGGCCTGGACCGTGGGGAGTGCGGCAAGGCGCTCGGTGACGGCGGCGAGGAAGGCCCGGTCGTCGGCGTGCGTGGCGGACATGGGTGCAGGATGCCTGCCGGGCCCTGGCCGGTGCCATGGGTTATCGACGGAAACCGCGGCCCCGACCGGCGGGCGCCCGCAGAAATTCGGGTGCGCGGGCGGCCCCGCAGCCGGATGATCGGCGTCGGGTGTGCCGGGTACTCGGGCGGGTGAGGGTGAGCGCCGTTCGCCCGTTGCCGTACCGGAGGGGAACCGTATGTTGATCGAGCACCGCGGGTCGCGCCCCGTCGTCCCCGATTCCGCGTATGTCGCTCCGACCGCCGTGCTGTGCGGGGCCGTCACGCTCGGCGAACGCGCACGGATCCTGCACGGTGCCGTGCTCAGCGCGGAGGACGGTCAGGTCCGGGTCGGTTCGGACGTCGTGATCATGGAGAACGCCCTGGTGCGCGGGCGGTCCGGGCATCCCGCTGTCATCGGGGACGCCGTACTCGTGGGACCGCACGCCCACATCAACGGCGCGACCCTGGAGGACGAGGTCTTCGCCGCCACGGGAGCCTCCGTCTTCCCCGGGGCCGTCGCCGGCCGGGGCTGCGAGCTGCGGATCAACAGCGTGCTGCACGCCAATTCGGTACTGCCGCCCGGCACCGTCCTGCCCATCGGCTGGATAGCGGCCGGAGCACCGACCGCCCGGCTCTTCGCACCCGGCGACCACGACGAACTGTGGTCGGTGCAAAAGGAGTTGGACTTCCCCGGCACGGTCTACGGCGTCGCCCGCAACACCTCCATGCGGGACATCATGGCCCGCCAGGCCGACTTCTACGGCGCCCACCTCGACGACCGTACGCTCGACGACTGACGGGAACCGCCCTTGCCTGCCGAATCCGCTGAACCACGCCTCGTGACGATCCGCCGGGCCACCGCCCGCGACGCCCCGGACGCCGCCGACGTCTGGCTGCGTTCCTTCGCCGCCGCGCTGCCCTCTGTCGTCCGGCCGCGCAGCGACGACGACGTACGGAACTACTTCCGGGAGGTCGTGGTGCCGCTGCGCGAGACCTGGGTGGCGGACGCCGAGAGCGGGATCGTGGGGGTGATGGTGCTCCACGACGGCGAGCTCTCCCAGCTCTATCTCGCCCCCGACTGGCGCGGACGCGGCCTCGGCGACCGTTTCGTCGCGCTCGCCAAGGAGCGGAACCCGGGCGGGCTCGGCCTGTGGGCCTTCCAGGTCAACGGGCCCGCCCAGCGGTTCTACGAGCGGCACGGCTTCGTCGCCGTGACGTACACGGACGGCAGCTCCAACGAGGAGCGCGAGCCGGACGTCCGGTACGAGTGGCGGCCCTGAGCCGAGCCGTGCCGCACGCTTCCTCGATACGGATCTACGCCTCCTCGTCCCCCGCGGCACCTGCCTCCGGCAGCCGTTCGCGGATCTCGTCCATCACCGACGAGTCCGTCAGCGTCGTCACGTCGCCGAGGTCCCGCTTCTCGGCGATGTCCCGCAGCAGACGGCGCATGATCTTGCCGGAGCGGGTCTTGGGGAGTTCGGCGACGACCAGGATCTGCCGCGGCCGGGCGATCGGGCCGATCTCCTTGCCGACGTGGGCGCGCAGTTCCGCCGCCACCTGCGCGGCACCGGCGGACGCGTCGCCGCCCGCGTCACCGCGCAGGATGACGAAGGCCACGACTCCCTGCCCGGTGGTCGGGTCGCTCGCGCCGACCACGGCGGCCTCCGCGACCGTCGGATGGGAGACCAGCGCCGACTCGACCTCCGTAGTGGAGATGCGGTGGCCGGAGACGTTCATGACGTCGTCGACCCGGCCGAGCAGCCAGATGTCGCCGTCCTCGTCCTTCTTCGCGCCGTCCCCTGCGAAGTACATCCCGGGGAACCGCGACCAGTAGGTGTCGACGTAGCGCTGCTCGTCGCCCCAGATGGTGCGCAGCATGCCCGGCCACGGTTCGGTGAGGACCAGATAGCCGCCGGAGCCGTCGGGCACCGGTTTGCCGGTGTCGTCGACGACGTCGGCCCCGATGCCGGGCAGCGGGCGAAGGGCGGAGCCCGGCTTGCAGACGCTCACCCCGGGCAGCGGGCTGATCATCTGGGCGCCGGTCTCGGTCTGCCACCAGGTGTCCACGACCGGTGTGCGGTCGCCGCCGATGTACTTGCGGTACCAGATCCACGCCTCCGGGTTGATCGGCTCGCCGACCGAGCCGAGCAGCCGCAGCGAGGACAGGTCGAAGTCGGCCGGGAAGCTGTCGCCCCACTTCATGAAGGTGCGGATCGCGGTCGGGGCGCAGTAGAGGATCGACACACGGTACTTCTCGACGATCTCCCACCAGCGGCCCTTGTGCGGGGTGTCCGGTGTCCCCTCGTACAGGACGGAGGTGACGCCGTTGGCCAGCGGTCCGTAGACGATGTACGAGTGGCCGGTGACCCAGCCGATGTCCGCCGCCGTCCAGAAGACGTCCCGCTCGGGTTTGACGTCGAAGACCGCCCAGTGCGACCAGGCGACCTGGGTGAGATAGCCGCCGGTGGTGTGCAGGATGCCCTTCGGGCGGGCGGTCGTGCCCGAGGTGTACATGATGTACAGCGGGTGCTCGCTGTCGAACGCCTCGGCCTCGTGCTCGGCCGGCTGCGCGTCCACCAGGTCGTGCCACCACACGTCACGGCCGTCGGTCCACTCGACCTCCTGGCCGGTGCGCCGCACCACCAGCACGCTGCGCACGTCGGGGCACTGCTGCACCGCCTCGTCGACGGCCGGTTTCAGTGCCGAGGGGTTGCCCTTGCGGTAGCCGCCGTCCGCGGTGATGACCACGTGCGCGTCGCAGTCGAGGATCCGGCCGCGCAGCGCCTCGGCGGAGAAGCCGCCGAAGACCACGGTGTGCGGGGCGCCGATGCGGGCGCAGGCCAGCATCGCCACGACCGTCTCCGGGATCATCGGCATGTAGATCGCGACGCGGTCGCCCGCGCCGACACCGAGCGACTGCAGGGCGTTGGCGGCCCGGCAGACGTCCGCCGTCAGCTCGGCGTAGGTGATGGTGCGGGAGTCGCCCGGCTCGCCCTCCCAGTGGAAGGCGACCCGGTCGCCGCGGCCCGCGGCCACATGCCGGTCGAGGCAGTTGTACGCCGCGTTGAGGCGACCGCCCGTGAACCAGCGGGCGAACGGGGCGCGGCTCCAGTCCAGCACCTGGTCCCAGGGCTGCGCCCAGTCCAGCCGGCCGGCCGCCTCGGCCCAGAAGGCCAGGCGGTCGGCGTCGGCACGTTCGTAGTCCGCCGCGGTGGCGTTGGCCGTCTCGGCCAGTTCGGGGGGCGGCGGGAAGCGCCGCTCCTCGTGCAGCAGATTGGAGAGTGCTCCGCCACCGTTCTCGGTCATGCGTGGACTCCGGCGACGGGTCCGCCGCGGTGGCCGCGACGCATCCCGAGACGCTCACCGATGTTCGGGAAGACCGGGACGACGGAACGGTTGTAGGTGGAGTTCGTGACGCCGGCGAACGACGCGTACCAGGCGCACACGGCGGTGACGAGGCCCAGCCAGCCGCCGGCCTTGGTGGTGTTGGGCGACTGCGCGAACTCGGCGATGCACAGGACGATGTACGTGGCCGACAGCGTGACGAACACGGCGAGCAGGGCGCCGGTCGTGCGCATCGCGGCGACGGTCATGTAGACCGTGAAGATCGCCCAGGCCAGCAGGAACACACCGGTCGCCTGGTGCGCCGTGGACGCCGGCAGGTCCGGCACGACGAACTTGACGTAGGCGGCATAGGCCAGCCAGAAGGCTCCGAACGATCCGAAGGCCGTGGCTCCGAAGGTGTTGCCCTTGCGGAACTCCCACATGCCCGCGAGGAGTTGTGCGAGGCCGCCGTAGAAGAGTGCCAGCGGCAGCACCACTGCGGAGAGCTTCTGGTCGGTGATGAGGTTCGCGTTGAAGACACTGAGGACGAAGGTCGTCATCGCGAAGCCGGCGAGGCCGAGCGGGCCCGGGTCCGCGATGGTTCCGGTGTCGGTGGTTGGGGTGCTCATCTAACGCCTCCTCCTGTGATTCAGATCACAAGAACGTAAGACCATTGTAGGCACCAACTACGGCGCGGGCGTCATGGCCACTGGTGGCATCGGTGAGCGGTACCAACCGTGCGACGAACGGTTCGCCGCCCGCTCCGCCGGGCCCATCGGTCCTCGTCCCCGGGTTCCCCGCCGCACCCACCTCTACGCACGGTGCCGTGCCGGTGCGCACGACGCCCACCGGCTCACCCGGAAGCCGCACCTCCCGGCCCCCACAGCCGCCGCTTCGGCACCGGCTTCGCGCAGCTGCCCGCCCGGCTGGTCGTCAGGCCCAGCGTCACCAGCGACTCCGCCAGCTTCACGGCCGCCGCCACCCCGTCGACCACGGGCACCCCGAGCTTCTGGCCCACCACCTGCTGCAGCCCGGTCATCCCGGCGCACCCGAGCACCAGGACCTCGGCGCCGGCCTCGCGCGCCCGCTCGGCGGCCGTCAGGAACGCCGCCTCCGTGCGCTCGGTGTCGCCGAGGTCGAGCACGCCGAGGCCGGTTCCGACGACGGCGGCGCAGTTGCGCCCCACCCCCGCGAGCTCCAGGCTGTCCTCGATCTGGCCGCAGGAGCGCTCCAGGGTGGTCACGACCCCGTACCGGCGCCCCAGCAGACAGGCCAGATGTGCCGCGGCCTCGGTGATGTCGACCACCGGCACATCCACCAACTCCCGTACTCCCTCCCGCCCGTGCTCCCCGAACCCGGCCATGACCACGGCGTCGTAGGAGGGTCCCTCGTAGGTCCGCAGCAGGTCCATGACGGCGGCGGCCGAGAGATAGCTGTCGAGCCAGCCCTCGGCCGATTCCGGGCCCCACGTGGGGGTCAGTCCGAGGACGGTGGTGCCCGGGCCTGCCGCGGCCCGGGCACCCTGCACGATCTCCTCGGTCATCTCCTGCGTGGTGTTGCAGTTGGTGACGACGATCCGCACGTCCGTCAGACCTCCTGTACGGCGGGCTCGCGGCGGCCCAGCAGCAGGTAGAGACCCGCCCCGAGCGCCGTGCCGACGAACCACGAGTACGGCGCCACATCGCTGAACGTCTTCACCAGTGCCAGCACCGCCGCGACCGCCGCGGCCGGCAGGAAGGCCCACAGGGCCCGCGGGTTGACGCCCTTGCGGTAGTGGTAGCGGCCTTGCGGGGCGCCGTTGAACAGTTGCTGCACATCGACGCGGCCGCGCTTGATCAGGTAGTAGTCGACCATGATCACGCCGAACAGCGGTCCCAGGAAGGCACCGAGGCCGCCGAGGAAGTAGTTGACCACGGTGGGGTTGGAGAAGAGGTTCCACGGGGTCACGACCAGCGCCGCCACCGTGCTGATCATGCCGCCGACCTTGAAGCTGATCTTCTGCGGCCACACGTTGGCCAGGTCGTACGCCGGTGAGACGAAGTTGGCGACGATGTTGACGCCCATGGTGGCGACGGCGAACGTGAACGCGGACACCACGAGCACCCAGGTGTTGCCGATCTTCGCCACCAGCTCCGCGGGATCCGTGATGGCCGTGCCGAACACCTTCAGCGATCCGGCCGTGACGATCACCGAAACGACCACGAACGCCGTGGAGTTGATGGGCAGGCCCCAGAAATTGCCGCGGCGGACGGTGCGGTAGTCGGGCGCGAAGCGGGAGAAGTCGCAGAAGTTGAGCATCAGCGTGCCGTAGGTGGCGAGGATCAGCCCGATCGCGCCGAACCACTGCCGCCACTGCTCGCCGGTGGAGACCGGGTGCGGGGTGGAGGTGAGCGAGATGCTCCAGTCGGCCTTGGACAGCACCCACAGGGCCAGCGCGATCATCACCAGCCAGATCGCCGGGCCGCAGAAGTCCTGGAACTTGCGCACGGACTCCATGCCGCGGCTGATGATCGCCGCCTGGATCAGCCACAGCGACAGGAACGACACCCAGCCGAGGGCGTCGAGCCCCAGGAAGGAGTGCTCGGTCCAGGACTCCAGGCCCGGCCAGGCCGCCAGCAGCATCACGTTCACGGCGACGGAGGCGAGATAGGTCTGGATGCCGTACCACATGATGGCGATCACGGCCCGGATCAGGGCCGGGACGTTGGCGCCCCAGACGCCGAAGCTGATGCGGCTGACCACCGGGAAGGGCACGCCGTGGCGCTGGCCGATCCTGCCCATCCAGTTCATGCCGACGTAGATGATCACGAAGCCGGCCAGCAGGGAGGTGAAGACCTGCCAGACGTTCATGCCGAGGACCAGCAGTCCGGCGGCGAAGGTGTAGTTGCCGAGGTTGTGGACGTCGGACATCCACATGGCGAAGAGGTCGAAGACCTTCCAGTTCCGCTTCGCGGCGGGTGCCAGGTCTTCGTTGGTCAGGCGCGGATCGGGGGTGAAGGCTGGTGCGCCGGTGGCTGCGGCGCGATCGGCGAGGGACACGGGGCCTCCAGGGACGGGCGGACGGAGGACGGCAGCCGTTTGGTATACCAAACAGCGGCATGGTCCCGCCGTCAAGCACTCGTACCGAAGTCGTTCTCGTTACCGCTCCGTAAAACCTCCCCGGGGTCGGGGAGACTGGGTCCATGAGCTCCATGACGAAGATCGAACCCCTGGGCGCGATCCGCGAGCGTGTGCTGGCCGGCCTCCGGCAGGAGATCATCTCCGGCACGCTCCGCCCCGGCGACCGGCTGGTCGAGCGGGAACTCGCCGACCGCTTCGGTGTCTCCAGAGTGCCCGTCCGCGAGGCGATCCGCGCGCTGGTCACCGAGGGCTTCGTGCACTTCGAGACGCCGCGCCGCGCGCTCGTACGCCGTCTGACCCGGCACGACGTCCGGGAGCTCTTCGAACTGCGCGAGGCCCTGGAGGTCTACGCCGCCGGGCTCGCCGCCTCCCGCGCCACCCCGGACGACCTGGCCGAGACCGAGAAGCTGCTCGGTGACGCGGCCGCCGCGACCGAGGCGGGGGACGCCGAGGCGATCACGGACATCAACAGCCGGCTGCACGACCGCATCATGGCGATGGCGGGCAACGGCCTGCTGACCGAGGCCCTCGAGCCGGTCGCCGGGCGGCTGCGGTGGATGACCCGGCGCAACGAGGAATGGTCCCATCTCCTCGTGGAGCACCGGGAGTTGTACGAGGCGATCGCCTCCGGCGACCCGGAACGGGCCCGCGCCCAGGCGCTGGTCCACGTGCGGACCAACTACCGCTCCACGGTGCGGCATCTGTTCGGGGAGGCCGGGGAGGACACCGAGGAGGCGTAGCCGGGCCGGCGCCTCAGCGGTGGGCGTACTTGTCCGTCGCCGCCACCAGCGCCTCGGCCATGTCCGGCGCCCCCGCGTTGTGCCCCACGTCGTCGACCATCACCAACTCGCTTCCCGGCCAGGCGTGATGGAGCCGCCAGACGATGCCGAGGAGGTTGCCGAAGTCGAGGCTGCCCTGGACGAGGGTGCCCGGGATGTCCTTCAACTGGGGCGCGTCGCGCAGCACGACGCCCTGGTCGTTGCCCTCGCCGAGGAAGTGGTCGTTGCCCCAGTAGTGGGTGACGGTACGCGCGAAGGCCATGCGGAACCGCTCGTCCTCGTACCGCTCGACCGACCTCGGCGGCGCCGGGATCATCGCCGTCTCCCAGTCGGTCCAGGCCCGCGCCGCCCGCGCCCGCACCCCGGGGTCGGGCGACTCGAGCAGCCGGTTGAAGGCGAGGGCGAGGTTGCCGTCGCGGTCCTCCTCCGGCAGTTCGGCGAGGAACCGCTCGAAGGCCTCGGGGAAGATCCGGCCGAGTCCCCTGGTCAGCAGGGCGGTCTCGGGATCGGAGCCGGTCGCGACGCCGGTCAGCACCAGCTCCGACACCGCCCCCGGGTACGTCTGCGCGTACCGCAGCCCCAGCACCGAACCCCATGACACGCCCCACACCAGCCAGCGCCCGATCCCCAAGTGCCGCCGCAGCAGCTCCAGATCGGTCAGGAGATGCCGGGTCGTGTTGACGCTCATGTCGGTGTCGTACGCGCTCGCGTGCGGTGTGGAGCGTCCGCAGCCACGCTGGTCGAGCAGCACGATCCGGTAGGCCGCGGGGTCGAACAGGCGCCGGAAGTAGGGGGTGCAGCCCGAGCCGGGGCCGCCGTGCAGCACAACTGCTGGCTTTCCTTCGGGGTTTCCGCAGGTCTCCCAGTACACGCGGTTGCCGTCGCCGACGTCGAGCATGCCGTGGTCGTACGGCTCGATCTCCGGATAGAGGGGCATCAGGGGACCGTAACCCCTCCACGGTCCGGCCCGCCTCCCTATTTCACCGGCAGCCCGGCCGCCTCCCCCGCCCCGCGCAGCACGTCCCGCAGCATGTCCGGGGTGAGCTTGCCGGTGAAGGTGTTGCGCTGGCTGACGTGGAAGCAGCCGAAGAGGTCGATGCCGTCGAGCGGCACGCGCGTGCCGTGCCCGAAGACGGGCCGCGGCCGGGGCACCGTCCAGCCCGCCCCGGCGAACGCGGGCAGCGCGGCCTGCCAGCCGAAGGCGCCGAGCACGAGCACGGCCCGCAGGGTCGGCCGCAGCAGCTTCAGCTCCTGGACGAGCCAGGGGCGGCAGGTGTCCCGCTCGCCGGGCGTGGGCTTGTTCTCCGGCGGGGCGCAGTGCACCGGCGAGGTGATCCGGACGCCGTGCAGTGCGAGCCCGTCGTCCCGGCTCACGGCCGTGGGCCGGTTGGCCAGGCCCACGTCGTACAGCGCCTGGTACAGCACGTCCCCCGAGCGGTCACCGGTGAACATGCGGCCGGTGCGGTTGCCGCCGTGCGCGGCCGGGGCGAGACCGATGATCGCGAGGGAGGCGTCGGCGGGCCCGAAGCCGGGCACCGGCCGCGCCCAGTACGTCCAGTCCCGGAAGGCCGCGCGCTTGGTCCGGCCGACCTCCTCGCGCCAGGCGACGAGCCGGGGACAGGCCGTGCATCCCGCGACCCGGGCGTCGAGCTCGGTCAGGCTGTCCATGGCTCAACGGTACGTCCGTGACCTGCGGGCACGGGACGCGGTTCGGGGGCGGAAAACCGCCGGGAGCAGCCGCGGGGGCGGGCTAGAGTCGAGGGCATGGCTTCCGGAGCTGACGAGGAGAAGAGGGGCGGGCCGGGCCCCGCCGAGCGGCCGGCTGCCGAGCCGCCCGCCGCCGAGGCGGCCGACCCCACGACCGACCCCGCGATCGCCGCCGCCGTGGCCGCCGCGGAGGCCGCGGCCCCGGCGAACGGCGAGAACGTGCGGATCGACAGCTGGATCTGGGCCGTACGCCTGATCAAGACCCGCTCGCTCGGCGCCGCCGCCTGCAAGGGCGGGCATGTGCATGTGAACGGCGAGCGGGTGAAGCCCGCCCACTCCGTGCGGATCGGCGACGAGGTGCGGGTGCGGCAGGAGGGCTGGGAGCGGGTCGTCATCGTCAAGCGGCTGATCCGCAAGCGCGTCGGCGCCCCGGTCGCCGCCCAGTGCTACGTCGACAACTCGCCGCCCCCGCCGCCCCGCGAGGCCTTCGCCCCGGCCGGCATCCGCGACCGCGGCGCGGGCCGCCCGACCAAGCGCGACCGCCGCGAGATGGAACGCCTGCGCGGCATGGCGGGCGGCGGCCCCGGCGCGAAGAACCCCGGCGGACGCTGACACACAAGGGCACCGACGGCGCGCGACGGCGAGGGCGCACGACGACGGTGGCGCCCGGCCCGGACCTCGCGGGTCCTGCCGGGCGCCACCGCCGTCGTGGCCCGGTTCATGCCCGTCGTCGTACCAGCCGCAAAAGGTCGGCGTTGGAGCCCCGGCGGGCCCAGGCGATCAGGGCCAGCGGCACGACGAGGATCAGCGGGGTCGCCGCGTTGTCCCCGTCGAAGACGGTCATCTGGACGACGAACGCGCCCACCATCAGCCCGCTCAGCGCGATCGCCGCGACCGACTGCAGCAGCGGGATCAACAGGGCGACGCCACCGGCCAGTTCGAGCGCGCCGATGGTGTACATCCCCGCGCTGCCCCAGCCGATTTTGTCGAAGGACTCGACGGCGTACGAGCTCGCGGCCAGCTTGGGCACGGCGCTGGCGACGACGTAGAAGAGGGCGATGATCACCTGCAGCGTGCGCAGGGCGATGCGGGCGCGGCGGCCTCGGGCGGTCGCGGACTCGGCGACGACGGGAGCGGAGGCGACGCGGGCGGCGGTCTCGGACATGGGGTTCTCCTGTGTGAGCGGTGCGTGTTGCTGTCACAGGGGTAGACCGAGGGCGGTCGCGGAACTCATCGCCGCCGGGCGGACCTTCGCGGACGCCGTGCTAGAGCGGGAACCACCCGTGCCCGATGTACCAGTGCCCGCCCGCCCTCAGGTGGTCCCCCACCGCCCGCTCCACGGCCGTGCGCCGCGGCAGCGTCCCGATCGACAGCTCCGGGTCGCCGAACACGAACTGGACCGGTTCGCTGTCGGCCGGCTCGCGGTCCTCGCGGGCGACGTGGAAGCGGTTCTGGAACCGCACGATGTTGGAGTCGGCGGGCAGGTACTCCTTCAACTGCGGGTCCAGCAGCCAGGAGTGGCACAGTGCGGCTCTGAACTTCTCCTCGGGGTAGTGCCGTGCGAAGAAGTCCGCGGCCAGCGCCAGCGAGCGCTCGCACGCCGCCGGGGACAGCGGACCGAGACAGTCCGGGATGTGGAGGTTGAGGCAGAGCGCGCCGGAGGTCAGGTCCAGGCCGGCCGCCGTGAGCGCCCGCGAGGTGCGCTGCCCCGGCCGCGTCCGCTCGAACTGCAGCCGCCCCAGCTGGTACAGCTCCCCCCGGAAGTGCCGGGTCAGCCACCACGGTGCCTGGACGCCCGCCCGGCCGTACCGCCGGCGGTGCACGGTCATGTTCCGGCCCAGGTCGGCGAGGGTGCGCCGGGAGACGTCGTCGGGGATGCCCAGCGCGCGGTGGTACGCGCGCGTGTACGGCAGCGCGGCGACGAAGACGTACACGGGGAAGCAGCGCTGCAGCGGTCCCGACGCCCAGTCGAGCTGGGGCAGGTCGACCGCGCCGCCCACCTCCCCCATGCCCCGCACCAACTCCTCGACCGAGGCCCGCAGGAAGCGCAGCAGCTCCGGGTCGTCGGTCACACGTCGGCCCATCCGCACGAGGGCGTTGATGTCCTCGTGCGGTACGGCGAGGTCCAGCAGCACCTCGGCCAGCTCATCGGCATCCGGCAGCACTCGGCAACCCCCTCGTCCCGTTCCCCTTGGTGAACGTACGTCCCGAAGAGTACGTTGCCGTCAGGAGCGATGATCCGGATGCGTACGGGAAGTGAGCCGACGACCGCACGCAGTGCCCTGCGGGCGCGGTTCTGGCTGAGCGTGTGGGGCCTTGTCTGGGCGATCTTCGGCACGGCCGCGTTCGCCCTCGCGGGGCGCCCGGGATGGGCGGCCGCCTGCGGTGTCCTGTGGCTGGTGGTCACCGTCGACATGACCGTCATCCTCCGGCACATCCGCCAGGGCCCGCACTACCAGCCGGGCCGCGACATCCCCCCGTACCGCCCACCGGAGAACCGGCTGCGGTAGCCCGTGATCAGGTGATCCGTGCGTCGGTGATCCGTGCGTCGGTGATCCGTGCATCGGTGATCCGTGCGTCGGTGTCCCGTGTTCCGGTCACGCGTCGAACTGCGCGGCCTTGAGGTACTCCGGGTTCGGGTCCAGGGCGGCGGCCAGCCTGAAGTGGCGCTTGGCCTGCTCGGACTCCCCGCGGCGCTCGAAGGTCCGGGCGAGCGCGAAGTGCGCGAACGCGTTGTCCGGCTCGCGCTCCAGGACGATCGTGAACTCCAGCTCCGCGGGCCGCAGTTGGGCGGCGGCGAAGAAGGCACGCGCGCGCAGCAGGCGGGCGGCGGTGTTCTCCGGGTGGGCGGCGATGACGGAGTCGAGCAGCTTCACCGCGCCCCGCGGGTCCCGTGCGTTGAGCAACTGCTCGGCGGCACGGAAGTCGATGACATGCGTCTCCGGAGTACGTCCGGTCGAACCGCTGGTCTCGGGCACGGCACAGTCCTTCCCTTACTGGAACGGTTCAACGCCCCTTGCGGAGGCCCTATTCCGGATGCCGCCGCGAAGATCCCGCTACCCCTGCGCTCTGCGGACGAGTTCGGCCCAGACGTCCTTCACCCGGCGCTCCAGATCCGCGAGCGGTACGTCGTTGTCGATGACGACGTCCGCGATCCTCCGGCGCTGTTCGCGCGTCGCCTGTGCGGCCATGCGCGCCCGCGCGTCCTCCTCGGTCATGCCGCGCAGCCGTACGAGCCGGTCGAGCTGGGTCTCCGGGCTCGCGTCCACGACGATCACCAGGTCGTAGAGCCCGGCCAGGCCGTTCTCCGTCAGGAGCGGCACGTCGTGGACGACGACCGCGTCCTCGGCGGCCGCCTCCTCCAGCTCACGGGAGCGCGCGCCCACGAGGGGATGCACGATCGAGTTCAGCAGGGCGAGCTTGTCCGCGTCGGCGAAGACGATCGAGCCCAGCTTCGGCCGGTCCAGGCTGCCGTCGGCGGCGAGCACCTCCTCGCCGAAGGCCTCGACGACCGCCGCGAGCCCTGGCGTGCCGGGCTCGACCACCTCGCGCGCGATGCGGTCGGCATCGATCAGCACGGCCCCGCACGCCACGAGCAGCCGCGACACTTCGCTCTTGCCGGCCCCGATTCCGCCGGTCAGCCCCACTTTCACCATGAGCGGCAGCTTAGGGCCTGTCACCGGCGGCGGGATCGGCGGAGGTCAGTTGTCGCCCTCTCGCTCCGCCAGGAACCGCTCGAACTCCATGCCGATCTCGTCCGCCGTCGGGATGTCGACGGGCTCGGCGAGCATGTTGCCGCGGCTCTCGGCGCCCGCGACGGCGTCGTACTGGTTCTCCAGGCCCGACACGAGCGCGGTGAGCTCCTCGTCGCCCTCCTGGATCTGGCGGTCGATCTCCGTCTGGGTGCGGTGCGCGTCGTTGCGCAGCGAGTGCGCGATGGAGGGGAGCACCAGACCGGTGCCCGCGGTGATGGCCTCCAGGACGGTCAGGGCGGCGTCCGGGTACACGGACCGGGCGATGTAGTGCGGCACGTGCGCGGCGACACCGAGCACGTCGTGGCCCGCCTGCATGAGGCGGTACTCGACCAGGGACTCGGCGCTGCCGGGGACCTGGGCCTCGTCGAAGGGGCTGCTGTGGCCCGGTACGAGGTCGGTGCGGTTGCCGTGCGGGGTCAGGCCCACGGGACGGGTGTGCGGGACGCCCATGGGGATGCCGTGGAAGTTCACGGACAGCCGCACTCCGAGCCGCTCCACGATCTGCTGGACGGCCGCGGCGAAGCGTTCCCACTCCACGTCCGGCTCCGGGCCCGACAGCAGCAGGAAGGGCGCCCCGGTGGCGTCCTGGACGAGCCGGACGTCGATCGTGGGGTCCTCGTACTCGCTCCACCGGTCGCGCTTGAAGGTCAGCAGCGGCCGGCGGGCGCGGTAGTCGACGAGCCGGTCGTGGTCGAAGCGGGCGACGACCTGGTGGGGCAGCGAGTCGAGGAGCCGGTCGACGATCTGGTCGCCGGTCTCGCCCGCATCGATGTATCCGTCGAAGTGGTAGAGCATGACAAGGCCGGCCGACTCCTGGGCGAGCGCCATGTCGACGACAGCCAGGCCCTTCGGCTCCCATGCGTACAAACCCTGCGGATCAAGCACTGTGACCGCTCCTCCTCGTGTCCGTATGTCTCAACACGCCCTG
The DNA here is from genome assembly GCF_019857225.1 of Streptomyces plumbidurans. GTDB lineage: Bacteria > Actinomycetota > Actinomycetes > Streptomycetales > Streptomycetaceae > Streptomyces > Streptomyces plumbidurans. The sequence continues at coordinate 61,960 of NZ_JAFJSY010000034.1, forward strand.
GAGCAGGGGCATTCCCCGCGCGCATTTTTTAAGGGGCGCGGGGAACTGCGCGACAAGCCCCCACCGGCCCGCAGCCGAACGACAAGCCGGGACAGCACTGAGGGGCCGCACCTCGAAAGGTGCGGCCCCTCAGCTATTGGCTAAGCCTCAGCGGCAGCCGTTCAGCTCTGGCCGCCGGCCAGCTTCTCGCGCAGCGCGGCGAGCGCCTCGTCCGAGGCCAGCGCGCCGGAGTTGTCCGCACCCTCGGAGGAGTACGAACCGCCACCACCGGACGCGGCCGGAGCCGCACCGCTCGCGGCGTCGCCACCCTCGGCAGCGGCGGCAGCGTCGGCCTCGCGGCTCTTGATGACCTGCTGCTGGTGCTGCTCGAAGCGCTGCTGCGCCTCGGCGTACTGGTGCTCCCACGCCTCGCGCTGGGTCTCGTAGCCCTCGAGCCAGTCGTTGGTCTCGGGGTCGAAGCCCTCGGGGTAGATGTAGTTGCCCTGGTCGTCGTAGGACGCGGCCATGCCGTACAGGGTCGGGTCGAACTCGACCGTGGACGGGTCGGCACCGAAGGCCTCGTTGGCCTGCTTCAGCGAGAGGCTGATGCGGCGGCGCTCGAGGTCGATGTCGATGACCTTGACGAAGATCTCGTCGTTGACCTGGACGACCTGCTCCGGGATCTCCACGTGGCGCTCGGCCAGCTCGGAGATGTGGACCAGACCCTCGATGCCCTCGTCCACGCGGACGAACGCACCGAACGGAACCAGCTTCGTGACCTTGCCGGGCACGACCTGGCCGATCTGGTGGGTGCGGGCGAACTGCTGCCACGGGTCTTCCTGGGTCGCCTTCAGCGACAGGGAGACACGCTCGCGGTCCATGTCGACGTCGAGGACCTCGACCGTGACCTCCTGGCCGACCTCGACCACCTCGGAGGGGTGGTCGATGTGCTTCCAGGAGAGCTCGGAGACGTGGACCAGACCGTCGACGCCACCCAGGTCCACGAAGGCACCGAAGTTGACGATCGAGGAGACCACGCCGGAGCGGACCTGACCCTTCTGCAGGGTCGTGAGGAAGGTCTGGCGGACCTCGGACTGGGTCTGCTCCAGCCAGGCACGGCGGGACAGGACCACGTTGTTGCGGTTCTTGTCCAGCTCGATGATCTTGGCCTCGAGCTCCTTGCCCACGTAGGGCTGGAGGTCGCGAACGCGGCGCATCTCGACCAGGGAGGCCGGGAGGAAGCCACGGAGGCCGATGTCGAGGATGAGACCACCCTTGACGACCTCGATGACGGTACCGGTGACGATGCCGTCCTCTTCCTTGATCTTCTCGATGGTGCCCCAGGCACGCTCGTACTGGGCGCGCTTCTTCGAGAGGATCAGGCGGCCTTCCTTGTCCTCCTTCTGGAGGACCAGGGCCTCGATCTCGTCGCCGACGGCGACGACCTCGTTCGGGTCGACGTCGTGCTTGATCGAGAGCTCTCGGCTCGGGATGACACCTTCGGTCTTGTAACCGATGTCGAGCAGGACCTCGTCCCGGTCGACCTTCACGATGACGCCGTCGACGATGTCGCCGTCGTTGAAGTACTTGATCGTCTCGTCGATCGCGGCGAGGAAGGCTTCCTCGTTACCGATGTCGTTGACCGCAACCTGCGGGGTGGTGGCGGTGGTCTCGGTGCTGCTCGTCATGTGGGAAAGGGCTCCGGTACGGACATTGAGTCGTAGGTACTGCTACGCCGGGAGCCCGTATCGCTCTGAAGAAGCCGGACAGCCAAGGAAGCGCCCCACCGGACAACGGTGACGGCGCCTCGAGAACCGAGGGGACATACAACAGATGCGAGCGCAGCCTGCTACGTCTGAGGTGCGCAGGCCCGCAGCGCAACTTGTAGCATACGGGGGCAGCCGGACAGGGTCAACGCACGAACGCGCACACCCGGGGCGGATCGCCCCATACCCGGCACAAGAACAGTCTCCGGAGGCCACGCAGGCCTGCGACACCCCTTCTGTGACACCGCCGAACGGGTGGACGCCACCGTGAGGGTGACGGAAGAGTACGACGAGGGAGCCGATCATCCAAGAGGCCGAAGCGTTCGAACCCGAAGCGACCCGGCGCACGGCGGACGTCGCGGAAAGCGCCCGGGCCAACCGGGGCTGGTGGGACCGGAACGCCGATGAGTACCAGGTCGAGCACGGCACGTTCCTGGGGGACGACCGTTTCGTGTGGGGTCCCGAGGGCCTCGACGAGGTGGAGGCGGAGCTGCTCGGCCCGCCGGAGGAGCTGAAGGGCAAGGACGTCCTGGAGATCGGCGCAGGCGCCGCCCAGTGCTCGCGCTGGCTGGCCGGCCAGGGCGCCCGCCCGGTCGCCCTCGACATCTCGCACCGCCAGCTGCAGCACGCGCTGCGCATCGGCGGGCCTGTCCCCCTTGTATGCGCCGACGCGGGCGCGCTGCCGTTCGCGGACGACTCCTTCGACCTGGCCTGCTCGGCGTACGGCGCGCTGCCGTTCGTCGCCGATCCGGTGCTGGTGCTGAAGGAGGTGCACCGGGTGCTGCGCCCGGGCGGCCGCTTCGTCTTCTCGGTGACCCATCCGATCCGCTGGGCCTTCCCGGACGAGCCCGGACCGGAGGGGCTGAGCGTCTCCGCCTCCTATTTCGACCGCACGCCGTACGTCGAGCAGGACGACGAGGGCCGCGCGGTCTACGTCGAGCACCACCGGACGATCGGCGACCGGGTGCGCGACGTGGTCGCCGGGGGCTTCCGCCTCGTCGACCTGGTCGAGCCGGAGTGGCCGGTGTGGAACACCTCGGAGTGGGGCGGCTGGTCGCCGCTGCGCGGGAATCTGATCCCCGGCACGGCGATCTTCGTGTGCGTACGAGACTGAGCATGTGATCCGCTACGACGCCCTGGACGCGCTGCCCGTACGCGGCGCCCTGCCCGCTCTGGACGAGGCACTGGAGGGGCACGGCACGGCCGTGCTGGTGGCGCCTCCCGGCACCGGCAAGACGACGCTGGTGCCGCTGGAGCTGGCCGGGCTGATCGGTGACGGCCCGGCGCGGCGCGTGGTCGTCGCCGAGCCGCGCCGTATCGCCGCGCGCGCCGCCGCGCGGCGGATGGCGTGGCTGCTCGGCGAGAGGACCGGCGAGAGCGTCGGGTACACCGTGCGCGGCGAGCGCGTGGTCGGGCGGCACGCGCGCGTGGAGGTCGTCACGACCGGTGTGCTGCTGCAGCGGCTCCAGCGGGACCAGGAGCTGGCGGGCGTCGACGTGGTGGTGCTCGACGAGTGCCACGAGCGGCACCTGGACGCCGACACCGCCGCCGCCTTCCTGTGGGACGTGCGCGAGACGCTGCGGCCCGAGCTGCGACTGGTGGCCGCCTCCGCGACCACCGACGCCGAGGGCTGGGCGCGGCTGCTGGGCGGCGCGCCGGTGGTCGAGGCGCAGGGCGTCTCCCACCCCGTCGAGGTGGTGTGGGCGCCTCCGGTGCGTCCCGTACGGCCGCCGCACGGCATGCGCGTGGATCCCGCGCTCCTGTCCCATGTGGCGTCGACGGTGCGGCGGGCACTGGCCGAGCGGGACGGGGACGTCCTGTGCTTCCTGCCGGGCGTGGGTGAGATCGCGCGGGTGGCCGGGCAGCTGGGGGGCCTCGGAGACGTCGACGTCCTTCAGGTGCACGGCCGCGCACCGGCGGCCGTGCAGGACGCGGTGCTGGCGCCGAGCGAACGCCGCCGGGTGGTCCTGGCCACCTCGGTCGCGGAGTCCTCGCTGACGGTTCCGGGGGTGCGGGTGGTCGTCGACTCGGGGCTCGCGCGCGAACCCCGGGTCGACCACGCGCGCGGGCTGAGCGCGCTGACGACGGTGCGGGCCTCGCAGGCGGCCGGACGGCAGCGGGCGGGGCGGGCCGGGCGTGAGGCGCCGGGGGCGGTGTACCGGTGCTGGGCCGAGGCCGAGGACACCCGGCTGCCGCGCTTCCCTTCGCCGGAGATCAAGGTGGCCGATCTGACGGCGTTCGCGCTGCAGACGGCGTGCTGGGGCGCGCCCGACGCCTCAGGCCTCGCGCTGCTGGATCCGCCGCCCGGTGGTGCGATGGCGGCGGCACGCGGCGTGCTGGCCGCCATCGGGGCGGTGGACTCCGCCGGGCGGGCCACCGAACGGGGAGCGGAGCTTGCCCGGCTGGGTCTGCATCCGCGGCTCGGGCGGGCGCTGCTGGACACGTCCGGCCGGGGCGCCGAGGTGGTCGCGCTGCTGTCCGAGGAGGCGCCGCGGGAGTACGGGGACGATCTGGCGACCGCGCTGCGCACGGCCCGGCGAGGCGGTGACGCCTATGCGACGCGGTGGCGGACGGAAGTACGGCGGCTCACGTCGGGCGAGAAGGGCACGCCGGCGGCGGACGACCGCACCGCGGGGCTCGTCGCCGCCCTCGCCTTCCCGGAGCGCCTCGCGAAGGCCGACGGCGGCTCCTATCTGATGGTGTCCGGCACCCGGGCCGAACTCCGTGACGGCAGTCCGCTGCGTGGCGCCCCCTGGATCGCGGTGGCCGTAGCCGACCGTCCCGTCGGCAAGGGGCACGCGCGCGTGCAGCTGGCGGCCGTGGTGGACGAGGACATGGCCCGCTCGGCGGCGGCCTCGCTGTACTCCGAGGTCCAGGAGGTCCACTGGGCGGGCGGGGACGTCGTGGCGCGCCGGGTGGAGCGGCTCGGAGCGATCGAGCTGGCGGCGCGGCCCCTGACGGACGCCGACCCCGGGCTCGTACGCGAGGCGCTGCTGGAGGGGCTGCGGCAGGAGGGGTTCGGGCTGCTGCGGTGGTCGGCCGACGCCGTCGTACTGCGACAGCGGCTGGCCTTTCTGCGGCTGCATCTCGGCGCGCCCTGGCCCGACGTGTCCGACGACGCGCTGCACGCGCGCGTGGACGAATGGCTGGAACCCGAGCTGAGCCGGGCCCGGCGGCGCGGCGACCTCGCGCGGATCGACGCCGGACAGGCGCTCGGCAGGCTGCTGCCGTGGGCGACCGGGGAGGCGACACGGCTCGACGAGCTGGCTCCGGAGCGCATGGCCGTTCCGAGCGGTTCCCGGATCCGGATCGACTACGGCAATCCCGAACAGCCCGTGCTCGCCGTGAAGTTGCAGGAGATGTTCGGGCTGCACGAGTCGCCGGCCGTCGCGGGCGTGCCGCTGCTCGTGCACCTGCTCTCCCCCGCCGGCCGCCCGGCCGCCGTCACCGCCGACCTGGCCTCCTTCTGGAAGGACGGATACAGGGGCGTACGGGCGGAGCTGCGCGGCCGGTATCCAAAGCATCCGTGGCCCGAGGACCCGGCCACCGCCGAGCCGACGCGGTACACCAACGCGCGGCTCAGGCGCTGACGGTTCGGGCAGCGGCGGTCAGGCGCTGACCGGTTCCGGGGCCGCGGACTCGGCCGGTTCCGGGTCGGCCGGGCCGCGGCTGCGGGCCTCCAGCCAGAGGGAGAGGGCGAGCAGCAGAATGCCGAGGATCAGAAAGCCCCAGGGCAGGTACGACGTCAGCAGCAGGACGAGGGTGCGGTTGGACTTGACCAGGTTCACGGTGTGCTCGATGTAGTCCTCGCGCATCTTCACGTGCCCCGCGAACGCGGTCACCTTGTCGCGGCCGCCGAGCAGGGTGCCGCCGCGCAGCTCCTCCTTGTGGATCTCCTCGCCGTAGACGGGCGCTCCGGTGACGGGCTCGACCCAGAACCTGCGGACCGTGGTGTACCAGCGGGTGGTGCCGGTCCTGGCGACGGACTCGGGGGTGATGCCCTTGACGGGCATGGTCTTGGGGAAGGGGACTTTGGTCCAGGGGACGGTCTGCTCGAAGTAGTAGACCTTCAGGCCGCGGAAGTTCTGCGTCCCCTTGTAGTGGATGGGGTTGGTGGTGCGGGTCTGGGCGTCGAAGTACTCGTAGTCCCTCTTCTGCGTCAGGAAGGGCCACTTGAACTCGATGCCGTTCCGCTTCACCGGGTCGCCGTCGACCATCTCGCCGGTGGCGTGGACCGGGTCCTGGCTGTGCGCGTCGAAGATGTAGCGCTCGGGGATCCGGGAGACCATCTTGCCGTCGGGGCCCTGGACGTAGGACAGGCCGTCCCAGACGACGACGTCCCGGCCTGCCGTCCTCTCGATCCGCTTCGAGGCCTCCACGTTGCCCTTGAGGGTCTGCACGATGGTGACCTGTGGGACTTTCCGCGCCTTCATGGTGCCGTAGTCGAGCAGGGTCGCGTCCTTCGCCACCAGCACCATGTCCTGGTACTGGTCGGCCGGGATCTTGGCCAGCCGCGGGAAGGCGTAGTAGCGCAGCAGCGGGGACAGGGCCGCGAAGAACACGGCGAAGGCGAGCAGGACCAGACTGGCCTTGCGGCGCATCTCGGCCTCCCTCCCGGGCGGGCGGTCAGGGGTGGGTGGGCACCGTCGTCAGCAGGGGTTTCGGAGAGGTGCTGCCCGACGGCGAACCCATCGCGGTGATGGTGAGGATCAGGGCGACGGCGACGACGAGACCGGTCGCGGCGGCGATCAGGGCGCGCATGCCTGCCTCCCGGCGGACTGGAACTGATACATCGTCAGGTCCGGCACCGTAGCAACGGGTGGCCGAGATGAGAACACGTCGCACACGGACGAGGGCGCCCCGCCCGCCGAAGCGGAGGGGCGCCCTCGTCGTGGCGTGCCTACGCGGTGGGGCTCGGCGACGTGCTGGGCGACGGGCTCGCCGAGGAATCGGCGGCTGCCACGGTCAGCTGGACGTCGAGGTTCGCGCCACCCGCCGTGGTGATGCGCAGCAGGAAGGTGCCGGTGGTGTCGTCGGCGTACAGCTTGGGCAGCTTCAGCAGACCCTTGGCGTCCGTCTTGAGGTCCTTCAGGGTGCGTACGGTCTTGCCGTCCGCGTCCTTGAAGTAGGGGCCCTTGTCGATCTCGCTCGCGTCGAGCTTGGACTTGATGAGGGTGGCGGTGGCCCCGACGCCGTCCGCGACGGCGCCCCTGTAGGTGGCCTTCACCTCGACCTGGTCGGCGAACTCGCCGCCCGGGGTGCAGGTCAGCGCGGTGTCGCTGGTGCGCACGAGGGTGTCGGCGGCGCGCTCGGTGACGGTGGCCGCGTAGTCGATGCCCTTGATCGAGCGGTCCACGACGGTGGCGTGAACGGTGAGGTCGCCGGTCTTCTCGCCCGCCTGCAGGGCGGGGGCGATCGCCACGCCGGTGTCGTTGGTGACGACCGTGGCGACCTTCTCGCCGCCGGTGAAGGTGGTGTCGGTGTCGCCGACGACGGTGAAGCGGATACGGACCTTGGCGACGGCCTTGCCGGCCTTGGTCACGGCCTTGGCGCCGATCTTCTCCGTGAACGCGTCGCCGGCCATCGCGGTGAGCGGGCCGGTGCCCGAGTTCGCCAGGTGGTCGACGGTGTCGGTGGGCGTCGGCGTCGGCGAGGAGCTGCCGGGTGCGTCCGGCGTACCCGGAGTGTTCGACGGCGGCTTGGGGCTCGAACCGTCGTTGCCGTGCGGGGTCTTCGGCGGCTTCGTGCTGGTGGCCGGCTTCGGGCTCGTGCTGCCGCCGGCGTTGCCGTCGCTGCGGTGCGAGGGGATCGCGCCGGTGCCGTCCGGGATCTCGTGCGTGCCGTTGCGGTAGTACTCCAGCCACGACAGGACGAGGTTCAGATAGTCCTGCGAGTTGTTGTAGCTGAGGATCGCGCTGTTGAGCCCGGCCTGCTCGGACAAGTCCCGGTCGTCGCGGCACAGGTAGTGGCCGGCGGCGAGGGCGGCGTCGTAGACGTTGTTGGGGTCCTTGACGCCGTCGTTGTTGCCGTCGCGGCCCGCCCACGCCCAGGTGGAGGGGATGAACTGCATGGGGCCGACGGCCTGGTCGTAGTGGCTGTTGCCGTCGTACCTGCCGCCGTCGGTGTCCTTGATCAGCGCGAAGCCGTTGCCGTCGAGCTGCGGGCCGAGGATCGGGGAGAGCGTGGTGCCCTCGGCGTCGACGCGGCCGCCGCGGGCCTGACCGGACTCGACCTTGCCGATCGCGGCGAGCAGTTGCCAGGGCAGATTGCAGCCCGGCTTGGCGGAGCTCAGCTCGGCCGCGGCCTTCTTGTAGGCGTCGAGCACGGTCGCGGGGATGCCGTCCCCGGCGGCGCCCGGGGTGACGGGGCCGGTGCTCGCGGACGGGGAGGGGCTCGGGCTGTTGAGCGGCGGAAGGTCCGTGTAGTACGGCGAGTTGCCGGTCGCGCCGCCTTCGCCGGTGGCGGTCGCCTCGGGAGAGGGCTGCGCGTCGGAGGCGGTCCGTCTGCCGTGGTCGTCGGCAGTGACTCCCGGAGCCTGGGATGCGGACAGGGCCGCCACCGCGGCCGCCGCGACGGCGGCGGTCGCCGCCCCCTTGCACAGCCTCCTGCCGAATTGCGCCGCCATAGAGTGAACCCCTCCCGTGGACGCGGAAGCGTCCGTCTGTCTCTGTCGCACTGCTTCTGTCGAGCTGCCTCTGTCGAGCGTGCGTGCTCGCCCCTGTTGTGACGGTCGACCCGGCGATCGGGTTGCGCTCGTACTCCGTCGACTTCTGTCTTTTTTCTTCTTGTTCTTCTCGCTCTCCTGTTCCACCGTGCGTCCCGGCACGGTGACCCAGGCGACCCTACGGCAACTTCCTTTGCGCGGGGAGTTGTTCGTGCCCGGTTTTCACCGGTTGGCCATGTGCGGTTGGCCTGCGGGTAAGGCGCGCATACGGGACCGAAGTGATCACCCGGGCAGATTGGCAGGGCGACGGGCGCCGAGTGGCCGGAGCCGGTCAGCGCGGGGCGGGGCCGTCCGGCCGGTCGGTGAGGCCGTTCGCGCTCACCACGAAGACGGTGATGGAGCGTGCGGAGCGGCTGCGGCGCACACGGCGCACGAGCGCGGTCACTTGGCTGCGGCCGAGCCCGGCCCACAGTCGCCAGGTGGGCAGCTCTCCGGTGCCCGTGGTGAGCCGGCGCAGTCGGCGCCGTAGATCCGCCGCCGTGCGGCGCAGGACGACCTTCAGGTCGGTGGGGATGCGGGCGGTGCTTGCGCGGGCTGCGAAGGCCGGCACGGACGCGGGCGCCACCACGGGCGCCGCCTCGGCACTCGCCTGCGCTCTCGCCGGCCGGCGGTTGAGCATGCGTATACCCATGCCCGCATCCTGTACAGCCCGCGAGCGAGCGGCGCCTTTGCGGGGGCCACGTGAGTGACGGGCCCTGCGGGGCTTGGGCAGCGGGGGGTGCGGGTCGGACTGGCGCGGCGTGAAGCTGCCGCAGCCCTCCCGGCAGGGTGAAGGGCACTGCTCGCACCGGCGAGCACGACGTGCCCCCGGCCGGAGGGCCCCTGGGCTGAAACCCAGCTCTCCCGCCGACCCGGAGCCCCGCCCCGCCGCCGGAGCCCGGCGCACCCGCCGAAGGCCACTCCTAGTGCGCCGCCGACTCCCAGTCGGTCCCCACTCCCACCGAGACGCCCAGGGGGACGTTCAGGTGGACGGCGTCGGACATTTCGCGGCGGACGATCTCCTCGGCGGTCGCGCGTTCGCCGGGGGCGATCTCCAGGACGATTTCGTCGTGGACCTGGAGGAGCATGCGGGAGGTGAGGCCGGCCTCGCGGAGGGCGCCGTCGACCTTGAGCATGGCGATCTTGACGATGTCCGCGGCGGTGCCCTGGATGGGTGCGTTCAGGGCCATGCGCTCGGCCGCCTCGCGGCGCTGGCGGTTGTCGCTGTTGAGGTCGGGGAGATAGCGGCGGCGGCCGAACAGGGTCGCCGTGTATCCCGTGGCCCGGGCCTCGTCGACGGCCCGGCGCAGATAGTCCCGGACGCCGCCGAAGCGCTCGAAGTAGGCGTCCATCAGGCCGCGCGCCTCCGCCGCCTCGATGTTCAGCTGCTGGGACAGGCCGAACGCCGACAGCCCGTAGGCCAGGCCGTACGACATGGCCTTGATCTTGCGGCGCATCTCCGCGTCCACCGCGGCGGGTTCCACCGCGAACACCTGCGATGCCGCCGTGGTGTGCAGGTCCTCCCCGGAGACGAACGCCTCGATCAGGCCCTCGTCCTCGGAGAGGTGCGCCATCACGCGCAGTTCGATCTGGCTGTAGTCGGCCGTCATCAGGGACTCGAAGCCCTCCCCGACGACGAATCCGCGGCGGATGGCCCGGCCCTCGTCGGTGCGGACGGGGATGTTCTGCAGGTTCGGGTCCGTGGAGGACAGCCGGCCCGTCGCGGCCACCGTCTGGTTGAACGTCGTGTGGATACGGCCGTCCGCCGCGATCGTCTTGATCAGGCCCTCGACCGTGACCCGCAGCTTCGCCTGCTCGCGGTGGCGGAGCATGATCACCGGCAGTTCGTTGTCCGTCTGGGCGGCGAGCCAGGCCAGGGCGTCGGCGTCCGTGGTGTAACCGGTCTTGGTCTTCTTGGTTTTGGGCAGCGCCAGCTCGCCGAACAGGACCTCCTGCAGCTGCTTGGGCGAGCCCAGGTTGAACTCGTGCCCCGCCGCCGCGTGCGCCTCCTTCACCGCCTGCTGGACGGCGCCCGCGAACATCTGCTCCATGGCCTCCAGGTGGGCCCGGTCGGCCGCGATGCCGTGCCGCTCCATGCGGGCCAGCAGGGCGGACGTCGGCAGCTCCATGTCCCGCAGGAGGTCCGCGGCGCCGACCTCCGCGAGGCGGCCCTCGAAGGCCTCGCCCAGGTCGAGCACCGTGCGGGCCTGGACCATCAGGGCCTCGGCCTCGGCGCCGTCGTCCGTGCCGAAGGCGAGCTGGCCGTCGGCCGTGGCGGCGGGGGTCAGCTCGCGGTGCAGGTATTCCAGGGACAGCGCGTCCAGGTCGAAGGAGCGGCGGCCCGGCTTGACGAGGTAGGCGGCGAGCGCGGTGTCCATGCGGACCCCGGCGATGCTCCAGCCGTGCTCGGCGAAGACCCGCATCGCGCTCTTGGCGTTGTGGAAGACCTTCGGCCGGCCGGCGTCGGCGAGCCAGGCGGCGAACGCCTTCTCGTCGGCCTCGTTCAGCTGCGAGGGGTCGAACCAGCCGGCCGCTCCGTCGGCGGCGGCGAGGGCGACCTCGGCGACCGAGCCGGTGCCGAGCGCCCAGGTGTCGACGGTGGCGACGCCCAGCGGTTCGCCGCCGTGCTCCGCGAGCCACGGGGCCAGCTCGCCCGTGCCGAGCACCGCGCCGTCCAGCTCCACGCCGTCGGTCGCGATCGGCGTGACCTCGGCCTCCTCGGCGCCGGGGTCCACACCGAAGAGCCGCTCGCGCAGGGAGGGGTTCCTGATCTCCAGGGTGTCCAGGACCAGCGAGACGGCCTTGCGGTCGTACGGCTCGCGCGCGAGGTCGGCGACGGACTTGGGCAGCTCGACGTTGCGCTCCAGCTCGGTGAGGCGGCGGTTGAGCTTGACGCTCTCCAGGTGGTCGCGCAGATTCTGCCCGGCCTTGCCCTTGACCTCCTCTACGCGCTCGACCAGCTCCGCGAACGAACCGAACTGGTTGATCCACTTCGCGGCGGTCTTCTCGCCCACCCCGGGGATGCCGGGAAGGTTGTCGGACGGGTCGCCGCGCAGGGCGGCGAAGTCGGGGTACTGCGCGGGCGTCAGGCCGTACTTCTCGAAGACCTTCTCCGGGGTGAAGCGGGTGAGCTCGGAGACGCCCTTCGTCGGGTACAGCACCGTCGTGTGCTCGCTGACCAGCTGGAAGGAGTCGCGGTCACCGGTGACGATGAGGACCTCGAAGCCGGCCGCCTCGGCCTGGGTGGCGAGGGTGGCGATGATGTCGTCGGCCTCGAAGCCGGGGACCGCGAACCGCGACGCGTGCATGGCGTCGAGGAGCTCGCCGATCAGCTCGACCTGGCCCTTGAACTCGTCCGGGGTCTTGGAGCGGTTCGCCTTGTACTCCGTGAACTCCTCGGAGCGCCAGGTCTTGCGGGAGACGTCGAAGGCCACCGCGAAGTGCGTGGGCTCCTCGTCGCGCAGGGTGTTGGCGAGCATCGACGCGAAGCCGTAGATCGCGTTCGTCGGCTGTCCTGTCGCGGTGGTGAAGTTCTCCGCGGGCAGCGCGAAGAACGCGCGATAGGCCAGCGAGTGCCCGTCCATGAGCATCAGGCGGGGTCGCGCGCCGTCGGCGGTCGTCTCGGTCTTCTTCGATGCTTTCTCTGCCACGCCCCCGATCCTGCCACGTACCACTGACACTCGGCCCTCCGCACACCCGACGCCCCCATCCACGCCCACCCGACGCCCACGCCATCGCGCCCCGGCGCCCTCGCGATCACACGCCCGACACACTCATCTGCGCACGCCCCACGCCCTCGCCACCGCAGGCCCGACGCCCTCGCGATCACACGCCCGTCGCCCTCGCCCCCGCACCCTCATCCCCGCGCAACCCCCGCGCTTACTCCCCCGCCCCCACCCCCTCATCCCCGCGCCCGCCCGCCCTCGCTGTCGCCGCCGCGTGCGAGGATCGACCTGGTACCTCGCATGTGCAGGTGAAGGAGAGTGCGCGATGGCGACGAAGCCACCCCAGAGCGATCCGGTACAGGACGCACCGCAGGTCGCCGGACCGAAACATGCCGCGGCGGGGCTGCCCGCCATCGGTCACACCCTGCGCGTCGCCCAGCAGCAGATGGGCGTGCGGCGCACCGCGCTGACCCTGCTGCGCGTCAACCAGAAGGACGGCTTCGACTGCCCGGGCTGTGCCTGGCCGGAGCCGGAGCACCGGCACACGGCGGAGTTCTGCGAGAACGGCGCGAAGGCCGTGGCCGAGGAGGCCACCCTGCGCCGGGTCACCCCGGAGTTCTTCGCCGCGCACTCCGTCGCCGATCTCGCCACCCGCAGCGGTTACTGGCTGGGGCAGCAGGGCCGGCTGACGCACCCCATGTACCTCCCCGAAGGGGCAGACCACTACGAGCCGGTGACCTGGGAGCGCGCCTTCGACATCGTCGCCGAGGAGATCGCCGCGCTTGACTCCCCGAACGAGGCGGTCTTCTACACCTCGGGACGCACCAGCAACGAGGCGGCGTTCCTCTACCAGTTGTTCGCCCGCCAGTTGGGCACGAACAACCTGCCCGACTGCTCCAACATGTGCCACGAGTCGTCCGGTTCGGCGCTCTCGGAGACGATCGGCATCGGCAAGGGCAGCGTCCTGCTGGAGGACCTCTACAAGGCCGACCTGATCATCGTCGCCGGCCAGAACCCGGGCACGAACCACCCGCGGATGCTTTCCGCCCTGGAGAAGGCCAAGGCGGGCGGCGCGAGGATCGTCAGCGTCAACCCGCTGCCCGAGGCGGGCCTGGAGCGCTTCAAGAACCCGCAGACCGCGCAGGGCATGCTCAAGGGCGCCGCGCTCACCGACCTGTTCCTGCAGATCCGCATCGGCGGCGACCAGGCCCTCTTCCGCCTCCTCAACAAGCTGATCCTGGAGGCGGACGGGGCGGTCGACGAGGCGTTCGTCCGCGAACACACCCATGGCTACGAGGAGTTCGCGGCCGCCGCGAAGGCCGCCGACTGGGACGAGACGCTGGCGGCGACCGGTCTCACGCGTGCGGAGATCGAGCATGCCCTCGGCATGGTCCTCGCCTCCAAGCGCACCATCGTCTGCTGGGCGATGGGCCTGACCCAGCACAAGCACTCCGTGCCGACCATCCGCGAGATCGTCAACTTCCTTCTGCTGCGCGGCAACATCGGCCGTCCGGGCGCGGGCGTGTGCCCGGTGCGCGGTCACTCGAACGTGCAGGGCGACCGCACGATGGGCATCTTCGAGCGTCCGGCGCCCGTCTTCCTGGACGCCCTGGAGCGGGAGTTCGGCTTCGCTCCGCCGCGCGAGCACGGCTTCGACGTGGTCCGGGCGATCCGCGCCCTGCGCGACGGCGAGGCGAAGCTGTTCTTCGCCATGGGCGGCAACTTCGTGTCCGCCTCGCCCGACACGGACGTCACCGAGGCGGCCATGCGGCGCGCCCGGCTGACGGTGCACGTGTCGACGAAGCTCAACCGCTCGCACGCGGTCACGGGCGCGCGTGCCCTGATCCTGCCGACGCTGGGCCGCACCGAGCGCGATCTGCAGGGCAGCGGCGAGCAGTTCGTGACGGTCGAGGACTCCATGGGCATGGTGCACGCCTCCCGCGGCCGCCTGGACCCGGCGAGCAGGCACCTGCTGTCCGAGCCGGCCATCGTCTGCCGCCTGGCACGCCGCGTGCTGGGCGAGGAGAGCACGGTGCCGTGGGAGGAGTTCGAGAAGGACTACGCCACCATCCGCGACCGCATCGCGCGCGTGGTCCCCGGCTTCGAGGACTTCAACGCGCGCGTGACTGGTTCTGCTGGTCGCCCTGGAGGCTTCGCCCTCCCCCACGCCCCGCGCGACGAGCGCCGCTTCCCCACGAAGACCGGCAAGGCCAACTTCACGGCGGCGCCCGTGGAGTACCCCGAACTGCCCGAGGGCCGCCTGCTGTTGCAGACACTGCGCTCGCACGACCAGTACAACACCACGATCTACGGCCTCGACGACCGCTACCGCGGCATCAGGAACGGCCGCCGGGTCGTCCTGGTCAACCCCGACGACGCCCGCGCGCTCGGGGCCGCCGAGGGGTCGTACGTGGACCTGGTGAGCGAGTGGAAGGACGGCGTGGAGCGCCGGGCGAACGGCTTCCGGGTCGTGCACTACCCGACGGCCCGCGGCTGCGCCGCCGCCTACTACCCGGAGACCAACGTCCTGGTGCCGCTGGACGCCACCGCGGACACCAGCAACACCCCGGCCAGCAAGTCCGTGGTCGTACGTCTGGAACAATCGGCCACCGACTGAGCGTTTGCTCAGCCAGGTGGACGCGTGATCAGGACGAACGGAGCAGGGCCCATGGGCGAGCAGCAGCAGGTGACGTTCCCGCAGGAGGTCGTCGACGAGTACGCCGCACTCGGCATCGACCTCCCGGCCCTGTTCTCCGCCGGGCACCTCGGCACCCGTATGGGCGTGGAGATCCTCGAGGCCTCCGCGGACCGCGTCGTGGGCACCATGCCGGTCGAGGGCAACACCCAGCCCTACGGCCTGCTGCACGGCGGCGCCTCCGCCGTACTGGCCGAGACCCTCGGCTCCGTCGGCTCGATGCTGCACGGCGGCAGCTCCAAGATCGCCGTCGGCGTCGACCTCAACTGCACCCACCACCGGGGCGTGCGCTCCGGCCTGGTCACCGGAGTCGCCACCCCCGTGCACCGGGGCCGGTCGACAGCGACGTACGAGATAGTGATCAGCGACGAGCAGGACCGGCGCGTGTGCACCGCGCGGCTGACCTGCCTGCTGCGGGACGCCGTCCCGAGCGGCGGCGTCCACACCTGAGGGCACCGGCGCCTTCCGGCCCCCGGCGCCCTCACCTACCGTTTCCTCATGAGGCTGCGGTCATGAGCGGCGTCGGCCCCGTCGAACCCGTCGGCCCCGCCGAACCGGTCGAACCCGTCGAGGCGCGCCCCGGTCACGCCCCCGGTCCCCACCGGGACGCGCCGCCACCCGACGTCATCGGCTCCGACTCCCCCCGCCCGAGCGACCGTTGGCGCCGACTGCCACCCCGCGTCCGCGCCACGGCACTCACGGCAGCCGTGACCGCACTCGCCGCCGCGGCCCTGTGGCTCCTGCCCCCCACACCCTCCGGCCACAAGCCGCAGGAGCCGGCGCAGCCCTGGCCCGCCGTCACAACCGCCTTCCGCTACACCGGCGTTGCAGACAATCCCGGCGCAGGACCCACCAGGGACTTCCACTTCGAGGTGTCCGTGCACGACGGACCCCCCGTCACCGTCTCCCACATCAACGCCGCCCCCGGCGGCCTGCGCACCCGCACCACGCCTCCGACGTCGTTCACCGTGCGCGCCGGAAGCGCCCACCGGATCACCGTGCGGATCACCGTGACCGACTGCGGCGCGCTCCCGGTCAACGTCAACCTGCCCTTCCTGGACGTAACGCTGCGTAACAAACACGCAATACAGCATTACAGTTTCATCTTCGGCAACCGCTACTCCCGCGACCTCTCCGGCCTCCTTCACACGGCCTGTGACGCCACTCGGGCACTCCCCTCGCCCCGCGTCCGACGGGAAGTGCGGGTTCTCACGATGTGGACCCGACGTGTTCTCGCCAATCCAGCCGAGAGCGACCTTCACACAAGCTCATCTACCGGCACGTCATAACAAGAAAGTCACAAGCCAGCCCACAGCGATGCCGCTGGCTGACAGACAGGCTTAGAGTCACGCCCAGTCACCGCGCCGCCGGGCGCGTCTGCAGCACGGTCAGCACCACCCAGTACGGCCCGGCGAGACACACGGCAGCCCAGCAGGGCGGCCGGCGCCAGGGAGAGGATTCATCGTGCGACACCGTTCTTTGGTCATACTCACCTCCGTACTCACCACGGGCGCTCTCACGCTGACCGCCTGCGGATCGCGTGACAACAACAAGGGTGGGGACAGCGGCAGCAAGAAGACCGAGGTCATCATTGGTGTCGACGCACCACTGACCGGTCAGAACTCCGCCACCGGACTCGGTATCCAGGGTGGCGTCCAGGTGGCCGTCGACGACGCCAACAAGAAAAACCTCGTGCCCGGCGTGACCTTCAAGGTCCAGGCGCTCGACGACAAGGCCATCCCCGCCAGCGGTCAGCAGAACGCCACCCAGCTCGTCAACAACGACAAGGTGCTCGGCGTCGTGGGCCCGCTGAACTCGGGCGTCGCCACCCAGATGCAGCAGGTCTTCGCCACCGCCAACCTGGTCGAGATCTCGCCGTCCAACACCGCCCCCGAGCTCACTCAGGGCAAGAACTGGCAGACGAAGAAGGTCCGCCCCTTCAAGACCTACTTCCGTACCGCCACCACCGACGCCCTCCAGGGCGGCTTCGCGGCCGACTACGCCTACAACACGCTGAAGAAGAAGAACGTCTTCGTCGTCGACGACAAGCAGACCTACGGCGCGGGCCTGGCCAAGCTGTTCACCGCCGGCTTCACCAAGGCGGGCGGCAAGGTCGTGGGCACCGACCACGTCAACACCGGCGACACCGACTTCTCCGCCCTCGTCACCAAGATCAAGAACTCCAAGGCCGACCTGGTCTACTACGGCGGCCAGTACGACGAGTCCGAGAAGCTCACCAAGCAGCTCAAGGACGGCGGCGCCAAGATCCCGCTCTTCGGCGGCGACGGCATGTTCAGCGACACCTACATCCAGACCGCGGGCAAGACCTCCGAGGGCGACCTGGCCACCTCCGTCGGCCAGCCCGTCGACACCCTCGCCTCCGCCCAGGACTTCATCAAGAAGTACAAGGCGGCCGGCCTGAAGGGCGACTACGGCACCTACGGCGGCTACTCCTACGACGCCGCCACCGCCATCATCAAGGCCATCGGCAACGTCGTGAAGGACGGCAAGGTCCCCTCCGACGCCCGCGCCAAGATCGTCGACGAGGTCGGCAAGACCAAGTTCAACGGCGTCGCAGGCCCCGTCGCCTTCGACCAGTACGGCGACACCACCAACAAGCAGCTGACCGTCTACCAGGTCACCAACGGCAAGTGGAAGGCCGTCAAGAGCGGCACGTTCAACGGCTGATCGAGCCAGTCCCGAACTGCCGCTAGCACCACCCCAGGGCCGCGCGGCCGACCACACGTCACCGCGCGGCCCGTTCCACGCCCCTTGCTCACTCCCCACCACATGGAGGCCATGCGGTGAACACCCTGCCGCAGCAGCTGGCCAACGGGCTGTTCCTCGGCTCGATGTACGGGCTGATCGCCATCGGCTACACGATGGTGTACGGCATCGTCCAGCTCATCAACTTCGCCCATGGCGAGATCTTCATGACCGGCGGCTTCGGCGCGCTCACGGTCTATCTCTACGTCCTGCCCGACGGCACATCCATGTGGATAGCCCTCCCGGCGATGCTCATAGGCGGCGGACTCGTCTCCGTCCTCATCGCCGTCGGGGCGGAACGCTTCGCCTACCGGCCCCTACGCGGCGCCCCACGCCTGGCACCCCTCATCACCGCGATCGGCCTCTCCCTCGCACTCCAGCAGGCCGTCTTCAACTGGTACCCGGACGCCAAGACCGACCGCAAATTCCCGCAGATCGACGCCGGCCCCTGGCACCTCGGCTCCATCAGCATCAGCAGCGGCTCCCTCTTCGTCATCATCGCCGCCCCCGTGTGCATGGCGGCCCTCGCCTTCTTCGTCCGCCTCTCCCGCACCGGCCGCGCCATGCAGGCCACCGCCCAGGACCCGGACACCGCCCAGCTCATGGGCATCGACACCAACCGCATCATCGTGGTCGCCTTCGCCATCGGCGGCTTCTTCGCCGCCGTCGCCGCCGTCGCCTACGGCCTGCGCCTCGGACAGATCAAGTACGACATGGGCTTCCAGATGGGCCTCAAGGCCTTCACCGCCGCCGTCCTCGGCGGCATCGGCAACATCTACGGCGCCATGATCGGCGGCCTCGTCCTCGGCCTCGCCGAAACCCTGGCCACCTCCTACATCGACGAGATCCCCGGCATGCAGCAGCTCGGCGGCGGCGGCTGGTCCTCCGTCTGGGCCTTCGTCCTGCTCATCCTCGTACTGCTCTTCAGGCCACAGGGCCTCGTCGGCGAACGCGTCGCGGACAGGGCGTGATGACCATGACGACCACCACCCAGACCACGCCCACCACGCCGGACACCCCGCGCGGCCTCATCCCGCTGCCCCAGTCCGCCGCGCGCGTCCTCGTCGCCCTCGGCGCCATCGGCACCATCGCCAGCGCCTACATGTCCTGGACCTGGACCTCCGACTTCCCCGGAGACCTCACCTACTACGGCTCCCCCGCCGGACTCCAGATCCTCGCCCTCGTCGCCGGCGTACTCACCCTGCTCTACGCCCTCACCCGCTGGAACATCCGCGGCCTGACCTGGCTCAACCCGGCCGGCGCCACCGCCCCCGTGTTCCTCGCCGCCGCCTCCGCCTTCGCCGTCACCTGGTTCAGCGCCATCGCCATCGCGGTCGACCTCGGAGGCCTCGCCAACCTCGACCCCGGCGCCTACGTCGCCATCGTCTCCTCCCTCGTCGCCCTCCTCGGCGCCCTCGCGCTGCCCAGCCCCGGCGACACCTTCAAGGCCTGGATCAGCAAGCCGGACAACATCCCCCCGGCCGGCCGCATCCCCGCCTGGGCCGAACGCCTCGTCGTCACCGCGGCCACCGCCCTCGGCCTGATCGTCTTCGCCTACGGCGTCGGCGTCGACCCCGACGCCAGCGAAACGTTCCTCGGCTACCTCCTGCTCGTCGTCTTCGGCACCTGGGCACTCATCACCGCCGGCCTCACCGACCGGTTCTCCGCCCTCAACGCCCGGCACAAGGGATTCGCCACCTCCATGGCCTTCCTCGCCGCCGCGCTCTTCCCCTTCGTCGAGAACAACGAGCACAACGCCAACCTCGGCGTGAACATCCTCGTCGTCGCCACCGTCGCCCTCGGCCTCAACATCGTCGTCGGCCTCACCGGACTCCTCGACCTCGGATACGTCGCCTTCCTCGGCGTCGGCGCCTACGCCGCCGCCCTCGTCTCCGGCTCCGAGTTCTCCCGCTTCTCCGGCGTCCAGTTCCCCTTCTGGGCCGCCATGCTCACCGGCATGGCCGCGTCGCTCGTCTTCGGCGTCCTCATCGGCGCCCCGACCCTGCGACTGCGCGGCGACTACCTCGCCATCGTCACCCTCGGCTTCGGAGAGATCTTCCGCATCTCCGTCAACAACCTCGACGGCTCCTCCGGACCCAACCTCACCAACGGGCCCAACGGCATCTCGATGATCCCCGACCTGGAGATCTTCGGCTTCAACTTCGGCAGCACCCACGACATCGGCTCCGTCACCATCGGCCGATTCGCCAACTACCTGCTGCTGATGCTGATCATCACCGCCATCGTCGTCCTCGTCTTCACCCGGGCCGCCGACTCCCGCATCGGCCGCTCCTGGATCGCCATCCGCGAGGACGAGACCGCCGCGACCGCCATGGGCATCAACGGCTTCCGCGTCAAGCTCATCGCCTTCGCCCTCGGCGCCTCCCTCGCCGGCCTCGCCGGCACCGTCAGCGCCCACGTCGGCTACAGCGTCAACCCCGCCCCCTACCAGTTCGCCGGCTCCGTGCCCCCGAACTCCGCCTTCCTCCTCGCCGCGGTCGTCCTCGGCGGCATGGGCACCGTGGGCGGCCCCATCCTCGGCGCCACACTCCTCTACCTCCTGCCCGAGAAGCTCAGCTTCCTCAAGGAGTACCAGCTCTTCGCCTTCGGCCTCGCGCTCGTCATCCTCATGCGCTTCCGCCCCGAAGGCATCATCGCCAACCGGCGCCGCCAGCTCGAATTCCACGAAGCCGAAGAACCCGACATCCCCGATCAGAGCCTTCCCGACACCACCGTCGGCGCCACCAAGGCAGGGGCGTGACCACCATGACCACCACCACGGCCACCAGCCCCGTCCTCGAAGCCAGCGGCGTCACCATGCGCTTCGGCGGCCTCACCGCCGTACGCAGCGTCGACCTCACCGTCAACAGCGGCGAGATCGTCGGCCTCATCGGACCCAACGGCGCGGGCAAGACCACCTTCTTCAACTGCCTCACCGGCCTCTACATCCCCACCGAAGGCAAGGTCTCCTACAAGGGCACCGTCCTGCCGCCCAAACCGCACCTCGTCACCAACGCCGGCATCGCCCGCACCTTCCAGAACATCCGGCTCTTCGCCAACATGACCGTCCTGGAAAACGTCCTCGTCGGCCGCCACACCCGCACCAAGGAAGGCCTCTGGTCCGCCCTCCTGCGCGGCCCCGGCTTCCGCAAGGCCGAAACCGCCTCCCGCGAACGCGCCATGGAACTCCTCGAGTTCATCGGCCTCGCCCACAAGGCCGACCACCTCGCCCGCAACCTCCCCTACGGCGAGCAGCGCAAGCTCGAAATCGCCCGAGCCCTCGCCAGCGACCCCGGACTCCTCCTCCTCGACGAGCCCACCGCCGGCATGAACCCCCAGGAGACGCGGGCCACCGAAGAACTCGTCTTCGCCATCCGCGACCAGGGCATCGCCGTCCTCGTCATCGAGCACGACATGCGCTTCATCTTCAACCTGTGCGACCGCGTCGCCTGCCTCGTCCAGGGCGAAAAACTCGTCGAAGGCACCTCCGACGTCGTCCAGGGCGACGAACGCGTCGTCGCCGCCTACCTCGGCACCCCCTTCGAAGGCGCACCCGGCGACGAGGAAGTCGCCGAGGTCGAGGCAGCCGAGACCGGCACCGGAGCGCAGAGCACCACCAGCAAGGAAGGGAGCGCCCAGTGACCGCACTGCTCGAGGTCGAGGACCTCAAGGTCGCCTACGGCAAGATCGAAGCCGTCAAGGGCATCTCCTTCACCGTCGAGGCCGGCCAGATCGTCACCCTCATCGGCACCAACGGCGCAGGCAAGACCACCACCCTGCGCACCCTCTCCGGGCTCCACAAGCCCAGCAACGGCCGCATCCTCTTCGAGGGCAAGCCACTCAGGAACGTCCCCGCACACAAGATCGTCGCCCTCGGCCTCGCCCACTCCCCCGAGGGCCGGCACATCTTCCCCCGCCTGACGATCACCGAGAACCTCCAGCTCGGAGCCTTCCTGCGCAAGGACAAAGAAGGCATCGAAAAGGACATCCAGCGCGCCTACGACCTCTTCCCCATCCTCGGGGAACGCCGCAAGCAGGCCGCGGGAACGCTCTCCGGCGGCGAGCAGCAGATGCTGGCCATGGGCCGCGCACTCATGTCCCAGCCGAAACTGCTCATGCTCGACGAACCCTCCATGGGCCTCTCCCCGATCATGATGCAGAAGATCATGTCGACCATCGTCGAGCTCAAGTCCCAGGGCACCACGATCCTGCTCGTCGAGCAGAACGCCCAGGCGGCACTGTCGCTCGCCGACCAGGGCCACGTCATGGAGGTCGGCAACATCGTCCTGTCCGGAACGGGCCAGGACCTCCTCCACGACGAGTCGGTCCGCAAGGCCTACCTCGGCGAGGACTGAGCGCCTGCCGCGAGCGCCACACGAAGAGGCCCGCGCCCCGGACGACCGGGGACGCGGGCCTCTTCGTACGACTCACGCCGACTCAGTCCTTGGACGCCTTCTTCTCATCGGCGTCCTGGATGACCGCCTCGGCGACCTGCTGCATCGACATGCGGCGGTCCATGGAGGTCTTCTGGATCCACCGGAAAGCGGCCGGCTCGGACAGGCCGTACTCCGTCTGCAGAATGGACTTCGCCCGGTCGACCAGCTTCCGCGTCTCCAGACGCAGCGTGAGGTCGGCGACCTCCTTCTCCAGCTCCTTCAGCTCCGTGAACCGCGAGACGGCCATCTCGATCGCCGGAACGACATCACTCTTGCTGAACGGCTTCACCAGGTACGCCATCGCACCCGCGTCCCGGGCACGCTCGACCAGGTCGCGCTGCGAGAAGGCGGTCAGCATCAGCACCGGGGCGATCCGCTCCTCGGCGATCTTCTCGGCCGCCGAGATGCCGTCCAGCTTCGGCATCTTCACATCGAGGATTACGAGATCCGGCCGGTGCTCGCGAGCGAGCTCGACGGCCCGCTCACCGTCACCGGCCTCACCGACGACGCTGTAGCCCTCCTCCTCCAGCATCTCCTTGAGATCGAGCCGGATAAGGGCCTCGTCCTCGGCGATGACGACACGGGTCGTCAGCGGAGGCACGTGCGACTGATCGTCGTCGGGCGCGTCCACGGGCTGGGGCGACTCGGGGGCGGTCACTGAAGCTCCTTGTTGCAGGGCACGGGTGCAGCTGACAAGAGCCTACCCAGCTGCGGTAAGGTAGGTGCCCGGAGGGTCAGCGCAAACCTTTGATTCTTCGAGCCCCGGTAGCCCAATTGGCAGCAGGCAATGGATTCAAAACCCATACAGTGTCGGTTCGAGTCCGACCCGGGGCACTTTCCTTAGATTCCATGGTCGCAATTCAGAAGCGGATGTTCACCTTCTCGTGAACATCCGCTTTTCGCCGCGTGTCGTCGCGATCACTCTCACAGAGTGGACGCATGTACGACGTCAGCACGCGCAGGCGAGCACTCGCTCTGGTCTCGCAAGGCCGCAGCCTGAATTCGGTGAGCCGGGAAACGGGCATCTCCAGAGCCGCGATCCGCTCCTGGCAGAGCCGCCTGGAACCGCTGCCGCGTATGGCGCCTGAAGATCCCGGACCACCTGCCGACGCACTGGCGTACGCCTACCTACTGGGCCTCTATCTCGGCGACGGCTGCGTCAGCGCTCATCCGCGCAGCGGTTACTACTTGCGCATCGCCTGCGCTGACGCATGGCCAGGGCTCATCGAGCTGTGTCGCGACGCCATCAAGAAGGTGCGACCCGCCGTCGGCGTCTACCTCGTGCAGAAGCAGGGTTGCACGTCGGTCACGAGCTACAGCCGGCACTGGCCCGCGCTCTTCCCTCAGCACGGCCCCGGCAGGAAGCACGACCGTCGTATTGCACTGGAACCCTGGCAGCAGGAAATCGTCGACGCGCACCCCTGGGAGTTCATCCGTGGCCTCATTCACTCCGACGGCTGCCGCATCACCAACTGGACCACTCGGCTCGTAGCCGGTGAACGCAAGCGCTACGAATATCCCCGGTACTTCTTCACCAACGTCTCCGACGACATCCGGAAGCTGTACACCGACACGCTGGACAAGCTCGGTATCGACTGGACCCGCTGCACCCGCAACGGAGTCCCGTACAACATCTCCGTCGCCAAGAAGGGCTGCGTCGCCCTGCTGGACACCCATGTAGGGCCCAAGTACTGAGCCCCGCCGCCTACTTCGGGCTGTCGTCCTCCCCGACATGGTGGACCCGGACCAGGTTCGTGGAGCCGGAGACCCCCGGAGGGGAGCCTGCCGTGATGACGACGATGTCGCCCTTCTCGCAGCGGCCGTACTTGAGGAGCAGTTCGTCCACCTGGTCGACCATCGCGTCCGTGGATTCCACGTGCGGGCCCAGGAACGTCTCCGCGCCCCAGGTCAGGCTGAGGTAGGAGCGGGTGGAGGGTTCGGGGGTGAAGGCGAGGAGGGGGATCGGGGAGCGGTAGCGGGAGAGGCGGCGGGCGGTGTCGCCGGACTGGGTGAAGGCGACGAGGAACTTGGCGCCGAGGAAGTCGCCCATCTCGGCGGCCGCTCGGGCCACGGCGCCCCCCTGTGTGCGGGGTTTGTTGCGCTCGGTCAGCGGTGGGAGGCCCTTCGCGAGCAGGTCCTCCTCGGCGGCCTCGACGATCTTCGCCATGGTGCGGACGGTCTCGACGGGGTATTTGCCGACGCTGGTCTCGCCGGAGAGCATCACGGCGTCCGTGCCGTCGATGACGGCGTTGGCGACGTCGGAGGCCTCGGCGCGGGTGGGCCGGGAGTTGTCGATCATCGAGTCGAGCATCTGGGTGGCGACGATCACCGGCTTGGCGTTGCGCTTGGCCAGTTTGACGGCGCGCTTCTGGACGATCGGGACGTCCTCCAGGGGCATTTCGACGCCGAGATCCCCGCGGGCGACCATGATGCCGTCGAAGGCGGCGACGATGTCGTCGATCGCTTCGACTGCCTGGGGTTTTTCGACCTTGGCGATGACGGGGAGGCGGCGGCCCTCCTCGTCCATGATGCGGTGGACGTCCTCGATGTCGCGGCCGGTGCGGACGAAGGAGAGGGCGATGACGTCGAAGCCGGTGCGCAGCGCCCAGCGCAGGTCTGTTTCGTCCTTGTCGGAGAGGGCGGGGACGGAGACGGCGACTCCGGGGAGGTTGAGGCCTTTGTGGTCGGAGACCATGCCGCCTTCGACGACGGTGGTGTGGACGCGGGGTCCGTCGACGGAGGTGACTTCGAGGCAGACTTTGCCGTCGTCGACGAGGATGCGTTCGCCGGGTGCGACGTCGGCGGCGAGGCCGGTGTAGGTGGTGCCGCAGGTGTGTCCGTTTCCTTGGGCGCCTTCTTCGACGGTGATGGTGAAGGTGTCGCCGCGTTCAAGGAGTACGGGGCCTTCGGCGAAGCTGCCGAGCCTGATCTTCGGACCCTGAAGGTCGGCGAGGAGTCCGACGCTGCGGCCGGTCTCGTCGGCGGCCTTGCGCACTCGCTGGTAGCGCTCCTCGTGCTCGGCGTGGCTGCCGTGGCTGAGGTTGAAGCGGGCTACGTCCATTCCGGCGTCGACCAGGGCTTTGATCTGGTCGTACGAGTCGGTGGCGGGGCCCAGGGTACAGACGATTTTTGCTCGGCGCATGGTTCGAGCCTAGGCCTTACCGGCGGGTAGAGAATTGGGTGAGGGTGACTGCTCAACAACCTTTGCATGACGTGCTGTTGACAAGTATTGAATTGTGCGCGGGGGCGCTCCGATGAGCATTTGCGGGGCCGGCTTTGGGGTCAGAGTCGTGGCGGGATCATGGTGAATCGGGCGTTGACAGCGGCGTGGATCTTCTGGCGCTGGGGTTCGAGGTCGAGGGGGGCCGCGGTGTCGTCGGGGGCGGCTCCGTAGGCCATGGAGCGCATCCGGCCGGGGGCCGGGGCGTGGGGCTGGGCGTCCTCGGCGCCGATGTCGGCCAGTTCGACCAGGGCGGAGAGGGTGGTGCCGAGTGCGTCGGCGTACTCGGCGGCGCGCTGGACGGCTTCCTTCACGGCTTGTTGCCGGGCCTGTCGGTGGGCGGGTGAGTCGGGGCGCAGGGCCCACCAGGGGCCGTCGACTCGGGTCAGGTCCAGGTCGGCGAGGCGTGTGGTGAGTTCGCCGAGGGCGGTGAAGTCGGTCAGTTCGGCGGTGAGGTGGACGCGGCCGTGGTAGGCGTGGATGCGTTCGCCGCGGCCTTTGTCCTTGAGTTCGGGGCTGATGGAGAAGGCTCCGGTTTCGAGGTGTTCCACGGCGTCTCCGTAGGACTTGATGAGTTCCAGTGCGGCGGCGTTGCGGCGGGTGAGGTCGTCGAGGGCGGCGCGGCGGTCCTTGCCGCGGGAGGCGACGGTGATGCCGATGCGGGCGATCTCGGGGTCGACTTCGAGGCGGGCTTCGCCGCGTACGGCGATGCGGGGGGCGTCGGGGGTGCCGTACGGGAGGGCGGGGCGGGGGCCGTCTGCTGCGGGGGTGGTCATGGGTTCCACTGTGTCACCGCTTGATCCGGCCGGCCGTGTACCGGCTGTGTCTCGGTCTGTGGCTCAGTTGCTCTCGGCGAGTGGGATGAGGACCTGGGCCTGGCGGGCCTGGGGGATGCGTGGGCTTGGTGTCTGGTCGAGTCCGAAGGTGGTGAAGGCGGTTCGGGCGGGCAGTGGGTAGGTTTCCTCGCCGGTCAGGGAGTTGAGAATGGTGGCGCTGCGCCAGGCGGCGAGGCCGAGGTCGGGGGCGCCGACGCCGTGGGTGTGGCGTTCGGCGTTCTGGACGTAGAGGTGGCAGCCGGTGCCGCTGATGGCGGGGTCGAGGGCGAGGCGGAACTGCTCGTCGATGCGCGGGCGTTGACGGTTGTCGCGGCGCAGGTAGGGGTCGAGGCCGGCCAGGAGCCGGTCGAGGGGGCGTTCGCGGTAGCCGGTGGCCAGGACGACGGCGTCGGTGGTGAGTCGGGCGCGGGTGTCCTGCTGGATGTGTTCGAGGTGGAGTTCGACCTTGGTGGTGGCGATACGTCCGGCGGTCCGGACGCGGACCGCCGGGGTCAGGACGACGTCGGGCCAGCCGCCGTGCAGGGTGCGGTCGTAGAGCTCCTGGTGGATGGCGGCGATGGTGTCGGTGTCGATGCCTTTGTGGAGTTGCCACTGGCCGGTGACGAGCCGGTCGCGGACGCCTTCGGGGAGGGCGTGGAAGTAGCGGGTGTAGTCGGGGGTGAAGTGTTCGAGGCCGAGCTTGGAGTACTCCATGGGTGCGAAGGCCTCGGTGCGGCCGAGCCAGTGCAGTTTTTCGTGGCCGGTGGGCCGGGCGCGGAGCAGGTCGAGGAAGATCTCGGCGCCGGACTGCCCGGATCCGATGACGGTGATGTGGTCGGCGGCGAGGAGGGTGTCGCGGTGGGTGAGGTAGTCGGCGGCGTGGATCACGGGTACGCCGGGGGCGTCGACGAGTGGTTTGAGGGGTTCCGGGATGTGGGGTTCGGTGCCGATGCCGAGGGCGATGTTCCGCGTGTAGGTGCGGCCGAGGGCTTCGGCTTCGCCGTCGTTGTCGAGTTGGGTGAAGTCGACTTCGAACAGGTCGCGTTCGGGGTTCCAGCGGACGGCGTCGACCTGGTGGCCGAAGTGGAGCGCGGGGAGGTTGTCCGCGACCCAGCGGCAGTAGGTGTCGTATTCGGCGCGCTGGATGTGGAAGCGCTCGGCGAAGTAGAAGGGGAAGAGCCGGTCGCGGGCCTTGAGGTGGTTGAGGAAGGACCAGGGGCTGGCGGGGTCGGCGAGGGTGACGAGGTCGGCGAGGAAGGGGACTTGGATGCGGGCGCCGTCGATGAGCAGGCCGGAGTGCCAGTTGAAGGCGGGGCGTTGCTCGTAGAAGGCGGTGTCGAGTGCGGTGAGGGGGTGGGCGAGGGCGGCGAGGGAGAGGTTGAAGGGGCCGATGCCGATGCCGACCAGGTCGCGGGGGGCGTCGGGTCGGCGGTGTGGGGGGTGGGGGGTGGTGCTCATCGGGGGGTGTGTCCTTCCACAAGTGTGTGAGTGTCCTCGCCGCCCGGTTCGACCGGCTCGGTGGCCTGTTCGGTGGCCTGTTCGGTGGCTCTTTCGACGAGGGCGAGGAGGGTGGCCAGGTCGGCGGGGCGGGTGTGGGGGTTGAGCAGGGTGGCCTTGAGCCAGAGCCGGCCGTCGAGGCGGGCGCGGCCGAGGACGGCGTGTCCCTGGTGGAGGAGGGTGCGGCGTACGGCGGCGACGGTGTCGTCGCTCGTGCGGGCGGGCCGGAACAGGACGGTGCTGATGGTGGGCCGGTCGTGGAGCTCGAAGCCGGGGTGGTCGTGGACGAGGGCCGCGAACTCCCGGGCGTGGCCGCAGACTTGGTCGATCAGGGCACCGAGGCCGCTGCGGCCGAGTGTCTTCAGCGTGACGGCGATCTTGAGGATGTCGGGGCGGCGGGTGGTGCGCAGGGAGCGGCCGAGGAGGTCGGGCAGTCCGGCCGCGATGTCGTCGTCGGCGTTGAGGTAGTCGGTGTGCTGGTGGAGGGCCGCGAGGTCGCGGGGGTGACGGACCGCGAGGAGTCCGGCGGCGACCGGTTGCCAGCCGAGTTTGTGCAGGTCGAGGGCGATGGTGTGGGCGCGTTCCAGTCCGGCGAGTTTCTCGCGGTGCCGGTCGCTGAACAGCATGCCTCCGCCGTAGGCGGCGTCGATGTGCAGCCGGGCGCGGTGGGCTCGGCACAGGGCGGCGATCTCGGGCAGGGGGTCGATGAGTCCCGCGTCGGTGGTGCCCGCGGTGGCGGCGACCAGGTGGGGGCCGGGGTGGGCGGTGAGGGCCTTGTCGAGGGCGGCGGGGTCGAGGGTGCCGGCGGGGGCGGGGAGGGTCACCGGGTCGGGCAGGCCGAGAAGCCAGGCGGCGCGGGGCAGTGAGTGGTGGGCGTTGGTGCCGCAGACGAGCCGCGTGTGGGGGCCGTGGAGTTCACGGGCGAGCAGCAGGGCGATCTGGTGGGCCTCGGTGGCGCCGGTGGTGACGACGGCGTCGGAGGCGCCGGCTTCTCTGGCGAGGGTCCGGGTGACGAGGGCTTCGAGCGCGGAGGCGGCCGGGGCCTGGTCCCAGGAGTCGAGGGAGGGGTTGAGGACGCTCGCGGCGAGGTCGGCGGCGGTGGCGACGGCCAGGGGCGGGCAGTGCAGGTGGGCGGCGCACAGCGGGTGGGCCGGGTCGGCGGCGCCTTCGGCGAGGGCGCGCACGAGGGTGTGCAGGGCGTCGGGCTCGCCGTCCTGTGGCAGTACGTCGCCGGCGGCGTCGTGCACCCGCGCGGTCACGGCGTCCGGTCCCCCGGCGGGCAGCGGGCCGCCGCGCGCGTGTGCGCCTTCGTCCAGCGCGTCGAGCACGGTGGCGAGCAGCGGTCGCAGGGCGTCGCGGCCTTCGGGTCCCGAGGCGAGGGCCGGTGTGGTCATGGGTTCCTCCCGGGCGCGCAGGCAGAGGGAGTTCCAGCTTGTACGCGGATGCGTGCGCGTGCCCGGAGAGTCAACGATCGGAACCCGAAAGGGGGTACGCCCTGCGGGGCTTCAGCGGGGGGAGGTCGTGGGTGCCGGTGGCTGGGGGCTGCCGCCCCCAGACCCCCGCTCCGGCCCTGGACGGGCCTTGTCCTCAAACGCCGGACGGGCTGGTTGGTACCTCCCTGACGCGCAACGCCCGAGCCAGGTCGTCGAGTTGGTCGACGAGTTTCCTGCGCAGGGCGGGGATGGGGTTGGCGTTCTTGAGGCAGGACTTGCCCAGGCGGAGGGTTTCGGTGTCCACGGCGTGGAGGGGGAAGGCCCAGCGGCCGGCGGCGTCGGCGATGGCGGGGCCGCGGCGGGCGGAGAGGGCGACGGCGTCCTCGTAGTAGCGGGGTACGTAGTCGCGGACGAGGTCGGCCTGTTCGGGTTGCCAGAAGCCCTGGGCGGTGGCGATGAAGAGGTAGTTGGACAGGTCGGTGCGGTCGTCGCCGCCGAACATGGCCTGCCAGGCGCGGGCCTTGGCCTGTGGGTCGGGCAGGGCGGCGCGGCAGCGGGCGGCGCCTTCCTGGCCGGTGGCGGAGGGGTCGCGGTCGAGTTCGGCGGTGATGGCGGCCTCGTCGGTCGCGCCGAGGACGGCGAGCCGGCCGAGGATGCGCCAGCGCAGTTCGGGGTCGAGTTCGGGGCCGCCGGGGACGGTGCCGTCGGCGAGCCAGGCGGCGATGGTGTCGGGGTGGGCGGCGACGTCGATGAAGTGGCGTACGGCGATCAGGCGCAGTCCGGGGTTGTCGCCGTCCTCGGTGCGGCGGATGAGGTCGCGGCACAGGGAGGAGAGGGTGCCGAGGGCCGCCGGGCGTTCCTCGGGGGTGAGGTAGCGGTCGGTGACCTGGGCGCCGGCGAAGGCGAGGACGCCCTGGACGAGGGCGAGGTCGGTTTCGCGCGGGAGGTGGGCGCGGGCTGTCTCGAGGTGGGCGGCGGGCGGGAGTTCGCCGTCACGGACGGCGTCGCGCAGGGCGTTCCAGACGACCGCGCGGGTCAGCGGGTCGGGCAGTCCTGACAGGCCGGTGCGGACCGCCTCGAAGGATCCGTCGTCGAAGCGGATCTTGGTGTAGGTGAGGTCGCCGTCGTTGAGCAGGAGCAGTGCGGGGCGTTTGCCGAGGGTGTGGGGTTCGCTCTGCGGGATGTCGAGGTCGATGCGTTCGCGCAGGGTGAGGTGGCGGTCCTCGTCGGCGACGTCCTGGTCGTAGAGGCCGACGGCGATGCGGTGGGGGCGGCTTCCGGTGCGTTCGACCTGGAGGGTGTAGGTGCCCGAGTCCTGGCGGGTCACGACGGGGCTGAGGGTGTCGACTCCGGTGGTGCGCAGCCAGGCGTCGGCCCAGGCGTGGACGTCGCGTTCGGTGGCGGAGGCGAGGGAGTCGATGAAGTCGGCGAGGGTGGCGTTGGCGAACTTGTGGCGGGCGAAGTGGGTGTTGATGCCGGCCAGGAAGTCCTTCTCGCCGAGCCAGGCGACGAGTTGGCGCAGTGCCGAGGCGCCCTTGGCGTAGGAGATGCCGTCGAAGTTGAGGAGGGCGGAGGCGGTGTCGTCGACGTTCTCGGGGGCGACGGGGTGGGTGGAGGGGCGCTGGTCGGCGTCGTAGCCCCAGGCTTTGCGGGCGACTCCGAAGTCGGTCCAGGTGTCGGTGAAGCGGGTGGCTTCGGTGAGGGTCTGGTAGCCCATGTACTCGGCGAAGGACTCGTTCAGCCAGATGTCGTCCCACCAGCGCAGGGTGACGAGGTCGCCGAACCACATGTGGGCCATCTCGTGGGCGATGACCATGGCGCGGGTCTGCCGTTCGGTGTCGGTGACGGCGGAGCGGTAGACGAATTCGTCGCGGAAGGTGACCAGGCCCGGGTTCTCCATGGCGCCGGCGTTGAACTCGGGGACGAATGCCTGGTCGTAGGAGTCGAAGGGGTACGGCTCCTGGAACTTCTCGTGGTAGCGGTCGTAGCACTGCTTGGTGATCTCGAGGATTTCCTCGGCGTCCGCGTCCAGGTGGGGGGCGAGGGAGCGGCGGCAGTGGATGCCGAAGGGCAGGCCGCGGTGTTCGGTGTGCACGGAGTGCCAGGGGCCGGCGGCGACGGCGACGAGGTAGGTGGAGATCAGCGGGGTGGGGGCGGCCTGCCAGCGGCCTTCGCCGAGGTGTTCGGTGACGCCGTTGGCGAGGACGCTCCAGCCTTCGGGGGCCTTGACGGTCAGTTCGAAGACGGCCTTGAGGTCGGGCTGGTCGAAGGCGGCGAAGACGCGCTGCACGTCCTCCATGAACAGCTGCGTGTAGAGGTAGGTCTCGCCGTCGGTGGGGTCGGTGAAGCGGTGCATGCCTTCGCCGGTGCGGGAGTAGCGCATGCTCGCGTCGATGCGCAGTTCGTGCTCGCCTGCGGTGAGGGCTGTCAGCGGCAGGCGGTTCTCGTGCAGTGTGTGGGGGTCGAGGGGTTGTCCGTCGAGGGTGGCGGAGCGCAGGTGGGCGGGCTTGAGCTCCACGAAGGTGTCGGCGTCCGTGTGCGCGCTGAACCGGATCACGGTGCTGGAGTCGAAGGTCTCGTCGCCGGTGGTCAGGTCGAGCTCGATGGTGTAGCGGTGGACGTCGAGGAGCTTGGCACGGGTCTGCGCTTCGTCGCGCGTCAGTACGGACATGCAGGCCATGCTGCCCGATGCCGTCGGCGAGGCACAGGGGATATGGGGGCGAGCCTGCTGCGTCCGGCTACGTCCGTTCCTCTTCGAGCTCCCCGTTGTGCGCCCGGCCCGCCCGTTGTGCGGGGACGTGGGGGTCCGGGTGCGGGAGGGCGGGGGCGCGTGGCAGGGGTGTCGCGTCCTCGGTGTGGCCCTTGACGAGGGCGCGCAGTTCGCGGACCTCGTGTTCGAGGTCGAGGGTGCGGCGGTGGGTGTCGTAGAGGTAGCGGACCTTGGTGCGCAGCGCCCAGGGGTCGA
This sequence comes from Streptomyces plumbidurans, assembly GCF_019857225.1. Taxonomy (GTDB): domain Bacteria; phylum Actinomycetota; class Actinomycetes; order Streptomycetales; family Streptomycetaceae; genus Streptomyces; species Streptomyces plumbidurans. The sequence goes on from NZ_JAFJSY010000034.1 coordinate 93,900, forward strand.
CGGGTTTCATGATGAGGTCGGCGACGCCGAGGCCGAAGGCCGCGGAGGTCAGGACGTGGTCGACGCCGAAGCCGGTGAGGAGGATGACCGGAATGTGCTGGGTCTGTTCGACGCGGCGCATGTAGCGCACGACGTCGAGTCCGCTGACGCCGGGCATGCGGACGTCGAGCAGGAGCAGGCCGACCTGTCCGCGGAGCACCTGCTTGAGGGCCTCGTCGCCGCTGGTGGCGCGGCCCAGCAGGTACCCGAGCGGAGCGAGTGCGCTCTCCAGCGCGTACAGCGTGTCCTCGTGGTCGTCGACGATGAGGATCTTGGCATCCGGCATGGCCCGACGTCCCTCCCGCGTGGACAACCAGCTTATGACCGGAGCGCTGACGAAGCGTGCTCGTCAGCTGACAAGGAGTACACAGCGCAGGATGCCTCGCGCCGGCCCGCGTGTCACGCCCTCGGTGGCATCTGCCGAGGTCAATTGGCCGTTTTCGCGGCGCCGTTGCCGGTGTTCTCGGCGATGCGCTCGTGGTGGCGGATGACTTCGGCGATGATGAAATTCAGGAACTTCTCAGCGAACGCCGGATCGAGTTTCGCGCTCTCGGCGAGCGAGCGCAGCCGCTCGATCTGGCGGGCCTCGCGGGCCGGGTCGGCGGGCGGCAGCCGGTGCGCGGCCTTGAGGTGGCCGACCTGCTGTGTCGCCTTGAAGCGCTCGGCGAGCATGTGGATGACGGCCGCGTCGATGTTGTCGATGCTGTCGCGGAGCCTGGCGAGTTCCTTGCGGACCGCGGGGTCGACGTCCTGGGTGCCGGTGTTGCTGGTGGTCATGAGGGTCCACCCTAGGGCAGGTCCGAGGCGGCGGGCGGGGGTTCGATCATCGGCGGATCGTCGGGATCGGGGACCCGGTCGCTCCAGCCGCCGGGGACGGTGCGGTACTGCTGCGCGCGGAAGCGCACCGGGGGCATGCCGACGCGGCGGGTGAACAGGCGGGAGAAGTAGGCCGGATCGTCGTAGCCGACGCGACGGGCGACTGCGGCTACGGGCAGTTCGGTGGCGGCGAGGAGTTCCTTGGCGCGGCCGAGGCGGATGCCGAGCAGATAGTCCTTGGGGCTGCAGCCTGCGCCGCGGCGTACGGCGGTGCGCAGTTCGGCCGGGGTCATGCCGTGCCGGGTGGCGTGCTCGGCGACCGACATGGGCAGGCAGGCGTCGCGGGCGAGTGCCTTGAGGACGGGGTCGCCGCCGGGGGCGAGGTCGGCTCTGGCGCGGCGCAGGGCGACGAGCAGTTCGTGGACGGCGGCGCCGGTCTCCACTTCGAGGAGGGGGTTGCCGTGCCGGGCGGCGCGGGCGATGCGGCCGATCACGCCGCGTGCGCCGGTGGCGTCGGACAGGGGCACGACGGGGCGGTCCGGTTCGATGTAGCCGAGTTCGGTGTACGTGGCGACGGCGGGCCCGGAGAAGACGACGAAGCCCTCGTCCCAGCCGCCGTCGGGCCCGGCGCCGTAGTGGTGGGGCACGCCGGGGGTGAGCCACAGCAGTGCTGGTGCGGTGACGGTCGTACGGCTGCCGTCGGGTGCGAGGTACCAGCCGCCGCCCGCGCTGACGACGACGGCGACATGGTGGTCGAGGGTGCGGGGGCCGACGGTGGGCAGCGCGCCGTACTGCAGGCCCACGCCGAGGCAGACGAGACCGAGCCGGTGGTGGGCCGGTCCGGGCGTGAAGAACCGCATCCAGGTGTGGTACATCCCGAGCCCCTTTCCTACGGCACTCAAGTCTGCGTCTCGTTTCGGTCCAAGTGGCGGTGATCTTTGTCCATGGACATGATCGCCGCCCGCGGGCGAGGGTGGGTGGCATGAGCGAGTTCGGGGTCGGGGACGAGGATTTCCTGCTGGACGGGCGGCCGGTGCGGCTGCTGTCCGGCGCGCTGCACTACTTCCGGGTGCACGAGGCGCACTGGGATCACCGGCTGGCGATGCTGCGGGCGATGGGCCTGAACTGCGTGGAGACGTATGTGCCCTGGAACCTGCACGAGCCGGCGCCGGGCGAGCACCGGGACGTGGCGGCGCTCGGCCGTTTCCTGGACGCGGTCCGGCAGGCGGGGCTGTGGGCGATCGTGCGGCCGGGGCCGTACATCTGCGCCGAGTGGGAGAACGGCGGGCTGCCGCACTGGCTGACCGGCGAGCTGGGCACGCGCGTGCGTACCCGCGACGAGACGTACATGGGGTATGTGCGGCGCTGGTTCGGGCGTCTGCTGCGGGAGGTCGTGCCGCGGCAGATCGACCGCGGCGGCCCGGTGGTCATGGTGCAGGTCGAGAACGAGTACGGCAGCTACGGCTCGGACACCGCGTATCTGCGCCGGCTGGCCGATCTGCTGCGCGAGGAGGGCGTCACCGTCCCGCTGGTCACCTCCGACGGTGCGGAGGAGCACATGCTCAGCGGCGGTACGGTCCCCGGGGTGCTCGCGACGGTGAACTTCGGCTCCCACGCGCGCGAGGCGTTCGGGACGCTGCGCCGGTACCGCCCCCAGGGGCCGCTGATGTGCATGGAGTTCTGGTGCGGCTGGTTCGACCGCTGGGGCGGCGAACACGCCACCCGTGACGCCGGGGACGCTGCGGCCGCCCTGCGGGAGATCCTGGAGTGCGGGGCCTCCGTCAACCTCTACATGGCGCACGGCGGCACCAGCTTCGCCGGCTGGGCGGGCGCCAACCGGGGCGGCGGCGATCTGCACGAGGGGCCTCTGGAGCCCGATGTGACGTCGTACGACTACGACGCCCCGATCGACGAGTACGGGCGGGCGACGGAGAAGTTCTGGCGCATGCGTGAGGTCCTCGCCGAGTACGCCGAGGGCCCGCTCCCGGAGCCTCCGCCCCCGCCGGCGCGGCTGGGTGCCCCGGCCGAGGCGGACCTGGCCGGGTGGGCGCCCCTGGACGTCGTACTGGAGGCGCGGGGCGGCCCGGAGAGGGCGGCTCCCGTGCCGCCCACCTTCGAGGACCTGGACGTGGACCGGGGGCTCGTGCGCTACGCGGTGACGGTGCCCGGTCCGCGGCAGCCGTACCCGCTGATCGCGCGCGGCCTGCGGGATCTGGCGGTGGTGTACGTCGACGGCGAGCGGGCCGGGGTGCTCGGCGAGGGCGACGAGCAGCTCAAGGAGCCGGTCGCCGGGCACGCGCGCGTGGAGCTGTGGGTGGAGTCCCTGGGGCGCGTCAACTACGGGCCGCGCAGCGGGGAGGCCAAGGGCATCACCGGTGGTCTGCTGCACGAGCGGCAGTTTCTGCACCAGGTACGCGCGCGTGGGCTGCGTCTGGACGCGCTGGACGACATCACGGGCATCCCTCTCGGACCGCTGCCCGAGGACGGCGGCCCGGGTCTGTACCGCGGCACCGTGACGGTGCGCGGCGCCGGGGACGCACGGCTCGAACTGCCGGGCCGCACGCGGGGGTTCGTCTGGGTCAACGGGTTCAGTCTGGGGCGGTACTGGTCCGTGGGCCCGCAGCGCTCGCTGTACGTGCCGGGTCCGGTGCTGCGCGAGGGCGAGAACGAGGTGTGGCTGCTGGAACTGGACGGCTCGGACCCGGCCGGGCCGGGGAGGGTCTTGCTGCGGGGTCTGTAGGGGTGGCCGGGAGGACAGGAGGCAGCCGGCAGGCGGGCTCGGGGAACGGCCGGAGGAACGGCCGGAAGAACGGCCGGGAAAATCCGCTCACCTCCCCGTAGAGTGGGATCGGGTGCAGGGCGTCCTGGGGGTTCTGGCGTGGCGAACGGCGGACCGGTCGAGCACGGTTTCCCACACCTGGAGACGGTGCGGGAGGCCATCACCGCGCTCTACAAACGGTTGTCGTACGACACGATCCAGACGTTCTCGGGGAGTGTCGCCCCCGTGGACGTGGCCTTCGCCGACACGGACGATCTCCATCTGGGCGCGCAGCGCGTGGCCCGTGAGCTCGTCCGTCACTACCACCTCCCGGACGCCCACATGATCGTCGGCTTCCGCGAGATGGAGCACGCGGCGAACGTCGAACTCGCCGCGGGCCCCGAGTACTTCATCGAGCTGAACGACCGCTTCCGCACCCACCGCCGGGACATCGGCGCCGCGCTGGCGCACGAGATCATGCACGTCTATCTGCACCGTCTGGATCTGTCGTTCCCCGGCACGCGCGCGAACGAGATCCTCACGGACACGGCGACGACGTACCTGGGGGCGGGCTGGCTGCTGCTGGACGCCTACCGGGAGGACGCGGCGTCCTCGCAGAAGCTGGGCTATCTCACACCCGAGGAGTTCGGCTACGTGCTGGCCAAGCGCGCGCTGATCTTCGACGAGGACCCGTCGATCTGGTTCACCAGCCCCCAGGCCTACGAGGCCTACACCCGGGGCATGGCCAAGGCCCGCCACGACGAGCAGCAGCCCCCGCTGACGGCGGCAGGCTGGGCGGGCCGCCGCCGCTACGCCCGCGACCGCCGCCACGCCCAGGACCACCACTCCCCCGCCGCGCACCCCGGCACGGCCTACTCCTTCACCCCGGACGGCCGCGGCCCCCTACGGGTCTCCTTCCCCTGCCCCACCTGCCACCAACGGATCCGGGTGCCGGTACGGGGGCGCGTCCGCGCGCGGTGCGGGTTGTGCCGGACGGTGCTGGAGTGCGATACGTAGCGGGTGTGGCTGACGAAGCGGGCGTGACGTAGCGGGCGTGGCTCGGCGTCTTCAGGCCCCGTACACCATCCCCGGCAGCTCCGCCTCTCCCAGCAGTTTCAGTGCCGTCTCCCCCGCTTCCGCCGGGCTCCATCGTGCCCCCTTGTCGGCGCTCGGGCCGGGGCGCCAGCCCTCCATGACGGTGATGCGGCCGCCCTCTGCCTCGAAGACTCGGCCGGTGACACCCGCGCTGGCGGGCGAGCCCAGCCAGACGACGAGGGGGGAGACGTTCTCGGGGGCCATGGCGTCGAAGCCGTCCGCGGGAGCCGTCATCGTGTCGGCGAAGGCGCCTTCCGTCATGCGGGTGCGGGCGGCGGGGGCGATCGCGTTGACCTGGACGCCGTAGCGGGCGAGTTCGGCGGCCGCGACCAGGGTCAGTCCGACGATGCCGGCCTTCGCCGCGCTGTAGTTGCCCTGCCCGACCGACCCCAACAGGCCTGCTCCGCTGCTGGTGTTGACGACGCGGGCGACCGGTGTGCGGCCCGCCTTGGCCTGCGCCCGCCAGTGCGCGGCGGCGTGCCGGAGCGGCAGGAAGTGGCCCTTGAGGTGGACGCGCATCACCGCGTCCCAGTCGTCCTCGTCGAGGTTGACGAGCATCCGGTCGCGCAGGAACCCGGCGTTGTTGACAAGCGTGTCGAGCCGGCCGTACGTCTCCAGGGCGGCCGCGATCAGGGAGGCCGCTCCTTCGGTGGTGGCGATGTCGCCGCCGTGGGCGACCGCCTCGCCGCCTGCCGCGCGGATCTCCTCGACGACCTGCCCGGCCGGGCTGTCGGCACCGCGCCTGCCGTCCAGCCCCACGCCCAGATCATTCACGACGATCCGCGCCCCCTCCGCCGCGAACGCCAGCGCGTGCGCCCGCCCGAGCCCGCGCCCGGCACCGGTGACGACCACGACCCGCCCCGCACAGATTCCGCTCATCTCAGCGCTCCCTGTTGGTAGTTGCCGCATCGAGGAAGGCGGGCCGCTCTCCACCTCCGTGTACGAGAAGGCTCGCCCCGCTGATGTAGGCGGCGGCGTCGGAGGCGAGGAAGACGGCCGCCGCGCCGACGTCCGCGGGTTCGGCCATGCGGCCGAGCGGGACCGTGCGCGAGACGGCCTCGATGCCGTCCGCGTCGCCGTAGTGGAGGTGGGACAGTTCGGTGCGGACCAGGCCGACCACGAGGGTGTTGACGCGCACCTCGGGCGCCCACTCCACGGCCATCGAGCGGGCGAGGTTCTCCAGGCCCGCCTTCGCGGCGCCGTAGGCGGCCGTGCCGGGTGAGGGGCGGGTGCCGCTCACGCTGCCGATCATCACCACCGACCCCCGGGCGCGCCGCAGTTTCTCGTACGCGGCGAGGGAGGCGGTGAGCGGGGTGAGGAGGTTGAGCTCGACGACCCGGGCGTGCCATTCGGAGGCGGACTGGTCGAGCCTGCGGTACGGGGCGCCGCCCGCGTTGTTGACCAGGACGTCGACGCGGGGCAGCCCGGCGAAGAACGCGCGCACGGCGTCGGCGTCGCGCAGGTCGACGGGGACGAACTCCGTTCCCTCGACGGGCTCTTCGGGCGGTCGGCGGGCGCAGGTCACGACGTCGGCGCCGGCCTCGACGAAGGCCTTCGCGATCCCGGCCCCGACGCCGCGGGTGCCGCCGGTGACGACCGCGACCTTCCCGTTCAGTGCCATGCGCGGCTACCCTTCCACCTAACAAACGTTTGGTGGAAAGGTAGCTGATGCGCCCATGAGTGTCTCCACCTCGTCACCGGAAAACGGGGCGGAAAAAGAGGGGATCGCCGTCGTGACGGTCGACTTCCCACCGGTGAACGCGCTGCCCGCGGACGGCTGGTTCGCCCTGGCCGACGCCGTGCGCGCGGCGGGCCGCGACCCGCGGGTGCGCTGCGTGGTACTGGCCGCGGAGGGCCGGGGGTTCAACGCCGGCGTGGACATCAAGGAGATACAGGCGCACGGCACGAGCGCCCTGGTCGGCGCCAACCGCGGCTGTTTCGAGGCGTTCGCGGCGGTGTACGAGTGCGCGGTGCCGGTGGTGGCGGCGGTGCAGGGCTTCTGCTTGGGCGGCGGCGTCGGGCTGGTGGGCAACGCCGACATCATCGTGGCGAGCGAGGACGCCGCCTTCGGACTGCCCGAGCTGGACCGGGGCGCCCTGGGAGCGGCCACTCATCTGTCCCGGCTGGTCCCGCAGCATCTGATGCGCGCGCTGTACTACACCTCGCGCACCGTCAGCGCGGCCGAACTGCACCGGCACGGCTCGGTGTGGCAGGTCGTACCCCGCGAGGAACTGCGGGAAGCCGCACTGGAGTTGGCGCGCGAGATCGCCGCCAAGGACGGTGAGCTGCTGCGGCTGGCCAAGGCCGCCATCAACGGCATCGACCCCGTCGACATCCGCCGCAGCTACCGCTACGAGCAGGGCTTCACCTACGAGGCGAGCGCGGCCGGGGTGGCCGACCGGGTGCGGGACACCTTCGGGACGTCTTCGGGAGGATCCTCGGGAGGGACGCGGTGAGCGACAAGACGATGACCGCCGAGCAGGCCGTCTCCCGGCTGGAGAGCGGGATGACGCTCGGTATCGGCGGCTGGGGTTCGCGCCGCAAGCCGATGGCCCTGGTCAGGGCGCTGCTGCGGTCCGGCGTCACGGACCTGACGGTGGTCTCCTGCGGCGGCCCCGACGTCGGCATGCTCGCGGCCGCCGGGCGCATCCGGAAACTGGTCGCGCCCTTCGTCACGCTGGACTCGATCCCCCTAGAACCCCACTACCGCGCCGCCCGGGAGTCGGGTGCGTTCGAGCTGATGGAGGTCGACGAGGCGATGTTCATGTGGGGGCTGCACGCGGCGGCGAACCGGCTGCCGTTCCTGCCGGTGCGGGCGGGGATCGGCTCGGACGTGATGCGGGTCAACCCCGGTCTGCGGACGGTGACTTCGCCGTACGAGGACGGGGAGACGTTCGTGGCGATGCCCGCGCTGCGGCTCGATGCGGCCCTGGTGCATCTCAACCGTGCCGACCGGTTGGGCAACGGGCAGTATCTGGGTCCGGACCCGTACTTCGACGACCTGTTCTGCGAGGCGGCCGAGGCGGCGTATCTGAGCTGCGAACGGATCGTCGACACGGCCGAGTTGACGAAGGAGGCGGCACCGCAGACGCTGCTCGTGCAGCGGCACACGGTGACGGGTGTCGTGGAGGCCCCGAACGGCGCGCACTTCACGTCCTGCGCGCCCGACTACGGCCGGGACGAGGCCGCGCAACGGAAGTACGCGACCACGCCGTGGGCGGAGTTCGCCGAGGGGTATCTCGCCCCGTCCGAGGGGGCCGGGTCATGACCGCCACCCGTGCTTTGCTCCTCCCGCCCACCCGCGCCGAGTACTGCGTGATCGCCTGCGCCGAGGCCTGGCGCGGCGACGGGGAGGTGCTGGCCAGCCCGATGGGCCTGATCGCCGCCGTCGGCGCCCGTCTGGCGCGGCTCACCTTCGCGCCGGACCTGCTGCTGACCGACGGCGAGGCGCTGCTCGTCCGCCCGGACGGGACGACCGAGGGCTGGCTGCCCTACCGCAGGCACCTCACGCTGGTCACCGGGGGCCGACGGCACGTGATGATGGGCGCGAGCCAGATCGACCGGTTCGGCAACCAGAACATCTCGTGCATCGGTGACTGGGAGCGGCCGAAGCGGCAGCTGCTCGGGGTGCGCGGAGCTCCGGTCAACACCCTGAACAACCCCACGAGTTACTGGATCCCCAAGCACTCCCGGCGGGTCTTCGTCGAACGCGTCGACATGATCTGCGGCGTCGGCTACGACCACGCCGCCGGCGCACGCCACCACCGCATCCCCCGCGTCGTCTCCGACCTGGGCGTCTTCGACTTCGCCACTCCCGACCACTCGATGCGCCTGGCCTCACTGCACCCCGGTGTCACGCTGGAGCAGGTCCGGGAGGCGACGTCCTTCGACCTGACGATCCCGGACGAGATACCGCCCACCCGCGAACCCACCCCCGACGAGCTCCGCCTCATCCGCGAGGTGCTCGACCCGGACAACACCCGCACCAGGGAGGTCGGTTCGTGATGAAGCCGGGGCTGCCCCGACTGGTCGGGGTACCGCACCCGATCACGCAGACGAGCACACGCCGGGCAGCGGGCCCCCGCCCGGCCCTCACGACAGCGAACCGTCGCCCGCTGAACACCCGCGCCCGAAAGACGGGTTCCTGATGCAGACCGCGCTCACCCGACCGACCGAAACACACAACCCCGCCCCGCAGACAAGGACCCGCCCGGTCGCAAACCCCCGCCCGCCCGCCACAACAGCGAACCCCGCCCCGCTCGAAACTTACGCCACCACGACCACCCCCACCGCCCCGCCCGTCCCCCACAAACCCGCACACCCGAACAACACCCGCACCAGAAGGACGGGGCCCTGATGCAGACCGCGCTCACCCGACTCGTCGGAATACCCCACCCCATCGTGCAGACCGGCATGGGCTGGGTCGCAGGCCCCCGTCTGGTCTCCGCGGCGGCGAATGCGGGGGCCCTCGGCATCCTGGCGTCCGCGACCATGTCCACCGATCGGTTGAGGGAGGCGATCCGGGAGGTCAGGTCCCGTACCGACGCGCCCTTCGGGGTCAATCTGCGGGCCGACGCCTCGGACGCGGGTGACCGGGTGCGCATCATGATCGAGGAAGGGGTGCGCGTCGCCTCCTTCGCCCTCGCGCCCTCCCCCGAGCTGATTACGGAGCTGAAGGAGGCGGGCGTGGTCGTCATTCCCTCCGTGGGCGCACGGCGGCATGCCGAGAAGGTCGCGGCCTGGGGTGCGGACGCCGTGATCGTGCAGGGCGGCGAGGGCGGCGGGCACACGAGTGAGGTCGCGACGACGGTGCTGCTGCCGCAGGTGGTGGACGCGGTGCGGATTCCGGTGGTGGCCGCGGGCGGCTTCTTCGACGGGCGGGGACTGGTCGCGGCGCTGGCGTACGGGGCGGCGGGGGTCGCGATGGGCACGCGGTTCCTGCTGACGTCGGACTCGACGGTGCCGGACGCGGTGAAGGCGCGGTACCTGGCGGCGACGGTCAAGGACGTCACCGTGACGACGGCGGTGGACGGACTGCCGCACCGGATGCTGCGTACGGACCTGGTGGACGCGCTGGAGAACTCCGGACGCGCCAGGTCCCTGGTGCACGCCGTACGCCGGGCGGCCGGGTTCCGGAGGCTCTCGGGGCTCACCTGGCGGCAGATGGTCCGCGACGGGCTCGTCCTCAAGCACGGCAAGGAGCTGTCCTGGAGCCAGGTCCTGCTCGCCGCGAACACCCCGATGCTGCTCAAGTCGGCCATGGTGGACGGCCGTTCGGACCTCGGGGTGATGGCGTCCGGGCAGGTCGCGGGCGTCATCGAGGACCTGCCGTCCTGCGCGGACCTGGTGAACAGGACGATGGCGCAGGCGGAGGAAATCGTGGGCGCGCTGTCCGCCGGCGGTGCTTCAATGCGCGCATGACGGAGACGATCAAAGAACCCTGGGGCCTCAGTGTTTTCGGTGCGGGCAGCGTGCGGGTCGAACCGCAGCTCGCCCGGGTGAAGTTGACGGTGGACGTGCTGGAGCCCGTGCCGGACAAGGCGTTCCAGGAGGCGGGCGCGGCCGTGGCACGCCTGCGCGAGGTGCTGCGCGGGCACGGCATACCGGACGCCTCGGTGTCCGGCTCACGGCTCAAGCTCAGTTCGGACTACGACGGTTACGGCGGCGACCGCAAGTTCCTCGGCTACCGCTGCCGGGCGTCGTACGTCATCGAGACCGAGGCGCTCGACGGCCTCCAGCAGCTGATCGTGGACGCCGTCGACGCCGGGGCGCACCAGATCGACAGCGTCGAGTTCGACGTGCACGACAAGCCGGCGCTGCGGGACGAGGCGCGCCGCAGGGCGGTGGCCGCCGCCCGCCGCAAGGCCGAGGTGTACACGGAGACGGCCGGGGTGCGGATCGGTCCGGTCGTGCACATCCAGGACGTGGACTCGGAGTCGTACGAGTTCCGCCAGTACCGCGGCCACGGCGGCGGGGGCGGCAGTTCGTCGGGCGATCTGGCGCCGGGCATGGTGGAGGTGTCGGCGGGCGTGGTGCTGGGCTTCGCCCTCGGCCGCTGAGGGCCGCCCAGAACCCTCACAGCCGCCGAACCGCCAGAACCGCCACAGCCGCCAGAACCGCCACAGCCGGCAGAGAGCGGTCAAAACCATCAGAGCCGTCAGACCCGTTCGATGATCGTCACGTTCGCCTGCCCCCCGCCCTCGCACATCGTCTGCAGCCCGAACCGCCCGCCCGTGCGCTCCAGTTCGTGCAGCAGCGTCGTCATCAGCTTGGCGCCGGTCGCGCCGAGCGGGTGGCCGAGGGCGATCGCGCCGCCGTTGACGTTGACCTTCTCCGGGTCGGCGCCCGTCTCCTTCAGCCAGGCGAGGACGACGGGCGCGAAGGCCTCGTTGATCTCGACGAGGTCGATGTCGTCGATGGTCAGGCCGGTCTTCTTCAGGGCGTGGGCGGTGGCCGGTATGGGCGCGGAGAGCATCCGGATCGGGTCCTCGCCGCGCACGGAGAGGTGGTGCACGCGCGCGCGTGGCGTGAGCCCGTGCTCGCGCACCGCCCGCTCCGAGGCGAGCAGCAGTGCCGCCGCCCCGTCGGAGACCTGTGAGGAGCAGGCGGCGGTGATGGTCCCGCCGTCGAGGACGGGCTTGAGCGCGGCCATCTTCTCCAGGGAGGTGTCCCGGCGCGGCCCCTCGTCCACGGCGACCTGGCCGTACGCCACGGTCTCCCGCTCGAAGCGGCCCTCGTCGATGGCCCTGAGCGCCCGCCGGTGCGAGCGCAGCGCGAACTCCTCCTGGTCCTGCCGGGTGATCCCCCACTTCGCGGCGATCATCTCGGCCCCGGCGAACTGGTTCACGGGCTGGTCGCCGTAGCGGGCCCGCCAGCCCTCGCTGCCCGCGAACGGGCCCTGGGTGAGGCCCAGCGGTTCGGCGGCCTGGCGGCTCGCGAAGGCGATCGGGATCTGCGACATGTTCTGCACGCCGCCCGCGACGACCAGGTCCTGGGTGCCGGAGAGCACGGCCTGCGCGGCGAAGTGCACGGCCTGCTGCGAGGAGCCGCACTGCCGGTCGACGGTGACGCCCGGCACCTCCTCGGGCAGCCCGGCCGCCAGCCAGCAGGTCCGCGCGATGTCCCCGGCCTGCGGCCCGACCGCGTCCAGACAGCCGAACACGACGTCCTCGACGGCAGCGGGGTCCACTCCCGCGCGCGCGACGAGTTCCTTGAGCACGTGTGCGCCGAGGTCGGCCGGATGGACCCCGCTCAGTCCGCCCCGGCGCCGCCCGACGGGCGTACGGACCGCTTCGACGATGTAGGCCTCGGCCATGGCAACTCCCTCGGCAGTCAGGGTTGTTCGCGTACGGCGATCCCGTCCAGCACCATCGAGAGGTACTGCCGGGCGATCTCCTCCGGGCTGTGCTGTCCGCCCGGCCGGTACCAGGACGCGGCCACCCACACGGTGTCGCGCACGAACCGGTAGGTGAGGCGGACGTCGAGGTCGGCCCGGAAGACCTGGGCCGCGACCCCGCGCTCCAGCGTGGACAGCCACGCCTTCTCGAACTTGCGCTGCGACTCGGCGAGGAACGCGAACCGCTCCTGCGCGACCAGTTGCTTGCTCTCCTTCTGGTAGATCGCGACGGCGGCGCGGTGCCGGTCGATCTCCCGGAACGACTCGGTGACCAGGGCCTCCAGGGTCTCCCGCGGCCCCGACTCGGCCTCCAGGACGGTGTCGTAACCGCCCCAGAGCTCGTCGAGGAAGCTGCGCAGGATCTCCTCCAGCATCGACTCCTTGGAGTCGAAGTGGTAGTAGAGGCTGCCCGCGAGCATGCCCGCGTGGTCCGCGATCTTGCGTACGGTGGTGGCGTTGTAGCCCTGCTCGGCGAAGACCTCGGCGGCGGTGTCGAGGAGTTCGCGGCGCCTGGCGGGGGCGGCGGTCACCTGGGGCTTCTTCCGCGTCGGCTGCTGGGGCGATTCCCGCGCGGGCTGCTGGTTCGGCCTCTGGGTGGGTTTCTTGGTCGGCACGCTTCCATTGTGGTCCGCTCCGGTCCTCAGGGGTGCTGGCTGCTGACGGAGACGACCTCTCCGGTCAGGTACGAGGAGTAGCCGGACGCCAGGAACACGATGACGTTGGCCACCTCCCAGGGCTCGGCGTATCTCCCGAAGGCCTCGCGCGCGGTCAGTTCCTCCAGCAGCTCGGGCGTCGTCACCTTCACCAGGTGCGGGTGCATGGCGAGGCTCGGCGCGACGGCGTTGACCCGCACTCCGTACTCGGCGGCCTCCAGCGCCGCGCAGCGGGTGAGCGCCATGACGCCCGCCTTCGCGGCGGCGTAGTGCGCCTGCCCGGCCTGGGCGCGCCAGCCGACGACCGAGGCGTTGTTGACGACGACTCCGCCGCGTCCGTCCTCGCGCATCAGCCGCAGGGCGGCCCTGGTGCAGCGGAAGGTGCCGTTCAGCGTCACGTCGAGGACGCGGTCCCACTGCTCGTCGCTCATCTCGACGAGGTGCGAAGTGCCGCCGAGGCCCGCGTTGTTCACCACCACGTCGAGCCGTCCGTGCTCGCGGACGGCGGTCTCGAACAGGGCCCGCACCTGGCTCTCGTCGGTGACGTCGCAGGGCAGGGCTGCCACCCGGTCCGCCCCGAACTCGGCCGTCAGCTCGGCCTCGTACTCCTTGAGCCGGCGCACATGCGCGTCGCTGACCAGCACGCGCGCCCCCTCCTCCAGGAACCGCCGTGCGGTCGCGCCGCCGATGCCCGCGCCGGCGGCCGCGGTGACGACGGCGGTGCGGCCCTTGAGCAGGCCGTGCCCCGGTTCGTACACAGGCCTCTCGACGTCTGTCATGGCTCCACGCTAACCTACCAAACACTTGTTAGGGAAGGACGGCAGTCGATGGATCTCGCGTTCACGCAGGAAGAAGAGGCCTTCCGCGCCGAGGCCCGCGCGTGGCTCGCCGCCCATGTGCCGGACGCCCCCCTTCCGTCCCTGGAGACCGCGGAGGGGTTCGCGGCCCACCGCGCCTGGGAGGCCGAGCTCGCCGCGGACCGCTGGTCGGTCGTCAACTGGCCGGTGGAGTACGGCGGGAGAGGCGCGGATCTGATCCGCTGGCTGATCTTCGAGGAGGAGTACTGGTCGGCGGGTGCGCCGGGCCGCGTCGGGCAGAACGGCATCAGCCTGCTCGCGCCGACCCTGTTCGACCACGGCACCGAGGAGCAGCGGGAGCGTGTGCTGCCGTCCATGGCCACCGGCGAGGTCGTCTGGGCGCAGGCATGGTCGGAGCCGGAGGCGGGCTCGGACCTGGCGTCCCTGCGGTCGAGGGCGCGGCGCACGGACGGCGGCTGGTTGCTGAGCGGCCAGAAGACCTGGTCGTCACGGGCCGCCTTCGCCGACCGGGCCTTCGGCCTGTTCCGCAGCGATCCGGACCTGCCGAGACCCCATCAGGGCCTGACCTACCTGATGTTCGACCTGCGCGCCCCCGGTGTCACGGTCCGCCCCATCGGCCGGCTCGACGGGAAGCCGGCGTTCGCCGAGCTGTTCCTCGACGAGGTGTTCGTGCCCGACAAGGACGTGATCGGCGAGCCCGGCCAGGGCTGGCGGATCGCGATGTCGACGGCGGACAACGAGCGGGGGCTGATGCTCCGCTCCCCCGGCCGCTTCCTCGCCGCCGCCGAGGCACTGCGCGCGCTGTGGGCGGAGCGGGGCAGTCCGCGCCGCGAGGAGGACCGGGTGGCCGACGCCCTGATCGGCGCCCGCGCCTACCAGCTCTTCACCCACGCGGCCGCCTCCCGCTTCCTGGACGGCGATCCCATCGGCGCGGAGTCCAGCCTCAACAAGGTCTTCTGGTCCGAACTGGACCTCGCCCTGCACGAGACGGCGCTCGATCTGCTGGGCGAGGAGGGCGAGTTCACGGACACCCCCTGGTCCGAGGGCTACGTCTTCTCCCTCGCCGGCCCCATCTACGCCGGCACGAACGAGATCCAGCGAGACATCATCGCCGAACGCCTCCTGGGCCTACCGAAGGGACGCCGCTGATGCGCGGGGCTCCGCCGGTTCGAGGGGGCGCGGTCCCGGGCGAGAGGGTGACCGCGCGGAGATCCGAGGGAACGCCAGGCGCCACGAAGGGACACCGCTGATGCGCGAACGCTCCGCCGGCACGGGCGGCCCGGCCACGCCCGCCAGGCGTGACCGCGCAAAGGCCCGAGGAACGCCAGGATCCACGAAGGGACACCGCTGATGCGCGAACGCTCCGCCGGCACGGGCGGCCCGGCCACGCCCGCCAGGCGTGACCGCGCAAAGGCCCGAGGAACGCCAGGATCCACGAAGGGACACGGCTGATGCGCGAACGCTCCGCCGGCACGGGCAGCGCGGCCACGCCCGTCAGGGTGACCGCGCTAAGGCCCGAAAAAAAGCCGGCGCCCACGAAAGGACACCGCTGATGCGCTTCCTGCTCGATGCCGAACAGCGGGACTTCGCCGCCTCGTTGGATGCGATGCTGACGGCGGCGGACACGGCGGCGGTCGTACGGGACTGGAGCCGGGGCGACCACGCGAGCGGGCGCGCCCTGTGGTCCCGTATCGCCGAGGCCGGGGTCTTCTCGCTGGCGGTCGGGGAGAAGTACGGCGGCATGGGGGTGCGGCCCGTCGAACTTGCTGTCGCCTTTGTCGAGTTGGGGCGGCACGCGGTGCCGGGCCCGCTGGTGGAGACGGTCGCTGCGGCTGTGCTCCTCGCCGGACTCGAGGAGGCCGGTCCCGCCGAACGCCTGCTGCCCGCGCTGGCCTCCGGCAAGTCGGCGGCCACCCTGACGACGGGCCGGTACGCGCTCGACGCGGACATGGCCGACGTAGCCCTGGCTGTTGCGGATCCTTGCAGTGGGGCGCCGCGGTCCGAGGCCACCCTGTTCGTCACGCCCCCGCCGGGCCGCCCGGACGGGCCCCTCGCCGCGGGCAGCCCCCTCGCATCCGGCTCACGTTCTCCCGCTCCGGCGGCACGGCCCGACTCCCGTTCGTCCGCGGGCCCTGGCGCGGCGCACCGCACGCCCTTGCGCACGACCAGCAGCCCCACGCCCGGGGGCCCGCCACCGCGCCCGTCTCTCGACCCCGCCCGCCGGCTCTTCCCGCTGCCGTCCGGCGGGGAACTCCTCGCCACCGGCCCGCAAGTCTCCGAGGCCGCCGCCCGCGCACTGCTCCTGGCCCGGCTCTCCACCGCCGCCCAAGCGCTCGGCGTCGGCCTCGCGCTGCTCGACAGAACCGTCGCGTATGTCGAACAGCGCACCCAGTTCGGCGCCCCCATAGGCTCGTTCCAGGCCGTCAAGCACCGACTGGCCGACGCGAAGATCGCGTTGGAGTTCGCGCGCCCCCTGCTGTTCGGCGCCGCGCTGACGCTGGGCCCGGCCGATGTCGCCGCGGCCAAGGTCACCGCGTGCGAGGCGGCGTATCGGACGGCCCGTACGGCGCTCCAGCTGCACGGCGCGATCGGCTACACCGCGGAGTACGACCTGTCCCTGTGGCTGACCAAGGCCCGTGCCCTGCGCACCGCGTGGGGCGGGCCGCGCGAGTGCCGGGCCCTGGTCCTCAGTGGTGGTGATCGCCGCTGGTGAGCTCGCGGTACTCCTCCACCGTCGGCTTCGGGATGTGCGACTCCGACCCGAACATGGCCTTGGACAGCTGCGCGCGCACCCGCTGGGAGACCGTGACCTGCCGCCGCACACCGTTCGCGTCGACCAGCGGCCCGATCTCGTACGGCGGCTCCTGCTCGTGCTGGGTGAGGGTGAACAGCTGGTCCTGCTCCAGGGGTTCGTGGACCTCGACGAACTCTCCGTGCGGCAGTCGCTTGATGGTGCCGCTCTCCCTGCCGTGCAGCACCTTGTCCCGATCCCGGCGCTGCAGGCCCATGCAGACCCGTTTGGTGACCAGGAACGCCACCACCGGCATCACGAAGAAGGAGATCCGCACGAACCAGGTGATCACGTTGATGGACAGATGCAGATGCGTGGCCACGACGTCGTTGCCGCCGCCGATCAGCAGCACCCCGTACAGGCTCAGCCAGGCCACGCCCAGGCCGGTGCGCACGGGCATGTTGCGCGGCCGGTCCAGGATGTGGTGCTCGCGCTTGTCACCGGTGATCCAGGCCTCGATGAAGGGGTATACGCCGATGGCGAGCATGATCAGCGGGAAGAGCGAGAAGGGGATGAAGACGCCCAGCTCCAGCGTGTGGCCCCAGAAGTTGAGCTCCCATCCCGGCATCACCCGGATCAGGCCCTCGGAGAAGCCGAGATACCAGTCGGGCTGGGCGCCGGTGGTGACCAGATCCGGCCGGTAGGGACCGAAGGCCCAGACGGGGTTGATGCTGGCGACGCCGCCCATGATCGTCAGGACACCGAAGACGAGGAAGAAGAAGCCGCCCGCCTTGGCCATGTAGACCGGCAGGAAGGGCATGCCGACCACGGTCTTCTGGTCCCGTCCGGGACCCGGGTACTGCGTGTGCTTGTGGTAGAAGACCAGGATCAGATGGGCTACGACCAAGCCCAGCATGATCCCCGGCAGCAGCAGGACATGGACCGGGAAGAGCCGCGAGATGATGTCGTGCCCCGGGAACTCCCCGCCGAACAGGAACATGGACAGATACGTACCGACGATCGGGACCGACAGGATCGCACCGTCGGCGAAGCGGATCCCGGTGCCGGACAGCAGGTCGTCGGGGAGCGAGTAGCCGGTCAGACCGGTGATGATGCCGAGGAACAGCAGGGTCCAGCCGAACAGCCAGTTCAGCTCGCGCGGCTTGCGGAAGGCGCCGGTGAAGAACACCCGCATCATGTGGATGAGCATGCCGGCGATGAAGACCACGGCCGCCCAGTGGTGGATCTGCCGGATCAGCAGCCCGCCGCGCACGTCGAAGCTGATGTCGAGCGTGGACTCGTAGGCCCGGGTCATCGGGACGCCGTTGAGCGGGGTGTACGAGCCGTGGTAGATCACCTCGACACCGCTCGGCTCGAAGAACAGGGTGAGGTAGATGCCGGTGAGGATCAGGATCAGAAAGCTGTAGAGGCAGACCTCGCCCAGCATGAAGGACCAGTGGTCCGGGAAGACCTTGCGCATATTGGCCTTGGCCAGCGAGTAGAGCCCCAGCCGCCCGTCGGCCCAGTCGGCGACCCGCTCGCCCTTGCCCGGCGGCTCCCTGCGTGCGGAGGTCACCGTTTCGTTCGCCGATCGTGCGCCGTCCATACGTTCGTCGCCTCCCCGTCGGATCATCCTCAGGGTGACACGACAGGGGGGCCAAGCCAACGGGGCGGTCAGGACGACGGCAGGATCCCCTCCGCCCGCGCGGCCACCAGCCACTTCGGAAACTCCCCGACGAGGCGGTCGTAGAGCTGCGCGTCGGACACCTTCGCGGGGTCCGCGCCGGCGTGGAAGAACCCGGCGTTGTCCACCACCCGCTTGTCCGGAACCGCCAGGTCGTCGAGCCTGCGCAGGAAGTCGAACTGCTTGCTGTGCGGGTCCCCGAAGCCCACGAACTGCCAGAACAGCGGCAGCTTGGCCGCCTTGCACAGATACCGCTCCGCGGCGAGCTTGTTGATCGGGCCGCCGTCGGTCTGGAATACGACGAGGGCGGGGGCGGTGGATCCGCTGTCCAGGTAGTGGTCGATGACCGCGTCCATCGCCAGGTGGTAGCTGGTTTTGCCCATGTGCCCGAGCCCGGCCACGATCCGGTCGATACGGCCCTGGTGGTCGGCCAGCGCGATATCGGTCTCGGCGTCGACGTCCGTGGAGAAGAAGACCACCGGCACCCGTCCGTCGTCGTCGAGATGCGCCGACAGCCCCAGCACCCGGTCCGCGAGCGCCTGCACGCTGCCGTTCTGGTAGTACGGCTTCATGGAGCCGGAGTAGTCGACCACCAGGTACACGGCGGCCCGCACACCCTCGATGCCGTGCCGGTGCAGCGAGGCCCCCGCGCTCTTGTAGAGACTGACCAGCGCGGGCGCGGTCTCCTCGACCTTCTGCAGACTGATGGCAACCATGGCCCCTACTCTCCCATCGGCACCAGGCGTTGGTTGCCTCGTCCACCGCCGCCCCCACCGGCCCACCATCAGTCCCGGCGCCGACGTGTGACCGGATCATGGAACATGTGCACGTAATGTGTGCCTTATGAAACGTGTCGGCTGCCTGCTCCTCGCGGCCCTTCCCGTGGTCATCACGGCGGGGGTCTACGTCCTCACGCCCGCGCACTCGGATGACGGCACGTCCAGGACCTCGGTCTCCGCCGCGCCGCACAAGGCGCAGGACGCGAAGAGCAGGGCGGAGAAGGAGCGCTCGGAGGACGACGAGGTGATCGCCGACCTGCCACCCGGCCTCGCCGCCCCGGCCAAGAAGGAGCTGGCGCAGAAGCTGGTGGCGAGCGCCGAGAACTCGACCCTTGACTGGCGCAGCGCCTACGGCTACATCGAGGACATCGGCGACGGCCAGGGCTACACGGCCGGCATCATCGGCTTCTGCACCGGCACCCACGACCTGCTCACCCTGGTCGAGCGCTACACCAGGGCGCACCCCGGCAACGGCCTCGCCCGCTATCTCCCCGCCCTGCGCAAGGTCGACGGCACGGACTCCCACCAGGGCCTGGACCCCGGCTTCACCGCCGCCTGGAAGGCCGAGGCGAAGCTCCCCGCCTTCCGCAAGGCCCAGGACGGGGAACGCGACCGCGTCTACTTCGACCCGGCCGTACGCCTCGCCAAGCTCGACGGCCTCGGCACGCTCGGCCAGTTCATCTACTACGACGCCATGGTCTTCCACGGCCCCGGCACCGGCCCGAACAGCTTCTACGGCCTGCGCGAACGCGCCATGGCGCAGGCGGACACGCCCTCGCAGGGCGGCTCCGAGAAGAAGTTCCTGGACGTCTTCCTGGACATCCGCGTCAAGGCCATGCGCTCCAAGCACCCCGGCATCGACACCAGCCGCATCGACACGGCCCAGCGCCAGTTCCTGTACGACGGGAACCTGTCCCTGAGGACACCGCTGAAGTGGAAGGTGTACGGGGAGAGTTACGAGGTGCCGTAGATCCGCGCGGACATGCGGCGGCGCCCGCCCCAGCGGTCCGGTCGGGGACTGTGCGGGCGGGCGCCGTCTGTGTTCCGTACGCCTTTGTACGGGACGTCTTTTGATGGACCGTCAGGTCCCCTGTGTCGCTTGGGCCGTGGTCAGGCCATCAGGGCGCGGTCCGTCGGGCGGATCGGGGCCGGCAGGTCGCTGGCGCCGGTCAGGAAGCGGTCGACGCCCTTGGCGGCGGAGCGGCCCTCGGCGATCGCCCAGACGATGAGCGACTGGCCGCGGCCGGCGTCACCGGCGACGAACACACCGGGCACATTGGTCTGGAAGTCGGCGTCGCGGGCGATGTTGCCGCGCTCGTCGAGGTCCAGGCCGAACTGCTCCAGCAGGCCGTTCTCCCGGTCGGGGCCGGTGAAGCCCATGGCGAGGGTGACCAGCTGGGCCGGGATCTTGCGCTCGGTGCCCGGCTTCGAGGTCAGCTTGCCGTCGACGAACTCGACCTCGGCGAGGTGCAGCCACTGCACGTTGCCCTCCTCGTCGCCCTCGAAGTGGGTCGTCGAGGCGGAGTAGATCCGCTCGCCGCCCTCCTCGTGGGCCGAGGTGACCTTGTAGAGGATCGGGAAGGTCGGCCAGGGCTGGTTCACCGGGTGCCGCTCGTCGTTCGGGCGGGGCATGATCTCCAGCTGGGTGACGGAGGCAGCGCCCTGGCGGTGCGCGGTGCCCACGCAGTCCGCTCCGGTGTCGCCGCCGCCGATGACCACGACGTGCTTGCCCTCGGCCGAGATCGGGGAGGTGACGTAGTCGCCCTCCTGGACCTTGTTCGACAGGGGCAGGTACTCCATGGCCTGGTAGATGCCCTTCAACTCCCGCCCGGGGACGGGGAGATCGCGGGCGGTCGTGGAGCCTGCGGCGATCACGACGGCGTCGTAGCGCTTCTTCAGGTCGGTCGCCTTGAGGTCGCGGCCGACCTCGACGCCGGTACGGAAGCGGGTGCCCTCCGCGCGCATCTGCTCGATACGGCGGTTGATGTGCCGCTTCTCCATCTTGAACTCGGGGATGCCGTAACGGAGCAGGCCGCCGATGCGGTCGGCGCGCTCGTAGACGGCGACGGTGTGGCCGGCCCGGGTCAGCTGCTGGGCGGCGGCCAGGCCCGCGGGGCCCGAGCCGATGACGGCGACGGTCTTGCCGGACAGGCGCTCGGGGATCTGCGGGGCGACGTCACCGGCTTCCCACGCCTTGTCGATGATCGAGACCTCGACGTTCTTGATGGTCACCGGCGGCTGGTTGATGCCGAGCACGCACGCCGACTCGCAGGGGGCCGGGCACAACCGCCCCGTGAACTCAGGGAAGTTGTTCGTGGCGTGCAGGCGCTCGGAGGCGGCGCTCCAGTCCTCGCGGTAGGCGTAGTCGTTCCACTCGGGGATGAGGTTCCCGAGCGGACAGCCGTTGTGGCAGAACGGGATGCCGCAGTCCATGCAGCGGCTGGCCTGCTTGCTGATGATCGGCAGCAGGGAGCCGGGGACGTAGACCTCGTTCCAGTCCTTGACGCGCTCGTCGACGGGACGGGTCTGGGCGACCTCGCGGCCGTGGTTCAAGAAGCCCTTCGGGTCAGCCATGGGTCGCCGCCTCCATCATCTTCTCGGTGATCTCGGTCTCGGTGAGACCGGCTCGCTCGGCGGCGTCCTTGGCGGCGAGCACTGCCTTGTACGTGCTGGGGATGATCTTGCTGAAGCGCTCCACGGCGGTGTCCCACTCGGCGAGCAGCTTCTCGGCGACCGTCGACCCCGTCTCCTCCTGGTGCCGGCGCACGACGTCGTGCAGCCACTGCTTGTCGGAGTCGTCCAGGGCCTCTACGGCGCCGACGTTGCCAACGTTGACGTTGTCGACGTCGAGGTCGATGACGTAGGCGATGCCGCCGGACATGCCGGCCGCGAAGTTGCGGCCCGTCTCGCCGAGGACGACCGCCCGGCCGCCGGTCATGTACTCGCAGCCGTGGTCGCCCACGCCCTCGGAGACAACCGTCGCGCCGGAGTTGCGGACGCAGAACCGCTCGCCCGAGCGGCCGCGCAGGAACAGTTCGCCGCCGGTCGCGCCGTAGGCGATGGTGTTGCCCGCGATCGTCGAGAACTCGGCGAGGTGGTCGGCGCCCCGGTCCGGGCGGACGACGAGGCGGCCGCCGGACAGGCCCTTGCCGACGTAGTCGTTGGCGTCGCCCTCCAGGCGCAGCGTGACACCGCGCGGCAGGAAGGCGCCGAAGGACTGGCCCGCGGAACCGGTGAACGTGATGTCGATGGTGTCGTCGGGCAGGCCCGCGCCACCGAACTTCTTGGTCACCTCGTGCCCGAGCATGGTGCCGACCGTACGGTTGATGTTGCGGATGGCGACCTGGGCGCGCACCGGCTGGGCGTCGGTGGCGGAGTCCGCGGCCAGGGCGTCGGCGGCGAGCTTGATCAGCTCGTTGTCGAGCGCCTTGGTCAGGCCGTGGTCCTGCTCGATCAGCCGGTGGCGCACGGCGCCCTCAGGCAGGTCGGGCACGTGGAACAGCGGCTCCAGGTCAAGGCCCTGCGCCTTCCAGTGGTCGACGGCGCGGGTCACGTCGAGCGCCTCGGCGTGGCCGACGGCCTCCTCGATGGTGCGGAAGCCCAGCTCGGCGAGGATCTCGCGGACCTCTTCGGCGATGTACTGGAAGAAGTTGACGATGTACTCGGCCTTGCCGGAGAAGCGCTCGCGCAGCGTCGGGTTCTGCGTGGCGATGCCGACCGGGCAGGTGTCCAGGTGGCAGACGCGCATCATGACGCAGCCGGAGACGACGAGCGGCGCGGTCGCGAAGCCGAACTCCTCGGCGCCGAGCAGCGCGGCGATGACCACGTCACGGCCGGTCTTGAGCTGGCCGTCGGTCTGCACGACGATGCGGTCGCGCAGGCCGTTGAGCAGCAGGGTCTGCTGGGTCTCGGCGAGACCCAGCTCCCAGGGGCCGCCCGCGTGCTTCAGCGAGGTCAGCGGGGAGGCGCCCGTACCGCCGTCGTGGCCGGAGATCAGCACCACGTCGGCGTGCGCCTTGGAGACACCCGCCGCGACCGTGCCGACGCCGACCTCGGAGACCAGCTTGACGTGGATCCGCGCCTGCGGGTTCGCGTTCTTCAGGTCGTGGATCAGCTGGGCCAGGTCCTCGATGGAGTAGATGTCGTGGTGCGGGGGCGGGGAGATGAGGCCCACGCCCGGCGTCGAGTGACGGGTCTTGGCGACCCACGGGTAGACCTTGTGGCCGGGCAGCTGGCCGCCCTCGCCGGGCTTGGCGCCCTGGGCCATCTTGATCTGGATGTCGTCCGCGTTGACCAGGTACTCGCTGGTCACGCCGAAGCGGCCGGAGGCGACCTGCTTGATCGCCGAGCGGCGCGCCGGGTCGTACAGGCGGTCGGCGTCCTCGCCGCCCTCGCCGGTGTTGGACTTGCCGCCCAGCTGGTTCATGGCGATGGCGAGGGTCTCGTGCGCCTCGCGCGAGATGGAGCCGTAGGACATGGCGCCGGTGGAGAAGCGCTTGACGATCTCGCTGGCCGGCTCGACCTCGTCGATGGAGATCGGCTCGCGGCCGGACTTGAAGCCGAACAGGCCGCGCAGCGTCATCAGGCGCTCGGACTGCTCGTTGACGCGCGCGGTGTACTTCTTGAAGACGTCGTAGCGGCCGGTGCGCGTGGAGTGCTGGAGGCGGAAGACCGTCTCCGGGTCGAACAGGTGCGGCTCGCCCTCGCGGCGCCACTGGTACTCGCCGCCTATGTCGAGGGCGCGGTGGGCGGGCGCGATGCCGGAGGCCGGGTACGCCTTGGCGTGGCGGGCGGCGACCTCCTTGGCGATGACGTCGATGCCGACGCCGCCGATCTTGGTGGCGGTGCCGTTGAAGTACTTCTCGACGAAGGCGTCGTCCAGGCCGACGGCCTCGAAGACCTGCGCGCCGCGGTAGGAGGCGACGGTCGAGATGCCCATCTTGGACATGACCTTCAGGACGCCCTTGCCGAGGGCGTAGATCAGGTTCTTGATGGCCTGCTCGGGCTCCAGGCCGTTGATGAAGGTGCCCGCGCGCAGCAGGTCCTCGACCGACTCCATCGCCAGGTACGGGTTGACGGCCGCGGCGCCGTAGCCGATGAGCAGGGCGACGTGGTGGACCTCGCGGACGTCTCCGGCCTCGACCAGCAGGCCCACCTGGGTGCGCTGCTTGGTGCGGATGAGGTGGTGGTGGACGGCAGCGGTGAGCAGCAGCGAGGGGATCGGCGCGTGCTCGGCGTCCGAGTGGCGGTCGGACAGGACGATCAGCCGGGCGCCGTTCTCGATGGCGGCGTCGGCCTCGGCGCAGATCTCGTCGATGCGCGCGGCGAGGGCCTCGCCGCCGCCGGAGACCCGGTACAGGCCGGAGAGGGTCGCGGCCTTGAAGCCGGGCATGTCGCCGTCGGCGTTGATGTGGATGAGCTTGGCCAGCTCGTCGTTGTCGATGACCGGGAAGGGCAGCAGGACCGAGCGGCACGAGGCGGCGTTCGGCTCCAGCAGGTTGCCCGAGGGGCCGAGGGAGGAGCGCAGGGAGGTGACCAACTCCTCCCGGATCGCGTCCAGCGGCGGGTTGGTGACCTGCGCGAACAGCTGCGTGAAGTAGTCGAAGAGCAGTCGCGGGCGCTCGCTCAGCGCGGCGATCGGCGAGTCGGTGCCCATCGAGCCGATCGGCTCGGCCGCGGCCTTGGCCATCGGCGCGAGCAGGACGCGCAGCTCCTCCTCGGTGTAGCCGAAGGTCTGCTGGCGGCGGGTGACCGAGGCGTGGGTGTGCACGATGTGCTCGCGCTCGGGCAGGTCGCCCAGCTCTATCTCGCCGGCCTCGATCCACTCGGCGTACGGCTGCTCGGCGGCGAGGGTCGCCTTGATCTCGTCGTCCTCGATGATGCGGTGCTCGACCGTGTCGACGAGGAACATGCGGCCGGGCTGCAGCCGGCCCTTGCGCACGACCTTGGCCGGGTCGATGTCGAGGACGCCGACCTCGGAGCCGAGGACGACCAGGCCGTCGTCGGTGACCCAGTAGCGGCCGGGGCGCAGGCCGTTGCGGTCGAGGACCGCGCCGACCTGCTTGCCGTCGGTGAAGGTGACGCAGGCGGGGCCGTCCCAGGGCTCCATCATCGTGGAGTGGAACTGGTAGAAGGCGCGCCGGGCCGGGTCCATGGAGTCGTGGTTCTCCCACGCCTCGGGGATCATCATCAGCACGGAGTGCGGCAGCGAACGCCCGCCCAGGTGCAGCAGTTCGAGCACCTCGTCGAAGGACGCCGAGTCGGAGGCGTCCGGCGTGCACACCGGGAACAGGCGCTCCAGGCTGCCGTCGCCGAACAGGTCGGAGACGAGCTGCGACTCGCGGGCGCGCATCCAGTTGCGGTTGCCCTTGACGGTGTTGATCTCGCCGTTGTGCGCGACGAAGCGGTAGGGGTGCGCGAGCGGCCACGACGGGAAGGTGTTCGTGGAGAAGCGCGAGTGGACCAGGGCGATGGCCGACGCGAAGCGGCGGTCGGAGAGGTCCGGGAAGAACGGCTCCAGCTGGCCGGTGGTCAGCATGCCCTTGTAGACGATGGTGCGCGCCGACAGCGACGGGAAGTAGACGCCGGCCTCGCGCTCGGCGCGCTTGCGCAGCGCGAAGGCCTTGCGGTCGAGGTCGATGTCCTTGCTCGCGCCGTCCGTGACGAAGATCTGCCGGAAGGCGGGCATCGTCGAACGGGCGGTGGCGCCGAGCAGTTCCGGTGCGACCGGAACCTCGCGCCAGCCGAGCACCGTGAGGCCTTCTTCACCGGCGATCGTCTCGATCCGTGAGATGACGTCCTCGGTGCCCTCCTCGGGCAGGAAGGCGATGCCGACGGCGTAACCGCCCGCCTCGGGCAGCTGGAATCCGGCCACCTCGCGGAAGAAGGCGTCGGGCACCTGGGACAGCAGTCCGGCGCCGTCGCCGGAGTCCGGCTCGGAGCCGGTGGCGCCGCGGTGCTCGAGGTTGCGCAGCACCGTCAGGGCCTGTTCGACCAGAGTGTGGGACGCCTCGCCGGTGAGGGTCGCCACGAATCCGACGCCGCACGCGTCTCGTTCGTTGCGGGGGTCGTACATACCCTGCGCAGCAGGGCGAGCATCCATGAAGGACCAGTTCTGGCCATTCGCGGAATGCTGGGACGGCTGGCGCGGCGTACGCATCGGCTCTCCCGTCGTCGTCTCAAGTGGCAAGTTCAAAGTGCCGAGGGACGACGTTGGCCCTCTGCTCGGTGCAAAATTTCACGCAGATTACATGATGGGGGCATTCTCGGGAAGCGGATGCTTCGTTCCAACATGCGGACACCGCGGGGCGGCTGGGGTACCACTCCTGCGGTGGGAGCTATGGGGACCGAACGGGACAGATCGATGTCCGTCGGTCCAAGGCGGGAGGGGCGGCGTCGCCCGCCCCGCGGATGCGCGACAGGCGTCATTGCCCACAGCGCTTACGGCTCATGCCCGGTGGTCATGCATCCGAAACCAGCGAGTAACGGCTACTTATGCGGCCCAACGCATACTGTGCAACCGGCCGTCATCCTACGGCCGTTCCGAACAGGCTGCCCAGGGCGTACGTCACACCGGCCGCCGCCCCACCGAGCGCGAGCTGCCGCAGTCCGCTGTACCACCAGCTGCGCGCCGTCACCCTGGCCACCACCGCGCCGCAGGCGAAGAGCCCGATGAGCGCCAGCAGCAGCGCCGGCCAGAGCACGGTCGCACCGAGCAGATACGGCAGTACGGGCAACAGGGCGCCCAGCGCGAAGGACCCGAACGACGACACGGCCGCGACCAGCGGGGACGGCAGGTCGCCGGGGTCGATGCCGAGCTCCTCGCGGGCGTGTATCTCCAGGGCCTGCTCGGGGTCCTTCGACAACTGCCGGGCCACTTCCCGCGCGAGCTCCGGCTCGACGCCGCGGGACGCGTAGAGCGCCGCGAGCTCGGCCTCCTCGTCCTTGGGGTGCTTGCGCAGCTCCCGGCGCTCGACGTCCAGCTCGGCCTCGACCAGCTCGCGCTGGGAGGCCACGGACGTGTACTCACCGGCGGCCATCGAGAAGGCGCCGGCGGCCAGGCCCGCGAGCCCGGTCAGCACGATGCCCTTGTGGCCGACGGCGCCGCCGGCCACACCCGTCATCAGGGCGAGGTTGGAGACCAGGCCGTCCATCGCGCCGAAGACGGCGGGGCGCAGCCAGCCGCCGTTCACATCCCGGTGCGTGTGGTTGTCGCGGTGCGCTTCGTGCAGCGCGGCCTCGGTCTCGATGATCGCCACGAGGGTCCTCCCAAGGAAGCTAAGCCAAAGCTAACTTTGGACAGGTTCTAACTTCCGACAACGCCGAATCTACGCCTGCCATTCCCTTCCCGCCAGCTAGGAAAGGCTGAGCTAACCAGCGCCTTCGCGCCTCCACGCCACCCGTGCCGTAGCGGGCACAGACGTCGACCGGGTGACTTGGCTGCGTCCGAGGCTCAGGTCAACCGCCGACGGTGGGACACATGGGCAAAGGGTTCGCGCCCTGTGCGAGCCCACTCCCCGAGAGGCCGCGTATGGCATCGGTCGCCTGCATTCCCCCGGTCCCCTCGCCCGGGAACGCCGCCGGACTCCGCGAGCGGGCGCGCGGCGCGCTGCTCGGCCTGGCCGTCGGCGACGCCCTCGGAGCCCCGGCGGAGAACCTGAAGCCCTCCCAGATCCGCGCCCGCTGGGGCCGCATCACGGGCTACGTCGCCGAGCGCCCCTGCGGCACCGACGACACGGAGTACGCGATCTTCTCGGGCCTGCTCCTGGCCCGGCACGGCTCGGCCCTCACCCCGGTCCATGTCGAGGCGGCCTGGCACGAGTGGATCGCGGACCGCGAGGAGGGCCCGTTCCGCGGCGCCGGCTTCAGCGAGCGCGGCACGCTGGAGAACCTCCGCCGAGGCCTCGCCGCCCCCATCTCGGCCCAGCACCGGCACGCCTGGAGCGACGGTTTGGCCATGCGCGCGGCCCCCTTCGGCGTCTTCGCCGCGGGCCGCCCCGCCGAGGCCGCCCGACTGGTGGCCATCGACGGCTCGGTGAGCCACGACGGCGAGGGCATCTACGGCGGCCAGGCCGTCGCGGCGGGCGTCGCGGCGGCGATGGCGGGGGCGCCGCCCATCGCGGTCGTCGCCTCCGCCCTGGCCGTCGTCCCCGACGACTCCTGGACGGCCCGCTCCCTGCGCCGGGCCGCCGCGGTCGCCCACCGCGGCGAACGAGCCGTACGCTCGGCGGTCGTCATCGGCGGCTACCCCTGGACCGACCTCGCACCGGAAGCGGTCGCCCTGGCCTTCGGCGCCTACGCGGCGGCCGACGGCGACTTCCGCCAGTCCGTCCTGGCAGCCGTGAACATGGGCCGCGACGCCGACACCACGGCCGCGGTGGCGGGCGCACTCGCGGGCGCCACCCAGGGCATCTCGGCCATCCCCCAGGACTGGGCAGCCGCCATCACCCCGGCCCGCGGCACCTGCCTCCCCGCCATGGCCGGCCACCACATCCTCGACGTGGCAGACCGCCTCACCCCGGGGGCCACCCGATGACCCCACCCGCCCCCTGGACAACACCCGAGACGACCCCGCCACAGGACCCCCCGGCAGCCGCAGACGACGAGACCACCCGACCTACCGACGGCGAGTCCCCCCGGCAGGAGCCACCGGCACCGGACACGGACGAACCCGCAGCCACCGACGGCGAGTCACCCCAACAGGAGCCACCCGCACCCGACACCGACGAACCCGCCCGACCCACCCGGCCCGCACCCGCACCCGCTGCCGCCGCCGCTGCCGCCGCCGCTGCCGCCGACGACGAGTCACCCCCACAAGACCCACCCGCACCCGACACCGACGAACCCGCCCGACCCACCCGGCCCGCACCCGCACCCGCTGCCGCCGCCGCTGCCGCCGCCGCTGCCGCCGACGACGAGTCACCCCCACAAGACCCACCCGCACCCGACACCGACGAACCCGCCCGACCCACCCGGCCCGCACCCGCTGCCGCCGAGTCACCCCCACAAGACCCACCCGCACCCAACACAGACGAACCCGCCCCACCTACCCCACCCCCACCCGCACCCGCCGACGGCGAGACACCCCCACAGGGGCCACCCGCACCCAACATCGAAATCCGCACGGGTGGTGCGGGTGGGAACACATCGGCCGAAGGCGAAGCCGCACCCCACGCCGACGCGCACAACAAAGCCCGCCGCACCGAAGGCCTCCTGCTAGGGCTCGCCGCAGGCGACGCCGCCGGCTGGCCCTCCGCCCGTCACCGAGCCGCCCGTATGCCCGAGTGGACCCGCCGCCTCACCCGCGAACTCGACACCTTCGCGGAACAGAACGCCACCACCACCCTCCCGGTCCCCATCGCCCTGAACCAACCCCCCGAACCCCTCCGCCTCGGCCCCTCGGACGACGCGGAATGGGCGGCCTTCGCCGCAGAGGCCCTCCTGCGCGCAGGAGACAGCACCGTCCTCAACGACCTCAGCCGAGAACGCCGTACGAGAGCCGCCATCGACCTCACCTGGAACGCCGTCGCCGCAGAGGTCGCCGCCGCGGCGGACCGCGCACCGGAGGTCGAGTCCGCCGCCCTCCCCCTGCGCGCCCGTATCTCCGTACGCGCCGGCCTGGGCAACCTCGCCACCGGCCTGCGCCCACCCGCCACCGGCCACGACAACCCCCACTACTTCGACGACGCCGCCTGCGTACGCGCCTGTGTCCTCGCCGTGGCCCACCCCGGCGACCCCCGCCCGGCCGCTGACCTCGCCGAGTTCGACGCCCGCTACACCCAGGACGGCGACGGAGTGCACGGCGCCCGCGCGATGGCGGCGGCCGTCTCCCTCGCCCTCGGCGGCGCGGACGCGCCCACCTGTGTCACGGCTGCCCTCGCCGAACTCCCCGAGAACACGGAGATCGGCCGCAACGCCCGCCACGCCCTCGACCTCGCGTCCGGCACCGAGAGCGCCTTCACCCTGGTCCCGCTCCTGGAGCACCAGATCGTCGACCACGTCTACAGCTACGGCATCGCCGCCGCCGAGACGGTCCCGGTCGCCCTTGCCCTGGCCATCGCCTCGGGCGGCCGTATCGCGGAGGCGGTCCCGGCCGCGGCCTGTCTGTCCCGCGTCGCCGATTCCGCCCCGGCGCTCGCGGGCGCGCTGACCGGAGCGCTCGGCGGCGGCGCGTCGATCCCGGCGACCTGGCGCCAGGCCTGCCGCACCCTCTCCGGCTGCGCACTCCCGCGCCTCACCGGCACCGACCTGGTGGAACTCGCCGCACTTCTGGAAGCCACGCAACCGACCTCACCGTAAGGACGATCCCGCGCATGAGACAGATGGAACCGATGACGCCCCTGGAAGACCGCATCACCGCAGCCCTCGTCGGCGCGGCGGTCGGCGACGCCCTCGGCGGCCCCGTCGAGGGCTACTCCCCCGACCAGATCCTCGAACGTCACGGCGGCCGCGTGCACGGCATCGTCGGCCCGTGGAGCGGCGACGAGTGGCGCACGGCCCGCCCCCTGGCGCCGTACCACAAGGGCGACGGCCATGTCACCGACGACACCTTGATGACGCACGCGCTGGTGCGGGTGTACGCGCGGGTCCGCGACCACCTGGACGCATACGCGATCGCCGACCACCTGGTCCCGGACCTGATGACGAACCCGCGCTGGATCCCCGAGCTGGAGACCGAGGCCCTCCCCCTGCACCGCCTCTTCCTCGCGGAGAAGTGGCTGGTGGCCCGGCTCCACTACGGCCATGCCGACCCCCGCGAGGCGGGCACCGGCAACATCGTCAACTGCGGTGCCGCGATGTACATGGCGCCGGTCGGCCTGGTCAACGCGGCCAATCCGGCGGGCGCGTACGCGGAGGCGCTGGACGTCGCGGGCGCGCACCAGTCGTCGTACGGCCGCGAGGCGGCGGGCGTTCTCGCGGCGGCGGTGGCCGCGGCGGCCTCCCCCGGAGCGACGCCGGACTCGGTCGTGGCCGCCGCGCTGGCCCTGGCGAAGGACGGCACGCGCACGGCGATCGACCGGGTCTGCGAAGTGGCGTCCCGGTACACGGACTTCGAGTCGGCGCTGGTCCCGTTGCGGGAGGCGGTGGCGCCGTACGACACGGTGGGCCCGGACTACCGCGCCCCCTCCCTCGGAGCCCGCCGCCCCTCCCGGCTCCATGCGATCGAGGAACTCCCCGTCGCCCTCGGCGTGTTGCTGGTCTCCGGCGGCGACTACCGGCACGCGGTCCTGGGCGCGGTCAACTACGGCCGCGACTGCGACTCCATCGCGACGATGGCGGGCGCGCTGGCCGGCGCCCTGGGCTCGCCGGTCCCGGAGGACTGGTCGAAGCGGGTGGCGGAGGCGAGCCGGCTGGACCTGTGGGAGCCGGCGGCGACGCTCACGCGGGTGGCCCGGGAGGTCTTCGAGCGGGACGTACGCCGTCGCAGGACCCACGAGGCGGCGTTCACCGGGATGGGAGGCCCGAGTTGCTCCGACTGACCTGGGTCCAGCCGGAGGACCTGATCGGCCACGAGCTGCGGCAGGCGGCCCTGGACGGGCGCGAGCCGTCGGCGATCGCCGCACGGTGGAGTGCCGCGGGCGGTCCCGAGGCCCCGCTGCGGGCGGGCGCGTCGCCGACCCCCGTATCGCGGTATCTGCGGCTGCTGGCCAAGGACCTGCTGGACGAACTGGCGGACCTGCCGGGCACGTTGAGCGACAGCGAGCCGACGGACCTGCGGCGGATCAGGGCCCTGTGCCCCGACTGGCCCGCGTCAACCGGCCCGTCGCCGGTCACGCGGTCCCGTCTCGAAGCCGCCTGGCTCGGCCGTGCCGTCGGCTGTCTGCTGGGCAAACCGGTGGAGAAGCTGCCCCTCGACGGCATCCGGCAACTGGCGCGCGCCACCGGGAACTGGCCGTTGCACACCTACTTCACCGCCCGCGGGGTACCGGCGGACCTCCTCGCGCAGCACCCTTGGAACCGCCGCTCGGCGACCACCTCACTCGCCGAGAACATCGACGGCATGCCCGAGGACGACGACCTCAACTACCCGCTGCTCGACCTGCTGTTGCTGCAGCGCCACGGCAGGGGGTTCACCACCGCCGACGTCGCCGGTCTGTGGCTGTCGGAGCTTCCGGCGGGCCGCACCTTCACCGCCGAACGCATCGCCTACCGCAATCTGCTCCTCGGCCTGGAGCCGCCGCACACGGCCCGCCACCGCAACCCCTTCCGCGAGTGGATCGGCGCCCTCATCCGCGCCGACGTGCACGGCTGGACCAACCCCGGCGACCCGGCCGCCGCGGCCGAGCAGGCCCATCGCGACGCCACCCTCAGCCACACCGCGAACGGCGTGTACGCCGCGATGTTCACGGCCGCCGTCATCGCCGCCGCGGCGACCGGCACCCACGACGTCCACGCCTGTCTCCGCACCGGCCTGACCGTCGTACCGCCCGGCTCCCGGCTGGCCCGTGCCGTCCGTCACGCCGTCGAACTCGCCCTGGAACACGCCGACTTCGACACCGTCGTCGACCGGCTTCACGAGGCGTACGCCGCAACCCACCACTGGGTGCACGCCGTTCCCAACACCGCTCTCGTCGCCGCCGCGCTCACCCATGCGGACGGCGACTTCAGCGGCTCCATCTGCCGTGCGGTGTCCGGGGGTTGGGACACCGACTCGTGCGGCGCCACCGTCGGCAGCGTCGCCGCCCTCCTCGCCGGTGCCCCGGCCGCCCTGCCGGACCGCTGGACGACCCCGCTGAAGAACCGGCTCGCCACCTCCGTGGGCGACTTCAACGGCATCGGCTTCGACACCCTGGCCCAGCTCACGCACCGGGAGGCATCCCGCTCATGACCCGAGCCACCTCATCCACCCCATCCACCCGAACTACACCATCCACCCCATCCACCCAATCCACTCCACCGGCCCGATCCACCCGAGCCACCGCCGAGGCCCAGGCCCCGCTCACCGGCCTGCGCGTCCTCGACCTCGCCACCCTCTTCGCCGGCCCGCTCGCCGCCACCATGCTCGGTGACTTCGGCGCCGAGGTCATCAAGGTGGAACACCCCGCCAAGCCGGACCCCGCCCGCGGCCACGGCCCGTCGAAGAACGGCGTCGGCCTGTGGTGGAAGCTCCTCGGCCGCAACAAACAGACCATCACCCTCGACCTGTCGAAGCGGGGCGGCCGCTGCACCCTGCTGCGTCTGGTCGCCACCGCGGACGTCGTCATCGAGAACTTCCGCCCCGGCACCCTGGAGAAGTGGGACCTCGGCTGGGAGGAACTGTCCGCCGCCAACCCCCGGCTGATCCTCACCCGGGTCACCGCCTTCGGCCAGTTCGGCCCGAGCGCGCACCGCCCCGGCTTCGGCACGCTCGCCGAGGCGATGAGCGGCTTCGCCGCCATCACCGGCGAGCCGGACGCGCCCCCGACGCTCCCGCCCTTCGGCCTCGCCGACTCCATCGCGGGCCTGGCCACGGCCTACGCCGTCATGACCGCACTCGCCGCCCGCGAGCGCACCGGCGAGGGCCAGGTCGTCGACATGGCGATCATCGAGCCGATCCTGACCGTCCTCGGCCCCCAGCCCCTCTGGTACGACCAGCTCGGCCACGTCCAGCCGCGCACCGGCAACCGCTCCCAGAACAACGCCCCGCGCGGCACCTATCTCACCGCCGACGGCGCCTGGGTCGCCGTCTCCACCTCCGCGCAGTCGATCGCGGAACGCGTGATGCACCTGGTGGGCCGCCCGGAGCTGATCGACGAACCGTGGTTCGCGACGGGCGCCGACCGCGCACGGCACGCCGACGTCCTGGACGCGGCGGTCGGCGGCTGGATCGCCGAGCGCACCCGGACCGAGGTGCTCGCGGCCTTCGAGAAGGCGGAGGCGGCGGTGGCGCCGGTCCAGGACGTCCGGGAGGTGATGACGGACCCGCAGTACGCGGCCCTGGACACGATCACCACCCTCGACGACCCGGAACTCGGCCCCCTCCGCATGCAGAACGTCCTCTTCCGGCTCTCCTCCACCCCCGGCGCGATCCACTGGGCGGGCCGCCCGCACGGCGCGGACACCGAGACGGTGCTGACCGCACTCGGCCTGACCCCGGCCGAACTGACCGCCCTGCGCGAGGAGGGCGCCGTATGACACCGCCCCCGCTCACCTGGCTCTACGCCCCCGGGGACCGCCCGCATGTCGTCGCCAAGGCCCTGGTCGCGGGCGCCGACGTCGTCGTCATCGATCTGGAGGACGCGGTCGCCCCGGACCGCAAGGAGTACGCCCGCGCCGCCACGGCCGAACTCCTCTCCGCCCCGCAGCCGGTCCCCGTCCATGTCCGCATCAACGCCCTGGACGGCCCGCTCGCCCCACGTGACCTGGACGCGGTGGCCGCGCTGCCGGGCCTGTCGGGCCTGCGCCTCGCGAAGGTGACGTCACCCGAGCAGATCGTGCGCACCGCGGAACGATCGGTGCCCGCCGCCGGAGGGGCCCTCGCCCTGTACGCCCTGCTTGAGTCCGCCCTGGCCGTCGAGCGCGCCCATGCCATCGCCTCGGCCCACCCGGCCCTGCGCGGCATCGCCCTGGGCGAGGCGGACCTCCGGGCCGACCTGGGCGTACGCGAGGACGCGGGCCTCGACTGGTCCCGCTCCCGCGTCGTCGTCGCCGCACGGGCGGCGGGCCTGCCCCCGTCCCCGCAGTCGGTGCACCCGGACATCCGCGACCTGGAAGGCCTGGCCGCGTCCTGCGCCCACGGCCGCGCCCTCGGCTTTCTGGGCCGCGCCGCCATCCATCCCCGTCAGCTCTCCGTCATCGAGCGGGCCTATCTGCCGACGGCGTGGGAGATCGAGGAGGCCGAGACGATCGTGAAGGCGGCGACGACCCGGCAGGGCGCCCAGGCGCTGCCGGACGGCCGGTTCATCGACGCGGCGGTGGTGACGGCGGCGCAGCGCACCCTGGCGCTCGCCCGCCGCGAACAGCGATGAGGGCGCCCGCTTCGCCGCGGGCGCCCTCATCGGCACAGGACCGGCCGGTCAGCTCTTCCTCGCCGACTCGGCACCGTCCTTCGCGCCGGCTTTCACGTCGTCCTTCGCGCCGTCCTCCGCCTCTTCCCCGGCGTCGTCGGCGTTCCCGGCGTCCTCGGGCTCCTTTGCGGAGTCCTTCTCGTCCGGCTCGGTCCTCGGGGAGTCCGCCTCGTCCTTCTCGAACGAGACGGGGGTCGCGCCGTCGACCTCGGCGGCTTCCTCCAGGGCGCCCGGCTCGACCACGGCCTCCCGGCCGGGACGCTTCTTCGACGACACCACGATGTACACCACCGCGAGCAGGAAGACGCCCAGCGCGGTCCAGTCGTTCAGCCGGAGGCCGAGGA
>NZ_JAFJSY010000035.1 GCF_019857225.1 Streptomyces plumbidurans
GCCGGCTCCGGCCGGGGTGTGCTGGAGGCGTGCCGGCGCGGACTGGACGTGCTCGACGACCACCGGATGACGCTGGGCGCCTCGGAGCTGCGGGCCCGCGCCACCGCGCAGGGCGCGGAGCTGGCCGCCATGGCCCAGCAGGCGAGCCTCGACTCGGGCAGCCCGCGCCGGCTGCTGACCTGGAGCGAGCGGTGGCGGGCCACCGTCCTGACCGCGCCGCCGACGCGGCCGCCCGCCGACCCGGCGCTGCTCGGCGATCTGACCGCGTTCCGGGAGATCGCCGCCCGCGCGGAGGAAGGGCGCCAGGAGGGCCGCCCGATCCCGGCCCTGGAGCGTGAACAGCGGCGCCTGGAACGGGAGATCCGCTCACGGACCCTGCATCTGCGCGGGGACGCGCCCGGGGACGAGGACCGCTTCGATCCGCGCAGGCTGCTGGAGCGCCTCGGCGAGGTGCGGCTGGTGGAGCTCGCCGTGCTCGACGGGCGGGTGCAGGTGCTGCTGTGCGGGCAGGGGCGGGTGCGGCGGTTCGAGGCGGGGCTGCTCGCCGATGCCGAGGTCGAGGCCGAGCATGTGCAGGCCGGGCTGCGCCGGCTCGCGCACCCGGGGGCGGAGGCCCGGCTCGCGGTGGTCGAGGCCATGGGCCGCCGCCTGGAGGAGCTGCTGCTCGGCCCGGCCGCCGCGCACCTGGGCTCAGGGCCGGTCGTGGTCGTACCGCCGGGCCGCCTGCACAGCGTGCCGTGGGCGCTGCTGCCGTCGCTGCGCGAGCGGGTGCTGAGTGTGTCGCCGTCGGCGAGCAGCTGGCTGCGGGCCCGCGAGACCGAGCCGCCGCCGAGTGGCCGCCACGTCCTGGTCCGCGGCCCTGGGCTGGCCACCGGCGGAGCGGAGGTGCCCGAACTCGCCGACCGTTACGGCGCTCCGGTCGTGCTGGAGGACGATCACGCGCGCGTGCCGCGGGTCCTGCAGGAACTCGACGGTGCCGCGCTGGCGCATATCGCCGCGCACGGCACGTTCCGGGCCGACAGCCCGCTGTTCTCCTCGCTGCGGATGGCCGACGGTCCGCTCATCGTGCACGACTTCGAGCGCCTGGACCGCAGCCCGTACCGGATCATCCTGTCCTGCTGCGACACCGCACGGCTCGCCTCCGTCGGTGCGGACGAACTCCTCGGCCTGGTCACCGCGTTGCTGCCGCTCGGCACGGCCGGAGTGCTGGCGAGCAGCGCGCCGGTCAACGACGAGGCGGTGGTGTCCTTGATGCTCGCGCTGCACAAGGGGCTGAGCGCGGGCCTGTCGCTGGCGGAGGCGCTGCGGGACGCGCGGGCCGCGCAGCCGGGGGACGCGCTGCACCAGGCAACGGGATGGGCGTTCACAGCGTTCGGTGCGGCCTGAACTGGCGGGAACACAGGCGGCTCTCCCCAAGTTCCGGTGCGTGCGAGCTTTTTGAGGGGCGCGGGGAACTGCGCGACCAGCCACAGACAACCCGCACCCGCCGCCGAACCCGAACCCACCTCTGCAAACGGCCGGGACGACGCGGTGCGGCGGCCTGACCCCTCCCCCGAATACTGGGGGTCAGACCGCCGGCTCATGGGGTGCGGCTCAGGCCGGTTGCACCTCCGGCAGCTCGACCAGCCACGGCAGCGCTCCCCGGTCGCTCGCGCCGAGCCGGGCGTAGGCGCTGTAGAGGTGGTTGCCCACCGTGCGGATGGACAGGGTGAGCTGTTCCGCGATCTGGCGGTTGCTCAGGCCCGCGGCCGCGAGGGTGACGATCTGCCGCTGGCGGGCGGTCAGTTCGCCCAGGACCAGGCCGGACAGGGCCGGGGTGCGGGCGCCCTGGCAGCGGCGGGCCAGCGCGACGGCACGCGTGCGTGACGTACGCGCGGCGCGCGGGTCGCGGTGCGCCCGCGCGGCCTGTGCGTGCGCCTCGGCGGCGAACAGCAGGAACCCGCGCTCCTCCAGAGCCTCGGCCGCCCGGTCCAACGCCGCCCCGTCCTCGCGGGCCAGTGCGTCCGCGTGCCGCGCGAACACACCGTCGGCCGGGAGGAGTTCGGCGGCCTTCTCCGGAACACCGAGCCGTACGAGGTCGTAGAGCGCAAACGCGGGGTCGGCGCAGGGGGGTTCGGCCGCCGCAGCGGCACCCGTGCCGTCGGCCGGGAGCAGTTCGGCCGTCCTCTCCGCCGAGACGGTGAGTGTGCCCTCGACCGCTCCGTCGTCGCCTGTCGCCGCCACTTCCTGCCCGTACCGCTGCACCATCCCGTCGATGGCGGCGCCGATCGCCGCCAGGGCGCCGTCGGCGTCTCCGCGGGACGCGGCCAGCCAGGCGGACGGCTCGGGCAGGTCCGGGTAGCCGGCGAGGGCCTCCTGTGCGGTCGTCGCGTCGCCCGACTGCGCGGCGGCCAGGGCGAGTTCGCGGCGGCAGCGCGCGTCGTGCGGAGCGCCGCGCAGCCCCTCCCTCGCCCAGGCCGCCGCCTCTCGCAGCTCCCCTCTCAGCCGCGAGAACCGTGCGCGAACGGCGGCGTACCCGGCCGGTACCGCTGCGCCCTCCTGCGCGAGCCACTCCCCCACGGGCGTCGGCAGCGGCCGTACGTCCGCCCGCTCGATCCGCCCGGTCAGCGCGGCCGACTCGGCGGCGAGAGCCGTCTCGCACCGGTCCGGCGTACGGGCCAGTCGCGCCGCCCGCAGCCGGCCGGCCGCGGCGCGCAGCACCGGGCCGTGCAGGGGGTGGGCGAGGCGGACGGTGCCGTGGTCGTCGATGCGGATCAGGCCGTCGGACTCCAGGTCTTCCAGGAGCCGCAGGTCGAGGTCGTCCATGGGCAGGGGCAGGGGTTCCGCGAACGCGAGCCGTTCGAGCGTCTCCCGTGCCTCGCGGGGGGCTTCGAGGACTGGCGCTGCGTGCTCGCGGACGGTCGGCGTCACCGGGACCGGTCCGCGCCAGGCCCAGGTGTCCGTCTCGGCGAGGCAGGTGAGCAGGCCGTGCTCGCGCGCCGCGTCCACCAGGTCGCGCAGCAGCCTGAGATCGCCCCGGCACAGGTGCTGGAGGCGGTTCAGGGTGAGCGGCTCCAGGGTGCCGCCGACGCCTGCCGTGAGCAGTTGTTCGGTCTCCTCGCGGGGCAGCGGTTCCAGGACCAGGCGTGGGAGCAGTTCTCCGGTCCACAGCCGGGAGATCGCGCCGGGGCACGGGTCGCCGTCCGCGGCGACGACGATCAGGCGGGTGCGGCCGTGCACGGCGAGCTGGTGCACGAGGGCGGCCGAGGCGTCGTCGAGCAGATGGGCGTCGTCGACCACCAGCAGCCGTACCCCGGAGAGCAGCTGGACCGCCCGGTGCAGGGAGACCTGCTCGGGCAGCAGGTGGGCGAACGCGGCGAAGGAGAGGTGCCGGG
Organism: Streptomyces plumbidurans; assembly: GCF_019857225.1. Classification (GTDB taxonomy): domain Bacteria; phylum Actinomycetota; class Actinomycetes; order Streptomycetales; family Streptomycetaceae; genus Streptomyces; species Streptomyces plumbidurans. Next base: position 3,375 of record NZ_JAFJSY010000035.1, read on the forward strand.
TCTCGGGCGTCCCGGCGGCCCGGGCGCGGTCGCTGCCCCGCACGGCCTCAGTGACCAGCCGGGTCTTGCCGCTGCCCGTCGGGCCGGTCACCACGATGCCGTGGTGGCCCGCGGTCAGGGACCGGCGGATCAGTTCGAGCTCGTCCTCACGTCCGGTGAACCGCCAGGGCAGCTCAAGGGTCTTCACCTCGCGTCGCAATGTCGTCACGGGAGTATGAGTGCGAGTACTCAGCCCTGATACAGGGTGACTTGAGTAGCCCCCGACTCAGGCGTCCTGACCCCTGTCCACGGCAACCTGTGCGCATGACCGGACGCTACTGCTCGCTCGCGCAGCAGTCGGCCCCCGCTTTCGCACCGGGGCTGACCGCCGAGCGGCTCAGTGCGCTCATCGGTCAGCGCTCGATGTGGGTCAACGGCACCGTGCTGCACTACTACTTCTTCGACGGCGAGGACGACTCGGTCATCGCCGTGCCGGGCACGGGACAGTCGCGCCGGGTGTCCTGGGTCGGCGCCGAGGAGCAGCGGGACGTGGTGCGTGCCTGCTTCGGCGAGTGGCAGGAACTGGGCATCGGGGTGTCCTTCGTCGAGGTGGGCGACCGTACGGAGGCCGAGCTGCGCATAGGGTTCCAGCTCGGCGACGGCTCCTGGTCGACCGTGGGCAAGGACTGCCTGCAGGTCGGGCAGAACGATCGGACCATGAACTTCGGCTGGGACCTGACCGCGCCCGGGGAGCGCGGGACTGCGCTGCACGAGATCGGGCACGCGCTCGGCCTGCTGCACGAGCACCAGAGCCCGTTCGCCGGCATCCACTGGGACGACGAGGCCGTCTACGCCGAGTTGGCGGGCCCGCCGAACTTCTGGAGCCGGGACAAGACGTTCTTCAACATCCTGCGCAAGCTCGACCCGTCCGAGGTCAACGGCTCCGTCTGGGACCCGCAGTCGATCATGGAGTTTCCCTTCACGGGCGGACTGATCCTGGAGCCGGAGCAGTTCCGCGCGGGTCTGAACCCGCCCGGTACGCTCTCGTCGGCCGACAAGGAGTTCGTGCTGCGCTGGTATCCGCCGGCCGCGGACGTGCAGCCTCCCGCCCTTGAGCCCTTCCGGTCGGTGCCGCTGCGGCTGGCGCCCGGGGAGCAGGCCGACTTCGTGATCGACCCGCCGGAGACCCGCGAGTACACCGTGGGGACCTTCGGCGCCAACGACTCCGTCCTCGTCCTCTTCGAGGAGCGGGACGGCGAGCCCCGCTACGTCGCGGGCCGCGACGACGGAGGCGAGCCGCACAACGCCACGATGAAGGCCCGGCTGGTCAAGGGCCGCCGCTACTTCGTCCGTATACGTCTGTACTCCGCGTGGGGTCCGGGGGAGACAGCGGTCATGTGCTGGTGACAGCACACACCGCCTCCCACGCGGTCGGCCGGCCAACAGTCCGGCGCCGGGGGAGCGGTCGGGGGACGGTTACCTTCGGGGGAGGGAAACCGTCCCCCGACCCATGTCCGCCCCCCTGCATGCGAGGTGGTAGTGCACATGCCCCACACACCGTCACGGCGTACCGTCCTGCGCGGAGTCACGCTCACCGGTGCGGCGGTGATCGGCTTCGATCCCGGCGCCCGCAGCTGGGCCACGCCCGAAGCCGGGTCCGGGTCCGGATCCGAGCCCGGGTCCGCGTCCACGTCCGCGTCCGGCCGGAACCTGGTGGGGATCCCGCCGCTGGACGGCACGCTCGTCATGGACGACGCCTCGCTCTCGGCGGCTTCCGAGGACTACGGCCACATCGTGCACCGCCGCCCCGCCGCCGTCCTGCGCCCGGGTTCGGTCCGTGACGTCGTCGCCATGGTCCGGTTCTGCAACAGACACCGGCTGCCGGTCGCGCCGCGCGGCCAGGGGCATGCCACCAACGGCCAGGCACAGGTGGAGGGCGGACTGGTCGTCGAGACGGCGACCCTCGCGGACATCGGCCCCGTGCGGCCGCACAGCGCCACCGTCACGGTCGGCGCCGGTGCCCGCTGGAGCGAGGTGGCCAAGGCGGCGATCGCCCACGGTCTCACCCCGCCCGTCTTCACCGACTACCTCGAACTCTCCGTCGGCGGCACCCTGTCCGTGGGCGGCCTCGGCGGCCAGAGCCACCGGCACGGCGCCCAGGTCGACAACGTCGCCGAACTCCAGGTCGTCACCGGAGCGGGCGAGTTCGTACGCTGCTCCCCCACCCGGCACCCGGACCTCTTCCACGCCGTCCTGGCCGGCCTCGGCCAGTGCGCGATCGTCGTAGGCGCCACCCTGCGCCTGGTCACGGCCCCTCGGACCGTACGGCACTACCTGCTGCCGTACGACGACCTGCAGACCTTCCTGGACGACCAGCGGATCCTGGTCCAGGAGGGCCGGTTCGACTACGTCGAGGGCCAGGTCGCGCCGGACGCCGACGGCGCCTTCCGCGTCCTCACCCTGGAGGCCGCCGCCTACGGCCCGCCGGCCGGCGCCGCGCCGGACGACGCGGTCCTGCTGCGCGGCCTGCGCCACAACCCGTCCGGGGTCGAGCGCACCGACCGCCCCTACTACGACTTCATCGACCGGCTCGCCCCCGCCGTCGAGGCCCTCAAAGAGGCCGGCCTGTGGACGTACGCCCACCCCTGGCTCAACCTGCTCCTCCCGGGACGGTCCGCGGCCGCCGTCACGGGCGAGTTGCTGGACGGCCTCACCCCCGACGACGTCGGCCCCGGCGGCGTCGTCCTCGTCTACCCGCTCCTGCGCGAGCACCTCACCACGCCCCTGTTGCGCGCGCCCCACGACCCGGTGCCGTATCTCTTCGCCGTCCTGCGCACCACGCCACCGCAGGACACGGCCACCGTCGACCGCCTGCTGACCGCCAACCGCGCGGCCTACGAGGCGGCCGCGGCGGTCGGCGGGACGCAGTACCCGGTCGGCAGCATCCCCTTCACGCACGCGGACTGGCGCACCCACTTCGGTCCGGCCTGGCCGCAACTGGAGTCGGCGAGACGCACCTTCGACCCGCGCGGGATCATGGTGCCCGGTCAGGGCATCTTCTGAGGGCGCCGACGACGCGCTGAAGGGCCCGGTCAGTGGGCGGCGTGCCGGGCCCAGTCGAGTATCTGTACGGCGGATCCGGCGGCCTCCAGACCGCGGCAGCGGGCGTGGTGGCGGTGGGCGATGCCGGTGAGGTCGAGGTGGCGGCCGAAGGCCGGGTGGGCGGTCAGGCGGCGGGCGTAGGACCACAGGGCCCGATGGTCGGCGATCCGCTGCACCGCCGAGGCGTCGAGGTGGTGCCGGTGCACGGTGTCGAGCTGCACCAGCGCGACCCACAACTCGACGTCAGCGGCGGTGACTTCGTCGCGGATCATGTACGTTCGCCCGTCGAGCCACCGGTCCAGCGCGCCCAGGGTCTCCAGCAGCCTCGCCAGGGCCGCGTCGCGTTCTTCCTGCTCCCCGCCGGGAGTTCCGGCGCGCTGTGCCGAGTCCTCGATTCCGTCGGCGCACATCCGCTCGACGGCCTCGATCTCCGACTCCGCGCCGCACGGGTAGAGCGAGGGGCCGTCGGCGCCGAAGCGGTGGGCGAGGTCGCGCATGATGTCCGGGGCGTGCGTGCTGACGATCCGTCCGGACCAGTCGTCGCTGAGCACCGGGGCGGTGGTCGGGCCGGTGTAGCGGTGGGCGCTCGCCTCGTAGAGCGGGCGCAGGACCGAGTGGCCGCCGTCGGCAGTGTCGGGGAGCGCGGGCAGCAGGGAGGCGGGACAGACGGCGCCGAGGCCGAGCAGGCTGTGGGTGACGGCGATGCGCAGACCGTCGGGACAGGCGGTCGACAGGTGGAGGCGGTAGCGGCCCGGTACGGCGTAGTGGCCGCTGCGTGCGTCGCTGCCGATCCGGCCCCGGAAGACGGGCGTGGGCCGGGTCGGCGTGTGGGTGGTCAGCGGTATGACGGACATGGTTCTCCCCTGGAGTGGGCGCGGACGTACACGCGGCGGAAGCGACGTCGGGCGGCTCAGCCCTGGGGGCTGATCGCGCTGCAGGTGCGCTGCAGATCGATGTGACGGCGGGAGGTGAGAAGAGGCGAACGGCTCACTCGGACGGTGACCGGCTCCAGGCGCCTCATGCTTCCCTACCTGTTCACTAGGGTTCCTGTCCGGAGTGTCGGTCCGGCTCGGGTGCGCGTCAAGAGGACCGTCCCGCATCGCGGACAGGTCCGTGGAACGCGCCCCTTCCGTCACGGCCGCATTTTCCTTTCCCACTGCAACCATCCGGCCCGCACGCGTGTCTCCCGTGGTGGAACTCGCGTTCCCGCACAGTTAGTTCGTCCGCAACCGATGCTTCACCAGAGGACCCCCCACATGCTCCAGAGCTCTTCCGGACTCCGTCCGCTCCGCAAGACCGCCGGTGCGGTCGGTGCCATCGCCCTGATCGCATTGGGTGCCGCGCCGGCCGTCGCCGCCGACGACGACCCGTCGGCGGCCGTGACGCTGGGGAAGATCGCGCCCATCGACGGCGTGAAGCCCGGCAGCAGCGTCGACGTACCGGTCACGTTCACCAACACGGGCACCGCGGCGGCCGACAAGGTCTGGCTCACGTACACCGTCACCCGCGGCCTGAGCCACACCGAACTGCCCTCCAACTGCCTTCGCTACGAGATACCCGCCTACGACGAGGCGCCGAGCCGGTCCCAGGCGGTCTGCGAGTTCGACCAGACGGTCAAGGCCGGTGCCGTGTACGCGCCCGAGAAGGCCCTGACCCTGAAGGTCCTCGACCACGCGCTGTACGACCGGCTGCGGGTCACGGTGGAGACCACTGAGCCCGGCCCCGACGACAACGCGAGCGACCCCGTGCGCGGCACCGGCCCCGCGGTCAAGCTCGTCGAGCAGCCCGACGCCACCCCGGGCGGACCGCGCGACGACCACCCCGACTGGGACGCCGCCGATGTGAAGGTGACCGCCGACAACACGGCCGACTTCAAGGTGACGGGCGCCCGGCTGAAGGGTGCCGTCGGGGACACGGTCGCCCTGACGGCGAACTTCACCAACGCGGGCCCGGCCTGGGTGCTGCGGGACGGCGATGTCTCGGTGACGAAGGTCAGGATCAAGATGCCGGCCGGTACGACGGTGACCAAGGGTGACGGCTTCTGCGACAAGGTGGCGGCCGGCACCTACGAGTGCGGCACCAGCGAGTCCTGGGAGGACGAGGGCAAGGGCGAGATCTACACCTTCAAGCTGCGGATCGACAAGGCGGTGCAGGGGGCGAAGGGTTCCGTGGCGCTGACCGGCGAGCCCCGGCCGTTCGACACGAACAAGGCCGACGACACGGCCGCCATCACGCTCGACGTCGCCGGCAGCGGCGGTTCGACGGGCGGCTCGGGCTCGACCGGCGGCTCGGGCTCGACCGGCGGCTCGGGCTCGACGGGGGGCTCGACCTCGGGCACCGGGTCGACGCACGGTTCCACCGGCGGCGGCTCCTCCACCGGGGGCGACTCCACGACGGGCGGCGGCACCTCCGGCTCCACCACCACGGGCGGTGACCTGGCGAGCACCGGGTCCGGCGCGACCCTGCCCATCGCGGGAGCGTCCGCCGCGGCGCTCGCCGCCGGCGCGGCCGCCGTCCTGGTGGCGCGGCGCCGCCGGACCGCCGGGCGGTAGACGCACTGCCGCCTCTGAACTACGCGGGCCGGTCGGGGACTTGAGGGTTCTCGGCCGGCTTTTGCGGTACCGCGACCTTTTGCGGTACCGCGACCCGCACATGGCGGCGTCAGGCCGTCACCCCGTCCACTGCTCGGCGGGGGGCTCGTCACTGCCGTGGGCGTCCCGCCAGGAGACAACTGGGTTGCGCAGTACGCCGATCCGCTCGATCTCGGCCTCGACGACGTCGCCGGGCTTGAGGTAGTTGGCGAAGGGGTCCTCGGTGCTGGCGGCGACCCCGGCGATGGTGCCGGTGGTGATGATGTCGCCCGCGCTGTAGGTCTGCGGGGAGTGGTAGGCGATCAGTTGAGGGATCGACACCGACATGCGGGCGGTGTTGGACTTCTGGCGGATGTCGCCGTTGACGCGCAGTTCCATGTCCAGGTCGTGCGGGTCGCCGATCTCGTCGGCGGTGACGATGTACGGGCCGATCGGGCAGAACGTCTCGATGGCCTTCGAGAAGGAGAACACCCCGGACTCCATCTCGCGGCGCTGGATGTCGCGGGCGGTGATGTCGTTGAAGACGAGATAGCCCGCGATGTGCTCGGCCGCCTGCTCCGCGGAGAAGAAGCGGCCCGGTGTGCCGATGACGACGGCGAGTTCGAGTTCGTAGTCGAGTTCCCGGGTGAGGTTCGCGGGGTACACGATCGGCTCGTCGGGGCCGATGATCGCGTCGACGTTCTGGAAGAAGACGATGCCCTTGTTGACGGGGTGGGACCAGTCGACGCGGGCCAGGTCCTCGTGGTGTTCGCGGAAGTTCCCGGCCGTGTGGAAGAACTTCCTGGGCACGATGGGCGCGCGCAGCCGGACGTCGGCGAGCGCGAACGTCCGTCCCGTTTCGGCGACTTGACCCGCCCGCTCGAAGTACTCCCGCATCGAGGGCACGTCGAACTCCACGACCGTCCCGGAGTCGAGTCGCCCCACCAGTCCCCGTCCGGGCCCCGCGTCGAACGTCACCAGTTTCATCGGACCTCCCTGGCTGTCGGCACTCAGCCTGCCCGACATGGCCGCACTCGACGTCAGCAGGGGCAAACTGGCGAGCGTCATCCTCTGTACACCCGAACACCCCTGCACACCAAGAGACTTCACGAACGGAGCTGGTATGACCCCCATCCCCCGGCGTTTGACCGGCAAGACCGTCCTCGTCACCGGAGCGGGCACCGGATTCGGTGCCGAGATAGCCGTGCGGGCCGCGCAGGAGGGTGCGCGGGTCGCCGTCCACTACCGCAACTCGGCCGCCGGCGCCGAGAAGACCGTCGCCCGCGTCGAGGGCGTCGGCGGCGAGGCGTTCACCGTGCAGGGCGACATCTCCGTCCACGCCGATGTGATCCGTATGGCCGAGGAGGTCTTCGGCCGGTTCGGCGGCCTCGACGTGCTGGTCAACAACGTCGGGGACATGGCGGGCGACCAGATGTCCTGGCGGGAGCTGACCGAGGAGTCCATCGACCATGTGCTCGCCGTGGACGTCAAGGGAACCATGCTGTGCGTGCACGAGTTCGGGTCCCGGATGCTGGAGCAGGGACACGGCGCCATCGTCAACATCGGCTCCACCGTGATCGTGCGCGGGAGCGCGCGGGCCCCTCAGTACGCCGCCGCCAAGTACGGCATCCTCGGCATCACCAAGTCCTACGCCCAGGCGTTCGCACCGCACGTACGGGTCAACACGTTCGCCCCCGGTTTCATCGAGACCGAGACGCTGCTGCAGCGGGCGGACTGGAGGTCCGGGCGGCGGGAGGACATGATTGCCAAGACTCCGATGGGGCGGATTCCGGGACCGGCCGAAGTCGCGGGCACCGCCCTGTTCCTGGCGACGGATGATGCGGCGCACATGACCGGCGTGTATCTCAATGCCGATGGGGGCTTCAACATGCTCGGGGCGTAGGGCCGCGCGGAGTTCAGCGCACCGGCACCGCCAGGTACTGGTACTCCAGGAACTCCTCGATGCCGACCCGGCCGCCCTCGCGGCCCAGCCCGGACTGCTTGACGCCGCCGAACGGGGCGGCCGGGTTGGAGACGAGGCCCGTGTTGAGGCCGACCATGCCGACCTCCAGGCGCTCGCTGATGCGAAGGGCGCGGTCCAGGCCCTCGGTGAAGAGGTAGCCGACCAGGCCCCAGGGCGTGTCATTGGCGCGGCTCACCACCTCGTCCTCCTCGTCGAAGGTCAGGATCGCCGCCACGGGGCCGAAGATCTCCGTCTCCATCAGCCGGCTGCCGGGGTCCACGTCCGTGAGCACGGTCGGCGGGTAGAAGCAGCCCGGTCCCTCGGGGGTACGGCCGCCGACGAGCAGCCGGGCGCCGCGCTCCAGCGCGTCGGACACCAGCTCCTCGACCTTGGCCCGTCCGGCGGCGTCGATCAGGGGGCCGACGTCGACGCCGTCACGGGTGCCGGGGCCGACCACGAGGGCGCCCATCCGGTCGGCGAGGCGCCGGGCGAACTCCTCGACCACGGACCGGTGGACGAAGAAGCGGTTCGCCGCCGTGCAGGCCTCGCCCATGTTGCGCATCTTGGCGACCATCGCGCCGTCGAGGGCCGCATCGAGGTCGGCGTCGTCGAAGACGATGAACGGCGCGTTGCCGCCGAGCTCCATCGAGGTCCGTACGACGGTGTCGGCGCACTGCGCGAGCAGCAACCGGCCGACCGCCGTGGAACCGGTGAAGGAGAGCTTGCGGATCCTGCCGCCGCGCAGCAGGGGTTCGCACACCTCCCCGGCCCGGGAGGTGGTGACGACGTTCAGCACCCCGTCCGGCAGGCCCGCCTCCTTGAGGATCGCGGCGAGCGCCAGGCTGGAGAGGGGGGTCTGAGGGGCCGGCTTGAGCACCATGGTGCAGCCCGCCGCGATCGCCGGGCCGATCTTGCGTGTGCCCATGGCGAGGGGGAAGTTCCACGGGGTGATCAGCAAGCAGGGGCCCACCGGGCGGCGGGTGAGCACCATGCGGTTGCGGCCGTCCGGGAGGGTGCCGTAGCCGCCCTCGATACGGACCGCCTCCTCCGAGAACCAGCGGAAGAACTCGGCGGCGTAGGCGACTTCGCCGCGTGCCTCCGCCAGCGGCTTGCCCATCTCGGACGTCATCAGACGGGCGAGTTCGTCGGTGCGGTCGAGGATGATCTCGTGGGCGCGGCGCAGGATCTCGCTGCGCGCCCTCGGCGCCGTGCGCGCCCAATCCTGCTGAGCGTCGACGGCCGCGTCCTCCGCGAGCCGCGCGTCCTTGGGCCCCGCATCGGCGACCCGCGCGAGGATCTCGCCGGTCGCGGGGTCGTCTACGGCCATGGTGGCGCCGTCCCCGGCGTCCACCCAGGCTCCGCCGATGAACAGCTGCGTAGGGGTGGTGATCATGTGTTGCCTCCTGCTCGGTACGCGACGGGAACTGTCAGTTGAGCGGGCCGGTGCCTGCCACCGGAGGCAGTCCGACCACCTCTCCTCGGCCGGAGGCCCCAGCCGCCGCTCATCGGTCGACTCCCCCGGCCATCCCCGCTTCGGCAGGCCGCCCCGGCCGTTCCCCCCATCGGCCGGATCCTCCGACCCTCCCCCATCGGCCGGATCCCCCGACCGTCCCCCATCGGTCCCATGCCCCGACCTTCCCCAACCGACCGGACCCTCCGACCATCCCCCCGCCCCGACGTCCCCGACCGTCCGCCATCGGCCCGATACCCCGACCCTCCCCAACCAGCCGCACCCTCCGACCATCCCCCACCCCGACGTCCCCGACCGTCCCCCACCGGCCCGATACCCCGACCCTCCCCAACCAGCCAGACCCTCCGACCATCCCCCACCCCGACGTCCCCGACCGTCCCCCACCGGCCCGATACCCCGACCCTCCCCAACCAGCCAGACCCTCCGACCATCCCCCACCCCGACGTCCCCGACCGTCCCCCACCGGCCCGATACCCCGACCCTCCCCAACCAGCCAGACCCTCCGACCATCCCCCACCCCGACGTCCCCGACCACCCCTCACCGGCCCAAACGCCCGGCCAACCCCAATCGACCGGACCGCCCACCCATCCCCCACCAGTCGGCTTCCCCGACCTCCCTCCCCCATCGGACCGCCGCCCCACCCCCCACCGACCGGATCCCTCGATTCTCCCCACCGACCGCCCCCGGCCACCCCTCACCCATCGGATCCCCCGGGCAGTCACCACCGGTCGAATCCCCCAACACCCCTCATTGGCCGGGCCCCCCGGCCACCCCTCACCCATCGAATCCCCCGGACAGCCCCCACCGGTCGAATCCCCCAACACCCCTCATTGACCGGGCCCCCCGGCCACCCCGACCTCCACCGCCCTCCCCCAAGCCTCCAACCCCTCGTCCACCGCCGTCTCGTCGATCACCAGGGCCGGGATCATCCGTACGACCTGGTTCCAGGCGCCGCACAGCAGCAGGAGGAGGCCCTCGTTGACGGCGGCGCGCTGTACGCGGGCGGCGGTCTCCGGGTCGGGGCTGCCGTCCTCGGTGACGAACTCGCTGGCGAGCATGAGGCCGAGGCCGCGTACGTCGCCGATGGCGGGGGTGCGGTCGGCGACCTCGTGCAGGCCGGCGCGCAGGCGTGCGCCCATGGCCTCGGCGTTCTCGACGAGCTTCTCGTCGCGTACGACGTCCAGGGTGGCGCACGCGGCCGCGCAGGCCACGGCGTTGGCGCCGTAGGTGCCGCCCTGCGAGCCCGGCCACGCCCTGCTCATCAGCTCCTCGGGGGCGGCGATCCCGGACAGGGGGAAGCCACTGGCCAGTCCCTTGGCGGTGACGAGGATGTCGGGGGTGACGCCGAAGTGGTCGTGGCCCCAGAAGCGTCCGGTGCGGCCGACGCCGGTCTGCACCTCGTCGAGGATCAGCAAGAAGCCGTGCCGGTCGGCCCGTTCACGCAGGCCTTCGAGGAAGGCACGGTTGGCGGGCACGTAGCCGCCCTCGCCAAGTACCGGCTCCACGATGACGGCGGCGGTGTCGGCGGGCGAGGAGATGGTCTGCAGGGTGTAGTCGAGTTCCCGGAGGGCGAACCGGGTGGCGGTGTCCTCGTCCCAGCCGTACCGGAAGGCGTCGGGGAACGGGGTGACCACCACTCCGCTCATCAGTGGCGAGAACCCGGAGCGGAAGCGGACGCCGGAGGTGGTCATCGAGGCGGCGGCGACGGTACGGCCGTGGAAGCCGCCGTGGCAGACCAGGACGTTGGGCCGGCCGGTGGCCTGACGGGCCAGCCGCAGTGCGGCCTCGACGGCCTCGCTGCCGGAGTTGCTGAAGAACAGGCTGTCCAGGCCGGCCGGCAGCACCTCGCCGAGCTTGTCGACGAGCCGGCGCAGCGGCCGGTGCAGCACGGTCGTGTACTGCCCGTGCACGAGCGTGGCCACCTGCTCCTGCGCCGCCGCCACGACCCTGGGGTGGCAGTGGCCGGTGCTGGTGACACCGATGCCGGCGGTGAAGTCGAGATAGCGGCGGCCGTCCTCGTCGTAGAGGTGGACGCCCTCGCCCCGGGCGGCCAGCACGGGCGTGGCCTGGCGAAGGTGCGGCGACAGTGCGGTCATGGTGGCCTCCTGAGCCGTACGGGTTGCTTCGTACGGGTTGCTGCCTACGGCGTGCTTCGTCCCTTCGAGCGTCCCGGCCCCCGCGGCCGCCGACAACGCCTGGACTGTCCAGCCGGACGGCGCTGTTCGGACGTTGTGTCAGCCGCGCCGCGCGGGCAGGTACGCCCTATGCGCGAGAACCAGGTCCCCCTGCCCGAGACCCCCGACCCCCCGAGCCGTCCGCTGACCGTCGCCGACGTGCTGGCGCTGCCCGTCCTGGCCGCCGGGCAGCCGCAGGTCGTCGCCGGGGTGGGGCGGCTGGACCGGCAGGTCCGCTGGGTGCACATCACCGAGCTGACGGACCCGGCGTCCTTCCTCAAGGGCGGCGAACTCGTCCTGACCACAGGCATGCCGCTGCCGGACGAGCCGGCGGGCGTGCGCCGATACGTGGACGAGCTCGCCGACGTCGGAGCGGCGGCCCTGGTCATCGAGCTGGTACGGCGCTACCACCGCCCGCCCGCCGCGCTCGTGGACGCCTGCCGGGCGCGCGGTCTGCCGCTGGTGACGCTCGCCGCCGACGTCAACTTCCTGGAGGTCACCCAGGTCGTCCACGCGCTGCTGCTGGGCAATCAGGCGGACGCGATGCGTCGGACGCAGCGGATCCACGAGGCGTTCGGCGCGCTGACGCTGCGGGGTGCGGGGCCCGAGGAGGTGGTGCGGGCGGCGGCGCGGATGAGCGGCCGTACCGTCGTCCTGGAGAACCTGGTGCACCGGGCCCTGGTCTGCGAGCCCTCCGACTGCACGGTCGAGGAGGCGCTCACCGGCTGGGAGCGGCGCTCCAGGGCGGTGCCGTCCGGCGACCGCGCCGAGGTGCGCGGTCCCGAGGGCTGGCTCGTCGTGCCGGTGGAGTACCAGGGCGAGCGCTGGGGCCGCGCGGCCATGCTCCCGGCCTCGGCCCGCACCGGTGCCGAGGCCTTCGGGCCGGAGGACGTCACCGTCCTGGAGCGGACGGCGAACGCCCTGACCGTCGCCCGTCTCATCCACGCCATGCCCTGGGAACGCACCGCGCACCGGGGCGCCCTGCGCGATCTCGCCGAGCAGCGCCACCACTCCCCCGAGGACGCCCGCGCCCGGATCGCCGCGCTGGGCCTGCCCGTCGAGGACTGCTCCTTCGTCGCCGTACAAGTCGACGTACGAGCCGTACCTGTCGCCGTACGAGCCTCCGTACGCGTGGACACGCGGGCCGGGGACGGCGACGCGGAGGCGGAGACGCGGCTGTCCGAGGAGTTGCGGAGCGCCGGGGTCGCGGCCCTCGTCGGGGTGCTGGCCCCCGGTCGGCTCGGTGTCCTGCTCGCCCTGCGTGCCGGGCAGTCCTGGCGGCCCGCGGTGGAGCGGCTGAGCCGTGGTGCGCTCGCCCTCGACCCGGGGGCGGTGGTGAGCGTGGGCTCCGAGGTCACGGGCCTGTCCGACGCGGCCCGCTCCTTCCGCGAGGCGGGACGTGTGGCCGCGGCGGCGGTGCCCGGCGAACCGCCGCCCGGGGGCCGGTCCTTCCACGAGCTGTCCGACATCGGGCTGCGCCGGCTGCTGTACGCGCTGCGCGAGGACGTGCGCGTCCAGGAGTACGCCGAGCGGTTGCTGGGCCGGCTCGTCGAGCACGACCTGCGGCACGGCACGGATCTGCTCGCGACCCTGCGCCACTATCTCGACGCGGCGGGCAACAAGACGGTGGCGGCCCGTCGCGGCAATCTGTCCCGGGAGACGGTCTACCAGCGGCTGCGGACCATCGAGCGGCTGCTGGACCGGGACCTGGAGTCGGGCGGACAGCGCACCGAACTGCATGTGGCGCTGACCGTCCTCGACGTCCTGCGATCGCGCTGAAGCCGTACCGCGGCAGGGATCGCCGCCCGCGGCGAAGCGTGGCATTCAAGCCAACTGGCGGCCGAAGCAGGCAGGTTGGGGCTGGTGATCCGCACGTGTGGGGAGTTGAGGGAATAACGTGGGTGTGTACGACCGGTGTTCGACGGTTCAGTGTTCTCGCACCACGCAGACGCAGGGAGCGCCCATGTCCCAAGAGGCGGACAACTCCGCGCAGGAGGAACTCTCCAAGATCGACACCTCCGTGCCGCAGTCGGCCCGGATCTGGAACTACTGGCTGGGAGGGAAGGACAACTACGAGGTCGACCGGGTGGCCGGTGACGCCTTCCGCGCGATCTTCCCCGGCATCGAGACCGGAGCGCGCGCCGCCCGCTACTTCCTCGCCCGCGCCGTGCGCCATCTGGCCGCCGAGGAGGGCGTCCGCCAGTTCCTGGACATCGGCACCGGGCTGCCCAACGTGGACAACACCCATGAGATCGCCCAGCGGGTGGCTCCCGAGTGCCGCATCGTCTACGTCGACAACGACCCGCTGGTCCTGGCGCACGCCCGCGCCCTGCTCACCAGCACCCCGGAGGGCGTCACCAACTACGTCGACGCCGATCTGCGCGACCCGGACGCCATCGTGCGGGAGGCGAAGCGGACGCTGGACTTCGACCAGCCGATCGGCCTCATGCTGATGGGCATCCTGGGCCACATAGAGGACTTCGACGAGGCGCGCTCCATCGTGCGCCGGCTGGTGGCCGCGCTGCCGTCGGGCAGCTACCTCGTGCAGTACGACAGCACGGACACCAGCGAGGCCTACGTCGACGCCATCCGGCAGTACAACGAGGGCGGTTCGCTCCCCTACATCCTGCGCAGCCCCGAGCAGATCGCCCGGTTCTTCGACGGCCTGGAACTGCTCGAACCGGGCGTGGCCTCGTGCTCGCGCTGGCGTCCCGACGCCGAGGCGTGGGACCTGCCCGAGCAGGTGCACCAGTACGGCGGCGTCGCCCTCAAGCGCTGAAGCCCGCGGGCCCGGGTCAGGTCTCCTGAAGGATGCGGTGGAGGATCGTCGGCGTCTCCTCCGGCGATTCGGCCTCGACCACCAGACGGTTCATCACGTCCCAGTAGCGCTCGATCTCGGCGGGCCGGTCGGGATACAGGGCCGTGGTGAGCTGCTGGAGGCAGACGACGTCCGGCAGTTGCCCGCCGGGCAGCCGCAGGATGGTCATGGGCCCGCACTCCGCGGCATGGCCGCCGGCGGTGAACGGCAGGACCTGGACGGTGACTTGCGGGTGCCGGCACATGTCGATGAGGTGCCGCAGCTGGGCGCGCATGGTCGCCGCTCCGCCCACCGCACGGCGCAGCGCCGCCTCGTCGATCACGGCCCAGAGCTGGGCCGCGGGCCGCCGGTGCAAGATCCGCTGCCGGGTCGTCCGCAGCATCACGCGCCGCTCGATCTCCTGAGCGGACGCGCCCGTGTGGGCGAGCCGGAGGGCGGCGCGGGCGTAGTCGGGGGTCTGCAGCAGGTCGGGCACGCGCTGGACCTCGTAGCAGCGCACGACGCTCGCCGCCTGTTCGGCGCCGAGGAACATCTGCATCCAGCCGGGCACCACGTCGGTGTAGTACTGCCACCAGGCGGGAGCGTTGCCCTCTTCGGCGAGCGCCAGCAAGGTGGCCCGCTCGGCCTCGTCCGTGACGCCGTAGAGCGTGAGCAGATCCGACACGTCACGCTGTTTGAACCCGTGCCGGCCGGCCTCGAGCCGGCTGATCTTGAAGCGGGAGCCGCGGATGGCCTCACCGGCCGCCTCGCGGGAGATCTCCCGCTCCTCCCGCAGGGCGCGCAGCCGTGCGCCAAGCACGAGACGCGGCACCACGGGGCCCGCTCCGGTCCTGTCCAGGAGTTCGCCGCGAGTCGGCGTCCGTAACTCTTCTTCACTGCCCACAGGAATCTCCTTGCCGAGCCCAGGTCTGCACACAGACAGGCGCTGAAGGCAGCCATCGTAGGGGCTGTGCGGCGCCGGGCGGCACGAAAGGGGAAGCACGGAAAAGGGCCCCCGCGGGCGCTGCCCGCGAAGACCCTTCGCACCGTCGGGACGACAGGATTTGAACCTGCGACCCCTTGACCCCCAGTCAAGTGCGCTACCAAGCTGCGCCACGTCCCGGTGCGTCGTGCGCGGTGGACCGCGCGATCGCGCACATCGACCTTACCGCACGTGCAGCCGTGTTCTCGCCGGGCCCGGCGGGCACGCGGCGAGGGCCGGCCCGGGGTGGTCCGGGCCGGCCCCGTGGCTCAGCCGCGGCCCGCGGTCGTGACCGCCTCGGACTGGGTGCCCGCCGGGTCGTCGGCGGATTGCGCCGAGGGCGTCATACGTCCGGTGCGGGCGACCGGGACCAGCAGCGCCGCGAGCGCTGCGGCCAGGCACAGGACGGCCAGCAGGGCGAAGCCGTGCGTGTAGCCGGAGCCGTAGGGCAGGCCCGAGGGCTGGAGCCGGCCGGTGACCAGGACGCTGGTGACGGCGGCGCCGATGGAGCCGCCGATGGTGCGGATGTTGGCGTTCATGCCGGTCGCGGCGCCGGTCTGGGAGGCCGGGACGCTGCCGACGATCAGGTTGGCCATCGAGGCGAAGGCCAGCCCGATGCCGAGGCCGAACACCCCGGAGACCAGGGCGACCTGCCACTGCTGGTCGTGCCAGACGGCGAGCATGCCGAGGGCCACGGCGCCGAGCGCGGAGCCGGTCGTCAGCAGCCGCTTGGCGCCCACGACCGGTCCCAGCCGCCCGCTGAGGATGCCCGAGAAGAACATGGTCACCAGCATGGGCAGCATCAGCAGTCCGGAGGCCGTGACGCTGGCGCCGAAGCCGTAGCCCGCGGAGGTCGGCGTCTGCACGAAGCCGGGCAGGAAGGACCACAGGGCGTACATGCCCGCGCCGAACAGCAAGGCCACGGTGTTGGTGGTCCACACCGCGGGCAGCCGCATCACGCGCAGGTCGATCAGCGGGGTGCGGGAGCGGGCCTCGGCCAGCAGCCACGCGGCGAACAGGACGGCGGCAGCGGCGAACAGGCCGATCACCTTGATCGAGCCCCAGCCCCAGGCGCTTGCCTGGCTCAGCGGCAGCAGCAGCGCCACCAGCCAGGCCGACAGCAGACCGGCGCCGAGCCAACTGACGCTTCCCTCGGCCCGGTTGGGCGACTCGGGGACGTAGCGCAGGGCGATCAGCACATTGACCGCGACGACGCCGACGGGGATCCAGAACAGCCAGCGGTAGTCCAGCGCGGACACGATCGGACCGGCGGCGACGATGCCGACACCACCGCCCGCGGCGATCACCGCGGACAGGTTGCTGATGCTGCCGGGCACCTCGGAGGGGTCGAACTCGTCACGGATGATCCCGAAGGAGAGCGGGAAGAGCGCGCCGCCGACGCCCTGGACGACCCGGGCGACGATCAGGACGCCGATGCTCGGGGCGAGCGCGGCCAGCAGACAGCCGAGCAGCACCACCAGCAGTACGGCGACGAGGGTGCGCTTCTTGCCGATCAGGTCGCCGACGCGGCCGAGGATCGGGGTGAACACGGAGGCGGACAGAAGATAGGCCGTCATCACCCACGTCGCTGTGGACTGCGAGGTGTGCAGCGCGTGCTGCACGGTCGGCAGCGCGGGTGCTATCAGCGACTGCAGCATGGCGAACACACCGGCGCCGGTCGCGAGGACCGCGAAGGTGAGACGGGTGGACTTGCGGGGCATGAAGGTGCCTCTCCGAACGAACGGGGTGCGGCCGAGGTTCTCCGGCCACGGTCGTGCGGGCCCGGAGCGCTGGCTGAGCTGCGCCGGGGACGCCGACGGCCGGGGTGAGCGGTCGCGGAAAGGTGAGGGGCGTGATGCGTGCGGCCGCACGCATCCACGGCGATCGCACCCGCACTGGTAAAGTGGAGGTACCCCTCCACTGTAGCGGAGGTACCCCTCCGTTTCAACCTCGTCCCGCCCGGGAGGCAGCAGTGTCGGCCCAGCAGTACCCCGTCCAGGCGCTCGTGGCGTCCCGCCGCCCGCACCGCAAGGACGCCGCGCGCAACTACGACGCCCTGCTGGACGCCGCGCGCGAGGCGTTCGCCGAGCACGGCGCCGATGCCTCCCTGGAGGACATCGCCCGCCGCGCGGGGGTGGGCATCGGCACCCTGTACCGCAACTTCCCCTCCCGCCGCGAACTGTTCGAGAGCGTGTACGCGAACGACGTCAACGAACTCGTACGGGTCGCCGAGGAGGTCGCCGACCGGGAGCCGTGGGAGGCGCTGACCGCATGGTTCGCGCGTTTCGCGGGCTACATGGTGACCAAGCGGGCGGTGCGCGAGGCGCTCGACGAGGAGTCCGAGATCTTCGACGCCTGCCGGGAGTCGATGTACGCCGCCGGCGGTCCGCTGTTCGAGCGCGCGCAACAGGCGGGCGTGGCCCGCAAGGACATGGACTTCGGCGACCTCATCCGCATGGTCGCGGGCATCACCGCCACGGTCTTCACCGACGACGCCCAGCGGGACCGGGTGCTGTCCATCGCCCTGGACGGGGTCCGCACCCGCTGAGGGTCCGGCTCACGCGCCGAGGTAGCGCAGCACCGCCAGCACCCGCCGGTTGGCGTCCTCCGACGCCGGCAGGTTCAGCTTGCCGAAGACGGCGGCCACATGCTTCTCCACCGTGCCGGCCGACACCACCAGGGCCTGCGCGATCGCGGCGTTCGACCGGCCCTCCGCCATCAGCGCGAGGACCTGGCGCTCGCGTGCGGTCAGCGATTCGAGGTCCTCGGTGCGGCGTGCCGCGCCCGCGAGCTGGGTGACGACCTCGGGGTCGAGGGCCGTACCGCCGTCGGCGACGCGGTTCAGGGCCTCGGTGAACTCGGCGACGTTCGCGACCCGGTCCTTGAGCAGATAGCCGACGCCCGCCGAGCCCGCGGCCAGCAGTCTGCGCGCGTACTTCGTCTCGATGTACTGGGAGAACAGCAGCACCCCGGTGCCGGGACAGTCCTGCCGGATGTCGATGGCGGCGCGCAGGCCCTCGTCCGTGTGGGTGGGCGGCATCCGGATGTCGACGACGGCGACGTCCGGCCGGTGCTCGGTCACGGCCGCCCTGAGCGCGTCCGCGTCCCCGACGGCGGCGCACACCTCATGGCCGCGGTCGGTGAGCATCAGCGCCAGCAACTCCCGCAGGACCGCGGCATCTTCGGCGATCACGACGCGCATACCGGGCACTCTCTCACGACCTGGCCTCCCGACCGGTGCTCACGCGTGCGGCGGCAGTGACACCGTCACCGACGTCGGACCGCCCTGCGGGCTGGTGATGTCCAGGGTGCCGTCGACCGTGCGTACCCGCTGCACCAGCCCCGTCAGGCCGCTGCCCGCACCGACCGTCGCCCCGCCGCGGCCGTCGTCGGTGACCCGCAGCCGCAGCAGGCCCTCCTCCAGGGAAGCGCGCAGGACCACCCGGCGGGCACCGCTGTGCTTGATGACGTTGGTCAGCAGCTCGGCGGCGCAGAAGTAGGCGATCGTCTCGATCGCCGGGGTGGGCCGCTCGGGGATGTCCACGGCCAGCTCCACGGGCACGGTGCTGCGTGCCGCCAGGGTCGCGAGGGCATCGGGCAGGCCGTCGTCCAGCACGGGCGGATGGATGCCGCGGGACAGGTCGCGCAGCTCGGTGAGGGCCTCGGTGGCGTTGGTGTGGGCGGTCTCGATCAGCCGGCGCAGCCGGTCGGGGTCGGCGACGGGTTCGCCGTCGGCGCCCAGCCGCTCCCTGGCCATGTCGAGGCTCATCGCCAGCGCGACGAGCCGTACCTGCGCGCCGTCGTGCAGGTCCCGCTCCAGCCGGCGCAGCAGGGCCGCGGAGTCGTCGACGGCGAGGGCGCGGGTCTCCTCCAGGTTCCGTACGCGCTGGGCGAGTTCGCCCGGGCCCAGCAGCGCCCGGACCAGCCAGCGGTCCACCGCGACGATGCCGCGGGTGACCCACGGCGCCGCGAGCAGGGTGGCGGCGCCGATCGCGGCGGCCACGAACGTACCGGCGAAGGAGGTGCTGTGCGGGGCGCCGCCGCCGGCCGGGATCGGTGTGATGGTCGGCATGCCCTCCTGACCGGGGTGCGGACGCTGCGCGAAAACCGCCCAGCGCAGCGGCGCGGACAGATTGAGCAGGCCGGTGACCCACCAGGTCAGGGCGTACCACTGGACGGCCGCGACGGGCAGCTTGGCCAGGACGTACGCCACCGAGCGCCATCCCGCGGCGTCCCGCAGCCGTGCGTCGAGGCGTGCGAACACCCGTCCCGTGGGCCGCAGTTGAGGCGGCGGCGCCACCCGCTCCCCCAGCAGGTTCGCCGCCAGGCCGCGATGCGCCGCGGCCAGCGCCCGGGCCAGCCCCGTCGAGACGACCACGAACAGCAGCCCCAGCACGGCACCGACGAGCGACACGGTGAGCCCGGCACCGAGCGCGAGCAGCACGACGACGAGCACGAACCCCACGAGAGCGAGGGGAAAGCCGGCCAGGCAGTACGCGGCCTCCCACCAGGCCCGCCGGGTCAGCGGAGCCCGCAGCACGCCCGGCAGCCGCGCCGCCCCCGTATGTGTGTCACGCATGGTCCCAGTGTCCCGTTCCGGATCGTCGTGCGTGCTGGTCGGGCCGCGTGGTTCCTACGCGTCACGGCGTACGAGCAGCCGCCCGCCCGCGCCGAGCGCGACAGCCACGTAGAGACACAGCACCGCGAACCCCGTCCATGGGGACAGGCATCCCGCAACCGGCTTGCTCACGGCCAGTGAATTCGCCGCGATCATGGTCGGGAAGAACTTCGCGACGGTCATCCCGGTCAGTCCGGCGAGCACCGCGGGGACCACGTACAGCACGCCGACCAGCAGCCCGACGGCCAGGGCGGTGTGCCGCACCACCGCGCCCAGCGCGAGGCCGAGCAGGCCGACCATCGCGAGGTAGACGCCGGACAGGACGAGGGCCCGCAGCACCCCGGGATCGCCGAGCCCCGGCCGGGGCACCGCGTCGGTCAGCACCAGCCGCCCGGCCAGGAAGGTGACGAAGGTGACGGTCTCGCCGACCGCCAGTGTGAGCAGGCCGAGGACTGCGGCCTTGGCGGCGAGCAGCACCGGCCGGTTCGGGACCGCGGCGAGGGTGGACCTGATCGCGCCGGACGAGTACTCGCCGGTGATCACGAGCACACCCAGCACACCGACGATCACCTGGCCGAGTGCGGTCCCGGCCAGGACGTTGTTCACCGGGTCGAAGGTGTCGGCGTGGTCCGCGCTCGGCGCCTTGGTGTTGGCCATCGTGACCACACCGATGGCGATCATCCCGGCCACGGTGGCGAGCAGCGCCCACAACGTCGAGCGCAGGCTGCTCAGTTTGATCCACTCCATGCGTGCGGCATGTGTGAGCCGGTAGTGGCCCACGGGAAGCCTCGGCTGTACGGCGCTCACGGCTGCCTCCTGTGCTCGGCGGGGGCGACGCCCCGGTACTCGGCGCTGCTCCCGGTGATCGCGAAGAAGGCCTCCTCCAACGACCGCCCGCCGGCGGTCAGTTCGGCGACGCTGGTGTCGGCGAGCAGCCGCCCCTGCCCGATCACGATCAAGTGGTCGGCGGTGAGGGCCATTTCGCTGATGAGGTGGCTGGAGAGCAGGACGGTGCGCCCCTCGGCCGCCAGGGACTTCATCAGATCGCGGATCCAGCGCACGCCCTGCGGGTCGAGGCCGTTGACCGGCTCGTCGAAGAGCAGTACGCCCGGGTCGCCGAGCAACGCGGCGGCGATGCCGAGCCGTTGCGCCATGCCGAGCGAGAACCCGCCGGCCCGTTTGCGGGCCACCTCGGTGAGGCCGACGGTGTCCAGGACGGCACCCACCCGTGAGCGGGGGATGCCGTTGGCCGCGGCCAGTGCCGCCAGGTGCTTCTCGGCGCTGCGGCCGGGGTGGTGGGTGCGGGCCTCCAGCAGCGCGCCGACCTCGCGCAGCGGCCAGGGCAGCTGGTGGTAGGCCCGGCCGTCGATGCGGACGGTGCCCTCGTCGGGGCGGTCCAGGCCCATGATCAGGCGCATGGTGGTGGATTTCCCGGACCCGTTGGGGCCGAGGAATCCGGTGACGGCGCCCGGCCGGACGTCGAAGCCGAGGCCGTCCACGGCGAGGGTCGGGCCGTACCGCTTGCTGAGACCGCGCGCTTCGATCATCGCTGCTCCCTGGTGGCTGCGCTCATGCCACCGAAGCTATGCGCACGGCCCGGCCCCCGGAACGCGGCTGACCTCCATGTTCACCTGGGGGATTTCCCCCACCCGGCGAGCGTCGGTCAGTGTGCGGTGACCAGTTCCTGGCCGGTGCCGACGCGGGTGCCGGTCCTCGGGGTGCGCAGCGCCGCGACGCCGATGAAGACCATGGACGACAGGCCGGCCAGCGCGAAGGCGGTGAAGCCCCAGTCGCCGTGGCCCGCGGCGAGCAACTGGCCGCCGAGCCACGGGCCGAAGACGGCGCCGAAGCGGCCCATGCCGGAGGTCCAGCCGACGGCGGTGGCACGGTTGTCCGGGGTGGAGCGGATGGAGACGGTGGCGTAGATCATCGTCTGGGCGCTGTTGAGGAAGACACCGGTGAGGAAGACGACGAGGGTGGTGACGCCCATCGGCAGGTGGACGCTGAGGAGATAGACGCCGACGGCGGTCAGCGCGAACCAGATCGCCGAGATGCGCGGGGCGCCGAAGCGGTCGGACGCCCGGCCCGCGACCAGCATGCCCACGATGCCGCCGAGGTTGAAGACGACGACGAAGGTCAGCGCGCTGGCGAGTTCGTAGCCCTCGGTGCGCATCAGGGTGGGCAGCCAGGTGGCGACGCCGTAGACGAGGAGCAGGCCGCCGAAGGAGGCCAGCCAGTACAGCAGGGTCTGGATCCACTCGCGGCCGCGGAAGAGGCCGAGCAGCGCGTCCCAGCGGTCGGCGGCGGTCTTCTTGCCGGTGACGGCGGGCAGTTGGACCTCGTAGCGGGCGGCCAGGGCGTGCGCCTCGTCGGTGCGGCCCTTGGCGACGAGGAAGCTCAGCGACTCGGGCAGGAGCTTGATCAGCAGCGGGACGAAGGCGAGCGGGACGACGCAGACCCAGAAGGCGGCGCGCCAACCGACCGGGTCCACCAGCCACTTGGCCACGTACGCCGAGAGGATGCCGCCCGCGTGGTGCGCGGTCATCAGCAGGCCGATGACGAGGGCGCCGCGGCCGCGCGGCGCGTAGTCGGAGACCATGCTGATGGCGGTGGGCAGCAGCCCCCCGAGGCCGACGCCCGCCAGGGTGCGGCCGAGACCGAAGACGGCGACGCCGCCGGAGACCGCGCAGATCCCGGAGGCCAGCGAGAACAGCGTCACGCACCCGATCATCAGCCTCTTGCGGCCGATCCGGTCCGCGACGGTCCCCGCGGTCAGGGCGCCGACCAGCATGCCGAAGGTGGCGTAGCTGCCCAGGTCGCCCGCCTGGTCGGCGGTGATGCCGAAGGTCCTCGTCTCCAGCAGGTGCGGCAGCACCGAGCCGTAGATGAACATGTCGAGGCCGTCGAAGAGCACGGCCAGCCAGCACAGACCGACGACCAGAAGGGCCAGCCTGCTGCCGCGGGCGGATGGGGCGAGGGGGGACATCGTTGTTCTTCCTCTCGTGCGGGGTGGCTAGACGCTAAGGAGCCACGGCTCGACAGTCAACGTTTTTGTCAACAATCTCATCGACAATCAAGCCGTGGCTCCTGGGCGATCCGAGCCGCGTCCCGCTAGGCGACCGGCGGCGTCCCGTGTGTGTGGAAGGACTCGATGGTCTTCAGGCCCCAGGCCTGGCCCTTCTTGCGCTCCTGTTCGGTCCAGGTGATCAGGGGCCAGTCCGGGGCGAGGACGAGGCGGGTGAGGGGGTTGCACAGTTCGATGCGGTTGCCGCCCGGCTCGTAGACGTAGAGGAAGAACGTCTGCTGGATGGCGTGCTTGTGCGGGCCCGTCTCGATGAACACGCCGCTGTCGATGGCGAGATCGGCGGCGCGCAGGACGTCCTCGCGGGTGTCGGTCGCGAAGGCGATGTGATGCAGCCGGCCCTCGGAGCCGGTCCAGTCCTCCGTGTACACGACGTCGTACGACTTGTTCGTGTACGTCAGCCAACGCGCCGCGATCCGCCCGGAGTCGAGCCGGATCTGTTCCGTGGCCCGGGCGCCGAGCACCTGTTGCTGGAACTCGGCGTTGGCGAGCACGTCCGCGGCGAGGAAGTTGATGTGGTCCAGGCGGCGTACGCCCACGCCCCGGTTGGGCTTGGCCTGCGGCTGGTTCTTCAGGGCCGGGCGCAGTTCCGGCGGTGCCTGGTAGTGCTCGCTCTCCCAGTACAGCGCGTGCTCGTGGCCGTCGGGGTCGGTGGTCAGGTACAGCTTGCCCAGGCCCGGTTCGTCCTCGGCCCAGGTGCCGCTGCCGCCCGCCGCTTCGACCGCCCGGACGCGGCGCTGCAGTGCCTCCTCGCTGGAGGTGCGCAGGGCGAGCCGGCCGAGGCCGGGCTGCTCGCGCGCGGTGAGGACCAGGCTGTGGTGCTCGTAGTCGTCGAAGGTCCGCAGGTAGACCGTGTCGCCGTCCTGTCCGTTGACCGTGAGGCCGAGGAAGTCGGTGAAGAAGGCGACGCTGGCGTCCAGTTCGGGGGTGAACAGCTGGGCATGGCCGACGTGGGCGATGTCGCCGCGCGGCGGGGTCATCGCTGACCTCCTTGGTCCTGCGGGGTGTGCGGGGGCAGGGGTGCCGTGGCGGCGGACCGCGGGAAGACGGTGCCGTCGAAGATCTTGCGGGCGGTGCGCACCACGGCGGTGCGGCGCGCGGAGGGCAGTTCACCGCTCGGGGCGGTGAGGCTGCTCTCGATGTCCAGGAACCCCGTGGGGTGTTCGATACGGACCCGGTCCTCGTCCGGGTCGACCTGCGCGAGGTCCGCGCCCACGCTGCCCTCGATCCGCAGCCCGGCGGCCACACTGGCCGCGCCGAGCACGCCGATCGACGTGTGGCAGCGGACCGGGATGAAGGTGCGGGTGGTGACCGCGCCGCCGCCTTGGGGCGGGGCGAGCAGCGTCAGTTTGGGCACGGTGGTGCCGGAGACGTCGCCGAGACCCATCAGCCGTCCGGCCTCCAGCCGGATCTCGCGCAGCCGGTCGGCGAGCGCGGCGTCCTTCTCCAGTTCCGCGGGCGACTCGTAGCCGGTCACCTTCAAGGACGTGGCCGCCATGAGCACGGTCGGCATGCCGTTGTCGACGCAGGTCACGGGCACGCCCTGGATCTCGTCGCGGACATGGCCGGTGGGCAGCAGCGGGTTCGCGCCGGGCGGGAACTCGATCACCACGGCGGCGGCCGTCCCGGGCACGCCGGAGATCTCCGCGTCCCCGGTGTAGTCGACACGGCCGCCCTGGGTCGGGAAGGTCGCCGTCGCGTAGTCACCGGTGTTGACCATGCGGATGCGGACGGCAGTGTGCTCCTGCCCGGCCGGGACCAGTCCGCGCTCGACGGCGAAGGGGCCGACGCCGGCCAGGAGGTTCCCGCAGTTCTGACGGTCGCTCACCTCGGGCCGGTCGACCACGACTTGGAGGAAGAGATAGTCGACGTCGGCCCGCGGATCGGCCGAGGACGAGACCACGGCCACCTTGCTGGTGAGCGGGTGCGCACCGCCCAGGCCGTCGATCTGGCGCTCGTCGGGACTGCCCATCACGCGCAGCAACAGGTCGTCGCGCAGGGCCGGTTCGGCCGGCAGGTCACCGGCGAGGAAGTAGGCACCCTTGGAGGTGCCACCACGCATCAGCAGACAGGGCAGCTCCTCGGTCACGGCCGCTCCCCCTCGTACTCCTCGAACGTCCGGTACTCGACCCCGAGTTCCTTCAGCTTCTCGCGCAACCCGTAGCGGTCCAGTCCCAGTTGGCCGTCGAGGAACGCGGCGCGCGACTTGGCCTCCTTGACCTCGCGGGCCTCGGACTTCTCGACCGCCTCCCGGGCGCGTTCACGCGGTACGACGACCACGCCGTCGTCGTCGGCGAGGATCACGTCGCCGGGGCGGATCACCTGGCCGTCCACGGCGACGGGCACGTTGACGGAGCCCCCGGTGGCCTTGACGGTGCCCTGCGCGGAGACCGCGCGGGACCAGGCGGCGAAGCCCATCTCGCGCAGCTCCTGGGTGTCCCGGATACCGGCGTTGATGACCAGCCCGCGCACTCCCCGCCTGTGCAGCGCGGTCGCGAACAGCTCGCCGAACATGCCGTCGGTGGACGGGGAGGTGGTGGTGACGACGAGGAAGTCGCCCTCGCCGCACTGCTCGACGGCCGCGTGGATCATGAGGTTGTCGCCGGGCCAGCTCAGGACGGTCACCGCGGTGCCCGCGACGCGTACGCCCTGCTGGATGGGCCGGATCCCGGGGCCCAGCAGTCCCGTACGGCCCATCGCCTCGCTGACCGTGGCCACGCCGAAGCCGGCCAGCGCCTCGACGTCCTTGGCGTCGGCCTTCGGGGGGTTGGTGACGACGACGCCGCTCATGCCAGCTCCTTCGCGATCTGCGGGTAGGGACGCATGTACGCCTCGGCCATGGTCCGGTGGGCCAGACCGAGGTTCGGTCCGGCGTTGCGCCTGAGCTGCACACCCCGGCGCACGGCGAGGTCCGTGTAGTAGTCCCACAGGTGCTGCTGGGCGCCGAGGCACTCCATCGCCTTGCGCTTGGTGTCCCAGACCTCGGTGATGTCGAGCAGCACCTGGGGCGTGAAGCCGCACATCTCGGGCTGGTGCGGCTCGAAGTAGAAGACCGGCGGGGCGCCTATGATGTCGCCCTCGCCCGGGTAGCCGATCGCCTGGGCGAGGATGCGGGCCTGCAGCGCCATGCGGTGGGCGGCCGGGTGGTCGCCGTTGTAGGGGTCCGCGGCCGGGTGGGTGAGCACGACGTCGGGCTGGGTCTCGCGGTGGAGGGCCACCAGCCGGTCGGTCAACTCGGCGCTCTCCACCAGGGGATAGTCACCGGCGTCGAAGAAGCGGACCTCGGCGCCGAGGGTGGCCGCGGCGCGCTCGGCCTCGTCCCGGCGCAGCGCCTTGATCTCCTCCAGCTTCTTGCCCTCGCGCCACGCCTTGGCGGACTCGCCGCGCTCGCCGAAGGTCAGACAGGCGATGGTGACCTTCTCCCCG
This sequence comes from Streptomyces plumbidurans, assembly GCF_019857225.1. GTDB lineage: Bacteria > Actinomycetota > Actinomycetes > Streptomycetales > Streptomycetaceae > Streptomyces > Streptomyces plumbidurans. Next base: position 29,540 of record NZ_JAFJSY010000035.1, read on the forward strand.
CGGGCGGCGGCCAGGGCGATGGCGCCGCCGGCCCGCCACACGAAGTCCCCGGCGTGCGCGGTGACGACCAGGGTGGAACGTGACGGGGACCGCCCCGCGCGAGCGCCGTCGGGTGGTGGGGAGGCGGGCGCGTTGGCCTGGGTCATGCTCGAATCTCCTTGATGGACGGGTGGGCGCCCGCCTCCCCCGCGTCCGGCGCGGTCGCGTCAGTCGCGCAGCGCCTCGATCACGCTGGTGAGGTGGGCGCGGACGGTCGTCTCGGCCGCCTGCGGATCCCTGGCCCTGATCGCCTCGATCATCGCCAGGTGCTCGTTCAGGGACTGCTGCGGACGGCCCGGCCGAAGCGCCAACTGGAAGCGGTGGCGCACCAGTTGGGCGTTGAGCCGCTCCAGCAGATCCACGGCCGTGCGCTGCCCCGACAGGTCCCGGACCTTGGCGTGCAGCTGCTGGTTGAGCTCGGAGTAGGTCACCGGCTCACCGTCGGCCACGGCCTTGGTCATCGCCGTGCCCAGTTCGGTCAGCTCGGCGAGCTGCTCGTCGCCGGCCAGGGTGGCCGCCTTCGCCGCGCACAGCCCTTCGAGGACCATGCGGCACTCGGTGATGGCGACCGCCTCCTCGACGGTCACCACCCGCACCCGCGAGCCGCGGTTGCGGATCCGCTCGACGAGGCCCTGGGCCTCCAGATCGATGAGTGCCGCCCGGATGCTGGCCCGTGTCACACCGAACTGCTCGGCGAGTTCGTTCTCCACCAGCCGCTGCGCCGGTGCCATCTCGCCGTGCAGGATCGCCTGCCGCAGCTGCGTGAACGCATGCTGTTTGGCCTGCTCTCCGGTGCTCGGACGGGCTTGGTTCGGCATCTGTGCCCTCCCTGAGTGAGTGCCTGTCGAACGTAAATCTAGCCAGACAAGATTGTCAACAATTTTGTCCGCTGTATTGCGGGCACACTGGCGGGCAAAGGGCAGGGGACAGTGGGCAGAGGGCAGAGAGCAGAGGGCAGAGAGCAGAGGGCAGGGGGCAGGGGGCAGGGGGCAGGCTGCCGGGAAGCGCGGGTCAGGCTGCCGGGAACTCCGGCGGGCCGCCCTCGTACGCCGCCCGCAGCACGGCGAGCGCGTCCGCCGCCGAGACCGCGCGCGGATTGGCGTACGCCTGGCCCGCCGTCTGTGCGGCGGCCTCCGTCAAGTCGGCTTCCTTCAGGCCCAGTTCGGCCAGGCTGCGCGGGGCACCGAGCCGTTCGGCCAGGTCCTTGAGGGCGCGCGGGGCGTCCGTCGTGTCCAGGGCGCGGGCCAGGGCGGCGGAGGCGTCCGGGACCGCTGGCGCGTTGTAGGCGAGGGAGTAGGGCAGGACCACCGTGTGCGTCTCGGCGTGCGGCAGACCGAAGGTGCCGCCCAGGACGTGGCACAGCTTGTGGTGCAGGCCCATGGTGGTGGCGCCGAGGCAGGAGCCGCACAGCCAGGCGCCGTACAGGGCGCGCCCGCGGGCCTCCTTCGACTCCGGGTCGGCGGCCACCGCGGGCAGGGCGCGCGCCATGGCCCGTACGCCCTCCTCGGCCATCAGCTCGATCAGGGGCGAGGTGTCGGGGGCGTACAGCCCCTCGACGGCGTGGGCGATCGCATTGATGCCGCTGGTGACGGAGAGCGGCACCGGCAGGGAAAGCGTGAGGTCGGGGTCGTAGACCACGCTGCGCGGCAGGACCACGGGGTCGCGGCCGGTGCGTTTGACGCCGTGCTCGGTCAGGCCCCAGACCGGGGTCATCTCCGAGCCGGCGTAGGTGGAGGGCACCGCCATCAGCGACAGGCCGGTGCGCAGGGCTACTGCCTTGCCGAGTCCGATCGAGGAGCCGCCGCCGACCGCCACGCAGCCGTCGGCGCCCGCCGCGCGGGCCACCTCGACGGCGCGGTCGACCGTCTCGACGGGGACGTGCATCCGGGCGCCGTCGTGCAGGCCCACGCAGGCGGGGCCGAGCGCGTCGGCGACCGCGCGTGCGGTGGCCGTGCCCCGGCTGCCGCAGACCACCAGCAGCCGGCGCAGTCCGAGCGCGGCGGCCTCGCCGGGGGTCGCGTTGGTGGCGGCGCCGGAGCGGAAGACGACCCGGACGGGCCGGGACTGGTAGGAGAAGTCGAGCACGTCCTTCACGACCGCTCCAGTACGAGGTCGAAGCGGGCGTGCCGGAACGGGTTCGCGACGCCGAACTCCTGCGCGAGTGCGGGATCGTCCGTCTCGGCGAACTCCTGCACCAGGCTCGGCTTGACCGCGAACACGGCGTCGGAGTCCAGGTAGTCACTGCCCGCGACGAAGATGTGCGTGGTCACCGGGGTGTGCCCGGCGGCCGTGGCGATGAAGTGGACGTGGGCCGGGCGGTAGGGGTGGCGGCCGGTCGCGCGCAGCAGTGCGCCCACCGGGCCGTCCGTCGGGATCGGGTACGGGCTCGGCACACAGGTGCGGAACCAGAAGCGGCCCTCGGCGTCCGCGGTGAACAGTCCGCGTCCGTTGCCCGGTGGCTGCACGTCCGGGCGCTGGACGTCGTAGAAGCCGTTGCCGTCGGCCTGCCAGACGTCGAGGAGCGCGCCCGGCAGCGGTGTTCCGTCGCGGGACAGCACCCGGCCGCTGACCACGCAGGGCTCGCCGCCGCCCACCAGGTCGATGTTCGCGCCGAGTTCGCGGGCCGGGGACTCGGTCATGTGGAAGGGGCCGAGGACCGTCGACTCGGTCGCGCCCGGCGCGCGGTCGCCGTTGATCGTCTCGACCAGCATGGACAGGCCCAGCACGTCGGACAGGAGGATGAACTCCTGCCGGGTGTCCGTGCAGGTCTGCCCGGTCGCGGTCAGGAAGGCGACGGCCCGCTCCCACTCCTCCTGCGTCAGCCGCGTCTCGCGCGCGAAGGCGTGCAGATGGCGGATGAGCCCGGAGAGCAGCTCGCGCAGGCGCGGGTCGGCGGCGCCGGCCAGGCTGTTCACCGCTTCGTCGGTGACGGTCGTGTCCCCGGCGTCGGTGGCGTCTGTGGCGTCGGTGGTCATGTCGGCTCCCTTCCCGGGTGCGCGGTTCAACCGAACCAGACGATGAGCCGTACGTGCTCGTCGCCCCGCTCGGCCGCGAGGTCCCGCATGGCGCTCCACACCTCCGCCCAGCATCCCTCGTCCGGCGGGGCGAGCATCCGGGCGGTCAGGACCACCGGCCGGTACACCGCGCCGTCCAGGTGCACCTCGGTGCCGGGCGGCCACTCCGGCGGCGCCAGGTGCAAGCCTCCCCCGTAGGCCGCGCCGGCGGCCTCGCGCAGGGTGGGCGTCACCCGTACCAGGTGCTCTCCCTCGGGATCGGACCGGTGCGTCCAGTACCAGGCGGGCCGCGAGGCGAGCGGCTCGTCCCAGTCGACCGCGCCGGCCTCGGCCCAGGTGACATGCGTGTGGTTGTGCTGGTGATCGCCGAGCGCATGTTCCCGTACCGGATCCGAGACGTCGTCCGGCAGTCCGCGGTCGGCGAACAGCGGGCGCTCCACGTCTCCCGTCCCGCGCACGCCGAACAGACACTCCCAGGCGACGTAGTCCCGGGGCGGCCGGAAGTCGAGCAGGTCGAACTCCATCTGCCAGCGTCCGTCGGCCGAGCGACTTTCGATGGCTCCATCCATGTCGGTCCCCACGCGGCAGACCTTATGGCAGGAAGGCGGGTCCGTGACGCCATCATGCGACGATCTCTTCGGCCCCGGCCACGATCACGGCGAGCGACGCGTCCATCACGCCGATGGGTACGGCCACCGGCCCGGGGCGGGTTCGCGGTGCTGTTCCGGGGCGTCGGTACGCGGCGGACGCGACGAAGTGTCCCGTCACCTGGGCCGATACCGCGCACAGTGTCCAGGCCCGCCCGGCGGGCGGTCTCGTTAGGGTCGCGCCATGACCGACAGCACCCACAGCTTCGCCGTACGCGTCGCGGACGCCGAACTCGAACCGGAACCCCTCGACCCCGGGCAGATCGTCTCCGGGACACCCGAGGTGACCGGCAAGGTCGTGTGGGAGTCGGCCGACGGCCGGCAGCTGCGCGGGATCTGGCAGATCACCCCGGGCGTCGTCACCGACACCGAGGCCGACGAGCTGTTCGTGGTGGTCAGCGGGTCGGCGACGATCGAGGTCGAGGGCGGACCGACGCTGACGGTGGGCCCCGGGGACATGGCGGTGCTGCGCGAGGGCGATCGCACGACGTGGACCGTGCACGAGACCCTTCGGAAGGTGTACGCCATCAATCTGTGAACGGGGTCGACCGTGCGGGGGACCCGGCCGTCAACGGGAGCGTGCTCATCCCTCCGGCGGCGGTGCCGTCGTCCCGCGGATCTCCAACGTCGGTGCGGTCAAGTGCAGTTGCCCCGCTCCCCCGGGCCGTTCGAAGCGATCCAGCAGACAGCGGGCGGCGCGCCGGCCGACCTCGTGCCCGGCGTTGTCGACGGTGGTCAGCCAGACGTGCCGCAGTCGGGAGATGCTCGTGTTGTCGTAGCCGACGACGGACACGTCCCGCGGGACACGCAGTCCCAGCTCCTCGGCGGCCGAGAGCGCGCCGACGGAGGCGATGTCGTTGACGGCGAACAGGGCGGTGGGCCGCTCGGGGCGGCTGAGCAGCCGGACGGTGGTGCGGTAGCCGCCCTCCTCGGTCATGTCGCTCGGCTCGACCAGGGCCAGGTCGGCGCGGCCGTGCGCCGCCATCGTCGCCTCGAAGCTGCGTCTGCGCAGGTCGCCGACGGCGCCGTAGCCCGCGATGTGCGCGATGCGCCGGTGGCCGAGCCCGATGAGGTGCTCGGTGACGAGCCGGGCGCCGCGCTCGTCGTCGCACGCCACGACGTCCACGCCGGGCGGGACCGGCTCACGGGCGCCCGCAACGACGACCGGGAGCCGTTCGGCGGCCGCGCCCAGGGCGGCCGGGTCGGGCAGGGTGCCGACGACGACCAGGCCGTCCACGCGCAGGTCCAGGAGCGGTTGGGCGGGGTCCTGGCCGGTGCGGCGGTTGAGCCGGGCGTCCGCGAGGAGCATCCGCAGGCCGCTGTCGTGCAGCAGCGGGTTGAGGCCGTCGAGCAGGTCGACGAACCAGGGGTTGCGCAGATCATTGAGGAGCACGCCGACGGTGCGCGTGCGCTGCTCGCTGAGGGCGCGCGCCGCTTCGTTGGGGCGGTAACCGAGTTCGCGCGCCGCCCGCAGCACGGCGTCCCGCTTCTCCGGCCGCACCTGGCCCGAGCCGCGCAGCACGAGCGAGACCAGCGACTTCGACACCCCGGCCCGTTCGGCCACGTCGCGGATCGTCGGCGATTTCATGGCCTGGACCGTTCCATGAGCCGGCCGGGCTTGTCAAAGGGTCCGGGGAGGGTTGACAGCTGCGGAATCGGGCCTTCAGGGTGGCGTGGACAGGTTGTGGACCGGTCCAAAGAGGGGCTGTCATGGTGGATTCGCTCGGTGTCGCCGTCGTCGGGTTCGGCTGGATGGGCCGGGTGCACACCCAGGCGTACGCCCGCCTCCTGCACCACTACCCGCGACTGGGGCTGCGCCCGCAGCTGGTGACCGTCGCCGAGGAGGTGCCGGGCCGGGCCGAGGAGGCCGCCGCGCAGTTCGGCTTCGCCTCCACCACTCGCGACTGGCGCGAGGTCGCGAAGGACCCGCGCGTGCAGGCGGTGTCCATCACGGCCCCGAACTTCCTGCACCGTGAGATCGGCGTCGCGATGGCCGAGGCGGGCAAGCACATCTGGATCGAGAAGCCGGTCGGGCTGAGCACGGCGGACGCGCGGGCGGTGGCCGACGCGGTCGCCGGGGCGGGCGTCCAGGGCGCCGTCGGCTTCAACTACCGCAACGCGCCCGCCGTCGAGACGGCCCGCGACCTCATCTCCTCGGGCGCGATCGGCCGGGTCACCCACATCCGCATCCGCCTGTTCAGCGACTACGCCGCCCACCCCGAGGGCGCCCTGACCTGGCGCTACGAGAAGCAGCGCGGCGGCAGCGGCGTACTGGGCGACCTCGCCTCGCACGGCGCGGACCTCGCCCGCTTCCTGCTCGGCGACATCGAGTCCCTGACGGCCGACACGGCCGTGTTCATCCCCGAGCGGGCCCGCCCCACCGGCGCCACGGCGGGCCACACCCGCGCCACCGGCGGCGAGCTGGGCCCGGTCGAGAACGAGGACTACGTGAACTGCCTGCTGCGCTTCGCCTCCGGCGCCCGCGGCGTCCTGGAGGCCTGCCGGGTCTCGGTCGGCGAGCAGAACAACTACGGCTTCGAGGTGCACGGCACCGAGGGCGCCGTCTTCTGGGACTTCCGCCGGATGAACGAACTCGGAGTCAGCCGCGGCACGGGCTACCAGGACCAGCCGGTCAGCACGGTGTACGTCGGCCCGGGCGCGGGCGAGTTCGGCGCGTTCCAGCCGGGCGCGGCGAACGCCATGGGCTACGACGACCTGAAGGTGATCGAGGCCGAGCGCTTCGTACGCTCGATCGCGGAGAGCACACCGTACGGCGCCACCCTGCGGGACGCCGTGCACAGTGCCGCCGCGGTGGAGGCGATGGTGCGATCGGCCGAGAGCGGCGCCTGGGTCAACGTCCCGGGGGCGTGACGCACTTGGCTGCCAGCAGCCGGCGGAGAGCACACCGTACGGCACCATCCTGCGGGATGCCGTGCGCAGTGCCGCCGCGGTGGAGGCGATGGTGCGGTCGGCCGCAAGCGGCGCCTGGGTCAACTTCCTGGGGGCGTAACGCACTTGGCTGCCAGCAGCCAGCGGAGAGCACACCGTACGGCGCCACCCTGTGGGACGCCGCGCCAAGTGCCGCCATAGTGCGAGCGGCGCCTGGGTCAACGTCCCGGGGGCGTGACGCACTTGGCGGCCAGCAGTCGGACGCCGGCGACGAGGGCATCGACGACCGGACGCGGCGGGTTGTCCGGGACCTCCGGATCCCAACCGGGCCTGCGGGTACGGGCCGACAACGGGAGCTCGACCTGAACGCCGCCGCGGCGGGGCAGGTTCACCGGGTTCCTGGCGTGCACGCCGCGCAGGGAGGCCGGGATCGCGGCGAGGTCGGTGACCGGGTCGAACTCGGGCCGCAGGGCGCTCAGGCCGGAGGCGAGCAGATGTGCCGCCGGGCGGTTGGCGCCGCCGAGGAAGATGGACCGCGGCGTCGCCCGTCGCCTGTGGCCGTGCAGCGAGACCGCGACCGTGACATGGGACAGGAACATCCGCAGCAGGTCGCAGTGATCGACCGCCATGCGCGCGGAGGGGATGTGCACCGGCTCCGGCACTCCCGGCTGGGTGAAGACCAGACTGGTGGCGCCGCAGCGCTCGGCCACGGACCGGGCCAGCTCGGCCGTGCCGCCCTCGTTGCTGCCGTGCAGCGCGAGCAGGCCCACCTCGCCGCCCGTGGTGAGCGTGGCGAGCAGCCGGACGCCCTCGATCTCCACGAGTTCCGTCCTCGTCATGAACCCTCTCCTCAACCCGTGGCCTCTCCTCAACCCCTGGCCCCCGGCTCAGCCCGCGGCCCCGACTCAACCCGCGGCCCGCGGCTCAACCCACAACTCTGGACTCACCCCGCGGCCCGCCGCTCATCCCGCGCCCATCTCCTCAGCACGCGTCCTCTCTTCAACCCACGCCCCCGGCTCAGCCCGCGACCCGCCGCTCACCCGCAACCCTGGGCTCACCCTGCGGCCCGCCGCTCACCCGCAACCCTGGGCTCACCCCGCGGCCCGCCGCTCATCCCGCGCCCATCTCCTCAGCACGCGTCCTCTCTTCAACCCACGCCCCCGGCTCAGCCCGCGACCCGCCGCTCACCCGCAACCCTGGGCTCACCCTGCGGCCCGCCGCTCACCCGCAACCCTGGGCTCACCCCGCGGCCCGCCGCTCATCCCGCGCCCATCTCCTCAGCACGCGTCCTCTCTTCAACCCACGCCCCCGGCTCAGCCCGCGACCCGCCGCTCACCCGCAACCCTGGGCTCACCCCGCGGCCCCGGCTCGACCCGCGGCCCGCCGCTCAATCCGCGCACAACTCCTCAGCCGACGTCCACTCCTCGGCCCGCATCCTCTCCTCAGCCACGACCCGGCTCAGCCCGCGACCCGCCGCTCAGCCCGTGCCCCCAGCTCAAACCGCGCCCATCTCCTCAACCCGCGTCCACTCCTCAACCCACAACCCCCGACTCACCCAGCGACCCGCCGCTCAACCCGCAACCCTGGGCTATCCCCGCGGCCCGCCGCTCAACCCGCGCCCACCTCCTCAACCCGCATCCCCTCCTCAACCACAACCCTCGGCTCACCCCGCAACCCCCGACTCACCCCGCACCCCCCAGCTCACCCCGCAACCCCCAGCTCACCCCGCAACCCCCAGCTCACCCCCCAACCTGCGGCGGCATGTTGTAAGGCGTCACCACCTGGATCGCCGAGGGAAGCGTAGGTCCCGCGGGTGGCAGGGCGCCGTGTGCGCGCATGACGGTGTGGCAGGCCTCGCGCATGTCCTGGCGTAGGTCGTGGTGGAGGACGGCGGAGATGCGGTCCGTGTGCAGCAGGCGGGTGTTGTCGTGGTCGAGGTCGTGCGCGACGAACACGGCGCACTCGCGGCCGAGGTCCTCGAAGGCGCGCAGGGTGGCGATGTTGCCGCCGCCGATGGAGTAGACGGCGCGGATGTCCGGGTCGCGTTCGAGGGCGGCGCGGACCAGGTCGTACTGGGTGGCGTCCAGGCCCTGTCCCTCGGCGATCTCGACCAGCGTGCGCTGCGGGTGGCGGGTGCGCATGACACTGCGGAAGCCCATCTCGCGCTCCTCCTCGTTGCGGAAGAAGCCGCTGCTGAGACTGGTGAGCACATTGCCGGGGCGCTCGCCCAGCCACTGGCCCATGAGGTAGGCGGCGGTCGCGCCGGCCGCGCGGTTGTCGATGCCGACGTAGGCGAGGCGTGCGGTGGCGGGCAGGTCCGTGAACAGGGTGACGACGGGGATGCCCGCCTCGGCGAGCCGGCCCACGGCGGCCGTGATCTCGGGGACGTCCGGCGCCTTGAGGATCACGCCCTGCGAGCCGCGCCGGGCGATCCGGTCCAGGGCGGCGGTCAGCTCCGCCACCGGGCCCGTCTCACGGAAGTGGAAGCGCGAGCGCACCACGGCTGGGTGCAGCCCGGGCAGCTCCGCCTCCAGGGCGGCGCGTACGGCGGTGGAGAACCGCTCCGGCGCCTGCATCACGATGTCGATCATGAAGGTGCGGCCGACGAGCCGGACCTGGGTGCGCTGCCGGTCGAGGTCGGCGATGGCCTGCTGGACCTCCCGCGCGGTGCTCTCGCGCACTCCGCCCCTGCCGTTGAGGACCCGGTCCACGGTCGCCTCGCTCAGGCCCGCCTGACGTGCGATCTCCCGGATCGGGAAGGGGTGGCCCATCCGTCGCTCCTTGCCTCGGCTCTTGAGGGGTTTTTGATGGCACCGTGCTGGTTGTTCGACAGGTTTGTCATGACAAGAATGGCAGGGCGCGTCAGGACTGTCACCGAGCAGTGCGCGGCACCTCCGACCGAAGGAACGACGATGTCCCCCACCTCCGTGGAACTCCGTGCCTGGCTGTCCGAGCAGGACTGCGACCTGGCCGAGCTGCGCCGGCTGGTCGAGCGCACCACCGATGTCGCCGACTACGCGCATGCCTCCGCGGTGGAGCAGGGCGTCCTGATCTACGACAGCGAGCGGCTGCGCGCGGCCGAGCCGCGCCCCGTGCGGGCCGAGCTGGTCCGGGCGCTCACGCAGGGGCCGGGCATCGTGGTGTTCCGGGGCGCGTTCCCCGAGCCGTCCGTTGTCGACCGGCTCAGCGCGGTGTTCGACGCGCTGATCGCCGAGCAGCGCGCCTCGGGCGCGGCCGCCGGGGACCACTTCGCCAAGCCGGGCGCCAACGACCGGGTGTGGAACGCGCTGGAGAAGGCGGCCCTCCACGACCCCGAGGCGTTCGCCGACTACTACGCCAACGACATCCTGGCGCTGGTCTCGGCGGCCTGGCTCGGTCCCGGCTACCAGGTCACCTCACAGGTCAACGTGGTCAATCCGGGCGGCGCGGCGCAGACCGTGCACCGGGACTACCACCTGGGATTCCTGTCGAACGAGGCGGCGGCCGCCTACCCGGCCCACGTGCACGCCCTCTCCCCCGTGCTCACCCTCCAGGGCGCGGTCGCGCACTGCGACATGCCGGTGGAGTCCGGGCCGACGCTGTATCTGCCGTACTCGCAGCAGTACGAGCCCGGCTATCTGGCCTGGCGGCTGCCCGAGTTCCAGGCGTACTTCGACGAGCACCACGTCCAGCTCCCGCTCGCCAAGGGCGACGCGGCCTTCTTCAACCCGGCGGTGTTCCACGCGGCCGGCACCAACCGCTCCGCGGACATCCGGCGCACGGCCAATCTGCTGCAGGTGTCCTCGGCGTTCGGGCGGGCCATGGAGACGGTGGACCGCGAGGCCGTGGCGGGCGCGGTCTTCCCCGTGCTGCTCGCGCGCAGGGCCGAGGGCGCGGGCGAGGACTGGCTGGAGAACGTGATCGCCGCGAGCGCCGAGGGCTACCCCTTCCCGACCAACCTCGACAGCGATCCGCCGGCCGACGGCCTCGCCCCGCCCTCGCAGGCGGACGTCGTACGGCGCGCACTGCGCGAGACATGGACTCCCGAGGCGCTACGGCGCGAGCTGCGGGCCGGCGCCGGTCGCCGGGAAAGCTGAGAGGACAGGGACGCATGGGACTTCTGGACGACAAGGTCGTGCTCGTCAACGGCGGCAGTCAGGGCGTGGGCGCCGCCGTGGCGCGGGCGGCGGTCCGCGAGGGCGCGGTCGTGGCGCTGACCGGGCGCCGCCCGGCACCGGGCGAGGCGCTGGTCTCCGAGCTGACGGCCGAGGGCGGCAAGGCGATGTTCATCCGCGCCGACCTCGCGGACGCCGGGCAGGCGGGCACCGCCGTGGGCGACGTGGTCGCGGCGTACGGACGGATCGACTGCCTGGTCAACTCCGCGGGCCTGACGTCCAGGGGCACGCTCCTGGACACCACGCCCGAGCTGTTCGACCAGCACGTCGCGATCAACCTCAAGGCGCCGTTCTTCGCGATGCAGGCCGCCGTCGCCGACATGGTCTCCCGCAAGGCGCCCGGCACGATCGTCAACATCATCACGTCGTCGGCGCACGGCGGGCAGCCGTTCCTGGCGCCGTACGTCGCCGCGAAGGCGGGTCTGATCGGCCTGACCCGCAACGCGGCGCACGCGCACCGCTGGGACCGCATCCGGATCAACGGGCTCAACATCGGCTGGACCGAGACCGAGGGCGAGGACGCGACCCAGAAGAAGTTCCACGGCGCCGACGACGAGTGGCGGGAGCAGGCCGCGGCGAAGCTGCCGATGGGCAAGCTCGGCCAGCCGGACGAGATCGCCGACTTCGTGGTCCTCCTGCTGTCCGACCGCTCCGGCGTGGTCACCGGATCGGTGATCGACTGGGACCAGAACGTGCTCGGCGGCCTCGACTGAGAACCGGTCACGACAACCGCACCCTCTCTAGGAGCAACACCCTCATGCGTATCGGAATCCTCGGCCTCGGCCGTATCGGCGCCTTCCACGCCGAGACCCTGTCCGGACTCGACGCGGTCGAGTCGCTCGTCCTCACCGACCCGTTCGCGGACGCCGCCAAGACGGCCGCGGAGCGGTTCGGCGGCGAGGTCGTGGACTCGCCGGAGGCGCTGCTGGCCGCCGGTGTGGACGGCATCGTGGTCGCCGCCGCGACGGATGCCCACCCCGCGCTGATCCTGGCCGGGGTGCAGGCCGGCATCCCCGTCTTCTGCGAGAAGCCGGTCGCGAGGACCATGGCCGAGGGCGTGCAGGTGCTCAAGGCCGTCGAGGGCACGGACGTGCCGATCCAGATCGGCTACAACCGCCGCTTCGACGCCGGCTTCGTCGCCGCCCGCGCCGCCGTGCAGAGCGGTGAGCTGGGCAAGCTGCACACCGTACGGTCGACGACGCTGGACCCGGCGCCCCCGCCGGCCGCGTACATCGCCGCCTCCGGCGGCATCTTCCGCGACTGCTCGGTGCACGACTTCGACATCATCCGCTGGGTGACCGGCCGCGAGGTCGTCGAGGTGTACGCCGTCGGCGGCAACCGCGGCGCCGAGTACATCAAGGAGGCGGGCGACGCCGACACCACCGGCGCGATCCTCACCCTCGACGACGGCACGATCGCGGTGGTCTCCAACTCCCGCCACAACGCCCGGGGTCACGACGTCCGCATGGAGCTGCACGGCTTCGCCGACTCCATCGCGGTCGGTCTGGAGGACAGGCTGCCGCTGCGCTCCGTCGAGCCCGGCGTGACCTTCCCGGCCGGCACGCCGTACGACTTCTTCATGGACCGCTTCTCGGCGGCCTACCGCGCCGAACTCACCGCGTTCACCGAGGTCGTCGCCGGAAAGCGCCCGTCTCCCTGCACGGTCGCCGACGCCCTGGAGGCCGGCTGGATCGCGGACGCCTGCACGCTGTCGCTGCACGAGCACCGGCCGGTGACGATCGCCGAGGTCCGCACCGCCTGACGGTGCCTCAGTCCCTCGTGCTCCGGGCGCTGGGCGGCCTCCGGCGCCCGGAGCACGAGAGTGTGTGAACCACCACGTTGCCCCTGACGGCCGGGAGCGCGGGATCTCCTCGTACCACCATGAGATCCACTCATGCCCCGACCGACCGAGGAGTGACGAGAATGAACAGCGCCGTGACGGCCCGGCCAGGACCCCGCAGTGTGATCGTCGTGGGCGCCGGACCAAGCGGGCTCTCGGCGGCACGCGAACTGGAGCGTGCCGGGCACCGGGTGACGGTCCTGGAGGAGCAGGACGCGGTCGCCGGGAAGTGCCAGAGCGTGACCGTCGACGGCCTCGCCCACGACCTGGGCGGCCACATATGCACCAACCGCTATGAGCGTACGGCGCAGTTGATGACGGAGCTGGACGTGGCGACGGAGCGCACCACCCGCTACCGCGTCCTCGACGTCGAGGGCGGCACCGCGTCCCGGCAGGCCATGTCATTCCTGCGGGACGAGGCCTTCGCACGCTACCGGGCCCTGCGTGAGCGGGAGTTCCCACGCATCGCCGAGTCCGGGCTCGCCCACTCGGCGCGTGCGCTCGCCGCACCCGTCGCCGAGTGGATCGCCGAACACGGCATGGAGGCCATGGCCGAGTCGTTCGGCACCGGCTACACGGCGGCCGGGTACGGCTATCTCGACGACGACGTGCCCGCGCTGTACTTCGTCAAGTACGCGGAGATGACCGGGCTGTTGGCCGGCGGTCCCGAACTGCTCGGCCACACGGGCGCGTTCACCGTCACGGGCGGGTTCGCCACGCTCTGGCGCCGGGTCGCCGCCGAGCTGAAGGACGTGCGCTGCTCGATGCGCCTACGGTCGGTCGAACGGCGCGCGGAGGGGGTGCGGGTGCACACGGACTCAGGCACCCTGGAGGCGGACGACCTGCTGCTCGCCGTCACCCTGGACCGCATCCTGCCGGTCCTGGACGCCACCCCCGAGGAGCAGGACCTCGCCGGGCGGATCCGCAGCAACGCCTACCACACCACCGTCGCCACCGCCTCCGGCCTGCCCGGTGACGCCTTCTACTTCCTCGACCGGCACACCGCGCGCCGCGAGGAGCGGGGCCACTGCGTCTCGTACCACCACCGCTACCCGGACAGCGAGGTGCGGACCTTCTACTCCTACGGCCGCCCCCGCGACGTCGCGGCGCTGCTGCGCGAGGATGTGGCACGCCTCGGCGGGCGGCTCGGGGACGTGCATCTGCACCAACCCTGGGCGTTCATGCCGCACTTCGGCAGTGCCGACCTCGAAGACGGCGCCCTGGACCGGCTGGAGGCGCTGCAGGGCCGCGGCCACACGTACTACGCCGGCGGGCTGCCCGCCTTCGAGCTGGTCGAGTGTGCCGTCGCCCACGCCCAGGACCTCGTCCGCCGCCACTTCCCGCCCGCGGACGGCACACTGACCCTGCAGGAACGGACCAAGGAGGAACGCACGTCATGAGCGAACCGGTCGGCGCACCCTTGCGCATCGGCGTCCTCGGCGCCGCACGGATCACCGAGCGCGCCCTGATCGACCCGGCCCGCGCGGGCGGCCACCGAGTGGTCGCGGTGGCCGCCCGCGACCGCTCCCGCGCCGAGGCCTTCGCCGCCGAGCACGGCGTGGAACGGGGCGTGGACTCGTACGCCGATCTGCTCGCCGACCCCGAGGTCGAGGTCGTCTACAACCCGCTCGCCAACGGTCTGCACGGCCCGTGGAACCTCGCCGCCCTCGCGGCCGGCAAGCACGTCCTGAGCGAGAAGCCGTCGGCGAGCAACACCGAGGAGGCCGCCGAGGTGCGCGAGGCGGCGGCGAAGGCCGGCACGGCGTTCATGGAGGGGTTCCACTACCTCTTCCACCCGCTCACCCGCCGGCTGCACGAACTCCTCGCGAGCGGTGAACTGGGCGAGCTGCGGCGGGTGGAGACCATGGTCGCGATCCCGGCGCCCGCGGACTCCGACCCACGCTGGTCCCTGCCGCTGGCCGGTGGCGCCATGATGGACCTCGGCTGCTACGGCCTGCACGCGGCGCGGATGCTGGCGCCCTGGGCGGGCGGCGCCCCGCGGCTCGTCTCCGCGCGCGGCGGGGAGCGGGCGGGCGCTCCCGGCGTCGACGAGTGGCTGGACGCCGATCTGGAGTTCCCGAACGGGGCCACCGCGAGCGCGCGCTGCCACATGGCGTACGACGAGCTGGAGATGAGCTGCCGGATCGTCGGCAGCCTCGGTGAGGCGCTGGCCCCGAACTACGTCCTGCCCCAGCTGGACGACCGGATCGTGGTGCGCACGACGGCGGGCGAGCGGACGGAGCGGCTGGGCACCAGGTCGTCGTACACGTACCAGCTGGAGGCGTTCGCCGCGCATGTGCGGCAGGGCTCCGCGCTGCCGCTGGGCGCGGACGACGCGCTGGCGTCGATGACCCTGATCGACGCGTGCTATCGGTCGGCCGGGTTCGAACCTCGGCCGCGCACCCGGCTGTAGCGCCGGACGCAGGGCGCGGCCATGGCTCTGAGAGGATCGGAGCCATGGCCGTACGCATCACCCCCGCCACCGTCACCGACATCCGTCAGGTCGTCGCCGACCACTCCCGCTACTGGGGGGAGCGCGACCTGCGGAGCCTCCATCTGCTCGCGCTGGTGCAGGAGTTCGGTGAGACGTGCCTGGTCGCCCGTTCCGCGGACGAGGGCGATGACGGTGATGACGGCGGCGTCCTCGGCTATCTGATCGGCTTCGTCACCCCCGACCGCACCGGCTATGTGCATCTGGTCGCGACGCGGGACGACGCCCGCGGCACGGGCCTGGGGCGCGAGCTGTACGCCGCCTTCACCGAGGCGGCGCGGCGGCAGGGAGCGGTCCGGCTGAAGGCGATCACGAGCACCGGCAACGCGGGCTCCGTGGCCTTCCACCGCAGTCTCGGTTTCGAGGTGCGCACGGAGGAGGACTACAACGGCCCCGGCGAGACCCGGGTCGTGTTCCGGCGGGCGCTCAGCTGACCGCGTACAGCGCGGGCCGCTGCACCAGCTCCACCTCGGCCCGGCCGCCGTCCCGCAGCGACCGCACGCCCGCCTCGCACACCGCCGCCACCGCGTAGCCGTCCCAGACGCTGGGGCCGACGACCTCGCCGCGGCGGGTGGCGTCGACCCAGGCCTGGACCTCGTGGTCGTAGGCGTCGGCGAAGCGTTCGACGAAGTCCTGGGCGATGGTGCCGCCCCAGCGGCCTGCCATGTTGGTGACCATGGCGTGGCCTTCGCCGATGCGGGCGGTGCCGCGTTCGCAGACCACCTCGGCCTGGACCTGGTAGCCGAAGCCGCAGTTGACGAAGATCTCGGTGTCGACGATCGCGCCGCCGTCGGTCTCGAACAGCACGAACTGCGGGTCCTGCACGGCCTCGGGCGCGTTCGCGGACGGTGTCGGGCGCAGCACCGTGACGCCGGTGATCTCCTGTCCGAGCAGCCAGCGCGTCACGTCCATCTCATGCACGACGGAGTCGTTGATGAGCATCTCACTCGTCCAGCCGGGCGGGGAGGCGAGGTTGCGGTGCCGGTTGTGCAGCAGCAGCGGGCGGCCCAACTGGCCGGTGTCCAGAAGGGACTTGAGCTTCAGGTACTCGGCGTCGTAGCGCCGCATGAAGCCGACCTGGACCCGGCGCCTGCCGAGTCGCAGCTCCGCCTCCAGCACGCGCAGCGCGGAGGCCGCGTCCGGGGTGAGCGGCTTCTCGCACAGCACGGGAAGGTCGCGGGCGAACGCCGCCAGCAGGGCCGCCTCGTGGGCGGGGCCAGGGGAGGCGATCAGGACGGCGTCCACGTCGGCGTCCGCGATGGCCGCGGCCGGGTCGGTGTGGGCGGTGCAGCCGTCGACGCGGGCCGCCACGGCCTTCGCGCGTTCGGCGTCGACGTCCACGACCGCGGTCACCCGGGCGCCGCTGATGACCTGCTGGATACGGCGGACATGGTCGGCGCCCATCTTGCCGGCGCCGACGACGGCGACTTTCAGCGTTCCGAGCGAAGCCATGCTGGTCCCCCTTCGGGTGGTCGGGCGCCGGGTGGGTCCGGCGCCGCAGGACCTCGGAACCGGACGCCCCAGGAGCCGGCCGCCGAGCCGGCCCTGACGCGTTCCAGGGCGCCCGTCACGTCATGCCTTTCCTTCCGGACCGCCCGCCGCGAGGGGTGCGGTGAGGTCTTCCCGCTCCGGGAGCCCCTTCACGTCGACGCCGCTGACCTGTGACAACTCGTGCTTGAGCGCGGCCAGTTCGGCGCCGCCGGCCATGTGGTTGGTGAGTTCCTCCAGGCTGACCTGGGCGCGGGAGGCGGACAGTTCCATGGTGCCCAGGCGCAGCACGCTGAAGTGGTCGCCGACCATGTAGGCGTGGTGCGGGTTGTGGGTGATGAAGATGACGCCCAGACCGCGGTCGCGGGCGGCGGCGATGTACTTCAGCACCACTCCGGACTGCTTGACGCCGAGGGCGGCGGTGGGCTCGTCCAGGATGAGGACGCGGGCGCCGAAGTAGACGGCGCGGGCGATGGCCACGCACTGGCGCTGGCCGCCCGACAGGGTGCCGATGGGCTGCTCCAGGTCGTTGAGGACGATGCCCATCTCGCGCAGCTCGTGGTCGGCGGTCCGCTTCATCCGCTCGATGTCCAGGCGGCGTACCGGCCATGGCCCCTTGGTCATCTCGGAGCCGAGGAAGAAGTTGCGCCACACCGGCATCAGCGGGACGGTCGCCAGGTCCTGGTAGACGGTGGCGATGCCCTTGTCGAGGGCGTCGCGCGGGCTGGAGAAGCGCACCGGGGCGCCGTCGACGAGGAACTCGCCCTCGGTGTGCTGATGCAGCCCGGAGATGATCTTGATCAGGGTGGACTTGCCGGCGCCGTTGTCGCCGAGCACGCAGGTGACCTGGCTGGGGCGGACCTGGAGGTCGACGCCGTGCAGGGCACGGATGTTGCCGTAGGACTTGCCCGCGTTGCGCAGCTCGACGAGCACGCCGTCCTCGCCCTGGGGCCCGCTGTCCGGGATGATCTCGCCGTGGGTTTCGGGGTTCTTTTCTTTCACCGGGTCACCTCCGGGTCATGGTGCGCTGGACCCACAGATTGATCAGGACGGCGCCGAGCAGCATCACGCCGAGGAAGGCCTTGAACCAGTCGGGGTTCCAGCCGGCGTAGACGATGCCCTGCTGCACCATGCCGAACATGAAGGCGCCGAAGACCGGGCCGATCGCGGTGCCGAAGCCACCGGTCAGCAGACAGCCGCCGATCACCGCGCCGGAGATGTAGATGAGCTCCTGGCCCACCCCTTCGCCGGACTGCACGGTGTTGAACGAGAACAGCTGGTGCATGCCCACGAACCAGGCGCCGAAGCCGACAAGCATGAACAGCGAGATCTTGGTGAACGCCACCGGCACACCGACGGCGCGCGCGCTGTCCTGGTTGCCGCCGACCGCGAAGGTCCAGTTGCCGTACTTGGTGCGCATCAGCACCCACGTGGCGATGATCGCGAACAGCAGCCACCAGAACACGGTGATCTTGACCTGGACGCCGCCGATGTCGAAGGACGACGCGAAGACCTTTCTGGCCTGGTCGAAGCCGTCCATGTCGCTGATGTCGTCGGTGGCGACGTTTCCGGTGACCAGCTTGGTCACCGCGAGGTTGACGCCCTGGAGGATCAGGAAGGTGCCCAGGGTGACCAGGAAGCTGGGCAGTCCGGTCTTGACGACCATCCAGCCGTTGAAGAAGCCGATCGCCAGCGAGACGACCAGCGCGGCGATGACGCCGACCCACACGTTGAGCGTCAGCTGGTAGGCGAGCATGCTCGCGGTCAGCGCCGAGGTGATCACCCCGACACCGGCGGACAGGTCGAACTCGCCGCCGATCATCAGCAGCGCCACCGGGATGGTCACGATGCCGAGGGTCGACGACTGGTACAGGATGTTCGCCATCGAACTGCCGTCACGGACCGGCGGCGCGGCGATCAGGAAGAACACGTACACCGCGACGGCACCGAGGAAGACGCCCACCTCGGGCCGGGCCAGGATCTTGACGAGCAGCGATCGTTGGCCCGTGCGGCCGTCGGCCTGCCGGGGGCCGGAGGCCGGCGGTGTCTTCACCGCCGGCTCAGCGTGTTGGGTCATACTCGTCACCGGGTGCCCTTCGCGGCGAACTTGGCGACGGCCTCGACATTGCTCTTGTCGACGAAGGCCGGTCCGGTCAGCACGGGCTGCTCACCGCCGCCCATGTAGTTGCCGTTGTTCTTGTAGAGCCACAGCGAGTCGATCGCGAGGTAGCCCTGCAGATACGGCTGCTGGTCCACCGCGAACTGGATCGTGCCCTTGCTGATGGCGCTGGTGAGGTTCTTGTTGAGGTCGAAGGTGGCGATCTTCGCCTTGCTGCCCGCGTCGGACACCGACTGCACGGCGGTCAGCGCGAAGGGCGCGCCGAGCGTGGCGACGTAGTCGATGGAGGAGTCCTGCTTGAGCTTGGCGGTGATCGTCGACTTCACGGACGGCATGTCGGTGCCGTTGACGTTGAGCACCTCGCTCTTGCCGGAGAAGGTCTTCTTCAGGCCGTCGCAGCGCTGCGTCAGACCGACGTTGCCCTGCTCCTGCACGACACAGATGACGTGCTTGGCGCCGACCTCGTTGAGCTTCTTGCCGAACGCCTCGCCGGCCACGGACTCGTCCTGGCCGAAGAACTCCATCAGGCCGAGCTTCTTCCAGTCGCTCACGCCGGAGTTGAGGCCCACGACGGGTATGTTGGCCGACTTCGCCTTGCCGATGGCGCCCTTGAGGGCGTCGGGCTTGGCGAGGGTGACCGCGATGCCGTCGACCTTCTGGTCGACCGCGTTCTGCACCAGGTTGGACTGGTTGCCGGCGTTCGGGTCGGCCGAGTAGACGAGCTTGATGTTGTCCTTGGCCGCGGCGGCCTCGGCGCCCTTGCGGACGATGTCCCAGAAGGTGTCGCCGGGCGACTGGTGCGTGACCAGGGCGACGGTCATCCGGGGCGTGGTGGCCTTGCCCGCGGAGGCGTTGCCGCCGCCCTCCTCGGACTTCTTGCCCCCAGAGCTGCTGGAGCAGCCGGCGAGGGTCAGGGCGGCTGCCGCGGCCACCGCGACAACGGGAAGGAGTCTGCGGGAGCGGGAATGAGAAACGCGGTCCATCTTTCCTGGCACCTCACTGTGCGTTGCGGGGAAAGGAGAAGGGGATCACGAAGATCCGAACCCGGGATCTTGGCATGCCCCGGTCGTGCGCCGCAAACGCGGCTGTCGGCCTGGGACGGGATCAAACCCCTGGCCGGGTCCGCTGTCAATACTTTGTTAAGACATCATTTCACCGTCAGGTCCGAATGTAAGTACAAACTATTGACAGCGCCACCCTTCGAGAACTACACCTGGGATGCGGCAGCTTCTACTCGCAGCCTAAGGCGCCTGACCTGTAGGTACCCACCGGGGAGCTGGACTTCTTCGCCATCGGCCCGTGTCGCCTGCCGTGCCACCCCCTGAACGGAGCTCGTCTTGACCATCAGCATCCCCGATCTCGTCTCGGTCAGGGTCCGGCACCCCGAGGCCGTGGCCGAGGCGGCAGCCCGCCGTACCCGCAGACCGCTGATGGGCGCATCCGGCCGGCTGATGATCGTGGCCGCCGACCACCCGGCCCGCGGCGCCCTCGGCGTCGCGGGCCACCGGCTCGCCATGGCCAACCGCGCCGAGCTCCTGGAGCGGGTGTGCATCGCGCTGTCCCGGCCGGGCGTGGACGGGGTGCTGGCCGGCGCCGACATCCTCGACGACCTGCTCCTGCTCGGCGCTCTGGAGAACAAGGTCGTCGTGGGCTCGCTCAACCGCGGCGGCCTGCAGGGCGCCCGCTTCGAACTCGACGACCGCTTCACCGGCCACCGCCCCGAGGACGTCGAGCGGCTGCGTTTCGACGCGGGCAAACTGCTGCTGCGCATCGACTACGACGACCCCGGCTCGCTGACCACGCTGGAGTCCGCCGCCCGCGCGGTCGACGACATGGCCGCCCGCCGCCTCCCCCTGTTCATCGAGCCGTTCATCTCCCGCCGGATCGACGGGAAGGTCAAAAACGACCTGTCCGCCGAGGCGGTCACCCGGTCCGTCGCCATCGCCTCGGGCCTGGGCGGCACCTCCGCCTACACCTGGCTCAAGCTCCCCGTCACCGAGAATCCGGACGACATGGCCGAAATGATGGAGACCTCGACCCTGCCGGCCGTCCTGCTCGGCGGTGAGGTGGGCGAGGACCAGGACGGCGCGTACGAGCGCTGGCGCAAGGCGCTCGGCCTGCCCACCGTGCAGGGTCTGGTGGTGGGCCGGTCGCTGCTCTACCCGGCCGAGGGCAGCGTGGAGAGCGCGGTGGACACGGCCGTCGGCCTGTTGTGACCCGGTGTTGTGACACGGAGGAACGCAATGACGTATCACCTGCCCGCAGGCAAGGCCCTCGGCGGCCCCTACGTCGTGGACGTCTCGCCCGAGAAGGCCGGCTGGGGCTACTCCAGCCTGCGCGTCCTGGAGCTGCCGCCGGGCGGCACGCACAGCTTCGACACCGGCGACAGCGAGTGGATCGTGCTCCCGCTCAGCGGAAGCTGCACGGTGTCGAGCGCCGACGACTTCGGCCATGAGACCTTCGAACTCACCGGCCGCGACAGCGTGTTCAGCGGCGTGAGCGACTTCGCCTACGTACCGAGGGACGCCCGTACGACGGTCTCGTCCACCGTCGGCGGACGGTTCGCGCTCACCGGGGCGCGCTGCACCCGCAGGCTGCCCGCCCGCTACGGTCCGGCCTCGTCCGTGCCGGTGGAGCTGCGCGGCACCGGGAACTCCTCGCGGCAGGTCAACAACTTCGGTGCGGCGGGCGTCTTCGAGTGCGACAAGCTCATCGCGGTCGAGGTGATCACCCCGGGCGGCAACTGGTCGTCCTTCCCGCCGCACAAGCACGACGAGCACCGGCCCGGCGAGGAGTCCGTGCTCGAAGAGATCTACTACTTCGAGTTCGCCGCCCACGAGGGCATCCCCGGCCTCGGCTACCAGCGCGTCTCCCCCTCCGGCAACGGCCGGGGCACCGACGTCCTGGCCGAGGTGCGCGGCGGGGACGTCGTCCTGATCCCCGACGGATGGCACGGGCCGTCCATGGCGGTGCCCGGCCACCACATGTACTACCTCAACGTCATGGCGGGCCCCGAGCCCGAGCGCACCTGGCTGATCTGCGACCACCCGGACCACGCCTGGGTCCGCGACACCTGGCCCGAGCAGCCGGTCGACCCCCGACTCCCCCTCTACACGGCACCGGAGACGTCCCTATGAGCGCACCCACCCGCCGCCTGACCGTCGCGCAGGCCCTGGTGCGGTTCCTGTCGGTCCAGTACACCGAGCGCGACGGCGTACGCCACCGGCTGATCGCGGGCACCTGGGGCATCTTCGGCCACGGCAACGTCGCCGGGATCGGCCAGGCATTGCTGGAGGCCGGCGAGGACACGATGCCGTACCATCAGGGCCGCAACGAACAGGCCATGGTGCACGCGGCCGTCGGCCACGCCCGCCAGCTCGACCGGCTGTCCGCACAGGCGGTCACCACGTCCATCGGCCCCGGCGCCACCAACCTGGTCACCGGCGCCGCCCTGGCGACGATCAACCGCATCCCGGTCCTGCTGCTGCCCGGCGACTACTTCGCCACCCGGCCGGCCGACCCGCTGCTGCAGCAGCTGGAACACCCGACCGAGGCGGACGTGTCGGTCAACGACACCCTGCGGCCGGTCTCCCGCTACTTCGACCGCGTCACCCGCCCCGAGGCCCTGATCCCCTCGGCCCTGAACGCGATGCGGGTCCTAGCCGACCCGGCCGGGACCGGCGCGGTCACCCTGGCCCTCCCCCAGGACGTGCAGGCCGAGGCGTACGACTGGCCCGAGGAGTTCTTCGCCGAGCGCGTGTGGCACGTACGGCGTCCCGCGCCCGACGCGGCCGAGCTGGCCGAGGCGCTGCGCGCGATCCGGGCCGCCCGGCGCCCGCTGATCGTGGCGGGCGGCGGAGTCCACCACAGCCGGGCCGAGGAGGCGCTGAAGGCCCTGGTGGACGCCACCGGCATCCCGGTCGCCTCCACCCAGGCGGGCAAGGGCTCGCTGCGCCACGACCACCCGGCCGACCTCGGCGGCATCGGCCACACCGGCACGGCGGTCAGCGACGACATCGCGCGCACCGCCGACCTGGTGATCGGCGTCGGCACCCGCTACAGCGACTTCACCACCGCCTCGGGCACCCTCTTCCAGCACCCGGACGTACGGTTCGTGAACCTCAACATCGCCGCGTTCGACGCGCACAAGCTCGCGGCGCGCACGCTCGTCTGCGACGCGCGCACCGGCCTGCGGGCGCTCCTCGAAGGGCTCGCGGACCACCGTGTCGACAGCGCGTACGAGGCCGAGTACCGCGCGGGCAAGGGGCGTTGGGAGCAGGTCGTCGAGGCGGCCTACGCG
Source organism: Streptomyces plumbidurans (assembly GCF_019857225.1). Classification (GTDB taxonomy): domain Bacteria; phylum Actinomycetota; class Actinomycetes; order Streptomycetales; family Streptomycetaceae; genus Streptomyces; species Streptomyces plumbidurans. The sequence goes on from NZ_JAFJSY010000035.1 coordinate 52,521, forward strand.
GCCGACGACGAGCATGCCGTGCCGACCCAGACGCAGGTGCTGGGTGCGCTGGACGCGGTCGTCGGCGACGACGACGTGGTGATCAACGCGGCAGGATCGCTCCCGGGCGACCTGCACAAGCTCTGGCGGGCGCGCAGCCCGCGCCAGTACCACCTGGAGTACGGCTACTCCTGCATGGGCTACGAGATCCCGGCCGCGATCGGCGTGCAGCAGGCCACGCCCGACACCCCGGTGTGGGCGCTGGTCGGCGACGGCACGTATCTGATGATGCCGACGGAGATCGTCACGGCCGTCCAGGAGGGCCTGCCGGTCAACCTCGTCCTCCTGCAGAACCACGGCTACGCCTCCATCGGCGGCCTGTCCGAGTCGGTCGGCGGCGAGCGCTTCGGCACCGCCTACCGCTATCGCGCGGCCGACGGCAGCTTCACCGGCGCCCCGCTGCCCGTCGACCTCGCGGCCAACGCGGGCAGCCTCGGCATGGAGGTGCTGCGCGCCAAGACGGTCCGAGAACTGCGCGAGGCGCTCGCCGCGGCCCGCGCCTCGGACCGCCCCACCTGCGTCTACGTCGAGACCGGCACCGCGGGCCCGGCCGCTCCCCCGGCCGAGGCCTGGTGGGACGTGCCGGTCGCCGAGACCGCCTCCCGCGAGGCCGCCGTACGGGCCCGCGAGGAGTACGACCGGCACTCCGCGGACCGACGACGCCACCTCTGAACTCCCCGTACGCGAAAGGCACTTGCACCATGAAGACCCTCACCCACTGGATCGGCGGCAAGCCCGTCGAGTCCGCCTCCGGCCGGTACGGCGCCGTCTACGACCCGGCGACCGGCGCGCAGGAGAAGCAGGTCGGATTCGCCACCGCCGACGAGGTGGACGCCGCCGTCGCCTCAGCGAAGGCCGCGTTCGAGAGCTGGGGTGCCACCTCGCTCGCCCGGCGCACCGCGATCCTGTTCAAGTACCGCGAGCTGCTGGACGCGCACCGCGACGAGATCGCCGCGCTGATCACCGCCGAGCACGGCAAGGTGCACTCAGACGCCCTCGGCGAGGTCGCGCGCGGCCTGGAGATCGTCGAGCTGGCGTGCGGGATCAGCGTGCAGCTCAAGGGCGAGCTGTCGACACAGGTGTCCACCCGGGTCGACGTGGCCTCGATCCGCCAGCCGCTGGGCGTGGTCGCGGGCATCACGCCGTTCAACTTCCCGGCCATGGTGCCGATGTGGATGTTCCCGATCGCCATCGCGTGCGGCAACACCTTCGTCCTCAAGCCGAGCGAGAAGGACCCCTCCGCCTCCCTCCGGCTGGCCGAACTGGCCTGTGAGGCGGGCCTGCCCGACGGCGTCCTGAACGTCGTGCAGGGCGACAAGGTGGCCGTGGACCGCCTGTTGGAGCACCCGGACGTGGCGGCCGTCTCCTTCGTCGGCTCGACGCCGATCGCAAAGTACATCCAGCTCAAGGCGGTTGAGCACGGCAAGCGGGTGCAGGCGCTCGGCGGTGCCAAGAACCACATGCTCGTCCTGCCCGACGCCGACCTGGACTTCGCCGCCGACCAGGCGATCAACGCCGCCTATGGCTCCGCGGGCGAGCGCTGCATGGCCGTGTCCGTGGTGGTCGCGGTCGGCGACACCGGGGACGCGCTGGTCGCGAAGATCGCCGAGCGGGCCGAGCGGCTGCGGATCGGCCCCGGCAACGACCCGGCGTCCGAGATGGGCCCGCTGATCACCCGCGAACACCGCGACAAGGTGGCCTCCTACGTGTCCTCGGCCGCCGAGCAGGGCGCCGAGGTCGTCGTCGACGGCACCGGCCACGCCGTGGAAGGCCACGAGGACGGCTTCTTCCTCGGCGTGTCGCTGCTGGACCGGGTGCCGGTGACGGCGGACGCGTACCGGGACGAGATCTTCGGCCCCGTCCTGGCCGTGGTGCGTGCCGAGTCGTACGACGAGGCCATCAAGCTGATCAACGACTCCCGCTGGGGCAACGGCACCGCGATCTTCACCCGCGACGGCGGTGCCGCCCGCCGCTTCCAGTTGGAGGTCAAGGCGGGCATGGTCGGCGTCAACGTGCCGATCCCGGTGCCCGTCGGCTACCACTCCTTCGGCGGCTGGAAGGACTCCCTCTTCGGCGACCACCACATCTACGGAGGCGACGGGGTCGCCTTCTACACGCAGGGCAAGGTGATCACGACGCGCTGGCCGGACCCGGCCGACGCGGGCATCAACCTCGGCTTCCCCAGCCACTCCTGAGGTTTCATCAGTTCTATGCAGGGAGGTACGCCCATGGCGAGGACCGGCGCCGGCGCACGTACCGCGACGGCCGCTGCCGACTCGATGGACTTCGCCCTGGACCGGGCCAGTCCGGTGCCGCTGTACTACCAGCTCGCCCAGCAACTGGAGGCGGCGATCGAGCACGGCGTCCTCGCCCCGGGCAACCTCCTGGGCAACGAGATCGATCTCTCCACCCGCCTCGGCCTGTCCAGACCGACCGTGCGCCAGGCCATCCAGTCCCTGGTCGACAAGGGGCTGCTGGTGCGCCGCCGCGGCGTCGGCACGCAGGTGGTGCACAGCCAGGTCAGGCGACCGCTCGAACTCAGCAGCCTCTACGACGACCTGGAGGCCGCGGGCCAGGGGCCCAGCACCCGGGTGGTGCGCAACGAGCGCCGGCCGGCCGGCCCCGACGTCGCGGCCGCGCTCGGCATCGCGGAGGGCAGCGAGGTGGTCGTCCTGGAGCGGCTGCGGCTGACCCACGGCCAGCCGGTCGCCCTCCTGGTCAACTATCTGCCCGCGACCCTGCTCGACCTCGACACCGCGCGGCTGGAGGCGACGGGCCTGTACCGGATGATGCGCGCCGCCGGCATCACCCTGCACAGCGCCCGCCAGACCGTCGGCGCCCGCTCCGCCACCGCCGAGGAGGCCGAGCGCCTCGAAGAGGACGAGGGCGCCGCGCTGCTGACCATGCAACGCACCGCGTACGACGACACGGGACGCCCGGTGGAGTACGGCTCGCACATCTACCGTGCCTCGCGCTACGCCTTCGACTTCCAGCTGCTGGTCAGCCGGTGACGCGGCGGCCCGGGGCGCCTGCCCAACTGCCCTTCCGCGTCGGTCACTCCGCCGTCCAGGGCCGCAGCTTCTCCGGGTTGCGCACGGCCCAGATGTGACTGATCCGGTCGCCCGCGAGGTCGAAGGCCATCACCGCCACGGTCACCCCGTCCTGCTCGGCCACCAGCCCGGGCTGTCCGTTGACATGGCGCTCCAGGAGGGTCATGTCCGGTGCCAGGTCGCGGAGTTCGACCAGGTAGCGGGCGATCGGCTCGGCGCCCTCGACCGGGTGGAGCGCGGCGCTGACCACGCCGCCACCGTCGCCGACCGCCGTGGCGCCGGGATCGAGGACGCCGATGAGGGCGTCGATGTCCTTGGCCTCCCACGCCTGTTTGAAGGCCCTGACGACATCGGCACGCCGGACAGCAGGAGTCGCGGGCGTCTGTGAGGCGCGGATACGGCGCCGGGCCGACGAGGCCAGCTGACGGCAGGCAGCGGGGGTCCGCCCAACGATCTCGGCGACGTCGGCGAAGGGGTAGCGGAAGACGTCGTGCAGCACGAACGCCACGCGCTCGGCCGGGGTCATCGACTCCAGCACCACGAGGAAGGCCATGGTGAGCGACTCGTCGAGGGTGACCCGGTCGGCCGGGTCCGCTCCGCCGCCGCCCGACCATCCTGTGATCCACTCCGCGCGGTCGGGCAGCGGCTCCGGGATCCATTCGCCGACGTAGCTCTCGCGCCGGGCCCGCGCCGAGCGGAGCAGATCGAGGCAGATGCGGCCGGCGACCTTCGTCAGCCAGGCGCCGGGCGAGGCGATCGCCCGCTGGTCCTGCGCCGACATGGCGTACCAGCGGGCGTACGTCTCCTGCACGACGTCCTCGGCGTCGGCCAGCGAGCCGAGGAGCCGGTAGGCGAGATTGATCAGCTGCCGGCGCTCGCTCATGACCGCGTCCAGGCCCGAGTCGAGCGGGCCGTCTCCTGGCTCGGACCGGCTGGTCATGGTGCGGCACCTCCCTCGGTCGCATCCGTGCGCACCGCTGTGCCCACATCTGTCCGACGAGACAGCGCCGTGAAGTGTGAGCCGTGGCCCGGCAGCATCCCGCACCTCACATTCCGGGGGGCTGTGTCGTCGTACGGATCGAGACGACTGGGATCAGTTTGGGAGCTATCTGCCATGACTACCACGATCAACGCCGGCGGCGAGCTGACCGGCGACTACGTTCTCGACCCCGCCCGCACCCGGATCGGCTTCGCCGCCCGGGCGATGCTGCTCGGCAAGGTGCGCGGGCACTTCGACGACTTCGAGGGCAGCGCCCATCTGGACGGCGACGACCCGTCGAGGTCCGACGTACGGCTGGTGATCCGGAGCCACAGCATCCAGACCCGCAACGAGAAGCGCGACGACCATCTGCGCGGCGGCGACTTCCTCGCCGCGGACGAGCACCCGGCCATCGTGTTCGCCTCGACCGGGGTGGAGCGGATCACCGGGACCGACTTCAGGGTCACCGGTGATCTCACACTCCGCGGTGCGACCGGACCGGTCACCGTGGACCTCCGGCTGACCGACGCCGAGAGCGACGCACCGGGCGGCTCCCGCGTCGGCTTCACGGGCAGGGCGACGATCGACCGCACGGACTGGGGCATCACCTGGGGGCGGGGCATGATCGGCAGGAAGGTGACGCTGGAGTTCGAGGTCGCGGCGACCCGTCCGTAGTGGGACGGACCGTCGGTGCCGTCGGTCAGGGGGCCGTCGTGGCGGCACTGGTCGGGACGTCCGGGTCCGGGGCGCTGTCCTTTGCGTCCGAGTCCGGGCCTTCCGCCAGGAAGCCGCCCGACTGGTGCCGCCACAGCTTCGCGTAGGCGCCCTCGGATGCGAGCAGTTCCTGGTGGGTCCCCTGCTCGACGATCCGGCCGCGGTCGAGGACGACGAGCCGGTCCATGGTGGCGACCGTGCTCAGCCGGTGTGCCACCACCAGCGCCGTACGCCCCTCCATGAGCCGCCACAGCGCCGCCTGCACGAGGATCTCGCTCTCGGAGTCCAGCGCACTGGTCGCCTCGTCCAGCAGCAGGATCGGCGCGTCCCGCAGGATCGCCCTGGCCAGCGCGACCCGCTGGCGCTGGCCGCCGGAGAGCTTGATGCCGCGCTCGCCCACCATCGTCTCGAAGCCGTCCGGCAGCGCGTCGGCGAACTCCGTGACGTGGGCCGCCTCGGCCGCGCGGCGGATCTCGGCGTCGGTGGCGTCGGGCCGGGCGAAGGCGATGTTCTCCCGCAGGGTGCGGTGGAACATCGCCGGATCCTGCGGAACGTAGGCGATCAGCCCGCGCAGGTCGCTCTGGCGCAGCCGGCTGATGTCCTGGCCGCCGATCAGGATGCGGCCGCCGTCGATGTCCGTCATGCGCAGCAGCAGCCGCGTCAGCGTGGTCTTCCCGCCGCCGGACCGGCCGACGAGGCCGATCTTCGTCCCGGCGGCCACGTCCAGGTCGAGGCCCTCGAAGAGCGGGTCCCCGCCGCCGTGGGCGAAGTTCACCCGCTCGAAGCGGACGTCGGCGGGCCCGGGCGGCAGCGGCTCGGGCGACTGCGGGTCGAGCACGGTGGGCTCGACCAGCAGCAGTTCGGTGAACTGGGCGGCCTCCGTCATCGAGCTCTCCAGACGGCGGTAGATCTGGTTGAACTCGAACATGATCTTCGTGGCGTTGGTGTAGTACGTGAAGGCCACGACCACGGCCTCGACCCCGTGCTCGCCGCCGCCGAGCGCGACCGCGAGCAGCAGGCCCAGCACGTTGGTCAGTACGGACATCGGTGCGACGAGGGTGTCGATGCGCAGGTTGCCGTAGTCCCACGACTTCAGCATGAGCCGTCGCGCGTGGGCGACGCGGCGCCGGTGCTCGGCAGCCTCGCGGCGTTCGGCCGCGAACGCCCGGACGGTGTCCATGTTCATCAGGCTGTCGGCGACATGGCCCGACACCTGGGCGAGGGCCTCCTCGCGCTTGTTGACGAGTGCCTGGCGGCGCCGGATCAGTGGCGCGACGCACACCGCCGTCAGCAGGATCATCGTCAACAGGCCGACGACGAGCAGCGGTTCGTAGCGCCACAGCACCACCGAACCGAACACCAGCGGCACCAGGCTGCCCATGATGTTGAACGTCAGGGTGTCGGCGAACTCCTCGAAGCGGGAGGCGAAGCTCAGCACGCGCTTGGTCAGCGCTCCCGCGAAGTTGTCGTGGAAGAACGTCGCGTCCTTGGCGAACAGTTCGTCCATGCCGACCACATACAGATGCTCGACGCCGAGGGCGTCGAGGCGGTTCAGACAGTGCAGTCCGATGCGCCACAGCCCCTCCGACAGGAGCAGGACGCCGGCGAAGGCGAGAACGTAGGGGAGGTTGGCGCGGATGCCGCCGCCGGCGCCCCCGGCGATGCGGCCGACGATTTTCGCGACGATCAGCGGCGCGATGTACGACAGCCCGATGTTGCCCAGCGCCGGCATCAACATGCCGGGCACCGTCAGCAGCCGAAGCCGGGCCAGTTCCCGTCCGTAGTAGCGAAGCGCGAGGAGCACGGGGCCCCGGCGCGGTGGAGCCTCGCGCGAGTCAGGTAATCCCATCCCGATCCTGTGTCTTGGTGGCAGCGGCCAGGCGGAGCTATGGAGTGTCCCGCGACGGCACCCACCGTGTCCAAGCGTTTTCTCTCCGTCACGTTGCCGCGTGGCCGCCGGCGGACACGACAAAGGCCGCTTTCCCGTGATGGGAAAACGGCCTCCGACCTGCCATCGAGCTGGTCGGGACGACAGGATTTGAACCTGCGACCCCTTGACCCCCAGTCAAGTGCGCTACCAAGCTGCGCCACGTCCCGATGCGCTTCGCGTGGTGAACCACGTGATCGCGCGGACAGTACTTTACCCCACGTCGGGGCCCGCCCTCGAAGCGGGCGGCGGGGGCGCGCGACAATCGGTGCATGGCAGGGACATCCTCAGCAGACGCGGGCCGGCCGGTGGCCGCCCGGGACCGGGACGGCGAGGGGCGGGCGCGCAATGCCCGGCCGCGGGACGGGCTCGGGCGGCCGCTGCCGTACGGCGCGGGCGGTGTGGACCGGCAGCCCGAGGGCGTCGTACGCACACCGGACCGGACGGTCGCCGAGGCGCAGGAGTTGCTGGACGCGGGCAAGCCCTTCCATGCGCACGAGGTGTTCGAGGACGCCTGGAAGTCGGGCCCGCAGGAGGAGCGGACCCTGTGGCGGGGCCTGGCGCAGCTCGCCGTGGGGCTCACCCATGCCGCCCGGGGCAATGTGACGGGCGGCGCCCGGCTGCTGCGGCGGGGCGCCGGGGCCGTCCAGGAGTGGGCGGCGGAATCGGGGCAGCCGCGGCCGTACGGGATGGATCTGGCGGGACTGGCCGACTGGGCGCGCGGGCTGGCGGGCGAGGTGGAAGGCGGTGGCCCGGCTGTCGACGCCGCGGCCCGGGCCCCTCGGCTGCGGGGCCGGACCCCCTAGACCGGCACTGTCAGTGGCGTACGGCAGACTCGGGGTGTGCGAAAGATTCATGTCATCGGTATCGGCGCGGGCGACCCCGAGCAGCTGACGCTGCAGGCGGTCAGGGCGCTGCGGAGCACGGACGTGTTCTTCCTGCTCGACAAGGGCGAGGCGAAGGACGACCTGACGCGGCTGCGCCGGGACATGCTGGACGCGCACATACCGGACCCGGGGTCGTACAGGGTGGTCGAGGCGCGCGATCCGGAGCGGGACCGCACGGCCGGGGGCGCGGCCTACTCCCCCGCCGTCGGTGACTGGCGCAGCGCCCGCGCGGACATCTACGAGCGGCTGATCGCCGAGGAGCTGGGCGAGGACGAGAGCGGCGCGTTCCTGGTGTGGGGGGATCCGGCGTTGTACGACAGCACGCTCGGGATTCTCGAGGAGGTGCGCGAGCGCGGCGGTGTCGGTTTCGAGTACGACGTCGTGCCGGGCATCAGCAGTGTCTCGGCGCTGGTCGCGCGGCACCGCACGGGGCTCAACCGGGTGGCCCGGCCCGTGCAGATCACCACCGGGCGGCGGCTGTCCGAGGGCTTCCCGCAGAACGTGGACGACGTCGTGGTGATGCTGGACGCGCACCAGACGTTCCGGCAGTACGCCGAGGAGGACATCGACATCTACTGGGGTGCCTACATCGGCACTCCGGACGAGATACTCGTCTCCGGGCCGATCGGCGAGGCCGGGCCGCGGATCGAGCGGCTGCGGGCCGAGGCGCGCGAGCGCAAGGGGTGGATCATGGACACCTATTTGCTGCGGCGCCGCCCCGAGCGCCGTCCCGAGGCATAGCCGTCGCCGGGCACGCGTAGTCGTCGCCGGGCAGGCGTAGTCGTCGCCGGGCAGGCGTAGTCGTCGCCGGGCGCGGCAACCACGCGCGGCTCAGGGCGAGTTGAGCCCCAGCCGCGCCAGCACCCCCGCCACGTCCGGCACCGCGCTCACCCCGTCCGGCAGGGGCGGGCGGCCTACCACCACGACGGGCAGGGCGAGTTGGCGTGCGGCCGTGAGTTTGGCGGCTGTCGCCGCTCCCCCGCTGTCCTTCGTCACGAGCACGTCGATCAGGTGCTCGCGCAGCAGCGCCGTCTCGTCGGCCACCGTGAACGGGCCGCGGGCGAGCAGCAGTTCGGTGTGCGGTGGCATCGGTGGCTCGGGGGGCTCCACCGACCGTACGACGAAAAGCAGGTCCGCCAGATGCGCGAAGGCCGCGAGCCCGAGGCGGCCGGTGGTCAGGAGGACCCGGGAGCCGAGGCGCGGCAGCAGGTCCGCGGCGGCGGAGAGCGACGGGACCGTGTGCCAGCGGTCGCCGGGGCCCGGCCGCCAGCCCGGGCGGCGCAGCACGACCGCGGGCACGCCGCTCGCCGCCGCGGCCCGCGCCGCGTTCGCGGTGATCTGCTCGGCGAAGGGATGCGTGGCGTCGACGAGGACGTCCACGCGCTGTTCGCGCAGCCAGTCCGTCAGCCCCCGGACTCCGCCGAAGCCTCCGACGCGTACGTCCCCCGCCAGTGCGCCCGGCCGGTTCACGCGTCCCGCGAGGGAGGTCGTGACGTGCACGCCGGGGCGTGCCGCGAGCGCGGCGGCCAGTTCACGGGCCTCGGCGGTGCCGCCGAGGATCAGGACGTGGGGGGACATGGGGCGAGCGTACGAGGTCGCACTCCGCGGGGAGAGCGCAGGGCCCGCCTCGCCTCGCCCCGCCTCCACCCCCCGTCACGGGCACCGTTCGTGGGCCGCGGTGCCGCCGAACACTATGAACACAACGGTCAGAGCATGGTTCGCGGCCGCCCCCGCTCCCTAGCATCGCCGCCGACGGCGCGACGGCGCGCCGACGAGGACGAGGAGCAGCGTCTTGGACAGATCGAGAACGCGCGCACTGATCCGCGCGGCGAACCGCCGGCGGCGTACGGGAGTACTGGCCGTCCTGGCGGCCACGGTCTCCACCGCACTGGTCGGCGCGGTGCCCGCCCGGGCGACCGCGCCGCCGCCGGCGGCCGCCACCTGCCCGGCCGAACTGGCGGGCAAGGCCACGTGTTACACGGGCCAGGACGCCAACGGCGCGTACTACGCGATCGCCGTCCCCAAGGACTGGAACGGCTCCCTCGTCGTGCACGCGCACGGCGGCCCCGACCTCGGCGCCGGCTCCGACCCGCAGCGCAGCGTCGACGACCTGGCCCGCTGGTCGGTGATGGTGGACGAGGGGTATGCCTGGGCGGGTTCGTCGTACCGCAGGGGCGGATACGGCACGCGGATGGCCGCCGAGGACACCGAGAACGTGCGCCGGCTGTTCGTCGAGCGGTTCGGCAAGCCGAAGCGGACGTATGTGCACGGCCAGTCGTGGGGCGGGGACGTCGCCGCGAAGGTCGTCGAGACGTACGGACGCAAGAACGGTCCCTACGACGGGGCGCTGATCACCAGCGGTGTCCTGGGCGGCGGTTCGCGGGGCTACGACTACCGGGTGGACCTGCGCGTGGTCTACCAGTACTACTGCCACAACCATCCCCGCCCGACCGAGGTGCAGTACCCCCTCTGGGAGGGGCTGCGGGCCGGGTCGACGATGACGACGGCGGGGCTGCGGGCCCGTCTGCAGGAGTGCACGGGCTATGCCTCGGCCCCCGAGGAGCGCACGGCGCTGCAGCAGCGCAACCTCGACGACATCCTGGCCGTCACGCGTATCCCCGAGCGCACGCTGGAGTCGCACTTGCGGTTCGCGACCTTCACGTTCCGGGACATCGTGCACGACCGGCTCGGCGGCCGTAACCCGTTCTCCAACGAGGGCGTGTGGTACTCCGGTTCGCACGACGACAAGGCGCTGAACGCCGGTGTCGAGCGGTTCTCCGCCGACCCGAGTGCCGTGCGCGATCTGTCCTACGACAGCGATCTCACCGGCAAGGTGTCCATCCCGGTGCTGACGATGCACGCGATCGACGATCCGACGGCGTTCGTGGAGCACGAGGCGGCCTACCGGGCGACCGTCGAGGGTGCGCACCGGGAGCGTTATCTGGTGCAGTCGTTCACCGACGAGCACGAGCACAGCCAGCTGAGCAACTCCGAGTACGCCAACTCGATCACCGCGCTGGACAGTTGGGTGCGCACCGGGCACAAGCCGACGCCCCAGTCGCTCGCGGACTCGTGCGGCGCGTTCGACCGGACGTACGGCACGGGCTGCTTCTACGAGCCCGGCTTCCACCCCTCGCCCTACGCCACGCGCGTCCGGCCGCGGCCGGGCGGGCTGCGGTGGCCCGCCATGTCGGCGGCGCAGGAGAAGAAGTGGAGCAGGATCGACGGGGTCGGGATCGCCCCGTAGCGATGCGGTCCAGCGATGCGGTCGAGCCGACACGCGAAGGGCGGCCTCCTGCCGGGAGGCCGCCCTTGCGTGGCTCGTCGGCTGCGCGGCTCGTCAGCCCTGGCGGGCCTTGAAGCGCGGGTCCTTCTTGTTGATGACGAAGACCCTGCCGCGGCGGCGGACCACCTGGGCCCCGGGCTTGGCCTTCAGCGAGTGCAGTGAATTGCGCACCTTCATGGTTCGGCTCTCCTGGTCGCGTCTCTCAGTCGCGGGTCGCGGTGCGGCCGTAGCGGCGCTCGAAGAGCTCCACGCGGCCGGCGGTGTCCAGGACCCGTGACTTGCCGGTGTAGAAGGGGTGGCTCGCCGACGAGATCTCCACGTCGATGAGCGGGTAGGTGTGGCCGTCCTCCCACTCGATCGTCTTCGACGAGTCGGCGGTGGAACGGGTGAGGAACGCGGCGTTCGCGGCGCGGTCGCGGAAGACCACGAGGCGGGAGTCGGGGTGGATGCGGGGCTTCATGGGGTTACCTCCTCGGTGCCCTGTGCGGCGGGCGGCACGTATTCGTTCAGCGCTCCTCGCGGAACGCGACGTGCTCGCCGGCCACCGGGTCGTACTTGCGCAGGACCAGTCGGTCGGGGTTGTTCCGGCGGTTCTTGCGGGTCACGTAGGTGACTCCGGTGCCGGCCGTCGACTTCAGCCTGATGACGGGACGCGCGGTGCTGCGTGCCATGAGGTCCTCCCTTCGCCCACGCCCTGGATCACTGATCCGAGCATGTCAATCACAGTGGCTGTAACGCGGCGACCCCCCGCCGCATTCCCGCCCCCGCGGCGGCGTGCTCCGGGGCTCAGCGCAGCAGCAGCTGCAGGCCGCCCACGATCGTCGCCGCGATCACGAGCTGCTCGAAGAGACGCTGGTTGATGCGGTTCACGGCCCACTTCCCGATGAACGCGCCGGGGACGACGAACACCGCGAGCGCGGCATCCAGGAGCAGCGAGTGGCCGTCGATCAGGCCGAGTCCGGCGCTGAAGGGCACCTTCGAGACGTTCACGATCAGGAAGAAGAACGCCGACGTGCCCAGGAAGCCGAGCTTGCGGAAGCCCGCCGAGAGCAGATACATCGACATCACCGGGCCGCCCGCGTTGGCGACCATCGTGGTGAAGCCGCCGAGGACACCGTAGGAGCGGGCCTTGACGCGGCCGGAGCGGGTGACCACCGAGTCCGGTTCGTCCTCGGCCTGCGTCGTGCGCCGCCGCCAGATCGTCACGCCCGCCATCAGCAGCAGGATCGCGCCGATCGAGACGCGTACGACCGCGTCGTCGGCCCACACCAGGAAGAGCGTGCCCACGACCACGCCCGCAGCGACCGCCGGGAACAGCCGCCACAGGGTCGGCCAGTGGGCGTGCCGGCGATAGGTGAGGACGGCGAGGACGTCGCCGACGATCAGGACGGGCAGCAGTACGCCGGTGGAGGCGCGGGCGGGCAGGACCGCCGCGAAGACGGCGAGGCTCACCGTGTTCGCCCCGCTCACGGCGGTCTTGGAGAAGCCGACGAGGAGAGCCGCGAAGGCGAGGGCGGCGAACTCCCAGCCGGATATGTGCCAGAGCGTCATCGTGTCCATGCGGAGACCGATGGTATGTGCAGACATACGGTCGGGTCAGTACCGTCTCGCCTGTTGGCCACCACAGGCACAGCACCGTTCACCGACGCAGCTGGAGGAGACATGGCCGAGGCCCGCGAGCATGTGCTGAGCGGCACCCGGGGCACGATCACCGCACGCGAGTGGCCCCATGAACGGCCGCGCTACGTCGCTGTCGTGGTGCACGGCTACGGCGAGCACGTCGGACGGTACGAGGAGCTGGCCGGGGTGCTGACCGGGCACGGCGCGGCGGTGTTCGGCCCCGACCACATGGGGCACGGCGCGTCGGCCGGCGAGCGGGTGCTGATCGAGGACTTCGAGGAGGTCGTCGACGACGTCCGCGCCGTGGCCGACCTGGCCCGCTTCACGCACCCGAACGTGCCGCTCGTGCTGATCGGGCACTCGATGGGCGGTTTGATCGCCGCCCGCTACGCCCAGCGCCACGGCGACGAACTCGCCGCGCTCGTGCTGTCCGGTCCGGTGATCGGCGCCTGGGAGCTGCCGGGGCGGCTGCTGGCGCTCGACGAGATCCCCGACACGCCCATCAGCCCCTCCTCGCTCTCCCGGGACCCGGCGGTCGGCGCCGCCTATGCCGCCGATCCGCTGGTCTGGCACGGACCGATGAAGCGGCCGACCGTGGAGGCGTTCGACCGGGGCCTTCGGACCATCGCCACGAGCGGCGACATCGGCCGGCTCCCGCTGCTGTGGCTGCACGGCGCCGACGACCGGCTCGTCCCCCTGGCCGGGAGCCGGATCGGCGTCGAACAGCTGAACGGCGGCCACCTCACCGAGCGGGTCTACGCCGGTGCCCGGCACGAGGTGTTCAACGAGACGAACAAGGCCGAGGTCTTCGCCGAGCTGACCCGGTTCCTGGACGGCGTGCTCACTGGCTGAGACGAACCGGGGGGTGCCCGGAGGGTGTTTGCAGCGGTTCGGCCTGGGCACTGGGGACATGACGTCAAGAGGAGAGGAACCCCATGTCTGTCGTGAAGAGCACGCTTCCGGAACCGGCCCGCAAGGTCGTCGGCCAGGCCCTGCAGAGCACTCTTGTGGATCTTCTCGGGCTCTCGCTGATAGGTAAGCAGGCGCACTGGAACATCGTGGGTCCGCGGTTCCGCTCGATCCATCTCCAGCTCGACGAGGTGGTGACCACGGCACGCACGTTCTCGGACACCGTGGCGGAGCGCACCGCCGCGCTCGGCCTGCCGCCCGACGGCCGGCCGGAGACCATCGCGGCGGCCTGCACGCTGCCCGGCCCGAAGGACGGCTGGCTGAAGGACACCGAGGTCGTCCAGGTCATCGTGGACGCCCTGGAGGCCGCGATCGGGCGGCTGCGCGAGCGCATCACCGCGACCGACGAGGCGGACCCGGTCACCCAGGACCTGCTGATCTCCATCACGGCCGAGCTGGAGAAGCAGCGCTGGATGTTCGACGCGGAGAACTGGCCGCGGGACAACTGAGCCGCCGTGGAGAGGGGTTCGTGATGACCGACGCCCTCGAACTGGACGCGCTGTGGGAGGACTTCCACCGCGCGGTCAACATGACGTCGCAGGAGCTGGCCGCCTGGCTGCGGGTGAGCGACGCCACCGACACCATTGAGCCGTTGCCGGACAAGGCGGGTACACCGACCGGGCAGCACGTCCTCGCCATCCTGCAGAAGCGGCGCACCGACCTCACCGACGCGGACATCCGGGTGATGTACCAGGTGGTGGACACGGTCGAGGCGCAGGCGGACGTGGAGAACGAGCCCGAGGCCGAGGACTCCGACCGCCGGCACCGGCTGATGACGATCGGCCACGACCCGCTCAAGCCGTGACCGGCCAGAAGGACGTGGTGCGGGCGCTCGTCGGCTCCCACGGGCGGACGTTCGCAGAGGAGGCGGGCATCACGCTCAGGGACACGCCGCAGCCGCTGTACCGGCTGCTCGTCCTCGCGCTGCTGCTCAGCGCCCGCATCCGCGGGTCAGTCGCCCTCGCGACCGCCCGCGCGCTGTACGAGGCGGGGCTGCGCGACCCCCGCCGGATGGCCGGGGCGAGCTGGCAGCAGCGCGTGGACGCCCTCGGCCGCGGCGGCTACCGGCGCTACGACGAGCGCACCGCCACCCAACTCGGCGACGGCGCCGAGCTGTTGACCGAGCGCTGGGGCGGCGACCTGCGTCGTGTACGCAAGGAGGCGGACGGCGACACCGGGCGGCTGCGTGACCTGCTTGAGGAGGTCCCGGGCCTGGGCCCGGCGGGGGCCGACATCTTCCTGCGCGAGGTTCAGCTCGTCTGGCCGGAGGTCGCTCCGTACCTGGACCGCAAGGCCCTCGACGGTGCGGCGCGGCTGGGGCTGCCGAAGGAGCCCGACCGGATCGTGCGCCTCGCCGGTGACACCGAACCGGCCGTGGTGGCCGCCGCGTTGGTGCGCGCCGCGCTCGACAAGAACGTGGTCGAGGACAGCCGCCGCGGAGCGGCATGACGGATCACCCCAGCAGCCATCCCCCGTCCACGCTCAACTCCACCGCGTTCACCGACCTGTTGCGCAGCAGGAAGTCCACCGCGTCCACGACGTCCGCCATGGTGGCGAGCCGCCCGGTCGGTGTCCTCGCGCGCAGGGCGGCCAGTACCTCGTCCGGCTTGTCGCGCCAGTAGGGGCTGTCGCCGACGACCCCGGGGTGGACGGCGTTGACGCGGATCGGCGCGAGTTCGACCGCGAGGGTGTTCACCAGGCCCCGTACGCCCGCGTTGACCGTGGCCACGGTCGTCGCGCCGGGGTAGGGGCGCTCCTTGGCCTGGCCGCCGAACAGGACGATCGCGCCGTCGTCGGGCATGCGCGGCCGCAGACAGTGCACGACCTCGGTGTACCCGACGAGCTTGAGGGTCACGAGGCGGAGCGCGGCGCCGATGTCGTACTGCGTGGCGTGGTTCTCGTCACGGGTGATGCCCGCGAGGACCAGATGGTCGACGTGTGCCAAGTCCCCGAGGACGTCCGCGAGTTCGTGCGGCCGGGACAGGTCGAGGGCGAGGCCGCGGGCACCGATCTCCTTGGCGACGGCGTCGGCGCGGCCGGGGTCTCGGCCGGTGAGGACGACCTCGTCGCCCCGCTCGGCGCGGACGCGGGCGAGTTCGCGGCCGATGCCCGATGTGCCGCCGACGACCAGGACGTTGCTCATGACTCCAGGGCCTCCCTCAGATAGTCCCAGTCCCGGGTGAACCGGTACGAGTGGCGTGGCGGCGGCTGCGGCGCCTGCGTCTCCAGCCAACGCAGCGGTCCCCGACCGGCGTTGGCGAAGCCGTGCACACAACCGGCGCCCGCCCAGGCGCAGTCGCCGGGTCCGAGGCGGTACCGCTCGCCGTCGAACACCGCGTCCGCCTCCCCTTCCAGGAAGTAGTACGTCTCCTCGAAGGGGTGGTCGTGGGTGCCGGCGACGCCGTCGGGCGCGTACTGCACCATGAACATCGTCGAGGCGACCGCGCCGAGATCGCTGTCGACCATCATCTTGACGGTGATGCCGCTGTAGACGAGCAGCGCGGTGCGCATGCTCGCCGAGACGGCCAGCAGGTCCTGGGACTGTTTGCCCGGGTCCATCTGCGCGGGCTCGAAGTGGCCGAAGGCGCGGGTGCGCGGATCACGCACGTCGATACGGACGGGGTCGCGCCGCGGCAGGTCGGGCACCCGCTGCGTGTCGTGCCCGTAGCGCGCCCGCGGCACGGGCGCCAGCATGTCCGCCCAGCGCGCGGCGGTGTCACCGGAGCCGCGCCAGGCATGGGGCACGCCCGTCGGGAGGATGCCGTAGTCGCCCTCATCCAGGAGGTACGAGCCCTCGGGCACGTCGAGGACCGCGGTGCCGTCGAGGATGTGGAAGCTCTCCTCGTACGAGTGCACATGCGCCGGCACCCGTCCGTCGGGGCGCAGTTCGCACAGGCCGAAGCCGGTGTGCACGCTGCCGTCGTCCTCGCCGACCAGCGTCCGGCGGCGGTGGCCGTGTGTGTCGTACGGCGGCTCGGGCACCTCGGTGGCCCGCCGCACCAGATGCCGGGTCATGCGCTCTGCTTCGCCTCCTTCGCCGCCAGCAGCCGGTCGCGTGACTCCTCGACGAGCCGCCGGGCGCGCGCGACGTCGCCCGTCAGCTTCCCGTCGCGCTTGTGGATCACGCCGTCGACGACGACCGTCTCGACGTTGGACACGTCCGCGCACAGCGTGACCGCACTGGTCGCGTCGTGCACAGGCGCCATGTTGAGCGCGGTGGCGTCGAGGGCGACGACGTCGGCGCGCTTGCCGGGGGTCAGGGAACCGGTGCGGTGCTCCAGTCCCGCGACATGCGCGCCGTTCGCCGTCGCGATCTCCAGCATCCGACGGGCCGTCAACATGGTGTCCGGCACCGGCATGTTGGCCTTCCAGCAGTCGGCGTTGACCCGGGCCCGCTCGGCGCCGAAGGCCGCGCGGATCTGGGTGAACATGTCGCCGGGCACGGTGGTGACGACGTCGGTGCTGAGCGAGGGCCGCAGGCCGTACTCGATGGCCTTCATCACGGGCGGCCAGCCGTGTCCCATCTGGGTCTCGACCTGCGGTGCGACCGACACCGTGCCGCCGCTGTCGGCGACCATCCGCCACTCGTCCTCGCTCAGGTAGCAGCAGTGGACGTAGGTGGTGTCCGGGCCGAGCAGCCCCAGGTCGTGCAGCTGCTTGACCATGCCGAAGCGGCCGGCGAGCCGGCCCATCGCGACGTGCACGGTGATCGGGATGTCCAGCTCACGGGCGAGCGCCCACTCGGAGGTGACGACCTCGTTGAGGCAGAAGCCGGGGCCGCGGGTGGCGAGCGCCATGGTCAGCAGGCCGTCGTCGGAGGCGAAGTAGGTGTCGCGGATGCGGCGTACGTCGTCGCCGGGGATCGCGATCTTGCTCTCGAACCAGTAGTCGGCGAGGGAGGTGTTGGCGCTGCCGTACGCGTACTGGGCGCGGATGCCGGACTCGGTGAGCGCCTGGATCGCCGCGTCCGGGTGTGCGGGCGTGTTGTTGATGTGGGACCAGTCGACGAGCGTCGTGATGCCGGCGTTGAGGCATTCCAGCGCGCCGGCGAGGTTGGCCGCGTACACGTCCTCGGCGGTGTACAGCGGGGCGAAGGTGTCGAGGATGTCGACGAAGTAGTCGTCGAGCGTGGCGTCGGGGGCGACGCCCCGGATCGAGGCCTCCCAGGTGTGGCGGTGGGTGTCGACGAAGCCGGGGATCACGATGCGCCCGGTCATGTCGAGGACCTCGGCGTCGGCGCTGATCTCCGGCTGCACGGCGGCGATCCTCCCGTCCTCGATCAGGACGTCGCCCTTCGGCAGCTCCCCGACGGAGGTGTCCATGGAGATCACGTGCCCGGCGCGAAGCAGTGTCCGATCGGTCATCGCGCTTCCTCCTCAGGGGTGTTCAGTACGCGGCGAGGCTCCGGACGCCCGCCACGAGCTTGTCCACGGTGGGAATGACCCGCTCCTCGAGCGCGTCGGCGAACGGCAGCGGCACGCACTCCCCCGCGACCCGCCGCACGGGCGCGTCCAGCAGGGAGAACCCCTCGTCGGCGACGACCGACACGAGGGTGGCGCCCCAGCCGCCCTGGTACGGGTTCTCCTCGACGGTCACGAGCCGCGAGGTCTTCGCCAGGGAGGCGAGGACGGTGGCGGTGTCCAGGGGGACCAGGCAGCGCAGGTCCACGACCTCCGCGTCGATGCCCTCCTCGGCGAGCCGCGCTGCTGCCTGCAGCGCCAGCGGCACCATGGCGGCGAGGGCCACCAGCGTGACGTCGGCGCCCTCGCGGACGACGGCGGCGCGGCCCAGTTCGACCACATGGCCGGGCGGCGGCGGGGCGCCCTTGCTCGCCAGCAGCCCCTTGTGCTCGAAGAAGACGACGGGGTCGTCGCTGCGGATCGCCGCCGCCATCATGCCGATGACGTCGGCGGGGGTGGCGGGTGCGGCGATCTTCAGGCCGGGGACGGTGAACGCCCAGTTCTCGGTGGACTGCGAGTGCTGGGCGCCGAAGCCGAGCCCGCCGCCGTTGGCGGTGCGCACGACGAGCGGGACGGTGACCTGACCGCCCGTCATATAGCGGACCTTGGGTATCTCGTTGGCGAGGTAGTCCCAGCAACAGGCCAGGAAGTCGGAGAACATGATCTCGGCGACCGGGCGCATCCCGGTCATGGCAGCGCCCATCGCCGCGCCCACGATGGCCTGTTCGGAGATCGGCGTGTCCCACACCCGCTCGGGCCCGAACTCCTTGAACAGGCCGACGGTCGTCTTGAACACCCCGCCGGCCTCGCCGATGTCCTCGCCCAGGCACACCACGGCCGGATCGCGCCGCATCTCGCGCGCGATGCCCTCGGCGACCGCGTCCCGGTAGGTGATCACGTCCCGTGCCGTGCTCAGGTCCGCCATGCCGCACCTCCGTCCGCCCATACGTCGGTCAGCGCCTCGGCCGGGTCCGGCGGCGGCGCGTTCTTCGCCGCGTCGATCGCCTTCTGTACGACGTCACGGGCGCGCTCGTCGGCCGCCGTGAGCGTCTCCTCGGGCACGCCCAGTTCGGCGAGCCGGCCGCGCGCCAGGTCCAACGGGTCGTGCTTGAGCCAGCGTTCGACCTCCTCGGCCGGGCGGTAGGTGGCCGGGTCGGCGCGGCTGTGCCCGAAGTGGCGGTAGGTCTCGGCCTCCAGCAGGGCGGGCCCCTCCCCTGCCCGGGCCCGCCGCGCGAGCGCGGCCACCGCGTCCCGTACGGCGACGACGTCGTTGCCGTCGACGACCTCGCCCGGGATGCCGTACGAGGGGGCGCGGTCGGCCGCGGGCCGGGCGACGGCGGTGACGTCGGCGATCGGCGTGTACTCCATGTACAGGTTGTTCTCGCAGACGAACAGCACCGGCAGCTTCCACACGGCGGCCAGGTTGAGCGCCTCGTGGAAGGCGCCGATGTTGGTGGCGCCGTCGCCGAAGAAGGCGACGGCGATCTGTCCGGTGCCGCGCAGCCGGGCCGACCAGGCGGCGCCGACCGCCATCGGGAGGTGGGCGCCGACGATGGCGTAGGAACCGAGCATGTTGCCGGTGGCCTTGGTGAGGTGCATGGAGCCGCCCTTGGCCCTGCACAACCCCGTTGCGCGGCTCATGAGTTCGGCGAGGCACTCCTCGGGGGTGGCGCCGCGGGCCATCGCGTGGTGGTGGCCGCGGTAGGTGGCGAAGACGTAGTCGTCGTCGCGCAGCGCGGCGCTCGCGCCGACGGCGATCGCCTCGTGACCGGCCGCGAGATGGGTGGTGCCCTTGACCAGGCCGGACATGAACAGGTCGTGGGCGGCCTTCTCCGTACGGCGGATGACGGCCATCTGCTCGTACAGGACGAGGAGTTCGTCGCGGGATGCGTCACGGTCGGTCATCAGGCACCCCCATTGGTCGGGGTGTTGAGGTGGGACTGGGACTCGCGGCGGGTGTTGAGCTCGCCGCCCGCGGTCCAGTACTTGCGGCCCGCGACGAGCAGTTCCTCGGCCGGGAACTTGGTGATGACCTCGCAGCCGTCGGCGGTGACGACCAGCTCCTCCTCGATCCGGGCGGCCGACCAGCCGTCGGCGGCCGGCCAGTAGGTCTCCAGGGCGAACACCATGCCCTCTTCGAGGACTTCGGGGTGGTCGAGGGAGACCAGCCGGCTGAAGATGGGCTTCTCCCAGATCGACAGGCCGACCCCGTGGCCGTACTGCAGGGCGAAGGCCGCCATCTCGTCGGCGAAGCCGAACTCCTCGGCACGCGGCCACACTTGGACGATGTCGGCTGTGGTGGCGCCGGGCCGGACGAGGGCGATGGCCTGGTCCATGTACTCGCGGCAGCGGACGTAGGCGTCGCGCTGGGCGCGGGAGGCGCTGCCGACGGCGAACGTGCGGTAGTAGCAGGTGCGGTAGCCGAGGTGGCTGTGCAGGATGTCGAAGAAGGCCGGGTCGCCGGGGCGGATCAGGCGATCGCTGTATACGTGCGGGTGGGGTGAACAGCGTTCGCCGGAGATGGCGTTGACGCCTTCGACGTACTCGCTGCCGAGGTCGTAGAGCACCTTGCTGACGAGGCCGACGCACTCGTTCTCGCGCACCCCCGGGCGCAGATACCCGTACAGCTCCTCGTAGGCGGCGTCCACCATCGCGCAGGCCTGGGTCAGCAGGGAGATCTCGTCGCGGGTCTTGGTGCGGCGGGCCTCCAGGAAGACCTGCTGGCCGTCGACGACGTCGATGCCCTCGGCGCGCAGTGCGGCGAGGACTGGCATCTCGGCTACGTCGACGCCGAGGGGTTCGTTCGCGAGGCCGTGTTCGCGCAGTTCGACGGCGATCTTGCGGGCGACGTCCTCGGCGATCCCGGCGTCCGGGTGGAAGGCGCCGCGCAGGGTGGAGATCCCGGCGCGGGCGCCGGTGGGCGGGCCGTCCTTGCCGTCGCTGTAGTCCAGCCACGGGTTGTAGAGCTGGTGGTGGCGGGCGGCGGAGCCGAAGTCCCAGATCACCGGTTCGCCGCCGCGCACCAGCAGGGCGAAGCGGATCAGCTTGTCCATCGCCCAGGTGCCGATGTGCGTGGCGGTCATGTAGCGGATGTTGGCGAAGTCGAAGCTCAGCACGGCGCCGAGCGACGAGCGGTTCAGCGAGTCGTTCAGCCGGGACAGGCGCTCTTGGCGCAGCCGGTCCAGGTCGATGCGCTCTTCCCAGTCGACGGCATTGGGGCCGAAGGTACGGATCGCCATGACGACCACCCCCACTTCGGAGTGAACGACCGTACGGCACGAGTGTCAAGTGTCACTGAACACGAACCAGACCCCGACGGCCGGTTCCTCTCCATCGTTGCGGTAGCGGTGCGGGGTCGTCGACTCGAAGCACACCGCGTCGCCGGGGCGCAGCGTGTACTCCTCGAAGCCGAGGGTGAGGACCAGCTCCCCCGAGGTCAGACAGCCGTACTCGGTGCCCGCGTGCCGCATCAGTCCGCCCGAGCCGGAGGAGGCGCCGCCGGGCCGGTAGGTGACCTGGAGGAAGTCGACGTCCGTGCCGGGCACGTGTCCCAGCCGCTCCCACACCACCCCGGAGTCCAGCTCCAGCACCTCCCGCTCGCCGGGCGTGACCACCGGGCCGATACGGCGGCCCGGGTCGGCAGAGAAGGCGGCCAGGGCATGCAGGACGGGTCCGGGTGCGGCGGCCGACGAGGCGGCGACGACCGGGGAGGCGGCCGCGCTCTCCGTGGCGTCGAAGAGCGACTCCAGGGAGATGCCGAGGGCGGTCGTGATGGCGTAGAGGGTGCTCACCGACGGCTGGCTCTTGCCGGTCTCGATCTGGGACACCAGACTCGCTGAGACACCGACGTCCCGGGCGAGGGCACGCAGGCTCACGCCTTTCGCGGTGCGCGCCTGACGGATGCGCGCACCGAGCGGCGGCACGGCGGCGGAAGACACGGCGACTCCTCTCCGGTACGGAATGTCCAGTCTCCGGTACGGGCTTGCCAGCCCTGTTCGCGGGATGTTCAGCCCCATTGAACAGCCGGGGCCGTCCGGGGCGCCAGAGCCGCAGGTGAGGCGAGGCGGCGGCCCGCTGTGCGTCAGGTCGGCAGGCCCAGCACCCGCGTGATCGTGCGCAGCACGCCGTTGTCGTTGTTGGACGGGGCGAGGTGGCGGGCGCGGGCGATGACGTCGGGGTGGGCGTTGGCCATGGCGAACGACCACTCGGCGGCGTCCAGCATCTCCAGGTCGTTGAGGTAGTCGCCGAAGACCATGGTCTGGGCGGGCGTGATGCCCAGCTCCCTCTGCAGCCGGCGCAGGTCGGCGCCCTTGTCGGCGGTGCGGTTCATGACGTCGACCCAGTGCTCGCCGGAGACGACGACCTGGTGGGTGGCGGTGAAGGGCGCCAGGGCGGGGGCGGTGGTGCGCGCGGCGGAGCCGAAGTCGAAGAGGGCGACCTTGATGACGTCGTCGTCGGGTGCGGTGGCGTCCTCGACGACGCGGTGTTCGACGTAGTACTTGCGCACCTCGGCGAGGAACGCCTCGTCGGACCGCTCGACGTAGGCGGAGCGCTTGCCGCAGACGACGGCGCCCACGTCCACCCCGTCAGCCACCAGTGCGCGTACGGCCCGCACGATGCAGGCGGCGTCCTCGGGCTCCAGCGGGTCCGAGCTGAGCTCCACGCCGTCGCGCACCACATAGGTGCCGTTCTCGGCGATGAACACCATGCCCTCGGCCACGTCGGCGAACTCCCGTGCCAGCGTGGCGTATTGACGCCCGCTCGCCGGGCTGAACAGCACCCCGCGCCGGCGCAGTTCGGCGAGCATGTCCCGCAGCCCCGGCGGCATCCGCTTGGCGTCGTCCAGGAGCGTGCCGTCCATGTCGGTGACGATCAGCCGGATGTCGGCGGAGCCGGCGGGCGGGCCGGGGGTGGTCATCAGGGGCGCGGGGGCGGTGGACATGACCTGCTTCCGGTGGGGGTCGACGACGGCCCCGCCAGCCTACGTGGTCAGGTGTTCTGCCTGATCAACCCGGTCAGGTAGCGCCACAGCGAAAACCGCCGCCCGGCCGGCCGGTCCGGTGCGGCGGGTGCGTCCGGTACGTCCGGCACGCGCGCCGGTGCGAGTTGCGGCACCGGCCCCACGATCTCGTAGCGCACCGGCAGTGCGCGCAGCCCCCGCATGAACGGCGAGGAGCGCCACGGCAGTTGGTCGACGGGGAGGGCGAGCTCGAGATGCCCGAACCGTTCGAAGAGGCGGCGTACGCCTGCCGACGCGATGGTTGACCTCGAGGGAGGGGCCGAGCGGCCAGTCGGCGGGCACGCGGCCCTCGGAGCGGGCCCGCCAGTTCTCCAGCCCCTTGGGCCAGGCGGCGTCGTCCTGGAGGATGCGGAGCGACTGGCGGTAGCCGAGCACGAGCCAGGCGGGTACGCCGAGGAGGTCGACCGGCGCGACGGGGCCGTGCCGTTCGCGCAGCCGCTCGTAGACGAGTTCGGGCCGGGTCTCGTAGTCGCGGGTCAGCAGGGGCTGCGGGTCCAGGTGCTCCAGCGGTGTGCCGTCCGGCGTCGCGTGCCCTTCGTCGCCTCCGCCGCCGTCGACCAGGTGGAACTCCATGCCTCAGCCGCCCCTTCGACACCGCGTGTGACGGTCGGCACGCTGCGGGTGTGCGCGGACCCGGGAGGGACCGTACCTCAGGCGTCACACGTGTCACATGGCGGGGTACTGGTCAGTAGCTAGCGGTGCGGAGGGGGTCGCTCGCGGCCGCCGTTGCCGCCGTCGGCGCCCACGAGCCGCTCGAGCCGGTCGAAGCGCTCGTGCAGCGCACGGACCGTTTCCTCGCCCAACTCCTCGGCGTGGTGGGCGAGATGGTGGCGGCGGCGCTGTTCCCGGCCGACGAACCAGGTGGCCAGGGCCGCGGTGACCATGCCGTACGTGGTGATCCCGACGACCATCACGACGGTCCCGACGACGCGGCCGCCGAGGGTCACGGGGAAGAAGTCGCCGTAGCCGACGGTCGTGGCCGTCTCGATCGACCACCACAGCGCCTGGGGGTACGTCCGCAGGTTGGCGCGCGGGGCGTCGTGTTCGGCGGCGACGACGGCCCACGCGCCGAGCAGCATCACCACCCCGAGTACGGCCGTGGCCGCACCCGCCGCCTTCAGATGCAGCGAGCGGCCCTGCCGGCCGAGCAGCAACTCGACCGCCCTGGTGAGGAATCCGGGCAGCACGCTCACTCCTCGGCACGCGTCGGCATGGGGCCAGTGTCACCGCGGGCGGGTGTGCGGGCATGCCGGGCGGGGCGTTCGAGTTGCCCTGCGGCCCGCGAGGGCGGTCCCCCGAACGGACCGGTGCGCTGGTGGGCCGGGGCCGCCGGTGGTGCGCTGAACGGAGCCCCTGTCCGTCGGTTTCTCTGGAGGCCTCCGCCATGTCCCGACGCCCGTCCCTGCCCCGGTACCTCAAGGACTCCGGGGGTGCCTCCACCGCTCGGGTGCTCGCCGCCGGGCTGGCCACGGCCGCGCTGCTGACCACAGCGGCCTGTTCCGACGACGGCGGCGACTCGGGTTCCCGGGCCTCGGACGTCGCCGCCTCGCCCCTGGCCGCACAGACGCCCACGTCCTCGCCCGCGTCCACGCCCGCCACCTCGCCCAGCTCGTCGCCCACCTCCTCGCCCGCCACCTCCGCCCCTGCCCGCCTCACCGAGGCCGGGGCCCGGTCCGCGCTGATCACCGAGGGGGACATCGAGGACAGCTGGAACGAGGTCAAGGACGCCTCCAAGTGGAGTGACACCCTCCTTGTCGGCAAGGTCGACGTCGCCGACTTCCTGACCGCCAAGGCGAACGCCGCCGACTGCCAGAAGCTCCTCGACGCGCTCTACTCCGACCATCTGCTGGGCAAGCCGTCCGGCGCCTCCGCGCTCAGAGGGTTCCAGCAGGGCGACTCCCGGCTCCTCTACCAGGTGGCCTCCTACGACTCCGGCCAACTGAACTCCTCCCTGGCCTGGCTCAAGACGCTGCCGGTCAAGTGCGACCAGTTCACCGCGACCGACTCCAAGGGCGGCAAACGAACCGTCCAGGTCACCGAGGGCTCGGTGCCCGCCGTGGGCGACGCCCGGCAGGATCTGCGGGTGGTCGTGCAGGGCACCGCCAACGGTGAGGCCACCACACTCACCCTGGACGTCGCCGTCGTACGCGTCGGCGAAAACGCGATCACCGTCACCGCGGGCGGCCTCAACGGCGCCGAACAGCAGTCCACCGCCCAGGCGGTGACAAAGGGAACGCAGCGCCTGAAGGACGTCCTGTCCGGGAAGACGCCTGCGGCGGGCCCGGCGCAATCCCACTGACCGACGATTACGCACCAGGGCCCGGCCGGCCCTGCTGACCCGCGACGCACACCGGACCGGCCGGCCCGCCGACCCGCGGCTACGCACCCTCTGGACCGGCCGATCCCGCTGATCACCGACCGCGCCCTCCGGACCGGCCGCTTCCGCCGACCCACGACTACGCACCCCAGACCGGCTGGCCCCGCCGACCCGCGACTACGTACCCTCCGGACCGACCGGCCCCGCTGACCACCGACTGCACCCTTTGGTCCGACGGGTCCTGCCGACCAGCGACCTCGGTCCCCCCGGACCGATCGATCCTGCCGACCACCGACCTCGCTCCCCCGGACCGGTCGGTGGTACTGATCACGGCCCCGTCTCCCGGACCGGCCGGTCCTACCGACCACCGGCACCGCCTCCCGAACCCGCCGGTCCCGCTAACCACCGACCCGCTCCAGCGGACCGACCAGCGTCGCCGAGCACCAACCCCACCCCCCAGACCGGCCGGTGCCACTGACCACGACACCACCTCCCGGACCGGCCGATTGTGCTGAGCACCGGCCCCCCTCCCGAACCCGCCGGTCCCGCCAACCACCGACCCGCTCCGGCAGACCGACTGGCCCCTCCGACCACCAACCTCGCCCTCCCGGACCGGCCGATCCCGCCGACCAAGACACCGACTCTCAGACCGGCCGGTCGTGCCGACCACCAACCCCGCCCCCCAGACCGGCCGGTGCCACTGACCACGACACCGCCTCCCGAACCGACGACGCCCGCCCACCGCCGACCCGCTCCAGCGGACCGACCGGCCCCGCCAACCACCAACCCCGCCCTCACGAACCGGTCGGTCCCGCTAACCACCACCCCCGCCCTCCCGAACCGGCCGGTCCCACTGACCACGACCCCGCCAACCACCACCCCCGCTCCCCCGAACCAACCGCCCCCCCGCCCCCGCCCCGTTCCCAAGATCCCCGGACAAAGTGATCACCGGGCGGCACAATGGCGGCGACGGCCGCAGGTGTGGGAGAGGGAGTTGGGTCGTGAACACCGGTGTGGCGCAGAACGCTCGCGTGTGGAATTACTGGATCGGCGGGAGGGACAACTACTTCGTCGACCAGCAGGTCGGTGAGCAGGTCGCCGACATGTTCCCCGTCATCCGGGACATCGCCCGCGCCGACCGCTGGTTCCTGGGACGGGCGGTCCGCTTTCTCGCCGAGGAGCGCGGGGTGCGGCAGTTCCTGGACATCGGCACGGGCCTGCCCACGGCGGACAACACGCATCAGATCGCCCAGCGGATCGCGCCCGAGGCACGGATCGTCTACGTCGACAACGACCCCGTCGTGCTCGCCCACGCCCGCACCCTGCTCATCGGCACCCCCGAAGGCGCCACCGACTACATCGACGCGGACGTCCACGACCCGGCCACGATCCTCGAACGGGCCGCCCGGACACTCGACTTCGGCCAGCCGGTCGCGGTGATGATGCTGGGCATCCTCAACTTCGTGCTGGACAACGACGAGGCCCGGGAGATCGTCCGAAGGGTCATGTCTGCGGTCTGCTCCGGCAGTTACCTGGTCCTCACCCACCCGACCTTCGACCCGGGCCTCGGCGGCGCGGGCCAGATCCCGGCCATGAGGTTCTGGAACGCCCACGCCCGTCCCCCGATCACCGCCCGCAGCGCCCAGGACATCGCCGCGTTCTTCGAGGGGCTCGAACTCCTCGACCCGGGTCTTGTGCCGTGCTCCCGCTGGCGCGCGGAAGCGGAACCCGAAACGCCCGCTGTGGTGCCGCAGTTCGGTGCCGTGGCCGTGAAACCCTGACGGACGTGACGGCCCGTCGAGGACGCGGACCGAGGACGTTGACCGAGGACATGGCCGTGGAGGACGTACCCGTGGAAGACGTACCCGTGGAGGATGCATGACCACTCTTGCCGATCCCGTCCCCGGCGGGCGCCCCGGTGAGGTCGAGCGGGCCAAGGCCCTCGGCGGCGAGTTGGCCGACCGGGGTGTGCACGGCGTCGTGCTGTCCTACGTCGACACCGCGGGCGTGGGCCGGGTCAAGACGATCCCGACCGCCAAGCTGGCCTCGGCCGCGGCCTGGGGAGTCGGCATGTCCCCGGTGTTCGACACGTTCCTGGCGAACGACTCGATCGTCTCCACCGATGTACTGGGCTCCCCGGACGGCGACCTGCGCCTCTACCCCGATCTCGATCAACTCACCGTCCTGGCCGGGCAGTCCGGCTGGGCGTGGGCGCCGGTCGACCGGATCACGCAGGAGGGCGAACCGCACCCCGGGTGCAGCCGCACGGTCCTGCGTCACCTCGTCGCCGAGGCCGCCGAGCGGCACGGTCTGACCTTCAGGGCCGGTATCGAGGTGGAGTGGTCGGTCGGCCAAGGGCCCACGGAGGGCGGGGAGTTCGTGCCCGCGCTCACCGGGCCCGCGTACAGCGCCACCCGCCAGATCGAGCTGAGCGACTGCACCGCCGACCTGCTGGCCGCGTTCGCCGCGCAGGGCGTGGAGGTCGAGCAGATCCATCCCGAGTACGCGGCCGGGCAGTTCGAGATCTCGGTGGGCGCGCTGGACCCGGTGGCGGCGGCCGACCGCAGTGTGCTGGTGCGGCAGACGATCCGCGCGGTGTCCCGGCGCCACGGCTTCGTGGTCTCGTTCGCCCCGGCGGTCTTCGCGCAGGGCGTCGGCAACGGCGGCCACATCCATCTCTCCGCCTGGCGCGACGGCGTCAACCTGCACTCCGGCGGCGCGGGCCGGCACGGCATGACGCCCGACGCCGAGTCGTTCGCGGCCGGTGTGCTCGCCCATCTGCCCGCCCTCACGGCGCTCACCGCGCCCAGCCCGGCGAGCCATCTGCGGCTCAAACCCTCCCAGTGGGCAGGGGTGTTCACCTGCTGGGGCCGCGAGACCCGCGAGGCAGCGCTGCGCGTGGTCACGGGGACCGCGGGGCTGCGCGGGCAGGCGGCCAACCTGGAGGTGAAGCCGGTCGACCTGGCCGCCAACCCCTATCTCGCGCTCGCCGGTCTGATCACGGCCGGCCTCGACGGTCTGACCTCGTCCGCCTCGCTGCCCGAGGAGATCACCGGCGATCCGGCCCGCCTCGAACCGGCGGCCGCCGCGGCCCGGGGCGTACGGCGGCTGCCGGCCTCGCTCGCCGAGTCGGTCGCGGAGTTCCGCAAGGACGAACGGCTGCGGGCCGCGCTCGGACCGGTCCTCGCCGACGCCGTGATCGCCGTACGGGAAGGGGAGATCGCGGCGGTCGACGGGCTGGACGACGAGCGGGTCGCGGCGGCCTACCGCTGGAAGTACTGACGTGGGCGCGGTCCGCGAGGCGCTCGACGCGCTGCCGTTGGTGGATCACCACTGCCACGGCGTCGTGGGTGCCGAGCTGACCCAGGAGGGCTTCGAGGAGCTGATCACCGAGGGCGGCAGCTGGCCGGGGATCTCGTCCTTCGACAGCCCCGTCGGCGTGGCCGTGCGCCGCCACTGCGCCCCGCTGCTGGACCTGCCGCGGCACGCGCCGCCCGATCAATACCTCGCCCGGCGGGCCGAGTTGGGCCCCAGCGAGGTGAACCGCCGCTTCCTGGCCGCTTCCGGGACCGGCGTGTTCTGCGTGGACACCGGGTACGCGCCGGACCGCCTCACCACTCCGGCGGAGCTGGCCGACGCGGCGGGCGGGACGGCGTACGAGGTCGTACGGCTGGAGAGCGTCGCCGAGGCGGTGGCCGCCGGGGGTGTCGAGCCGGACGCGTACGGAGACGCCTTCCGAGCGGCCGCGCAGCGGGCCGTGGCGCGTCCGGGCGTGGTCGGGGTGAAGTCCGTGGCCGCCTACCGCACCGGCTTCGACCTCGACCCGGCGCGCCCGTCCCCGGCCGAGGTGACCGGCGCGGCCCGCGGCTGGTCGGCGCGCGGCGGACGCCTCGACGATCCCGTCCTCGTACGGCATCTGCTGTGGACCGCGGTCGACCTCGGCCTTCCGCTCCAGCTGCACACCGGCTTCGGCGACAACGACATCCGGATGCACCGGGCCGACCCCACGCACCTGACCGACTGGCTGCATCTGACCGGCGGCGCGATCCCGGTGCTGCTGCTGCACTGCTGGCCGTACCAGCGCCAGGCCGCCTATCTGGCGGCGGTGTTCGAGCAGGTGTACCTCGACGTGGGTCTCACCCTCCATTACGTCGGCCCTGCGCGCGCCCGCGCGGTGTTGGAGGAGGCGCTGGAGATCACGCCGTTCCGCAAGCTGCTGTACAGCTCCGACGCCTATGGTGTGGCCGAGTTCTACCATCTCGGCGCGCTCGCCTTCCGCCGCGGTCTGGGCGATCTGCTTCAGGACCGGGTGGCCGCGGACGAGCTGGGCCTGCCCGACGCGTTGCGGATCGCCGAGTGGGCAGGAGCACACAACGCCCTTCGGGTCTACGGCCTCCCCGGCCCCTCCTGAAAGTATGATCAAGCAATGTCTGACATGACCGAAACCACTCCGGGCTGGCTGAGCGCCGACGATCTCGAATCGGCGCGCGCCCGGATGCCGATCCTGTACGTCGAGGCCGTGCCCGTGCGCGTCGACGACAGCGGCGAAGTGACCAGCGTCGGCGTGCTGCTGCGCATCGGCCCGGACGGGACGGTCAGCCGCACCCTGGTCTCCGGTCGGGTGCTGCACCACGAGCGGGTCCGGGACGCCCTGCTGCGGCATCTGGAGAAGGACCTCGGCCCGGTCGCGCTGCCGCGGGTGCCGGCCTCACTGCAGCCGTTCACGGTCGCGGAGTACTTCCCGACGCTGGGCATCACGCCGTTCCACGACCCGCGCCAGCACGCGGTCTCGCTGGCCTACGTCGTCCCGGTCACCGGCGACTGCCGGCCCCGGCAGGACGCCCTCGACCTGGTCTGGTTCAGCCCCCAGGAGGCCGTCTCGGAGGCGGTGCAGAGCGAGATGCCGGGCGGCCACGGCGTCCTGCTCAAGCAGGCCCTGGCCCATGTGGGCTGCTCCGTCTGAGCATCGCACTGAACGGCGTGACGGGGCGCTGAAGGCGCTCGCCGTCCACGGTGATGTCGACGGCCTCGTTGAAGAACGCGAGGAGTCCGCGGATCGGGCCCACGGCGGGCAGTGGTTCGGGGTAGCTCCAGACGATGTTGGGCGTTACGTCGGCCTCGACGCCGAGCGACCAGTACTGTGCCGTGCCCTTGTACGGGCAGCCGGTGTGGTGGTCGGTGGGTTCGAGGAGGTCGAGGCGGACGTCCTCGGGCGGGACGTAGTAGCGCGTCGGCAGACCTGTCTCGAAGAGCAGCACGGGCCGGATGGTGTCGGCGAGGACGTGGCCCTCGACCTCGACCAGCACGTGACGGCTGCTGGGCAGGGCGTCGACGCGCTTGTGCGGGTCGCGGGGGTGGATGAAGATCTCTTCCTCCTCCTCGTACCAGTGGTCCAGGCCCCTGCCGCTGCGCTCGAACCACTCGAAGGCGATGTACTCGGCCAGGTCCGCGGCCGGGAAGGTCCAGGCGGCGTTCTCCAGCAGCTCGCCGTCGACTTCGAGGTCGTAGAAGATCGTCGATCCGGTGTGCGCGCCCGGCCGCGGGTTCTTCGCGGGGCGCAGCAGGTCCTCGCGGACGTCCCCGCGCGGGAAGGCGTACTGCGGCACGGGCAGTGAGGGCTCCCAGACGAGGACCGGGTGGCGGCTGTCGACGACGGTGACGTCGCCCTTGCGGCCGCGCACCCAGCGTTCGCCGGGCTCCCAGAGCAGGCCTTCCGGGGTGCTGCGGACGGACTGTTCGCCGGGCAGAGGGCTCATGGGTCCATGATGACCCCATGGAGTTCGAGCCGTACCGGGGTGAGTTGGTCGCGTACTGCTATCGCATGGTGGGCTCGTTCCACGAGGCCGAGGACCTGGTGCAGGACACGATGCTGCGGGCGTGGAAGGCCCGCGAGCGCTACGACCCCTCGCGCGCGTCGGTGCGCACGTGGCTGTACCGGATCGCGACGAACGTGTGCCTGACCGCGCTGGAGGGCCGGGCCCGGCGGGCGCTGCCGTCGGGTCTCGGCGCCCCGAGCGAGAACCCGGGGGCGCCGCTCACGCCCACCTTCGACATCCCGTGGCTGCAGCCGTTCCCCGATGCCCGCTACGACGTCGAGGCGCGCGCCGATCTGCGGCTCACGCTGGTGGCGGCACTGCAGCTGCTGCCCGCGCGGCAGCGGGCGGTGCTGGTGCTGCGGGAGGTGCTGGAGTTCAGCGCGGCGGAGGTCGCCGAGCAGCTCGGCACGTCGGTCGCCGCGGTCAACAGCTCACTGCAGCGGGCGCGGGCCGCGATCGCCGGCGTCCGCGATCCCGGGGAGGTGCCGGAGCCGGACGACGCCGAGGCGCGGGAGGTCGTGCGGCGGTATGCGCGGGCCTTCGAGGCGGCCGACGTACCGGCGCTGGTGCGGCTGCTGACCGAGGCGGCCGTGCTGGAGATGCCGCCGGTGCCGCTGTGGTTCCGGGGCCGCCGGGACTACGGCCTGTTCATGGACCGTGCGTTCGCGCTGCGCGGCACGGGCTGGGTGACGCGGCCGCTGACCGCTTCCGGGCAGCCCGCGCTCGCCGCGTACGCGCCGGATCCTGACGGCGGGCACCGGCTGCACACGCTGCAGGTCTTCACGGTCAGCGGCGGGCGGATCGCGAGCAACGTGGTGTTCGCCGATCCGCGGGTCTTCGAGGCGTTCGAGCTGCCCGGAAAGATTTCCGCGAAGAATTCCGGCGACGGGCGATGAGTCCGGGCGGTGGCGCCGGTACGTACCGGTGAGCATCCGTCGAGAGGACATCACCATGAGCGTCATCGTCATCGCACTCACCACGGTGGACGGCATTGTGTCCGACCCGGACGGCCGCGCGGGCACACCCGGCGGGGGCTGGGCGTTCCGGCACGGCCCCGAGGCGGTCGACTGGGACAAGTTCCGGCTCGGGGCCAGCCTGGACGACGGGGTCATGCTGCTGGGCCGTACCACCTGGGAGCTGTTCTCCCGGCTGTGGCCGGGACGCGAGGGCCCGTTCGCCGAGCGCATGAACGCCGCGGCCAAACTCGTCGCCACCCGCACCCTCACCGACGTCTCTGCCTGGCGGAACTCCAGCGTCCTGGACGGCGACCTGGTGGACGAGGTCAAGAAGGAACAGCGCGACGTGGTGGTCACGGGCAGCCCGAGCGTCGCCCGCGCCCTGATCGCCGAGGACGTGGTCGACGAATACCGTCTGCTCACCTTCCCCACGGTCCTCGGCACGGGCGTCCCCCTCTTCCCCGCGGGCGGCCCGCCGATGCACCTGGAGTGCGTGTCGGCGGACCAGGAGGGGCCGGCCGTCCTCACGTGCTACCGCAGGGCGGGGGACGGCGCCTGACGGGTCAGTGGGCGGCGTCCAGGCGGGAGCGCTGGTCCGGGGTCAGCTCCAGGTCGGCCGCCGCGAGGCTCTCCTCCAGCTGGGCCACCGAGGAGGCGCCCACCAGCGGGACGATCGGGAGGCTGCCGCCCAACTGCCAGGCCAGGACGACCTGGTTGACGGTGGCGCCGGTCTCGCGGGCCACGTCGTGCAGGGCCGCGAGGCGGGGCGGGGTGCCCGGGTGGTCGAAGTCGGAGGGCAGCCGGTCCGGGCGGACGTAGGCGCCCTTCAGGAGTGGTGAGTAGGCGACCATGGTCAGACCGGGCTCGGCCCTCAGATAGGTGAGCAGGTCGGGTCCGGCGTGGCCGAGGCTGCCGTCCGGGAACATGTCGTCGGGCACGTCGGTGCGCGGGCGCAGGTGGCTGTGCGCGTACTGGAGGACCTCGTAGCCCGGCAGCTCGGACGCGGCGGCGATCGCGCGGGCCCGCTCCACCCGCCAGGCGGCCTGGTTGCTCACGCCGAGCAGGCCGACCGTGCCCTCGGCGACGAGTGCGGCGAAGGCCTCCACGGTCTCGCGCTGGGGGACGGTGGGGTCGTCGATGTGTGCGTAGAGCAGGTCCAGCCTGTCCACGCCGAGCCGCTCCCGGCTGCGTTCGGAGGACTCGCGGATCACCTTCGCCGAGAGGCCTTCGGGGTTGTCGACGTAGCTGGTGCCGGCGGCGAGCGGGCGGGCGCCGAGCTTCGTCGCGATGACGATCTCGTCGCCGATGCCGCGGCTGCGCCGCCACCGGCCGAGCAGTTCCTCGCTCTGGCCGCCCTGGCCGCCGTCCTCCCAGAAGGCGTAGTTGTCGGAGGTGTCGATGAAGGTGCCGCCGGCCTCGACATAGCGGTCGAGGACGGCGAACGACGTCTTCTCGTCCGTGCGTGAGCCCATGAGCATCGCCCCGAGGGCGATGACGCTGACCTCACGGCGGCGGGCCGGGTCGCTTCCGATGGTGCGGTACTTCATGGTGTCCCTCCCGTTGACGCCCGGGTGTTCGGGCACAGACGGGAGTCTTCAGCCTGGAGCGCACTTGAAGTCAAGGGGTCCCGGCCCGATCGGCGAACGGGCCCTCCAGGGCCGCCCATTGCAGCAGCATGATGGTCTTGGCGTCGTTGATCTCCCCGGTGCGGATCATCTCCAGGGCGCGGCGGAAGGGCAGTTCGACGATCTCGATGTCCTCGCCCTCCTCGTCGAGGCCCCCGCCCTCGTGGGTGCGGGTCGAGGCCCCGTAGGCGGCGGCGTAGAAGCTGACGCGTTCGGTGACCGAGCCCGGGCTCATGTACACGTCGAAGACGTGCTGGACGTCGCCGATGGTGTGCCCGGTCTCCTCCACCACCTCGCGCCGCACGGCGAGTTCGGGGTGCTCGTCATCGTCGTCGAGGAGCCCGCCGGGGGTCTCGATCAGCATGCCGTCGGGGTGGCCGTTGACATACACCGGGAAGCGGAACTGCCGGGTGAGCAGGACGGTTTCGCGGTCCTTGTCGTACAGCAGCATGGTGGCGCCGTTGCCGCGGTCGTGCGTCTCGCGCTGCTGGGTGCTCCAGGTGCCGTCACGGTGCCGGAAGTCGAAGGTGGTGGCGCGCTCCACGTACCAGTGACTGGAGAGCAGCTTCACCTCCCGCACCTTCACGCGCGGGTTCCCGGTCAGCTCGAGTCCGGTGCGGTCAAGGCCGGTGCGGCCACGGCGGTCCGGCGTGTCGACACCCTCGGTCATCGGACACCCCCGGTCCGGCGCGGGGTGGTGCAGCAGTTGGTCATGGTCCGCTTGTACCACGGGCGTGAGTCAGCTCAGGGTCGGCACTCGGGAGTGCCGGGGCGGCAGGTCCACGTACAGGCCTGGAGCAAGCAGCTCGCCGCCGTCGCGGTCGTACATCCGCGCCGAGTGCGGGCCCGCCGGCAGGCGTGTGGCGTCGGTGCCGAATCAGCTGTGGGCGAGCAGGCGCCGGTGGCTGCCGTTGTCCGGCCGGCCGACGGGTTCAGCGGCCGCCGTTCAGCGTCGCCCACGGTGACTGCGGCCGTGAGCAACTGCCTGTGGAGCGCACGCAGTTCCTCGCCGACCGGCTTGTGCACCCGTGCGCGAGAGGAACACGGCAGGCGTGCCCTGCGGCCAGTCGTTCACGAGCAGGCCGGTATGGGCCTCAGCGAGTGCAGACGAAGCGCTCGTCCGTGAACGACGTGGCATCGGAGCTGCTGCCGCCGTTGCGGATGCTCCATACGAGGTCGTCGCCGCTCGGGTCGAAGAAGTCGACGTAGACGGACTGGTTGTTGCGGTAGGACCCGACGTTGGTGATCCCGAAGTCGAGGAGGTTGCGGCAGTAGCCGTGCCGCTGCGTCATGTAGGCCATGTCGGTGAAGTTGCGGCCCTTGTACAGGCACAGCCATCCCGCACCGCAGGGTTCGGCGGCGGACGCCGTCGGGGCGAACACGATGCCGCCGGCCGTCATGGTGAGCAGCGCGAGGATGAGTCGCAGTCGCAGCTTCCGCACGGGCAACTCCCGGGCTCGGCCTCGCGCGTTCGCGAGGAGGGCTGTTCCAAGGCTGGTCGCAGGAACGGGGACTGCCTACCCGGTGGGAGGCCGGCGTAGTCGCCGGACCGGCCACGAGCCGGCCGACGGGCGGGCGGCCACGACGGCTCCGCCGCAGCCACCAGGCCCTGATGGCGGGCATGGACGAACGCCGGCAACAGGACTGAACTGCAAGGGAATCGGGCGTCAGGCCCCCGGCACCGGGAACAGCATGCAGCTGCTGGTGGCGTGGGCCAGGATGCGGTCGGACGGGTCGAGGAGGCGGGCCTCGGCGAGGGCGGTGCGGCGGCCGCTGCTGAGGACGGTGCCGATGGCGCGGACCTTGCCCATGTCGGCGGTGACCGGGCGCAGGAACTTCACGTTCAGGTCGAGCGAGGTGTACGCCATGCCCTCCGGCAGCGTCGACTGCACGGCACAGCCGGCCGCCGAGTCGAGCATCGTCGCGTAGACGCCGCCGTGGACGCTGCCGATGGGGTTGTAGTGCTCCTCGCCCGGCACCAGGGAGAACACCGCGTGCCCGTGGTCCACCTCTTCGAGGTCCATGCCCAGGGTGGCGGCGATGGGCGGCGCGGGCAGCCGGCCGGCCAGGAGTTCGCGCAGGAAGTGCAGGCCGGAGCCGTGCCCGACGGCGGCCGCGGAGATCGCGGGGTCGTCCCAGTCGTACGTACGAGTGCGTTCCATGCGGCTGCGCTTCCTCTCTGACTTTGTTTCTCGAAGCTAGCTTCCCCCGCAGCTGACTGTCAATGACGAAGCCAGGTGCCCTACGATGGCCCCATGAAGTGGCTCGAGATGAGCACCGAGAACTGTACGGTCCAGCGCACCCTCGACCTGGTCGGCGAGAAGTGGACGCTGCTGCTCCTGCGCGACGCCTTCAACGGGGTGCGGCGCTTCGACGACTTCCGCCGTCATGTGGGGCTCTCCGAGGCGGTCCTGGCCGACCGGCTGCGCAAGCTGGCCGCGGCCGGGATCCTGGTCACCGTCCCCTACCAGGAGCGCGGCAGCCGGACCCGGCACGAGTACCGCCTCACCCCCAAGGGCCGCGACCTGTGGCCCGTCCTGGTGGCGCTGCGGCAGTGGGGCGAGACCTACGTCGGGGACCCCGAGGGCCCCGTCCTGGACATCCGGCACCGCGACTGCGGCGCCCCGGTCCGGGTCGTCGTCGAGTGCCCGGACGAGCACACGGCCCTCTCCCCGACCGAGGTCACGGTCCTGCCGGGCCCGGCGGCACGCCCGGCGGGCTGAGCGCCCGCCGCGCCGGGCCGGCGGTCATCGGCTCTACGTCACCTGCTTCACGTCATCCGCTCCACGTCGTCTACGTCGTCTGCCGTGCGGGGCTGTTCGCGGCGGGGCGGCGCCTGCGCAGCAGCAGGCGTCTCGCGGGACCTTCCACCGTCTCGTACAGGATCCAGGACAGGCCGAGGGAGACAGCGAAGGCGACCGCGGTGACGGCCAGTGCCTCCGGCGTGCCGTAGCGGGGCTTGACGCCGATCACGTTGGTGCCGGCGCTCAGCACCAGCAGATGGATCATGTAGAAGGCGAACGAGAGCTCCCCGAGCCTGACCAGCCGCCGCCCGCGCCACAGCGAGGGCAGGCCGCGCAGGTCCGCGACGGCGGCGGCCGGGATGAGCAGGGCGAAGCCGACGACGGTGCAGGTGGTGGCCCGGTAGTCGGTGGTGACCTGCGGGACGAGGAAGTAGCCGATGATCGCCAGCGCGAGGGAGGCCTCCAGGCCGGGCCCCCGCCAGCGGTCGAGCACCACCAGGCGGGCGATCGCGATGCCGAGCACGAACTCGGGCAGGCGTGCGGCGGGAAAGGAGTCCAGCGGCTGGCTCAGCCAGTCGTGCGCGTTGACCCAGGCGACGGCGAGGACCGCGAGGACCGACAGTCCGGCCAGCACCGTCGCGCCCCGGGCACCGAGACGGCGCAGCAGGAGCGCCAGCAGCGGGAAGGCGGCGTAGAAGAAGGCCTCGCAGGCCAGGGACCAGCTGACCGGGTCCAGGGTCTGCCACCAGGGGCGCCACCAGGAGTGCACCAGCAGCACGTTGGCCAGCCCCTGGCCCAGCGTCGGCTTCGTCTGGTGCCGCAGTGTGTACGCCATGACCAGCGCGATCGCGGCGGTCACCAGATGCACCGGCACGATACGGGCGACACGGCGCCGCCAGAAGGTGCGGGCCCGGTCGCCGGGCCGCGCGGACCAGGTCAGCACGAACCCCGAGAGCACGAAGAAGAACGACACACCCGTGGCGCCCGCCCCGAACGCCCAGCTCACGATGCGGCCGCCGGTGCCGTCGAAATAGCCGAAGTTGTTCACGTGCAGTCCGAAGACGAGCAGGGCCGCGATCCACCGCAGCCCGGTGAGCGAGGGCAGCGACGGCGCCGGGGCGGGGGTGGATCTCTTGGCGGAGGGTGTGGTCGAGATGGCGGACGGCGACCCGGTCGCCCTGGTCGCCGTCGTCATCGGACCACCTGCCGGGTGCTGTGTGTACGGGGCATGAAACGGGGCATGGAGGGGTACGTTGCCCGTTCAGCCCCTTTCATTCCGTCCCGGCACCGACGTCACACCAATGCCAGGGAACTGCGCGTATGACACGCTCAGCGGTGGCCGTGTCCCTTGTCCAGGCGTTCGAGCAGCGCACGCGCCATCGCTTCCTCGCCCTTGGCGTTCGGGTGCGCGGGGGCCGCGGGCGAGGTGGGCTGGAGCGGTTCGATCCAGCGGACGGCGGGCGCCTTGCACATGTCATGGCCGCGGGTGGGCCGGTAGGTGTCGACGTACTCCGCCCGGTTCCACCGGGCCACCAGGCGCAGCATCAGGTTCAGCCGCTTGCCGGTGTCGCGCAGATAGGGGAAGTCCCCGGTCGCGAACGGCACCGTCGGGTAGCAGCCGCTGCCGTCGTCGGGCAGCAGGTCCGGGTAGCCGACGACGAGCACCCGGGCGTGCGGCGCCCTGGCGTGCACGGCCCGCAGGACGGCATCGACCTTCGGCGCCGTGCGCAGGATGTTGAGCGCGAGCTGGTCGGTCCCGGACGAGGTGTAGTAGCGCCGGCACGGGGCCCCGCTCAGGTCCTCGGGGGCGAGTTTGGCGCAGGTGGCGATGATGGAGCCGAAGCCGATGTCGTTGCCGCCGATCTGGACCGTCACCAGATCGGTGTCCCGGTGCACGGCGTTGAGCTGGGGGCCGTTGGTGCCCTGCGCCTTCCACATGTTCTCGGTCGTCGCCCCGCCGCAGCTCACGTCCTTGAACGCGGACACCTTCAGCGCGTTCGCCGCGAGCGAGGGGTAATTGTGGTCGCTGCGCGCGCAGTTGGCGTCCACCTGGGTGGGGATCACGGGACCCGAGGTGTACGAGTCCCCCAGCGCCGCGTAGCTGGTGCCGCGGCCGTGTCCCGCGCCGTGCGCCGCGGCCGGCGACGTCGACATGGCCACCAGGGCGCAGCTGCCGAGCGCCACCCCCACCGCGATCCTCTGCCTGCGTCTCGCCGCCGCTCCCGAACGCCTGTCGTCCGCACGTCTGCCGTCCGTCATGCGACCCTCCCCCGGATCCGCCCCTCACGACGTGGACGTCGCGTGGAACCGGCACCCGGGGTGCGGGCGTCACACGCGACGGAGTCTGTATACCGCTCGGTATGTGTCCGGGGATAGATGTGGGAGGCGGCCGGTCCGCCCCACCCGCAGCCGGCCCGGCACGGCCCGCGCGGTCCGCTGATGCCATCCCCATTGGGTCGCCGACCCGGGTGGGTCTATCGTCTGAATCATGGGCCTATACAGGAGAGAGCCGGCGTGATGCCGCAGGACGAAGCCGTGGTCGGCTGCACGGGCAAGGTGCTCATCGGAACACGCGGATCCGCGGGCCCGGGTGAAGTACTCGTGCGGGTCAGAGGCGGTTCCGAAACCTTCCTCGCCTGGTCCGAAGAACCACTGCCCACCGGGGCGACGGTGCTCGTGATCGAGTCGCGTGGACGTCGAGAGGTCGTCGTCATCGAGTGGGTGGATCCATTGGACGCGCTCGGCGGCGACCCCGCCGGCGCAGACTGAGGAGTACAACGACATGTTCGGATACCGCGTTCCCGCTCCCGACGAGGCGATGTTGATCTCGGGGGGCCGGCGGGGACTGGGGGGCGCGCCGTTCCGAGTGGTGACGGGGCACGGCAAGTTCGTGGTCCCGTTCTTCCGTAAGACCCGCTTCCTGACCCTGTCGATGAACGAGGCCGAGGTCACGGAGACCTGTGTGACCCGTCAGGGCATCGCGCTGAGCGTGCGCGCGGTCATCGCCTTCAAGGTCGGCAACGACAGTGAGAGCATCATCAACGCGGGGCAGCGCTTCCTCTCGGACCAGGAGCAGATGTCGGTGCTGACCGGGCGCATCTTCGCCGGTCATCTGCGTTCCATCATCGGCTCGATGACGGTCGAGGAGATCGTCACCGAGCGGCAGAAGCTGGCCGCCGAGGTGCTGGACACCTCGAAGACCGAGATGGCGAAGATCGGCCTGATCGTGGACTCGTTGCAGATCCAGTCCATCGACGACGGCGACGCCGGGTACATCGACGCGATGTCGCAGCCGCACCGGGCGGCCATCCAGCGGCAGGCCCAGATCGCGCAGGCGCAGGCCACCCAGACGGCGGCCGAGGCGCAGCAGGAGGCGAACCGCAAGCAGGCCGAGTACGCCCGGCAGACGGCCGTCGTTCAGGCGGAGTACTCGGCCCAGGTGGACCGCGCCCAGGCGCAGGCCGCCCAGGCCGGACCGCTCGCGCAGGCCCACGCCCAGCAGGAGGTGCTCGCCGCGCAGACCGAACTGGCCCAGCGGCAGGCGCAGTTGCGTCAGCAGCAGCTGGTGGCCGAGGTCGTGAAGCCGGCCGAGGCGGAGGCCGAGCGGGTCAGGATCCTCGCCGCCGCCGAGGCGCAGCGCATGAAGATCCAGGCGGAGGCGGCCGCCTCCTACGACCGGGTCGCGCTCGACCGCATGCTGATCGACCAGCTGCCGCAGATCGTCAAGGAGGCCGCCGGCGGTCTGGCCGGCGCCAACGTCAACGTCCTCAACGGCGCGGACGGCCTCGGCGAGATCGCGGCCGGTCTGGTCTCGCAGGGCCTGACGATCCTCGACTCGGTCCGGGCGAACCTGCACGGCCAGAACTCCGAGGACAACCGCGGCTCCGAGGACGGCAACGGCGGCCCCGGCAGCGCGCTGCTGCAGCTGCGCTCGGGCAAGGACCGCAAGTCGGACGACGGTCCGGTGGACGTGGACTAGCAACCGGCCCCGGACGCCTGCGGGTGTCCGGGGCTTCGACGCGTCGCTCGGCGCACAACACACCAGGCCCGCCCACGCCGTACGCGTGAACGGGCCTCGTATTCCGAGCGCTGGGCAGGCCTTGCACCTGCATTTCCCCGCAGGAAGCGGGGCGTCTTTCCTTGGACCACCAACGCAGTACCAGCCAACCGCGGTTGCGGCGACCAGCTCGTGATCGATCCTAGCGTATGTACGACGTACTGATGAACGACCACGCCGGCGAATGACCGTGCCGGCGAAGGCCCGCGCTCAGGGTCGGCCCTCATCGCCGGCGGTCCAGCGCCGCGGTGCTCAGACAGCCGAAGGCGAGCACCAGGGCGACGGTCCGTACGGCGTGGGCGATCTGCCAGCGGTCGCGGACGCGCGCCCAGTCGCCGGGCGGAGCGTGCGCGCTCCAGTGCGTCTGCTCCACGTTGATGGGCCCGTTGACCGCGAGCGTGACCACGAGGGCCACTAGGATCAGCCCCAACGCCCAGGCGAGCAGCGGCAGTTCGGGCCCGCGCTCGCGGCGCGCCCGCAGGGCGAGGAGCACCACGGCGACGAACGTCGGCACAATGAGGACGCCGATGAACCAGGTGAAGGGGGCGTACTCGGCCTGCCGGACCCGGACGTACTCGGGCCCGTTCAGGTCCCGCAGCGCGAGTTCCAGGAAGAGCACGGTGAGCGCGACCCCGGCGAGCATGCCGGAGCCCAGCAGGGCGGTGTACCGGACGATCCTGACCGGAACGGGGTTCGTCATCGTGCCCTCCACCTCGTCGGCCGAGCGGGAGCAGCTCCTCGTAGAAGCCGCCGAAGTCCCGATCCCGGTCGACGAGATGGATCTCCAGGATCCAGTGGCAGCGGCGGCCCGCCTTGTCCGGGCGGCGCAGCGGGGTGCCGTTGGCCGGATGGGCCCGATCTTCCTTCCGCGCGCTCCCGCTCGCCCGGCGCGACCAGCCCGCGCTCGTCGATCTCCGCGAACAGCCGCGCGGCCCTGTCCTGGGCGTCCAGCAGCCGTGCCGCACGAACGACTTCGTCATCCGCCATGCGCCCGACCGTAGAACGGCCGGCACCCTCCGGCAAACGCGTACCGCCCACCCCCGGGGTGCGTGCTCCCCTCAGACGTTGACCCCGAAGTCGGAGGCGATACCGGCAAGCCCGGAGGCGTAACCCTGGCCCACCGCGCGGAACTTCCACTCGCTGCCGTTGCGGTACAGCTCGCCGAAGACCATCGCGGTCTCGGAGGAGGCGTCCTCCGACAGGTCGTAGCGGGCGAGTTCGGCGCCACCGGCCTGGTTGACCACGCGGATGAAGGCGTTGCGCACCTGGCCGAAGCTCTGGCCGCGCGTGTCCGCCTCGTGGATCGACACCGGGAAGACGATCTTGTCGACGCCCGCGGGCACGGCCGCCAGGTCGACCTTGATGCTCTCGTCGTCGCCCTCGCCCTCACCGGTGAGGTTGTCGCCGGTGTGCTCG
Source organism: Streptomyces plumbidurans (assembly GCF_019857225.1). GTDB lineage: Bacteria > Actinomycetota > Actinomycetes > Streptomycetales > Streptomycetaceae > Streptomyces > Streptomyces plumbidurans. Next base: position 94,403 of record NZ_JAFJSY010000035.1, read on the forward strand.
ACCGAACCGTCCGGGCTCTTCAGGTTGTTGTAGAAGACGAAGTGCTGGTCGGAGAGGACCTTGCCCGAGGCGTCCAGCAGCAGCGCCGAGGCGTCGAGGTCGAAGTCGGCTCCGGTGGTGGTCCTCACGTCCCACCCGAGGCCCACCAGGACGGCGGACAGCCCCGGTGCCTCCTTGCTCAGTGAGACATTGCCGCCCTTGGACAGGGAAACACCCATAACTCGCCCCTCCGTCACGTCGTTTCGGGTCCGCACCGCGAACCCGAGTTAGAATCTACAACAGTGTAGAAGAGGGCGCCCCCTCTGTGCGAAGGACGGGGCGAGGGTGCGACAGGAGGGAGACCCCGCGTGGTGGAGCCCGGTCCGCGTCGCCCGCGCAGGGCGCAGGGCGCTCTGGAGACACAGGTGCTCGCCGCGCTGAACGCGGCCGAGGGACCGGTGACCGCGGGCTGGATCCAGGACCGGCTGGCCGCCGACCTCGCCTACACGACGGTGATGACGGTGCTGGCCCGGCTCCTCGCCAAGGGCGCCGTCACCCGCCGCCGCGAGGGCCGCTCGTTCGTCTGGATGCCCGTCGCGGACAAGGCGGCGCTCGCGGCCTGGAAGATGCACCGGGTGCTGGACGGCGAGCAGGACCGCAGAGCGGTGCTGGCCAGCTTCGTCACACGGCTGCCGGAGGACGAGGAGCAACTGCTGCGCGAGCTGCTGGACCGGGAGGGCGACGAGGACTGACGCAGCTGAACACCTCTCACCGCGCCGCGTCGGCCCGTCGTAGATGCTGTTGCGCCAGGCGCAGGAAAGCCTCCGTGGCGGTGTGCGTCGGGACGGCGGGGCGGGCGAGGTGGACGGTGACAGGGGCGGCGTCGGTCAGCGGGAGGTAGCGGACACCCGGGTGGAGATGGTGGTGGCTGGTGCCCTCGGCGGTGACGCCGACGGCCTCGCCGGTGGCGATGACGGTGAGCCACTCGTCCACGCCGGGAACGCTCAGGGTGCGGGGGGTCAGGCCCTCGGGCCACAGGTCGGCGCCGGTGGTGGCGGCCGTGGTGCACAGGGCGACCACCTCGTCGGTCAGGTCGGCCAGGGCGACGGCGTCCCGCTCGGTGAGCCGGTGGCCCTCGGGCACCGCCGCCACGCGCCGCTCCTGGGCCAGTGCGGTGTACCTCAGTCCGGAGTCGTCGGCGGGCCGGGTGCGCAGGAAGGCCACGTCCGCCTCCCCACGCCGTAGCGCCGCTTCCGGGTCGTCCAGGCGGCGCACCTCCACCGGGATGCCGGGGTGCCGCTCCCGCCAGTCGCGCAGCAGGGGTACGGTGTGCCGGCCGAGCGCGGCCCAGGCGAAGGCGAGACGCAGCGGCCTGGGGCCGTTTCGGCCGGACGCCTCGGACAGGGCGTCGTCGAGCTGGCCGAGGATGCGCCGGGCGTGCTCCGACAGACGCTGTCCGGCGCCGGTCAGCGCGAGACGGCGGGTGGTGCGCTCCACCAGGCGGACCCCGAGGCGGCTCTCCAGCTGCTCCAGGGTGCGCGAGAGCGCGGGCTGGCTGAGGTGCAGGGCGATCGCGGCGTCGGTGATGGTGCGCTCCTCGTCGATCGCGACGAGGGCCCGCAGATGCCGCAGCTCCACATTCATGACCGGCAAGCATAAGTGCTTCGCGATCGGCATTTCCGTCCCCGCCTTGCCGGTTCTAGCGTCGCGGGCATGAAGACTCTGCTGATCGGGGCCACCGGCACGCTCGGTGCGGCCCTGCACAAGGAACTGTCCGCCCGCGGCCACGACGTGATCGCCGTCGGCCGCAGCGCCGGCGACCTGCGCTGCGACATCAGCGACCCGGCGCAGACCGCGGAGTTGTACCGGCAGGTGGGCCGGGTGGACGCGGTCGTCAGCGCCGCCGGCGACGTGCCGTACAAGCCGCTCGCCGAGATGAGGCCCGAGGACTACCGAGCGGCGTTCACCGGCAAGGTGCTGGCCCAGATCGAACTGGTCCGGCAGGGGCTCGCGCACATCGCCGAGCGCGGCTCGTTCACGCTCGTCACCGGCATCCCGGCGCGCGAGCCCGTCCCCACCGGCAGTGCCGCCTCCATGGCCAACGGCGCGCTGGAGGCGTTCGTCCGCGCCGCCGCGATCGAGATCGCGCCGCGGCGCATCAACGCGGTCAGCCCCAACGTCTTCACCGAGAGCCTCGCCGCCTACGGCTCCTACTTCCCGGGCATGGGCTCGGTCGGCCTCGACCAGGTCACCCAGGCCTACGTCCGCTCCGTGGAGGGCGGTCAGACCGGGCAGGTCTACGCGCTGTAGGGGCGCCCCGCGCGAGCAGACAGGCCGGTACGGCGACGGCGGCGCCGATGTACAGCAGTGCCGGGTAGTCCAGGGCGTGCACGATCTGCCCACCGGCGGCACCGGCCACGGACAGGCCCACGAACAGAGCGCTGTTGTTCCAGGACAGCACGGCGGTCGCGCGGCCGGGGAACAGGTCGACCAGGTGCCGCTGCTGGGCGGGGAAGAAGGCATAGGCGGCCAGGGCGAACAGGGCCAGCGCGCAGGCCAGCGCCCAGGTGACGGGGAAGGCCAGGGCGACCACGACTTCCAGCACCGCGGTCAGCGCCAGGGCCGCCCCGGTGACCCGTACGGCGTCGGCGCGGTCGGCGATGCGTCCGCCCACCTGTCCGCCGACGACGGCGCCGACACCGTAGACGGCCAGCAGCCAGGTGACGTCGGTCGACCTGCCGTCGGAGTGCAGGGCGACGGCCAGGAAGGTGTAGAGGGTGTAGACGGAGAAGGCCCACAGGGTCGTCACCGCGACGGCCGACGCCGCGAGGCGCGTGGGGGGCCGCCCGGCGCCGTGTGCCGCGGTCGGCGCGACCGCGTCCGCCGGGACCGGCCGGGCGCGCCAGACGAAGGCGTGCGGGAAGGCCAGCAGCAGCGTGCCCGCGGCCAGGATGACGAAGGCGGCCTGCCAGCCCACGTACCGTCCCAGCAGCGACCCGGCCGGAGCGCCCACCCACAGGGCCGTCAGCAGTCCCGAACCCACCACGGCCAGCACCTGCGCCCGGGCCTGCGGCCGTGCGCGGGTGCTGACCAGGGCGTACACCGTGGGCCCTGTCGCGGCGGCCGCGAGTCCGGCCACCACGCGGGCCACCAGCAGCAGGCCGAAGCCCGGCGCGAGCGCGGTGCCGACGTTGGCGGCGGAGAACAGGACCAGCGCCACCACCAGGACCGTGGCGCGGTCCCACCGGTCGGAGAGCCAGCCGGCGAAGGGCGATGCGACCACGTACGCGATGGAGAAGACCGTGACCAGCAGGCCGGTACTGGCCGCGGAGACGTCGAACGACGCGGCGATGCGCGGGAGCAGCGGCGCCACCACGAAGAGGTCGGTTCCCACCAGGAACTGCGTCAGCCAGGCCAGTGCGACCGGCCCGGCCGACAGACCGGGCACGGTGTCTTCGGCCGGCTCGCTGGGGGGCGGGTGCATGGTCCGACGCTAGATCACCGGCGGGAGCACGGCCATGGGGGGGGTGGGCCCGCGGCCGTCCCCCTTCCGGCTTCCGGCGTGGGCTCAGCCGTGGGCCTGCTGGGCGTGCCTGGGCAGCAGGCCCACCAGCAGCAGCGTGAGGAGGTTGAGGCCCGCGGTGATGGCGAAGACCAGTTCCGCGGCGGCGAAGTAGGAGTGGACGGAGGGGTGTCCGACCCGGGCGAGGAACACCGTGCCGAGGGCGGCCACGCCGATGGCGCCGGCGAACTGCTGGACGGCGTTGAGCAGGCCCGCCCCGGTGCCGACCTCCTCGGGTGTGGCGTCGCCGATGATGAAGTCGACGAGCGGGACGAACACCAGGCCGGAGCCGAACCCGGTGAGCAGCAGCGCGGGCGCCAGCTTCCAGACGGTCAGGTCGGCGCCCCAGTGGGCGACGGTCCACCAGTCGGCGAGCAGGCCCACGACCGCGAGGGACAGGCCCAGGTGCAGGGTGGCGCGTCCCAGCTTCTCGGCGAGTACGGCGCCGGCGAGCAGGACGGCGACGGCGGTGCCGAGGGCCCAGGGGATCAGGGTGAGGCCGGTGCGCAGCGGCGTCCAGTGCATGCCCTGCTGCAGCAGCAGGTTGACGATGAGGACGAAGCCGCTCAGCGACGCGTAGAACCCGGCGACGATCACCAGGCCGACGACGAAGCTGCGCTTGCGGAACAGCGACGGCGTGATGATCGGGTGCCTGCTGTGCCGCTGGGAGACGACGAACAGGGCGAGCAGGACGACCGCGGCGGCCATCATGACGTAGGTCCAGGCGGGCCAGCCGAGTTCGCGGCCCTGGATGAGCGGGACGATGAGCAGGGCCGAGGCCGCGGTGAGCAGGGCGACGCCGGTGAGGTCGAGGCGGGCGGTGCGGTCCTCTCCCCCGTGCCGGGGCAGGACGCGCCGGCCGAGCAGGAGGGCGGCGACGCCGAACGGCACGTTGATCAGGAAGATGGGGCGCCACTGGCTGCCGTAGAGATCCAGGTGGAGCAGCCAGCCGGCCAGGATGGGCCCGGCCACCATGGTCAGGCCCATCAGCGGGCCGACCGGGGCCAGGGCCTTGCGCAGGTGCTGGGGCGGAAAGACGACCTTCACCAGGGCCAGGCCCTGCGGGATCATGACCGATCCGAACAGGCCCTGCAGGGTGCGGGCGACTATCAGGAAGACCACGTCGGGGGCGAGTCCGCAGGCCAGTGAGGCGAGGGTGAAGCCGGTCATGCCGAGCAGGAAGAGGCGTCGGCGGCCGAGCAGGTCCCCGAGCCGTCCGGAGGTGACGAGCCCGAGGGCGAAGGCCGCGGTGTAGGCGCTCAGCACCCACTGGACGGTGACCTGGCCGCCGCCGAGGTCGGCGCGGATGGAGGGGCCCGCGAGGTTGGCGATGCTGGAGTCGATGAGATCCATGAGGTCGGCCAGGACGACGACGGCCAGGACGAGCCATGCGGTGCGCAGCGGAAGGCTGCTGGTGGTGGGCGCTTGAGAGGTGCGCTGGTCAGTGGACACGAACACCGTTCTACATACGAACAGTGTTCAGAGCAAGGTGAACGTCGTTCTTAGTGACATGGAACACTGTTCGTAGATCCGCTAGACTGCCCGCATGTCTCCGACTCCGCAGCAACGCCGCGCAGCGCGGCACCAGCTCGGCACCGGCCCGGACACCCCCGCCACCCGGCGTGGACCGTCCGGCGGACGCAAGAAGCCGATCACGGTCGACGCCATCATCGCCACCGCGTTCACCATCGTGGAGACGGAGGGGTACGAGGCCCTGACGATGCGGCGCGTGGCCGCCGCACTGGAGACCGGGCCCTCCTCGCTCTACGCCCATGTGGTCAACAAGGAGGACCTGGACGAGCTGCTCATCGGCCGCCTGTGCGCCGAGATCGAGCTGCCGGAGCCCGACCCCGACCGCTGGCGAAAGCAGATCACCGACGTCTGCACCCAGCTGCGCGACCAGTACCTGCGCTACCCCGGCATCTCCCGGGCCGCCTTCGCCTCCGCCCCGTCCAATCTGGACACGCTGCGCGTCGGCGAGGGGATGCTCGCCATCCTGCTCGCCGGGGGCATCGCCCCGCAGACCGCCGCCTGGGCCATCGACTCACTGATGCTCTACGTCGGCGCCTACAGCCTCGAGGTCTCGCTGGCGAGCAGGCGGCTCGCCCGCAGTGACGACGAGTGGGTCGTCGGGCGCGACGAACTGCTGCGCCGGTTCGCCGCACTGCCCGACACATTCCCGAACAGCAAGCACTACGCCGCCGAACTCACCGCCGGAACCGTCCACGACCGCTTCGACTTCACGCTGGGGCTGATGATCGACGGGCTCGGCTGAACGGTGCTGCGACGTCCAGGGCGGACGGGAGATCAGACGGAGCCGTCGGCGGGCAGGTCGTCGGCGTGCTCTCCCGTGACCAGATAGACCACGCGCTTGGCCACGGACACCGCGTGGTCGGCGAACCGCTCGTAGTAGCGGCCGACCAGGGTGACGTCCACGGCCGTCTCCACTCCGTGGTGCCACTTCTCGTCCAGGAGATGCTGGAAGATCATGCGGTGCAGCTCGTCCATCCGGTCGTCGTCCTTCTCCAGCTGGAGAGCGGACTCGACGTCGTGGGTGACGATCACTTCCGCGGCCTGCGCCATCAGCCGCTGAGCGAGCTGCCCCATCTCCAGGATCGTGCGGCGAAGATCCCGCGGCACGGCCTGCTCGGGGAACCGTCGCCGGGCCACCTTGGCCACGTGCTGGGCGAGGACCCCGCAGCGCTCCAGGTCCGCGCTCATGCGCAGCGACGTGACGACCAGCCGCAGGTCCCTGGCGACCGGCTGCTGTCGCGCCAGCACCGTGACCGCCCGGTTCTCCAGCTCGCGCTGCAGTTCGTCGACCTTGTCACCGCCCGAGATCACCGACTCCGCGAGCTGCAGATCGGCGTCCAGCAGGGCGCTGGTGGCGCGGCCCATGGCCGACGTGACCACGTTCGCCATCTCCACCAGGCCGTCGCCGATCGACTCCAGCTCCTGCTGATAGGCCGCCCGCATGGTGCTCTCCCCGCTCCGTCAAGGTGCCGACTGAGCCCGGTGCCGGGCTCGCACACATCATGCCGCGTGCAAAATGGGTGCACTGTGCACTTTCTCACGGGCGCGGGACGCGGCGCTGCCGGTAACGTGCCGACCAGCTGACATGACGACGGCACCCGCGCCCCCGCGCGCGTGCCCGCAAGGAGAAACGGCCCGTGTCCCTGACGACCTCGCCCTCCCCCGAGGGCAGCTACTTCGAGGCCATAGACGAGCACCGCTACAAGCCGACGAACCACGCGAGCGGCGCCTGGGACCCGGACGAGCAGCACTTCAGCCCCCTGGGCGGACTGATCGTCCACGCCCTGGACCGCCATCGGGCCGCCGCTCGGGACACCGGGCTGCTGCTCTCCCGGATCAGCTACGACATCCTCGGCCGTCTCGCCCTCGACGAGTGCGAGATCCAGGTGGAGACCGTCCGCCCCGGCCGCACCATCGAACTCGTCGAGGCGGTCGTACGGATCGCCGGCCGTCCGGCCGTCCGGGCCCGCGCCTGGTATCTCACCGCCGTCGACACCGCCGCGGTCGCGGGCGGCCCCGACGACCGCCTCGCCCCACCGGAGTCACTCGCCCCCTGGCGCATGTCCGACGCCTGGCCCGGCGGGTACATCGCCTCCGTGGACGTACGCCCCGTCGGACCGCCCAGGCCGGGCCGTACGACCGCGTGGGTCAGCACGCCGCTGGACCTGGTCGCGGGCCACGAGGTCAGCCCGCTCGCGTCCTATCTCGCCCTGGTCGACACCGCGAACGGAATCGCGGTGCGCCAGTCGCCCACCGAGTGGATGTTCCCCAACGTCGACCTCACCGTCCATCTCCACCGCCGGCCGCGCGGCCCCTGGACGGGCCTGGACACCACCGTCACCTTCGGCCCCACCGGGCAGGGCCTGACCAGCACCGTCCTGCACGACGTGCACGGCCCCGTCGGCCAAGCCCAGCAGATCCTCACCGTCCGCCCGCAACCGGGGGTCTGACCGGCCCGGTCGGCGCCGCCGGTGGCCATACTGGAAACAGGGCCCATTCCATTCGTGGGTGTCAGGTTTCCCCAGGTCAAAGCAGCGTTAACGGAGATGACAACGGTCACCGGTGCAGCCTTTGGCAATTGCCCCGGCCATGCGTTTCACTGCGGCCGGGGGAACGATGCGAGGGGGAAGGCGTAGGACATGACCGATCACGAGCACCAGGCGGGGCACGGGCACGACGGCCACGGGCACGGCGCAGGCGGGCACGCCGGGCACTCGCACGGTGTCTCGGCGGACGCCGACCGCCGCTGGCTGGCCATCGCGCTCACCCTGATCACGGTGTTCATGGCGGCCGAGGTCGTCGTCGGCATCATCGCGAGCTCCCTCGCGCTGATCTCGGACGCGGCGCACATGCTCACCGACGCCGCCTCGATCGTGCTCGCCCTGATCGCGATGCGGCTCTCGGCCCGCCCCGCCCGCGGCGTCTTCACCTACGGCCTCAAACGTGCGGAGATCCTCTCCGCCCAGGCCAACGGCCTGACGCTGCTGCTGCTCGGGACCTGGCTGGCGTACGAGGCGGTCCGCCGGCTCGTCAGCCCGCCCGAGGTCGACGGCGGGCTGATGCTGGCCACCGCACTCACCGGCATCGCCGTCAACGTCGCCGCCACCTGGTGCATCTCCAGGGCGAACCGCAGTTCCCTGAACATCGAGGGCGCCTACCAGCACATCCTCAACGACCTGTTCGCCTTCATCGGCACCGCCGTCGCCGCCCTGGTCGTCGTGCTGACCGGGTTCGCCCGCGCCGACGCCATCGCCACACTCGTCGTGGTCGCGCTCATGTTCAGGGCGGGCTACGGCCTGGTGCGCGACTCGGGGCGGATCTTCCTGGAGGCCGCGCCGGTGGGCTTCGACGTCGACGAGATCGGCGACCAACTCGCCGACCAGCCGCAGGTCGTGGAGATCCACGACCTGCACGTGTGGACCATCACCTCCGGCGAACCCGCCCTCTCCGCGCACGTCCTGGTCGAACCGGGCGGCGACTGCCACGCGGTACGCCGCCATCTGCAGCAGCTGCTGCGCGACAAGCACGGCATCGGCCACGCCACGCTCCAGGTCGACCACCTCGGCGAGGACACCGACGCCAAGGAACTGCTGCAGATCACCACGGCTTCGACCGAACCGACGGACCACTGCGACGACGCCCACGGCCCTGTCCACCGGCCCGGTCCGCACGAACACTGAGCACGGGCTCCGCGGCCCCGGGCGTTTGGACCTGTCCTTGCCCGTCCCGGTCCAAGGCGCCCACCGGCCTCAGCGAGGGTGGGAGAATTCACTGTCAGGCGTGGTCCATTGAGGCTCTCGACCACGTGCGGCCGCGCGTCGGGAAGGAGCCGCGGACGTGATCGAATGGCAGCAGCTCGGCACCGGGGCACGAGCCGTACCGAAACCCGTGGCGACTCCGCGGATCTGGGCGGTGGCCTTCGCCGGCGCACTGCTGCTCATGCCGGTCCTCGGCCTCATCGGCGTCTCCGACCGCCCGGCCCTTGCCCTGTCGGCGCTCTCGCTGCTCGCCGCGGCGCTGGGCCTGTGGGCCAAGTTCGTCGCGGCGCCGGGCACCGCGCTGCTGTGCTGGCTCTTCCTCAACAGCTTCGGCGTGCCGCCCGTCGGCGAGCTGAGCTGGGCGGCGGAGCGCGACCTCGCCTGGATCGGCTGTCTGCTGACGGCCACCGTCGTCGGCACGGCCGTCGCCCGCGTCGTCAACGCACGCGCCGCATACCGCCGTATCACTCCTGCCACACCCGCGAAACGGCGCGATTCCCGCCTGGGCCCGCCTCAGTCCCGCTGAGTCGCGGTCCCGTCAGCCCAAGGTCCTGTCAGAACTCACCCCCGCTAAGCCGACTCCCGCACCACCAGTTCCGTAGGCAGCATCAACTGCTGCCGATCCTCGCCGTGTTGGGTGATCCCGGTGAGGATGCGCACCATCGTGCGACCCAGCTCCTCCACGGGCTGGCGCACCGTCGTCAGCGGCGGGTGGGCGTAGCGGGCGAGTGAGTCCTCGAAGCCGATGACGGCGACGTCCTCGGGGACCTGCCGCTGCTGCCGGCGCAGTTCGTCCAGGGCGCCGAGTGCCATGAGGTCGGAGGCGGCGAAGACGGCGTCCAGGTCGGGAGCGCGTTCAAGAAGCGAACGCATGGCCCGGCGGCCGCTCTCCCAGCTGAAGTCGCCCGTCTCGACCAGGACTTGGCTTTCCTGGACGCCCGCCTCGTGATGGGCGGTGCGCCAGCCCTCCAGCCGGCTGCGGCCGACGTCCATGTCCAGGGGCCCGGCGATGGTGGCGATCCGGCGGCGTCCGCTGCTCAGCAGGTGGCGGACGGCCTGGGCCGCGCCGCCGGTGTTGTCGGCGTGCACATAGCTCAGCCGTTCGCCTACGTCGCGGCGGCCGGCCAGCACGGTGGGCAGGCCCATCTCCTCCAGCATCGCGGGCAGCGGGTCGTCGGCGTGCACGGAGACCAGCAGGACGCCGTCGACCCGGCGGGCCGCCACCGACTCGGTGAGCTGCTCGCGCTCGGCCTGGTCGCGGACGAGCATCAGCTGCAGCTGTGTCCGGTCGTCGGCGAGGGCCTCGCTGACGCCGCGGATCAGAGCGGCGAAGAACGGTTCGGAGCCGAGGCGGCTGGCCGACTCCGGGATGACCAGGGCCACCGCGTTGGTGCGGCTGGTGACGAGACCGCGGGCGACCGTGTTGGGGACGTAGTTGAGCTCCTTGATCGCCGCCAGGACCCTGGCCCGGGCGTCGGCACTGACCAGATCCGAGCCGTTGACGACCCGGGACACCGTCGTCCTGCCCACGCCCGCGCGGGCGGCGACCGTCTTGATCGTCGGACGGCGATTCCCAGCCATGCACTCCCCTCCCGGCAGCCGCGGCAGCCTCGGCCGCGCTGATGACCAGCACCGATTCTTGCAGACAGCGCTGTCGGCAGGACCAAGCGCCGTCCAAGAAAAATGAAGGCGGAGACCGGTCGATATGCGCTCGTCGCCTTCAAGTCATTGACAGATCGGCTCTGTGCCGTGAGTCTGCCATGCATCGGTGGGAACGTGCCCACCTTTCTTTGGGGCATTGCTGGGCACGTTCCCACCACCTTCCAGAGCCGTTCTTTTCGTAGCGAAGCGCGCTATTCGGGCACCTCTGCGTAGCCGCCTAGGAGGAGATCCATGAGCAGTCCCGGTTCGTTCGGCAGCAGGAGGCTGGCGTCAGCACTTGCGGCGGTGGGTGCGCTGGCACTCGTCGCCGGCTGCGGCAGCAGCGACGGCTCGGCCACGGGCGGCGGCAAGAAGGACGGCAAGACCGTCATCACCATGGGCATGTTCGGCGTGATGGGCTTCAAGGAGTCGGGCCTGCTGGAGAAGTACGAGAAGGAGAACCCCGGCGTCGAGATCAAGGCCGAGATAGCCGGCGACGAGCAGACCTACTACACCGCCCTGCAGACGCACCTCGCCGCGGGCAACGGCCTCAAGGACATCCAGGGCATCGAGATCGGCCGGGCCAAGGAGATCACCGAGACGCAGGCCGACAAGTTCGCCGACTTCTCCAAGACGCCGGGCACCGACCACTTCCTGCCCTGGAAGCAGTCGCAGATCACCACCAAGGACGGCAAGGTGCTGGGCCTCGGCACCGACGCCGGCCCGATGGCCGTGTGCTACCGCAAGGACTACTTCGCCAAGGCCGGACTGCCCACCGACCGGGAGCAGGTCTCGAAGCTGTGGGCGGGCGACTGGAAGAAGTACGTCGAAGTCGGCCGCACCTTCAAGAAGGACTTCAAGGGCGGCAAGGTCTCCTACATGGACTCGGTCAGCGGCCTGTTCAACGCCATGGTCTACGGCTACCCGCAGCAGTACTACAACGAGAACGGCGACCTGATCTACGACAAGAACCCGGTCGTCAAGCAGGCCTGGAACCTTGCCGCGGACGCCGCCGACGCCGGGCTGAGCGCCAAGTTGCGCCAGTTCCAGCCCGGTTGGGACCCGGGACTGGCCAACGGCACCTTCGCCACGGCGGTCTGTCCGGCGTGGATGCTGAGCCACATCAGCGAGAAGGCCGGTGACAAGAACAAGGGCAAGTGGGATGTCGCCAGGGCCCCCAAGGGCGCCAACTGGGGCGGCTCCTTCCTGGGTGTGACCGAGAAGAGCCCGGTGAAGGCCGAGGCGCAGAAGCTCGTCGCCTGGCTGACCGCGCCGGAGCAGCAGGCGTACATCTTCAAGAAGCTCGGCAACTTCCCGTCCTCCAAGCAGGCGTTGGAGCGGGCGGACGTCAAGAACGTCACCTCCCCGTACTTCAGCAACGCGCCGATCGGCCAGATCTTCGGTGCCGCCGCGCAGGAGATCCCCGACAAGCAGGTCCTCGGCCGCAAGGACGGCACGATCAAGGACACCTTCACCCAGGGCCTGGCCCTGGTCGAGCAGGGCCAGTCGCGGGACAAGGCGTGGAAGACCACCGCCGGGCGCATCGACAAGGCGGTCGGCTGACCCTCGGGCCCTTCGAACACCCCGGGCGCGCCTCCCACCCTGCCGGGCGCGCCCGGGGCCCCTCTCGGACATCCGCACCACGGACATCCGCACTCAGGAAGGAACTCCGGTGGCGACCTCCACCACCAACGCCCTGGCCGGCGAGGAGCGTGCCGGCCCGCCCGCGAATAGCCCCGGCGGGAAGACCGGCCGCAAGCGCAGCGCGCTGCTGCACCGGATCGACCTCAAGGGCGCCCCGTACGCCTTCGTCGCGCCGTTCTTCGTCGTCTTCGCCGCGTTCAGCTTCTACCCCCTGATCTATACGGCGTGGATCTCGCTGCACCATGTGGAGCTGGCCACGCTGGACTCCATGCAGTGGGTGGGGTTCGACAACTACGTCGACCTGTTCAAGGACTCACGGTTCTGGAACGCGCTGGAGAACACCATCACCATCGGTGTCATCTCCACCGTGCCGCAGCTGCTGATGGCGCTCGGCATGGCGCACCTGCTCAACTACCGGATGCGCGCCTCGCTGTTCTTCCGGGTCGCGTCGCTGGTGCCGTACGCCACCTCGGTCGGCGCGGCGGCCCTCGTGTTCACCATGCTCTTCGAGCGCGACTTCGGCATGATCAACTGGGTGCTCGGCTCGGTCGGCATCGACCCGCTGGACTGGGAGGCCAACAAGTGGCCTGCCCAGGCGGCCATTTCGAGCATCGTGATCTGGCGCTGGACCGGCTACAACGCGCTGCTGTACCTGGCCGCGATGCAGGCCATCCCCGCCGAGCGGTACGAGGCGGCGTCCATCGACGGTGCCTCGCGGTGGAAGCAGTTCACCCATGTCACCGTGCCCGGGATCCGCTCCACCATCGTCTTCACCATCGTGCTCTCCACCATCGGCGCCACCCAGTTGTTCGGTGAGCCGCTGATCTTCGGCCAGGGGCCCAACGGCGTCACCGGCGGCGCGGACAACCAGTACCAGACGCTGGGTCTGCTGCTGTACGAGGAGGGCTGGAAGAACTACCAGATGGGCCGCGCGGCGACCGTCGCCTGGGCGATGTTCCTGCTGCTCATCGTCGTCTTCGTGGCGCAGCGCCTGATCAGCCGGCTGCGCTCCCGCAAGCCCTGACCAGGAGCCGTCATGACCGTCAACTCCCTTCCGGTCCGCACGGACGCCCCGGTCCGGACCCCCGCCCCGAAAGCCCCGCGCACCGGCCGCCGGCTGCTGCGGATACGTGCCGGCCGCCAGCACCACGCCGGCCCGCTCGCCTACGTCCTGCTCGGGATCATGGCGCTGGTGTCGATCTTCCCGCTGTACTGGACGATGGTGGCGGCCTCCACGGACAACACCCGGGTCAGCCAGACGCCGCCGCCGTTCCTGCCGGGCCCCAACCTGTTCAGCAACCTCGCCCGCGCCTGGAACGAGGCGGCGATGGGCAAGGCCATGGTCAACAGCCTGATCGTGGCCGGGGTCATCGCCCTGTCCACGGTGCTGTTCGCGACGCTGGCCGGCTTCGCCTTCGCCAAACTGCGCTTCAAGGGCCGCAACATCCTGCTCACGCTGGTGATCGGCACCATGATGGTGCCGCCCCAACTCGGCGTCGTACCGCTGTTCATGATGATGTCTCAGCTCGGACTGGCGCAGCAGCTGCCCGCCGTCATCTTCCCGACGCTGGTGAGCGCGGTCGGGGTGTTCTTCATGCGGCAGTACCTCGGGGAGGCCCTGCCGGACGAACTCGTCGAGGCGGCGCGGGTGGACGGGGCGCACTCGCTGCGCATCTTCTGGAGCATCGTGCTGCCGGTGGCGCGGCCCGCGATGGCCGTCCTGTTCATGATCACGTTCGTGCACGCATGGAACGACTTCTTCTGGCCGTTCGTGGTGCTCGACATGTCCAACCCGACCGTCCCGGTCGCCCTCACCCAGCTCAGCGCGGGCTATGTCCGCGACCAGTCACTGATCATGGCGGGCGCGCTGCTCGGCACCCTGCCGCTGCTGGCGATGTTCATCGTCTTCGGCCGCCAGATCGTCAGCGGGATCATGGCGGGCGCGGTCAAGGGCTGACCCGAGGCGCGACCTCTTCTTGCATTGCCCGTTTCAACTCACCTACGTGACACACCTTTTGAGAGGATCTACGTGGTCACCGCAGCACGACAAGGCGGATCTGCCCCGGACGTGGCACGCGTCTTCCCCGACGGCTTCCTGTGGGGCTCCGCGACCGCCTCGTACCAGATCGAGGGCGCGACCGCCGAAGATGGCCGCACCCCCTCCATCTGGGACACCTACGCCCACACCCCCGGCCGGGTCCGCAACGGCGACACCGGCGACATCGCCACGGACCACTATCACCGCTGGCGTGAGGACGTGGCGCTCATGGGCGAACTCGGCCTGGGCGCCTACCGGTTCTCCCTGGCCTGGCCCCGCATCCAGCCCACCGGCCGCGGCCCCGCCGTCCAGAAGGGCCTGGACTTCTACCGCCGGCTCGTCGACGAACTGCTGGCCAAGGGGATCACGCCCGTGGCCACGCTCTACCACTGGGATCTGCCGCAGGAGTTGGAGGACGCGGGCGGCTGGCCCGAGCGCGTCACGGCCGAGCGGTTCGCCGAGTACGCGGCCATCGCCGCGGACGCCCTCGGGGACCGGGTGAAGACCTGGACCACGCTCAACGAGCCCTGGTGCAGCGCCTTTCTCGGCTACGGCTCCGGTGTCCACGCCCCCGGCCGCACCGACCCGGTGGCCGCCCTGCGCGCCGCACACCACCTCAACCTGGGGCACGGTCTGGCCGTTCGGGCACTGCGCGCCGCGCTGCCCTCCGACGCCCAGTGCTCGGTGACGCTGAACTTCCACGAGGTACGCCCGCTCACCGACAGCGACGCCGACACCGACGCGGCCCGCCGGATCGACGCGCTCGCCAACCGGGTGTTCACCGGGCCGATGCTGCAGGGCGCGTACCCGGAGGACCTGCTCAAGGACACGGCGTCGCTGACCGACTGGTCCTTCGTACGCGAAGGCGACCTGGAGCAGATCAACCAGCCGCTGGACTTCCTCGGCGTCAACTACTACACGCCCACGGTGGTTTCGGAGGCCGACGGCAGCGGCACGCACAACGCGGACGGACACGGCAGGAGTACGCACAGCCCGTGGCCCGCAGCGGACCTGGTCGCCTTCCACCAGCCGCCCGGCGACACCACCGCCATGGGCTGGGCCGTCGACCCCTCGGGCCTCTACGACCTCCTGACCCGGCTGTCGGCCCAGTTCACGGCACTGCCCCTGGTCGTCACGGAGAACGGGGCGGCCTTCGACGACTACGCCGACCCCTCCGGCCAGGTCAACGACCCCGACCGCATCGCCTATGTGCGCGGCCACCTGGCCGCCGTGCACCAGGCCATCGAGGACGGCGCGGACGTACGCGGCTACTTCCTGTGGTCCCTGCTGGACAACTTCGAGTGGGGCTACGGCTACAGCAAGCGCTTCGGGGCCGTCTACGTCGACTACCCCACCGGCACCCGCATCCCCAAGGCCAGCGCCCTCTGGTACTCCCAGGTCGCCCGCACCGGCACCCTGCCCGGCGCCTGACGGGCCGAGGAGGGACCACGGGCGGACGGCACGGCCCCGCCGGTCCAACAACCGCGGCATGCCGCACACCAATTGGGGTATCCGGACGATCGCGACCACCGCCGGAGTCGGCGCCGACGGCGGCCGTGCGCGTGAGACCCCCACCCCCCTGGGTCTCACGCGCTGGCTGCCCTCCGAACCATCGAGCCCCCTCCTCGAATCGGGCCGGAGGACAAGGGGCCGGTGCCCGGGGCGTGTGAGGTTCCGGGCACCGGCTGCCCGACGGTTCGGCGGCGGTCCTGTCGGTGGGGCCGGTCGGCAGTCCGGTCACCGTATGCGCGCGCTCGTCCGTCTTCAGGTCGACGAATTCGCCGAGCATGTGGGGCCGGTGCGGGGCACGGTCGCTGATTGGCCGGAGGGCGGCGGCGGTCGTGTACGTGAGCAGTGCGCCGCCGTGCTGGACACGGCAACCGAGCGCCCGCCCCGCGCTCAGCAGCGCGGCCGCGCTCAAGCGGATACCGGTGCCGCGGATCCACAGGCCGCCGTGCCGCAGTTCCGCCAGGCCGTGGCTCGTTCCGGCCGCCGCTTCGGCCAGGGCGCTGATCAGGCCGTCGGCCTGCTTGAGGTGGCGGTCGTGGGCTTCACTGTCGGGGAGCGCACGTGCGACAGAGGCCGCGTTGCCCTCGGCGCCGGCTGGATGCCCTCACCGTTTCGCGCCTGCGAGCGCCGGACCGGGGACCTCGGGACTGCCGCTGCCAGGCTCACGGTCGCGGTGCGCCGCAAACGCAAACCGGCGGGTCTGCTGTCATCAGCAGACCCGCCGGCGAACACCGTCGGGACGACAGGATTTGAACCTGCGACCCCTTGACCCCCAGTCAAGTGCGCT
Source organism: Streptomyces plumbidurans (assembly GCF_019857225.1). Lineage (GTDB taxonomy): Bacteria > Actinomycetota > Actinomycetes > Streptomycetales > Streptomycetaceae > Streptomyces > Streptomyces plumbidurans. The sequence continues at coordinate 110,854 of NZ_JAFJSY010000035.1, forward strand.
ACCAAGCTGCGCCACGTCCCGGTGCCTGTCTGACCTGGGGTTTCCCCGGGCCGGACGTGCACGGAAACAATACCGCACTCGGGTCGGTGGTCGTGAATGGCTTTTTCGCGGGGAGGGTCTCGGCGGCCGGTCAGGACGTGGGTTCCGGGCAGGGGCGGTCGTGCAGGGAGCCCGGGGCCGGGATCGGTTTCGGGGCGTCGGCGCGGATGAGGTTGCGGATTGCCGGGACCGAGAGCATGGCGATGGGGATGGCGAAGCTGACCGTGCCGGAGAAAAGGAGGACGTGGTCGGCGCCCACGGCGGAGGCCGCCGGGCCGGCCAGAGCTTGGCCGACCGGCATCATCGCGAGGGAGCCTGCGACGTCGTAGGCGTGGATGCGGTTGAGGACGTCGGGCTGGACCTGGGTCTGGACGCTGGTCGCCCACATGACGCCCCAGAAGGACGTCCCGGCACCGGCGACGGCCGCTCCCGCCGCCATGAACGGCACGTCCAGGCCCGCTCCGACCGTCGCCGGGAAACCCGCGAAGGCGAACAGGGCTATCGCGCCGGCGCGCAGCATACGGCGAGGTCGCAGGCGCAGGGCGAGGAGGCCGCCGACGACGGTGCCCGCACCGAGGGCGGAGTTGACCAGGCCGTAGGCGCGCGGGCCGTGCTGTTGCACCACCTCCGTGGCGACGAGCGGGACCGTGGGTCCCCAGACGGCGATCATGTAGAGGCACCAGATGGCGATGACGCCCCACAGCCAGGTGCGGGCGCGGAACTCGCGCCAGCCCTCCACCAGGTCGGCGCGGAAGGCGGCCGAGCCGCCGTGGTGGGACGTCCCGCCGCCGGCGGCGGGCGGGGGCAGGCGGAGCAGCAGCAGGCACAGGGCGCTGATCGCGTAGGTGGTGGCGTGGGCCGCGAAGACTCCGCCGGGTGAGGCGAAGCCGACCAGGAGGCCCGCGGCGGCGGGGCCGGCGAGTTGGGCGGAGGATTCGGCGATGCGTATGGCGCCGTTGGCGCGCTGGACGTCGGACGCGAGCCGGGGCACCGTACTCGCGACGCCGGGCTGGAAGACGGCGCCCGCGACGCCGTTGACGAAGCCGATGGCGCAGATCTGCCAGAGCACGACATGCCCGGAGTAGAAGAGCACCGCGGCCAGGGACTGGGTGCCGAGGCGGACCAGGTCGGCGCCGATCATCAGCTTGCGGGTGCTGAAGCGGTCGGCGATGACACCGCCGAAGACGACCAGGCCGGCGAAGGCGGCGGCCGTCGAGGCCATGGCGAGTCCGACCGCACCGGCGCCGTAGCCGTGCTGGAGCAGGCCCGCGGCGAGAGCGACGGGAAGCATTGTGTCGCCGAGCCGGGCGACCGCGCGGGCGACGAAGAAGAGGCCGAAGTCCCGCGACCATACCGGCCGCCCGGACGTCCCCAACCCCGCTTCAACGTCGGTGTCGGCGTCGGCGTCGATGTCATGCCCTCCGGTCGTCATCGCGCACTCCCCTCCCCCGGCTCCCTCACCCGCACCGGATCATGCCACGCGGCACCGACAACCCCCGAAGGCTTTTCAGCTCCCGCCCTGGACCCCCAACTCCGGGTACGCGTCCAGCAGTCGGGGCGGGGCGGCCTGCCGCCAGGAGTCGGTGAGGATGTCGCGCAGCTCGTCCTCGTCCTCGATCGCGGACAGCCGGGCCCGCACCCAGGCGAACATCGCCTCGTGGTCGGCTATCCAGAATTTCTCGGGCTCGGCCAGGACCAGTTCGTCGCGCTCTTCCTTGGGACAGCGCACCGCGATGGAGGTCTCGTCCTCGGGCAGCGTGACGAACATCTTGCCCGCGACCCGGAACGTGGGCATGTTCCAGGCGACCTTCTCCGTCGTGTCCGGCAGGGCGAGGCAGATACGGCGTACGTCTTCGGCATCCGGCATGCCCAGCACCGTAGCCGCCGGCACTGACAATCACCTGGTGGGAGCGGCGGGGGTCAGTTTCTTGAAGTAGATCGACGTGGGCCGCAGCACGCTGTCCGGGGCGGCCGCGTAGTCCGGTATCGCCCCGATCCGGGTCCAGCCGGCCGCGGTGTAGAGGTGCTCGGCGAGGCTGTCGGTCTCGGTGTCCAAATGCAGCAGGGTGATGCCCGCGTCGGCGGCGGCCTGCTCGGCGGTGCTCAGGAGGCGGCGGCCGAGCCCCTGCCCCCGCGCGTCCCGGTGGACCATGAGCTTGACCAGTTCGGCGCGGTGGCGGCTGTTGGGCTTGTCCGGGAAGGCGAGGCCGACGGTGCCCAGGACCCGGTCGCCGTCGTGTGCCGCCCATACGGCGAACTGTCCGGCGGCGACGCCCGCGGCGCGCTCCTTCCACCAGGCGACGGCCTCCGCCCGGTCGAACGGCGCGAGGAAACCGATCGAGGCACCGCTCTCCACGGTGTCGACGAGAAGGTCCGCCAACTGCTCCACGCGCGCGTGCAGTTCGTCGCCGGTCAGCCGGTGCACGACCACGTCCCCGCTCACGGCAGCACCACCGCCAGCACGTACCGCACGTCCTCTGGCCCCGCGCACCGGAACCGCGTAGGACCCCATACCCGAAGCCGCAGGCAGTCCCCGGTGCCGAGGTGATGCTCCACGTCCTGCGCGGTCACGTCGAGCGCTCCTTCCAGTACCCAGATGTGCTGTTCCAGGCCGGGCACGGGCGGCCGGTCGTAGGCGATGTCGGCGCCCGCGGTGAGCCGGCCCTCGACGAGTTCGCCGCGCAGCCCGGGGTGCGGCGGTGAAACGGACCGTCGTACGAAACCGGAGGCGCTGTCCCGCCACATCTGCTGCTCGGCGGCCCGCACCAGCTGGGCCGGTTCCGGCTCCACCTCGCTGAGCAGCTGGGACATGGTGCGCCCGTACACCCCGCACAGCCGGTTCAGGAGCGAGGCGGTGGGGCTGATCTCCGCGCGCTCGGCGCGGGAGAGGGTCGAGCGGCTGATTCCGCTGCGTTCCGCCAACTCGCCCAAGGACCAGCCCCGTTCGGCCCGCAGCTCGGCCAGGCGGGTGCCCAGGCGGGCGTCTACCGGGTCCGGCCCGGCGGTGTCGACGACGTTTTGTTTCATATTCGGGATGATATCCCGAATCAGGGACGGCATCAGAGGCAATATTCGGAGGCGGGGCAGGGGCAGGGGGCAGGAGCGGGGGCCGAGGCGGGGTCCGCTACGCCTGCGCCGCCTCCCCCAGCGCCTGCAGCACCGGGCGGATCAGCGGATGTTCCTCGGCTCCGCGCCGTACTGCCGCGAAGACCCGGCGCGTGGGTGCCACCCCGTCGACGGGACGTACGACCACGCCGGTGAGGTCCGTGCCGCGCAGTGCCGAGCGCGGTACGAGTGCGACGCCCGCGCCCGCGGAGGCCAGGGCCACCACGGCGCGGAAGTCGTCGGAGGAGTGTTCGAGGCGGGGCTGGAATCCGGCGCTCTCGCAGGCGAGGACGACCACCTCGTGGCAGGGGTTGCCGGGGTAGGGACCGATCCACGGGTCCCTGGCGAGCTCGGCGAGGGGGACCTCGGCGGTGTCGGCGAGGCGGTGGGTGACCGGGACGACGGCGTCGAAGGGCTCCGCGTACAGGGACACGTGGGTCAGCCGCGGGTCGTCGGCCGGCGGCGCACCCCGGTACTCCACCGCCACCGCGACATCCACCTGGCGATCCAGGACCATCGGCAGGCTGGCGTCGCCCTCGGCGTCCTGGACGCGGATGCGGATGCCGGGCGCCAAGTCGGCCAGCCGGGCCACGGCGGGAGCGACCACCTGCGCGATGCCGGTCGCGAAGGACGCGACGGTGACGGTGCCGGCGGCGCCCGAGCCGTAGGCCGCGAGTTCCGCCTCCGCCCGCTCCAGCTGGGCGAGGACCGCGTTGGTGTGGCCGAGCAGGATCTCCCCGGCCTGGGTCAGCCGCACGCCCTTGGCGCTGCGCTCCACCAGCCGGTGACCCGTCTCCTGCTCCAGCGCCGTGAGCTGCTGAGAGACGGCGGACGGCGTGAGATACAGCGCGGCGGCAGCCGCCGTCACCGTACGGTGGTCGGCCACCGCCCGGAGGATGTGCAGCCGCCGCGCTTCGATCATGGGATCGATTATCGCAAGCCGGGCGAGAACCTGAGTACCGGCTCGGCCTCCTCCCCCCTCTTACGGCAGTGCCCTCGGGCTCAGCCCTGCAGCTCAGCCCGCGCCGCCACGAACGCCTCCACTGCCCGGTTCACGTCCTCCGTCGAGTGCGCGGCCGACAGCTGTACGCGGATACGCGCCTGGCCCTGCGGCACCACCGGGTAGGAGAAGCCGATGACGTAGACGCCGCGCTCCAGAAGCAGCTCCGCCATGCGGCCCGCGACCGTCGCGTCGCCGATCATGACGGGTGCGATGGCGTGGTCGCCGGGCAGGATCTCGAAGCCCTCCTCCACCATGCGGCGGCGGAACAGTGCGGTGTTCTCGCGCAGGCGGACGCGCAGATCGTCAGCCGATTCCAGGAGGTCGAGGACCTTCAGGGAGGCCGCGGCGATCACCGGGGCGAGGGTGTTGGAGAAGAGGTACGGGCGCGAGCGCTGGCGGAGCAGGGCGACGATCTCGGCGCGGGCGGCGACGTATCCGCCGGAGGCGCCGCCGAGGGCCTTGCCGAGAGTGCCGGTGATGATGTCGACGCGGTCCATGACGCCGTACAGCTCGGGGGTGCCGCGCCCGCCGGGGCCGACGAAGCCGACGGCGTGCGAGTCGTCGACCATGACCATGGCGTCGTAGCGGTCGGCGAGGTCGCAGATCTCGGCGAGGGGGGCGACGTATCCGTCCATGGAGAACACGCCGTCGGTGACGATCAAACGGCGCCGGGCACCCGACGCGTCCTTCAACTGCTGTTCCAGGTCGGCCAGATCGCGGTTGGCGTAGCGGAAGCGGCGGGCCTTGGACAGGCGGATGCCGTCGATGATCGACGCGTGGTTCAGGGCGTCGGAGATGACCGCGTCCTCGGGGCCGAGCAGCGTCTCGAAGACGCCGCCGTTGGCGTCGAAGCAGGAGGAGTAGAGGATCGTGTCCTCCTGGCCGAGGAACGCGGAGAGGCGCGCCTCCAGCTCCTTGTGCACCTCCTGGGTGCCGCAGATGAAGCGGACCGAGGCCATGCCGTAGCCCCAGCGGTCCAGTGCCTCGTGCGCGGCAGCGACGACCTCGGGGTGGTCGGCGAGGCCGAGGTAGTTGTTGGCGCAGAAGTTGAGGACCTCGCCGGGGCGGCCGCCCGCGGTGACGTTCACGGTCGCGGACTGCGGGGTGCCGATCACGCGCTCGGGCTTGTGCAGACCGGCGGCCCGGATCTCGTCGAGGGTGGCGCGCAGGTCGTCGCGCACGGAGTCGAACATGTCTGAAGCTCCTGAAGCTGTGAGGAAGTTACGCAGTCCAGCCGAAGTTACGCAGTCCAGTCGAGGATGACCTTGCCGCCGCGGCCGCTCGCCGCGTCGGCGAACGCCGCCTCGAAGTCGCCGTACCCGTAACGGCCGGTGATCACGGGCGACAGGTCGAGGCCGCCTTCCAGCAGCACCGACATGGCGTACCAGGTCTCGAACATCTCACGGCCGTAGATGCCCTTGATGGTGAGCATCGAGGTGACGATCCGGGCCCAGTCGACCGGGAACTCGGCGGCGGGCAGGCCGAGCATGGCGATACGGCCGCCGTGCGTCATGTTGGCGATCATGTCGCGCATGGCCTCGGGGCGGCCGGACATCTCCAGGCCGATGTCGAAGCCCTCGCGCAGCCCCAACTCCCGCTGTCCGTCGGCGATTTCGGCATGGGACACATTCAGGGCGAGGCTCACGCCGATCTTGCGGGCCAGCTCCAGGCGCTCCTCGCTGACGTCGGTGACGACGACATGGCGGGCGCCCGCGTGCCGGGCCACGGCGGCGGCCATCAGGCCGATGGGCCCGGCGCCGGTGATCAGCACGTCCTCGCCGACCAGCGGGAAGGACAGCGCGGTGTGCACCGCGTTGCCGAACGGGTCGAAGATCGCGGCCACGTCGAGATCCACGGGCACGCGGTGCACCCACACGTTGGACGCGGGCAGGGCGACGTACTCCGCGAAGGCGCCGTCCCGGCCGACACCGAGGCCGATCGTGGAACGGCACAAGTGGCGCCGCCCGGCGAGGCAGTTGCGGCACTTGCCGCACACGAGGTGGCCCTCACCGCTGACCCGGTCGCCGACGGCGATGTCCGTGACGTCCCGGCCGGTCTCCACGACCTCGCCGACGAACTCGTGCCCGACCACCAGCGGGGCGTTGATCGTCTGCTGCGCCCAGCCGTCCCAGGCCCGGATGTGCAGGTCGGTGCCGCAGATGCCGGTGCGCAGCACCTTGATCAGTACGTCGCCGTGGCCGACCGCGGGCTCCGGGACGTCCGTGAGCCACAGCCCCGGCTCCGCCTTCTCCTTGACCAGCGCCTTCACGCTACGGCTCCTGTGCTTGAGGGTCCGGATGCGGGCATGCCGAAACAGCCCGCATCCGGGGGTGGGGGGTGGAATCACCCAGCAATCTGCCGCACCGCACCACCCCGGGTCCATCGAGGATTTCTTAAGCCGCGCCCCAGATCCGCTTCACACCTGCCCCCGCTGGAGCTTCACACCTGCCCCCGCTCGAAGTAGGCGGCCAGGTCCGCGTCCAGGGGCGGTACGTCCGCCACGGCTCCTCCCGCACGCAGCGACACGGTCGCCCCGTATCCGGCCGCCACCGCCATCCGTGCGGCCACCGGTGAGGTGTCGGTGCGCCCGCCGTCCCGTACGAAGCGCAGGAACTCGTCGATGATCAGCGGGTCCGCGCCGCCGTGCTCGGTGTCGTCCACCGGTTCGGACACCTGGTACTCGGCGTCGGGTTCGGCCCGGTAGCCGGAGCGCCGGGCGTTCCACACCCGTACCGCTCCCCCGGGTATGTCGCCGAAGTTCTCCAGGCGGCCCGCGTCGCCGATGACGGTGTAGTTGCGCCAGTAGTCGGGGGTGAAGTGGCACTGCTGGTATGCGGCCAACACCCCGTTGTCCAGGCGCATGTTGACCATCGACACGTCCTCGACGTCGATCACCGGGTTCAGGGCGCGCTGGGTGTGCGGCGGCCAGTGGCCGTCCTCCGTGTACCACTCGGCGCTCTTCGGCTCGCCGGGCGCGCGGCGGTGCGGGTTGTCGCCGTAGACCATGAGGTCGCCGAAGGCCTGCACCCGGCTCGTGTAGCCGTCGGCCAGCCAGTGCAGCACGTCCAGGTCGTGGGCGCCCTTCTGCAACAACAGGCTTGTGGTGTACCGGCGTTCGGCGTGCCAGTCCTTGAAGTAGAAGTCGCCGCCGTGGCCGACGAAGTGGCGCACCCACACCGTCTTGACGGTGCCGATGTCCCCGCGGGCGACGAGTTCGCGCATCTTGCGGATCACCGGCATGTGCCGCATGTTGTGGCCGACGTAGAGGCGGGTGCCGCTCTCGCGGGCGACGCGCAGGATGCGGTCGCAGTCCTCGACGGTGATCGCGAGGGGCTTCTCGACGAAGACGGGCCGGCCCGCGCGCAGGGCCGCGCAGGCGAGGTCGGCGTGGGTGTGGTCCGGGGTGAGGATCAGTACGGCGTCGACGTCCGGGTCCTCGATCACCTTGCGGTGGTCGTCGACCGTCCGCACCCCGTCGATCTGCTCGGCGGCCTGTGTACGGCACACCGGGTCGTGGTCCGCGACGACGGTGACGCGGGCCCCCTCGCCGGGCCGGTGGGCGACCCGGGCGAGGGAACCGCGCAGTCCGTAGCCGAGGACGCCGAGGCGCAGGTCGGTCATGGTGGACCCTCCTTGGCCTTGCGCCCCGGGCCGCTCGCGAGACCGGTCTGGCCGAGGCGGGAGACCTGGTAGTGGCTGATCCGCCAATCGTCCCCCACCCGGGTGGCCAGCACCGAGAGCTTGACGTTCAGTGCGGGCCGGTCGGTGAACGAGAACTCGACGTCCAGGTAGCCGAGGACGATCGCGAGGGACTTGGTCGCGGACTGCAGGCCGCCCTTGGTCAGCGAGGTGACGGCGGCGGTGATCACGCGCTCGGCGGTGGCCGGGTCGGCGATGTCGCCCCGGACGGTGAGGACGCCGGCGTCGTCGGCGGGGGCGATGCCGGTTTCCTCCCTGTTGTGAGGCTCGGGCTCGCAGCGCGGATCAGAAGCGCGCGGCGTCGGTGATCACCAGCTGACCGAGGCCGCCACCGGCCGGTGGTCGCTGCCGGTGGACGGCAGCACCTGCGCACTCTGCGGCCGCACCCCCCGCACCAGGATCTGGTCGATCCGCGCCACCGGGAACGCCGCCGGCCAGCTGAAGCCGAACCCGTCCCCGGCCTCGTCCTGGGCCGAGCGCAGCTCCGAGGTGAGGCCGTCGAAGGCGCGGTCGTCCAGCGAGCCGTTCAGGTCGCCGAGCAGCATCACCCGCTCGTTCTTCTCGGCGGCGACGGCCTCGGCGAGCGCCTGCACTCCCCTGTTCCGCTGGGCCGTCAAGAAGCCCGTCCGGGGAGTCACCCGTACCGATCCGAGGTGGGCCACGTACACCGCCAGCGGACCCTGCTTCGTGGCCACCGTCGTGCGCATGGCGCGGGCCGAGGACAGTGTCGCCTCGGCCGGCCTCGTGGCCGCCAGCGGCCCGTAGTTCATGCCGTCGTAGACCGGCCGGGTGTCCGACAGCGGCAGCCTGCTCCACAGCCCGACCGTGCCCTGCACCGCGTGGTACGGGTACGCCTTCGCCAGTGCCTTCTCGTACGTGCCCAACGCCTGCGGGGTGATCTCCTCCAGGGCCAGCAGGTCCGCGCCGCGGGCGGCCAGGTCGCGGGCTGTACCGGCCGGGTCGGGGTTGCCGGCGTCGACGTTCTGGCTGACCACGGTGAGGTCTCCGCCGGGGTGGGAGCGGTCGCCGAGCAGCCCGCCGAACAGGTTCAGCCACACCACGACCGGCAGCAGCAGCGCGACCACCGCGGAGGCGGAGCGGCGCCACAGCGCCCCGGCCAGCAGCACCGGCACGAACAGGCCGAACCACGGCAGCAGGGTCTCCACCAGGCTGCCGAGGTTTCCGGTCCGGTTCGGGATCCATGCGTGCAGCCCCATGAGCAGGCCCAGCAGCAGCGCCAGCACCGTGAGCACCGGTCCGCGTCTCCAGGGCCCCGGCCGGCGGAGGGCACGGATCGCCCGGCGGAGGACCGCGGGCCGGGCTGCCGGTCGGCCTGCGGATCGGCCTGCGGATGAGCCTGAGGGTCGGCTCGCGGCTCCCTCCTCAAGCCCGTCGGCGGCGGTGGCGTCCGTATGAAAAGTGCTGGTCAATGCTGCATCCTCGGGTCCTGGGTGGCGGGCGCACGGATGCGTGCGGTCACGCCGTCGCGTCACCAGTCAAGGCGCGGCGGTGTTGCCGGGGCGTATGCAAAATTCGATACGCCGACCAAATGCGCGGGCTCGTAGCCTGGGGAGTATGCGTGTGCTGATTGTCGAGGACGAGCCGTATCTCGCCGAAGCCATCCGGGACGGCCTGCGTCTGGAGGCGATCGCCGCCGACATCGCGGGGGACGGCGACACCGCGCTGGAAATGCTGGACATCAACTCCTACGACATCGCCGTCCTCGACCGCGACATCCCCGGACCCTCCGGTGACGAGATCGCCAAACGCATCGTCGCCTCCGGCAGCGGTATGCCGATCCTCATGCTCACCGCGGCCGACCGGCTCGACGACAAGGCCTCCGGGTTCGAACTGGGCGCCGACGACTATCTCACCAAGCCCTTCGAGCTCCAGGAACTCGTGCTCAGGCTCCGTGCACTGGACCGCAGACGCGGGCACAGCAGGCCTCCGGTGCGGGAGATCGCGGGCCTGCGCCTCGACCCGTTCCGCCGCGAGGTCCACCGCGACGGCCGCTATGTCGCGTTGACCAGGAAGCAGTTCGCGGTGCTGGAGGTCCTGGTCGCCGCCGAGGGCGGAGTCGTCAGCGCCGAGGAACTGCTGGAACGCGCGTGGGACGCCAACGCCGATCCGTTCACCAACGCCGTACGCATCACGGTCTCGGCCCTGCGCAAGCGGCTGGGCGAACCCTGGGTCATCGCGACCGTGCCGGGCGTCGGCTACCGCATCGACGCCGGGCCGGGCGGCGGGCACGAGGGGCGGGACCGTGGATAGGCAGTCCGGGTTGAAGGACAGGACCGTGGATAGGCAGCCCGGGCTGAGCGTCCGCCTCAAGCTCACCCTCAGCTACGCCGGGTTCCTCATGCTCGCGGGTGCTCTGCTGCTCGTCGCCGTGGGCGTGTTCATGCTGCGGCAGGGGTGGTTGGAGACCAATGAGTCGGGGGCGGTGAGGGTGACTCCGGGCACCCTCTTCGTGCAGAGCTTCGCCCCGACGGCGGCCGCGGTCGTGGTGTTCCTGCTGGTGTTCGGCCTGCTGGGGGGCTGGATCCTCGCCGGGCGCATGCTCGCGCCCCTGGACCGGATCACCCACGCCACGCGTACGGCCGCGGCAGGGTCCCTGTCCCACCGCATCCGACTGCCGGGCCGCAGGGACGAGTTCCGCGAACTCGCCGACGCCTTCGACACGATGCTCGCGCAGCTCGAAGCGCACGTGGCGGAACAGCAGCGGTTCGCCGCCAACGCCTCGCACGAGCTGCGTACGCCGCTGGCGATCTCGAAGACGCTCATCGACGTCGCCCGCGCCGATCCGAACCATGACGCCGGCGAACTCGTCGACCGGCTGCACACCGTCAACACCCGGGCCATCGACCTCACCGAGGCCCTGCTCCTGCTCAGCCGCGCCAACCGGCGGTCCTTCACCCGGGAACGTGTCGACCTCTCCCTCGTCGCGGAGGAGGCGGCCGAGACGCTCCATCCGCTCGCGGAGAAGCACGGCGTCACGCTGGACACCAGCGGCGACATCGCCCCCACGAGCGGATCACCCGCGCTCTTGCTGCAGCTCGCCACGAACCTCGTGCACAACGCGATCGTCCACAACGTCCCGGAACAGGGCTCCGTCCGGATCCACACCGCCCCGGGCCCCAAGTCCGTCGTCCTCACCGTCGAGAACACCGGCGAGCGGCTCCCACCGGACCTGGTCGCGACCCTCACCGAACCCTTCCGGCGCGGCACCGAGCGCATCCACACCGACCACGCGGGCGTCGGCCTCGGCCTGGCCATCGTCAAGACCATCACCGAGGCGCACGACGGAACCCTCACGCTCACCCCACGCCCGAACGGCGGGCTGCGCATCACCGTGGAACTGCCCAAGGCACGTGAGTGAGGCGGCGGATCAGCGCGGGAGCGCGTGCGGGTCGCCGGACGGGAGCCACACGTCCCCTTCCCGCAGCCCGAGGTCGCCCACCCCGTCGCACATGACGTCCACGACGGCGAGGACCCCGGCGCGCTCCTCGTTCTCGCGCCACACCAGGGACCAGGTCCAGTACACCTTCGGCGCCACGATCTCCCGGCGGACCAGGTCGGGCGGGAGCGGACTGGTCTGTCCCTTGGGCGAGTTGACGACGGGACGCGTGCAGCGGCGGACGTGGTCGAAGAAGGCGGGACCGGTGATCGCGCCGTCGGAGATACGGACCGTACGGGCCCCGCGCTGATCCGGTCCCGGACCGTCCTGCGCGGCTCCCTGCTTCTGCTGACGGCCACGCCGGCCGCGATGCCGCTGACCCACAGCACTGCGGTGTGGGGTGTGCTGCGGCTGCTGGCCGGGGTGACGAGCGCGCTGGTCTTCGTCGTCGCGGCGGGCTCGCTCCTGCACCATCTGCGGGAGCATCCGCCGCATCTGTCCGGGTGGGCGTTCGGCGGGGTGCGCGCCGGGATCGCCCTGTCCGGCCTGCTGGTCCTGGCCCTGCGGTCCGTCGCCGACTGGCGGGCGCCCTGGTGGGCGTCGGCCGCACTCGCGGCACTGCTGGCCTGCGGCGCGTGGAATCTACGTCCGGAGGGGGCGCCCACCGCCGCGAGGCGTGGCGGCAGCCCCGGCCCCCGCACCCACCGCTGGTTCGGCGCGCTCTTCGTCAGCTACACCCTGGAGGGCGTCGGCTACATCGTCGCCGGCACCTTCCTGGTCGCGGCCGTCGGACAGGGCTCCCCCGGCTGGGTCGGCAGCGGCGCCTGGGTACTCGTAGGGCTGGCAGCCGTACCCTCCTCGGCGCTGTGGGCCCGCCTCGGACACCGCTTCTCCCGCCCCGGCCTACTCCTGAGCGCGCTGCTGATCCAGTCGGCCGGCATCGCCCTCCCCGCCCTGACCGACGCCACGGCAGCCGCCCTCGTCTCGGCGATCCTGTTCGGCGCGACCTTCCTAGGAGTCAGCACCCTCGCCCTGGCCACCGGCGCCCACCTGCGCTTCCCCCGCTCGGTCGCACTACTGACGGCAGGCTACTCAGTCGGCCAGATCCTCGGCCCCTCCTGGTCACCCCTCTCCTGCACCACGGCTACCACCAGGCCCTGCTGTTGGCCGCCCTCGTGGTCCTCGCTGCGGCCGGGGCCGCCGCCGTGCTGCGGATCGAGTTCCCGCACCACATGGTCGTAGTACGACACACGAACCCGCTGCACCAGCGAGAATCAACCGAGGACGCCCGGCCCGCGTAGGACGAACGACGACGCCCGCGCCGCATTCGTTCAATCACTTTCGCCCTGGCCGCCTCGTGGTCCTCTCCGCGGCGGCGGCCGCTACCGTGCTGCGCATCGGGTTCCCGCACCACATGGTCGT
>NZ_JAFJSY010000036.1 GCF_019857225.1 Streptomyces plumbidurans
GAACGACGACGCCCGCGCCGCATTCGTTCAATCACTTTCGCCCTGGCCGCCTCGTGGTCCTCTCCGCGGCGGCGGCCGCTACCGTGCTGCGCATCGGGTTCCCGCACCACATGGTCGTAGTACGACACACAGACCCGCTGCACCAGCGAGAATCAACCGAGGACGCCCGGCCCGCGTAGGACCGGGTCCAACGCTCGCCCCGCAATCGGCCAACTGACGTGGAGCCGCTCATGAACACCGCACGGGACCTCGCGATCGTCGCCCTGGACGCGGCGCCCGACCGCCCGGTGGAGCAGGGCGACCTCTCGCTCACGCTCGCCGCCGCCGAGATCTTCGACCTCATCGAGGCCAAGGCGCTGGTGCTGGACGGCGACCGCATCCTGCCCAACGCCCAGGCCCCCACCGGCGATCGCCTGCTCGACGAGGCTGCCGCGGCGCTCTCCCGGGAGCAGCCGTACGAGTCCGTCGAGGACTGGCTGTGGCGCCGGGGCCGCGGGCTGGCCTCGGCCTATGTGGACGACTTGGAGCGGGTGGGCCTGACGACCCGGCAGCGGGGCCGCCGACTGCCGCTGAAGACCTGGCGCACCGAACTGGTCGACTCGCCGGCCCGGCGCCGCGCCCAGGAACGCTGGGCGGAGCACGAACCCGTCCTCGCGGCCCTCGCCGCCACCGCCGGAGTCCGCGACGAACCCGCCGAGCAGGAGTTCGACGACGACGCCGTCACGACCGTACTGGCCGTCGCGGGCGACGCGGTGATGGAACTGGAGGCGGTCCGCCAGCGCAAGCAGATCGAGGACGCGGCGTTCGACAACGTGTGGCGGGGCTACTAGGGCAATGTGCCGGCGGGGCTGCCTGGTCAGGCGGCCGTAGCGCCCAGCAGTGCGCGGCAGTTCTGCCACAGCGGGGTCAGGTGAGGTTGCCGAACAGGCAGCCGGAGACGGTGCCGCAGCCCTGCTGGGCGGTGTGCTGTGCGGCCTCGGTCTGCTCGAACAGCTGCCGCAGCCGGTCCAGGGGGGCCGCGTCCCCGTCCAGCACCCGGGTCCAGTCGCGCTCCTGGGCCGCCCAGTGCTCGTCCACGACGGCGAGCGCGAGAGACTCCTTGGACTCGAAGAAGTGGTAGAAGCTGCCCTTGGGCACCCCGGCCACCGTGCAGATCTCGGCCACGCCCAGCGCGGAGTAGGCACGCGCCTCGATCAGCGAACGGGCGGCGGCGAGGATCTTCTCCTTCGCGTCACTGGTACGTCCCACGCCACCAGCGTAGGTATAGACCGGTCGGCCAGCAGCGTTGCGGCAGTCTCACAGCACCGGCAGCCCGTCCGCCTCGCGGCGCTCCAGCCGGGCGACCAGTTCCGCCGCCGACGCCTTGATGGTCTCCAGACCGGGCCTGCCCCAGGGCCGCGGCTCCACATCGACGACACACACGGTGCCGAGCACCATGCCGGTGCTGTCGATCAGCGGCGCGCCCAGATAGGAGCGGATGCCGAACTCGTCGACGACCGGATTGCCCGCGAACCGCGGATAGTCGCAGACGTCCTCCAGGACCAGGGCCTTGCGCCGGACCACCACATGCGGACAGAAGCCGTGGTCGCGGGCGAGCTCACGGCCGAGTACGGGCGTGGTCCCGTCCGGCTTCACGAACGGGGGCTGTACGTCGGACAGATGCAGGCCCGCGAAGAACTGCCGGTTCTCGTCGATGAAGTTGACCATGGCGTAGGGCGCCCGGGTGACTTCGGCGAGGCGGTCCGCGTACTCGTCCAGGGCCGGGTCGGCGTGTTCGCCCAGGCCCAGTCTGCTCAGCCGCCGGGCGCGGGCGGGGGCCTCCTTGTCCTCGGGGGTGAGCAGCAGCCGACCGGCCGGACGCGACGGGTCGTACCTCATGGGCGGGCTCCGTCACTGTGGACGCAAGGCATATACGGGCTCCGTGGCGGTGTGCGGGGATCACATGTGGGCGCCGTGGCTCGGCGCATGCGCGGGGGCGTACTCGATGAGGTGCCGGACGAGGGTGAGCAGGGTCTGGACGCCGGAGCTGGAGATCCGGGCGTCGCAGCGCACCACCGGGATCTCCGGGGGCAGGTCTATGGCGGCCCGGACCTCCTCGGGGTCGTAGCGGTACGAGCCGTCGAACTCGTTGATAGCGACGATGAAGCCGAGGCCGCGCTGCTCGAAGAAGTCGACGGCCGCGAAGCACTCCTCCAGGCGGCGCGTGTCGGCGAGGATGACCGCTCCGAGGGCGCCCTCGGAGAGCTCGTCCCACATGAACCAGAACCGCTCCTGCCCGGGCGTGCCGAACAGATACAGCACATGTTCCGGGTCGAGTGTGATCCGGCCGAAGTCCATGGCGACGGTCGTCTCGACCTTGTTCTCGATCCCGTCGAGGCTGTCGGTCGCGGCGCTGACCGTGGTGAGCAACTCTTCCGTGCTGAGCGGCGCGATCTCGCTGACCGCACCCACGAAGGTCGTCTTGCCTACTCCGAACCCTCCCGCGACCAGGATCTTCAGTGCGGTGGGGAAGGGGTCAGAGCTGTCGTCGTAGTCCATCGAGCACTGCCTCCAGAAGGGCCCGGTCAGTCGGGTTGTGGTGGAACTCGGGGGGCTTGGTGGTGAGCGCCCCGCAGTCGACGAGGTCCGACAGCAGCACCTTGGTGACCACCGCCGGCAGCTTCAGATGAGCGGCCACCTCGGCGATCGAGACGGGCGCGCGGCACAGGTCGAGCACCTGCGCGTGCTCCGGACCGAGATAGCCGAGGGGGGTGGCCCCGGTGGCCATCACATGCGACAGGAGGTCGAGGGCGATGGTGGGCCTGGTGCGGCCGTTGCTGACCGTGAAGGGGCGCACCAGCCGACCGGCCGCGTCGTCGAGCCAGGGCCCGTCGCCGACCGTCGCCACGCTCAAGGCCTCATCGCCGGGGGTTCGACGGCGTGCTGACGGGGCGCGGTGACCAGGTAGGGGCGCACGCTCTTGACGAGCATGGCCATCTCGTAGCCGAGCACCGCCGCGTCGGCCTCGCGGCCCGCCAGCACCGCGAGACAGGTGCCGGAGCCCGCGGTGGTCACGAACAGCAGGGTCGAGTCGAGTTCGACGACGACCTGGCGGACCTCCCCGCCGTCGCCGAACCGGACCCCGGCGCTGCGGCCGAGGGAGTACAGGCCGGAGGCCAGCGCGGCCATGTGGTCGGCGCTGTCCGCATCGAGGCCGTGGACCGACTTCACGAGCCCGTCGCAGGAGAGGAGTACCGCACTGGTGGTGTGCGGTACGCGCTGCACGAGGCCGCTCATCAGCCAGTCGAGATCGGATACATGGCCGGTCGGCGCTTCGCTCGCCATGGTGGATCGACTCCTTGGGGTACGCAGGTCTGCGGGAGCGGTCGGGGTGGGACGGGAGGGGGTCATCCGGCCGGCGCGCTCCCGTCGTGCCGGGTGGGGTGGTCGACGCCACGCGCGGACGCGGGGCGCGCCTCGGCTATGTGGGCCGGGTCCATGGGGGTTACGTCCACGGGTGTCCCGTTTACGGGTGTCCCGTTTACGGGGTGATGTACGGGGTGCGGCATGGTCGTGGCACCGGCGTCCATGTGGTGGGCGTCCGTGTGGCGAGCGTCCGTGAGCTGGGCGTCCGTGTGGCGTGCGTCGAGCGGTGAGGCCGGGAACGTGGGCGTGGGCGTGGACTCGGTGCGGGTCGGGTCCAGGGGCGGGTGCAGTTCGATGCGCGTCGGCCGCTCGCCGGGCTGGGGCTCCATGTGCGCCGACCCCGTCGTGGGGTCCTGCGGGGTGTGGGCCGCCCCCGTGTGCTCGGGCTCCATGTTCTGCTGGGCCTCGGCCAGGCCGATGCCTCGCTGGAAGGCGGCCATCAGTCCCGGGTCGTGTCCGGCGACGTGTTCGGAGTCCTGGCGCGGCGCCGGGCCGTCCCGCAGCTGGGGCGCGATGTGCTCCTGGGCGCGGCGGCGCGGCAGTTGGGGCTTGCCCATGGTGCCGCGGACCGTTCCGGTGCGGGGCGCGGACGGGGTGGCGGTGTGCTCCGCCACGCGGGCGCGTTCGTCGGGCCGGATGCCGGGCAGCGCCTCGGCCGGGTTGAACCGTCCGCCGTGGGAACCACGCACGGGCAGCGGCGCGGGAGGGCCGCTGCCCGCCGGGCTGCCGCCCACCGGACCGCCACTCCCGGGACTGCCGTCCAACGGACCAGCGCTCACCGGACTGCGGCTCGACGGACCGCCACCCAACGGATCGCCGTCCAGCGGGCCGCGGCCCAAGGGGCCGCCGCTCATGGGGCTCGGACTGAATGGATCGCCGTCCAACGGGCCACCACCCAAAGAGCTGCCGTTCAACGGACTCGGACTCAACGGATCGCCGCCCGGCAGGCCGCCGTTCGGTCCCCCGTCCGCCGAAGCACCGCCCATCGAACTGCCGCCCGGCAGGCCGCCGTTCAATCCTCCGTCCGCCGAAGCACCGCCCATCGGACTGCCGCCCGGCGGACCGCCGTTCAATCCTCCGGCCGCGGGCCGCGCGCCCTTCTGCGGCTGGGCCCCTCGCGGCGTCCGCGGCACGGGCACGATGCGCCGGGCGCCCGTCTCGGGCCCGGG
>NZ_JAFJSY010000037.1 GCF_019857225.1 Streptomyces plumbidurans
GGGTGCTGACCGCCTGCGCCGACGCCCGCACGACCGTCGTCGTCGCCGACGCCCGGCCCACCGCCCGGCCCGTGCGCTGGGCCCGCGAGGACCCGCCCGGCGGCGGACCGCTCGCCGCGCTCGGCGCCGGGCTGCACCACACCACGGCCGAGGAACTCGTCGTACTCTCGGCCGATCTGCCGTTCCTCGGGGCCGCGACGGTGCGGCGGCTGCTGACCGCGCTGCGCGCGAGCGGCACGGACGGCGCCCTGCTCACCGACGCCGACGGCCGCGACCAGCCCCTTGTGGCCGCCTACCGCACCGACGCGCTGCGCCGCGTACTGGCCGCCCTGTCCACCGGGCACGACGGTCTCACCGGGCTGCCGCTGCGCCGGCTGATTGCGGCCCTCGACCTCACCCGCGTCCAGGACCCCGTCGCATCCTTCGACTGCGACACCTGGGACGACATCGCCTCCGCCAGGGCACGTATCAGGGAGCATGGGCACGTGTTGGATGAATGGATTTCCGCAGCCAAGAACGAGCTGGGCATCGACCTCGACGTCGACATCCGTGCCCTGCTCGACGTCGCCCGCGACGCCGCACACTCCGTCGCCAGGCCCGCGGCACCGCTGACCACCTTCCTCGTCGGCTACGCGGCCGCACAGGCCGGAGGGAGCCCCGAAGCCGTCGCCGAAGCCGCCCGCAAGGTCTCGGCCCTCGCTCTGAGCTGGGCCGAGGAGGACGCCGGCGACAAGCCCGGCGACGCCCCCGGCACCGGCCCGGACGCCGGATGACCGCCCGCTCCGCCCGCACCGGCGAGGACGCCGAGGACCTCGACGTCGAGGAGGTGCTCGCCCTGGTGAACGACCCCGACGGCCGCGTCGCTCCCGGCGACGGCGTACCCGCGCCCGCCGCGCCCGGCGCCCACGCCCGCCACGGCGCACCGCACAAGCCCGACGCCCACCACCGGGCCACGTCCTGGCCCGAGGCCCGGGAGATCGCCGCACGCGCCGCCCGGTCCGGTGCCCGCCGCGACCTCGTCTCCGTCCCCCTCGACGCCTCTCTGGGCCTCACCCTCGCCGCCCCCCTCACCGCCCTCACCGACCTGCCCTCCTTCGACACCTCCGCGATGGACGGCTGGGCGGTCGCGGGACCCGGCCCCTGGGACGTACGGGAGGAGGGCGTCCTCGCCGGGCACGACGAGCCGGAGGCGCTCACCGACGGGGAGGCCGTCCGGATCGCCACCGGCGCCCGTATCCCGCCCGACACGACCGCCGTGATCCGCACCGAGCACGGCCGTACCGACGACAAGGGTCGGCTGCACGCCACCCGCGAGATGCACCACGGCCAGGACATCCGCCCCCGCGGCCAGGAGTGCCGCTCCGGCGACCAGCTCCTGCCCGTCGGCGTCCTCGTGACACCCGCAGTGCTCGGCCTCGCCGCGGCCGCCGGCTACGACACCGTCACCGCCGTTCCGCGCCCCCGCGTCCATGTCCTCGTACTGGGCGACGAGTTGCTCACCGAGGGCACCCCGCACGACGGCCTGATCAGGGACGCCCTCGGCCCGATGCTGCCGCCCTGGCTGCGGGCGCTGGGCGGCGAGGTCACCTCCGTACGGCGGATCGGGGACGACGCGAAGGCCCTGCGCAAGGCCATCACCGGCTCCGACGCCGACCTGATCGTCACCACCGGCGGCACGGCCTCCGGCCCCGTCGACCACGTCCACCCCACCCTGCGCCGCATCGGCGCCGAACTCCTCGTGGACGGCGTCAAGGTGCGCCCCGGCCACCCGATGCTGCTGGCCCGCACCAAGGCCGGACAGCACCTGGTCGGCCTGCCGGGCAATCCCCTGGCCGCCGTCTCCGGGCTGCTCACGCTCGCCGAACCACTGCTGCGCACGCTCGCCGCCCGCCCCGCCCCGGAGCCGTACACCCTCCCGGTCCAGGACGCGGCGCACGGGCATCCGTACGACACCCGGCTCATCCCCGTCGTGCTGCGCGGGGACCGTGCCGTGCCGGTGCACTACAACGGCCCGGCCATGCTGCGCGGCATCGCGGCGGCCGACGCCCTCGCCGTCGTCCCACCCGGCGGCGCCCGCCCCGGCCAGGAGCTCGAACTCCTCGACCTGCCCTGGGCGTCCGCCGGAATCGGGGTGTGTTTCACGTGAAACTTCCGGGCCATGACGCGATCGCCCGCCAAGCGGACGAACATCTCGAGCCGACAACCAACAAGAACAGTCGAAACGGTCCGCCGAAGAATCCGGCGGACCGTCACGAATGACCGAAGTTAGTTCCCGGGTGGTTGGGTGATAACGACCCGCCAGATCACGGAATTGCGCGCTGAGAATTTCCACACCAATGCGTGCATATTGGCGTGCGGTACTTTCGCGGTGAATACGCCGCTCCCGTCACCACACTGAGACCCGGCGAGGAGCTTTCCAGCGGCGGTGATGTTGAACTTGGCAGTGCCTGCGCATGTCCACATCGCCGTGACGGATGAGGCTTTCCCGGCTGACGCGGGAAGCCTGACACTGCCCGCACCGTGACCTGACCCTGTGTAGAGCGTCTTCGATCCGACAGGGATCGAAGACTGGATCGGATTGGGGAGGCGGTCGGGGTTCGTCGGGGTCTGTACCTGAGAGGGGGGCGCGCTGATCCCCGTCGTCGCCCCGTGGGTGGCGTTCGCGCGGGGATGAGTGCTGCCGGAACAGGCCGACACAAGCGCCAGGGCCGACAGGCCGACGGCCAGCACGGAAAGCTTCATCAGATCGTCCTCAACTCAGGAGTGGGCGATGTAGGGCGAGAGCGCCGGGAGCTTCGCGGTCCCGTGGTTGGAGACGATCCACTTGCAGCCACCGTTCGTCGAACCCCGTTCCCATTTGAAGGAATATCCCTTCGAGCCGAGGGCGAGCCATCCGTCCCTCTTGCTCGCGGGAACCTTCCACGACCCACCCAGGGTGACGGTGGTGGTCTTGGCGTAGGAGATCGAGCCGCTGATGGTCTCCTCGGCGGAACTGACGAGGATTGACTCACTCAGCTTCACCGCGTAGCTGATGGTGCCGGTCCAGGTGTGGCCCTTGGCCACTGAAACCGAGAGGGTAACGCCGGACTGTCCATAAACGGTCTTGCTCTTGTCCCCGACGAACGTGCTCTTGACATTGTGGAAGCGGAAGCCCGGGTCGGGCGGGCAGCCGTCCGGGTGCATCGAGCTCCCGTCCGAGTTCACCGTGACGTCGGCATCGGCCGGCGCCTGCGGGATCGGGTTTCCGTCCTGGTCGGCATTGACCGGCGCCGGAGAGTCTTCCGCAAAGGCGGGTCCAACTCCTCCGGCTCCTACAACGAGAAAAGCGGTCAGCGCAGCTGCTGTGCACGCGCGAGACAATTTGGCACTCATGATTCCCTCCCGTTCGCCCCCTCCGGGAGCGTCATGGACAGAACAATCACGGAATGCCGGGGTGATCGTCAAGGAAACTCGGACTATCTGAGCGAGACTTGAGCTTGCCTACGCGTAAGGAGTTGCTGCTTATGTCACGGATCTCGTGATGGAGTAAGCAGAATACTTTGCCGTTCAATTAATACCGGCCGATTGAGAGCCGTCAGACATCGTCAGGCGATGGAGGCTGCGCAGCTCTAGTGCAGATGTCATGCCACAAGTACGGCCAAGCCCGTTGGAATGTGAACGCAAGAGTGGCTCGGAGGCCGATGGACCTCGAGTACGGCGGCTCGCCATGGCTGCGGTTCCGGATGGATCGACCGGTCCGGGTCCCACTGCACGCGCACTGGGCGCGTGATGCCTCGCGGGTACGCAGCCGGAGTCGGCGGGTCGACGAGGGGTAGCGTCCCCCTCATGCATGCGATCACGATTCCCGAACCTGGTGGGCCCGAGGCGCTGGTGTGGGACGAGGTCCCCGATCCGGTGGCCGGTGACGGCGAGGTGCTGGTCGAGGTGGTGGCCGGGGCCGTCAACCGCGCCGACATCCTGCAGCGGCAGGGTTTCTACGACCCGCCGCCGGGCTCGTCCCCCTACCCCGGCCTGGAGTGCTCCGGCAGGATCGCCGCGGTCGGCGCCGGCGTCTCCGGCTGGGCGGTCGGCGACGAGGTGTGCGCGCTGCTCGCGGGCGGCGGCTACGCCGAGAAGGTCGCCGTCCCGGCCGGTCAGCTGCTGCCCGTACCGAAGGGCCTCGACCTCAAGCAGGCCGCGGCACTGCCCGAAGTGGTCTGCACCGTCTGGTCGAACGTCTTCATGATCGCCCAGCTGCGCCCCGGCGAGACGCTGCTCGTGCACGGCGGCTCCAGCGGCATCGGCACCATGGCGATCCAGCTGGCCAAGGCCGTCGGCGCCAAGGTCGCGGTCACGGCGGGCACCCGGGAGAAGCTGGAGCGGTGCGCCGCGCTGGGCGCGGACATCCTGATCAACTACAGGGAGCAGGACTTCGTCGAGGAGGTCAAGAAGGCCAGCGACGGGGCGGGCGCCGACGTCATCCTCGACAACATGGGCGCCAAGTACCTGGACCGCAATCTGCGGGCCCTCGCCGTCAGCGGCCGCCTCGCCGTCATCGGCATGCAGGGCGGCATCAAGGGCGAGCTGAACCTCGCCACGCTTCTGAACAAGCGGGCCGCGATCAGCGCGACCTCGCTCCGGGCGCGCCCGCTCGGCGAGAAGGCGGCGATCGTCGCGGCCGTACGCGAGCACGTGTGGCCCCTGATCGACGGCGGCCATGTCCGTCCGGTCGTCGACCGCGAGATCCCGATGAGTGACGCGGCCGCGGCGCACCGGGTCGTGGAGGAGAGCGGGCACGTGGGCAAGGTGCTGCTGGTCGTGCCCTGACACGCGCGCCCGCGGGCCACCGACCGCGTGTCTAGGCCCGCCGCATCCGCAGGCCGATGAAGGCGAGTCCCAGACCGAGCCCGATCAGGACCAGTCCGCTGCCCAGCGGCAGGATCTTCAGTACGGGCTCGGCGGGGCTCCCGGCCTGCGAGGCGGCCTGCCGAGCCGGGGCCTGCGCGGGCCCGGAGGGCGCCAGGCCCGCCTCGTCGGGCGGCGAGGCGGTGGCGTCCCCGGCAGTCTCGTCACCCGGGTCCGACCCTTGCGGGTAGGTCGTGTCCTCGCTCTCGTCCTCCCCCTGGTCCGAGGAGTCGCCGGCCGTCTCGTCCGCCGACGGCGTCTCCTGCCGCCCGGGCCGCTCCCGCCCCTCGCCCGCGACGCTCCCGGCCCGTGGGGGTTTCGGGGAGCCGGTGGGGGAGGCGGAACGGTGCCCGGCCCCCGGGGTGCGGGCACTGGGCGTACGTCCGGCGTGGGGCTTCTCCCCCGCATCCTCCCCGGAGCCCGCCTCGCGCCCCGAACCGTTCTCGTCCCCCGGCCAGGCTTCGTCCCCCGAACCCGCCGCATGCCCGGAGCCGGTCTCGTTGCCGGAGCTGTTCTCATCCCCGGAACCGTTCTCGTCCCCGGAGCCGTTCTCGTCCCGGGAACCGGTCTGACCGGCGTGCCCGGTGTGCCCGGCCTGCCCGGCCTGCCCCCTCGATCCGGCCCCGGCCCCGTGCGTCGGCCCCGGCGCACGCGCAGGGGGACCGGCGATCACCGCCACGGGCGCGTACGACGCGACGCCCCGGTACGACGCGTTCGCCACCGCACCCCCGCAGGGCAGCACGAGCACGCTCGCCCCCACCCCCACCACCAGTCCGGCCCCCTGCAAAGCACGCAGCCATGGAGTCACGTATCAAGGCTCACACCGGGGCGCACTTCCGGCACTCCGGACACCGCCAAAAGTCCGAAGCCCGGCTGCTGCGGACGGTGGACACCGCGCCCTGACGGAAAACACCGCACCGTAAACGGTGGATCACCCTTCACCGGGGGCACCACGGTGATGAGATGCACGGGTGCGAGAGAATGGCGGCATGGAGATGCCGAGGAACGACAGGTCGCCGGAGAACCCCCAGATCCTGGTCGTGGGCCAGGACGGCATGGCGATTGGCGGCGGTACAGACGAGGACTCCCGCGAGATTCCGGTGACGGAACAGGTCGAGCAGCCGGCCAAGGTGATGCGGATCGGCAGCATGATCAAACAGCTCCTCGAAGAGGTGCGCGTGGCTCCCCTGGACGAGGCGAGCCGGGCCCGGCTCAAGGAGATCCACCGCAGCTCGGTGAAGGAGCTGGAGGACGGTCTTGCGCCGGAGCTGGTGGAGGAGCTGGAGCGGCTCTCCCTGCCCTTCACGGACGACGGCACTCCCTCCGATGCCGAACTGCGCATCGCGCAGGCACAGTTGGTGGGCTGGCTGGAGGGGCTCTTCCACGGCATCCAGACCACGCTGTTCGCCCAGCAGATGGCCGCGCGGGCCCAGCTGGAGCAGATGCGGCGCGCGCTGCCGCCGGGCGTGGCCCCCGACGGCACCGAGGACCGCCAGGCGGGCGGCCGCTCGGGCGGACCGTACCTGTAGGCGGACCTGTAACGAGCCGAATCCGTAAGAACCCGTAAGAACCCGTAAGAACCCGTAAGAACCCGTAAGAAAGGGCCCGGCGGCCGAGAAGCCGCCGGGCCCTTCACCTGTCCGTCGCGCGGGTCAGGACGGCGGGTTGCCCGAGGAGACGCTGAGCTCGATCTCGGGCATCTTCTTCGGGTCGACGTCCGTGTCGGCGGACGGGAACTGGTCGATGACCGCGCCCTGGCCGTAGGTGTTCTCGTCGACCGGCTTGATCTTCAGCTCCCAGCCGGCGGCCTGCAGGCACTCCTTGACCGAACCGATGTACTTGAAGCGGAAGTCGGGGAGCTTGATCTTGTGGGGGTCGTTGTACGACTCCTGTGGCTCCGTGCACTCGGTCGACTCGATCTTCTTCGTGGTGTCCGGGCCGCGGTAGCCCGCCGCCTTGGTCGCCGAGGCGCTCGCGCTGCCGCCGCCGCCCTTGCCCTCGTCGTCACCGCCGCCGCTGTTCAGCAGCAGCGCCGCGATCAGGCCGCCGACCGCGATGATCGAGACGACGATCGAGCCGATGATCACCGGCCTGTTGTTCTTGCCGCCGCCGCCCGCGGGGGGCGCGGCGGCCTGGGGCGTGATGTTGTACGGCGGCGGGGTGGAGGGCTGGCCGTACGGGGACGGCGTCGGCTGGTAGCCGCCCTGCTGCGGGTAGCCGTACGCCGGGGAGGCCGGCTGCGACGGCGGCGCCGGGGTGCCGTACGGGTTCGGGGTCGGCTGGTACGGCGTCTGGACGGGGCCCGTCGGTGCCGGGGTCGACTGGTCGACCGGCGGGAAGACCGCGGAGCCGACGCCGGAACCGGCCTGGGCGGGCGCGCCCGGCACGATGCTCGGCGGGGTGGCGTTGAAGGAGGCGGCCACGCGCAGGCACTCGTCGCGCATGGACTCGGAGTTCGGGAAGCGCTCGTTCGGGTTCTTCTTCAGCGCGCGGGCGACCAGGGCGTCCACCGCGGGCGGCAGCGCCCGGTTGATCGACGACGGGGCGACCGGCTCCTCCTGCACATGCGCGTAGGCGATCGCGAGCGGTGAGTCCGCATCGAACGGCAGCCGCCCGGTGACCAGTTGGAAGAGCATGATGCCGACCGAGTAGAGGTCGGAGCGGGCGTCCACACCGCGCCCCAGCGCCTGCTCCGGCGAGAGGTACTGCGGGGTGCCCACGACCATGCCGGTCTGCGTCATCGACGTCACGCCCGACTGCATGGCGCGCGCGATGCCGAAGTCCATCACCTTGACCACGCCGCGCTTGGTCATCATGACGTTGCCCGGCTTGATGTCGCGGTGGACCAGGCCCATCTCGTGGCTGATCTCCAGCGCCGCGAGCACATCGGCGGTGATCTTCAGCGCCTTGTCCGCGGGCATCGCGCCGAGCTGCCGTACGTCCTCGTCGAGCACCGAGCCCAGCGGGCGGCCCTCGATGTACTCCATGACGATGTACGGAGTCGTCATGCCGTCGAGGGTGTCCTCGCCGGTGTCGAAGACGGAGACGATGTTGGTGTGCGTGAGCTTGGCCACGGCCTGGGCCTCGCGGCGGAAGCGCTCGCGGAAGGCCTGTTCGCGCCCCAGGTCGGTGTGGAGCGTCTTGATCGCGACCTGGCGGTCGAGCACGCTGTCGTAGGCGAGATGCACCGAGGCCATGCCGCCCTCACCGAGCAGGTCGCGCAGCTGATAGCGGCCACCGGCCAACGCCCGCCCCGTGTACCGGCCCTGTGCGCCGTCCTGGCTCATGTTCCGCTTCCCCCGTGGGCCTTCAGGCGCCGTTGACTGTCATTGATCCAAAGTGCTATTCCCGGCCAAGTCTGCCCCAGGGCACTGACACGTCAAGTTCAGTGCCCGATCCGTGACCGTACGCGAAAGAAGCGTCGCGCGAGCGTTACAGACGTTGTACGTGCGGTACACAGAATTTGCACGGGACCCTTGTCGGAGGGTTTGATGGCCGGTCCGTCCTCAGCCGGTTCCGGTCCCCTTCTCGGAACGGCGGCTTGCGTTGAGGCTGTAGCGTGGCCGACGGAGACCGTAACAACACCGCGCGCACCGCGGGCAGAAACGACGGCGAGGACTGATGGCACAGCAGCAGCGCGCTCAGGGCCCGTCCGACCCCGAGGCGACTGGCGGCGGTATGTCAGACGCGCCGGAGATGTGGGGTAACGGCGGGCTTGTCGGGGACGGCCGGTACCGGCTGACCCGCAGACTCGGCCGGGGCGGCATGGCAGAGGTGTTCGCCGCCGAGGACGTGCGTCTCGGACGCACCGTCGCGGTCAAGCTGCTGCGCGCCGACCTCGCCGAGGACCCGGTCTCCAAGGCCCGTTTCACCCGCGAGGCACAGTCGGTGGCCGGCCTCAACCACCATGCCATCGTCGCCGTGTACGACTCCGGTGAGGACTTCGTCGGCGGCCAGTCGGTCCCCTACATCGTCATGGAGATCGTCGAGGGCCGCACCATCCGCGACCTGCTGCTCAACGCCGAGGCGCCGGGCCCCGAGCAGGCCCTGATCATCGTCTCCGGTGTGCTGGAGGCGCTCGCCTACTCGCACCAGCACGGCATCGTGCACCGCGACATCAAGCCCGCCAACGTCATCATCACGCACAACGGCGCGGTCAAGGTGATGGACTTCGGCATCGCCCGCGCCCTGCACGGCGCGTCCACGACGATGACGCAGACCGGCATGGTCATGGGCACCCCGCAGTACCTCTCCCCGGAGCAGGCGCTCGGCAAGGCCGTCGACCACCGCTCGGACCTGTACGCGGTGGGCTGTCTGCTCTACGAACTCCTCGCGCTCAGGCCCCCGTTCGTCGGCGAGACCCCGCTGTCGGTGGTCTACCAGCACGTCCAGGACATCCCGGCGCCGCCGTCGGAGGTCTCCGACGCCACCCCGCCGGAGCTCGACGGCCTCGTCATGCGATCGCTCGCCAAGGAGCCGGACGACCGCTTCCAGACGGCCGAGGAGATGCGCGGGCTCGTCCAGTACGGGCTGCAGATGCTCTACGACCAGGGCGGCCACACCGGCACCTGGAACACCGGCCCGGTCGATGTGCACGAGGGCCGGCACACCCCGGCCGCGGGCTTCGCCGGCACCCAGGTGCTGCCGCACCCCGGCCACGCCTCCGGCACGACGCAGATCCCGCAGCAGGTCCTGCCCGCGGGCTACGGCGGCGGGGACGACGGCGGCTTCGAGGGCCACGGGAACAGGGGCGGCGGCCGCGGCAAGCTGTGGATCCTCGCCGTCCTCGCGGTGATCGCCATCGCGGCGGGTGTCGCGCTCGCGCTGAACAACGGAGGCGGCTCGGGCGGGGGCACGGACCCCACCAAGTCGCCGACCGCGACGCACCACACCAAGGACGACTCGACCACCGAGACGCCCAGCTCGGAGCCGAGCGACGACTCGACGAACAGCTCCACGGACGACAACTCCACGAGCGGCGGCTCGGGGGACTACACACCCTCGTACACACCGTCGTACACGCCGTCCGAGGAGCCCACGAAGGAGCCCACCAAGGAGCCCACGGACGAGCCGACCGACGAGCCGACCCAGACACCGACCCAGACGCCGACCCAGTCGGCGGACCCGTCGGACCCGGCGACGGGTGGCGGCGACGACGGCGGGACCGCGGGTCTCGTCCACTGACGAATCACTCCACGAACGCCCCGCACACCGTGTCGTACTCCCGCGTCCACCACACCGCCAGGGCGGAGGCCGCCGGGAACTGGGGGTCGGCGCGGGTGTCGCCGCGTTCGTAGTGCCAGCGCAGCATCCAGAAGTCGTTGAGGCGTTCCCACCACACGCGGTGCACGGCCGCCGCGAGTTCGGAGGGCGTGGCACCGGCCGTGCGCCGGTACGCGCGCGCGTACGCACGCACTTTGGGCAGGTCGAGGGTTCCGGTGGGCCGTACGAAGAAGATCGCGGCGGCGCGTACCGCCTCCTCCGCGCGCGGGCCGAGGCCGAGGCGGTCCCAGTCGACGATGGCGGCGGGCGCGTCCCCCTTGTAGAGCAGGTTGAAGGGGTGGAAGTCGCCGTGCACCCAGCCCACCGAACTCCCGCACGGCGGGCGGCTGTCGGCGTGCCGCTCCAGCAGGGTGCGGCGTTCCAGCAGGCGGTGGCGGGCGAGTTCGTCGAACGAGTCGGCGGGGCGGTGGCGGCGTACCCGGCCGAGCAGGTCGTCGATGAGGGCGAAGGTGTCGGCGGCGTCGGCGGCCACCGGCTCGGTACGGGCACGCGCGTGTGCCGGCATCACCCGCTCCAGGCTCGCGTGCACCACTCCCAGCAGCGCCCCCAGCCGGTCGCACTGTCCGGTCGTGAGCTGTCCGCCGTGCCGGTGCCGTCCGTCGATCCAGGGGTGCAGCGCGTAGGCGTGTCCGCCGACGACGGCGACCGTGCGCCCGTCCCGCGCGGGCAGCGGGGGCGCCACCGGGACGCCCAGATCGGCCAGGCGCTGGGTGGCCCGGTGCTGGCGGGCGATCGCGGCCGGGTCGGCGGTCTCCGGGTCGAAGTGGTGCTTGAGGAAGTAGCGGCCGCGGGTGGTGCACAGGCGGTAGCCGCGGTTGAGCAGACCCTGGTCGACGGGCTCGCAGGCGACGGCGGAACCGGCGCCGTACTGGCGCAGCAGGGCGCCCAGTGGGGGCGCGTGTGGCACGAGCGGTGGTACGGAGGAGCGCGGCACGCGCCAGATGGTAGGGCACGATCCAGGGCTGTGAGCTGGGCGTTGTCACAGGCAGTCGCATTCGGTCACGGCATGTGCTCGAAATGGCGTTCCCGCTCGAAGTGAAGTCTTCCCGTGAACTGGGTCACCGGGATAACGTGCCGTTGTTCCGGCCCCCTGCAAGGCTGTGACCAGGAAACCTTCCGAGCTTTCGCGATTTACTTGGAAATCCAAGCAAAATCGCAGGTCAGGAGGGGTTTCACAGAAATGTGGAGCACTGGGTAACGTGCCTTCTGCAGGGCGCTCGCCGGGGCACCTGTCACGCCTGTTCCCGAACGGACGCACCCACCCTGTGCACCCGCGGGAGTCAGGTGAGCCGCACTGGCACCCGGCGAACCCGGGTAGCCGGACCGACGGAGGAGCACACGTGACCGTGGAGAGCACTGCCGCGCGCAAACCGCGACGCAGCGCCGGAACCAAGAGCACGGCCGGCAAGCGCACGACCGCAAAGAACGCGCCTGGCACCGACCCCGAGCTCGTACAGCTGCTGACGCCCGAGGGCGAGCGGCTCAAGAACGCCGAGTACGACCAGTACGTCGCCGGCATCACCCCCGATGAGCTCCGCGGCCTGTACCGCGACATGGTGCTCACCCGCCGCTTCGACGCCGAGGCCACCTCCCTGCAGCGCCAGGGCGAGCTGGGCCTGTGGGCCTCGCTGCTCGGCCAGGAGGCCGCCCAGATCGGCTCCGGGCGGGCCACCCGCGAGGACGACTACGTCTTCCCGACCTACCGCGAGCACGGCGTCGCCTGGTGCCGCGGGGTCGACCCGACCAATCTGCTGGGCATGTTCCGCGGCGTGAACAACGGCGGCTGGGACCCCAACAGCAACAACTTCCACCTGTACACCATCGTCATCGGCTCTCAGACGCTGCACGCCACGGGCTATGCGATGGGCGTGGCCAAGGACGGCGCGGACAGCGCGGTGATCGCCTACTTCGGCGACGGCGCCTCCAGCCAGGGCGACGTCGCGGAGTCCTTCACCTTCTCCGCGGTCTACAACGCCCCGGTGGTGTTCTTCTGCCAGAACAACCAGTGGGCGATCTCCGAGCCGACCGAGAAGCAGACCCGCGTGCCGCTCTACCAGCGCGCGCAGGGCTACGGCTTCCCGGGCGTGCGGGTGGACGGCAACGACGTGCTCGCCTGTCTCGCGGTCACCCGGTGGGCGCTGGAGCGGGCGCGCAGCGGCGAGGGCCCGACCCTCGTGGAGGCGTTCACCTACCGCATGGGCGCGCACACCACCTCCGACGACCCGACGAAGTACCGGGCCGACGAGGAGCGCGAGTCCTGGGAGGCGAAGGACCCGATCCTGCGCCTTCGCCGGTACCTGGAGGCCGCAAACCACGCGGACGAGGGATTCTTCGCGGAACTCGAAGCGGAGAGCGAAGCGTTGGGCAAGCGAGTGCGTGAGGCGGTCCGCGCCATGCCGGACCCGGACCGCTTCGCCATCTTCGAGAACGCGTACGCGGACGGGCATGCGCTCGTCGACGAGGAGCGAGCCCAGTTCGCCGCCTACCAGGCGTCGTTCGCAGACGAGGGGGGTCACTGAGATGGCGGAGGCTGTGACAGTCAGGACCATGGCTCTGGCCAAGGCGGTCAACGAATCGCTGCGCCGCGCCCTGGAGACCGACCCCAAGGTCCTGGTCATGGGCGAGGACGTCGGCAAGCTCGGCGGTGTCTTCCGGGTGACGGACGGCCTGCAGAAGGACTTCGGCGAGAGCAGGGTCATCGACACCCCGCTGGCCGAGTCCGGCATCGTGGGCACCGCGATCGGTCTGGCCCTGCGGGGCTACCGCCCGGTCGTGGAGATCCAGTTCGACGGCTTCGTCTTCCCGGCGTACGACCAGATCGTCACCCAGCTCGCCAAGATGCACGCGCGCTCCCTGGGCAAGGTCAAGCTCCCGGTCGTCGTGCGCATTCCCTACGGCGGCGGCATCGGCGCCGTGGAGCACCACTCCGAGTCGCCGGAGGCCCTGTTCGCGCATGTCGCGGGCCTGAAGGTGGTCTCGCCCTCGAACGCCTCGGACGCGTACTGGATGATGCAGCAGGCCATCCAGAGCGACGACCCGGTGATCTTCTTCGAGCCCAAGCGGCGCTACTGGGACAAGGCCGAGGTCAACACCGAGGCCATCCCGGGACCGCTGCACAAGGCGCAGATCGTGCGCCCCGGCACCGACCTCACGCTGGCCGCCTACGGCCCGATGGTGAAGCTCTGCCGTGAGGTGGCCGACGCGGCCGCCGAGGAGGGCAAGTCCCTGGAGGTGCTGGACCTGCGCTCGGTCTCCCCGCTGGACTTCGACTCGATCCAGGCCTCCGTGGAGAGGACGGGCCGCCTGGTCGTCGTCCACGAGGCGCCGGTGTTCTTCGGCTCGGGCGCGGAGATCGCCGCCCGGATCACGGAGCGCTGCTTCTACCACCTGGAGGCTCCGGTCCTCAGGGTCGGCGGCTACCACGCCCCGTACCCGCCGGCCCGCCTGGAGGAGGAGTATCTGCCGGGCCTGGACCGGGTGCTCGACGCCGTCGACCGTGCCCTGGCGTACTGAGGAGAGGGTCGTGACGACGATGACGGAAGCTTCCGTACGCGAGTTCAAGATGCCGGACGTGGGCGAGGGACTCACCGAGGCCGAGATCCTCAAGTGGTACGTCCAGCCGGGCGACACGGTCACCGACGGCCAGGTGGTGTGCGAGGTCGAGACGGCGAAGGCGGCGGTGGAACTGCCCATCCCGTACGACGGCGTGGTCCGTGACCTGCACTTCCCGGAGGGCGCCACGGTGGACGTGGGCACGTCGATCATCGCGGTGGACGTCTCGGGAGGCGCCGCGGCCCCCGAGGCTCCGGCCGAGCCGGCAGCCCCGGCCGCCGCGCCCGCCGCACCGGCCGAGGAGAGCAAGCCGCAGGGCTCGGGCCGCCAGCCGGTCCTGGTGGGTTACGGCGTGGCGGAGTCCTCCACCAAGCGCCGCCCGCGCAAGGGCGCCGACACGGAGGCCGCGCAGGCCTCGACGGCGATCCAGACCGAGCTGAACGGCCATGGACCGGCGCCCGTGGCCGAGCCGGTGGCGACGACGACCGGGCAGCGCCCGCTCGCCAAGCCGCCGGTGCGCAAGCTGGCGAAGGACCTGGGCGTCGATCTGGCGACGGTCGTCCCGTCGGGCCCGGACGGCATCATCACGCGTGAGGACGTCCATGCCGCCCTCGCGCCTGCCCCGGCACCGGAAGCGCCCGTGGCGGCGCCCGCCGCGCCCGTGTCCGCCCCGGCCCCCGTGGCGGCGTACGACGCGGCGCGTGAGACCCGTATCCCCATCAAGGGGGTCCGCAGGGCGACCGCGCAGGCGATGGTCGGCTCGGCGTTCACCGCGCCGCACGTCACGGAGTTCGTGACGGTGGACGTGACGCGCACGATGAAGCTGGTCGAGGAGCTCAAGCAGGACAAGGAGTTCGCGGGCCTGCGGGTGAACCCGCTGCTGCTGATCGCCAAGGCCCTGCTGGTCGCTCTCAAGCGCAACCCGGAGATCAACGCCTCGTGGGACGAGGCCGCCCAGGAGATCGTGGTCAAGCACTACGTCAACCTCGGCATCGCGGCGGCCACCCCGCGCGGCCTGATCGTCCCGAACATCAAGGACGCGCATGCCAAGACCCTGCCGCAACTGGCCGAGTCCCTGGGCGAGCTGGTGTCCACGGCCCGCGAGGGCAAGACCTCCCCGGGCGCGATGCAGGGCGGCACGGTGACCATCACCAACGTCGGCGTCTTCGGCGTCGACACGGGAACGCCCATCCTCAACCCCGGCGAGTCCGCGATCCTCGCGGTCGGCGCGATCAAGCTCCAGCCGTGGGTGCACAAGGGCAAGGTGAAGCCGCGTCAGGTCACCACGCTGGCCCTGTCCTTCGACCACCGTCTGGTCGACGGCGAGCTGGGCTCCAAGGTCCTCGCGGACGTGGCGGCGATCCTGGAGCAGCCGAAGCGGCTGATCAGCTGGGCGTGAGAGTCCGGCCCGGTCCTGCCGGGCCGGCCGTGCAACGCAATGGGCCCGTCGCGACAAGCGACGGGCCCTTTCGCGTGCTGCCGGCTGCCCGGGTCAGATCTTGGTGAAGCCGTAGCTCATGAGCTTCTTCGCGTCCGACTCGCGCTGGGCGATGGAGGAGGAGGCGAGCACGGTGCCGATGACCGTCTTGCCGCCGCGGGTGGCGGCGAAGACCAGGCAGTACTTGGCCTCGGGGCCGGAGCCCGTCTTCACGCCGATCGTGCCGCTGTAGCTGCTGAGCAGGCCGTTGGTGTTGGTCCACGCGGCCATCGTGCGGGTGCTGCCCGTCTTGGTGATGGTCTTCGCGGTGTACTTCTTCGTCTTCACCAGCGTGCGGAACGTGGAGTTCTTCATCGCACTGCTGGCGATCTTCGTCAGGTCACGGGGGGTTGAGTAGTTCGAGCCATTCCCTATGCCGTCGAAGGAGTCGAAGTGGGTGTGCGTCAGGCCCAGGCTCTTGGCGGCGGTGTTCATCTTGCCGATGAAGTTGGACACCCGCTTGGCCCGCGTCGAGCCGGAACCGAACTTGTCGGCGAGCGCGTAGGCCGCGTCGCAGCCGGACGGCAGCATCAGGCCGTACAGCAGCTGGCGGACCGTCACCTTGTCACCGACGATCAGATGCGCCTGCGAGGCGTTGTGGGAGACGACGTAGTCGCTGTACGCCTTCTGGATCGTCACCTTGGAGTCGAGGTTCAGGTGCGACTGCGCCAGCACGACCTTCGCGGTCATGATCTTGGTGGTGGAACCGGTGGAGCGCTTGGTGTCCGCGGCCTTGGTGTAGAGCGTCTTGGCGTTGGAATTGTTCATCACGTAGCCGCCCTTGGCCACGATGGACGGCGCGGAGGCCGCCTGAGCGGGTACGGCGGCCAGTGCTCCGGTCGCGAGCACGGCGCCTGCGGTGACGCTGACCGCGGCGGCTCTGCGAAGCCGCCTGCCCGTCATGCCGTTGATGGCAGTAATCAACTTGAAATACCCCGATTACGTCGAATACCCCTGATGCGCGGCCGAGTTGGAGGGGAAAGAAAGGAGGGCCGCAGGTGTGTGACACGTAAGTAGCACAGAAGGTTGTGCCGTCGCTGAGGCACCTACCTCCTTGTGATGAACCGTCCGCATGATGGACGGGCTCCTTGATGCGTACGTGTTGTATCTATGCTGTCCTCATGACCAGCTCCGGGACCGTGACCAGCAAGCAACCACCAGCCGCCGACCGGGTCTACGCCCACGTCAAGCAGTCGGTCCTGGAGCGCCGCTACGAGGGCGGGACCCTGCTGACCGAGGGCGAGCTCGCCGAGGCCGTGGGAGTCTCCCGCACCCCGGTGCGCGAGGCGCTGCTGCGCCTGGAGGTGGAGGGGCTGATCAAGCTCTACCCCAAGAAGGGCGCCCTGGTCCTGCCCGTGTCCGCGCAGGAGATCGCGGACGTGGTGGAGACCAGGCTGCTGGTCGAGGAGCACGCGGCGCGCAAGGCCGTGCCCGCGCCCGCCGGGCTCGTGGAGCGCCTCGAAGCGCTGCTCGCGAAGCAGCACGAGCAGGTCGCCGCGGGCGACCTCGCCGCGGCCGCCGTGACCGACCGCTGCTTCCACGCCGAGATCGTCCGCAGCGGCGGCAACGAGATCCTCTCCCGGCTCTACGACCAGCTGCGCGACCGCCAGCTGCGGATGGGCGTCGCCGTGCTGCACTCCCACCCCGACCGGGTCGCCAAGACCCTCGCCGAGCACGCGGAGCTGCTTCAGGCGCTGCGCTCGGGCGACGAGGAGGCGGCCGTCGGCGTCGTCCACCGCCACGTCAGCTGGTTCTCGCACCTGGCCCGGGGTGAGGTCCGATGAGCTCCCCCTCCTCCTCGTCCTCGCTCACCCTTCCGGGAGACCCGCCGGGCGGCCGCCGCGCGATCGCCGTGTGGAGCATCGGCGTCTCCGTCTACTTCGTCGCCGTCATCTTCCGTACGTCCCTCGGGGTCGCGGGCCTCGACGCCGCCGACCGCTTCCATGTGAACGCCTCGGCCCTGTCGACCTTCTCGATCCTGCAGCTGCTGGTCTACGCCGGCATGCAGATACCCGTCGGCCTGCTGGTGGACCGGCTCGGCACCAAGAAGGTGCTGACCATAGGCGTGGTGCTGTTCACGGCGGGCCAGCTGGGCTTCGCCTTCTCCCCCTCCTACGGCACCGCCCTCGCCTCCCGCGCCCTGCTCGGCTGCGGCGACGCGCTGACCTTCATCAGCGTGCTGCGGCTCGGCACCCGCTGGTTCCCGGCCCGGCGCGGGCCGATGGTCGCGCAGCTCGCGGGCCTCGTCGGCATGGCGGGCAACCTCGTCTCCACGCTCGTCCTGTCCCGTCTCCTGCACGGCGTCGGCTGGACCGCGGCCTTCGCGGGCAGCGCGCTGGCCGGAGTCGTCGTCCTCGTCCTGCTGCTGCTCTTCCTCAAGGACCATCCCGAGGGGCACGAGCCGCAGCCGCTCGCGCACCAGGGCGCGGCCTATGTGCGCCGGCAGATAGCGGCCTCCTGGCGCGAGCCCGGGACCCGGCTCGGGCTGTGGGTGCACTTCACGACCCAGTTCCCGGCGATGGTGTTCCTGCTGCTGTGGGGCATGCCGTTCCTGGTCCAGGCCCAGGGCCTGTCCCGGGCCACGGCGGGCGAACTGCTGACCCTGGTCGTCCTGTCGAACATGGTCGTGGGCCTGGTCTACGGCCAGGTCGTCGCCCGGCACCACGCGGCGCGGCTGCCGCTGGCGCTCGGCACCGTGGCGGCGACGGCGACGCTGTGGGCGGCGACGATCGCCTACCCGGCCGACAGGGCACCGATGTGGCTGCTGGTCGTGCTGTGCACGGTGCTCGGCGCCTGCGGCCCGGCGTCGATGATCGGCTTCGACTTCGCCCGGCCCGCCAACCCGGCCGAGCGGCAGGGGACGGCCTCCGGCATCACCAACATGGGCGGCTTCGTCGCCTCGATGACCACCCTGTTCGCGATCGGCGTGCTGCTCGACGCCACCGGCGACAACTACTCGATCGCCTTCTCCGCGGTGTTCGTGCTCCAGGCGCTCGGCATCAGCCAGATCCTGCGGCTGCGCCGACGGGTCGCCCGGCGCGAGCGCGAGCGCCTGGTGGCGAGCCGGGTGAAGACGGTGCACGTGCCGGTGTGAGTCGTTCACAGCACGGATGTTGCTCTGTCATAGGCGTGTGACAGCGTTGTCGTGAAGCGAGGACGGGCGTGACCTGCACAGCCGACGAGACCTCATAGTCGGTGAACGCAGTGCTCGTCCTCGAAGGGAACCCGTCCATGAACCGCCACCTCCGCAAGGCCACCCTCGTCACCGCCGCGATCACGGCCGGCCTGCTGATGACGGCTTGTCAGAGCGGCTCCTCGCACGGCGGCTCGTCCCACGGCAGCTCGTCGGGCCACGGATCCAAGAGCACCGGCAGCTCCCGGCACCACTCGGCGTCCAAGGCCTCCGGGGCCACCGGGCACACGGGCTCGACGGGCACGACCGCGCGGAACGCGTCGAGCACGTCGAACACCCACAAGGGCGTCAACGGCACCTTCACCGGCGGCACGGTCAGCTACCTCGCCCCCGGCAAGTACGTCGTCCACACCTCCCGGACGGGCGACCAGGCCTTCTTCGTCGCCGACGACACCGCGGTCTACGGCGCCGGAAAGGTGTGCGGCAGCCCGCGCTCCGAGGCCCGCCCGCGCTGCACCCTCGACCAGCTGGAGACGGCCGTCAAGAAGGCCGCCGTCACCGCCGACGTCACGCTGAAGAACGGCATCGCCACCGTCGTACGCGAGCGCCACGACGTGGACAGCGGCACCGGTTCCGGCACGACAGGCGTGAACGGCACATGGCTCGGCAACGTCGCCTATCTCGCGCCGGGCAAGTACACCGTCTCCGACATGAAGGGCGTCGAGCAGGCGTTCTACGTCTCCGACGACACCGCCGTCCGCGGCGCCGGCACCATCTGCGGCAGCCCGATGTCCGAGTCGATGTACACCTGCACGCTCGACCAGCTGGAGACCGCCGCCAAGAAGGGCGTCTCCGCCAAGGTCGTCATCGCCGACGGCGTCGCGACGTCGGTGACGGAGGACCGCTGAACCGGCCTGCGCCCTACTGCGTCAGCGTGAAGTTGCGCAGGATCGCCGCCGTCAGCTCCGGGTCCCCCTCCGTCTTCAGCCGGTCCGCCACCGCCTCCGGCGTGACCCGGCCGCAGGCCAGGCGCACGAAGGTCTCCCAGTCGAGGGTGAGGGTGGCGGCGGGGCCGAGGGCGGGGGCGGTCTCCAGGGTGCCGCGGCCCTGGATGTCGACGCGGATGGTGCGCAGGAACTCGATCGGCCCGTGCACGTCGAAGACGATCGCCGAACTGCGCGGCGCGGCCGCACCATCCGCGATGACCTGCGGCAGCAGACCCAGCAGCACATCACGGGCGACATGGGCGCCGGGGGAGTCGAGGTTGCCGGGGCGGCCGAGGGCGGCGCGCAGGTCCTGCTCGTGCACCCAGACGTTGAACGCGTGGGTGCGCATGGCCTCTTCGAGCGTGATCTCCGTACCGAGCGGACCGCGCACCTTCGTGCCCGGATCGCGCGACTCGTTGCGCTGCTGGCGGTTGCGGCGGATGATCACGTACTCCAGCTCGGAGGTCATCTCCGGTGCCGTGTGGTGGCGGCGGACGTCGACCTGCATCTCCATGTAGCGCTGGTGGTCGTTGGTGACGTGGAACAGGTCGCGCGGCAGCGTGTGGATGGGGCGGGGGTCACCCAGCATCTCGCAGTCCAGGCCGATGACATGGGAGACCACGTCACGGACCGACCAGCCCGGGCACGGCGTCCGCCGGTTCCACTCTCCCTCCGCGAGCGGCCCCACCAGTTCGGATATCGACTCGATGGAGTGGGTCCAGGCGTCGGCGTAGGGCTGGAGGGTGGGATGCAGACTCACGGAACGGGACCCCTCGGCGGTCGGTACACGGGCGGTTGGCGGCAGCGTTGCCAGCGGGAGGTGGCTGCACTCGGCGACGTCTTGGGACTGTGCCGGTTCTCGACTGCGCTCGAACCGGACGGACCCCCAAGCTACGCTGCTGTGAGGCACCCCGGCAGTGCTTTCGTGTGACGATCGTAGGCCCGTGTGGACGGCTCGAATGCCAGGACGGTGGTAGTGTGCGCGCCTCTCTGCTCCAGATCGACGTGAACGAGGGCGAATCGGTCGAATCACGTCGCCGCCGGGTCACCTCGCTGGTACGGGATCAGGCCGGGGCCGATCTGGTCGTACTGCCGGAGCTGTGGACCACGGGAGCCTTCGCCTACGAGGCGTTCGCCGACGAGGCCGAACCGCTCGACGGCCCGACCCACGAGACCATGGCCAAGGCGGCGAGCGACGCGGGCGTATGGCTGCACGCGGGCTCCGTCCCCGAGCGCGGCGCCGACGGCGCCCTCTACAACACCTCCCTCCTCTTCTCCCCCTCCGGCGACCTGGCCGCCGCCTACCGCAAGATCCACCGCTTCGGCTTCGACAAGGGCGAGGCCGTGCTGATGGGCGCGGGACAGGACCTGGTGACGGTCCGTCTGCCCGAGACCACCCTCGGCCTCGCGACCTGCTACGACCTCCGCTTCCCCGAACTCTTCCGCGGCCTCGTCGACTCGGGCGCCGAGACCCTTCTCGTCCCGGCGGGCTGGCCGGAGCGCCGCCGGTCGCACTGGACGCTGCTGGCCCAGGCGCGGGCGGTCGAGAACCAGGCGTTCGTGCTCGCCTGCGGAACGGCCGGGACCCATGCGGGAGTTCCGCAGGCCGGTCACTCGATCGTGGTGGATCCCTGGGGCGAGGTGCTCGCGCAGGCGGGCGCCGGCGAGGAGGTCCTCACGGTGGAGTTCGACCCCGCGAAGGCCGCCACGACCCGCGAGCAGTTCCCGGCCCTCAAGGACCGCGTACTGGGCCTGGACCCGCCGCACCGTCCCCAGCCGGGCCGGGCCTGACAGGCGTCCCCGCGACCCGTC
This sequence comes from Streptomyces plumbidurans, assembly GCF_019857225.1. Taxonomy (GTDB): domain Bacteria; phylum Actinomycetota; class Actinomycetes; order Streptomycetales; family Streptomycetaceae; genus Streptomyces; species Streptomyces plumbidurans. The sequence continues at coordinate 21,128 of NZ_JAFJSY010000037.1, forward strand.
CCCGTCGAGCCGTCTCCGTCGGCCCGTCCCGGTCGGCCCCGCTCCCTCAGTCGTCCTCGCGCTCCTTCTCCGCGAGATGGATCACGCACACCGCCACCGCGATCAGCAGCGCCGGATCGGCGTCGTCGCGCACCACGTCCACGCCGTACGTCTCCCGGACGTGCAGCCACCGCCGGGAGATCACCGCCAGCAGCTCCCCGTCGTACTCGACGGCGAACTCCCGGTCGAGGATCTTGCCGCTGACGTCCAGTTCGGTGCCGTCGACGAGCGTGACCCGGTAGTGGTTGCGCAGCAGCGACAGCCGCTTGCGCCTGATGGTGGCCAGGGCCTCGCCCTCGCGTTCGATCACCATCGTGTCGCGCAGCGCGAACATCTTCTGGTGGATGTCGATCAGGACACGCCCCTGCGCGTCCTTGATCTCGAAGGTGTCCCGGATGCGCATGGCCTTGCCGTCGACGAGGAACACCTTGTTGCCGTGCTCGTCCTCGATCCAGTAGTCGTCACCGATGCCGAGGAGCCGATCGCGTACGAGGAATCTCATACCCTCACCGCTTCCCCGGCGGACGGCCCGAAACGCCGCCGGTAGGCCGACGGACTGAGCCCGGTCTCGCGCCGCACGCGCGCGCGGAGGTTCGCGGCGCTCCCCAGGCCGCTCAGCGCCGCCACCACGTCCAGCCGTTCCTCGCCGCGCTCGATCAGCCGGCAGGCGAGCGCGACCCGCTCCCCCGTCAGCCAGGCCAGCGGGGTCGTACCCAGCTCGGCCCGGAAACGCCGGTGCAGGGTGGCCGGAGACACGGCCGCGCGGGCCGCCAGGTCCGCCACCGTCAGCGGCTCGCCGAGGCGCTCCTGCGCCCACGCCAGCAGCGGGGCGAGCGACTCGTCGGGCACGCTCGGCACCGGCCGCTCCACGAACTGCCGCTGCCCGCCGTCCCGGTGGGCGGCGAAGACCAGACGCCGGGACACGGCGTTGGCGATCTCGGCGCCGTGGTCCTGCCGTACGACATGCAGCCCGAGGTCGAGCGCGGCCGCGCTGCCCGCCGCGGTCAGGATGCGGCCCTCGTCGACGAAGAGCACGTCGGGCTCCAGGAGCACCTTCGGATGCAGCTCGCGGAAGATGTCGGCCCACATCCAGTGCGTGGTGGCCCGGCGCCCGTCGAGCAGCCCCGCCTCGGCGAGCGCGAAACTCCCGGTGCACAGGCTCATGACGCGCGCCCCGCGCGCGTGCGCGCGCCGGACGGCCTCCAGGACGGCCTCGACGCGCGGGACGACGTTGTCGGGCCGCCCGGGCACGACGAGCGTGTCCGCGCGATCCACGGCGCCGAGACCCGCCACGCCGGTCAGCGTGAAGAAGCCGTGGTTCATCCGCACCTCGCGCGCGGGCGCGCACAGCGTCACCTCGTACAGCGGTGCGGACAGCCCGAGTTCGGGCCGCGGCAGCCCGAACAGCTCGGTCGCGACCCCGACCTCGAAGGGGTTGGTGCCCTCGTCGACGATCACGGCGACCCGGTGCGGCGGGCTCTTCCGCGCTCGCGTGCGGCCCTGCGAGGATCCTTGCGCCATATGCGATTTCTAGCACTCGCGCCCGCGCCGGGCCACCGCCGACGATGGAGCGCATGACCAACGAACCCGTCGCCCTGGACCAGGCCCTCGCCTCCTTCACCGAGCAGTGGAGCCCCCGCATCGTCACCACCGTCAACGACTACGACGTCCGCATCGCGAAGGTCGAGGGCGAGCACCTCTGGCACGTCCACGACCACACCGACGAGTTCTTCCTGGTCCTGGACGGAGAACTGCACATCTCGCTGCGCGAGCCGGCCGGCGAGCGCACGGTCGTCCTCGCGCGCGGCTCGGTCTTCACCGTCCCGCGCGGCACCGAGCACAAGCCGTACGCGCGCGTGCCCACCGCGATCCTCATGCTGGAACCGGCCGGCACCTCCACGGTCGGCGACCGCCACGACGACATCCCCGCGCACGTGGACGCCACCACCGGCCACGCCCTCGGCTGACCGGGCCGCGGAATCCACCGGGACACGAGGTGACCCGGAGTTGAACATCCCGTGCGTATGCGGGAGTTGGCCAACCAAACAGGCGCAGGCCGTGTCGGACGTTACGTAAGCCGCACAGTGCTCACGTTCCTCACGGAGGTCTTCCATGCGCTCTCGTCCCGCCCGCCACCGGCTGATCGGCGTCGTCCCGGCGGTGACGCTGGCCTTCGGCGCGGCCCTGGCCGTACCGCTCACGACGGCCGGCAGCGCCGCCGCCGCGACGACGCCCGCCACCGCCTCGGTCAACGAATACGACTGGCAGCTCACCTACAAGGCCGCCCCCGGCCAGGCCAACACGGCCACGGTCACGGCGTCGTACACCGCGGACCGCACCGGCTTCACCTACGTCATCGACGACGTCGTCCCGATCAGCGCGGGCCACGACTGCACCTACCTCGACGCATCGGACCGGACCAAGGTCTCCTGCACGGTCACCGACGTGGAGAGCCAGGACCCGTACCCCGCCCTGGTCATGGACCTCGGCGACGGCAACGACAAGGCGGCGTACAACAACGCCACCGGCCAGGTGTACTCCTACGCCGAGATCTCGCTCGGCGCCGGCGACGACAAGGCCATCGACACCGGCCGGCTCGACGGTGCCTACGTCGACGGCGAGGCGGGCAACGACACGATCAACGTGGGCGCCGACGGCCTGGCCTGGGGCGGCGACGGCAAGGACACGATCTTCGCGAGCGGCGGCGACAACATCGTCAAGGGCGGCGCGGGCGACGACACGCTGCACGGCGGCGCCGGCGCCCAGGACCTGTCGGGCGACGACGGCAACGACACCATTTACGGCGGCACCGGCGACGACTTGCTCTACGGTGGCAAGGGCAACGATGTCATCTACGGCAACAGCGGCAACGACACCCTGTACGGCAACAGCGGCAACGACAAGCTCTACGGCGGCCCCGGCACCGACACCCTCTCGGGCGGCCCGGGCAGCAATGTGATCCACCAGGACTGAGGGCACGGGACGGCTTGAGGGCTTGAGGGCCCGAGCGGCCCGGACGGCCCGGAGGCGGTCGCCGGGCCGGTTGTCGGTGCCGAGTGGCACCCTTGATCCATGACCGACTCCACCCCTCGCCGCGTCCGAGTCCGCGCCCCCGAGCTGGTCGGCAAGGGCGGCTGGCTGAACACCGGAGACAAGCAGTACACCCTCGCCGACCTGCGCGGACGCATTGTTCTGCTCGACTTTTGGACGTTTTGCTGCATCAACTGCCTACATGTCCTCGACGAGCTCCGTGAGCTGGAGGAGAGGCACGCCGACACCGTCGTGGTGATCGGTGTGCACTCGCCGAAGTTCGTGCACGAGGCGGAACATGCGGCGGTGGTGGACGCGGTGGAGCGGTACGGGGTGGCGCATCCGGTGCTGGACGACCCGGAGCTGGCGACGTGGAAGCAGTACGCGGTGCGCGCGTGGCCGACACTCGTGGTGATCGACCCCGAGGGGTACGTCGTCGCGCAGCACGCCGGTGAGGGCCATGTGCACGCCATCGAGCGGCTGGTGACGGAGCTGGAGGCCGAGCACGGGGCCAAGGGGACGCTGCGGCGCGGGGACGGGCCCTATGTGGCGCCGGAGCCGCAGCCGACGGCCCTGCGCTTCCCCGGCAAGGCGCTCGTGCTGCCGTCCGGCAATTTTCTGGTGAGCGACACGACCCGGCATCAGCTGGTGGAGCTGGAGGCGGACGGGGAGAGCGTCGTACGGCGGATCGGGTCCGGGGAGCGCGGGTTCACGGACGGCCCGGCGGGCACCGCCGCCTTCAGCGAGCCGCAGGGGCTCGCGCTGCTCGACGAGGGCGCGGTCGTCGTCGCCGACACGGTGAATCACGCCCTGCGCCGGCTCGACCTCGCGACGGGCGAGGTCACCACGCTCGCGGGCACGGGCCGGCAGTGGTGGCAGGGCTCGCCCACCTCGGGTCCGGCGCGCGAGGTCGACCTGTCGTCACCGTGGGACGTTGCCCTCTTCGGCGGCAGGGTGTGGATCGCGATGGCGGGCGTGCACCAGTTGTGGGCGTACGACCCGGTGGAGCGGACGGTCGCCGTCACGGCGGGTACGACCAACGAGGGTCTGGTGGACGGGCCCGGCGCCGAGGCCTGGTTCGCGCAGCCCTCCGGGCTCGCCGCCACCGCCGATCGCCTGTGGGTCGCCGACTCCGAGACGTCGGCCCTGCGTTGGGTGGAGCCGGACGGCAGTGTGCACACCGCGGTCGGCACCGGCCTGTTCGACTTCGGGCACCGCGACGGCGCCGCCGAACAGGCCCTGCTCCAACACCCGTTGGGCGTCACCGCGCTGCCCGACGGCTCGGTCGCGGTGAGCGACACGTACAACCACGCCCTGCGCCGCTACGACCCGGCGACCGGCGAAGTCACCACCCTCGCCACGGACTTGCGGGAGCCGAGCGACGCGGTGCTCGTCGGCGACGACCTCGTGGTGGTGGAGTCGGCCCGGCACCGGCTGACCAGGCTGCGCCTGCCGGAGGAGGCCGTCCAGGTGGCGTCGGTGGCCCACCGCACGCAGCGCGCGGCCACCGAAGTCGCCCCGGGCAGGCTGGAGTTGGACGTGATCTTCCAGGCCCCGGCGGGTCAGAAGCTCGATGAGCGGTACGGCCCCTCGACCCGGCTGCTGGTCTCGGCCACCCCGCCGGAGCTGCTGCTGTCGGGAGAGGGAGCGGGCACGGATCTCAGCCGCGTCCTGGAGCTGGATCCGCGGGTCACGGAGGGGGTTCTGCATGTGTCCGCGATGGCGGCGTCGTGCGACGACGACGAGGCGAACGAGTACCCGGCCTGCCATGTCCATCAGCAGGACTGGGGTGTGCCGGTCCGCCTCGCCCAGGGCGGTGCGGACCGGCTGCCGCTGGTGCTCGCCGGTCTGGACGATCAGGCGTCTCTGGACGATCAGACGCCGTAGCCGTCGCTGTAGCCGTCGCGGTGGTGGTGCCGTTCCTCTTCCACGACCGGCGTCGTGGGCGGTACGACCACACGGCGGCGGCGGGCGATGCCGCTGAAGGTGCTGACGCCGATCAGTCCGACGATCATGAGGATGATGCCGACCAGATCGAGATTGACCCCCTTCATGTGCCAGTCGGTCGCGAACGTGAGAATTGCTCCCGCGGCGATGAGGATGATGCATCCGCCGAGGCCCATGAGTGTCGCCTCCCTCTCCGGTCCGGTGGCTTCCGGACTCCCGGTCAACTCCGGGTACCCGCAGGGGAGCTGCTCATGCGGAGGCGACCGCTCAGGTCTGCGCCGTCAGCCCTGAAGGAACGCCACCAGCGCGTTCGCCAGCAGATGCGGGTCGTCGGCGCCGCACAGTTCACGCGCGCTGTGCATGGAGAGGATCGCCACGCCGATGTCGACGGTCTTGATGCCGTGCCGGGCGGCGGTGATCGGGCCGATCGTGGTGCCGCACGGCATGGAGTTGTTGGAGACGAAGGACTGGAAGGGGACGTTCGCCTTCTCGCAGGCGGCGGCGAAGACCGCGCGGCCCGAACCGTCGGTGGCGTAGCGGTTGTTGACGTTGACCTTGAGGATGGGACCGCCGTTGACCCGCGGGTGGTGCGTCGGGTCGTGCCGCTCCGCGTAGTTGGGGTGGACGGCGTGGCCGGTGTCGGAGGACAGGCAGACCGTGCCCGCGAAGGCCCTGGCCCGGTCCTCGAAGGACCCGCCGCGCGCGAACACCGAACGCTCCAGCACGCTGCCGAGCAGCGGCCCGTCCGCGCCCGTGTCCGACTGCGAGCCGTTCTCCTCGTGGTCGAAGGCGGCCAGGACGGGGATGCAGGACAGGTCGCTGCTGCCGGCCACCGCCGTCAGCGCGGCCACACCGGCGTGCACGGACAGCAGGTTGTCCATCCGCGGCCCGGCGACCAGTTCCTTGTCCCGGCCGAGATGGGCCGGCGCCTCCACGGAGTGCGTCATCAGGTCCCAGCCGGTGACCTGGCCCGCGCCGAGCCCGGCCTCCTCCTCCAGGAAGGCGATCAGATCGCCCTCGCGCACGTCGTTGCCCAGGCCCCAGATCGGCAGGATGTGGCGCTGCTTGTCGAGCTTGAGGCCGTCCGCCGACACCGAGCGGTCGAGGTGGATGGCGAGCTGGGGGACCCGCATCAGCGGCCGGTCGACGTTGACCAGCCGGGTCGAGCCGTCCCGCAGGGTGAGCCGGCCGGACAGGCCCAGGTCGCGGTCGAGCCAGGAGTTCAGCAGCGGCCCGCCGTAGATCTCCACGGCGACTTGGCGCCAGCCGTGCGCTCCGGTGTCGGGCTGCGGCTTGACCCGCAGGTTCGGGGAGTCGGTGTGCGCGCCGACGATGCGGAACGGCGTGTGGGGCGCCGCTCCCTCGGGGACGTACCAGGCCACGATCGCGCCGCCGCGCAGCACGTATCTGCCGCCGCTGCCCGCGGCCGAGACCGCGACGCCGGCGTCGGCGGCGTCCGCCGCCGGCTCCATGTCCCAGGCGTCCGTCTCCGAGACCTGCCTGAACCCGGCCTTCTCCAGCCGCTCGGCGGCACTGGCCACCGCGTGGTACGGCGACGGGCTCGCCGCCAGGAAGGACATCAGGTCGTCGGTGTGGCCGCGGTCGAAGCGGTGGGGTGCGCTCATGGGGTTCACCTTAACGACGTACGAGGGCCCACTCCTCGTAGCGGGAGCGGGCCCTCGTGAGGGCGATGTGGAATTTTGGCTACCCAGAACCGGGGCGCCGGAACCCGCGACGGGGAACGCGACGGGGAACGCTAGAAGGCGTCCTCGTCCAGCTCCATCAGGTCCAGCTCGACGCCCTCGGCGAGCTTGCGCGCGCCGGTGACGCCCGGCAGGACGTTGGCCGCGAAGAACTTCGCCGCCGCGATCTTGCCCTGGTAGAACGCCTTGTCCTTGCTGCTGGCCGTCTCCAGCTTGTCGGCGGCGACCGCGGCACCCTTGAGCAGCAGATAGCCGACGACCACGTCACCGGAGGCCATGAGCAGGCGGGTGGTGTTCAGGCCCACCTTGTAGATGTTCTTGACGTCCTGCTCGGTGGCCGCGAGGTCGGTCAGCATCAGGCCGACGATGGCCTCCAGCTCGACGGCGGCCTTCGCCAGGTGCTCACGGGCGCCCGCCAGCTCCTCGCCGCCGGTGCCGAGCGCCAGGAACTTCTTGATGTCCTCGGCCAGCGAGTTCAGCGCCGCGCCCTGGTTGCGGACGATCTTCCGGAAGAAGAAGTCCTGGCCCTGGATCGCGGTGGTGCCCTCGTACAGGGTGTCGATCTTGGCGTCGCGGATGTACTGCTCGATCGGGTACTCCTGCAGGAACCCGGAGCCGCCGAAGGTCTGCAGCGACTGGGCGAGCTGCTCGTAGCCCTTCTCGGAGCCGTAGCCCTTGACGATCGGCAGCAGCAGGTCGTTGAGCGCGATCTCGGCCTTGGCGTCCTCGCCGGCCGCTTCCTTGACCTGGATCTCGTCCTGGAGGGCGGCGGTGTGGAGGACCAGGGCGCGCATGCCCTCGGCGTACGCCTTCTGCGTCATCAGCGAGCGGCGCACGTCGGGGTGGTGGGTGATGGTGACCTTCGGCGCGGTCTTGTCCATGAAGTTCGCCAGGTCGGGGCCCTGGACGCGCTCCTTGGCGTACTCCAGCGCGTTCAGGTAGCCCGTCGACAGCGTGGAGATCGCCTTCGTGCCGACCATCATGCGGGCGAACTCGATGATGCGGAACATCTGGCGGATGCCGTCGTGCTTGTCGCCGATCAGCCAGCCCTTGGCGGGGTGCTGGTCGCCGAAGGTCATCTCGCAGGTGTTGGAGGCCTTCAGGCCCATCTTGTGCTCGACGTTGGTGGCGTAGACGCCGTTGCGCTCGCCGAGTTCACCGGTCTCGAAGTCGAACTCGTACTTCGGCACGAGGAAGAGGGACAGGCCCTTGGTGCCGGGACCGGCACCCTCGGGGCGGGCGAGGACGTAGTGGAGGATGTTCTCCGACATGTCGTGCTCACCGGAGGTGATGAAGCGCTTCACGCCCTCGATGTGCCAGGAGCCGTCCTCCTGCTGGACCGCCTTGGTACGGCCGGCGCCCACGTCGGAGCCCGCGTCGGGCTCGGTGAGCACCATCGTGGAGCCCCACTGCTTCTCCACGGCGATCTTGGCGATGTGCTTCTGGACCTCGTTGCCCTCCTCGAAGAGGATGCCGGCGAACGCGGGGCCCGAGGAGTACATCCACACGGCCGGGTTGGCGCCGAGCACCAGTTCCGCGTAGGCCCAGATCAGGGAGCGCGGGGCGGTGGTGCCGCCGATCTCCTCGGGCAGGCCCAGGCGCCAGTACTCCGACTCCATGAAGGACTTGTAGCTCTTCTTGAAGGACGCCGGGACCGGGGCGGTGTGGGTCTCCGGGTCGAAGACCGGGGGGTTGCGGTCGGCGTCGGCGAAGGACTCCGCCAGCTCGTTCTCCGCGAGCCGGGTCAGCTCCTCGAGGATGCTCTTCGCGGTCTCGGTGTCCATCTCCTCGAACGGGCCGGTGCCGTACAGCTTGTCCCGCCCGAGGACTTCGAAGAGGTTGAACTCGATGTCGCGCAGATTCGACTTGTAGTGCCCCATGGCGACGGCTCCGTTAGAGAGATCGGCGAGGCACCGGGTGTAGCTCCTCGCGCTAGTTCACGTACCAACAAGTAGCTACGATGATGCTACCCGTCGGTAATAAGAAGCAAGCCCGAATCGGTCATCTGTGACTCAGTACTCTTGCGTCCATGTACGGCTACGACCAGAACGTGGGTGCGGGTGCGCAGCAGCAGTACGCCCAGCCGCCGCCGGGCCCGGGCGGTTACGGGCAGCAGCCACCGCTGTACCCCGAGCCGTCCCCGCCGTCGCTCGCGGACGCGGTGCGGGCCTTCACCACCGGCCAGCTCTCCGCGGAGGATTTCCAGCAGGTCTTCGCCACGTCGAAGGTCTACTGCCCGCGCGGCGACAACCCGGGTTTCCTCGCCCTGCACAACACCCAGCAGCCGGTGATCCCGATGTTCACCTCGCTCAAGGAGCTGCGCCGGTACGCGGGCAAGGAGTCCAAGTACTTCGTGATCACGGGAGCGGAGGTCATCGACCTGCTGCCCACCGGCTACGGCTTCGTCCTCGACATGGAGGGCGAGCACCGCATGGTCTTCGACGCGAAGGCCGTGGAGCAGATGGTCGAGTTCGCGATGCGCAGGATGTACGGCTGACGCGTGCCACCGGCGGCCCGGAGGGAATGCCCTCCGGGCCTTCTCTGTTTTGGGTGGCAGAAAGTTCAATGCTCAACTAAACTGGTGTCACACCAAGGAGGTACCGACATGCCTGCAGTGACTGTCGAGAACCCGCTGACGCTGCCGCGCGTCACCGCGCCGGCCGACGCAGAGGCGCGTCCCGTACTCGCCGTCACGACCGCGCCGAGCGGTTTCGAGGGCGAGGGCTTCCCGGTGCGCCGGGCGTTCGCGGGGATCAATTACCAGTACCTCGACCCGTTCATCATGATGGATCAGATGGGTGAGGTGGACTACGGGCCGTCCGAGCCGAAGGGGACCCCCTGGCATCCGCACCGGGGGTTCGAGACCGTGACGTACATCATCGACGGAACGTTCGTCCACCAGGACAGCAATGGCGGCGGCGGGACCATCACGAACGGCGACACCCAGTGGATGACGGCGGGCTCCGGCCTGCTGCACATCGAGACCCCGCCCGAGTCGCTCGTCGTGTCCGGCGGCCTCTTCCACGGCCTTCAGCTCTGGGTCAACCTGCCCGCCAAGGACAAGATGCGGGACCCGCGCTACCAGGACATCCGCGGCGGCCAGGTGCAGCTGCTGACCTCGCCGGACGGTGGCTCTCTGCTCCGCGTCATCGCGGGCGAACTGGACGGCCACCAGGGCCCCGGCATCACGCACACGCCGATCACCATGGTCCACGCGACCCTGGCACCGGGCGCTGAGATCACGCTGCCGTGGCGCGAGGACTTCAACGGTCTCGCCTACGTCCTGGCCGGGCGCGGCAGCGTGGGCGCCGAGCGCCGCCCGGTCCACCTGGGCCAGACGGCCGTCTTCGGCAGCGGCGGCTCGCTGACCGTGCGCGCGGACGAGAAGCAGGACTCGAACACCCCGGACCTGGAGGTCGTGCTCCTGGGCGGGCAGCCCATCCGTGAGCCGATGGCCCACTACGGCCCGTTCGTGATGAACACCCGCGAGGAACTGCAGCAGGCCTTCGACGACTTCCAGAAGGGCCGCCTGGGGACGATCCCGGCGGTGCACGGGATGTCGGAGGGCGGCCTGTAGGGCCTCGCGCCGGACCTCCTCGCAGGCGCGAGCCAGGCGCGAGCGCTACTCCTGGAGTGAGCCGTCCGTCCCGGCCGTGCCCGGACCGGCGGACTCGTGGAGTTCGAACCAGATGCGTTTGCCCTCGCCCTGGGGGTCCACGCCCCAGGCGTCGGCGAGGAGTTCGATGAGGACCAGGCCGCGGCCGGAGGAGGCCAGCTCGCCGGGGCGGCGTTTGTGGGGGAGGGCGTCGCTGGTGTCGGTGACCTGGATGCGCATCCGGCGGGCGCCGGGCTCGCCCCGGACCTCGGCCAGCAGCAGTGCGTCGGCGTCGGTGTGCACCAGGACGTTGGTGAGCATCTCGGAGACCAGCAGCACCGCCGAGTCGACCTGGTCCGGCTCGGGCCAGTCGTGCAGCAGCTCGCGCAGTTGCTGGCGGGCGGCCGCCACCCGCTCCGGTTCCGCCTGTGCGACGGACAGCATGGTGCGGCGCACCGGCGGCGGTACGAGCAGGGCCTCGTCGGGGCTCTCCCCCGGCCGGGACAGCAGCAGTACCGCTATGTCGTCCTCGCGCCGGTCGGCGAGCGGGCCGGTGGTGTGGTGCGAGGAGGGCCCGTGCACGCCCTGTACCAGGGCGTCCGCCAGTTCCTCCAGATCGTCGCCCTTGTGTTCCTCCAGGATCGCGCGGATCCGCTGCCAGCCGCTCTCCAGGTCGTGGCCGCCGGTCTCGATCAGGCCGTCGGTGCAGATCAGCATGGTCTCGCCGGGTTGGAGGGTGATCCGCGTGGTCGGGTAGTCGGCGTCCGGGTCGATGCCCAGCGGCAGGCCGCCCGCCGTCGGACGGGCCAGCACCGTGCCGTCCGCCATGCGGATCGCCGGGTCGGGATGTCCGGCGCGCGCGATCTGCAGGACGCCCGTCGCCGGGTCGGCCTCCACGTACAGGCAGGTCGCGAAGCGCAGATCCGCCTCGTCGTCCTCGGAGTCGTCGGCTGCCATCCCGTGCAGGAAGCGGGAGGCGCGGGAGAGCACGGCGTCGGGGCGGTGGCCCTCGGAGGCGTAGGCGCGCAGTGCGATCCGCAGCTGGCCCATGAGACCGGCCGCGCGGACGTCGTGGCCCTGGACGTCGCCGATGACCAGGGCGATCCGGCCGCTCCCGGAGTGCGGACCGCCGGGCAGCGGGATCATGTCGTACCAGTCGCCGCCGACCTGGAGCCCGCCGCCGGTGGGTACGTAGCGGGCGGCGACGTTCATCCCGGGTATCTGCGGGCCGAGCGTCGGCAGCATCGAGCGCTGCAGGCCGTCGGTGAGCGCGCGCTCGGTCTCGGCGGCGCCGGCCCGCGACAGGGCCTGGGCGAGCATGCGGGCCACCGTCGTCAGCACCGAGCGCTCGTCGGGGTTGAAGGTGACGGGGTAGGCGAAGGCCGCCATCCAGGCGCCCATCGTGCGTCCGGCCACGGTCAGCGGCAGGAAGGCCCACGAGTGGCGGCCGAAGGACGAGGCGAGCGGCCAGGTGGCGGGATAGCGGGCCTTGTACTGCTCGGGGGTGGAGATGTACACGGCGCGGCCGGTGCGGACCACCTCGGCGGCCGGGTAGTCCGTGGCCAGGGCCATGTTCGAGAAGGGGCCGTCGTCGCCGGCCTTGTGTCCGTGGTGGCCGATGATCGTCAGGCGGTCGCCCTCGACGCCGAAGACGGCGAGCCCGTCCGGGCTGAACCCCGGCATCGACAGGCCGGCCGCGACCCGCAGCACCTCCTCCGTGGAGCGCGCCTCCGCCAGCGCGCGGCCCGCATCCAGCAGGAACGCCTCTCTGGAGCGCCGCCAGTCACCGGTGACGGCGCTGCGTCCGGCCGGGGTGCCCGGGGCGGGTTCGGTGACCTCCTGAAGGGTGCCGATCAGCTGGAAGGACCGCTTCTCGCGGTCGAAGGACGGCTTGGAGCGGGAGCGGACGACACGGATCACCCGGCCCTGCTCGTCCATGATCCGGATGCGGACCTCGGCCAGGGTGCGTTCGGCGACGGCGAGACCGACCACGGCGGTGATCTCGTTCCAGTCGACCGGGTGCAGACGGGCCCGGGTCTGTGCCTCGGTGAGGGTGGTCCCCACGGCGGGCAGGCCGAGCAGCCGGGCGGCCTCGGCGTTCACCGTGACCCGGTCGGTGGCGGTGTCCCATTGCCAGATGCCGGTCGCGAGGGTGGCGAGAACCTCCCCCACGGCGGGCAGAGGCTCACCAGTGCGCATTGCCCCACTTTATGAAGAGGTGATCCAGGAGTGCCACTGATTGCCACCCCGTAATGACCGATTGCCTCCCCGTAATGGTGGGGAGGCGATCTTGGGGTGCCCGGTACCCTGGGGTTGTTTCACGTGAAACGCCATGAAACACAGACCCCGATCCGCGAAGACTGGATGAACGACGATGCATCGGTACAGGTCCCACACCTGCGGCCAGCTCCGCTCCTCTGACGTCGGCAGCGACGTCCGGCTGAGTGGCTGGCTGCACAATCGGCGCGACCTGGGCGGCATCCTCTTCATCGATCTGCGTGACCACTACGGCATCACGCAGCTGGTCGCCCGTCCCGGCACGGCCGCCTACGAGGCCCTCGACAAGGTCACCAAGGAGTCGACCGTCCGGGTCGACGGCAAGGTGGTCTCCCGTGGCGCCGAGAACATCAACCCCGAGCTGCCCACCGGTGAGATCGAGGTCGAGGTGAGCGAGGTCGAGCTGCTCGGCGCCGCCGCCCCGCTCCCCTTCACGATCAACACCGAGGACGGGGTCAACGAGGAACGGCGCCTGGAGTACCGCTTCCTGGACCTGCGCCGCGAGCGCATGCACAAGAACATCCTGCTGCGTACGTCGGTGATCTCGGCGATCCGCCACAAGATGACGGCGCTGGGCTTCAACGAGATGGCGACGCCGATCCTGTCGGCCACCTCCCCCGAGGGCGCCCGCGACTTCGTCGTGCCCTCCCGCCTGAACCCCGGCAAGTTCTACGCGCTGCCGCAGGCCCCGCAGCAGTTCAAGCAGCTGCTGATGATCTCCGGCTTCGACCGCTACTTCCAGATCGCGCCCTGCTTCCGTGACGAGGACGCGCGTGCGGACCGTTCGCCGGGCGAGTTCTACCAGCTCGACATCGAGATGAGCTTCGTCGAGCAGGAGGACGTCTTCCAGCCCGTCGAGAGGCTGATGACCGAGCTGTTCGAGGAGTTCGGCAACGGCCGCCATGTGACCTCGCCGTTCCCGCGGATCCCGTTCCGTGAGGCGATGCTCAAGTACGGCTCCGACAAGCCGGACCTGCGCGCGCAGCTGGAGCTCGTCGACATCACGGACGTCTTCGAGGGCTCGGAGTTCAAGGCGTTCGCGGGCAAGCACGTACGGGCGCTGCCCGTCCCGGCGGTTCAGGACCAGCCGCGCAAGTTCTTCGACCAGCTGGGTGACTACGCCGTCTCGCTGGGCGCCAAGGGCCTTGCCTGGGTGCGGGTCGCCGAGGACGGCTCGCTGACGGGCCCGATCGCGAAGTTCCTCACCGAGGAGAACGTCGCCGAGCTGACCAAGCGGCTGTCGTTGGCCGCCGGTCACGCCGTGTTCTTCGGCGCGGGCGAGTTCGACGAGGTCTCGAAGATCATGGGCGCGGTGCGGGTCGAGGCCGCCAAGCGCGCCGGGCACTTCGAGGAGGGCGTCTTCCGCTTCTGCTGGATCGTCGACTTCCCGATGTACGAGAAGGACGAGGAGACCGGCGCGATCGACTTCTCGCACAACCCCTTCTCGATGCCGCAGGGCGGCCTCGAGGCCCTGGAGACGCAGGACCCGCTGGACATCCTGGGCTGGCAGTACGACATCGTCTGCAACGGCGTGGAGCTGTCCTCCGGCGCGATCCGGAACCACGAGCCGGACATCATGCTCAAGGCCTTCGAGATCGCGGGCTACGACCGCGAGACGGTCGAGGACAAGTTCGCCGGCATGTTGCGCGCCTTCCGCTTCGGCGCCCCGCCGCACGGCGGCATCGCGCCGGGTGTCGACCGCATCGTCATGCTGCTGGCCGACGAGCCGAACATCCGCGAGACCATCGCCTTCCCGCTCAACGGCAACGCCCAGGACCTGATGATGGGCGCGCCGACGGAGCTGGAGGAGGCGCGGCTGAGGGAGCTGCACCTGTCGGTGCGCAAGCCGCAGCCGAAGTAGGAAGCAACGAGCGGTCGGCGAAGGGCCCGGACGGCGGTGACGCCGGTCCGGGCCCTTCGCCGTGCCTCAGGTGTCGTACGTGCCGTCCCACGGCTCGCCGAAGCCGAGGTGGTCCGGGTACAGCTCGGCCCAGGCCTCGCCCTCGTCCTCGCCGGTCACCAGGCCGAACAGCACGCCGTCCACGGTGACGCGGAAGGGCCGTACGGCTATGTCGGTGTAGGAGCGGCGGGGCAGGCTGCGCAGGAGCTTGGCCAGATGGACCCGCGCGCGGGCCAGGACCGAACCGTCGCCGTCGGGGTTGCTCTGCTGCTCGGCCCAGGTGCCGGCACACCAGATCTCCGAGTCGCGGTAGTTGCCCTCGGCGTCGAAGAGATGGAGCACGGTGTACAGCCGTTTGTGCTCTTCCCAGCCGTCGTCGGGGTGGAACCCTTCGGGGAACGCATAGGTGACCGACGCCAGGAACTGGCCGTCCGCATACCGTCCGATGGACTCGGTCCGGTGCTTGGGCATGTAGGCGATCGGGATGACTTCGGGTACTGCCATGGCGGAACAATACGGGGCCCGGGAGGCGCATCCGCCTCCCGAGCCCCGTTTTCCACTGTTCCTACGCGGGCTCGCCCCCGAAGCGCTCCTTGTACTCCTCCAGGTCGTCGTCCGTCAGCTTGGCGAAGAGGACCGGCGGGACCGTGAAGGGGGTGCCTGCGGGCACCGCGGCGAGGGACTTCGCCTCGTCCGGGGAGACCCAGGTCGCGGTGTCGTCGGGCAGGGCGAAGGCCTGGCGCATGGCGGTCGAGGTGGTCGGGATGAGGGGTACCGAGATCACCGCGTAGAGGTGGATCAGGTTCATCGCCGTGCGCAGGGTGAGGGCCGCGCCGTCCTTGTCCGTCTTGATCTCCAGCCAGGGGGCCTTCTCCTCCAGGTAGGAGTTGCCGGCCGACCACAGGGCGCGCAGGGCCGAGGCCGCCTTGCGGAACTGGAGCGCCTCCATCTGGGTCTCGTACTCGGCGAGCAGCTCGGCGATCTGCTCGCCCAGCTTGCGCTCCGCCTCGCCGGGCTCGCCGCCCGCCGGGACCTCCTCGCCGAAGCGCTTCTTCGAGAACGACAGGACGCGGTTGACGAAGTTGCCGAGGGTGTCGGCCAGGTCCTTGTTCACCGTCGCCGTGAAGTGCTCCCAGGTGAACGACGCGTCGTCCGACTCGGGGGCGTTGGCGATCAGGAAGTAGCGCCAGTAGTCGGCGGGCAGGATCTCGAGGGCCTGGTCGGTGAAGACGCCCCGCTTCTGGGAGGTGGAGAACTTTCCGCCGTAGTACGTCAGCCAGTTGAAGGCCTTGACGTAGTCGACCTTCTTCCACGGCTCGCGCACGCCCAGCTCGGTGGCCGGGAACATGACCGTGTGGAAGGGGACGTTGTCCTTCGCCATGAACTCGGTGTAGCGGACGGTGTCGTCGGCCTCGTACCACCACGACTTCCAGTCGCGGTTCTCCGGGTCCTTGTCCGACCACTCCTTCGTCGCGCCGATGTACTCGATCGGGGCGTCGAACCAGACGTAGAAGACCTTGCCCTCGGCGGCCAGCTCCGGCCAGGTGTCGGACGGGACCGGGACGCCCCAGTCCAGGTCACGGGTGATCGCGCGGTCGTGCAGGCCCTCGTTCAGCCACTTGCGGGCGATCGAGGAGGCCAGCTGCGGCCAGTCGTCCTCGTGCCGGGAGACCCACTCCTCGACCTCGTGCTGGAGCTTCGACTGCAGGAGGAAGAGGTGCTTGGTCTCGCGGACCTCCAGGTCCGTGGAGCCGGAGATCGCCGAGCGGGGGTTGATCAGGTCGGTCGGGTCCAGGACGCGGGTGCAGTTCTCGCACTGGTCGCCGCGGGCCCGGTCGTAGCCGCAGTGGGGGCAGGTGCCCTCGACATAGCGGTCCGGGAGGAAGCGGCCGTCGGTGGGGCTGTAGACCTGGCGGATCGCCCGTTCCTCGATGAAGCCGTTCTCGTTCAGGCGGCGGGCGAAGTGCTGGGTGATCTCGACGTTCTGCGGGCTGGAGCTGCGGCCGAAGTAGTCGAAGGCCAGCGCGAAGCCGTCGTAGACCGCCTTCTGGGCGTCGTGGGCCTGGGCGCAGAACTCGTCGACCGGGAGGCCCTGCTCCTTGGCGGCCAGTTCGGCGGGGGTGCCGTGCTCGTCCGTCGCGCAGATGTACAGGACGTCGTGGCCGCGCTGGCGGAGGTACCGGGAGTACACGTCGGCCGGGAGCATGGACCCCACCATGTTGCCCAGGTGCTTGATTCCGTTGATGTACGGAAGGGCGCTGGTGATGAGGTGTCGAGCCATCGGTGGGGTGCTCCCAGGTCGGTGTTCGGGGCGGTGTTCGGTGCGGTGCTCGGGCGGTGCTCGGTGCGGTGCTCGGGTCGTGTTCGCGGGGCTTGTCGTCTTTTTTGCGAACCTTGAAATCGTAGCCGACATGGGTGGGCCGCCCGCTTCCCGTTTTGGTGGGTGGGAAGGGGCGGCCGGTTGTCCCTGTGCGGCGGTGCCGGTTACGGGCGCCAGTCGATCAGTACGCCGTCGTAGAGCTCGGCGTCCGTGAGCTCCAGGGGGGTGGGGCCCGCGTGGAAGAAGGCCGTGTTGTCGGTCTTCAGTTTGCGGAGGTAGTCGAAGGCCTTGTTGTCGTGGTGGCCGAACGCGACGAAGGAGAAGAAGACGGACGGGTGGGACTTGGCGGCGCTGGTGAGGGCCTGGGTCGCGGGGGTTTTCGCGTCCGGGGCGCCGTCCGTCTGGAAGACCACGAGGGCGGGGGTGCCGGGGGTGACGTGCTTGTCGTAGTGGGCGAGGACTGCCTCTACGGCTGCGTGGTAGCTGGTGCGGCCCATGCGGCCGAGGGTGGCGTGTGTCGCGTCCACGGCGTTGTCGGGGGAGGTGGGGGTGAGGTCTGTGGTGCCGTCCACTTCCGTGGAGAAGAAGACGACGTGGACTGTTGTGTTGTCCGGGGCGTCGGGGTCCAGGTGTTCGGCGAGGGCGAGGGTTTGGTCGGCCAGGGCCTGGGCCGAGCCGTCCTTGTAGTACGGGCGCATGCTCGCGGAGCGGTCCAGGACGAGGTAGGTCTTTGCTTTGGTGCCGGTGAGGTTGGCTTTGGCCAGGGCGTTTGCGGCCTCGGCTGCGCCTTCGGCCGCTGTGTTCCCACCCGCACCACCCGTGACAGTCTCGTTGTCGGGTGCGGGTGGCCCCTGTGGGGCTTCCTCGCCGTCGGCGGCTGCCGATGCGTCCACGACAGGCGGCGCCTGCGGCGCCTCCTCGACCTCGGGGGCGGGTGCGGCTTCTGCGACGGGCTCGGGCTCGCTGTCCACGACGGGCTCAGCCTTCGCCTCGGGCTCGGGGTCGGGCTTGGCGACCGGCTCGCTCGCGCTCGCAGCGACGGGCTCGGCCTCGGCGACCGGCTTGCTCTCGGCCTCCGCCTCGACCACCGGCTCCGGCTCCGCCTCGACCACCGGCTCCGGCTCCGCCTCGACCACCGGCTCCGGCTCCGGCTCCGTCGCCTCCGTGGCCGGTTCCTGTTGTTCTGTCGGCTTCGGCTTCGGCTGCTCGGTCGCCGTTGTCGTTGCCGTTTCGTTCTCAGTCGCCGCCCGCTCAGGGGCGTCCACCGGCTCCGAAGGCCTAGGCACCGTCACGTTGTCGAAGGCGGCTGAGACCAGGTCGTGTTCGTTCGGGGACTTGTCGGTGGCGGAGCGGGGCTCCGGGACCTGGGTGGAGGGGAGGTCCGTGGAGTGCGAAGGGGTTAGGTCCGCACCCTCTGCCTCGGCGGCACGCCCCTTGCGTGACCTGCCGAATGCGTTCCGCAGGAGAGTGAGAATGCCCATGTGCGCAACCCTTCGCGTGAGTTGATGCCCGTCAATCCCTGGCCAGGACGGACACGTAAGGTTAGCGGCCCCGGATGGTGATCTTGGGGAGGGGCAAGGGACAGTACGGTCACTTCTGTCAACCGGCCCCGGACAGCGCGCCAGTGGAGTGTTCCAGCCACTCACGGTACGCCGGCGCCTGCCGTGCCGATTCCCAGTACGCCTCCTCCAGCGACGGCAGCGCTCCGTCCAGATCGGTCTCCGTGCGGGCCGCCAGCAGCAGCCGTACACCGAGCGGATCGCCCAGCAGCCGGCGTACCACCATGTCGGAGTGGGAGATCGCGGTCGGCTGGCAGACGGTGACCACCTCGCCGGTGGCGACCAGTGCGGCGGCCGTGTGGTAGTCGCCGTGCAGGACGTGCGGGTTGATGCCCGCCCCGCGGAACATCCGCTGCACCGCGTCCCACTCCCCGTCCACCGTCGGATCGATCATCCAGCGGTCACCGGCCAGTTCACGCACGTCGACGACGGCGTGCACGGCCGCCGGATGGTCGGACGCCAAGTACACGAACTGCGGCTCGCGTTCCACCAGGACCCGCAGCCGCAGCCCCTCGGGGATGCGCAGCCGGCTGCCCTCGACCTCGTGCACGAAGGCGACGTCCAGCTGGCCGTCGGCGACCATGCGCAGCAGGGCGTTCGGGGAGACGTTCATGTGCAGGGTGGGGTCCTGGCCGCGGGCGCGCAGCCGGCGCAGCCAGCCCGCCAGCGCCTTGCTCGCGGTGGAGCCGATGCGCAGTTCGGGGCCGCCGGTCGCCGCGGCCCGCGCCTCGCTGACCAGGGAGCGCATCTCGGCCACCAGGGGGCGGGCCCGGCTCAGCACCAGGCTGCCCAGCGGGGTGGGCCGGCAGCCGGTGCGGGCGCGGACGAACAGCGCCCCGCCCAGCTCGTGCTCGATGCGGCGCAGCTGGGTGCTCAACGACGGCTGGGCGACGCCCAGTTGCCGCGCGGCCCGGTGCAGGCTGCCGGTGTCGGCTATGGCGCACAGCGCGCGGAGGTGTCGCACCTCGAGGTCCATGTCCTCGGAGGGTAAAGCGGAATCAAACCTTTCACCAGACGCACAAACCCCGGCGAGCACACGTGAATTGGGCGTTGTGACAGATCGGCGATAGGGCCGCGCTATCGCCGGTTGCCATCATCACAGCGCACCCACAGGGGCCGAGACTCACCGGTGACGTCTTGACTCACCCCCACCTAGGAGTCATCGATGCGCCTTTCCCTGCGCATGTCCGCAGTCACCGCCGCGGCCGCCGGCCTCAGCCTCGCGGCCTTCGGCCTGGGTTCGGCGGTTCCGGCCGCCGCCGCCCCGGCCCCGGCACCCTACTCCGGCTACAACGGCTCCGCCGCCGAGGCCAAGGCCAACAAGGCCTTCTTCGAGGCGGTGCTCAGGTCCGTCGCCGAGAAGCGGGCCGCCCACCCCACCAGCGCCGCCGCCGTCACGGTCACCTACGACCCCTCCGGCGCCCCCACGTTCAGCGCCCAGATATCCCGCGCCGCCCAGATATGGAACGGCGCGGTCTCGAACGTGAAGCTCCAGGCGGGCTCCAACGCCGACTTCAGCTACCGCGAGGGCAACGACCCGCGCGGGTCGTACGCCTCCACCGACGGTCACGGCAGCGGCTACGTCTTCCTCGACTACGCGCAGAACCAGGAGTACGACTCCACGCGCGTGACCGCCCACGAGACCGGCCACGTCCTCGGTCTGCCCGACCACTACGAGGGCCCGTGCAGCGAGCTGATGTCGGGCGGCGGCCCCGGCCCGTCCTGCACCAACCCCAACCCGGACGCCAATGAGCGGGCCAAGGTCGACCAGCTGTGGGCCAACGGCTTCGCCGCCGCCCTCGACCAGGCCATGAGCGAGAAGTCCCTCCACAAGAGCGCCCGCCAGTAAGCCATTTGACGGGACCTGGTCCCGCCGCGGCACGCCTGGACCCTCCACCCCCCACCCGGTGCGGGCCGCCTCCTGCACGAGGCGGCCCGCACCCGCGTGCGTACGCCCCGAGCGGCTCATCCGCGCTTGTGCAGTGTGATGTCGACGACGAGGGCGCGGTGGTCGGTGTCGGCGAGCCGCAGGAAGCTCGCGCTGTTCGCGGAGAAGTCCCGGCTGACGAGGACGTGGTCGATCTGCGCGCCGAAGGCGGGCGTGAGCCGGGCGGGCCAGCTCGGTGTGCGGTCGTGCCCGGCGAGCCGGGCGGAGTCGCGCAGGCCGGTGTCGAGGATGTGGCGGAAGGCGGCGTGGTCCTGGGAGGCGTTGAAGTCACCGGCCAGGATCATCGGGGTGCGGGTGGCGGCGGCCGCCGCGCGCAGCCGCGCGAGTTCCCGGTGCCATACGTCCACCTGGCCCGGCAACGGCGGCATGGGGTGCGCGAGTTGCAGCCGTATGTCGTGTCCGTCCACGTCGGCGACGGCGCCGGGCATGCCCATCGTGCCGCGCACGCCGGCCGTGCCGCTGAGCGGGTACCGGCTGAGGATGATCGACCCCTTGGAGCCCTCGGCCGCGACCGCCTGCCGGTAGGGGTAGTCGGCGTCGAACTCCCGGCGCAGGGTGGCCTGGCAGGAGTACTCGCACTCCTCGACGAACACGATGCCGGGGCGATGGCGCCGGATCTGGGGGACGAGGGAGTCGGTGCCGCGACCGAACTCCACGTTCGAGGTGAGCACCTTGAACTCGGCCAGCGGCGCCCCGCCGGGATCGTCGGTCCTGCCGTAGGGCTCGATGTACCAGGCGAGCAGCCCGAGCACGGCGAGCGCCCACACCATGCCGAGCCGCCACCGGGCGAGCAGCGCGAGGAGCAGGGCGCATCCGGCGGGTGCGAGCAGCCAGGGGAGAAAGGCGAGGAACTGGGGGACGGGAGTGAACCCGTCGCTGTCGGCGACCCGGCAGCCGACCACGACGCTCACGCCGAGCAGCAGCAGTCCCGCGCACCAGGCGGCGAGGCGTCGTCCGGGATGTCGTAGGGGTTCGTCCTCGTGCGCGGCGGTCCACTCGGCAGTGGCAGTGTCCACGTCCCGGCCTCCCGCTCGCGAGTGAGATGCCCGAATCATCCCCCAGCCGGGCAGTCTCGCGCAGGGACTTCCGCAACGCGTCAGGCCCGTACCCGGGTCGGGCGGTCGGCCGGATCGCGGCCGGGAGCCGCTGAGCCCCGGCGGCGGCGCAGGCGGAGGCGGAGGCTCCGGCGGCCGGTGAGCCGGGCGGCCAGGGCGACCGTCAGGCCGAGGACGACCAGCAGCCAGGAGGCCTGGCGGAGGGTTGCCGTGAGGGCGTCGTAGACCGCGCCCGCGGCCGGCTGGTGGGCGTCCTCGGGGAGGTCGGCGAGGGTGAGCCTGCGGCCGATCATCACGGCGAGGGCGAGCAGCGCACCGCCCAGGGCCGTGCCGAGCCCGGTCGCGGTGACCGCGCGGCGGCGGCAGGTGGCGACGGCGATTCCCGTGAGGGCGAAGACGACGGCGGCGACGGGCAGCCAGAAACCGGCGACCTCCAGCACATGGAATCCTTTCCGCAGCCGGTCCAGTTCCTGGGCCGGGAGGACCGAGACCGCGGTGTGCTCGACCGGGATGCGGTTGGCGAACGGCACGTGGTCGACGGTCAGTTGACGCTTGACCTGCGCGGTGACCGGGGCCAGGTCGACGGTGACGTCCTGCTCGCTCTCGTCGTTCAGGGCGCGCAGCACCGCGTCGTGGACGGCACGGTTCGCGGCGTCCCAGGCGAGCCGGAAGGCCTCGGTGCGGGTGAAGGAGTGGACCGCGTCGTGGACGTAGGGGCGCACGGCCCCGCGTATCGGGCTCACGTCCACGCGTGCGTCGACCTCGTCCATGATTCCGGCGCCGACGGTGTCCGCGATCGCGTCGCGCACGTCAGGGTCCCCGGCCAGCGGTGCCATGGTCGTGACGTAGCGTCCCGTGTCGGCGAGGTCGTACGCCGCCCAGGCCGCGAGCGCGCCGCAGGGCGCGAGCAGACAGGCGAGGGCGATCAGTGACGCCGACAGGGCGTTCCGCAGGCGCGCAGGACGTGGGGCCACCTCTCCAGGCAACGGCCCGCGGGCCGCACGCGCGAGCGCTACGGCTCCGAACGGGTGACCGCCCGCCGTCAGGGATACGGCAGGGGATCAGGCCGCCGGGGCTCAGCGGATGCGGTTGCCCGCCCCGTCCTCGCGTGTGTAGTAGCGGTAGAAGAACACCAGGAAGATGCCCGCCGTGACGACCACGCCCAGGGCGACCGACCGGTAGATCGACTCGCCGGTCTGGCTGTAGAGGAAGCCGACCGCCGCACCGGCGAAGCCGGATTTCACCAGCGAGTGCAACTCGCGCTTCAGCAGCGGCGCGAAGGTCGCGACGGCGATGCACAGCACGATGAACGCGATCGCGGTGACGAAGCCGAACAGGATGTTCCAGCCGGTGATCTCGCCGCCGCCGCGCCGGTTGGCCGCCGCCCACAGTCCGTAGACGAGCCCGAGCACGACGGGGATGCCGTACCGGCCCACGGCGTGGACCCGGTCGTCGAACAGATCGGGTGTGCGGGTGGGACGGGCCGCTCGGTTCGCCCTGATCCGCCCCATCATGCCGCCGGACCTCATGCCGCCGGACGTGATGCCGCCGGGCGTCGGTGCCGCTTGAGCCATGAGAGCACTCCTCTCTCCTCGCCCCCGACTACCAGAGCACACCTGCGACGCGGGCATGGCAAGTCGGTCGACGGCCCCGATCCGCGGGAAGCGGCCCGGACGCCCGTGGGCGGGCGTTTGCGGTCCTGAGACCCACCTTTGCAGCCGCAGCGGTTACCGTTTGCCGTACGTGATCGACGGGGGATGGGGAGGGAACGATGCCCGGGACCGTGCTGTTGCTCGCCGCAGCCCCGGCCGGCAAAGGGTGCCTGGTGGACGCGGCGTCCGTGCTCCCCGTCCTCGCGGCCGTCCCGCCCGGCGTCCTGTCCGGCACGGACACGGCGAACGTCGTCGAACTCGCCGACCCGCTGGAGCCGCAGGCCGTCCTGACCCGGCTGCGGGCCGCGGCGGCCGCCCCGGGACCGCTCACCGTCTTCGTCACCGGACAGCTGCAACTCGACCGCCGCCAGCGCCTGCCGCATCTCGCCCTGGCCCGTACGACGCCCACCACCGTCCGCTACACCGGCCTGCCCTGGCACTGGATCCGGGAGGAGCTGCGGTTGCGCGCCCCGGGTACCGCGACGCTGATCCTGGATCTGCACGCCGACCCCGAGATGTGGGAATGGCTGCGCTCGAACCCGCTCGACGCGGGGCGCACCGTCGCCGTCTACGGCCGGATCGCGCCGCCGCCCTCGCGGCGGACCGTGGGGGTGCCCGCCTATATGAAGGCGGTGGCGACCATTTTGCGCGCCGGGTGGCGTCCGGAGGTCCCGCAGTTGCATGAGCAGGCGTTGGCTCGTGTGGGGGTCGGGGGGTACGGGGACTTGGTGTTGGCCTCGGGTGGTGTCGTGGCCGGTGTCCCTGGGGGCTTCGCCCCCAGACCCCCGTATCGGCCCGAAGGGCCTCGTCCTCAAACGCCGGACGGGCTGAAGGGTGCGGACCGGGGCTTGGAAGGCGAGGGCGATCCTCACTCCGCCATCTCCGCCGCCGTGCAGTCCGGTCGGCACCCCGAGGCCGATGCGCTCGCCGCGCGGCACGAGCAGGTCGCCGTACGAGCCCATGGGCCCGGGTCCGAGGAGGCGTTGCACTGGGCCGAGGTGCGGGCGGATCTGGCGATGTTCGCGGGGGATCCGGCGCGCAGCTGCCGGACCTGGCTGGGGGTGGCGGCCGCGCGGCTGGCGGCGGGGCAGGCGCCGGACGGGCCGGCGGTCGAGTCGGCCGTGGACCGGGCGCACCACCAGTGGGGACAGGTGCAGGATGCTGTGGTGGCGCGGGAACTCGGTGCGTCGCTCGCCGAGTTGCGTTCGCGGGTGCCGGGGCGCCGGCAGGGTGCGCTGGACCATGTCCGGCGCCAGTTGCGGCAGTTGCAGACCCAGGGGTAGAGGGGCGGGCGCGGCTAGGCGAGGTACTCCAGTGCCGCCGAGACCAGTGTCCGCACGCCCGGCACGACCGTCGCGAGGTCGGGGCCGAAGTGGGGGCTGTGGTTGCTGGGGACGGCCAGGAACTTCTCCATGAGGTCCGCGCCGGGCGCCGCGTCCCACACGTCGGCCGGGGTGGTCGTCACGAACCAGTACGCGTACGGGATGCTGCCGCCCTGGGCCAGATGCGGGAAGTCCTCGCTGCCCATCACCGGACCGAAGTCCAGCACCGTCCCGGCCCCGAGCACCTCCTCGTGCACGGCCGCGATCCGGCGGTCGGTGCCGGCGTCGTTCATGGTCACCGGGAAGGTCGCGCCCACGGTCACCTCGGGCTCGCGCGGGCAGCCGGCGGCGAGCGCCTCCCCCGCCGCGATGCGCCGGATCGCCGCGATCATCCGCTCGCGCACCTCGTCGGACTGGGTGCGCAGATTCAGGGAGATGTGCGCCTCGGCCGGGATGATGTTGTGCCGGGTGCCCGCCTCGATCTTCCCTACGGTCAGTACGGCGGACTCACGGGCGGGGATCTCGCGGGAGACGACCGTCTGCAGCCGGGTGACCAGGTAGGCGGCCGTGACGACGGGGTCGACGGTGGTCTCGGGGCGGGAGCCGTGCCCGCCGCGTCCGTGCACGACGATGTCGACGTCCGTCGAGGCCGACATCAGCAGGCCCGGCGAGTGGGCGTAGAAGCCGACGGGGCCGGGCGCCGCGTGCTGGCCGAGCAGCACGTCGGGGCGGGCGAAGCGCTCGTACAGCCCGTCCGTGACCATCCTCAGCGCGCCCTGCCCGGTCTCCTCGGCGGGCTGGCCCACCACGAGCAGGGTGCCCGACCAGGCGTCCCGGCCCGCCGCCAGCGCCTCGGCCGCGCCCGCCAGCCAGGTCACGTGCAGATCGTGCCCGCAGGCGTGCATCACGCCGGGCACCTCGGAGGCGTACGGCAGCCCGGTCTCCTCCTGCACCGGCAGCGCGTCCATGTCTGCGCGCAGCAGCACCGTCGGGCCCTCGCCGTTGCGCAGCATCCCGGCCACTCCCGTACCGCCGATGCCCTCGACGGTCTCGTAACCCGCCTTGGCCAGCCGCTCGGCCAACCTCGCCGCCGTGCGGTGCTCCTGGAGCGACAGCTCGGGGTGCCGGTGCAGATCCCGGTAGAAGTCCGTGAGTCCGGCGACGGGGAGGTCGGGGGTCAGATCCAGCGCGGCACGAGCGGCGGGAGAGGTCATCGGAGCAGCGTATTACGGGATTTCAGCCACCTGAGCGTGTCCGTTTGCTTACTCTCGGTGTATGGCTCACCTTCGTGAACTCGATCCTGCCGCCTCCCCGTTGGACTACTTCGGCTACGAGCTGCGCAGAAAACGGGAGGAGGCGGGGCTGACCCAGCGCGAGCTGGGGGCGGTCGTCTTCTGCACCGGGTCCCTCATCGGCCAGATCGAGACGACGCAGAAGGTGCCGACCCGCGAATTCGCCGAACGCGTGGACGCTGCGCTGGGCACGGACGGGGCGTTCTCGCGGTTGGTGGGGTTGGTTCTTCGGTGCCAACTGCCGACGTGGTTTCAGGCGTTCGCGGACATGGAGTCCAAAGCGACCTACGTTTCGACGTATCAGGCTCAGATGATCTACGGCCTTCTGCAGACGGAGGCGTATGCACGGGCCGTGCTGGCAACGGGTGTACGGGACAAGCTCGACGAGCTGGTCGCCGCGCGAATGGAGCGCCAGCGCATTCTGACGCGCGAGCACCCGCCGTTGACCTGGATCGTGCTGGACGAGGCGGCCCTGCACCGGCCCATCGGAGGCCGTGAGGTCATGCGCGAGCAACTCGCCCACCTGTTGAGCGTCTTCGACCACAAGTGGGTGCGTATCCAGGTGCTGCCGTTCGAGGTGGGTGAACATGCCAGTCTCATCGGGTCGTTCACCGAACTCCGCTTCGACGATCACCCGGACCTGGTGTACACCGAGGACCTGATCTCGGGTCACATGACGGCCAATCCGGAGACCGTCAGGGAAGCCGCCCTTCGTTACGCTCACTTGCAGGCGTCCGCCCTTTCCGTGGAGGATTCGGCGGCACTGATCACCCGGGTGATGGAGGAGCGCTATGGGCACGAACCTGGATCTGACGAACGTGCGGTGGCGTAAGTCCTCGTACAGCGGCAACACCGGAGGCGAATGTGTTGAGGTCGCCGACCTCAACCCTCACATCGCGATCCGCGATTCAAAGCACCCCGCGCACGGCATACTCACGCTCACGCCGGAAGCGTGGGCCGCCCTTGTCGCGTACGTCCGCCGGTAAGCCCTAACGGGAGTGCGGAGCCTGCTGCACCTGCTGGACCTGTCCCGCGTCCGTGGCTCGCGCCGGGCCCGCGTTGGCGGCGAGGACGAGGGCGGCCACGGCGACCAGGGCTGCACCGAGACCTCGGGCGTAACGCTCGGAGATGTGTCGAAGCACGGCAACCTCTCAACAGCGTTGTATTAAACGCGCTTAAGACGCCGTTTAACCTAGAGGCTGTCGTGGGGCAACAGCAAGAGGTACAGGGGGAGTTGGCGTGTCGGAGCGTGACGATCCGGTGACCATCGGCCGCAGAGTCCAGCAGTTGCGGGCCGAACGTGGACTCACCCAGAGACAATTGGCGGAGCCCGCCTACACACCCGCGTACATCTCCACGCTCGAGGCCGGACGGGTGCGGCCCTCCGAGGAGGCGCTGCGGCATGTCGCCGGGCGGCTCGGGATCGCCTACGAGGAACTGGTGACCGGGCGCCCGGCGCATCTCGCCACCGATCTGCGGCTGAGGCTGACCGAGGCGCAGCGCACGCTGGCGTCGGGGGAGGCCGAGCAGGCCGCGGAGCAGTACGCCGCGCTGCTCGCCGAGGCCGAGGCGCACGAGCTGACCGAAGTGCAGGCGGTCGCGCTGCTGGGGCTCGGCGAGTGCGCCCTCGACACCGGTGAACTGGATGCCGCGCGGGGGTACTTCGAGGGCTCCGAGCAGGCGCTCGCCGATGTTCCGCTGCCGGCCCGCGTGCCCGCCCTGCGCGGCCGGGCCGTCTCGCACTACCTGGCGGGCGAACTGCGCTACGCCGTCTACCTGCTGGAGTCCACCCTCGACGAGCTCAACCGCGGCGGACTGCACGACCCGGACGCCCTGCTGCTGCTCTACGCCAGCGTGATCGGCCCGTACATGGACATGGGCGCCCACGCCCGCGCCGCCCAGGCCGCCGAGTTCGCGCTCGCCCTCGCCCCGCAGTCCGGCGACCCCGCGCTCGTCGCCCGGATGCACCGCTCGGTCGCGCGCACCCTGCTCGCCGAGGGCCGTATCGCCGAGGCCGACGCCTCGCTCGCCAAGGCCGCCGAGCTGTACCGCACCCTGCAGATCCGCACCGAGCTGGCCAACTGCCACTGGATGCGCGGGTACGTGTGCGCGCAGAACGGTGAACTGGAGCGTGCGGAGGGCGAGTTGAGGCAGGCGCTGGACATGCTCTCGGCCAAGCGCGCCGCCCTCTACAGCAGCCAGGTCGCCGTCGAGCTGGCCGACGTACTGCACCGGCGCGGCAAGTCCGAGGAGGCCGCGGCCCTCCTGCACGACGTGCTCAGCGACCTCAGTCCCGAACGCGGCGCCCTGCACTCCGCCGCCGCGCACCGGCTGCTCGGCATCATCGCCGAGGACGCCCGCGACACGGAGGCCGCCGAGGAGCACTACGTCCGCGCCCTGAGCCTCCTTGAGCGGGCGGGGGCGGCGGGCGACCTGGCCGACCTGTGCCGCCTGCTCGGGGACCTGCTGCGCCGCACCGGCCGGGTGGAGGCGGCCCTCGACGCGTACCGCACGGGTCTCGGACACCGTACGGCCCCCGGCACCACCACCCTCGGCCCGGCACCCGCACAGCCTCCGCTGTGACGCCTGTGACGCCCTTTACGATCGTGTCATGGACATACTGGGACTCGCCCTGATCATCCTGCTCGTGCTGTTCGGCATCGGCAGCATCGAGAACCGGATCTCCCGCCAGGACAGGCGGATGGCCCGGGTCGAGCACAAACTCGACCTGGTCCTGGGCCACTTGGGCCTCAGCGAGCCGGAACCGTGGTCGGACGAGATCAACGCGCTGCTGGTCGAGGGCAAGAAGATCCAGGCGATCAAGGTGTACCGGGAGGCCACGGGGGCGGGCCTGAAGGAGGCCAAGGAGGCCGTGGACAAGCTCGGTTAGTACTCACACCCGCAGCCGGGCCTGCTTCCTGACGTCGGCCAGTCGCTGCACGCCCACCTGTACGAAGGCCTGGGTGGCGTCGGAGGACACGTAGCCGGGGCCGCCGTGCGTGAGGGCGATCGTGTCGTCGCCCACCCGGACCACGGCGACGTCCAGGGTGAGCAGGAGCTGCTCGCCCTCGGCCGTCCGCCCGGTGAACGTCACCCGCAGCCCCTGCCGCGCGTCACCGACCTCCGGCAGCTCGGCCGTACTGACCTGGACGCCCTCGGCGACGCCGTGGTCGGTCACCGCCGAGAAGCTGCCGCACGTCTGCGGCAGCGACCCCAGCCACGCCAGCGTGCGGTCCACGTCCGCGGGGTTCAGGGCCAGCACCTGGTAGCGCAGCTGCGCCTGGTCCATCGCGTCGTCGAGCCCGATCACCGCCCGGGTCCCGCGCGCCGCCCCGAACAGGTCGTCGGTGTACAGCGCGTCCAGCAGCTTGCGGCAGTCCGGCGCCTCGGCCGTCGCCTTGAGTACGCCGTCCCGCCAGGTCGCCGCGCCCTGCGTCGGCGCCCACGGCTCGCCGAGGTCGTTCTCGGTCACCAGCGCGGCCTGCGCCTGCGCCTCGGTGAGCGAGGGGGACTGGGGTGACTGCGACGACTGCGGCGAGGCGGGGGCGGTCGGGGACGGCCCGGCGCTGTGCGAGGGCGCGGGCGCCTGCGCCTTCACCTGGGAGAGGGCACCGCACGCGCTCGCGCTCCCCAGGGCCCCCAGGGACAGCACCGAGGCGACGACGACACGGGACGGAATGCGGATCATCTGGCCTCCGGGCGCCTGTTCAAGATCGGGTGTGTCTCAACGGGACCACCCCGCCCGGCACCCCACCAGCGCGCCGGGCCGTCCGGGTTACGAGAAAACCCGTGGCCCCCGCACCGGACGGCGGGCTACCCTCCCGCCATGAAGCGCGCCCACTCGTTGTCCACGACGACGCCGGAGAGTCTCCCGGCGCGCTGAGTTCTGGACCGGCAGGTCCCAAGCCCCGGGCGAGTGGCCCGGGGCTTCGTCATAGGTCGCTCACCCGTCATCACGAGGAGAGAGACCATGCACGACCACCGCAGACTGGGCCGTGAGCTGGATCTGTTCGACACCGATCCGCTGATGGGCGCGGGACTGCCGTACTGGCTGCCCGACGGCGCGATCGTGCGGCACACCCTGGAGGAGTACATCCGCGAGCAGGAGCGCGCGGCCGGCTACCGGCACGTGTACTCGCCCGTGCTCGGCAAACGGGAGCTGTACGAGATCTCCGGGCACTGGTCCCACTACAGCGACGACATGTTCCCGCCGATGGAGCTGGGCAGCGAGGAGGTCGTGCTGCGGCCCAGCCTGTGTCCCCACCACGCCCTCATCTACCGCTCCCGCTCCCACAGCTACCGCGAACTGCCGCTGCGGATGGCCGAGTTGGGTGGCATGTACCGCTCCGAGCTGTCCGGCGTACTCGGCGGACTGACCCGCGTACGGTCCATCCAGCTCAACGACGCCCACATCTTCTGCACCCTGGAGCAGGCCGTGGACGAGGCCCGCTCCGCCCTGGAGCTGATCGCCCGCGCCTATGCCGACCTCGGCATCAGCGCCCTGCGCCACCGGCTCTCGCTGCCCGGCGAGGGCGGCAAGTACGTCGCCGACCCGGAGCTGTGGCAGCGCGCCACCGGCCTGCTCAAGGAGGTCCTGGCGGGCGCCGGGATCCCCTACGACGCCGTGGAGGGCGAGGCCGCCTTCTACGGTCCCAAGATCGACGTCCAGATCGCCGACCCGGCCGGGCGCGAGTCCACCCTCTCCACCGTCCAGATCGACTTCCACCAGCCCGAACGCTTCGACCTGCACTACATCGGACCCGACGGCTCCAAGCACCGCCCGGTCATGGTGCACCGCAGCATCATCGGCAGCGTGGAGCGCGCGGTGGCCCAGCTGATCGAGGTGCACGGCGGCGCCTTCCCGGCCTGGCTCGCCCCCGTCCAGCTCGTGGTGCTGCCGGTCTCCGACGCCCAGGAGGAGCAGGCCCAGGGCGTCGTACGGCGGGCCGTGGCCAGGGGGCTGCGGGCGGAGCTCGCCGGACCCGAGCAGGGCAGCCTCGGCGCCCGCATCCGGGCGAACCGTCTGGTGCCGTACCAGGCGGTGATCGGCGCGCAGGAGGCGGACGGCGACCTGGCGGCCGTACGGCTGCGGGACGGGCGGCGTCCGGGGGCCGTACCGGTGCACGCTCTGCTGGAGCGGGCCGAGGGATGCGTGCGGTCCCGTGCCGCCGAACTCTGGGCGGCTGCGTAGGGTCGTTCCACAGCCCTCGGGGCTTGCACACGACGCGGGGCTCCCGCAGGACTCGGGGCTCCCGGACGAGAGGAGCGCGGCAGTGACCGGTCAGCCCATCCCGGTGATCATCGACTGCGACACCGGAGTCGACGACGCCCTGGCCCTGCTGTTCGCCGTGCGGCACCCCGCGATCGACCTGCGGGCGATCACCTGCGTGGCCGGGAACACGGACGTCGACGGCGTCGTCCGCAACACCCTGACCGTGCTGGAGCAGGCCGGCGCTCCCGACATCCCGGTCGGCCGGGGAGCCGAGCGCCCGCTGCTCGAACCGGCGCGCTCGGCCCGGCACGTACACGGCGCCGACGGGATGGGCGACCTCGGCCTGCCCGCGCCGACCCGCGCCCCCGCCGACGTGGACGCGGTGAGCCTGCTGCGCCGCGAGATCCTCGCCTCCCCGCGTCCGGTCACCCTGGTGCCCACGGCGCCGCTGACCAACATCGCGCTGCTGCTGCGCACCCACCCGGAGGTGACCCGCAACATCGACCGGATCGTGTTCATGGGCGGCGCGGTGGCCACCGGAAACGCCACGCCCGTCGCCGAGTTCAACGTCTGGCACGACCCGGAGGCGGCCGCCGTCCTGCTCACCGCGGGCGTACCGATCACGATGTACGGCCTGGACGTCTTCACCCGGGTCGTGGTCCCCGGCGCCGATGTGCACCGGCTGCGCGCGAGCTCCGAGCCCGGCACCCGCCTGGCCGGCGAACTCCTCGCCCACCGTCCAGCCCACCAGGGCGAGGCACCCGAGGCCGAGGAGGCGGGCGGCCTCGGCGACGCGGGCGCGGTGTGCACGGTGGTCGACCCGGCGGGCATCACCACCCGCCTCCTCCCGGTCGAGGTCTCCCTCGCCCCCGGCCCCACCCGCGGCCAGACGGTCGTCGACCGCCGCCTGAGCCCGGGGGAGGCGGAGATCCACGAGGGCGTACGCGAACAGCCTTTGGTGGACGTGGCGTTGGACGTGGACGTGGACCGGTTCGTGAAGCTGTACCTGGAGACGGTCGAGCGCTGAGGCCCGTACTTTCCGGAGGGTCCTCGCGGCTCGCTCGCGGGGACCGGATCCGCTCCCCGTGAACGGACCGGTCCGGTCCCGCCGTCGGTACGGCCCTGTCTCACCTCACCGTCGGGCTCGGGTCTCACCTCACCGTCGGGCTCGGGCTGGCGCTCCCGCTCGGCTCGCCGGGCAGCACCGGCGGCTGGGTGGTGCTGTCGACCGGCGGGCTGAGCACCACCTGCGGCTGGCCCGCGGCCGGCGGCGGCGGGGTCAGGTCCTTGGCGGGCAGCTTCGGCGGGGTCGTCTCCTGGAAGAGGACCTGGTCGAAGTTGACCAGACCGGTCTGCTCCATGACCTGGATGTGGTCCAGCACCGTGTCGTTGGCCTGATCGGCCAGCGCCCGCACCACGGTGTTCTTGGTCGTCGAGCGGATCTTCGCGATGGTGTTGAAGATCGAACCGTGCGTCACCCGCAGGATGTTGGCGAAGTCCGTGTCGAACTGCTTGCCCTTGTCCGCGCTCAGCGTGTTCACGAAGCCGACCTGCTGCGGGCTGGCCACGTTGGGGATCGTGATGTTCAGCATCGCGCTGATCTTGCGGCAGCTGGCGTCCAGCGCCGCGTGTCCGTCGACCAGGTGCTTGCTCGCGGTGATGACCGCCTTGGTCGTCCCCTTCTTCAGGCCCATCTGACCGACCGGGTACTCCCACAGCCCCGCCGCGCGCACCTTGACCACGAAGTCCCGGTCCGCCTCCGTCAGCGGTCCCCACTGGGTCTGCGCGATGACACGCGACCCGTTGCTCGACGTCGTGTTGACTCCGAGCATCGCGGGATACGCGAGCGCCACCAGTGTCACGCTCAGGGCACCGCCCACGAAGAGAGTTCCCATCGCATTCCGCGAAAAGCGCACCGTGCCTCCTGCCCGGTCGGGGATCCCGTCAGCGATCGACGGGCTCGGACGGTGGAAAGTACGCAACGGTCGCGGCTCGGAACCTTTTGATTTGGTAAAAAACTCAGGGTGTGAGGCATGTCTCGGTGCCGGCCCGAGGCCGCGCACTCCCCACCGCACGCCCCCCTCCCAGCGGTTGACGAAATGTTGACCGTTTCACGGGAGAGACGAGGCCGGGACGAGGGAGAGTCGATACGGGCCTCGCACCTAGATTCGGCCCATGCCCCCACAGCTCCCCCGGCCGTCCCAGCAGCGAAGGGGCCCCGCCGCCCTCCCCGTCCTGCCCTACCGCAAGCCCACCAAGGGCCGTGACTACTGGGTCCTGGACGACGTCCTGCCCGACGCGGACGCGGTGCGCGAGCGATGCCTCGCCAAGGACGACTGGGTCAGGGGATACCCGTACACCTCGGAGACCTGGCCGGGACTGCGCACCATGCCGGGGCTCGAACCCGGCGAACTCGCCCGCGTCGAGCGGCTGGTGAAGCAGGCGACCGGCGCGAAGGAGCTGTGGGTCCAGCAGGCCCCCGGCGGCGGCACCCTCAACCACAACTGCGTCCAGGTCGTCGGCGAGGGCGAGAGCGAACCGCGTCCGCACACCGACTCCCGTGCCCTGTGCCGGTATGCGGCCGTGCTGTATCTCAACCCCGGCGTCCCCAAGGACTGCGGAACCGCCTTCTACCGCCAGTCACTGCCCGGCGGCAGGCTCGGCGGCAACGTCGTCCAGGCCCCGCACAACAACCTCGTAGAGGCCCTCGGGACCCGGTTCGTCGCGCCGGACGCCTTCGAGGAGGACGTACGGGTCCCGCACCGGTACAACCGGCTCCTTCTCTACAACGCCAACCTCGTGCACAGCGCGACGGGTTACTCCGGCCGGACGCTCGAGGACAAGCGGATGACAGCGGTCTTCTTCTGGATGGCGTGAGGTTCCGGGAGGCGTCAGCGTCCCAGGCCGCCGCTGCCGAAGGAGCCGCTCGTGCCGGGCAGCCAGCGCCGGCGGTGCTGATCCTTTCCTGTCCTGCTGCTGGAACTGTGGAGCTCGTAGGGCATGAGCCGCCTCCCACCCGGCGTGTGCGGCACCTCGTCCGGTTCCCGCATCTCGCGTGTCTCCCGGACGGCGCCGCCGTCCGGCAGGTGGGGCTGCTCGTCCGGATTGGGTCGCGGCAGCTCGCGGTCCCGGACGGTCATGCCGAACTGCACGGCCCAGACCAGCGCGCCAGCGATGATCAGGCCACCGACAAAGGCGGCGATCACGTTGAGTACTTCACTCGACGTGGCCGCTAGTACAAACGTCGCCGTACTCATGCCCCAATTATCGCCGAAAGGAGCCGTTTGGGGAGCCCTCGGTGTTGTCGCAGGTCACGACGGGTGCCGAGACGTGACGCAGCGCATCACGTCTCCTACGGGTTACGGATGCCGCAATGCCTGGTGTCTGCGTGGTGAGCACCGCACCATGGGTCCATGACACCGGCGCAGAAAGCCATGAACCAGCTGGCGACGTGGCCCGACCTCAGCCTGTGCGAGGCCGGTTGCGGTACGGGCCGGGCGCTGCGCTCCGCACGTGACGAGATCGTGCACTTCCACTCCGACCGCGACGTGGACCTGCACCTCACCACCCGCGCGATCCAGCGCCTGCACTACGACTTCGCCGAGTCGACCGCCATCCGCCTGGTGCCGGGCTCCCGTTGGGTCACCGTCCACCTCGACTGCGACGCCGACGTCGACCTCCTGCTCAGCCTGGTCAGCGTCGCCCTCAAGGCCCACACCGGCCCCCAGGAGCCCCCCGCGTCGGCCGTCTGCAACTTCCACCGCGTGACCGTCCTGGTCCGCGACGAGGCCGACGAGAACTGACGACGCCGGGCAACGGCCCCCACGCCTGCCGCTCTTGAGGGGCGGGTCCTCCTGGCGTCGGCGGCTGCTCGTCCGCGAGGATGCCCCGGTGAACGATCACACGACACCCCCCACGCCCGATGACGTACCCGCCCCCGTCCCCGCGCTGCGCCGTGTCCACGGCGTCGGCCGGTGCACCGTCGCTCTCCTCGCCCTGGCCGGGGTCGCCTGGGCGGTGCGGGCCGTGTGGGAGATACGGCTGGCCGTGACGGGGGAGCCCGCCTCCGGGCCGCCGGACCAGGGAGGGGGCGTGCACCGGCCGCTGACCTCGCTGGAGAACTCGTACCACCTGGTCGGCGACGTGGGCGCGGCCACCGCACTGATCTGCGCGATCGCCTTCCTGCTGTGGCTGGACATCGTGCGGGACAACGCCCGCACCCTGTCCGGCAGGTCGCCGCGCTACGTCGGTTTCTGGCTCTACGCGGGCTGGGTGATCCCCGTCGCCAACCTGTGGATACCGCGCGGCATCGTCGCGGACGCCCACCAGGACAGCGCCCCGGGCGAGCGGCTGCCGCGCTCGCTGAACGTGTGGTGGGGGCTGTGGCTGATCGGTCTGATCAGCGGGGTGGGCCTGATGTACGCGGACGACGCCGACGACATCATCGCCCGCGCCTACGACAACCCGTGGATGCTGCTCGCCTCCGACGCGGCCGTGATCGGCGCCGCCGTGGCGGGCACCTTCGTCGTCCGCGCCGTCACGGCCGTGCAGCAGCGCCACATCGACGGCGACGTGCCATACGGCGAGTCGCCGGGCCCCGCCGCCGCATAGGCGGGGACGCCCGGCAGCCGGTTTCGCTGGTCAGCCCAGGCAGAGCAGGCCGAGCACGCAGATCCCCGAGGGGGACGTCGTCGCCGTGTCGCCCGAGGGCGACGTGCTCGTGCCGGAGGGGGACGTACTCGTGCCGGAGGGCGACTGCGACGAACCCGACTGCGACGAACCCGACTGCGACGAACTCGACTGGGACGCACCCGAATTGGACGAGCCCGACGTCGACGTGTCGCCCGCCGTGGCGGAGGGCGACCGGCTCGGCGTCGAGGTGCCGGTGTCGCCGGATGACGTGCCGGTCGAGGGCGCGGCCGCGGTCTGCTGCCGGACCGCCGACCGGGACGTGTGCGGCGCGCTGTAGGGCCGGGTGCTCGCCGACGCGGTGCTGGGGGCGTCGGGAGCGGTGGCCGCACCGTGCCGGGCGTTGCCGGAGGCGGTGGTCCCGTCCGAGGACTGCGGCTTGCGGTGCTTGCCGGTGCCCGGCGCGGGGGTCGTCGGCTCGGCGTACGGCTGCGCGGGCAGGTCCTGGGCGCCGGTGCTGGTGAAGTCGGGGGCCGCGGACGCCTGGTCCCGGTGGTCGGAGCCGCTGCCCATCGTGGAGATGGTCAGCCCGCCGCCGACGAGCGCGACGGTGGTCGCGACGACGGCACGGCGCTGGTTCTTCTTCCACCGCGCCCGCTGCCGGCGCCGCGCGGCCCGTCCCTCACCCGTCGGGAGCGCGGCCTCGGCGGCCGGTATCTCCTCGTGGGGGGCGGGGTCGAAGGGGCGTGGTTCGTGCCGGGGCGGCGTCTTCGGGGCGAACGGCTCGAAGCCGTGGCCGTCCCGGGTCACGGGCGCGATGTCGGGGGCGTAGGCACCGCAACCTGGGCACACCAGGGCGCCGTTGAGGTGCCGGCGGCACGAGGAGCAGTAGTCCATTCCGTCGTATTCCTGACGTTCGCACGGGCAGAGGCGGGCAGATTCGAACAGCCAGCAACGGTAACGGCGGTTTCGCAAGACTGTGTGGGCCCTGTGTGGCGCTCCTGCGGGGATTCTCTGCACGCCTGGAACCACAGGACATTGTTGTGCATTAAACAATATTGTGAGGCTTGTGGTGTTTTGCCGGTAATCATGTGGTTAGTCGGCCATGAGGGGAGGAAAGGAGACCTTAAATGATCACTCGAGAACAGATTCCCGCCGTACTGAACCATCCGGTTCACGACGCCCGGGGCCACAAGATCGGGGATGCCCGGCACGTCTACTTCGACGACGTCACCGGGAAGCCCGAATGGGTCAGCGTGAAGACCGGCCTGTTCGGCAGCAACGAGTCCTTCATCCCCATCCACGGCGCCACGCTCGTCCAGGATCACCTGGAGGTGCCGTACGCCAAGGACGAGATCAAGGGCGCGCCCAACGTGGACGTCGACGCCGGTGGGCACCTCTCCGTGCAGGAGGAGCACCGCCTGTACGAGTACTACGGCATGGGCTCGGGCGGCGCGACCGGTCAGCGGGCCGGGCAGCAGTCGCAGGGCGGCAAGGCCGCGGGGACCGGTACGGCCGCGGGCACCGGTACGGCAGGAGGGACCGGCACGTCGGCAGGAGGGACCGGTACGGCCGCCGGGACGGGCATGGCCGCCGGGACGGGCATGGCCGCCGGGACGGGCATGGCCGCGAGAACCGGCATGGCAGCCGGGACCGGTATGGCCGCCGGCACC
>NZ_JAFJSY010000038.1 GCF_019857225.1 Streptomyces plumbidurans
GAGAACCGGCATGGCAGCCGGGACCGGTATGGCCGCCGGCACCGGGATGGCCGCCAAGTCCGGTACGGCCGCCAGGAGCGGTACGGCCGCCGGGACCGGCAAGGCCGCCGGCGCCGGCACGGGGCGGCAGACCGGCAAGGGCATGCGCGGAGGAGCTGTCCCCGGTGAACTGTCGATGACGCGCTCCGAGGAGGAGATGCACGTCGGCACCGAGCGCCACGAGAGCGGGCACGCACGGCTGCGCAAGTACGTGGTCACGGAGGAGGAGCAGCACACCGTCCCCGTACGCCACGAGGAGCTGCGCGTGGTGCGCGAGCCGATCACCGACACCGACCGGGTCGGCGACCTGACCGGTGGAACCATCGGCGAGGACGAGATCGAGATCACCCTCCACCGGGAGGAGCCCGTGGTGGAGACCAGGGCCGTGCCCAAGGAACGGGTCCGGCTGTCCACCAACGAGGTCACCGAGGAGGAGACCGTCACCGGGCAGGTCCGCAAGGAACGCGTCGAGGTCGAGGAGACCGACGAGAGCGGCCACCGCCGACCGGGCCGACAGGACACCTGACGGCGGTCCCGCAGGCCCCCACCCCTGTCCCCTGGGCGAGGCGCCCGGAGCGCGAAGAGTGACGCTTCCGCTCCGGGCGTCTCGCGTGCCCGGGGGCGGGTGGACGCACGGGGCGGCTGGGCCGGTTGGGGAGATTCCGTAGGGGGACTGAGGAAGGACAACCGGATGTCTTGACGTGGTCTCCACGGGCCCGTTGGCTCTTTCTTCACCCGTGGCCCGCTTCCCCCCCCACGCCCGGAAGGCACCAGCAAGTGAATGTTCGCACCCCCCGCAGAACCGGCACCGGACTGCGCCGCTTCGGCATACCCATGATCGCCTCCGCCTCGGCGCTGCTGCTCTCCGCGTGCGGCGCCATCGACGCGGTGGGCGGCGGCGACAGCTCCGCGAGCCCGAAGAAGGGGGACGACATCACGGTGGGGCTGCTGCTGCCCGACACGGACACGGCGCGCTTCGAGAAGTTCGACCACCCCCTGATCAAGAAGCGCGTCGCCTCCCTCACCCACGGCAAGGGCAAGGTCAGTTACGCCAACGCCGGGTCGAGCGCGGACCGGCAGGCCCACCAGTTCGCGCAGATGATCTCCGAGAAGGTGGACGTGATCCTGGTGGACGCGGTGGACTCCAAGGCCATCGCGCCCCAGGTCCAGAAGGCCAAGGACGCCGGGATCCCCGTCATCGCCTACGACCGGCTCGCCGAGGGCCCGATCGCCGCCTACGTCTCGCACGACAACGAACTCGTCGGCGAGGTGCAGGGCCGCGCGATCGTCGACGCGCTCGGCGACAAGGCCGAAAGCAGCAAGATCGTCATGATGAACGGCTCGCTCACCGACCCCAACACGGCCAGCTTCCGGCACGGCGCCCTCAGCGAGCTGAAGGGCCGGGTG
The DNA here is from genome assembly GCF_019857225.1 of Streptomyces plumbidurans. GTDB lineage: Bacteria > Actinomycetota > Actinomycetes > Streptomycetales > Streptomycetaceae > Streptomyces > Streptomyces plumbidurans. Next base: position 1,447 of record NZ_JAFJSY010000038.1, read on the forward strand.
GTGATCGCCAAGTCGTACTACACCAAGGAGTGGCTGCCCTCGGAAGCCGAGGCCAACATGAAGAAGGCCATCCGGTCCATCGGGATCGGCAACATCGCCGCGGTCTACTCGGCCAACGACGGCATGGCGGGCGCCGTCATCGACGCGCTCAAGAGCGCGGGCGTCGAGAAGATGCCGCCGGTGACCGGGCAGGACGCGGATCTGGCCGCCGTCCAGCGGGTCGTCGCGGGCGAGCAGCGGATGAGCGTGTACAAGTCGTTCCTGCTGGAGGCGACCGGCGCCGCGGACCTGGCGGTGGCCAAGGTGCAGGGCAAGGCCATCGAGTTCGACGCGCTGGCCCAGGACACGGTCGACAGCCCCACCGAGAAGTCGATCCCGGCCCATCTGGTCCCGGTGGTCGCGCTCACCAAGGACAACATCAAGTCCACCGTCATCAAGGACGGCGTCTACACCGTCAAGGACATCTGCACCGCGAAGTACGCGGACGACTGCGCGGCGATCGGTCTGCAGTAGCGGGGGTACGACGGCGGTACAACAGGGGGATGATCCTTCACGTCGTCCCCGCCGCGGAGTGGGAAGCCGACCCGGGGCGGCCCTACGCCCCGGACTCCCTGGCCCGGGAGGGTTTCGTCCACTGCTCCCCCGACGAGCGGACCACGCTCGCCGTCGTCAACGCCTTCTACGGCGACGCCCCCCGCCCCCTGCTCGCCCTGCTGATCGACGAGACCCGTCTCGGTGCGCCGTGCGTCTGGGAGGCGGCGGAGCCCGCGCCCCCGCCGGGAGTTGCCGAGGGCACCCTGTTCCCCCATGTCCTCGGCCCCCTCGACCGCGAGGCCGTCGAGCGCGTCCTGGTCGTGCGCTGGGACGACCAGGGCCGGGCGGCGGGTCTTGCCGGGAGCGCGCGGGGCGGTGGCTGACTACGCTGCTGGAAGGGGGCCCAGCCGCATGTCGTCCCCGTCCCTGCGAGGCACACCATGGTCACGGTTCGCTACATCGTCGACGACGTCGACGCCGCCATCGCCTTCTACTGCGGGCAGCTGGGCTTCCGTGAACTCATGCATCCGGCGCCCGCGTTCGCCATGGTCGTCCGGGACGAGCTGCGGCTCGCGCTGAGCAGGCCCGGGGGCGGACCCGGAGGCGGCGCGGTGCTGCCCGACGGCACGCTGCCCCGGCCCGGCGGCTGGAACCGGATCTCGCTGCAGGTCCCCGACCTCGACGCGGACGTCCGCCGGCTGCGGCAGGCGGGCGTGCCCCTGCGCAGCGAACCGGTCACCGGGGTCGGCGGCCGGCAGGTGATCGTGGACGATCCGTCCGGCAACCCCGTCGAGCTGTTCGAGCCGCTGCTGCCCGAGGCCCGCGAGGAGGCGTCAGGCGGCGGTGCGTGAGCGCCGGTCGGTGGTGCGGGCGCGTGAGCGGTAGACGACGTAGGGGCGTGCCGGGTAGGTCAGCGGCACGGCGAAGGCGTGCACGAGGCTGGTGTAGGGCCACAGGGCGAACAGGGCCAGGGCGAGCAGGGCGTGCAGCTGGTAGACGAGCGGCGCGTGGGCGCTGCTGACCCTCGTCCTGCTGGCCAGGCTCACCGCCACCGCGTCGTCGGTGACGAACCCGTATCGGGTACGTCACCCGGTCGCTGCGGCTGGTCGCCCGGCGCACGGCGGGCACCCGCAGCCGCCGGTACAGCAGCAGGGCGAGACCGCAGACGGCCGCGACGCCCGCCGTGCCGCCCATGGCCAGGGCGACGCCGTGGTACTGCGCCTCGCTGATCCGCAGGTACCGGGTGGCGCCTCGGGCACCAGCAGGCCCATGACATGGCCGCCGATGACGAGGAACAGCGCGTAGTGGAAGAGCGGGCCGCCCACCTTCAGCAGCCGGGACTCGTGCAGCTGGCTGGAGCGGGTGGTGAAGCCGAAGCGGTCGTAGCGGTAGCGCCAGGCGGTGCCGCTGACCAGGACGGCCAGCGCCAGATAGGGCAGCACACCCCACAGCGCGATCCGCAGATGCGTCGTCACAGCCGTACTCCTTCGTCGAGGGTGGCCCGCACCGCGCGGATCACGTCGAGATAGGGGCTGCCGTGTGCGGCGAGACCGGCGGCCAGCAGCGTGAGGGCGCCGCGGTGCTCGTGCAGCACGGCACGCCCGGCGGACGGGCAGCGCGCCGCGAACTCCAGGACGGCGGGCAGATGGTCGGGTAGTTCGCCGTCGCACGGCTCCCAGCCGTACTGCCGGTAGCGGGCCTTGAGCGCGGCGAGCGAGGCGCCCCGGCGACGGGTGTCGCCGTCGGTGTAGTGGGTCAGATGCAGGGTGCGCCTGCCGCTGCGGTCGAAGGTGGCGACATACTGCGCCGCGAGGTCGAGCAGCGGGATCTCCGCGGTACGGCGGCAGAACCGCAGCAGCTCTTCGATGCCCGGGCCCGGCAGCGCACCGATCGACGCCGACACCGTGTCCCGCCGGGCCGGCCAGCTCTGGTCGGGGTAGCTCAGGAGCAGGGAAGCCGCCTGATGGACGGCTCGGTGCTGGTTCATCGCGGCCCTTCGGCCTTCCGTTCGGGCAACAGTCCGCTGGGCCGGCCGCTGCGTTCCAGTTGAGCAGGTTGACCCGGCCACGCAGCGCGTCCGACGCCTTGGCGGCCGCGGCCGCGGGCACCGGCGGGGCGTGGAAGGCGGCCATCGCCTCGTCCGTCCCGTACATTCCGGGACCGCCGTCGTGGTCCAGGCTGCAGCCCGGCCCATCGGCGCCGCCCGCGCCGCCGCCGGCGGCATAGGTGGTGGGAATGACGTACCGCTCCTCGTACAGCAGCTGAGCGGCGGCCAGCGCCGCCGCTCGTTCCGCTTGTCGCCGGGCTCCGCGCCGTCTCACCGTCTCCACTCCCTACGCTCGGCATTCTGCTGCTGCCAGCGTCGGACATGGTGACGTACCGGAGTCGCGCGACTACTGCAAGTTGATCTTCTTTATGCGGAGATTTTCTTGCCCTTTGCAATAGTTGTGCTGGGCACGCGAATCGTGCCGCGGGGGCGCAGGGTGAGGATGCGCTCGGCGTGGTGCTCCTCGTGGTGGTCGATCCGCCGCGCGGTCAGCAGGTCGCGGAGGCTGATGATGCCCTCCACTTCAGGGCGCTCGCCCCGGGTGACGACGAGCAGCCGGGTCACCTCGCGGTGGGCCATGCGGTTGGCCAGGGCCCGCAGCGTCTCGTCGGGGTGCGCGACGACGGGGGCGCAGGCCAGCTCGCCGAGCGGGGTGGCATCGGCGGGGTCGGCGTGCACCAGCGCGCCGCGGGTCACCACGCCCGCGAGGCCGCCGTCGGCGTCGAGCACGGGGTACAGGCGCTGCGCGAGCAGCCGGTCGGCATCGCCGCCGTCGTGCGCCGCCCGGAGCAGCGCGGTGATCTCGCCCGCCGGCTGGTCGGCGCGGAAGGTGACGGCGACGGGGGTCTCCAACTGCCGTACGAGATGCACCTCGAGCGGGTCGACGGAGTACTCGCGGGTCAGATGCAGCCCGCGGCGCGCCAGCTTCTCGGTCAGCACCGAGCGCTTGAGGAGGATCACCGACAGCAGATAGGCGGCGGACGCGGTGATCACCATGGGGATCATGGCGTTGATCTCGTGGGTCAGCTCCAGGCAGAAGACGATGCCGGTGAGCGGGGAGCGCATCACCCCGCCGAGGACGCCCGCGAGCGAGACCAGGGCCCAGAAACCGGGGCTGACGTGCGGGAAGACCAGGGCCTCTGCCGCGCCGAGCGCGCCGCCGACCATGAACATCGGGGCGAGGACACCGCCGGAGGTGCCCGAGCCGAGGGACAGCCCCCAGATGAGGGTCTTCACGACGAGCACGCCGACGATCAGGCCGACGGTGGCGTGGCCGGTGAGGAGGGCGTCGATGACGTCGTAGCCGACGCCGAGCGTGCGCGGTTCGACCAGCCCGCCGACGCCGATGATCGCGCCGCCGATGGCCGGCCACCACATCCAGTGGATACGCAGCCGGGAGAAGAGGTCCTCGGAGAAGTAGACGAGGGCGGTGGCGCCGAGCGCGAGCAGTCCGGCCGCGGCGCCGGCCACGATGCACAGGCCGTACGCGGAGAACGCGATGTGCGCGGGCACGTGCGCGCCGCCGAAGAGCGGGTCGGTGCCGAGCAGCGGGCCGCGCACCAGGGTGGCGGTCACGGCGGCCACGGCCACCGGGAGATAGGAACGGGGCCGCCACTCGAAGAGCAGCAGCTCGACGGCGAGCAGGATCGAGGCGAGCGGGGCGTTGAAGGTCGCGGCCATACCGGCGGCGGAACCGGCGACCAGCAGGGCCTTGCGCTCGTCGGTGGTCACCCGCAGGAACTGCGCGATCAGGGAGCCGACGGCACCGCCGGTCATGATGATCGGCCCCTCCGCGCCGAACGGCCCTCCGGTGCCGATGGATATCGCGGCCGACGCCGGCTTCAGCGCGGCCACTCGCGGCTGCACCCGGCTGCCGCCGACCAGGATCGACTCGATCGCCTCGGGCATCCCGTGCCCGCGGATCTTCTCGGAGCCGTAGCGGGCCATGAGACCGATGACGAGACCGCCCACCACCGGCATCATTAGCAGCAGCCAGCGGTGCGCGGTGTCGGCGGGCGCGGACGAGCCGAACCCGAAGCGCCCCTGGAAGGACAGGTTGGTGATCAGCGCGATCAACTTGAGCAGCCCGGCGGCCACCACGGCCGCGACGGCCCCGATGGGGATGGCGAGCAGGCTGATGACCACGACGCGTGGGGGGACGTGGAAGTCGCCGAGGTGGGGGATTTTTACGGGGCCCAGATGGCGGGTGGGGGATGTGGGGTGCGCGTGGCGCGCGGTGTGCGGGGTCTGCGGGGCTGACGCGGCCGGTGCGGACGGTGCCGGGGGGTGGTCGGCGGCGAGGGCGTCGGCGGGGTCGTCGGCCGGGACGTCGGCGGGGACGGGGGCATGCGTACGGGATCTTGCGGACACAGGGGAGGACATGATGCTCCGGAGGGTGCGGAGGCGGACAGGGCGGATCGCCGTCCCGGCTCCGGGCGGTCGCACGGGTGCCCGGAGCGGTGGGGACGGTGGAGACAGGGGACGGTGGGTGTGCGCGGGCGTCGTTGCCCGTGCGGCACGGGTGGGTGAGGTGAGGTCGGGCGCGAAGGGGGGAGCGGAATCCGGAGGCTGGGGGCGTGGGGGCGGAGTCCGGGGGCGGATCGGGACCCGCGCACAAGGGACGGACGCGCATCGTCGCGCGTCCGCCGCGGGTCGGTCAGCTGTGCAGGGGCGTCACATGGGCGCGGGGCGGGCCGAGCGGACCCGGCCGGAACGCAGGATGCGGATCGTGCGCCCCGCGCACACCCGGCAGGTGTTGTCCGTGAGCGGGGACGGCACCTTCAGGCCGTCCCTGAGGTGGTACTCGACCCTGAGGCGTCCCGCGCCGTCGCGGACATGCCGGATCTCGTACGCTCCCTCCCAGACGTGCCCGCAGCGCAGGCACGCGAAGGAATAGGCTTCGTGTATCGGTTCGGTTTTCATGGTCATCACCTTTGGCGCCGGAGCCTCGCGCCCGCATGGCCCCGGTCTGTCACCACCAATCTATCATTGCACTCTGCAATGGTGACCCCGGGTGACGGGGGCAACCCGGGCCGTCGAGAGTGCAACGGCAGAACGAGGAGTCCATGAACCCACAGGACCAGGTGCCGGACGACGCCGTGCTGGACCGCGAGGCGGAGGACGTCACCCTCGCCGTGATGGCCGCGTCCCGGCTGATCGTCGCCCTCTCCGCCCGCGCCCTCGCCTCGGTCGACGTACCGCTGACACTGCCCCAGCTGCGCTCCCTGGTCGCCCTGCACTCCTGCGGCCCGATCAAGCTCGCCGCCATGGCCGCCACCCTCGGCGTCAGCCCCTCCACGGCCCTGCGCATGGTCGAGCGGCTCGAGGCCCTGACCCTCATCGACCGCCGCATCAACCCCGACAACCGCCGCGAGGTCGTGCTGCGGCTGACCCCGGGGGGCGAGGAACTGGTCGATACCGTGCTCACGCACCGGCGGGCGGAGATCCGCGCCCTGGTCGAGCACCTGCCCGCGCAGCAGCGCACCGCGCTGGTCCCCGCACTCAAGGCCCTGACCGCGGCCGCCGACACCCTCGACCTCGGCCTCGACCCGGCCGACGAGGCGGGCCGCCTGGCCGGTGTGGTCGACGATCCGCTCAACCCCGCGCCGTAGTCCGCGCCTTGCGCCTCCGTTCACCCGCGCCTGACACGATCACCGGGTGTGGCCACGACGGACCGGAAGGGTGCGGTGAGGAGCGGTGCGGGAGCATGAGGCGGACCGGAACGCAGATGTGGGCGTGGGCGTGGGCGTAGGCATGGACGGGGACGGGGACCTGGATCTGGATCTGGACCGGGCGCTGGAGGTGGCGATCGGTCTGGGGGCCTGGGCGTCGGAGGCGATCCGGCGCCCGCGTACCCCGGCCACCGCGACCGACGTACGGGAGAAGGACGGCCCGGCGGACATCGTCACCGACACGGACGAGGCCGTGGAGGCGCACGTTCGCAAGACCCTGCGCCACGCCTTCCCCGGGCACGGGATCGTGGGCGAGGAGTACGGCAGGACGGAGGGCGTCCCGGGTGCCCCGCACTGGGTGATCGACCCGGTCGACGGCACCACCAACTACGCCCACGGCATCGGCTGGTGCTCCTTCTCCCTGGGACTCGCCGCCCCCGACGGAACCCCGCTGCTGGGACTGGTGGCCGACCCGTGGCGAGGCGAGACGTTCACGGCGGTGCGCGGCAGGGGGGCCTTCCTCAACGGCTCCCCCGTACGGGCCGCCGACCACACCACCCTCACCGGCCATGTCTTCATGACCGAATGGGCGGCACACGCGCACTGGCCCGGCATGGACACCCTCCTCACAGACCTCGCCGACCGGCACTGCACGGTCCGCGTCATGGGCTCGACGGCACTCTCCCTGGCCCAGGTGGCGGCAGGCCGCGCCACCGCCGCAGCCATCGGCTCCTTCCACCACGTCGACGGCCTCCCGGCCCTCCTGATCGCAACAGAGGCGGGCGCTGTGGCCCTGCCCGAACTTCCGGCCTACGGCGAGCCGTTGCTCTTGGCAGCACCGGGCGCGGCGGAGGAGGCGGCGGGGCTTTGGCAGAGGCCGCGCGGAACGGACCGCGGCGGCCGCTGATCCGCCGGGCCCGGTCGGCCGTCGGCCGCGCTCTCGGTGCGGGTCTCCAGCGCGCGTAGTACCGCCACCATGTCCTCGTGCCCGTACCCCTGTGCCACGGTCTCGCCGAAGAGGGCGTGGCAGACGTCCAGCAGCGGGGAGGCGAGGCCCGCGCTGCGGGCGGCCTCGGCGATCAGCCGGTTGTTCTTGAGGACGTCCGCGGCGGCTGCCTGAACGGTGAAGTCGCGCGTCAGCAGCTTGGGCCCCTTCATGCGGGAAACGGCGCTCGCCATCGGACCCGCGTCCAGGACGTCCCGGAGCAGCCCCTGGTCCAGCCCGTGCCGGCCGGCGAAGTGGAACGCCTCGGTCAACCCGGTGACCTGAGTGATCAGAAACAGGTTCACGGCGAGCTTCATCACCAGCGCGTCAGGAACGGGCCCGCAGCGGAACGTCTCCCGGCACATCGGGCCGAGCAGGGGCCGTACGGCCGCCACGGCGTCGTCGTCACCGGCCAGCATCGCCACCAACTCCCCCTGCTCCGCGGGGACTCGGGAGCCGGAGACCGGGGCCTCGACATACCGTCCGCCCGCTCCCCGGACGGCGTCGTGGAGGCCGCGGGAGTATTCCGGAGCGGTCGTACCCATGTGCACGACGGTGCGTCCCGCGACGAGGGCGGCGAAATTTGGGGTGCCTCGGCCCAGGACCGCGTCGACCGCGTTCTCGTCGGCCAGCATGAGGATCACGGTGCCGGCCCGCTCGAAGACCTCGGCCGGTCCCGCCGCGACCTCCGCTCCGGCGGCACGCAGGGGTGCGCACCGCTCCGGAGTGCGGTTCCACACCACGAGGGGCGTCCCGGCGCGCACGAGATTGAGGGCCATGGGTTGCCCCATGACGCCGAGCCCGATGAACCCCAACGACATGCCGCACCGCCGTTCACTGACATCGCCACCGATAGCGCCTATGACAGCGGTCATAGTAGCCGCCGCTATGACAGCGGTCATAGAGTGCGCATCGGAGAGCTTGAGCTCTGCTCGAAACCGCGCCCGGAGGCGAAGGCAGGTGGGGAGATGGCAGCGGAAGAGACGTCCGACGGGTCGCCCTCGGAGACCTCGGAGCCCTCGGAGACCTCGGAGACCTCGGACGAGGCGCCCGACCGCGGCCCGCGCGAGCGCATGGTCTTCAGCGCGGCGCAGCTGATCCGGCGCGGCGGGGTCGCCGCCACCGGCATGCGTGACGTCGCGGTGCACGCGCAGGCGCCTCGAGGCTCGCTCCAGCACTACTTCCCGGGCGGCAAGGAACAGCTGGTCAACGAGGCGGTGGGCTGGGCGGGCCGGTACGCGGGCAACCGTGTCGCCCGCTTCCTCGCCGCCCTCCCCGAGCCGACCCCCGCCGGACTGTTCGCCGAGATGGTCCGCCAGTGGACCGACGAGTACGAGTCGACCGGCTTCGCCGCCGGCTGCCCGGTGGCCGCCGCGACCGTGGACTGCGCGGAGTCCACCGCCTCCACCCGCCAGGCCGTCGCCGCCGCCTTCACCGCCTGGACCGGCCCGGTGGCCCGCGCCCTGGCCGGCATGGGCGTACCGCACGAACGCACCGAGCCCCTCGCCACCCTCATGATCAGCTCCCTGGAGGGAGCCATCCTCATCGCCCGCGCCGAAGAGGACGTACGAGCCCTGACGACCGTGGCCCGCGAGCTCGCCCCTCTCCTCGACGCGGCCGTGACCGTATCCCGCGGGCCCGCCGGCGAGCTGCCCGCGAAAGGCGCCGACTAAGATCCGGTCCATGGCGCTGACGACGGACGCGGTGGACCGGTTCGAGGCATCCAGGCCCCGTCTGGAGGCCATCGCCTACCGCCTTCTCGGCTCCGCGAGCGAGGCCGAGGACGCCGTGCAGGAGACGTATCTGCGCTGGCAGGCCGCCGATGTCGACCGGATCGAGGTCCCCGAGGCATGGCTGACGAAGGTGCTCACCAATCTGTGCCTCAACCAGCTCACCTCGGCCCGCGCCCGGCGTGAGACCTACGTCGGGCAGTGGCTCCCGGAACCGCTGCTCGCCGGAGACCCCATGCTCGGCCCCGCCGACACCGTCGAACAGCGCGAGTCGGTCTCGTACGCGGTCCTGGTCCTGCTGGAGCGCCTGACCCCCAACGAGCGTGCGGTCTACGTCCTGCGCGAGGCCTTCGCCTACCCGCACCGCGAGATCGCCGAGATCCTCGACATCACCGAGGCCGCCGCCCAGCAGATCCACCACCGGGCCAAGAAGCATGTCGCGCAGGGCAGGGCCCGTACCGAGGTCGACGAGGCCGCCGCCCGGCGGATCGTCGAGGAGTTCCTCGCGGCCGCCACCAGCGGACGCACCGAACCGCTCGTACGGCTGCTCACCCAGGACGCCGTCTCGGTCGGCGACGGTGGCGGCAAGATCCCGGCCCGCGCCAAGGTGGTCGAGGGCGCCGTCGCGGTCGCGAAGTTCCTGCGGGGCCTGTTCGCACCGGGCAAGGCCAAGCGCGACCTGACCGGCGGTTCGCCCGACATCCACATCGCGAGCGCCAACGGCGGCCCCGCCGTCGTGGCGGTCCTCGACGGCCGGGTCGTCGGCGTCATGTGCCTGGAGATCACCGACGAGGGCATCGCCGCGTCCCGCAACCAGGTCAACCCCGACAAGCTCGAACGCGCGACCAGGCGCTGGGCGGCCACCGACCACGACGCCCCCGTCTTCCAGGCCTTCTGAGACCCACGACCACCCCGCCTCCCGCTCTCTTCCGTTCCTCTGTGAGACGCATCACACCTCACCCCTGTCAGAAAACGGCGGCCCGCCCGGTTCAAGGCGCGAACCCGCTGAAGAACATGCAGACAGGAGCAGGGAAATGCCGCACACGCAGCACGGGCCGAACATGCCGCACCGCATCGTCGTCCTGGGAGCCGGCTACTCCGGAGCCGTCGCCGCCGGTCGCCTCGCCAGGCGGCTGTCCCGCGAGGACGTCGCCATCACCCTCGTCAACGCCGAGCCCGACTTCGTCGAACGCGTCCGGATGCACCAGCTCGCGACCGGTCAGGACCTCACGCCCCGGCCCCTGGCCGAGATGTTCGCGGACACCGGCGTGGAACTGCGACTGGCGAAGGTCACGGCAGTGGACGTGGACAGCAAAAAGGTCACCGTCCTGGACGCCGCCGAGGGCACGAATGCCACAGGTGCCACAGATATCGCAAGTGCCACAGGTACCGCAGGTGCCACAGATGTCCCCGAGACGACGCTGGAGTACGACACCCTCGTCTACGCCCTCGGCAGCGGCTGGACCGACCAGGGCGTCCCCGGCGCCACCGAGCACGCCCACCACATCGCGAGCCGCCCCGGAGCGCTCCGGCTGCGCGAGCGCCTCGCCGGGCTGGCGGCCGGGCAGTCCGTGCTCGTGGTCGGCGGCGGCCTGACCGGCGTGGAGGCCGCGACCGAGTTCGCCGAGGCCCGACCCGACCTCGATGTCGCGCTCGTAGCAGACGCCGACCTGGGCCACTGGCTGTCGCCGAAGGGCCGGCGCCACCTGCGCGAGGTCGCGGGCAGGCTCGGCCTCACGGTGCACGAGAACACGACCGTCACCGCCGTGGCGGCGGACCATGTCACCACCGCGGCCGGGGACCGCATCCCCGCGGCCGTCACGGTGTGGACCACCGGCTTCGCCACCCACCCCATCGCGCGCGCCACGACCCTGGAGGTGGCCGCCACCGGCCAGATCGTCGTCGACGGGACCATGCGCTCGGTCTCGCACCCGGACGTGTACGCCGTCGGCGACGCCGCCATGGCGATGGGCCCCGGCGACAAGCCGCTGCGTATGTCCTGCGCCAGCGGCATGCCCATGGCGTGGCAGGCCGCCGACAGCATCGCGGCCCGCCTGACCGGCACAAAGCTCCCGAGGACGCCGCTGCGCTACTTCAACCAGTGCATCTCACTGGGCCGCAAGGAGGGCCTGATCCAGTACGTCACCGCCGACGACCGCTCCGTACGGGCGGCCCTGACCGGTCGTACCGCCGCCCTCTACAAGGAACTTGTCTGCAAGGGAGCGGCCTGGGCCGTCGCCAACCCGTTGCTCGGCCTCCCGGCCCGGCGCCGCCGCATCACACCGGCCACCGCCCCAACTCCCGCCCCCTCGGCCGCATGAGAAGAACCACCGGCTGAAGGTGTCGCGTTCATGGTCCGCGCGTAGGGTGGGCGCGGTACTTCCTGACCGCATTCTCACCGAAATGGTCGGTTCCGCGTGCCCCCGGACTCCGCGTCGCCGGGGCACGCCCGAACGACCCGTACGAGCGGAGAATCAGCGATGGGCACTGTCACCACCGACGACGGCACCACCATCTTCTACAAGGACTGGGGTCCACGGGACGGCCGGCCGATCGTCTTCCACCACGGATGGCCACTGAGCGCCGACGACTGGGACAACCAGATGTTGTTCTTCCTCGCGCACGGCTACCGCGTCATCGCCCACGACCGCCGGGGACACGGACGCTCCGACCAGAGCCCCACCGGCCACGACATGGACACCTACAGCGCCGACGTCATGGCGCTCACGGACGCGCTGGACCTCCACGACGCCGTCCACATCGGCCACTCCACGGGCGGCGGAGAGGTCGCCCGCTACGTCGCCCGCGCCAAGCCCGGCCGGGTCGCGAAGGCGGTGCTCGTGGGCGCCGTACCGCCGGTCATGGTCAAGTCGGACACCAACCCGGGCGGCCTGCCCATCGAGACCTTCGACGGCTTCCGCGAGGCCCTCGCCGCCAACCGCGCGCAGTTCTACATCGAGGTACCCTCGGGCCCGTTCTACGGCTTCAACCGCCCCGGCGCGCAGGTCTCCCAGGGGCTGATCGACAACTGGTGGCGCCAGGGCATGATGGGCGCGGCCAACGCCCACTACGAATGCATCAAGGCCTTCTCCGAGACCGACTTCACCGAGGACCTCCAGCAGATCGACGTCCCCGTCCTGGTCGCCCACGGCACCGACGACCAGATCGTCCCCTACGACGACTCGGCCCCACTGACAGCCCAACACCTCAAGAACGGCACCCTCAAGTCGTACGAGGGCCTGCCGCACGGCATGCTGGCGACGCATCCGGAGATCCTGAACCCGGACATTCTTGCGTTCTTGCAGTCCTGAGGGCCCGTCGGGCCTCCCGACCGCGAGGCTGCGCCTGCCTCGGCGGAGGCGGGCGTAGCCTCGAAGGTACCGAGGGCTTCTCGTGTGCCGGTGCATGTGCCGAGTGCCGTTCTCGGCGAACGACGACGCCGGGCCGGACCCCGTCCGGACCCGGGGCAGGGGCCGCCTCATGACAGCGCACATGCCGCCCCGCCCGGCGACCGCCCGTCCCAGGACGCTTCCCAAGACGCCTCGCAGGACACCGCCCGGGACACCGTGCCCGCCGCGGACCAGGCAGGGGCCGTCACCAGACAGGGGCGAGCTCGTACGGCCCCTGACCCGGCGTCAGATCGACGACCGGATGGAGGAACTGGGCGAGCTGTACGCGCACACGTCGACGAGCGGGCCGGACGAGCCGGAGTACCGGGACGCGTTGGACCGGTCCGGGGCCGCAGCTTTCCGGCGACGCCTCGCGGGCCATATGCGGCGGCCGGGATTCGAGCTGCTCGTCGCGGAGGCCGTCCGGCCCACGGGCACCCCTGTCCTCACGGCATGCGCCTACGGCTTCCCCGTGCGCCTCAACGACCCCTGGTGGCCGGACCTCGACGGCTGTCTCCCGGAGACCCTGTTCCACGCTGCCGTCTCGGGCAAGCTCTTCGCGATCGGCGACGTACTCGTGGAGCGCCGGGTGCGCACCCAGAACCTGACCCGCGAGTGGAACCTCGCCCGGCGCCTGCAGAAGCGGCTGCTGGCAGACCACATCGGCGCAACCGGCGTCACCCTGGTCGACCGCCGTGACGTGGACACCTACAGCGCCCTGCTGGCCTGGGGCTGGCACTGTCCGCCGGCCGAGGACGGCGGTGCGTCCCGCTTCGCTCCCCGCCGCCTCCTGGTGCTCCGCTGAGGAGGGGGACTGCGCGATCAGGTGCTGGTGTCGATGAGAATCTGCACGGCCTGCTTGGGATTACCGGTGCTGACCGCTTCTGCCATCGCGGCCCGCGCCGCGTCGACAGGCGTGTCCGGCGGTACGACGAGCAGGGAGAAGTAGTCCTGGTCCCCCCGGGTCACGAGCGCGGTGTCGTCGCCCACGGAGAAGCCGTCGATGTGCACGACGTGCTCGTCGACGGTCACCCGCGTCGGCATCTCGTCCCACGCCCCGGAGTCCAGGCCGATTCGGGTCACCGGCCCGAGGCGCTCGGTCAACGCGCTGATCAGCCCGGGTAGTTCGGTCGCGAGATGCCTCGTACGAGGCCACCACGCGCCGTCGAGTATGCCCTGGCGGTCCTGGGTGGTGGTGAGCCGCAGAAGAGCCGTCCCGGGACGGGCCGACGCGTGCACGCCCTCCGCCAGGAGCCCGTCGGCATGCGGGCTGGGAGTGTCCGGCATCGCGCTCACCTGCCTTTTCACGGAGGCCGAGCGGGGGCCGGAAGGAAAGGGGTCCGCGTCCTGGCTCCCGTACCGTTCACGCTACTCCTGCCGCCCTCGGGCGCGATCGCCTACGGCGGCGGTCATGAGCGGCCCGGCCTCCTCCGCAGTGGTGTCGGGCGGCACGACCAGCAGGTCCCAGCGGCCGTGTCCGGGGGCGAGCAGTACGACGGTGTCCGGCGCATGCGGCGCGACGGCCCTACGCAGCCGTACGACCTGGTTGCACACGAACATCCGCCCCGGCGCGGCGACCCACGCCGCCGAGTTCACCGTGACACTGGCGATATGCCCCCAGGCCCGCGGCAGCGCCGCCAGCAACGAGGGCAGCTCCGCCAGAAGATCGTAGGAATGCGGCCACCACACGCCGTCCAGGCGCTGGGGCAGGGCGCTGTGGGGCGCAAGGCGCAGCCGGAGAAGGGGGTGGGCGGGCGGTGCGGGAGGGCCGGTGATGATCATGTCTGTCCTGGGGTTGGTGATCGCGAAGGCTGAGTGCGGTGGCCGCCTGCTCAGCAGCGGGGATGTACCGGCGAGTACGGGCGAGTACGGGCGAGTACCGGCGAAAAAGCCGTACTCACCGCCCTGCGGCAAACGTCAGCCCGTGCCGCGTCCGGATCGAGAGCGTCGAGGACGCCGAGGAGGCCGAGGGCGTCGAGGGCGTCGAGGACGGACAGCCAAACCTGTCATGACGCGGCACCTGTCCCGGGCATCGATCCACCCCGGTGTCGTCACACCCCGGGAGCGAAACCGGCCCGATCACCGGCATACGAAGGGCCCTCGGTTCTTTCACCATACCGCGCATACAGCAAGAAAGCGGTGACGGACCGTCATACCTGCCTCCACCGCGGTCGGAACTGGACCACGGACCGGGGCGTCTTCGCTCGCATGACTGATACGCGGATCAGCATCCGTACGGCCCGTGTGGAGGAGGCCGCGGCCCTGTCTGTGCTCCACACCCGCACACGCACGGCGTACTACACGGCGGGCGGCCTGCCGGCGAAGGAGCTTGCCGGACCGCAACAGATCAGCGCCTACTGGCAGCGGGCGGTCACCGAAGGCCGCGTACAGGTGGCCGCCACACCCGAGAACCGTGTCATCGGGTTCCTCATGACCGGCCCGCCGAAGTTCGACGACATCGACGCCACGTCGGTGCGGGAGCTGCAGCAGATCGGAGTCGAACCGAACGGCTGGGGACACGGCATCGGCAGGCTGCTGCACGAGGCGTTCGTGCGACAACTGCACGCGGACGGCATCACCGACGGAGTGCTCGAGTGCTGGGAGGCCAACACCCGAGCGCAAGCCTTCTACGCCAAACACGACTGGCGCCCGGACGGCTCCCGCCGCCTGGGACCGCTGGGTCGTGACTATGTCCGGCTGCGGGTGACGTTGCCTTTTTGACACACGAAAAAGCGCCCTCGGCGGCGATGCCATGGGGCGCTTCCTGCAGGCGTGAATCAGACGGCGTCGACCTGCCAGGCGATCACGCCAGTGGCACCCTTGGCGCCGTCGACGTTGATGCGGACCGACCCGTGCCCTGTGATCCGCTGCTGGACCAGCGACTGGTCGCACGGGACGTTGGCCTTCGAGGCGGTACTCGCCGGCGTGAACGACAACTGCGCGCTACCCGTGCCGATACACACCAGGTTGAGCTTGTAGCTCTTGCCTTTGCTCAGGATCGTCTCGGTGTGGACCCCGTCGGTCACCCGTTCCGTGCCGGAAGCGAAGAACTTGCCACTCTGTACGGCAGCAAGGGCCGCCTGGGCCTGCTCCGCAACTTCCTTCTCGGACGGGCTCGTTGCTGTTGCCGAGGTGCTGGATGCAGATGACGGTGACGAGGCTCCGGCCTTGTCCTTCCCGTCGTCCGAGCTACAGGACGTGAGCAGAAGCACCGATGCCGCCAACGCACACCCGGCGAGGCAGACCCTCGGATTCACGTAGGTCATGAGGAGGTCACCCACCACTTCCAGCCCACTTCTTTCGTGGGCAGCGTAGTTGTGCCGTGGCCGATCTCAATGGCCCCGCAACCGTTGCCCGTGGTTCGGTATCTCTTCCAGCTTGCCTTGTAGCCCCAGGAGCCGTACTGCATGTGACCGTACTTGTTCCTAGGGATGTTCTGGCTGTAGGTGTGACCAGTGGTGATGGACACGCTGCCGGCGACCTTGACGGAAATCGTGGCCTTGGCCTTCGCCAGGATCGCCCCGGCCGAATACTCGCCGCTGCCTGAGACTTCGGCCGAGATTGTGCCGCTCTTGAGCACGGACACCGTCATGGTCCCGCCTGGTCCGTCCTTGAACGAAGTGCCATTCCACCAGGAAGGTACGAACGTCGCCTTCTTCGATTTGAATTCGTACCAGGTCGACGGGCCGTCACACCGACGCGGCCTCATCTCGACAACCGGCTGGTCCGTCTCATCCTCCCAGCCCTGTCTGTTGTTGATTTCCGTCGTCTGGTCTGCAGATACGGTCGTGTCGTCGGTCGGTACGTCTTCGGCGGCAGCCGTGCCCGCAGCAGCGAAGCAGAGAAGCAGTGCAGTAGTGGCAGCGCCGGTCGAAGCGCGCCGTGAACCGATGCCCATGTGACACCTTTCAGGTGGACCGCCCCCGTGGCGATCGAGCACTTGGACAGTATGTGCAGGTCATGCACGCGACAATCAAATGATCTATTTCCTGAGGACAACTTGAGGAAAGATCGCCAACCTCAGCGCTCGCGCCCGCCCTCGCCGTCACGGCGCTCCCTGCTCGGCGAACCCCGCACTCCCTGACCGGACTTCGACAGTGAAGCGCCTGTTGGCCAAATAGGCATACTTGTCCGGCATCTGGGCATGTCCTCATGCTTCCGGCATGGTGTATCGGTGCCGTGCGCAGACCGACGACGGGACGTTGTGCAAGAACCGAGTGACCGGCCCAGACATGCGATGCCACCTCCATCGCGGTCGGCCGGCGGGGCGCGTTCCCACGCCCCGCAAACAACCTGCGAAGCGTGCGCAACCCCCGCGTCGAGTGCCGCGACAGCCGACCGCGCTCAGAGCTCCCGGCCAGCCCCAACGACGCACCCAGCCCCCAGCACAGCCCACCAGAGAGCGTCAGAGAGCGGAGGAGGCCGCACGGTTGTGCCTGGACGTCATCGAGAACGGTGGCACTGCGGTCATCGCTGAGCGCGCGTCCGCCTACGTCTCGGAGGAGACGTGGAAAACGCTCGTAAAGCGGCACCGCCGGAGAGGCTGTGATGACCTCGCCCAGTTGGCGCGTAGCATCCTGAAAGGCAAGGAGCGATTACATGAGGCCGTTGGCCGCGCAGCAGGCGGCGTCTTCGGTTTCCTGGGGCGCCCTAGGATCGAGCGTGTCTTTGCTGAAGAGCTGGCCCGGAGGATCCCGCTGCCAGTTGATGCGAAACTCTCGGCAGCTGCACGGGGCTTACAGATTGCGGGCATCTACATCTGCATCGTCGGCAACCGGGACCTGGCCGATTGTGCCTGCCTGCGAGAGATACTCAAGGCCGAAGGCAAGGAACGCCTGAAGCGACTGATGCAGGGGGCGTTGGAGGACTGGCAGGGGCTTCCTCGGCGCATGCGTGAAGGCATGACCGAGCTGTGAGAGTCCGGCTGCCGGCCAGCTCGAGGGCCATCGCTACTGGCGATGGAGCGCTTCTGAGGACAGGCCTTGATGCGACAACCCCTGGCGGAACGTCCTGTGCAGTGGGAGCGCCGTCGCCAAGACGAAGATTCCGAAGAGCGTGATCGGCGTCAGTCCGACCAGCTTTACGTAGTCGACTGGGTCGTTCAGGACGCCATTCCAGTTCGCCCACCAGTTTGCAGCCAGATCAGCCACCATGATGGTTGCCCCAAGGGGCGGCCCCGTCGGGTGCGCGAGGGCGACCCACACAGCGACAAGCAGGTCAAGCACAAGCAGGGCATGGAAGAGCAGTTGGCTCGGCAAGGGCCAGTAGCGGTACGCGTGCAGCCCTCCCCTGATCACGTCGTAGGCGTGCGCCCCGGTTCCTTCCACGAACCCGATGACGTATATCGCCGCCACCCACCGCGCCCAGCGCGGCTGCGTCCCCCATCGCATGCCGCCCATCCTAGGTATGGGATGACCTGGTCTCACCGAGCGCGCTGAGCACCACAAGGAGGAGTCCACGGGAACGTATTCGCGCGCCCTTGCGCGGCAGCCTCCGCCTGTCATTGGATGTCGACCCCATAGGCCCGGGCGAGGCCGTCGAGGCCGTCCGCCCATCCCTGGCCGAGGGCTCGTAGTTTCCATGCGGGTCGGCCGTCGACGGTGTGTTGATACAGCTCGGCGACGACCATCGCTCGGATGTCCGGGTTCGGGGAGGGCTGGAAAGCCCATGCGGCCCCGTTCACGCAGTCCAGGTGCAAGGCGGCGTAAGTGAGAGCGCCGCAGTTCAAACCCGTGTCGACGTCCATGTTGATGGCAATGGCGACGCGGCGCACTCGTTCGGGCAGGGCGGCCAGGTGGAGGGTGGCGCGTTCGACGGAGTAGGGGCCCTCCTGGTGCTTGCCCAGAAGCCGTGCGGCACCGTCCGCAGCGAAGGGCTGGTTGTAGAAGACGAAGTCCTCGTCGCCCGCCACCCGGCCGTCGTCATCGGTCAGGAAGAGGGTGAGGTCCGCGTCCGCGCCGGCGAAGCTGAAGGCGACGCGCAGCCCCTGCCAGGCTTCCTCGGGCAGGACAAGGGTCTGGCCAGGGATGAGCGAGGCAGCAGGGGGTGCCGGCGGTGCGGGAGGTACAGGAGATACGGGAGGTACAGGAGGTACAGGAGCCGGTCCTGTCGCCGTCTCCTGCTTCCACTCGGCGAACGACTTGATCCGGTAGGGATCGGTGAGCGGGGCGCGGTCGTCGGGCGGGGTATGGGAGCCCAGGGTGACGTCGATGTCGGCGAGCGACGGTTCGCCGGGGCCGGGTTCGTCCTCTGCGTGGTCGAGCAGGTCCTGGAGGCCGGGCACGCGGCTGGTTTCCAGCGGCTTGATCGCGCTGGACAGGTTGCCCGATGCGGTGGTGGTGACGGAGCAGGCGACGTCCTGTCCGATGTCCTGGAAGCGCAGGGCGTCCGCGGGTTCCCGCCAGGGCGTGGACTCGATCGCCTGGCGCGTCCAGCGGCCGTAGGCCACGAAGCCGAGGCGCTGGGTGTCGGGCAGGCGAGTCAGTACGGCCAGGTCGATGGCCGTGATGCCGGGTGCGGTGGCGAAGCCCTCCTTCAGCGTGGCGACGATGTTCGAGCCCATGGACGTCAGCCACCACAGGACGCGGTCCCGTTTGGTGAGGTTCTTCAGCGTGGGACGTCCGCTGGGCGTGAGCCCGGGCGTCTGATCCGGCATGGAGTCGAGGTCCTGTTGTCGCACGACGACGGACAGGACCGAGCCGTCCACGCCTACGGCACAGCCGGCGGCCGGATTGTCCGAGAAGGCGGTGTTCACCGCTTCGCACACGGTGTCCTCGTCATTGGCGAGCAGGGCTTGCCACCAGTGTTCGGCCTCGTCCGTCAACTGATGGCGGATCTCTCGCAGTCGCGCTGTCTCGGCGGCCAGGTAGGCGGGCGCTTCCTGTTCCGCCCGTTGCTTGGCCGCAGCCTTCTCCGCGCGGGCCAGCCGCCCCACGCCCTGAAGGTGGAACGTCCGGGCTTCGGCGAGCGCCCAGGACAGGCTCAGTTGGGGAGCGTCCGGCATGACGGGCGGCTGCGCCGCGGGGAAGGATTCAAGGTGAACGCTGGTCATCTGCCGCCTCAGCTCACGCAACTGAGCGATGGCGGCATCGCGCTCCGCCTCCTGCTGGGCCCGCTCCGCCTGACGACGCGCCCGGTCCAGTTGCGCGGCCGAGGGTGCGACCGTACGAGAGCGTGTCGTACGCCGCGTGCTGGTGCGCCGTCGATCGCCGCCAAGGGAACTCGACGCGTAGAAGGGGCCGAGTCCGGTCGACATCCTGGCCCCGCCACTGCCCACGCTGAGCCTCGCGGCACGCGGCCCGATCGAGGTGCGCACTCCACGAGTGGAGACCCTCACACTCATCCCAGGCACACCGACACGGAAGCCGAACCCCATGAGATACCCCTCTCCCCAGCAACAGTCTGGCACCCGGACGGAGCCCGTGAGGCCGGCGCGGCCGGTCCTCGCAAAGGGGCGTGAGAAAGCGCAGCGCATACATCAAACTGGTACATGGACTACCCTTGGTACATGTCCATGAAGCGCACCAACGTCTACGCAGACCCCGAGGATCTGGCCATCATCAAGGAGGCCGCCAAGCGCCGGGGCATAAGCGAGGCCGAGATCATCCGCCAGGGCATCCACCTTGCAGCCATGGCGAACCGTGTCTGGGACGAGCCGCTGTTCTCACGCACCTTCGAGGGGCCGGGGCGCACGCTGTCCACATCGGAGGTCCGCGACACGGTCGCCGAGGCCGTCCGGCGTGAGACCGGCTCGGCTTCCGGACCCGCCGCGTGATCATTGTCATCGCCGATACGTCCGGCCTGCTGGCAGCCCTGGACTCGGCTCATCCGGAACACCGGGCGGCCAACGAGGCGATCACGGCGGCTGGCCTGCTGGTCATGTCCCCGCTCCTGCTGGCCGAACTGGATCACGTGGCGACGCGCGAACTCGGCAGGGAGGCGGCCCTCAGCGCGGTCGACGACCTGCGGCGCTGGATGAGCCGGGGTCGTGTCGTCGTACCGGAGATCACCGAGGACCACCTTGGCGCCGCCCAGTCCGTCCGTGTCCGCTACCGCGGTCTGGACCTCGACCTCGCCGACGCGGTGAACGTGGCGCTTGCCGCCGACTACGACACGGACGTGATCCTCACCCTCGACCGACGAGACTTCCGGGCCGTACGCCCATTGGGCCGCCACAAAGCGTTCCGGGTACTCCCCGACGCCCTCCCGCTCTGACGCGGGCCCTAAGCGGTCAAGTGCCCGCGCTCGCTGCGTACTTGAACGCCATCCGGAAGAACCGTGCGCGGGCAACGAGATGAGCCCCAGGCGGTTGACCTGGGGCGTCATGAAGAGCGGGTGAGGAGAATCGAACTCGCGCTCTCAGCTTGGGAAGCGACGGCGCTCGGGAAGGCCATGTGATCGTTGACCTGCGCTGATGTGGTGGAGCGGTCGCCTCGCGAGAACTGGTTCGCACCGCTGTTGACCGTGGTGGTCCGCTCTTACGGGCACGCTGTGGGCACGGCTTTGACGCGCGGCGGGCCGAGCGCCAGAGTGAACCAGAGTGAAGGGGCTCTGCTCTTGGCCGGGCCGGCTCGCATGTCCAGCTCGGGGAGCGTTTCGCGAGTGCAGGGCCATCCGGCGAAGCGTCCCGCCTGCACCTGCCTCACTTGCCGGCTTCAGGGCCGTACCACTGGAGTGCCTGGCCGGTGACGGCGGCGATGCATTCGAAGTCCCGGTCACGGTGCAGCAGCGTCAGTCCCTGCAACTCGGCCGTGGCAGCCACCACGAGATCGACGGCTCCGGCACTCCGGTGCTGCCCGCGCTGAGTGAGGACCTCCTGGACCCGCCAGGCGCGGTCGTAGGCGCGGTCGTCGACCGGCACCCCGCCGAAGAGCAGGCGCATGTCATCGATGCCTTGAGCACGGTCGGCGGCGGAACGCGCACTGCAAAAGAACTCAAGCTCGGTGATGGGGCAGGTGGCGATGAGCCCGGCGGCGGCCGCCTGGTCCCATCCGTACTGCTCGGCGTCGCCGCGCAGCATACGAGCGAGCGCGCTGGTGTCGATCAGGTACTGCGCGGCGTTCACCGGCGGTAGTTTCCCTTGTCCTCGAAGAGATCGAGGTCGAAGGCACCCTCTTCCGCCGACGCCCGCAGGCGGGTGAGCGCCAGGGCTCGCCGCCGGTTCTCCAGCACCTCGCGCAGGGCGGTGTTCACCGTCTCCTTCTTGGTGCTGGTACCGAGGGCCTTGGCCACGTCAGCGACCAGCTGGTCGTCGAGGTCGATCACGGTTCGGCTCATTGGCACCTCCATTGATATCATTTACGCCACTCTTTATATCCTAGATGGTGCGTGTCAGGTTGGTCTATCAGAGCAGGGTGGTCGGCCAGAGGTCGCGCGGACGAAATTTTCGATGACCGGGCTGAGGAACTGTCGTGCAGGTCAGTGATCGACTGATCGGCGAACCGGCCTGAACGGTCACTGGGCTCACCGCGAGGAGCGACAACGAAAGGTGGCCTCCGGGCTGGATGACCTGGTCCGCGCCGAGCGCGCGAAGCACCACAAGGAGGAGCCCACGGGAACGTAATCGCGTCCCTATGGTGCGGATGTGGTGCGCACCCTGCTCACCGGTCTCGACAACAAACAACCCCCGGGCCGATGACCTGGGGGTTCGTCGTGGAGCGGGTGAGGTGACGAGAATCGAACTCGCGCTTTTTTCAGCTTGGCAAGCTTGGGTTCTCTCCGGACGGCTTCAGGGGCTGACCTGCGGCGGATCTGGAACGGGCGCGAGGCGGATACCGGCCGCGTTCCCCATTGTTCCCCGTGGTTCTCCGCGAGACCTGGCACGCATCTGGCACGTCCGTCCGGTGCATCGCCAGCAGTTGGCAGGCCCCTCAGTACTACTTGTACGCCCCTACGATGCAGGCCATGGGGGCCTCGGATTCCGAACCAGTCATACGCGCATGTTGGCTCTCATGGCTCGCGGTCGCGACCGTTGATCAGGCGGAAGTCGCGAAGGCCCTCGGCTTGACGGACGTACGGGAGACCACCTGGGCCGACGGCGTGGAACTCATCGACGAGGTGGCGCACGACGAGGAGGAGCCGTTCTCCGCAGTTGTCGTCAGCCCACCCATGCGGGGGTGGACCCTGGTCGTCGGGCCGTACTTCGGCCTGTCCTATCCGCAGCAGACAGCGTATGTCTCCGAGCTCTGCCGGGAGTTGAGCGAGCGGTTCGGCAAAGCCCAACTCTTCTTCCACAGTGAGCAGAACGACGGGGAGGCGTGGCTGATCGCCGAACGCGGGCGGATTGTCAGGCGTTGGATCAGTGAGTACCCGGAGCTCGCTCTGGGCGAACCGTTCGGAGTGGAGCGAAGGCTCCTCGACGCGTACGGCATCACGGGCAGGCCCGAGGATCTCGATCCCAACAGCGACCTGGCCGGCGACTGGGCGGCGACTTGGGGGGATTGCTGGGCTACGACGGTTGCAGAGGAGTCCAGCGTCGACCCCACCGCAGCGACCCCTGAGGCGGGCTCGATCGGCAGCATGTGGGTAGCGGTCGCTCCAACTTTCGAATAGGCGCGCCGTCTGCCACCGGCGGGGAAGCTGCCGACCACCGCTTGAGGAGTTCGATCCACTCCGACGACGATCGACAGCAGGAAGTTGCAGCCGGTCTCGACGAGACCGTACGCAAGGCACGCCAGGAAGCTGCAGCCGTGCCAGAACAGGGGACAGATGACCCCGACGATCAAGCATCTGGCACGAATCTGGCACGCGACCGCTGATCAGCACGGACAGCAAAAAGGCCCGGGTCTCTGACCTGGGCCTTAGTCGTGGAGCGGGTGACGAGAATCGAACTCGCGCTCTCAGCTTGGGAAGCTGATGTTCTACCATTAAACTACACCCGCGTAGACGCCGACCAAGGCCGGTGTCGAATGCAACGTCACTTTACCTCATCCCCGGCCCCCGGCGCTGAAGCCGTGGGGCCGTGCTGTGTTGGTGGGGGCTACGAGGCTGCGGGGGGCGGGAGTTGGGGCGTACGGTGGAGGCGTGGGGGAGGGTCCGGGCAGGGTCGGAGTGCCGTGTGGGAGTCGGTTTTTTCATCCCGTAATGTGGCATTTGTCGTCAGGTGAGCAGTAGCCAGACGCGGCTCTTGGGGAAGGGACTCTTGGACTTGATGGAGCGCACCGTCGTCCGTTGTGCCGATGGGCACGTGTTCAGCACCGCTTCGTTCCCGATGCAGCAGGCCGAGCGGCTCGGCCCCGGCCGGCTCGTGCGGTGTCCGCGATGTGCCCGGCTCCGCAGTGCGGTGCCGGTCAGCCTTCAGAAGCAGCATTAGCAGCATCAGGGGTGCACACCGTGTACGTGGCATGAGTGGTGTGCAGGCGCGCGGGGCGGCTCGGTTGTGGTCGGTCCGCGCGCCTTGCGTATCCTCGGGGCGTGCTTCTCTCTGACAAGGACATCCGGGCCGAGATCGACGCCGGGCGAGTGGTGATCGATCCCTACGACGAATCCATGGTGCAGCCGTCGAGTGTCGACGTGCGCCTGGACCGGTATTTCCGGGTGTTCGAGAACCACAAGTATCCGCATATCGATCCCTCCGTCGAGCAGGTGGATCTCACGCGGCTGGTGCAGCCGGAGGGCGACGAGCCGTTCATCCTGCATCCCGGGGAGTTCGTGCTCGCCAGCACGTACGAGGTCATCACGCTCCCCGTCGACCTGGCCTCCCGGCTCGAGGGCAAGAGCTCGCTCGGGCGGCTCGGTCTGGTCACGCACTCCACCGCCGGGTTCATCGACCCCGGCTTCTCCGGGCATGTGACGCTGGAACTCTCCAACCTCGCCACCCTGCCCATCAAGCTCTGGCCCGGCATGAAGATCGGCCAGCTGTGCCTGTTCCGGCTCAGCTCGCCCTCCGAGTTCCCCTACGGTAGCGAGCGCTACGGCTCCCGCTACCAGGGTCAGCGCGGACCCACCGCCTCCCGGTCCTACCTCAACTTCCACCGGACCCAGGTGTGAGGGCGAGCGTGGCATGAGTGAGAGCGGCATGAGTGGGATACGGGAGAACCTGACCTACGAGGCGTTCGGCACCGCCGTACGCGACCTCGCGCAGACCATCGCCGACGACGGGTACGAGCCGGACATCGTGCTCAGCATCGCCCGTGGAGGCGTCTTCGTCGCCGGCGGTCTCGCGTACGCCCTCGACTGCAAGAACATCCATCTCGTGAACGTCGAGTTCTACACGGGCGTCGGCACCACCCTCGACATGCCCGTCATGCTCGCCCCCGTGCCCAACGTCATCGACTTCTCCGACAAGAAGGTCCTCATCACCGACGACGTCGCCGACACGGGCAAGACCCTGAAGCTCGTACGGGACTTCTGCCTCGACACTGTCGCCGAGGTCCGCTCGGCCGTCATCTACGAGAAGTCGCAGTCACTGGTGAAGTGCGACTACGTGTGGAGGCGGACGGACGAATGGATCAACTTTCCGTGGAGCGTGATGCCGCCCGTGATCACCCGGTCCGGGCAAGTGCTCGACGCCTGACGGCGCTTCGGGCGCGAGAAGCGCCCGAAAAAGAGGGCTCCCGGCGCGTTGCCGGGAGCCCTTTCTTGTTCCGGGTGGTCAGAACGTGCCCAGTTTTACGATCGACAGGAGGGCGATCAGTTGGATGGCGCTGGCGCCCAGGGCCTTGGGCCAGGGGAGGTCGTGGGAGCGGGTGACCATGAGGGTCAGGAGGGCGCCGGCGGCTACCCAGGTTGCCCAGCCGAGGAGCTGGACGAAGGAGGCGTCGCCGCCGAAGAACATGGCGACGACCAGGCGGGGGGCGTCCGTGAGGGACATGATCAGCATGGAGAGGCCGACCGTGGGCTGCCAGGCGCCGTCGCCGCCGAGCTGGCGGGCCAGGGTGTGGGTGACCACGCCCAGGATGAAGGCCGACAGCACCATCGCCACGGCCGTCGTCAGGACGATCGGGACCGCGTTCGAGAGCGTGGCCTCGATCGCGTCCTTGCGGGCGCCGTCGAAGCCGAAGACCGCGAGCAGGCCGTAGAGGAACGTCACGATCAGGGCCGGGCCCCACATCGTGTAGTCACGCATCTGCAGGAAGGTCTGGGTGGGGGACACGACGATGCCCCGCAGCAGGTCCTTCCAGTGCAGCCGCGGTCCTACGGGGCCGGCCGCGGCCGAGCCCGCGCGGTAGGTGCCGCCCTGGCTGTACGGGTCCTCGCCGACCGAGAACGCCTGGGTGTGGCCGGGGTTGTTGGCCGCGTAGGGATCGTGGTGGCCCTGCGGCGCGTGGCCGCCCGGGCCGCCGAAGTACTCCGGCTCGTCGTATCCCCCGGCGCTGCCGCCCTGCTGCCACTGGCCGCCGCCGTTCGCGTACGGCTGCTGCGGCGCAGACGGGTAGCCGTACGACGGGCCCTGCGGGGCCTGCTGTCCGTACGGGGGTTGTTGCGGTCGCCTGGGCGGAGCTCCGTTGTTCCGGGCGCCGCGTCCGATCCTGAATCCAGCCACGTCATCGAACGTAACCGATCCCGCAGAGTGGCGTGGCGGGCCCGGCGATTCGGGCCCGGCTTTGCGGCCGAGCTGTGACATCCCCTAGGGGACGGGCCGGGCGGGCGCGCCGGGACCCGTAAGGGGGTTGTCAGGGAAAGAGAGGAGGAGCCGGGCCCGAGGGTGAGGGCCCGGCTCCGCTACGGGGACTGTCCGTCCGCTACGGGGACTGTCCGTCCGCTACGAGGCGGTCAGTCCGCGAAGTTGGCGCCGAAGTACGGCGTGCCCGTCGTGGAGACGCCCGAGGTGCTCGGGGCGATGCTGCGCGAGCCGGTCGTGACGATCTTCGTGCCGTTCGAGGGCAGGTAGGTCACGCCGCCGTTGCCGTCGTTCTCATCTGAGCCGACGATCAGGTCCGCCTTGCCGTCGCCGGTGACGTCGTCGAGCTTGACGTCCTGGCCGAAGTAGTCGTTCTTCTCGTCGTTGCCGGGCACGCCCGCCGTGGACTGCGCGAAGGACTGGGCGCCGGAGGCGGTGTTCAGGCCGTTCGCGGTGCCGTAGAGGACGTCGACGGCGCCGGTGTTGGTGGCGCTGCCGATGTTCTCGCCGGTCACGCCGATCGCGAGGTCCAGGAAGCCGTCGCCGTTGACGTCGCCCAGGTCGAGCTCGTAGCCGAAGAAGTCGTTGCCCTCGGCGGTGCCGGGGACGTTTCCGGTGTCCTGGGTGATGCCGGTGGCGTTGGTGGTGATCGGGCCGCCGTCGGAGCCGTAGGTGACCCAGACCTTGCCGCCCTTGCCGGAGTCGGGGACGGCCGTCCCGTCCTCGGTGGTGGGGTTCCAGTAGGCGCCGGAGACGATGTCGCCGTAGCCGTCGTGGTCGATGTCGCCGATCGCGGTGATCACGCCGGGCTTGAGCACCTCCGAGGCGCCCATGTTCAGGCCGCTCGCGGTGCCGGGGACGTAGTAGTTCTTGTTCCAGCCGTAGTTGGTCTGGGTCTCGTAGCCGTCGATGACCAGGTCGGTCTCCTGGCCGCCGTTGATGTTGCCGGCAGTCAGGTTGAGCGGGCCGTTCGCGTCGGTGCCCATGATCGGCGGCTTGATCGTGTACGTGCCGCCGGGCTTGCCGGTGGAGCTTATGCCGCCCTTGAGGACGTAGATGGTGGCGTTGGAGCTGCCGACGGCCAGGTCGGCCTTGCCGTCGCCGTCGAAGTCGCCGGCGGCGAGGTTCTTGCCCCAGTAGTCGTGGCCGGAGGGGGACGGGTCGGAGACCGTGACGCCCTTGCCGGTGATGCCGGAGGCCGAGCCCCAAAGGATCGCGAGGCCGCCGCCGTCCTTGTCGCTGCCGACGTCCTCGCCGGGGGAGCCGACGGCGATGTCGTCGTAGCCGTCGCCGTTGAAGTCGGCGTACGCCGTCTCCGCGCCGAAGTGGTCGCCGGTCTCGGCGGTACCGGGGTTGCCCGTGGTGTTCTGGCTGATGGTGGAGCGCTTGGCGGAGGACACGCCGGACTTGGTGCCGTAGAGGACGACCAGCTGTCCGGCCTCGGCCTTGCCGCTGACGTAGGCGCCGTCGGCCGAGAAGGCCGTGTCGCCGATCCCGTCGCCGTTGAAGTCGGCCTGCGGGACGGTGGTGGAGTCCGCGGCCGTCGCGGTGACGGCCGAGAACGTGAGCAGACCGCCCGTCAGCGCGGCCGCGGTGGCGGTGGCGAGGGCGAGTCGCAGAGGTGTGTGCATGCGGGTTTTCTCCTGCTGCATGCGGGGACGCCTGGCGGGCGTCCACAGTCAATGGGGTGCGCGCCGGATGGTGTTGGCCGGAAGTTGGCGTGGCGTTAACCATTCGGCTGGCGATCAGGAGACCCACAACGGTGTGCAAGGGTTGTACGTGAGTTCGGTTAATTTTTGGGACGGGTGTGAATCGTTTCTTCACGCGCCCCACAGGCCCGTGAGCCCGGCGGCCCGTCACTCCGCCAGGCATCACTCCGCCAGGAACTCCGAGCTGGAGAAGGTGACCGACGGCTCGGGCGCCAGCAGGCCCTTCCTCATCCCCGGGTAGACCGCGACGGTGTCCTTCGTCTCGCCCCGGTACGTGCGCACCGCCAGGTCCGCCCGGCCGTCGCCGTCGAAGTCGCCCACCGACAGCACCCTGGTCGTCCCCCGGGCCGCAGGCGCGACGGTGACCGTGCCGGTCGTGGTCAGGCCCGTCGTACGGCCGCGGAGGACCCGCAGCCGTGAGCCGCTGGAGACCAGGTCGGTGAGGCCGTCGCCGTCGAAGTCGGCGGCGTCGAGCAGGGAGCCGGGGGAGGCGAGGGTGGCGTGGGTCGGGGCCGGGAGGTCGTAGCGCAGGGACGTTTTGCCCATGGTGCCGACCGCCGCGTCCAGGGCCGCTCCCCTGCCGAAGCGGCCGAGGGCGATGTCGATGCCCTCGGGCAGGGCGGTGCCGGTGCGGGTCGGTCCGTCGGGTCCGCCGAGGACGACGTACGCCTTGCCCGGTCCGTCCGTCGTACGAACCAACAGGTCGTCGTAGCCGTCGCGGTCGACGTCGGCCGCCGGGCCGGTCGGGACCTCGCCCGGCGAGGGGACGGGGGCGCCGGCCGCGTGCGGAGCGCCCTTGCGGCTGAACGGGCCGCGCAGAAAGCTGAGCCGCTGCCCCGACGCGTGCAGGACGAGGTCCTGGGCGCCGTCGCCGTCGAAGTCGCCGCACACCGGCTGGTCGGGCCAGTCGTTGCCGAAGCGGGCGGCGGCGGGGACGGTGAGGGGGACCGCGTGGGTGAGGCCGGCGGGGGAGCCGAAGAGGACCTGGAGCGGGACCGGGGGCATGCCCTGGCCGTCGTAGGGCGGGTCGGTCGAGACGATGAGGTCGGTGAAGCCGTCCTTGTCCAGGTCGCAGCTCGCCTCCGCGTCGAAGACGGCGGGGAGTTGGCCCTTGGTGCGGGCGGCGTACTTCGCGGGGCCGATCAACTGCCGTGCACCCGGGGCGAGTCCGTGCGCGCCGCCGTAGACGACGCCGATGCCCGCGTCGTCCACGTGGCTCCGGGCCTTCACGAGGGCGTCGAGGACGAGGTCGCGGTGTCCGTCACCGTTGAAGTCGTCGGGGGTTTTGCTGCCCTTGCCGTGCGGGACGGGCAACTTGGCGGGGGCGTCGGCGATGCGTACGGGGGTGGGGCGGGTGCCTCCGGTGTCGGTACCCGGGCCGCACGCGGCGAGCACAAGCCCGGTGCAGACGACCGCCGTACACATCCCGCCTCTTCGCACGCGCACCGCCCACCTCGTCAGCCCCGTCGACAACGCCGGGGCAATGATGCACGTGTTCGAGAGGGGGCGACAGTGCCGGTTCGGCCGTGCGGCGTTCGGCTGCGGCAACTCCTGCAGGTCCCGGACTACGGCGTGCCGCGAGTCACGGTGTGCCGGGAGTCACGAGGCCGGACTCGTAGGCGATGACCACGAGTTGGGCGCGGTCCCGGGCGTTCAGTTTGGTGAGGAGCCGGCTGACGTGCGTCTTCGCCGTGGCGGCGCTGATGTGCAGGCGTACGGCGATCTCGGCGTTGGACAGTCCGCGGGCGACCTCCGTGAGGACTTCGCGTTCGCGGTCGGTGATGGTGCCAAGGGCGGTTGGCGTGGTCTTGACGGTCGGGGCGGTCTGGGGCCGGCGGGCGAACTCGGCGATCAGGCGCCGGGTGATGCGCGGCGCCAGCAGGCCGTCGCCGGCGGCGACGACGCGGACGGCGGCCAGGAGGTCCTCGGGGGTGGTGTCCTTGAGGACGAAGCCGCTGGCGCCCGCGCGCAGGGCCGTATAGACGTACTCGTCGAGGTCGAAGGTGGTCAGGATGAGGACGCGGACGCCCTCCAGACCGGGGTCGGTGCAGATGCGGCGGGTGGCCACGAGGCCGTCGGTGTGCGGCATTCGGATGTCCATGAGGACGACGTCAGGGCGGTGTTCACGGGCCAAGTCCAGGGCCTGCGCGCCGTCTTCGGCCTCCGCGACCACCTTCATGTCGGGCGCGGTGTCAAGCAGGAGCCTGAACCCGCCGCGGAGCAGTGGCTGGTCGTCGGCGACCACCACACGGATCGTCATGCCGTGCCCTCGTCGGTGGGGATACGGGCGAGGACACGGAACCCGCCCTCGGGCAGCGGCCCGGCGGTGAACTCGCCGCCGAACAGGTGCGCGCGCTCGCGCATGCCGACCAGTCCGTGGGCCGAAGTGCCGGGCGGGACAGCGGGGTTGGCGGGACGGGTGCCGCCTGCGCCATCGTCGGTCACTTCGATCGCCAGGTCCTCGGGGTGGTAACTGAGGCGCAGCCGGGCGCTCGTGGCTCCCGCGTGCCGGACGACGTTCGTCAGCGCCTCCTGGATGATGCGGTAGGCGGAGCGGCCGATGCTGTCAGGCAGCGCGCGTGGTGTGCCCTCGGCCCGCAACTCCACCTGGACACCCGCCTGGTGGATACGGGCGAGCAGCTCGTCGAGGTGGTCGAGGCCGGGGGCCGGTGCGGCGGGGGCATCGGGGGTGCCGGGGGCGTCGGCCTCGGCGTGCGGGGTGCGCAGGACGCCCAGCAAAAGCCTCATCTCCTGCATGATGCCGCGGCTGGTGCTCTCGATGATGCCCAGCGCGGTGCGCGCCTCGTCGGGGCGGCTCTCGATGAGCATGCGTGCGACGCCGGAGCGGACGGTGATCACGCTCATGGCGTGGGCGAGCGAGTCGTGCAGTTCGCGGGCGATGTGGATGCGCTCCTCCATGGCCGCCTGCCGGATCCGCCGCTCGCGCTCGGCTTCGCGCTCCGCGGCGCGTTCGGCCAAAGTCTGTTCGTACGCGCGTCGTTGGCGGGTGTTCTCGCCGACCAGCCAGCCGCCGACCAGCAGCAGCACCCCGGAGCCCAGCGTGCCGGACGGGCTGCCGGAGGCGCCGGTGAGCGCACCGGCGAACACCACGAGCACACCTGCGGTCAGCGCGGCGAGGGAGCGGCGGCGCGGGGTGACCGCGGCCATGGAGTACATGGCGAGCGTCGCGAGCTGTACCAGCCAGGCATTGGAGTGCAGCGCCATCGACACGGCGACCGCGCCGCTGATCACGGTCAGTACGACGAGCGGACGGCGTCGCCGCCAGGGCAGCGGCAGGCAGACGGCGGCGATGGCCGCGTAGCGAACGAGGTCCCAGATCAGGCCCCTCGGCTCCGGGTGGCGGGTGGCCGCGAGGGCTGCCGCGTTCGCGGCGGCCGCGGTGGCGATCGCCCCGTCGAGGAGCGTCCAGTGGCGTGCGGTGAGGCGGCGGCTCAACGGACGCGTCAGCCGCTCCGGAAGGTCGTCGGGCACATCGCCCAAGGCTAGCCACGGGCGGGGCGCCCGGCATCGGCCCGGCGGCCTACGGGATCCGTACGCCTGCGGGTGTACGTCCGCCGTGCACACCGCCCCCGTACATCTGCCGGACGGTCCGCAGAACTGGCGTGCGGGCCGACGCATCGGCAGCTCATGCCCGCGGATTCTGGTGCCCATGTCCCGGGACGGCCGGGACCCGGCGGAGGGTCCTGGGGTGGCCGGGACTCGCCGCCGATTCCGAGGAACGAGAGACGAGGAACGAAGGACGATGATCGCTGCCGAAGGGCTGACCAAGCGATACGGCTCGGTCACCGCCGTGGACGACCTGTCGTTCGACGTGCTCCCGGGCCGGGTGACCGGCTTCGTGGGGCCGAACGGGGCGGGCAAGACCACCACCTTGCGGATGGCGCTGGGCCTGGACGCGCCGACCGCGGGTCGGGTGACCATCGACGGCCGCCCGTACGGCGCGTACCGGCGCCCGCTGTTCGAGGTCGGGGCGCTGATCGACGCCCAGGCGCTGCACGGCGGACGCTCCGCCGCGCAGCACCTGCTCGCGCTGGCGCACAGCAACGGCATTCCCGGGCGCCGCGTGCAGCAGGTACTGAAGCGGGTCGGACTGGGCGACGTCGCCGGGCGGCGCGTGGGCGGGTTCTCGCTCGGCATGCGCCAGCGGCTCGGGATCGCCGCGGCGCTGCTGGGCGACCCACCGGTGCTGATCCTCGACGAGCCGGTCAACGGGCTCGATCCCGAGGGCATCGTCTGGATCCGTACGTTGCTGAAGTCCCTGGCCACCGAGGGCCGCACGGTGTTCGTCTCCAGTCACCTGATGAGCGAGATGGCGCAGACGGCGGACCACCTCGTCGTCATCGGCCGCGGCCGGTTGCTCGCCGACTCGAGCGTCGAGGCGTTCGTCGGCCGCACCTCCCGCAACGAGGTCCGGGTCGTCACCCCGCAGTCCACCGAACTGGCCGGGTTGCTCACCGATCACGGCGTGCACGTCCGGGCGGTGGACGGTGAGCGGCTCGTCGCCACCGGAACGGACGTCTCCACGGTGGGACGCCTGGCGGCGGACCACCGGATCGTGCTGCTCGAACTGGCAGCGCAGTCCGCCTCGTTGGAGGAGGCGTTCATGGAACTGACCCGCGACAGCGCGGACCACACGGCCGACTTCGGGAACATGGACGGAGCTGCGTGATGACCACGACCGAACACCTTCAGCGCATGGCCGCCCCCACCGGCGCGATCATGCCCGGAGTCCTGCGGGCGGAGTGGACCAAGCTGACCTCGCTCCGTTCCACCCGCTGGCTCCTGCTGATCACCGTGCTGCTCGCCCTCGTGGTCAGCGCGGTCGTCACCAGCGTCTACGCCTCCCAGTACGACCAGGACTTCGCGGCCCGGCACACCATCGACCCGGCCTACTGGAGCCTGACCGGGCTGATCTTCGCCCAGCTCGGCGTAGGTGTCCTCGGTGTGCTCACCATGAGCGGTGAGTACGGCACCGGCCTGATCAGCACCACCTTCACCGCGGTCCCCCAACGGCGCACCGTCCTCGTCGCCAAGGCGGTCGTCGTGTCCGCGGTCGCCCTGGTCGTCGGGGCGGTGAGCAGCCTCGGCGCGTTCCTCCTCGGCCAGTTGGTGCTCTCCGGCAAGCACATCGGGGCCGGCATCGGTGACCCCGGTGTCCTGCGCGCCGTCACCGGCGGCGGGCTCTACCTCGCCGTGCTGGCCGTCCTCGCGCTGAGCCTCGGGGCCCTCGTCCGCCACAGCGCGGGCGCCATCGCCACCGTCCTCGGACTGCTCTACGTCCTCCCCGCGATCGGCGCGATCCTGCCGCCCTCCTGGCAGGACACCGCCGTGCCGTACTTCCCGGGCAACGCGGGGCTCGCCATCCTCCACGCGGTGCCGATGGTGAACGCTGCCGCTCCCTGGACCGGGTTCGCGGCCTTCTGCGCCTACGCCGCCCTCGCCTTCACGGCCGCCCTGTACGTCCTCCCCCGACGCGACGCGCTACCGAAATGACCGTGCGCGAGGATGGGGGCATGAGCGTAGTCAAGATCAACGTACTGACCGTGCCGGCCGAGCAGCGCGAGGTCCTGGAGAAGCGGTTCGCCGCGCGGGCCTCCGCCGTGGAGGGGTCCGACGGGTTCGAGTGGTTCGAACTCCTCCGACCCGTCGAGGGGACCGACAACTACCTCGTCTACACGCGCTGGCGTGACGAGGAGTCCTTCACTGCCTGGATGGAGGGCACGATGAAGTCCGCCCACGGGGGCGGCAGCGAGGGCGGTGAGCGCCCGAAGCCTGCGGCCACCGGTGCGACGCTGTGGTCCTTCGAGGTGGTGCAGTCGGCGGGGCCGAAGGGGGCGTAACGCTCGCCGCGCCGCCGGGCCGCCCTACGCGGGCGGCTCGGCCTCTTCGGCGGGGCGCTGCGCTACGAAGGAGCCCAGGCCGACCTCGGCTCGGATGAGCCCCTCCGCCTTGAGGTGGGCCAACGCCTTCTGTGCGGTCGAGGCCGCGATGCCGAAGTCGTTGGACAGTTCGACAACAGACGGCACGCGCGCGCCCACCGGGTATTCGCCGCTGGCGATGCGGACTTCAATCGCGGCGGCGACCTGGCGCCAGATCGGTCGAGTGCGGTCAAGCTCGGGGCTCATGCGGGCGGCTCGGCCTCTTCGGCGGGGCGCTGGGCCACGAAGGAGCCGAGGCCGGGTTCCGTGTAGATGAGCCCTTCCGCACGCAACCCCTTGTGCACTTTCTGCGCGGTCACCGCAGCGATGCCGAACTCCGCGGTGATTTCGACTACGGATGGGATGCGGGTGCGCGGCGGGTACGTGCCGTCCTTGATGCGGGCGCGGATCACGTCGGCCACCTGGCGCCAACGGGGGATGTCGGGAGCAAATTCCATCACCGCACCACCATGCGCAGACAGTGGACCTCAGTGCGATTCGCAGTAGACAGCTCATACCGCAGTAGGGTGCGGTAGGGTCGAGAGGAAAAGCCCCGGCGACGGTTGCAGCCGTCCCGGGGTGTGGCCACCAGCTGAAGCCGATCGGAGCTGATGACGTGACCGACCTTATCCACCGGCTCGCCGCCTGGATGCGACTCCTCCTCATCCCGCACCGACACGACCCCGCACCGAAGCCCCCCGCACCACGCCCGGCACCGCCGTCCCACCCCCTCCCGGCCCACCGCAGCCCGTACGGCCTCCACGCCCCGCTCGACGGAACCGCAACCGTCGCCGTACGCCCCTATCTCACCGCCCACGAGCAGCGTCTACGGCGTCGTGAACTCGCCCTCGCCGCACTGGGATTGGACATGCCGGGGCCGTACTGGATTCACGGAACGGAGGTCGCCTGATGGAGCCGACTCCGCCCCGGCTCCTTCCCTGGTCCGGCGAAGAGGGCAAGCCCTGCTACCTGATCAGCGACGACGCCGGCGGCCCCCTCTCCCGGCTCGCCGACGCCACCGAGTCCATTCAGCTCGGTATGGGTGCGGAACTGCTCGCGCACGCCGGGGAATTGCTCCCCTGCGCGCCCCCTGGTGAACTCCGGTTCCTCGCCGAGCGTCTGGCCGAAGCCCTCCGGGACGCCCTGCGTGTGGCCGAGAGCCGGGGGCGGAGGCTGAGTCATTTGAACTGACCGAACTGACCGAACTGTCCGGACTGACCGTCCCTGTACGGCAAAACGCCGACGCCCCCACGTCCGCGTAGGACATGGGGGCGTCAACAGCGCCGTAGAGGCGGCTACTTCACCGGCTCCGGCTCCGGGGCGTTCTCCGACTCCGGTTCGCCCGCCGGGTCCACCGGGGTCTTCACCGAGTCGAGGAGCAGCTGGGCCACGTCCACCACCTGGATGGACTCCTTGGCCTTGCCGTCGTTCTTCTTGCCGTTCATCGAGTCCGTGAGCATGACCAGGCAGAACGGGCACGCCGTCGACACGATGTCGGGGTTCAGCGACAGGGCCTCGTCCACGCGCTCGTTGTTGATGCGCTTGCCGATCCGCTCCTCCATCCACATGCGCGCGCCGCCGGCGCCGCAGCAGAAGCCGCGCTCCTTGTGGCGGTGCATCTCCTCGTTGCGCAGGCCCGGGACGTTGGCGATGATCTCGCGCGGGGGCGTGTAGATCTTGTTGTGGCGGCCCAGGTAGCAGGGGTCGTGGTAGGTGATGATGCCCTCGACCGGGGTGACGGGGATCAGCTTGCCCTCGTCGACCAGGTGCTGCAGCAGCTGCGTGTGGTGGATGACCTCGTAGTCGCCGCCGAGCTGCGGGTACTCGTTGCCGATCGTGTTCAGGCAGTGCGGGCAGGTCGCGACGATCTTCTTCGCCGACTTCGGCTTCGCGGACTCCGCGACCACCTTGCCGTCGTCGTCCAGCTCCTCGCCGAACGCCATGTTCAGCGCCATGACGTTCTCCATGCCGAGTTCCTGGAAGAGGGGCTCGTTGCCGAGGCGGCGGGCGGAGTCGCCGGTGCACTTCTCGTCGCCGCCCATGATCGCGAACTTGACGCCCGCGATGTGCAGCAGCTCGGCGAAGGCCTTCGTCGTCTTCTTGGCGCGGTCCTCCAAAGAGCCCGCGCAGCCGACCCAGTACAGGTACTCGACCTCGGTGAGGTCCTCGATGTCCTGGCCGACGACCGGGACCTCGAAGTCGACCTCCTTGAGCCACTCCAGGCGCTGCTTCTTGGCCAGCCCCCAGGGGTTGCCCTTCTTCTCCAGGTTCTTGAGCATCGTGCCCGCCTCGGACGGGAAAGCGGACTCGATCATCACCTGGTAGCGGCGCATGTCGACGATGTGGTCGACGTGCTCGATGTCCACCGGGCACTGCTCGACGCAGGCGCCGCAGGTGGTGCAGGACCACAGGACGTCCGGGTCGATGACGCCGTTCTCCTCGGCGGTGCCGATCAGGGGGCGCTCGGCCTCCGCCAGAGCCGCGGCGGGGACGCCGGCCAGCTGCTCCTCGGACGCCTTCTCCTCGCCCTCCATGGACTTGCCGCCACCCGCGAGCAGGTACGGCGCCTTGGCGTGCGCGTGGTCGCGCAACGACATGATCAGCAGCTTCGGGGAGAGCGGCTTGCCGGTGTTCCAGGCCGGGCACTGCGACTGGCAGCGGCCGCACTCGGTGCAGGTGGAGAAGTCCAGCAGGCCCTTCCAGGAGAACTGCTCGACCTGGGAGACGCCGAAGACGTCGTCCTCGCCCGGGTCGGTGAAGTCGATCGGCTTGCCGCCCGAGGTCATCGGCAGCAGCTCGCCCAGGGCCGTACCGCCCGCCGCGTCACGCTTGAACCAGATGTTGGGGAACGCCAGGAAGCGGTGCCAGGCCACACCCATGTCGGTCTTCAGGCCGACCACGATCATCCAGATGAACGAGGTCGCGATCTTCAGGCCCGCGAAGAAGTACGTGAGGTTCTGCAGCGTGGAGACGTCCATGCCCCGCAGCCACGACACCACCGGGTACGAGATGAAGAACGAGGCCTCGTAGCCGTCCACGTGGTGCTGGGCGCCCTCCAGCGCGTGCAGCATGAAGATGCACACGCCGACGATCAGGATGACCGCCTCGACGAAGTACGCCTGGCCGAAGTTGGAGCCCGCGAACCGGGACTTGCGGCCCGGCCTGCGCGGGTGGCTGAGCTGACGGATGCCGATCAGCACCAGGATGCCGAGCACGGTCATCGTGCCGATGAACTCGACGAAGACGTTGTACGGCGCCCAGTCGCCGATCACCGGCAGGATCCAGTCGGCCTGGAACAGCTGGCCGATGGCGTTGACGATCGTCAGCAGCAGGGTGAAGAAGCCCACCGCCACGAACCAGTGCGCGGCGCCGACGATGCCCCAGCGGTTCATCCGGGTGTGGCCGAGGAACTCCTTGACCACCGTGACGGTGCGCTGCACGGGCTCGTCGGTACGGGTGCCGGCGGGCACGCTCTGGCCGAGCCGCATGAAGTTGTAGATCTGCAGGATGGCGCGGGCGAACAGGGCCACACCAACCACGATCAGGACCATCGACACGATGATCGCGGCGAGTTGCATTTCGGGGCTCCTCGGGCCTGCGAGGGTACTTCGAGGTGATCCTCGACATTACTAAGCGGTAACTTATGCAGTCCGTCTGAGACTACCCCCATCTTCCGTCGCACTGTAGCCAGCAGCTCGGTGATCTGTGTCGCTGAGGGTTGCCTCAAAGGTTTGTGACGATGCGATCGTGTTATTCATGCCAAATTGGTACATTCGCCCCTAACTTAGATCCGTGCTATACGGGATCGCCGCTGCCACCACCGCCCTGCTGCTCGCCGCAGTGCTCACCGCGCTGCTGCGGGTGCCCGCGCTGCGCCTGGGGATCCTCGACCGCAGACGACGGCAGCGGCCCGTGCCGCTGACCGGAGGAGTCGCCGTGGTCCTCGCCACCGGCGTGGTCGTGGTGGCCGGAGAACGCACGGGCGTGGCCCCGGTCGGCGAAGGCGTCGGGCGGCTGCTGGTGGCCGCGGGCGCCGTCGCCCTGCTGGGTCTCGTCGCCGACCTGCGGCGGGTCAAGGCCCGGGTGATCGTCGCCGGTACGGCCGTGGCGGCGGCCAGTGTCGTGCCGTACGAGGAGACCGGGGTGCCCGCGGGGCTGCTCGCCGTCGGCTGGATCGTCTTCGTCGCCGTCGCCTTCAAGGCGCTCGACCACGCCGACTCGCTCGCCGGGACCATCGGCGTGGTCACCGCCTTCGGGGTCGGCGCCTGCGCCGCGGCCGAGGTGATGGACGGGCTCGCGGTGCTGCTGAGCGTGCTGGCCGCCGCGCTGACCGGGTTTCTCATGCACAACTGGCCGCCCGCGCGCGTGGGCCTGGGCGCCTGCGGATCGCTGTTCACCGGGTTCGTGCTCGCCGCGGCGGCCGTGACCACCCGGGCCGGCTACGGGCTCGCCGACAGCGCGGGCGTGCTGTTCCCGCTCACCGCCGTGGCGAGCGCGGACGTACTCCTGGTGGTCCTGTCGCGGCGGCTGGCCGGGCGGCCGCTGCTGCGGGGCGGGCCCGACCATCTCGCCCACCGGCTGCGGCGGTTGGGGCTCACCCCGCAGGGCGCGATCGTCCTGCCCGCCATCGGCGCCTTCGCCGGAGTGCTCGTCGCCGTGCTCATGCACATCGGCTGGACCGCACAGTCCGGGGTGTTCTGGGTCGCCGCGGGAACACTCGTCGTCGTACTCCTGCTGTTGCGGGTGCCGGTGTACGGAGCACGCCGACCCGTGCCCACCCAGGCGGGTCGGCCGTTGTCCTCACGGGCGGGCGGTCCGTCCACGCAGGTCGCCAAACCGGTGTCCACTCAGGTCGGCAGATCGGTGTCGACGCAGGTCAGCGGCCACTTGCGTGTAAGGAACGGATAAGAGTTGAGTCGCCATGACTCAGGTCTGTTGACCCATCGCCGGGTGTCGTGCACACTTGAGTCCGTTCCACTCAAGTCAGCTGGAGGAAATCACCATGGCACGTGCGGTCGGCATCGACCTGGGCACGACTAACTCCGTCGTCAGCGTTCTGGAGGGCGGCGAGCCCACCGTCATCACCAACGCCGAGGGTGCCAGGACCACGCCGTCCGTCGTCGCCTTCGCGAAGAACGGCGAAGTGCTCGTCGGCGAGGTGGCCAAGCGCCAGGCGGTCACCAACGTGGACCGGACCATCCGGTCCGTGAAGCGTCACATGGGCACCGACTGGAAGATGGAGCTGGACGGGAAGCCCTTCAACCCGCAGCAGATCTCCGCGTTCATTCTCCAGAAGCTCAAGCGGGACGCCGAGGCGTACCTGGGCGAGAAGGTGACCGACGCGGTCATCACCGTCCCGGCGTACTTCAACGACTCCGAGCGCCAGGCGACGAAGGAGGCCGGCGAGATCGCCGGTCTGAACGTCCTGCGCATCGTCAACGAGCCCACCGCGGCCGCGCTGGCGTACGGCCTGGACAAGGACGACCAGACGATCCTCGTCTTCGACCTCGGTGGCGGCACCTTCGACGTGTCCCTCCTGGAGATCGGTGACGGCGTCGTCGAGGTGAAGGCCACCAACGGCGACAACCACCTCGGTGGTGACGACTGGGACCAGCGCGTCGTCGACTACCTGGTGCAGCAGTTCAAGTCCGGTCACGGCGTGGACCTCGCCAAGGACAAGATGGCGCTGCAGCGTCTGCGCGAGGCCGCCGAGAAGGCGAAGATCGAGCTGTCCTCGTCCACCGAGACCTCGATCAACCTGCCCTACATCACCGCCTCCGCCGAGGGCCCGCTGCACCTGGACGAGAAGCTCACCCGGGCCCAGTTCCAGCAGCTGACCGCGGACCTGCTGGAGCGCTGCAAGACGCCGTTCCACAACGTCATCAAGGACGCGGGCATCCAGCTCTCCGAGATCGACCACGTCGTTCTCGTCGGTGGCTCCACCCGTATGCCCGCCGTCGCCGAGCTCGTCAAGGAGCTGACCGGCGGCAAGGACGCCAACAAGGGCGTCAACCCGGACGAGGTCGTCGCCATCGGCGCCGCCCTGCAGGCCGGTGTCCTCAAGGGTGAGGTCAAGGACGTCCTGCTCCTCGACGTGACCCCGCTGTCCCTCGGCATCGAGACCAAGGGCGGCATCATGACCAAGCTCATCGAGCGGAACACGACGATCCCGACCAAGCGCTCGGAGATCTTCACCACCGCCGAGGACAACCAGCCCTCCGTGCAGATCCAGGTCTACCAGGGCGAGCGCGAGATCGCGGCGTACAACAAGAAGCTCGGGATGTTCGAGCTGACCGGTCTGCCGCCGGCCCCGCGCGGTGTCCCGCAGATCGAGGTCGCCTTCGACATCGACGCCAACGGCATCATGCACGTGACCGCGAAGGACCTGGGCACGGGCAAGGAGCAGAAGATGACCGTCACCGGCGGCTCCTCGCTGCCGAAGGACGAGGTCGACCGGATGCGCCAGGAGGCCGAGAAGTACGCCGAGGAGGACCACGCCCGCCGCGAGGCCGCCGAGTCCCGCAACCAGGGCGAGCAGCTCGTCTACCAGACGGAGAAGTTCCTCAAGGACAACGAGGACAAGGTCCCCGGCGACATCAAGACCGAGGTCGAGGCGTCCGTCGAGGAGCTGAAGGCCGCGCTCAAGGGCGAGGACACCGCCGAGATCCGCACCGCCACCGAGAAGGTCGCGGCCGTCTCGCAGAAGCTGGGCCAGGCCATGTACGCCGACGCCCAGGCCCAGCAGGCCGCCGCGGGCGGCGAGTCCGCCGGCGCCGAGGCCCCGAAGGCCGACGACGATGTCGTCGACGCCGAGATCGTGGACGACGAGCGCAAGGACGGTGCCGCGTGACGGAGGAGACCCCGGGCTTCGACGAGAAGCCCGACGTCCCCTCCGGCGCCACACCTGACGACGCCGAACCGAAGGCCGCCTCCCCCGAGGGGGCGGTCCCGGGCGGGGACGCAGCAGCACAGATCGCGGGCCTGACGGCCCAGCTGGACCAGGTGCGCAAGGCGCTCGAGGAGCGCACCGCGGACCTCCAGCGGCTGCAGGCCGAGTTCCAGAACTACCGCCGCCGTGTGGAGCGGGACCGGATCACGGTCAAGGAGATCGCCATCGCGAATCTTCTGACCGAGCTCCTGCCCGTGCTCGACGACATCGGCCGCGCGCGGGATCACGGCGAACTCGTCGGCGGATTCAAGTCCGTCGCGGAGTCGCTGGAGACGGTCGCGGCGAAGATGGGTCTGCAGCAGTTCGGCAAGGAGGGCGAGCCCTTCGACCCGACGATCCACGAGGCCCTGATGCACAGTTACGCACCGGACGTCACCGAGACGACCTGCGTGGCGATTCTGCAGCCCGGGTATCGCTTCGGCGAGCGCACCATCCGCCCCGCGCGGGTAGCCGTCGCCGAACCGCAGCCCGGCGCCCAGACCGTCAAGGCCGAAGAGGCGACCGAGGCGGCCGACGACAAGGAGAGCGGTGGCCCGGACGAGGGCTGAGCTTGAACCGATGAGAAAGGAGGGGCGTCGAGGATGAGCACCAAGGACTTCATCGAGAAGGACTACTACAAGGTCCTCGGCGTCCCCAAGGACGCCACCGAGGCCGAGATCAAGAAGGCGTACCGGAAGCTCGCCCGCGAGAACCACCCGGACGCCAACAAGGGCAACGCCAAGGCCGAGGAGCGCTTCAAGGAGATCTCCGAGGCGAACGACGTCCTCGGTGACCCCAAGAAGCGCAAGGAGTACGACGAGGCCCGCGCACTGTTCGGCAACGGCGGCTTCCGCCCGGGGCCGGGTGCGGGCGGCGGTTCGTTCAACTTCGACCTGAGCGACCTCTTCGGAGGCGGCGCCCAGGGCTCGGGCGGGAACTCCGGCGGCTTCGGCGGCGGGATCGGTGACGTCTTCGGGGGCCTGTTCAACCGAGGCAGCTCCGGCACCACACGCGTGCAGCCCAGACGCGGCCAGGACATCGACACCGAGGTCAGCCTCAGCTTCACCGAGGCGATCGAGGGGGCGACGGTCCCGCTGCGCATGTCCTCGCAGGCGCCCTGCAAGGCCTGCTCCGGCACCGGCGACGCGAACGGCAACCCCCGGGTGTGCCCGACTTGCGTCGGCACCGGCCAGGTGGCGCGGGGCTCCGGCGGGGGCTTCTCCCTCACCGACCCCTGCCCGGACTGCAAGGGCCGCGGCCTGATCGCGGAGAACCCCTGCGAGGTCTGCAAGGGCTCGGGCCGCGCCAAGTCGTCCCGGACCATGCAGGTCCGTATCCCGGCCGGGGTCTCGGACGGCCAGCGCATCCGGCTGCGCGGCAAGGGCGCACCGGGCGAGCGGGGCGGCCCCGCGGGCGATCTGTACGTCACGGTGCACGTCTCCGCGCACCCGGTCTTCGGCCGCAAGGGCGACAACCTCACCGTCACCGTCCCGGTGACGTTCGCGGAGGCGGCCCTCGGCGGCGAGGTCAGGGTGCCCACCCTGGGCGGCCCGCCCGTCACCCTGAAGCTGCCGCCGGGCACGCCCAACGGCCGCACCATGCGCGCCCGCGGCAAGGGCGCGGTCCGCAAGGACGGCACCCGCGGCGACCTTCTGGTCACCGTCGAGGTGAGTGTCCCCGCGGACGTGACGGGGAAGGCTCGTGACGCACTCGAGGCGTATCGCGAGGCAACCGCGGCTGAGGATCCGCGGGCGGAGCTGTTCAAGGCCGCGAAGGGAGCTTGAGAGAGATGGACGGCCGTCGACGCAATCCGTACGAACTGACCGAGGAGACCCCGGTCTACGTCATCTCGGTGGCGGCCCAGCTCTCCGGCCTGCACCCGCAGACCCTGCGCCAGTACGACCGGCTCGGCCTGGTCTCTCCCGACCGCACCGCCGGCCGCGGCCGGCGTTACTCGGCCCGCGACATCGAACTGCTGCGCACCGTGCAGCAGTTGTCGCAGGACGAGGGCATCAACCTGGCCGGCATCAAGCGGATCATCGAGCTGGAGAACCAGGTCGCCGCGCTCCAGCAGCGCGTCGCCGAACTCCAGACGGCGGTCGAGGGCGCGGCGGCCGCGATGCAGCAGCGCGAGGCGGCGGTGCACGCGTCGTACCGCCGCGACCTGGTGCCGTACCAGGAGGTGCAGCACACCAGCGCGCTGGTGGTGTGGCGGCCCAAGCGACAGCAGTCGGACTGACACATTCCGTCACATCGCGGCAGGGGTCCGGAGACATTCCGGGCCCCTGTGTCATGTGCGGGGGCCGTCCGTCTTGCGTCAAGGACGTGGCCGGACTCTAACGTTGACATCTCATTACCTGGTTATTCCTTGACGATCGTGTGAAGAAAGCGTTGGCTTCCTTCACCTGGGCCGCCTCAAGCACCCTTGTCCGGAAGGTCAACGCAGTGAACACCCGCACCCGTCGTATCGCCCTGTGCACCGCAGTAGCCGCGACCAGCCTGTCTCTCTCGTCCTGCGGCGTGCTGAACGTGTCGGGGGACAGCAGCTCGGCGAGCCCGACGAAGGGCAACGACGTCACCATCGGTCTGCTGCTGCCGGAGACGGCCAACACGCGGTACGAGGACTTCGACTACCCCATCATCAAGAAGCAGGTCGCCTCGCTGACCAAGCAGCAGGGGAAGGTCGACTACAAGAACGCGGACCAGAACGCGGGCAAGCAGGCGAGCCAGATGCAGGAGATGATCGACAACAAGGTCGACATCATCGTGCTGGACGCCGTGGACGCGCACGCCATCGCGGGCGAGGTGAAGAAGGCCAAGGACGCGGGCATCCCGGTCATCGCCTACGACCGCCTGGCCGAGGGCCCCATCGACGCGTACGTCTCCTTCGACAACGAGCTCGTCGGCGAGGTCCAGGGCCGCTCGCTGCTCGACGCGCTGGGCAGCGACGTCAGCACCTCCGACAAGATCGTGATGATGAACGGCTCGCCCACCGACCCCAACGCCAAGCAGTTCAAGGCGGGCGCGCTGTCCGAGCTCAAGGGCAAGGTGACGATCGCCGAGTCCTACGACACCAAGGACTGGGACCCGAAGAACGCCCAGGCCAACATGTCCGAGGCGATCAAGGCGGTCGGCAAGAACGACATCGCGGGCGTCCTTTCCGCCAACGACGGCATGGCGGGCGGCATCGTCGCGGCCATGCAGAACGCGGGCATCAGCAAGCTGCCGCCGCTGACCGGACAGGACGCGGAGCTGACGGCCGTGCAGCGGATCGTCTCCGGCGAGCAGTACATGAGCGTCTACAAGTCGTACCCGCAGGAGGCCCAGGCGGCCGCTCAGATGGCCGTCGCCAAGGTGCAGGGCAAGGACATCGAGTTCGACGCGCTGACCCAGGACACGGTCGACAGCCCCACGAACAAGGACATCCGGGCGCAGCTCGTCACCGTGACCGCGCTGACGCGCAAGAACATCAAGTCGACGGTGGTCGCGGACGGCATCTACAAGGTCTCGCAGATCTGCACCTCGAAGTACGCCTCGGAGTGCGCCGCGATCGGCTTGAAGTGATCGCTCCCGCCTCCCGGTGACACCCGTACGACGATGCCGCCGACGGCCCTCGCGGTGAGCCGCGCGCCGTCAGGCGGCAGTGTCGTATT
Source organism: Streptomyces plumbidurans (assembly GCF_019857225.1). GTDB lineage: Bacteria > Actinomycetota > Actinomycetes > Streptomycetales > Streptomycetaceae > Streptomyces > Streptomyces plumbidurans. The sequence continues at coordinate 45,593 of NZ_JAFJSY010000038.1, forward strand.
TGCGAACGCGACGTTGCGCGACCGCCTTTGACGTCTCACCGGAGTCCCTGACTTCGCCCCCGGCCCGGACCGTATCGCGCCATCGCCGGCCCGGATTCCGGCTCCCGCGCCCCGCCCTGCCCCAAGAGACCGTCAGGTTGTTGCAATGTGACGGGATGAGGACCGTATAAAACGGGAGTTAAGGGTGTTTAACGGCGCCGACGCGGTGTCGAGCCGTGTTGCGGAGCCGGTCCCGTCCGCGCATAGTTGCGCTGCGAAGGGCGGCGATGTCGGGGGTGGGATGGGCGATGGCCGGGCACGGGACGGACGGGCATCCACACGGTGCTGACCGACTGTGCGAGGCCGGGGAGCGCGTGTACTCCCGGGCCGTACGGCGCGGCCGTGTGCCGCGCCCCGACGCCGGACCGGTGCCGTGTCTGCTGGAGCTGGCCCTGCTGCATCCGGACCCCGACGACATGGACTGGCTGGTCCCTACGTCGCCGCAGGAGGTCATGACACGGCTGCTGCGCGGGGTCTACGACGAGGTCAGCGCGAGTCAGCGCAAAGTGGGCGCCGTGGTCGCCGCCGTCGAGCGGTACGCGGGCCTGGGCCCCGCGACGCAGACGGGACCCGGCGTGGCCGAGGGCACCGCGATCCGGGTGCTGGACGGGCTCTCGCGCATCCAGGCCGCGATGGACGAGGCGACCGAGGCGTGCACGACGGAGGTCCTCACCGTCCAGCCGGGCGGCATCCGCCCCGAGGACGAGCTGACCGAGGGGCTGCACCGGGCGCTCGCCCTGCGCGGGCGGGGCGTTCAGATGCGGGACCTGTACACCCATGTGGCCCGGCACGGCCAGGGCCTGCTCAACTACCTGGAGCTGATGGGCGGTTCGGTCGAGGCGCGCACCCTGGACGAGGTGATCGACCGGCTGATCCTCTTCGACCGCAGGGTGGCCTTCATCCCCGCCAACGCCGACCGCACCCTCGCCCTGGAACTGCGCCACCCGGCCCTGGTCGGGTATCTGGTCACGGTCTTCGAGCGGCTGTGGCGGCTGGCGATCCCGCTGACCGCCCCGCTGCCCGACACCGGCATCGAGGGCATCTCGCACCGCGAGCAGTCCATCGCGGCGCTGCTGGCGGAGGGCCACCAGGACGCGGTGATCGCGGAGCGGCTCGGCATAAGCGTCCGCACCTGCCGCGCCCACATCGCCCGGCTCTCCGAGACCCTCGGCGCGGCCAGCCGCACCCAACTCGGCGTCCGCATCGCCCAGGTGGGCCTGGACGCCCCGCGTCACCCCGCCGACGCCGGTCCCGTCACCCTTCCCGGTCAAGAATCCCGGACCGCCCGATGAGATAACCGAGCTGCGCCCGGCTCTCACTGCCCAGCGTGGCCGCCAGCTTCGCGATGTGCACCCGCGCGGTCCGCACGTTCATCCCGAGCCGCTCGGCGATGTCGGTGTCGGTGTGGCCTTCGACGAGGAGGGCGGCTATGGCGCGTTGGCGGGGGGTGAAGCCGCCGGGGGCGGCGCGGGTGGCGGCGGTGGGGTGCATGGGCGTGGCCAGGTGCCAGAGCCGGTCGAAGGTGGTGGCGAAGTACTCGATCAGGACCGGGTGCCGGACTGCGAGGGCGAGGGTGCGGTCGGCGTTCGCCGGGATGAAGGCCACCGTGCGGTCGATCACGATGAGGCGCTCGGTGATCTGGTCGAGGGTGCGGGCCTCGGCGTCGCCGGTCAGCTGCTCGTAGCGCGCGGTCACGGCGGGCGAGTACCGCTGTGTGTGCTGGTAGAGCGTGCGGATACGGCCTCCGCGGTCGAGCAGGTCCTGGTCGCGGCCCAGGCTCTTGGCCAGGCGCTCGGCGGGGCTGCGGCCGTCGTAGGGCTGGATCGCCAGCAGCTCGTGGCGGGCGTCGGCCATGGCCTCGGCGATGGCCTCGTTGATCCGGTCGAGCCCGCCGACGACGTCGATGTCCGGCCGCTGCGCTGTTCCCGCCGGCTGCCCACCGATGCTCATGAGCGGCTCGAACGTCTCCACCAGCCGTTGCTCGCGCTGCCGTTCACCGGCGATGCGGTCCGCCGAGGTGCGCAGCAGGCGGTGCAGGGCGACGGCCGGGGCGACGGGCTCAAGACGGCCGGTCCCGGTGACGCAGGGACGCAGCAGCCCGAAGGCGACGAGACAGGGGGAGGCGTCGGCGTCCGCGCTGCTCACCTGCCCTTCGCGCAGGGCGCGTCCGTACAGGTCCAGACCTGCTCGGCACAGGTCCTCCGGTCCGTGGTCCGGATGTGTCGCCGGACTCATCGTGTCCCTCCCCACGGATTCAGACGTCCTGCTCCAGGAGCCCCGACTGCGCGATGAGGAAGCCGAGTTGGGCCCGGCTTCCGCTGCCCAGGGCCGTCGCGAGCTTGGCGATGTGGGCGCGGCAGGTGCGCACGTTCATGCCCAGCCGCCGGGCGATGGCCTCGTCGACATGGCCCTCGACGAGCAGTTTGGCGATGGAGTGCTGGATCTCCGTGATGCCGTCGGGGGCGGTCTCGTAGGGGGCGCCGGCGCTCAGCGGGACCGCGCGGCTCCACATGAACTCGAACACCTTGATCAGATAGCGGACGAGCCCCGGATGCCGGAGTTCGAGGGCGATCGCGCCGTCGTCGCGGGTCGGGATGAAGGCCACCGTCTCGTCGCAGATGATCAGTCGTTCGACGAGTTCGTCGATGGTGCGGTACTCCACCTTGCCGTCGGTGAACTGGGCGACGTAGGCGAGGGTTTCGGGGCTGTAGCGGGCGGGGTGCTGGTAGAGCGTGCGGATGCGGCAGCCGCGTTCGATCAGCGGCCGGTCGCGGTTCAGTCCCTGCGCCAGTGTGTGCTCGAGCCGGCGGCGGCTCGGCTGGACGGTGAGCATCTCGGTGTGACACTGGGACGTGGCGAGATCGAGCGCCGCGTTGATCCGGTCGAGTCCTTCCAGCACCGTGATGGAGTGGGTCGGTGTGGTCGACTGGGCGCTGAGTGCCATGAACGGCTCGAAAGCGTCGGCGAGTTCGATGGACATCCGCCTGCGCTGGGTGATCTCGTTCTCGATCGGTGTGAGGCGCTGGGCGAGCGCGACCGAAGGGGGTACCGGGCGCAGCCAGTTCGGGTCGTCGGGATCGGGATGAAGCAGGGCGAACTCCATCAGGCAGGGCGCCGGTTCCACATCGGTGCGGGCTATGCGTCCCGTCCGGAGTGCGTTGCCGTAGAGGCGGCGGCCATCCTCGCACAGGTCGGTCAACCCATGGGGATGTGTCCGCTTAGTCTCATTTATCACCAGATCTCCACCCCCCAGGGTCCTGAACGTGCAGGAACATGATGCATCGTTTGTGTGGCCATGACGTGCCGGAATGGGCCATCGTCTTATTCGGACGGGGGAGAGGTGACCTTCAAATGAGGACGAAGCCGACTATGCATAAGAGAATGCTTCGCTCGGCGCTTGTCGCCGCCTTCTCCGCCGCCTTGGCCTTCGGAGCGCTGAGCGGTCTCGCGGGGGCGAAGAGCGATGGTGCGCAGGACAGCACGTGGAAGACGACTTCCGTGTCGGCCGCCGGCAACGGCGACAGCACGTGGATCGTCGCGGCGTCCGGTACCCCGGGAGACAGCACATGGGTCGCTCCTGCGGACAGCACATGGGTCGCCCCCGGCGACAGCACCTGGATCGCCGGGTCATGACCACTCCACCCGACGACCGCTCCTTCCGTCGCGAAATGGCCACGGCCTACCGCTCGGGCTGGCACTTCATCGACCTCGTCACCGCGATCCCCCACACCGGTGACTCGTTGATGGTGACCGTCTTCGGTGAGCCCGTGGTCGTCACGCGCGACGAGGACGAGGACGTACGGGCGTACCGGTGTCTGCGACGGCCTCGGGGGGCGCCGCAGCCCGTGCGATGTGCCATCCGGTACGGAATGATCTTTGTGAACCTGGACCAGCGAGACCACCGGCTGGTGGAACCGGAAACCCCCGATGTTCGGACCATCTCAGCCACCCCCCGCAGTGCCTGACGCGAATCCCCCGTCGTAACAGTTCGCTCAGGTGCTTCCCCCCGCAGCGGCGTCACCGTGACCTGAACACGGTGACGCCGCTGCAGTTTTGGGCGACATTTCGGGGAATCGACGTATTCGGCCATGGTCGTTTCCTGACCGAAAACAATCATCCGCGTCCCATCGCCCGGGTCAGCCCGATCTCGATCACCACGCGGGACGGATTGGGCCTCGGGGTGCGGCCGTAGCGCTCGGCGTAGCGCCGCTCGGCCTCCGCGACCCGGTCCCGGTCCGTGCGTACGACGGCCCGGCCCTCCAGCGTCGCCCAGCGCGCCCCCTCCACCTGGCACACGGCGACCCGCGCCCCCTCGGCCCCGGCCGCCAGCACGTTCTGCACCTTCGTGCTCGCCTTGTCCGCGATCACCCGGGCCAGCCGGGCCCCGGGATCGTAGGTGACCCCGACGGGCACGACGTGCGGGCTGCCGTCCGGGCGCGGAGTCGTCAGCGTGCACAGGTGCCGTTCCTGCCAGAAGTCGAGGCACGCGGCGTCCGGTGCGCCGGGGTCCTGCGGATAGCTCGCCATGAGTCCGGAACTTAGTCCTTGAGACCTCGCGGGCGTCGACTTGAGTGGAATAGACTCAACTTTGTGTACGCTGATTGAGTCAGTACTGGGAGACCTGTGGCCGACGGCTGACATCAGGACGGCTGACATCAGGAGGAGAGCGCGACAGTGGACGCCGAGCTGACCAACCGGAGCCGGGACGCGATCAGGGCGGCCGAGCAGCGGGCCGTGACCGAAGGGCACCCCGACCTCACCCCCGCCCATCTGCTGCTGGCCCTGCTGCAGGGCCAGGACAACGAGAACATCACCGACCTGCTGGCCGCCGTCGACGCCGACCAGGCGGCCGTGCGCGCCGGTGCGGAGAAGATCCTCGCCGGGCTGCCCAGCGTGACCGGCTCGACCGTCGCGCCCCCGCAGCCGAGCCGTGAACTGCTCGCCGTGATCGCGGACGCCGGCGAGCGCGCCAAGGACCTCGGCGACGAGTACCTCTCCACCGAGCACCTGCTCCTCGGCATCGCCGCGAAGGGCGGCGCCGCCGGTGACGTACTGTCCGGGCAGGGGGCCGGTGCGAAGAAGCTGCAGGAGGCCTTCCAGAAGGCGAGGGGAGGACGCCGGGTGACCACACCCGATCCGGAGGGCCAGTACAAGGCCCTGGAGAAGTTCGGCACGGACTTCACGGCCGCGGCGCGCGAGGGCCGGCTCGACCCGGTCATCGGCCGCGACCAGGAGATCCGCCGCGTCGTGCAGGTGCTCTCGCGCCGCACCAAGAACAACCCCGTCCTCATCGGCGAGCCCGGCGTCGGCAAGACGGCCGTCGTCGAGGGCCTGGCCCAGCGCATCGTCAAGGGCGACGTGCCGGAGTCGCTGCGCGACAAGCGGCTGGTCGCGCTGGACCTCGGCGCGATGGTCGCGGGTGCGAAGTACCGCGGTGAATTCGAGGAGCGCCTGAAGACGGTCCTGGCGGAGATCAAGGACTCCGACGGCCAGATCATCACCTTCATCGACGAACTGCACACCGTCGTGGGCGCGGGCGCCGGTGGCGATTCGGCCATGGACGCGGGCAACATGCTCAAGCCGATGCTCGCGCGCGGCGAGCTGCGCATGGTCGGCGCGACGACGCTGGACGAGTACCGCGAGCGCATCGAGAAGGACCCGGCGCTGGAGCGCCGCTTCCAGCAGGTGCTGGTGGCGGAGCCGAGCGTCGAGGACACGATCGCGATCCTGCGCGGGCTCAAGGGCCGCTACGAGGCCCACCACAAGGTCCAGATCGCCGACAGCGCGCTGGTGGCCGCCGCGACCCTCTCCGACCGCTACATCACCTCACGCTTCCTGCCCGACAAGGCCATCGACCTGGTCGACGAGGCGGCCTCCCGGCTCCGTATGGAGATCGACTCCTCGCCCGTCGAGATCGACGAACTCCAGCGCGCCGTCGACCGGTTCAGGATGGAGGAGCTGGCGCTGGAGAAGGAGACCGACCCGGCCTCCCGCGACCGCCTGGAGAAGCTGCGCCGCGACCGCGCCGACAAGGAGGAGGAGCTGCGGGGCCTGACCGCCCGCTGGGAGAAGGAGAAGCAGTCCCTCAACCGCGTCGGTGAACTCAAGGAGAAGCTCGACGAGTTGCGCGGCACGGCCGAACGGGCCCAGCGCGAGGGCGACTTCGACACCGCCTCCAAGCTGCTCTACGGCGAGATCCCCACCCTGGAGCGGGATTTGGAGGAAGCCTCGGCGGCCGAGGAGGAGGTCTCCCGGGACACCATGGTCAAGGAGGAGGTCGGCTCCGACGACATCGCGGACGTCGTCGCCGCCTGGACCGGCATCCCCGCCGGACGCCTGATGGAGGGCGAGACGCAGAAGCTGCTGCGGATGGAGGAGGAGCTCGGCAAGCGCCTGATCGGGCAGACGGAGGCCGTGCAGGCGGTGTCCGACGCGGTGCGGCGCACCCGGGCCGGCATCGCCGACCCCGACCGTCCCACCGGCTCGTTCCTGTTCCTCGGCCCGACGGGCGTCGGCAAGACCGAGCTCGCCAAGGCGCTCGCCGACTTCCTCTTCGACGACGAGCGGGCGATGGTCCGCATCGACATGTCGGAGTACGGCGAGAAGCACAGCGTCGCCCGCCTGGTCGGCGCCCCGCCCGGCTACATCGGCTACGAGGAGGGCGGCCAGCTCACCGAGACCGTGCGCAGGCGCCCGTACAGCGTCGTCCTGCTCGACGAGGTGGAGAAGGCCCACCCCGAGGTCTTCGACGTCCTGCTGCAGGTGCTGGACGACGGCCGGCTCACCGACGGCCAGGGCCGCACGGTCGACTTCCGCAACACCATTTTGGTGCTGACCTCCAACCTGGGCAGTCAGTTCCTGGTCGACCCGCTGACCGGCGAGGAGGAGAAGAAGGAGCAGGTCCTGGAGGTCGTCCGGACGTCCTTCAAGCCGGAGTTCCTCAACCGCCTCGACGACCTGGTCGTCTTCTCGGCGCTGTCGAAGGACGAGCTGAGCCGGATCGCCCGGCTGCAGATCGGCCGTCTCGCCAAGCGCCTGGCGGAGCGCAGGCTGACCCTGGAGGTCACCGACGAGGCGCTGGCCTGGCTCGCCGACGAGGGCAACGACCCCGCCTACGGCGCCCGCCCGCTGCGCCGCCTGGTCCAGACGGCCATCGGCGACCGGCTCGCCAAGGAGATCCTCGCGGGCGAGGTCAAGGACGGCGACACGATCCGTGTGGATGCCTTCGGGGACGGGCTGATCGTGGGCCCGGCGACGGGCAAGACACTCTGAGCCCTGACGGTCTGAGCTGAGCTGTGCTGTGACAGGGCGTGGCGGCGTGCGGAGGTGGGTACTCCGTCCGCTGCCGCGCCCCCTGCTGTCCGGATCACGGCGGCACCCGGCCGACAGGCACCGGCGGGGCTTGCCACCCCCCTCCCCGGATGAGGGAGGATGACTGAATCCGTACGAAGGGAAAATCACGGTGAGCATCGACCCGTCCTCGATTCCGAACTTCGGGGGCCAGCCCGAGCCGCAGCCCGGCGGACCGGCGGGCCCCGTCGTCCCGGATCAGGACCTCGTGAAGCAGCTCCTGGACCAGATGGAGCTCAAGTACGTCGTCGACGACGAGGGTGACCTCGCGGCGCCGTGGGAGCAGTTCCGTACGTACTTCATGTTCCGTGGTGAGGACGACCAGCAGGTCTTCTCGGTGCGGACGTTCTACGACCGGCCCCACCAGATCGACGAGAAGCCCGTGCTGCTCGAGTCGATCGACGACTGGAACCGCCGGACCCTGTGGCCCAAGGTCTACAGCCACACCCACGACGACGGCACCGTCCGCCTGATCGGCGAGGCGCAGATGCTGATCGGCACCGGCGTCAGCCTGGAGCACTTCGTCTCCTCCACGGTCAGCTGGGTGCGCGCGGCCATCGAGTTCGACCGGTGGCTCGTCGAGCAGCTCGGCCTCGAACAGGAGGTCAGCGAGACGGACGAGAAGCCCAAGGGCGACGACGAGGCATAGGCCCTCCCCCTACGGCGTCATCCGGGCAAATACACCCGGACACGCCCCACAGCCGAACGAGAGCCCGGCCCGGACACCGACCATCACGGTCGCGTGGCGGGGCCGGGCTCTTGGCGTAGCTCGCGGGGTGGCTTTCAGCGCGTGAACACCTTGCGCAGCCGTTCCGCCGCCTCCTCCAGCACCCCCGTCCGCTTGCAGAACGCGAACCGTACGAAGGGCGCGCCCTCGTCGCGGTGGTCGTAGAAGACCGCGTTCGGGATGGCCACGACGCCCGCGCGTTCGGGGAGGGCGCGGCAGAAGGTGAAGCCGTCGGTTTCGCCGAGGGGGCGGATGTCGGTGGTGATGAAGTACGTGCCCGCCGGGCGGAAGACCTGGAAGCCCGCCTGCTCCAGCCCGTCCGCGAGCAGTTCCCGCTTGGCGCGCATGTCGGCGCGGAACTCCTCGAAGTAGCTGTCCGGCAGGCGCAGGGCCTCGGCGACCGCGTACTGGAAGGGCCCGGCCGAGACGTAGGTCAGGAACTGCTTCGCCGAGCGCACGGCCGTGACCAGCGGCGGCGCGGCCGTCACCCAGCCCACCTTCCAGCCGGTGAAGGAGAAGGTCTTGCCGGCCGACCCGATGGTGACCGTGCGCTCCCGCATGCCCGGGAACGTCGCGAGCGGCACGTGCTCACCGTCGAAGACCAGGTGCTCGTAGACCTCGTCCGTGACGACCAGCAGATCCCGCTCGACGGCCAGCTCGGCGATCGCGGCGAGCTCGGCGCGGGTCAGGACCGTGCCGGTGGGGTTGTGCGGGGTGTTCAGCAGGAGGAGCCGGGTGCGGTCGGTCACCGCGGCGCGCAGTTCGTCGAGATCCAGCCGGAAGCTCGCGCCCCCGTCGACGTGCGGGCGCAGGGTGACCGGGACGCGGGTGCCGCCCGCCATCGCGATACTGGCCGCGTACGAGTCGTAGTACGGCTCCAGGGCGATCACCTCGTCGCCGGGCTCCACCAGCGCGAGCAGGGCCGCCGCGATGGCCTCGGTGGCGCCCGCGGTGACCAGGACCTCCGTGTCCGGGTCGTACGCCAGCGCGTAGCGGCGCTCCTGGTGCGCGGCGATCGCGGTGCGCAGCTCGGGGATGCCGGGGCCGGGCGGGTACTGGTTGCCGCGTCCGTCGCGCAGCGCCCGTACCGCCGCCTCGCGGACCTCCTCGGGGCCGTCCGTGTCGGGAAAGCCCTGGCCCAGGTTGATCGCGCCGGTCTGCAGGGCCAGGGCCGACATCTCGGCGAAGATCGTCGTCCCGAACTCGGTGAGTCGGCGGTTGAGGAGCGGACGGCTGCTGGAGGTCATGGCGGCCATCCTGCGCCGAAGCTCCGGGGTTCCTCAACTCGTGGATCTATGCTCCGACGATGGACTGGGGCACAGTTGTGAGCACCGTGACGGGAGCGGTCATCGGAGTCGGCGCCACCTCGCTGTCCGACCGGTCCAGATGGCGCCGCGAGCAGTCCGAGCGCCGGACAGCCGTCAAGCGCGAGCTGTACGCGGAGTACCTCGCCGCCGTCGCGCGCACCTGGAGCGAGATCCGCGCGGCGGTCATCAACAGCGACGAGCCGTGGCCCGAGCGCGCGCAGCGGGCGGGGCACGCCTACCGGAGCGGACGCGTCTACGAGCTGCGCTACCAGATCTCCATCACCGCCCCACCGGACATAGTCGTCCTGTCCGACCAGGTCATGCGCGGCATACGGGACCTCGTCGAGGACCTCACGGACGGGGCCACCTTCAGCGACTGGGCCGATCTCCGGAGCGCCAACATGGGCTGGTTCGACGCGTTCGACGCCATGCGCGCCAGGATGCGCCTCGACCTCGACGGCACCTCGCACCCGCTGCCCGCCGCCGCGCACGAGCCGACTGCCTAGAACGACCCGGGGACCCGGACTCCCTCAGAAGTTGCTCAACTCTGCTTTGGGTGCGACGGCGTTCGGGAATCCCCCGTTCACGCAAGAAACAACGTACGCAGAAAACCAAGGCGCCCACGGGGGGCTGCTTCGGTTCAACCGAAAGGACGGTGGCGCCATGACCGGCTTCATCGTGGCGGCGGTCTTGATCGTGTTCGTGGCGGTCGTCGTGTCAGCAGTGCGCAGGGGCGGTTCGAACAGGGTCCGTTCGGCGGGTCGGCGGGGGTCGTTCGCCGGGAGCAGCGGCGGCAGTTGGTGGGCCGGCGACAGCGGTTCGTCGGGCGGGCACGGGGGACACCACGGAGGACATCACGGGGGACACCACGGGGGTGGTCACCACTCCTGCGGCGGCGGCCACTCCTCCTGCGGAGGCGGCTCGTCCTGTGGTGGCGGCTCGTCCTGCGGCGGTGGCGGCGGGTGCGGTGGCGGAGGCAGCTGACACGGGGCAGCTGAGCTCCGCCGGGGCACACCGGCGTACGCCACGACCGCCGTGGCGTACGCCGTGATTGAACAATTGAGCAGTGAAGCCCTCTGAGGGATGGAAACCCTACGAAGTTGGGTAAAAAGGCTGTGGTGGCGCCACAGTTCATGATTCCCTCTAAATCACCGACACAGCCCCTCGGTCGTCCCGCGAAGTGCTTCTGACCTCCCGACTGGGCTGACCCGGGCGTCCCCCCGGAGTCACCGGGGTGTGCCGGGCCCCCACACCTCTTCCTTTCTTTGTGTGCCAGCGGAGAGCCGACCCATGCTCACAACCCTGAACACCTCGTACACCGACACGCGCGCGGCCGACCTCGCCTGGGCCCTCGGCCGTCAGGCGCTTCCGGCACTGGCCACGCTCGATCTGGAACTGGCTGGAGCCAAACTGCAGTTGAGACTGCTCGGCGCCTCCCACCAGGTGCTCCTGGAGGAGGAGCGGGGCATGTGTTCGGAGACGGTGGCGTGCATCCCCGGCAGCAGCACCCCGCTCCCGCTGGGCGTCGCCAAGCGGGTGGGCGACTGGGAGTACGAGTTCGCGGCCCGGGTGGAGGCGCTGTCACCGGGCTCGTTCGCGGGCCGCGCACAGGAGTTGCTCGCGCTGGTCTCCGACCATCCGCACGGCCTGGCGGGTGTCTTCCCCGGCAGCCCGCACGCCTTCACCGCGCTGTTGGCCCAGCGGCACGAGGGCCAGGTGCACTGGCGGACCTGGCACGCCTACCCGCAGGACGGGCAGCTGGTGGCGACGCGGACCCGGGTGGGAGTACGGGTGCCGGCGGCACGGCTCAGTGCGGCGGACGCCTGACCCGAGGACGCGACCTCAAACACCAAACCCTCGACTGACGAACAGTTCCACACGTGTGGGTGACGAGGCGTGACTCTCCCGTGACGTAACGTCGCACCGTGATCGAACCGCACGCACCGGCACCACCCGGCTCCCCGCCCGACTGGGCGGGCCCGGCCAGGCTGCCGGTGCGGCCGGACACGGGCCGGTTCCTGGTCCTCGCGTGCGTCTTCGTCTGCGCGGCCTGCGGACTGGTGTACGAACTCGAACTCGTCGCTCTCGCCTCGTACTTGATCGGCGACTCGGTCACCCAGGCCTCGGTCGTGCTGTCGGTCATGGTCTTCGCGATGGGTATCGGATCGCTCGCCGCGAAGCGCCTGCGCTGGTGGGCCGCGGCCGGCTTCGGTGCGATCGAGACGATCCTCGCCCTCGTCGGCGGCTGCAGCGCGATGGCCCTGTACGCGGTCTTCGCCTGGACCGGCGGCTGGGGCGGTCTGTGGGGTCCGCGCTGGCTGCTGGTCGCCTTCTCCCTGACGATCGGTCTGCTCATCGGCGCCGAGATCCCCCTCCTCATGGAGCTGATCCAGCGCATCCGCCGCCAGGACGCGGGCGGCGCGGTCGCCGACCTGTTCGCGGCGGACTACGTCGGCGCACTGGTCGGCGGACTCGCCTTTCCCTTCCTACTGCTGCCCCTGCTGGGCCAGTTGACCGGCGCCCTGATCACCGGAACGGTCAACGCGCTCGCGGGCGGCACCCTCGTCCTCGGCCTGTTCCGCCGTGACCTCAGCCGCCGCGCCCGCTGGCTGCTGCTCATCGCCAACCTCACCGTCCTCGGCCTCCTCGCCTCCGCCGCCGTCCTCGTCGACGACTTCGAACGGGCCGCACGGCACGCGGTGTACGGCAACGACGTACGGGTGGCGCTGCAGACCGGCATCCATGAGGTCGTCCTCACCGGCGGCACCCACGGCCGTCCCCTCGACCTCTTTCTCGACGGCCGCCTCCGGGTCAGCGGACGCGACGAACTGCGTTACCACGAAGCCCTGGTGCACCCCGCGATGAACGGTCCGCACGCGCGCGTGCTGATCCTCGGCGGCGGCGACGGCCTGGCCGCACGCCAAGTCCTGCGCCACACCGGGGTGCGGCGCGTGGACATCGTCGAACTCGACCCGGCCGTCGTACGGTTGGCCCGCCACGACCCGGCCCTGTCACGGCTGAACGGCCACGTCTACGACGACCCACGCGTGCGAGTGGCGACCGACGACGCCTTCAGCCGGCTGCGCACGGTGCCCGCCTCCTCGTACGACGTGGTGATCTCCGACCTGCCCGACCCGGGCATCACGGCCAGTACGAAGCTGTACTCCCAGGAGTTCTACGGCCTCGCCCGGCGCGCCCTCGCGCCCAGTGGCCGGCTGGTGGTGCACGCGGGTCCCTGCGCCGACCGGCCGCGGGTGTTCTGGACGGTCGAGGCGACGCTGCGGGCCGCGGGCCTGCACACCGCGCCCTACCGCGTCGGCGGCAGGGACGCCGGCTTCGCCGCGGGACCCGACCGCAGCGCCGGTGCGTCCAGCGCCCCGCACGACTGGGGCTTCGTCCTGGCCTCCGCGGACGGCCCGCCCCGACTCGGCCTGGATCCGCACGAGCCACGCCTGCGCACCCTCACCCAGCAGGGGCTGACGGCCGATGCGAAGGCCGTACGGGCCACCCGTGTCGCGGGCCTGCGGGCGTCGACCCTGGTGCACCCGCGGTACTGATTGCACCCGCGGTACTGATTGCACCCGCGGTACTGAACGCACCCACGGCGGGCCGACGCGCGGTCACTTTCGACCAACGGGGGTGCAGGATCCGGCCTCGTGGGTAGGCTCGCGTGACATGGAGCATGAGGTGTTCGTTCCGGTTCCGGCCCAGCGGCTGAAGGAAGCACTCGCCGACCAGGCAAAGGTCGCGCGTGCGGTGCCCGGGCTCCAGCAGGACGCGGGCGCCGAGCCCGTCACCGGGCGGCTGAAAGTACGCGTCGGCAGCCACTCCGTCACCTATCGCGGCACCGTGCGGGTCGTCGCGCGGGGGGACGGTTCGTACACCGCCGAGGGCGACGTCGCCGAGACCCGCGGCACCGGCTCGGTCAAGCTCGCCCTCACGCTGCGCGTCGAGGCGGCCGACGACGGCTCCCGGCTGGTCTTCGGCGGCACGGCCTCCGCGGACGGCCGCGTCACGGAGATGCCGTCCGAGCAGGTCGCCGCGGCCGCGACCCGCCTGCTGAACCGTTTCGCGGAGAGCCTCGGGGAGCTGGCGGCGGAGCAGCCCGCGCAGGAAGCCTCGAAGGGCTCGGCGTCGGAGTCCGCGGCGGAAGCGAAGGACTCGGCCACGGAAGAGGAAGCGGGGGCGGCCGACGCCGGGCACACGTCCGTCTTCGACACCGAGGTGCCCCCACCCTCCCTGGACCCGCTCGCGCAGGACGAGACCGAGGCAGTGGCTAAGGACGAAGCCGGAGCTGCGAAGGGAGAGGGCGGCGGCGACCCCACCGCGGACTCCGCGCCCCCCGCCGAAGCCGCCCACGCCCGCCGCACGATGATCGGCCGCAGCGCGGAGGAGGTCGACCACGCCCCGCCCCGCGGCCGCTACGCCCCCGTCCCCGCGCCGCAGTCGGTCACCGGGGGCTCACCGCTGCGCTGGGCGGCCCCGGCGGCGGCCCTCGCACTCGCGTCGGCGATCGTCGTGAGCCGGGCGCTGCGCAAGCGCCGCTGAATCCCGACGGGTGCGCGACGGCGGACGTACGCGGTCTTGATCGCCCCAGTAGGGTCGTCCCGTGAGTAACGAAGACATCACGCTGACCGCGGGCGACGCGGAGGTGACCGTACGGCCGGGCAACGGCGGGCGGGTCTCGGGGCTGCGCGTCGGCGGGACCGAACTGCTGCGCCAGGGTGAACGTTTCGGGTGCTTCCCGATGGCTCCCTGGTGCGGGCGGATCAGGAACGGCCGCTTCCTGGACGGCGCGACCCTGCACCAGATGCCGCTCAACTCCCCGCCGCACGCCATCCACGGCACCGCCCGCGACGGCGCCTGGAGCGTCGTACGCGCGGGCACCGACGAGGCGGTCATCACGTGCCGGCTGGTGGAGCCCTGGCCCTGGGCCGGCCGGGTCACGCAGGAGTTCGCCCTGACGCCCGACTCCCTGACCCTGACGATGTCCGTGGAGGCGCAGGACTCGTCCTTCCCGGCACAGGTCGGCTGGCACCCGTGGTTCAACCGCGCCCTCACGCGCGAGGACGGCACCGTCGGCGAGGACGTACGGATCGACTTCACGCCCGCCTGGCAGGAGGAGCGCGGCGAGGACCACCTGCCGACCGGCGACCGCGTCGAGCCGAGGCCCGGCCCCTGGGACGACTGCTTCGGCACACCCGGCGGCGTCGACGTCACCCTGACCTGGCCCGGACAGCTGGAGCTGAAGGTGACCAGCCGCGAGGAGTGGGTCGTCGTCTACGACGAGCAGCGCGAGGCCGTGTGCGTGGAGCCGCAGACCGGTCCGCCCAACGGTCTGAACACCATGCCCCGCCAGGTCACCCTGCTGGAGCCGCTGGAAGCGACGACCACCTGGACCTGGCGCCGCCTTTAAGCTGACTGGCATGACGGACGTACGTGGCGAGCTGCTGCAGCAGATCAAGGACAAGGCCGTGGTGCACGGCAAGGTGACCCTGTCGTCGGGGCTGGAGGCGGACTACTACGTCGACCTGCGCCGGATCACCCTTGACGGTGAGGCCGCACCGCTGGTGGGCCAGGTGCTCCTCGATCTCACCGCCGATCTGGACTTCGACGCGGTGGGCGGTCTGACCATGGGCGCGGACCCGGTCGCCGCCGCCATGCTGCACGCGGCCGCCGCGCGCGGGAAGCGGCTCGACGCCTTCGTGGTGCGCAAGGCCGCCAAGGCGCACGGGCTGCAGCGCCGCGTGGAGGGCCCGGACATCGCGGGCCGCCGGGTGCTGGTGGTGGAGGACACCTCCACCACCGGCGGCTCCCCGCTGACCGCCGTCGAGGCGGTGCGGGAGGCGGGCGCGGAGGTGGTCGCCGTGGCGACCATCGTCGACCGTGCGACCGGCGCCGCGGAGAAGATCCAGGAGGGCGCGGGAGTGCCGTACCTGTTCGCGTACGCGAAGGACGACCTGGGTCTCGACTGACCTTATCCACAGGGTGGACAGGGCGGGCAACGCAACCGGCCGAGTCTGGAAAGATGGGGCCGACGATGACGTCACCCCCAAGGTCTAGGTCAGGGCCGTAGGACGCACAACGCCAACCGCACATACCAAGGAGCGGACAGATGCCCATCGCAACCCCCGAGGTCTACAACGAAATGCTGGACCGGGCGAAGGCAGGCAAGTTCGCCTACCCGGCCATCAACGTGACCTCGAGCCAGACCCTGCACGCGGCGCTGCGCGGTTTCGCCGAGGCGGAGAGCGACGGCATCGTCCAGATCTCCACGGGTGGCGCCGAGTTCCTCGGCGGTCAGTACAGCAAGGAGATGGTCACCGGCGCGGTGGCCCTCGCCGAGTACGCGCACATCGTCGCCGAGAAGTACCCGGTCACGGTCGCGCTGCACACGGACCACTGCCCCAAGGACAAGCTCGACGGGTACGTCCGCCCGCTGCTGGCCGTCTCCGAGGAGCGCGTGAAGGCCGGCCGCAACCCGCTCTTCCAGTCGCACATGTGGGACGGCTCGGCGGAGACCCTCGCCGACAACCTGGCCATCGCGCAGGAGCTGCTCGAGCGCACCCGCGCCGCCCGGATCATCCTCGAGGTCGAGATCACCCCGACCGGTGGCGAGGAGGACGGCGTCTCGCACGAGATCAACGACTCGCTGTACACGACGGTGGACGACGCCATCCGTACGGCCGAGGCCCTGGGCCTGGGCGAGAAGGGCCGTTACCTGCTGGCCGCCTCCTTCGGCAACGTGCACGGTGTGTACAAGCCGGGCAACGTCGTGCTGCGCCCCGAGCTCCTGAAGGAGCTGAACGAAGGCGTGGGCGCGAAGTTCGGCAAGCAGTCCCCGTTCGACTTCGTCTTCCACGGCGGCTCCGGCTCCACCGAGCAGGAGATCCGCACCGCGCTGGAGAACGGCGTGGTCAAGATGAACATCGACACCGACACCCAGTACGCCTTCACGCGTCCGGTCGCCGACCACATGCTGAAGAACTACGACGGTGTGCTGAAGGTCGACGGCGAGGTCGGCTCCAAGAAGACCTACGACCCGCGCACCTGGGGCAAGCTGGCCGAGGCGAGCATGGCCGCGCGCGTGACCGAGGCCTGCGGCAACCTGCGCTCGACGGGCACGAGGATCAAGTAGTCGGGGGCGGCCCCGGGGCCGTCACCTTGAGCGAGCCCGGTGCTACGGCGCCGGGCTCGCTGTATACCTGGGGTCATGCCCGACGTCCGGATCGCCTCGCCCCAGGGCAAATGGATCCTGCTGACCACCGTGCTCGGCTCCAGCATGGCGATGCTGGACTCCACCGTCGTCAATGTCGCCCTGCCGCGCATCGGCACCGATCTGGACGCCGATCTCGCCGCGCTGCAGTGGACCGTCAACGCGTACATGCTGACGCTGGCCGGGCTGATCCTGCTCGGCGGCTCCCTCGGCGACCACTACGGCCGCCGCAAGATCTTCGTCATCGGCGTCGTGTGGTTCGCCGCGGCGTCCCTGCTGTGCGGTCTCGCGCCGACGTCCGGCATCCTCGTCGCGGCCCGCGCCCTGCAAGGAATCGGCGGCGCACTGCTCACCCCGGGCTCGCTGGCACTGATCCAGGCGTCCTTCCACGCGGACGACCGGGGCAGAGCGGTCGGCCTGTGGTCCGGGTTCGGGGGCATCGGCGCGGCCGTCGGACCGTTCCTGGGCGGCTGGCTGGTGGATGGCCCCGGCTGGCGCTGGGTCTTCCTGCTCAACGTCCCGCTGGCCCTGCTGTGCGCGCCGATCGCGCTGCGCCATGTCCCCGAGTCGGCGGACGGCCGCTCCCACGGCCGCTTCGACGTCCTGGGCGCGGCCCTCGGCGCCCTGTCCCTCGCCCTGATCACCTACGCCCTGATCGAGGCCCGCCAGAGCTCGCTGGTGGTCGTCGTCACCGCGGTGGCCGGTCTGGTCGCGGGCGTGGCGTTCGTCCAGGTGGAGAAGCGCAACCCGGACCCGATGATGCCGCCGGACATCTTCGCCTCCCGCCAGTTCACGGCGGTCAACCTGGTCACCCTGTGCGTGTACGCGGCGTTCGGCGGCTTCTTCTTCCTGACCGCCCTGCAGCTCCAGGTCGCCGTCGGCTGGTCGCCGCTGGCCGCCGGTACGGCCCTGCTGCCGACGACCGCCCTGATGCTGCTGTTCTCCGCCCGCTCGGGCGCCCTGGCCGACCGGATCGGCCCCCGCATCCCGCTCACCGCGGGCCCCCTGCTGTGCGCCGCCGGAATGCTGCTGATGCTGCGGGTGAGCCCCGGCGCCTCCTACGCCGCCGACGTGCTGCCCGCGCTCCTGGTCCTCGGCACCGGCATGGTCACCCTGGTCGCCCCGCTGACGTCCACGGTCCTCGCCTCGGTGGACACCGCGAGGGCGGGCCTGGCCAGCGGCATCAACAACGCGGCGGCCCGCGCGGCCGGCCTCATCGCGGTAGCCGCACTGCCCCTCGTCGCCGGCATGGGCCCGGAGGCATACCGCTCCCCCGACGCCTTCGACAACGCCTTCCACCGCGCCATGCTGATCTGCGCCGCCGTCCTGGTGATCGGCTCAGCGGTCGCGTTCATGACCGTCCGCGCCCTGCCGCCAGGTTGCCGCCACCCGGAGTGCCTGACGCACGGTTCGGTGACGGCGCCGCCGCTGGAGGGGGAGCGGGCGGGGCGGAGGATCGCGTAGGGCGGTGGCCGGGGGGATGGCGGTCGCCGGGCGGTGCTGATCCGTGCCCGGGGGGTGCCTGTCATCGGGCGGTGCTGATGTGCGCCCGAGGGGGTGCCTGTCACCGGACGATGCGGATCTGCGCGCCGTGCTGGTGGTCGGGTCGGCGGTGGGCTTTGCGGCCGTGCACGCTCTGCCGCCAGGTTGCCGTCACCCGGAGTGCCTCCTGCACGGCTCGGTCACCGCGCCGCCGCTGGAGGGGGAGCGGGCGGGGCGGCGGATTGCGTAGGGCCGTGGCCGAGGGGCGCCGCGGGCGCCCCGGGTAGGGGGATGCCGCAGACTTGGAGGCATGTCGATTCACGAGAACCTTCTGGGGGGCCCGCCCCCGACCCACCTGCCCGACGACCCCGAGCCCCGCGAGCTGCTGGCGAACGGCACGGCGCCCGCGGACGTCGCCGCCAAGTACCCGACGTCCTCGCTGGCCTGGGCGCAGCTGGCCGACGAGGCGTTCGAGCGGGGCAGCGTCGTGGAGTCGTACGCCTACGCCCGCACGGGCTACCACCGGGGTCTGGACGCCCTGCGCCGCAACGGCTGGAAGGGCCACGGACCGGTGCCCTGGGAGCACGAGCCCAACCGCGGCTTCCTGCGCGCCCTGCACGCCCTCGCCCGCGCCGCGCAGTCGATCGGCGAGCAGGAGGAGTACGAGCGCTGCTCGCAGTTCCTGAAGGACTCCTCGCCGACGGCGGCCCAGACGCTGGGCTGAGGCGTACCGACCTTCGCGGGTCCGCCCGGTCGCCCGGGTGGACCCTGCGGCGGACCCTGCGGGAGGCGTGTCTTGCGGTGGGCCGGAGTGATTGCGGAGGATGCCCGTGGGGACCGGGGCCCCCGTGCCGGTAACGGCAGGGGCGGACCGCTACCCGGAGTACACATCAGGAGACAGCGATGTCCCACCAGGCCGCCGAGCCGGAGACCCCGCATCTCGACTTCCAGGGCACGACGCCGTACGAGGACTACGTCAAGGCGGACGTGCTCACCCACCTCCAGCACACCCTCTCCGACGACCCCGGCGAAATGGTCTTCCTGGTCACGACCCAGGTGATGGAGCTGTGGTTCACCGTGGTCGTCCATGAGTGGGAGACCGCGGCGCACGCCCTGCGGTCCGACGACGTGCCGACAGCCGTGGCCGCGCTGAAGCGATCGGTGCGCGAGCTGGAGGCGCTGAACGCCTCCTGGAGGCCCCTCGGGCAGCTCACGCCGGCCCAGTTCAACTCCTACCGCTCGGCCCTCGGCGAGGGCTCAGGGTTCCAGTCGGCGATGTACCGGCGCATGGAGTTCCTGCTCGGCGAGAAGTCCGCGTCCATGCTCGTCCCGCACCGCGGCGCCCCGCGCGTGCACGCCGAGCTGGAGAAGGCGCTGCACGAGCCGAGCCTGTACGACGAGGTGCTGCACCTGCTCGCCCGGCGCGGCCACCCCGTCCCCGCCGAGGTCCTGCGGCGCGACGTCTCGCAGCGCTACGAGCCCTCACCGGCGGTCGAGGCCGTCTGGACCGCGATCTACTCCGGTGACGAGCACAGCGAACTCGCCCGGCTGGGCGAGGTGTTGACGGACGTCGCCGAGCTGGTGTGGCGATGGCGCAACGACCATCTCGTCGCCACCCGCAGGGCGATGGGCGCCAAGGCGGGCACGGGCGGCTCGGCCGGAGTGGCCTGGCTGGAGAAGCGGGCGCAGAAGAACGTCTTTCCCGAGCTGTGGACGGCGAGGTCGCATGTCTGACATCACCCAGCCCCTCGACATCACGCAACCCCTTGCGGTCCGGGCGGCGAAGGCGGACGCCGCCGACGAACTGGCGGGCGTACGTGCGCAGTTCGTGCTCGACGACGTGGTCTACCTGGACGGCAACTCCCTCGGCGCCCTGCCGGTCGCGGTGCCGGGCCGGGTGGACGACGTCGTACGGCGCCAGTGGGGCGAGCTGCGCATCCGGTCCTGGGACGAGAGCGGCTGGTGGACGGCGCCCGAGCGGATCGGCGACCGTATCGCGCCGCTGGTCGGGGCGGCGCCGGGGCAGATCGTCGTGGGCGACTCCACAAGTGTCAACGTGTTCAAGGCGGTTGTGGGGGCGGTACGGCTGGCGGGGGAGGGCCGGGACGAGATCGTCGTGGACGCGACGACCTTCCCCACCGACGGCTACATCGCCGAGTCGGCGGCCCGTATGACGGGCCGCACACTCCGCCCGGTCACCCCGTCCGAGGTCCCGGACGTGCTGTCCGCCCATACGGCCGCGGTGCTGCTCAACCATGTCGACTACCGCACGGGCAGGCTGCACGACCTGCCCGCCCTCACCGCCGCGATCCACGACGCGGGCGCGGTGGCCGTCTGGGACCTGTGCCACAGCGCGGGCGCGCTGCCGGTCGGACTGGACGAGCACGGCGTGGACCTCGCGGTCGGCTGCACCTACAAGTACCTGAACGGCGGCCCGGGTTCACCGGCGTACCTCTATGTGCGCCGTGACCTCCAGGACCGTTTCGACTCCCCGCTGCCCGGCTGGAACTCCCACGCGCAGCCCTTCGGGATGCGGTCCGGCTACGAGCCCGCGGCGGGCGCGCTGCGCGGCCGGGTCGGCACGCCGGACATCCTCTCGATGCTGGCCCTGGAGGCGGCGCTGGAGGTCTGGGACGGCGTCACGGTCGAGGCGGTACGGGCCAAGTCCCTCGCGCTGACGGACTTCTTCCTGGAGTGCGTGCGCGAGTACGTGCCCGAGGGTCGGGTGGAGTCGCTGACCCCGGCGGCCCACGCGCAGCGCGGCAGCCAGGTGGCGCTCCGCTGCCAGGACGCCGGTGACGTCATGAAACGGCTGATCGAACGGGGCGTGGTCGGGGACTTCCGGCACCCGGACGTCCTGCGCTTCGGCTTCACCCCCCTCTACGTCGGGTTCGGCGACGTGGAGCGGGCGGCCCGGGTCCTGGCCGAGACGCTCGCCGGGTAGCCGCCGCGGCCGCCGCGCGGCCGGGCAGCCTTCGCGCTCGCCGCGACGGCCGGGTAGCTCACGTGTCCGCCGCGCGGCCGGGCAGCCTTCGCGCTCGCCGCGAC
>NZ_JAFJSY010000039.1 GCF_019857225.1 Streptomyces plumbidurans
TCCGCTACCTCCTCTCCCTCCTCCCGCAGAACAACCGGGAGGCACCACCCACCGCCGACGGCGGCGACCCGGCGGCGCGGCGCACCGAGGCCCTGACGGAGCTGGTCCCGGCGGACGGCAACCGGCCCTACGACATGCGCCGGGTGATCGAGGAGATCGTCGACAACGGCGAGTACCTGGAGATCCACGAACGCTGGTCGCCCAATGTGCTGTGCGCCCTGGCCCGGCTCGACGGCCACGTCGTCGGACTGATCGCCAACCAGCCCCAGTCCCTTGCGGGTGTGCTGGACATCGGGGCGAGCGAGAAGGCGGCCCGCTTCGTGCAGTTCTGCGACTCCTTCAACATCCCGCTGGTCACCCTGGTCGACGTACCGGGCTTCCTGCCGGGCGTCGACCAGGAGCACGGCGGCATCATCCGCCACGGCGCGAAGCTCCTCTACGCCTACTGCAACGCGACCGTGCCCCGCATCTCACTGATCCTGCGCAAGGCCTACGGCGGCGCCTACATCGTCATGGACTCCCAGTCCATCGGCGCCGACCTCACCCTCGCCTGGCCCACCAACGAGATCGCGGTGATGGGCGCGGAGGGCGCCGCCAACGTCATCTTCCGCCGCGAGATCGCCGCCTCGGACGACCCGGAGACGGTCCGCGCCCAGAAGATCAAGGAGTACAGGACGGAGCTGATGCACCCCTACTACGCGGCCGAGCGCGGCCTGGTCGACGACGTGATCGACCCCGCCGAGACGCGGGCGGTGCTGGCTTCGGCCCTGGCGATGCTCCGCACCAAGCACGCGGACCTTCCGGCCCGCAAGCACGGCAACCAGCCCCAGTGACCGCACCGGCAGTCCACCGCGAAGGAGACCGTATGCCCCTGTCCGACGAACCACTGTTCCGCGTGGTGCGCGGCACACCCACCGAGTCCGAACTCGCCGCCCTCGCCGTCGTCCTCCTGGCCCTCAACACCCCGGAACCGATGCCCGCCCCGGTCACCCCCCTGGCGGCCTGGCGCCGCCCGTCCTACACCCACCCGACCAGTTGGCAGGAGGCGGCATGAGCACCGGGGCGAGCGGGGCCGGGGGGACCGGCGTGAGGGGCGGGACCGGGCTGAGTAGTTGAGGAGCTGAGGGGCTAACGCCGGCTGCGTGCGGCGCGGGCGATCGTGACGACCGCCTTCTCCAGGGCGTACTCGGGATCGTCCCCGCCGCCCTTCACCCCGGCGTCGGCGTCGGCCACCGCGCGCAGCGCGACCGACACTCCGTCCGGTGTCCAGCCCCGCATCTGCTGGCGCACCCGGTCGATCTTCCACGGGGGCATGCCCAGCTCCCGCGCCAGATCGGCCGGGCGCCCGCCGCGCGCGGACGAGAGCTTGCCGATCGCCCGCACACCCTGCGCGAGCGCACTGGTGATCAGCACGGGCGCGACGCCGGTCGACAGGGCCCAGCGCAGGGCCTCCAGTGCCTCGGCCGCCCGCCCTTCCACGGCCCGGTCGGCGACGGTGAAGCTGGAGGCCTCGGCCCGCCCGGTGTAGTACCGCCCGACGACCGCCTCGTCGATGGTCCCCTCCACGTCGGCGACCAGCTGCGAGACGGCGGACGCAAGCTCCCGCAGATCGCTCCCGATGGAGTCGACGAGTGCCTGGCAGGCCTCGGCCGTTGCCGACCGCCCGGCCGCCCTGAACTCACCGCGCACGAAGGCCAGCCGGTCGGCCGGCTTGGTCATCTTCGGACAGGCCACCTCCCGCGCACCGGCCTTGCGGGCGGCGTCGAGCAGCCCCTTGCCCTTGGCTCCGCCCGCGTGCAGCAGCACGAGGGTGATCTCCTCGGCGGGCGCCCCGAGATACGCCTTCACGTCCTTGACCGTGTCGGCCGAGAGATCCTGCGCGTTGCGCACGACCACGACCTTGCGCTCGGCGAAGAGCGAGGGACTGGTCAGCTCGGCGAGCGTGCCGGGCTGCAACTGGTCCGAAGCCAGGTCCCGCACATCCGTGTCGGCGTCGGCAGCCCGGGCAGCAGCCACCACCTCCCGCACAGCACGATCAAGCAGAAGCTCCTCCTGGCCCACGGCAAGCGTCACCGGGGCGAGAGGATCGTCATTCGAAGTCTTCCTGGCCATCGCGCCCAGCATGTCACGCAGCACTGACAACGCAACGTCCACGGCCGCACCGCAAGGGGCGCGGGGAACTGCGCGCCCAGCCACACCCGACCCGCAGCCGCCACTGAACGGGCAGGCCCAAGGCGAACCGGCGGCACACGCTGACCCGGCGGAACCGGCGGAATTGCCAAAACCTACGGCTCCTCGCGCCAGCCCTCCCACTCCCCCGCAAAAGCATCCAGCTCCCCGGGATCCAACCGCCCCGCCTCATCCCGCAGAACAACCAACCACTGCGCGTCCTCGGCATCGTCCTCCCCGGCCAGGGCATCCCGCACCAGCTGCGGCTCCTCCATGACCCCGAACCGCTCCCCGAGCTCCTGAGCCACCTCCTCGGCGGCATCCCGGTCGGGCAGCACCAGCACATGTCTCACATCACTCACACCGGCCATTGTCCGACAGACGCGCAGGGCACCGCACAGGTCGCTGCACAGGCCAATGCACAGTCACCCCTCGCGAACGGACAGTCACCCCTTGCGAACGGTCGGCACCGACCCCAGCTCGATCCCGAACCGCTCCCGGTACACCCCGAGCACCTCCTCGTCCGATCCCAACTCCCGCTCCTCCCGCACCCCATCGGCACCGGTGCTCTTGAAGGTGCGCCCGCTGAGCGTGATCCTCCCGCCGTCCTCCGTCACCCGTGAGCACACCAGCGACCGCACGAAGTGCGACCTGGGCGAGGTGCTGTGCCACCACGCCCCGGCCACGAAGTCACCGAGCTCACGGGGCCGCACCTCCAGCCGGTACTGCGGCCTGCCGTCGAACAGCACATCCAGGTCGGGCCCGGCCTCGACGATCCGGAACACACCGGCCGGGTCCTTCTGCTCCCCCCTCTCCGCGAACGCCAGCGGATAGTGGCTGTGCGCCCCGAAGCCCACGTCCGCCAGCCACTCGGCCCCGTCCGCCGTCCGCACCCGCAGCGCGAGATGGTCGTACGGGATCCCTAGGCGCCCCTCGTCCCCGTGCACCCGCGCCGCGAGCAGCGTGACCCCGAACCCGAGCTCTTTGAGCAACGCCCCGAACGCACCGTTGAGTTCGTAGCAGAACCCTCCCCGCCGCGCCCCCACCACCTTCTCCACCAGCCGGTCCTCCTCCAGCACGATCTCCTCGCCGAGGTGCACCGACAGGTTCTCGAAGGGCACGGTCCGCAGATGGCGCAGCTGCAGCTCGCGCAGCACCTCGGCGGTGGGAGTGGTGGGCCGGTCCGCAGGCCCGATCCCCAGGCGGCTGAGGTAGGCGTCGGCCTGTTCGATGTCCATGCCCTCAGTCTGTCGCCACCCGCAACCCCCCGCCCGCCCCCGCGACCGCGAGCGCCCCGTCCTGGTCCGTCCGCAGCACCACCGCACCCTCGGCCCGCAGCGCCGCGACCGTGCTGGGAGCGGGATGGCCGTACAGGTTGTGCTCACCACAGCTGATGAGCGCCAGCCGTGGCGCCACCCTGCGTATCAGCTCCGGGTCCTGGTACGCCGAGCCGTGATGCGCCACCTTGAGCACGTCCACGCCACCCAGCAGTGCCCCTTGCGGTGACCTCAACAGGGCCTGCTGAGCCGGGGGTTCGAGATCCCCGAGCAGCAGCAGGCGGAGCCCGGCGGTCCTGACCAGCAGGGCGACGCTCGCGTCGTTCGGCCCGTCCGGATCCGGTGCCGGGCGCGGCGGCGGCCACAGCACCCGCCAGGACAGCGAACCAGTGCGCCGCTCCTCCCCAGCCGTGGCCACGGTCAGCGGAATGTGCCGGGCCGCGGCCTCCCTGCGGACCGACGCCACCTGGTCCGCCGGCTCCTCGAAGCTTGTCGTCTCGATCGCCCCCACCGAACGCCCCCGCAGCACACCGGGCAGCCCGGCCACATGATCGGCGTGGAAGTGGGTCAGCACGACGAGCGGGATGCGGGTGATGCCGAGCGTGCGCAGACAGTGGTCGACGAGCGTCGGATCGGGCCCGGCGTCCACCACGACGCCACTGCCGTCCCCCGCCGCGAGCACCGTCGCGTCGCCCTGCCCCACATCGCACACCGCGAACCGCCATCCCGGAGGCGGCCACCCCGTGATCACCCTGGTCAGGGGCGGCGGCTGCACGACGACGAGCACGAGCAGCGCCCCGCAGGCCGCGCACAGCCAGGGATGTCTCAGCAGCCGTCGGCCGACCAGCAGGACGGCCGCCGTGGCCAGGGCGAGCAGGGCCGCCCCGCTCCAGCTGCCCGGCCAGTCCACTCCCCCGCCCGGCAGCGCGGCCCCGGTGCGGGCGATGTCCGCGATCCAGGAGGCGGGCCAACTCGCGCACCAGGCAAGCGCCTTGGCCGCCGGCATCAGCACCGGGGCCGTCGCAAGCGCCGCGAATCCCAGCACCGTGGCAGGCGCCACCGCGACCTCCGCGAGCAGATTGCACGGCACCGCCACCAGACTCACCCGCGCCGACAGCACGGCGACGACCGGCGCGCACAACACCTGCGCTGCCGCCGCCGCGGCCAGCCCCTCGGCGAGCCTCGGCGGAACCCGGCGCCGCCGCAGCGCCTCGCTCCAGCGCGGAGCAACCGTGAGCAGGGCGCCGGTGGCCAGTACGGAGAGCAGGAAGCCGTAACTCCGCGACAGCCAGGGGTCGTAGAGCACGAGCAGCAGCACCGCCGCCGCCAGCGCCGGGATCAGCGACCTGCGGCGTCCGGTTGCCAGGGCCAGCAGCACGACGCTCCCGCAGGCCGCCGCCCGCAGCACACTCGGATCCGGTCGGCACACCACCACGAACCCGAGCGTCAGCGCCCCGCCGAGCACCGCGGTCGTCCGCAGCGGAATGCCGAGCCGCGGTGCGAGCCCCCGCCGCTCCGCCCGCTGGGCCGTGCCCGGCGGTCCGAGGAGCAGGGCGAGGATGATCGTGAGGTTGCTGCCGGACACCGCGAGCAGATGCGTGAGGTCGGTCTCCTTGAAGGCCTCGTCCAGCTCCGGGGTGATCCGCGAGGTGTCCCCGACGACCAGTCCCGGCAGCAGCGCCCGCGCGTCGCCCGGCAACCCGTCGGTCGCCTCCCGCAGCCCGGCCCGCAGCCGCCCCGCGAACCGCTGCACCCCCGAAGGACCGGTCACCACCTCCGGCGGCCCGTGCCCCCGTACCCGCAGCACCCCCGCGATCCGGTCACCCCCGACCGCGGCGGGCGCCGACCTGGCCCTGATCCGCACGTGGGTGGAGGGCAGCAGGTCGAGCCAGGGCGAGCGTGATCCCGAAGCGGGGGCCCGCCCATCGCCCGCCTCCGCCCCCTTCCCCGCCCCCGTCTTCCCCTCCGCCTCCGCCACCGAACCGGACCCATCCGCTCCCCCCTCCGAACCAGGCCCGCCCGCTCGCGCATCCACGATCACCAGCACCGGCGTACGCGTGACCACCGCCGTCCCGTCCGCCTTCTCCACCCGCCGTACCTCCGCGTCCATCACCACGGAGGCCGGCACCGCGTGGTCCCCTCTGATCCGGGGCCGGGTGAGCCGGGGGTCGGAGGTGATCTCGACCTCGGCAATCACCATGGCGTACTGCCGCGCCAGTTGGGGCACGGGTCCGCGCCTTACATCGGCTCCGTGCAGTCCGGCGGAGACGGCGGCCCCGGCGACGCAGAGCAGCACGGCGGCGGCAGAGACCCGCGGCCACCGCCCTGGGCCACCGGGCACACCCAGGAGCACCCCTCGTCGGCGCACCGCCAGCAGCACCGCAGCCGCGGCCGTGCACACCACCGCGACACCCGTGACCCACCCCGGCGTCGCGCCCAGCGTCGCCGCGGCCGTCGCCCAGGCCGCGAGCGCGGGCGGTACCAGACGCAGATCCGTCGGCCCCTCCTGCCGTGGGTGCGCCGCGCCGAGCCGTCCCGCGGCCGCGGCATGGACGGCCTGGCGAGCCGGAGGAGCGGGAGCGCGCCTCATGGCCGTACGAGATCGCGGAGATCGGCGAAGCGGCGGTCGCCGATGCCGTTGACGTCGCGCAGCTCGTCCACCGAGCGGAAGCCGCCGTGCCGCGTGCGGTAGTCGACGATGTGCTGGGCGAGCACGGGGCCGACGCCGGGCAGGGTGTCGAGCTGGTCCACGGTGGCGGTGCTGAGCGAGACCGGGGCCGCGGGCGCACCTCCCGCCGCCGTACCGGAC
Organism: Streptomyces plumbidurans; assembly: GCF_019857225.1. GTDB lineage: Bacteria > Actinomycetota > Actinomycetes > Streptomycetales > Streptomycetaceae > Streptomyces > Streptomyces plumbidurans. The sequence continues at coordinate 6,256 of NZ_JAFJSY010000039.1, forward strand.
GAGCCGCCGGCGGCCGCGGCAGGCGCCGGAGCCGCGGGGGCGCCGACGATCACCTGCTCCCCGTCCACGAGGAAACGGGCCCTGTTCAGCCCGTCCAGTTTCGTGCCGGGACGCACCCCTCCGGCCGCGCGCAGCGCGTCGACGACACGCGACCCGGCGGGCAGCCGGTGGATCCCGGGCTCACGAACCTTGCCCGAGACGTCCACGACGATCTCGGCCCCGGCCGAGCGCGGGGCACCGGGCGCCCCGGTCGGACCGTCCGGCTCGGACGCACCGCTCCCCTTCCGTTCCCCGAACGGGGTTGCCGCCCGCACCACTTCGGGCGCCCGCACGGACTGTGTCCGCCCGGTCCAGAAGTGCTGGACGGCGAAGACGGCGGCGACGACGAGCAGCACCGAGAGCGCGAGAACACTGCGCCGCTCCAGCCCGCACCGCGTCTGCAGCCACAACGGCATCCGCTCCCGCAGAGCCAGCCCGGCCCGCGCCCGCCAGGCTCCGGAGGACGCGCGGAACCCCGACGCGGGCTGCCGCAGATCCGGCCGCCCACACTCCTCAACACGAGGCGCCGACAACCCCGGCTCCTCGACAGGCCCCGGCTCCTGCTCAGCAGGATCCAAACCCCCCGGAGGCCCCGAATCCCCCGGATCCCTCGGCGGCCCCGCCCCCGATTCCCGCCACTCCCGCCACTCCTGCCCCCGCCCCGGAAACAACAACTCCGCGCGCCTGCGGACCTCCTCGGCCGATCCATGCCGCCGCCGCCCGGCCCCGCCGTGGATCGGCAACCGCTGTCGACGGATCCGCCCATCGGTGGCGGGACCCCGCCCCGGCCCGCTGGAGACGGTCGCTGTACGTGGTGAGTGTGATCGAAGTGCCATGCGGCGAGGATCGGACAGATCACCGAACTCGCGATGATCTTGCTCAATTCCCGTGGACGGCCGGGCGGTTGTGGAAAACTCCCTCACCCGGACGGGCGGGGGCAGGCGCGCGGCAGGTCAGCGCGGCGAGACGACGACCCCGAGCAACCCGGGCCCGGTGTGCGCCCCGATCACCGCTCCCACCTCGCTCACATGCAGATCCGCCACCCCGGTCACCCGCGTCCGCAACCGGTCCGCGAGGGCCGACGCCCGCTCGGGGGCGGCGAGATGGTGGACCGCGATGTCGACCGGCGCGCTGCCGGCACGGTCGGCCGCGATCTCTTCGAGGCGAGCGATCGCCCTGGACGCGGTGCGCACCTTCTCCAGGAGTTCGATCCGGCCGTCGTCCAGCTGCAGCAGCGGTTTCACGGCGAGCGCCGAGCCCAACAGGGCCTGGGCGGCGCCGATCCGGCCGCCGCGGCGCAAGTAGTCGAGGGTGTCGACGTAGAAGTAGGCGCATGTGCCGGAGGCCCGCTTCTCGGCGGCCGTGACGGCCTCGTCCACCGTGCCGCCCGACTCCGCCGCCTCCGCCGCGGCGAGCGCGCAGAACCCGAGGGCCATCGCGACCGTCCCGGTGTCCACCACCCGCACCGGCACCGGCGCCTCGCGCGCCGCCATGACCGCGGCGTCGTACGTGCCCGACAGCTCGGCCGACAGATGGAGGGAGACGATGCCGCTCGCGCCGGACTCGGCGACCTTGCGATAGGTCTCGGCGAACAGCTCGGGGCTCGGGCGCGAGGTGGTGACGGGACGCCGTTTCTGGAGGGCCTGGGCCAGCGACCGGGTCGAGATCTCGGTGCCCTCCTCCAGTGCCCGGTCACCGAGGACCACCGTCAGGGGTACCGCTGTGATGCCGTGGCGCTCCATCGTCCGCGGCGGCAGGTAGGCCGTTGAATCGGTGACGATCGCGACATGGCGGGACATGAGCTGGAGGTTACCTGCCGTAGCGGCCGGGCGGCAGCCCGGCCCCTCTCACCTGGTATGCCCTTGACCGGATCAAGTAGTGCTCTCGGGGCGGGGCTTCTTCTGCCATGGGTAGGCCGGGCGCTGTCCCGGTGGGGTGATGGCGGCCCGCGTCGGCTCCTCGGCCGTGGCCGACCGGGGTGTCTCCGGCCAGGTCTGCTGCGCCGTCGCCAGGTCGGCGGGCGGGGCGTCGGGCCACTGCGAGGGCGCGGCCGCGGGCTCCTCGCGCGTCCAGTGCCGCAGGGCGCCGGCCTCCACGTCTATCTGGGTGCTCAGGGCGTCCAGGTCGTCGTCGGCGAAGCGGTGCGCCCGGTCGCGTGCGGCCCAGCGCAGCGAGTCCGCGGAGTGCGTGATGCGCTCGGTGCGCTCGCGCAGGCCGGGCAGCCGCTCGGCGAGCGTTTTGCGGTCCGGCTCCGCCTCCAGGCGCTTGAGTTCGCCGTCCAGTTCGTGTCCGTGGGCGCTGAGGCGCTCGAAGAGGCCCACGGCTTCCTTGAGGGACTCGTCCTCGGGCACGCCCGCGTACAGCGCGTCCTGGGTCGCGCGCATCGACGTGCGCAGCTTCAGGCGCAGTTGGGCCAGCTCGCCCGCCGGTCCCGGCTGGGCGATGGACTTGGCGCGCAGGGTGTGGTCCTCGACCGTGCGGCGGGCCTGCGAGATGGTCCGGTCCACGCCGCGCTTGGCGGCGCCCACCACCTTCACCGTGGCGTAGACCCCCAGGCCCAGGAAGAGCACGAAGAGCAGCGCGAACACTGCGATCACTGCTTCCACGTCGCTCCTCCTCGGCACCCGCGGCACGCCCGCGCCGCTCTTCCACGGTAAACGAGACGGGCAGGTACGGAGTTCCAGAAGAACCCCGAACCTGCCCGTAGGGGACTACCCGGATGCGCTCACGCCCCAGGCCGCCGGCGCCCGCGCTCCCGCCGACGCCATAGCCCTACGCCGTGACGATGTTCACCAGCTTCGGCGCCCGCACGATCACCTTGCGGATGCCCGCCCCGTCCAGTGCCGCGACGACCTTCTCGTCCTCCAGCGCGACCTTCTCCAGCTCCTCCTCGGAGATGGACGGCGAGACCTCCAGCCGCGCCTTGACCTTGCCCTTGATCTGCACGACGCAGGTCACGGACTCGTCCACGACGTAGCGCGGGTCGGCGACCGGAAAGTCCTGGTGGACGACCGAGTCGGTGTGGCCCAGCTTGCGCCACAGTTCCTCGGCGATGTGCGGGGCCAGCGGCGCGACCAGCAGCACCAGCGGCTCGGCGACCGAGCGCGGCACGGGGCCTCCCGCCTTGGTCAGGTGGTTGTTCAGCTCGGTGACCTTGGCGATGGCGGTGTTGAAGCGCAGGCCCTCCAGGTCCTGGCGTACGCCGTCGATCGCCTTGTGCAGGGCGCGCAGCGTGTCCTCGTCGGGCTCGGCGTCCACCACCGTCACGGCGCCGGTCGCCTCGTCGACGACGTTGCGCCACAGCCGCTGCAGCAGCCGGAACTGGCCCACCACCGCGCGCGTGTCCCACGGCCGCGAGACGTCCAGCGGGCCCATCGCCATCTCGTACAGGCGCAGCGTGTCGGCGCCGTACTCGGCGCAGATCTCGTCCGGAGTGACCGCGTTCTTCAGGGACTTGCCCATCTTGCCCAGCAGCCGGGAGACCTTCTCGCCCTGGTAGTAGTACGCGCCGTCGCGCTCCTCCACCTCGGCGGCGGGCACCGCGATGCCGCGGCTGTCGCGGTAGACGTAGGCCTGGATCATGCCCTGGTTGAACAGCTTGTGGAACGGCTCCGCGGAGGAGACGTGCCCCAGGTCGAACAGGACCTTGGACCAGAAGCGGGCGTACAGCAGGTGCAGTACGGCGTGTTCGGCGCCGCCGACGTACAGGTCGACGCCGCCGTGCGGCTGACCCTCGCGCGGGCCCATCCAGTACTGCTCGATCTCCGGGTCGACCAGCCGCTCGCTGTTGTGCGGGTCCAGGTAGCGCAGTTCGTACCAGCACGAACCGGCCCAGTTGGGCATGGTGTTGGTCTCGCGCCGGTACTTCTTCGGCCCGTCGCCCAGGTCCAGGGTGACGTGCACCCAGTCCTCGTTGCGCGACAGCGGCGTCTCGGGCTCGGTGTCGGCGTCGTCCGGGTCGAAGGTGCGCGGCGAGTAGTCGTCGACCTCGGGCAGCTCCAGCGGCAGCATGGACTCGGGCAGCGCGTGGGCGATGCCCTCCTCGTCGTAGACGATCGGGAACGGCTCGCCCCAGTAGCGCTGGCGGCTGAACAGCCAGTCGCGCAGTCGGAAGTTGACCGTGCCCTCGCCGATGCCCTTGCGGGCCAGCCACTCGGTGATGCGCGCCTTGGCGTCCACGACGCCCAGGCCGTCCAGGGATACGCCCTCGCCCGTGGAGTTGACGATCTTCGCGTCGTACGACACGAAGGCCTCGTCCCAGGCGGAGGTGTCGGTGCCGCGGCCGTCGGTCGGCTCGACGACACACTTGATCGGCAGCTCGAAGGCGCGCGCGAACTCGAAGTCACGCGTGTCGTGGGCGGGGACGGCCATGATCGCGCCGGTGCCGTAGCCCATCAGGACGTAGTCGGCGATGAAGACGGGGATCTGCTCGCCGTTGACCGGGTTGGTCGCGTACGCGCCGATGAAGACGCCGGTCTTGTCCTTGGCCTCGGCCTGCCGCTCGACGTCCGACTTGGCGGCGGCCTGCGCGCGGTAGGCGGCGACGGCCTCGGACGGGGTCGCGTGACCGCCGGTCCACACGTCGTGGGTGCCCTCGGGCCAGGCGGCCGGGGTGAACTTCTCGACCAGCGGGTGCTCGGGGGCCAGCACCATGTAGGTGGCGCCGAACAGGGTGTCGGGGCGCGTGGTGAAGACCGTGATGCGCTCACCGTCGATCGGGAAGTCGACGCGGGCGCCCTCGGAGCGGCCGATCCAGTTGCGCTGCTGCAACTTGATCGCCTCGGGCCAGTCCAGCTCCTCCAGGTCGTCCAGCAGCCGGTCGGCGTAGGCGGTGATGCGCATGTTCCACTGGCGCAGCTTGGCCTTGAAGACGGGGAAGTTGCCGCGCTCGGAGCGTCCGTCGGCGGTGACCTCCTCGTTGGCCAGCACGGTGCCCAGGCCCGGGCACCAGTTGACGGGGGCGTCGGAGGCGTACGCCAGGCGGTACTCGCCCAGGATGTCGGCGCGCTCGCCGGCGCTCAGCGCGCTCCAGGTGCGGCCGCCGGGAACCGCGCGCTCACCCGACTCGAACTGGGCGATCAGCTGCGCGATCGGGCGGGCCTTGCCGGACTCCTCGTCGTACCAGGAGTTGAAGATCTGCAGGAAGATCCACTGGGTCCACTTGTAGTAGTCCGGGTCGATCGTGGCGAACGACCGGCGCTTGTCGTGGCCCAGGCCCAGCCGGCGCAGCTGGGACTTCATGTTCACGATGTTGGACTCGGTGGACACGCGCGGGTGCGTGCCGGTCTGCACGGCGTACTGCTCGGCGGGCAGGCCGAAGGCGTCGAAGCCCAGGGTGTGCAGGACGTTGTGCCCGGTCATGCGCTGGAAGCGGGCGTAGACGTCGGTGGCGATGTAGCCCAGCGGGTGGCCGACGTGCAGGCCCGCACCGGAGGGGTACGGGAACATGTCCATGATGAACTTCTTGGGCCGCGCGACGACGGCCGGGTCACCGGCCAGATCGCCCTCGGGGTTCGGCGCCGCGTAGGTGCCCTCGGCGTCCCAGACGTCCTGCCAGCGTGCCTCGATCTCGGCCGCCATGGCGGCCGTGTAGCGGTGCGGCGCTGCCACCTCGGCGGCGGCAGCGGGGTTCGTCTCGCTCATGGTCCTCAAAGCTCCATCGATCGTCTCTGCCGACTGCTGCGACTTCCCGGAAATGAAAAATCCCCTCGCACAGGAGGGGACGCCGCGCCGATTCCGACCATCCGGGTCGCCCGGCGGTCGGGACTGATCAGCGCGGCTCGCTAAGCAGAAGGCGTACGGCACGCATGCGGTTAGGGTACCGCAGCGCTTGAGCACGATGCGACGCGCTTCCGTATGGGTCTCTGGTCCCGGTGCCGGATCCGGACAACAACTGAACAGAAGTCAAAAGTTACTTCGCGTAACACCCGACACCAGGACAACACAACGACTCCACTGCCCTTGCATAACAACCCAATAACTCAAACCTCGTACCCATCGGTATGGCGCCACCTAGAGTTCGGCAGCGGGACCGCTTTCCCGAAACTGCTCGGAGTTGCCCCCATGAACCCTCGTCGTAGCAACAGCACGCTCCCCAAACCGGGCCGGTCGGCCTACGGGGTGGCGTCGGCTGTCATCCTGCTGCTCATACCCGTCGTCGTCCTCCTCGGCGGCGACTGGCTGCAGCAGTTCCTCAACTTCGGTGCGGGCGTCCTGTCGCTCGTCTGCCTCACCTGCTCGGTGATCTGGGGCCTGGTGGCCCAGGACCGGCTCATCCTCAACATCCGCCAGCGCATCGTGGCGCAGGGCATCCACCGCGTGACCGCCGTCGCCTCGATCGCGTTCCTCCTGATCCACATCGGGGTCAAGCTCGCCCTGGACCACGCCGACTGGATCGCCGCCCTGATCCCCTTCGGCTGGCTGTTCACCGGCACCGGCGGCGCCAACCCGGGCAGCGCCACCCTGATCGGCATGGGCTCGCTGGCCGCCTACCTCATGATCTTCGTCGGCATCACCGGCGCCCTGCGCAACCAGTTCGCCTCCCCCGCCCCGATCGCCGCCCGCTGGCGCGCGATGCACATGCTGGCCTACCCGTCCTGGTGCGCGGCCCTGATCCACGGCCTGTACGCGGGACGCCCGGCGAAGACGTTCTTCATGGTCTCGTACGAGCTGTGCGTGGTCGCCGTCGCCGCGGCCCTCGCCCTGCGCGCGGCTCCGCGCCCGTTCAAGCGGAAGGTCGCCGACCGCCTCGCCCTGTTCCTGGGCAACGAGCCGGTACCGGTCCGCGACGACCTGGAGACCAGCCGCGCACGCGCCTCCGAGGCCCCCTCCGCACTGCCCGGCTACGAGGGCCGGCGGGCCCCCAAGCAGCCCGCCACCGACACCGGCAGCATGCCCCGCTACGAGGCCCCGGCCGCCCGCACCATGACCCCGGAGGCCGCGAACGGCTTCGCGGCCGCCTACCGCGCCGTCACCCCGCAACAGCAGGGCGGCGGGCAGTCCTACGGGGCCGACCAGACCGCCCGCATGGACCTGCCCCAGGACATGCAGGCGACGGGGCCGATCCCGCGCGCGGACGGCGGCACCGGCAGCTGGCCGGTCCCCTCGCCCCCGCCGGTCGGCGAGGCGCCCCCGTCGGCGTACGACCCGATGCAGGACACCGGATACAACATCCCGGCCTATGGCAATTCGGGCACGGCCGCCTATCGCAACAGTGATGTGTACGACACCGGTGAGACAAACAACCTCTACGGCACGTACAACCCGAACGACACGTACAACAGCGGTCCCGCCAATGAATCAACGCCCGGTACGTCCTACGACACACCGGGTTCGGGCGAACCTTGGAACACGCCTTCCGGAGGCTATAGGTGAACGAGGCCCTGCCCGACGTTCCAGAAGTCCGCGTGGTCGGGCTTCCGCAACTCACGTCTGGCTTCGACCTTGTCGAACGGCTCGACCTGTCCATGCACCTCAAGGTGCACGGCCCGCTCGAGCCCCTGGGCGGCGAGCAACTCGCGAAGCTGGCCGAGAACATCAATCTGAAGGGCCGCGGCGGAGCGGGCTTCCCGTTCCACAAGAAGCTGCGCTCGGTGGCCGAGTCGGCGATCAAGCGCGGTGTGCGCCCGGTCGTCGTCGTCAACGGCAGCGAGGACGAACCGGCCTGCCGCAAGGACACGGTGCTGATCAACCGTGCCCCGCACCTGATCCTGGACGGCGCTCTGCTGGTCGCGGAGGCGCTGGGTGCCCGCACGCTCGTGGTGGGGGTCACCCGTGAGTCGACGCAGCGCTCGATGGAGGCCGCGCTCTCCGAACGCGGCCTGAGCAACGGCCGCCGCTCCGCGCTGAAGGCCTGGGTGCAGCGCAACCCGGTGCGCATGGTCACCGGCGCCGCCGCCTCCCTGATCCGCTCGATCGACGGCGGCCCGGCCATCCCGCCCGGCCGCAAGGTCAGCGCCTCGCAGAACGGCGTCGGCGGCGCGCCCACCCTGCTGTCCAACGCCGAGACCTTCGCCCAACTCGCCATCGCCGCCCGCATCGGCCCCGAGCGCTACGGCAACACCGGCCTCTACGACGAGCCCGGCACCGTCATGCTGACGGTCTCCGGCGCGGTCGCCCGCCCCATGGTGATCGAGGTTCCGACGGGCGTACCGCTGCGCTACGTCCTGCAGCTGGCCGGCGCCCCGCCGGTCCCGCAGGGCGTGCTGACCGGCGGCTACCACGGCAAGTGGATCGACGCGGCGACAGTCAACGAGGCGGTCGTCTCTCGCAACTCCCTTGACGCGGTGGGCGGTTCGCTCGGCGCGGGAGCGATTCTGCCGATCAGTCAGGAGACCTGCCCACTGGGCGAGTCGCTGCGGGTGGCGCAGTGGCTGGCCGAGGAGAGCGCGGGCCAGTGCGGCCCCTGCTACCTCGGTCTGCCGGCCGCGGCGCGCGGCATGGAGGACATCCTCAACGGCGGTGGCCCCGCCGCATTGGAGGCGCTCAAGCAGGTCGCCAAGAACGTCAAGCGGCGCGGCGCGTGCTCGCACCCGGACGGCTCCGCGATGTTCCTGGAGTCCACCGTCAAGGCGTTCACCGACGACCTCGCGGCGCATGTCCTCGGCAACGGCTGCGGACGGCCCGTGGAGGGCGTCCTGCCGCTCTTCGAGGGCGGTCAGATGCCCACGGGCATCCCGGGCGGCGCGGAGCCCGCGGAGACCGGAGCCAGCCGGCAGAAGATCTACGTCGACTGGACGCTGTGCCGCGGCCACGGCCTGTGCGCGGACATCCTCCCGGAGGTCTTCGAGCTCGGCGCCGACGGTTTCCCGACCGTCGCCCAGGCACAGGTGCCGCGCTACGCCGAGGCCAAGGCGCTGCGCGCGGTGCGCCGCTGCCCGGCACTGGCCCTGCGCATCGAGGAGGAGACGCCGCGCGACAAGGCGCCGTCGCGCAATCTGCCGGTCGTCTCCCAGGGCCGCGGACGGCGGGCGCTCGGCCGCTGAGCGGCGGGCAACCGGCCCCGCACAGACAAAGATCCCGCCGGATCGTGATGATCCGGCGGGATCTGCTGTGGAGCTAAGGAGAATTGAACTCCTGACCTCCTGCATGCCATGCAGGCGCTCTACCAACTGAGCTATAGCCCCGTGCCGTGGACCGCCCGGTCTCCCCGGCGGCGACGCCAACATTACACGCTCCCCCGGGGGCAACACCAAATCGTTTCCCCGGCCCAGGGACCGGGCCGAGGCGTCACGCGGTGACGAACGAGTAGAACCTCTTGAGCGTGCAGTGCTCCTCCAGAAGGCGCCCGTAGATCGGCTCGCCCTCCAGTTCGCGGTACGTCTCGATCGGGTCGCCCTTTATGATCAGCGCCCGCGCGCACTCCTCGCACCAGTACTGGTAGTCGGGGTTGACGGGCTCCATGTCCCGGACGATCGGCGTACCGCTGCCGCACCAATCGCACTTGCGCCTGTGTGCACCCATCGATCAGCTCCAGCTGTGGCCGCAGGCCGTGCACACGTAGGAGATTCCGCCGTTGTCACCGAGGACCTGGGCGACATGGACGGAACCGCAGGAAGGGCAGCTCAGACGGGTGACCGTGTCCCGTGTCGACGCCGCTTCGAGGAGGTGGCCGACCTCCTCGAGGATGCACGCAGGCATCACAGCTCCCTCCCGTCGGGCCGCGCTCCCTTCCGGCCGTTTGATTCTGCCACGGCCGGACCAATACGGTCAGCGACGCCTCAGTACCAGTACGGACACGCACCGCCCAGAGCGCCTCCACAGAGGTATACGCCTGCGCGCCCCAAGTGACTCAGGCCGGACAGGAACAGACAGAAAATCCCGCCTCCTGACGGAGACGGGATCTTGTTGTGGAGCTAAGGAGAATTGAACTCCTGACCTCCTGCATGCCATGCAGGCGCTCTACCAACTGAGCTATAGCCCCATCAGGTTCTTCCCGCTCGGCGGGGCGAACAAGAAGAACTTTAGCCTGCGACCTGCCGGAAAGTGAAATCCGCTCAGTCGTCGTCGCCGAGCACCGGTTCCGGCAGGGTGCCGGCGTTGTGCTCCAGCAGGCGCCAGCCTCGGGCACCCTCGCCCAGGACGGACCAGCAGCAGTTCGACAGCCCGCCGAGGCTCTCCCAGTGGTGGGCCTCGAGGCCCAGCAGACGGCCGATGGTGGTGCGGATCGTCCCGCCGTGGCTGACCACGACGAGCGTGCCGTCGTCGGGCAGCTTCTCGGCGTGCCGCAGCACCACGGGGGCGGCCCGATCGGCCACCTCGGTCTCCAGCTCGCCGCCGCCGCGGCGGACCGGCTCGCCGCGCTTCCAGGCGGCGTACTGCTCGCCGTGGCGCGCGATGATCTCCTCGTGCGTCAGGCCCTGCCAGTCGCCCGCGTAGGTCTCGCGCAGCCCCTCGTCGTGGGCGATCTCCAGGCCCGTGAGCGCGGCCAGCTCGGCCGCCGTGTCCGCGGCCCGCCGCAGGTCGGAGGCGACGATCGCGTCCGGCTCGAGGGAGGCGAGCAGCCGGGCGGCGCGGCGGGCCTGGGCGATGCCGGTCTCGGTGAGCGCGACGTCCGTGGTGCCCTGGAAGCGGCGCTCCACGTTCCACAGCGTCTGGCCGTGCCGCCACAGGATGACGCGGCGCCCGCGGCCCGGACGACCCGCGGACACCTCACCGGTGGCGCTCACCACTCACCGCCGAGATCGGCCGCCTCCTCGGCGGCCTGCGTCCTGGCGTGCTCCTCGGCCTTGCCGCGGGTGGCCTTCGCGTCGGCGGGCAGCTCCAGCTCGGGGCAGTCCTTCCACAGCCGCTCGAGGGCGTAGAAGACGCGCTCCTCGCTGTGCTGGACGTGGACGACGATGTCCACGTAGTCGAGCAGGACCCAGCGGGCCTCGCGGTCGCCCTCGCGGCGTACGGGCTTGGCGCCGAGCTCCTTGTTCAGCCGCTCCTCGATCTCGTCGACGATCGACTTGACCTGGCGGTCGTTGGGTGCGGAGGCCAGCAGGAAGGCGTCCGTGATCGACAGGACGTCGCTGACGTCGTAGGCGATGATGTCGTGCGCGAGCTTGTCGGCGGCCGCCTGGGCGGCGGTGTTGATGAGCTCGAGGGAACGGTCAGTGGCGGTCACTACGTGGCTTTCGGTCGGCGGTCTGTTGACATCAAGGGTCTCACGGAGCGCCGGGAGCACCCCACGTGATTATCGGATCACGTGGGGCGTCGGGGCCGGGCGGTTGTCGCCGGTCAGGACGACGACGGCTTGTAGTCCTGGCCGAGGACCACCGAGACGTCGGCGTTCGAGGTGGTCTTGCCCTTGCTCACCGAGCCGGCGGGCAGCCCCAGGGTCTTGGCGACCTCGGTGGCGTTCTCCTTGTCCTTGGCGTCCGCGTAGACGACCTCGGAGGTGGCCCTGGCGGTGCCGGTGCCGCCCTCCAGGAAGGTGAAGCCGCCGTTGAGGAGCACCACGCGGGCCTTGTCGGTGTTGGCCTTGACCCCGCTGGCGTTCTGCACCGAGACCCGGACCGCGGAGCCCTGGTCGGGGCTCTTCGCGGTGCCGCCGAGGATGTCCTTGACCACGCTGGCGCTGGCCTGCGCGCTCAGGGTGCCGTCGCTCTGGACCGGCAGCAGGGCGGTCTTGTAGTCGCCGCCCTTGGCGAGGTCGGCGAGCTTGGCGAGGAAGGTGCCGAGGTCCTTGTCGGTCAGCGACGGGTCCAGGATCTGGGCCAGTGTCTGCACGGTGGTCGTCGCGGCCGTCGGGTCGGAGGACAGCTTGCGCAGCACGCCCGCCATGACCTGGCCGAACCGCTGCAGCTGGGCGTTCTGGGCCTCGCCGGAGGCGCGGTAGGTGGCGTAGGCGACGGCCGCCTTGCCGCTGAGGGTCTGGTCCTTGCCCTGGTGGACGAGCGGCTCGGTGCCCTTCTTCTTGGCGGTCGGGTCCGGTACGTCCGTGTTGGTGTCGACCTCGATGTTGCCGACGAGGTCGACGAGGTTCTGCAGATACGGGGTGTCCAGCCGCCAGGTGCCCTCGATGTCGGTGCCGAGGACCGTGTCGAGGGAGTCGCGGGTGCCGGAGGAGCCGTCGTCGTCGACCGACTTGGACAGCGTGGTCGTGGTGCCGTCGTCGTCCGTCAGGGAAAGGGAGTTGGGCAGCAGCACGGTGGTGCCCTGCTTGGTGGTCGTGTTGTCGACGAGCAGCGCGGTGGAGGTGCCGCCGCCCTTGGTGTTGTGCAGGTGGACGACGATCACGTCGCGGTTCTGGGCGCCCGCGGCCGTCGTGGTGCCGCCCTTCTTCGAGCCGGACGACAGGCCCGGCAGCTTCCCGGCGTACCAGAGGTAGCCCACGCCGCCGACCGCGACCAGCGCCAGGACCACGACGAGACCGATGAGGCGGCTGCGGGCGCGGCGCTTGGCCTCCTCGCGGCGCTCGGTGCGGTTCTCGGTGAAGTTCAGCCAGTCGATGACGTCCTCGGAGTCCCCGTCGGGCTCCTCGACGAAGGCGAACTGCTCGGTGTGGTAGTCCTGTTCGGGCCTTTCGGGGGCCTCGGTGTCCTCGGCCGGACCGGCCTGCTGCGGGATGTAGGCGGTCTGGGCGGTCTGCTCGGCGACGCGGGGCTGCCGGCCGCCGGCCGCGGCCTGCCCGTAGGGGTCGTACGGCTGCTGGGGCGCGCCGCCGGTGGCGTAGGGGTCGTAGGACGGCGTGACGGGCTGCTGGCCGGTGCCGTAGGGGTCGTACTGCTGCGGCACCGGCTGCTGGGTGCCGGTCGCGTATGGGTCGTAGCCGTAGCCCTGCTGCTGCGCGTACGGGTCGTAACTCTGCTGGGGCGCCTGCTGCGCGGCGATCTGCCGGTATATGGGCCGGCCGTACTCGTCGTAGCCGACGACCTCGTACTGGTCGCCCTGGTCGCCGCCGTACCCCGCGTCGTATCGGTCGTTCACCGGTGCCCCTTTCGGTTCACTCGCCGCGGTACAGCTCGCGCTTGTCGATGTAGCGCACGACCCCGTCCGGGACCATGTACCAGATGGGGTCCCCCTTGGCGACTCTCGCACGGCACTCCGTGGAGGAGATGGCCAGCGCGGGAACCTCCACGAGCGAGACGCCGCCCTCGGGCAGGCCGTGGTCGGTCAGATGGTGGCCGGGCCGGGTGCAGCCGATGAAGTGTGCCAGCGAGAACAGCTCCTCGGAGTCCCGCCAGGTGAGGATCTGGCCGAGGGCGTCTGCGCCAGTGATGAAGAACAGGTCCGTGTCGGGGTTGAGCGCCCGCAGGTCGCGCAGGGTGTCCACGGTGTAGGTGGCGCCGCCCCGGTCGATGTCGATGCGGCTCACCGAGAACTGCGGGTTCTCGGCCGTCGCGATCACCGTCATCAGATAGCGGTCCTCGGCCGGGGAGACGTCGCGGTGCGTCTTCTGCCACGGCTGGCCGGTCGGCACGAACACCACCTCGTCCAGCTGGAACTGCGCGGCGACCTCACTGGCCGCCACGAGGTGCCCGTGGTGGATCGGGTCGAACGTTCCGCCCATGACGCCCAGGCGGCGCTTGCCGTTGTTCGCCGCGCCCTTCACCGGACCGGTAGGCATGTCCTGCTCTCCCATGCGTGCAGACCCTACCGGCCCGGCCTGAGAGGTCCGGCCCGGCCGGTCCTTCGGGGCGGTCCGCAGGGGGTTCAGCGGTCGCGGTTGAAACGGGTGGTGATCCACAGCAGAAGCAGCAGGACGAACAGGGCGCCGCCGCCGGTGAGGTAGGGGCTGAGGCTCTCGTGATTGCCGCCGTGCTCGCCCTCGGCGGCGAGAGGAAGCAACTGGGCGGCAGCGCTGTGGAAGCTCGTCATCGACAGAACCTATCGGTGTGGGCGGGACAAAGATGTCGGCCAATCGTAATCGGGCGCCCTCGCCGCGATCACGCCGACTCCGCCGTTGGGGAACCCGGGGCGGTCCTCAGTCGTCCTTCTGCTTGTAACCCCGCATCAGGAACCACCCGGTGAGCGCGCACCCCACGATCATCACGATCAGCACGATCCGGAGCAGATTCCCCGGCCCTTGGTGCGGGGCGGCGCTCGCGGCCTCTGCGAGCCACGTGGCGGCTGCGGTGTGCTCCATGGTGCTGGACTCCTTCGGTGTAGTGCCCGTCCACGGTAACTCCGCCTAGGCTGGTGCTTGCTTCGGGGGCGCGTAAGGCCGCACAAGGGCCCGCACGGGGCCACTCACACGCACATGGGGGACACATGTCCGACGACGGCCACGAGCACAACGGACCCGAGAACGTACCGAGCAGGCAGCGCAGGCGCTTCCCCGGTATCTCCTCGCGTGCGTACGAGCACCCGGCCGACCGCTCCGCCCTGGTCGCGCTGCGCAAGCTGAGCGGCTTCGACACGGTCTTCAAGGCGCTCAGCGGGCTGCTGCCCGAGCGCAGTCTCCGGCTGCTGTTCCTGTCCGACTCGGTGCGAGTCTCGGACGAGCAGTTCGCGCACCTCAACGACATGCTGCGGGACGCCTGTTACATCCTGGACCTGGAGAAGGTCCCGCCGATGTACGTCAACCAGGACCCGCAGCCGAACGCCATGTGCATCGGCCTGGACGAGCCGATCATCGTGGTCACCACCGGGCTCGTCGAGCTGCTCGACGAGGAGGAGATGCGGGCGGTCGTCGGGCACGAGGTGGGCCACGCCCTGTCCGGCCACTCCGTGTACCGCACGATCCTGCTGTTCCTGACCCAGCTGGCGATCCGGGTCGCCTGGATCCCGCTCGGCAACCTCGCGATCATGGCGATCGTGACGGCACTGCGCGAGTGGTTCCGCAAGTCGGAGCTCTCCGCCGACCGGGCGGGGCTGCTGGTCGGGCAGGACCTGCGGGCCTCGATGCGCGGCCTGATGAAGATCGCCGGCGGCAACCACCTGCACGAGATGAACGTGGACGCCTTCCTCAAGCAGGCCGAGGAGTACGAGGCGGGCGGCGACCTGCGCGACTCCGTGCTGAAGATCCTGAATGTGCTGCCGCGGACCCACCCCTTCACCACCGTCCGCGCGGCCGAGCTGAAGAAGTGGGCCGAGTCCCGCGACCACCAGCGGATCATGGACGGCCACTACCCGCGCCGCGACGAGGACAAGAACACCTCCGTCTCCGATTCCTTCCGCGAGTCCGCGGCGAGCTACGCCGGCCATGTGAAGAGTTCCAAGGACCCCCTGATGAAGCTCGTCAGCGACATCGCCGGCGGCGCCGGGGGCCTGGGCGGGCGCGTGCGGCGCGGCTTCGACGGGTTCACGGGCTCGTCGACCTCGCAGGAGCACCCCCCGAAGGACGAGCCGCCCACGGAGGAGGAACACTGAGCGCCTCCGGGCGACTGCTCCGCCCTCAGGGGCGCGGGGAACTGCGCGACCGGCCCCCACCGGGCCGCGGTGGACGACCGGCCGTGCGCGTCCGGTGGGCAGCCCCCTGCGCCCCCGTCACACCTTTGGCTGCGCCCCGGTGGCCAACGTCCCGCACAAAGCCGTGAACCCGCCCGTCGCGTACGGGTCGGTGCCTGCCGGGCCGCCCGCCCTGGCCGTCTGGCCCGCCAGCAGCGGGCGCAGGTGGTTCGTCGAGTCCTCGGCGCAGGACAGCGGGCCGGCCTGCACATAGGAGACGGTCAGCTGGGCCTGGCGCAGCCGCAGGTCGTCGCGGTCGAAGCGGAAGTGCAGCTCGCGCCGGACGGTGAACAGCGAGGCCTGCGCCTTGGCGCCCGAGCCGGTCGGCCTGAGGGCGTAGACGAAGGTGTGGTCCGCGGTGACCTCGAGCGTCGAGGCGTCGGTCTCGGCGACCTGCAGGCTGCCCTGGACGCGGATCCTGTCGTCGGCGAGCTCGGCGCGGGTCTGGTCGAAGCGAACCAGCCATCCGGTGGGCTGGTGCCGCCCGTCGGCCGCCGGATGCTCGAAACTCTGGTCGAACTGGTCGAGTTGGGCGCCGTCGAGCAGGACGCGCACGACATGGACGTCCTGGCCGCCGATGACCTCGGGATACAGCGCGGACTTCACGATGTAGTCCTTGGCCGCGCTCAGGGCGGCGACCACCTGGCTGTCCGAGAAGTGCGCGGTGCGCCGGGCGGCGGGCAGCGGAATGCCCTCGGCGCCGATGCGGAACCGCGCGGCCGGGCTGTGCGCGTACAGGAACTCGGGATCGGTGGCGCCCGGCACGCGGCCCTGCGGGGAGAGCGGGATGACGGTCATCCGCAGGGGTTCCACGGGCTGCCGGGCGACGGGGGTCTGGTACGGGTGGCGCACGCCCATGTAGATCGCGGTGCCGAAGGCCACCGCGATCAGCAGGACGAGGATCAGCGCCTGCCGGGACAGGCCCCGGTGCAGCGGCGGACGGCGGCGCACGGCGGGCGCGTGGTCGGCCATGCGCTCTTGCGCGGAGAACTCCTGGAGGCGGGCAGCACGGACGAACGACTCGTCGAACACGACGGATCGGTACTCGTCCTCGCCACCTCCGGGGGCGCCCTCGGGTGTCCCCTCAGGTGGGTCTCCAGGCCCTCCCATACCTTCAGGGTAGGTCTCCGGGACCCGCGGTAAACGCCCTGCTGCACGACAACTTCTGACAGGTTCTCACCAGGTTCCGACAGCGGTGCCGGGGGGCGGTTCCGGGCGCCGCTCAGGGGCTGCGCGGGATCACCGGGATGGCGGGCTGGGAGGTGTCGACGGAAGCGGAGGGGGCCGACGCGCTGCCCTGTTCCAGGCCGGTCGAGGCGGGCGGTGGCACCTGGTCCCGGTTGCCCGAGGAGGCGCCGCGGTAGACCGCCGCGAAGGCCAGCGCGACCATGCCGATGCCCATCACGATGGCGAGCATCCAGGCGACGGGGCGGTGCCAGCGGACCTGCTTCCCGTACGTCCCCGAGGTGCCGTAGCGGCCTTCGAGGACGTCGGCGTCGTCCAGG
The DNA here is from genome assembly GCF_019857225.1 of Streptomyces plumbidurans. Taxonomy (GTDB): domain Bacteria; phylum Actinomycetota; class Actinomycetes; order Streptomycetales; family Streptomycetaceae; genus Streptomyces; species Streptomyces plumbidurans. Next base: position 23,175 of record NZ_JAFJSY010000039.1, read on the forward strand.
TCGTCGAACTCGGGATCATGGCCGAAACCGGTGCGGTCGTCGGAGCCGAACCCTTCCTCGTACCGCTCGCCCCTGGCGTGGGCCCGGCGGGCTTCCGCCTCGGAGGCCTCGGCTCTGGCCTGGGCGGCGGCAAGGAGGCGTTCGACGGCGGTGGGCTCGTGCACCACGGCCGCCCGTACGAAGGCCTCGTCGAACACCACGGAGGCGAACTCTTCGTCCGACACCCCGCGGTCGTGGTCGTCGTCGGGCTCCCAGCCGTCAGGGAACGGCGTGCCCCCCACGTCCTCCGGCACATGTCCAGAGTAGACCTGGGGGGTCAATTTGGGCAGACGGTATGGAAATTCATCCGCCTGCCCGGATCTCAGCGCCGGATGTGGCCGTCGCCGGTGACGATGTACTTGGTGCTGGTCAGCTCCGGCAGCCCCATCGGACCGCGCGCGTGCAGCTTCTGCGTGGAGATGCCGATCTCGGCGCCGAAGCCGAACTGGCCGCCGTCGGTGAAGCGGGTCGAGGCGTTCACGGCGACCGTGGTGGAGTCGACCAGCTTGGTGAAGCGGCGGGCGGCCTGCTGGGAGGAGGTCACGATCGCCTCGGTGTGACCGGACGACCACAGCCGGATGTGCTGGACCGCCCGGTCCAGCGAGTCGACGACGGCGGCGGCGATGTCGTAGGAGAGGTACTCGGTGTCCCAGTCCTCCGGGGTGGCCTCGACGACGGTCGCCTTGGAGTCCTTGGCGTACGCCAGCACACGCGGGTCGGCGTGCACGGTCACCCCGGCCTCGGCGAGGGCGTCCAGGGCGCGCGGCACGAACTCGGCGGCGATGTCCTGGTGCACGAGGAGGGTCTCGGCGGCGTTGCAGACGCTGGGCCGCTGGGCCTTGGAGTTGATCAGGATGTCGATCGCCATGTCGAGGTCGGCGGCCGCGTCGACGTAGACGTGGCAGTTGCCGACACCGGTCTCGATCACGGGGACGGTGGACTCCGCGACGACCGTCTGGATCAGGGAGGCGCCGCCGCGCGGGATCAGGACGTCGACCAGGCCGCGGGCGCGCATCAGCTCGCGCACGCTCTCGCGGCTCTCGCCGGGCACGAGCTGAACGGCGTCGGCGGGCAGCCCCGCGCCCCCGACGGCGTCCCGCAGGACCCTGACCAGGGCGGTGTTGGACTCGTAGGCGGAGGCGGAGCCGCGCAGCAGGACCGCGTTGCCGGACTTGAGGCAGAGGGCGGCGGCGTCCACGGTCACGTTCGGGCGGGCCTCGTAGATGATGCCGACGACGCCGAGCGGGACGCGGACCTGGCGCAGGTCGATGCCGTTCGGGAGGGTCGAGCCGCGCACGACCTCGCCGACCGGGTCGGGCAGGGCGGCGACGTCCCGCACGTCGGAGGCGATGGCGCGCACCCGCTCCGGGGTGAGCGTGAGCCGGTCGATGATGGCCTCGCTGGTGCCGTTCTCGCGGGCCTTGGCGATGTCCTTGGCGTTGGCCTCGACGATCTCGCTCGTACGGACCTCCAGGGCGTCCGCGATGGCGAGCAGCGCGTCGTCCTTCTCCGCGCGGGGCAGCGGGGCGAGGTCCGCGGCGGCGGACTTGGCGCGGTAGGCGGCCTGCGTGACCGGGGACATCGAGTCGTACGGCGAGAGCGTGGTCATGGGGGAAGCGTAGTGCGCCCCGGGGGGCCGTCCACCGGGCATCCCAAACCCCGAGACACCCGCCGAAGGCGCCCTAAAAGGGGTGCACGCCCACCGGACTCGCGGGCGGCGGGCCGAAGCCCTCGGCGACCCGCAGGTGGTAGGTCTCGCGATCGATGACCTCCAGGCCGACGATCTCCCAGGGCGGCAGCTTGGCGGTCTGGCGGTGCTCGCCCCACAGGCGCAGCGCTACGGCGGCGGCGTCGTGCAGGTCGCGGGCCTCTTCCCAGTAGCGGATCTCCGCGTGGTCGTTGGCGTACCTGCTGGTCAGCAGAAAGGGGTGGTCGTGGGCGAGCTGTTCGAGGCCGCGCCGCACCTCCTTCAGGGGGGCCTCCTCGCCGGAGACGCTGAGGGTGACGTGCCACAGGCGCGGCAGGTCCTCCGGCCCTTCGTACCGGTCGCCGGTCGCGACGCTGGTCAGGGCGCGCTCCTCGCCGACCGCGCGGGAGACGGCACTCCTGGCGCCCCGGGCGCCCCCGGTGCCGCCTCGGGACACCGTCCCAGGGCGCACTCGTCTCACGACGGCCTCCTTCACGCGACGGCCGAGCAGCGCTCGTACCGAATGTGTCCCTGGGACAAAGTTGAGCAGGCCGCAAGGGTTCGCGGGGCGCTTTTGCGGAACGTCCACCTCAGGGCGACTCGTGAAACGGGCGTTCCCCCTGTTTTCGGCCACTGCTCGGCGTGGCGTGTGTTTCGTGTGTGCGCGGCTGTCAGGGATGCAGCAGCACCAGGTCGTCCCGGTGCACGACCTCGCGTTCGTAGGCCGGGCCCAGCTCGCGTGCCAGCTCTCGCGTCGAACGCCCGAGCAGCTGGGGGATCTCCTTGGCGTCGAAGTTGACGAGTCCGCGGGCCACCGCGCGGCCCTCCCCGTCGCGCAGCTCGACCGGGTCCCCGGCGCTGAACTCGCCCTCCACGGCGGCGATTCCGGCCGGCAGCAACGAGGTGCGGCGCTCGACCACCGCTCGCACCGCGCCGTCGTCCAGGGTGAGCGAGCCCTGCGGGGTGGAGGCGTGCTGCAGCCACAGCAGCCGGTCGGCGGAGCGCTTGCCCGCCGGGTGGAAGTAGGTGCCGGTGTCCTTGCCCGCCAGGGCGTCGGCCGCGTGGACGGCGCTGGTCAGCACGACGGGGATGCCGGCGGCGGCCGCGATCCGGGCGGCCTCGACCTTGGTGACCATGCCGCCGGTGCCCACGCCCGCCTTGCCCGCGCTGCCGATCTCCACGTGCGCCAGGTCCTGCGGTCCGCGCACCTGCGCTATCCGCGAGGTGCCGGGTTTCGCGGGGTCGCCGTCGTAGACGCCGTCGACGTCGGAGAGCAGCACCAGCAGGTCGGCGTGGACGAGGTGGGCGACGAGTGCGGCCAGCCGGTCGTTGTCGCCGAAGCGGATCTCGTCGGTGGCGACGGTGTCGTTCTCGTTGACGACGGGCAGGGCGCCCATCGCGAGCAGCTTGTCGAGGGTGCGCGAGGCGTTGCGGTGGTGGGCGCGGCGGCTCATGTCGTCGGAGGTGAGCAGCACCTGGCCGACCCGGACGCCGTAGCGGGCGAAGGAGGCGGTGTAGCGGGCGACGAGCAGGCCCTGGCCGACGCTGGCGGCGGCCTGCTGGCGGGCGAGGTCACGGGGGCGGCGGCGCAGGCCCAGTGGGGAGAGTCCGGCGGCGATGGCGCCGGAGGAGACCAGGACGATCTCCTTCTCTCCCCCGCTGCGGCTCTTGGCGAGTACGTCGACGAGCGCGTCGACCCGGTCGGCGTCCAGACCGCCGGCGGCGGTGGTCAGCGACGAGGAACCCACCTTGACGACGATCCTGCGGGCCTTGCTCACGGCCTGCCTTGCCCCTGCCACCTTGGTCTTCCGTCCCCTCGCGCATTCCGGCTTCCCGACCGGCAATCTACGCGAAGGGGACCGGGTCTCGCGTGCCGGTCCAGTTGCCGGACAGACATGACGTAACCGTTTGCTCACGCATTGCGCACGGCAAAAAGGTTGCACTGGTTGCCTATAGAAATCAAAGTGCAGGTAAATCTAGTTTGAACGATGTGCAACCCAACGAAGTTCGCCGTGTGAAGCGCATCCTGCTGCGCTCGGGCAAGAGTCCCTTCGACGTCTTTCCCGTGGAGGAGGCCCTCCATCAGGACGTCATCGCCACCAACTCCGGCAATCTGATCTTCAGTGACGCCGCCCACAAGATCCTCGAGGCACCCGGCACCGAGGTCGTGGCGAACGGCATGCGGACCGATGTGGCGGCGGCGGAGCAGATCAACGAGGAGTACGACGCCTTCGTCGTGCCGCTGGCCAACGCGTTCCGGCCCTCGTTCGAGATCTCGTTGAAGCGGCTGACCCGGTTGATCAGCAGACTGCGGATCCCGGTCGTGGTGGTGGGCATCGGCGCGCAGGCCGGGTTGAACTACAACGCGGCGCGGCTGAAGCCGATGGAGGAGTCGGTGCGCGCCTTCGTCTCGGCGGTCCTCGACCGCAGCGCCTCCATCGGGGTGCGCGGGGAGTTCACCGAGAAGTACCTCAAGGACCTGGGGTACCGCGACGTCGAGGTGATCGGCTGCCCGTCGCTGTTCATGTACGGCAAGGAACTCGCCGTGGACAAGCGGGCGCCGGCGCTGACCGCCGACTCCCGCATCGCGATCAACGGGTCGCACAGCGTGGTGCAGAAGCAGGGCCTGGACAAGCTCATCGAGCGCACCCACGCCCGCTATCCGAACCTGACCTTCGTCGGCCAGAACCTCAGCGACGCACGGCAGTTGCACTGGCGGGACCTGTCCCACCCGAACGCCGCCGTGACGGGGATACCGACGCATCCCGACCACCCGATGTTCCGCGAGGACAAGGTCCGCGTGTACGTCGACCCGGTGACCTGGATCGACGACCTGCGCGACTACGACTTCTCCTTCGGCTCCCGCATCCACGGCAACATCGCCGCGCTGCTCGCGGGCACACCCGCCACCGTGCTGTGCGGCGACTCGCGGACGCTGGAGCTGTGCCGGTACTTCGAGATCCCGCACCGCCGCATCGACAAGCAGACCCCGGGGCTCGATCCCGCGCAGTTGTACGAGGAGGCCGACTTCACCGGTCTGACCGGCAATCACCTGGAGCGCTTCGAGCGGTTCACGGGCTTCCTGGAGCGCAACGGCCTGGAGAACACGTTCACGCACGGCGACGGCGGCGCCGCCTTCGAGGCCCGCCTGCGCTCCCTGGACTTCCCGCCCGGCGTCCGCCCCTGGAACGACACCGACATCACCTCCCTGACCTCCCGCTTCGGCTGGCTGCACACCCGCATCAGCGAACTGACCCTGGACAACGCCCAGTTGAAGCGAGAACTGGAGCGGAGGGCCGCCAAAACGGCCACCCCGGGCTCATCCTCCGTCTACCGCCGCGCCAGAAGCGCAGTGGGCCGCCCCATCCGCCGCGCACTGCAGGCCGGTAAGCAGTAGCTCTGGCGGACCGGGCACAGCTCCGGCGAGGGGCAAGGGCCGTGCGGGACCCCGCACAAACGCAAGCGCCCTGCCACCCGCCTCACGAAAGCGTCCCGACCGGGCCGGACGCCGCTGCCGCGCAGGGCCAGGGTCGTGCGGGGCGCTCGGCCGGGCCCCGGCGCTGACCCGAACCGGTGAGGCAATGGCAACCCGATGCCGATCCGGCCCGACTCGGCATCCGTACGACGACACCGCCTCCCGGGCTCACCGCAGCGGCCGCCGACTCACAGAGGCCTCCTGCGCGCGGCCCGGAGGGCGACGGCCCGCGCCGATCCGGCTCGACTCGGCACCCGTATGACGAACCCGGCTGACCGCAGCGGCCGTCGGCGCACGAACACGCCCCGCCCCGGCCGAGCGGCAGCACCCCGCCCACGCCGACCCGTCAGCCCGCTCCACCACGCCCGGCGCGCATCGCCGACAGACCAAGGGACCGCGACCGGTCCGGCCGGACTCGGCACCCGTACGACAGCCATCCCAACCCGGCTCACCGCAGCGCCCGCCGACACCAGAACACGCCCCGTCCCGGCCACGCCGCAGTACCCCGCTCGTGCCGGAACCGCCGCGCCCGGCACCCCTCGCGAGCCGCCCAGGGGCGCATGCCGCCCCGCAGCAGCCGCCCCCGCTCAGGCACCTCCCGTCGAGCCGGCGGCAGCACCCCCCTTCAGGCCGCCGCCGCCGATCCCCCCGGAGTGCGTGAACCCGGCCTGGGGGTGCGGGGCTTGAGTACTCGGCGGGCCTTGCGGGCTGCGCGGCGGAGGACTGTGCCGCCTGCGGAGTGTTCGCGGTAGCCGGGGAAGGGGCGGGCCTCGCGGGGTGAGGCGAGGTAGATCGTGTCGGGTATGCCCGCCGAGGTGTCGCGGAAGTGGGGGTAGGCGAGGTAGAGGTGGCGGCCCCTTTTCTCCAGAAGGGCCGCGGGCTGCTTCTTCGCCTTGATGAACTCCACGACCTCCTTGAGGAGTTCGGGCCGCTCCTCGGCGACGAGATGCAGCCGCAGCCGCTCCTCGACCTTGAGTCGGCGGGCGACGCCCTCGTCCCAGAACTGCTCCATCAGCGGCTTCGCCAGCTCGAACTTGTGCCGGCGCACCTTCTCACTGTCCTTGAGGTACCTCGGCCCGAACTGCGGCAGCAGCGTCACCAGGAAGGGCCTGATCATCAGCGCGTCACGGCGTTCCCCCGCCGGGACGTGCTCGGCTATCAGGTTCATCAGGGCGCGCGCGGAGTCGAAGCGCAGGGCGTAACCGCCGCTCTTCGTCACATGCTTGCCGTCCTCGCGGCCGACGAGGTAGTAGCAGGTGTAGTCGGCGAGCACGGACACCCCGCCCGCCCGCAGATACGCCTCCATCGTGAACAGCGCGTCCTCGCCGGTCCACAGGGACTCGTCGAACCGCATTCCGTGCTGCTCAAGGAACTGCCGGCGAAACAGCTTCTGCGCGCTCAGGGTGAACTTGATGTTCGACGAGAAGACGTCGGTGCGCTCCAGCGTCTTGCCCCACATCGACCGCGGCGGCTTGCGGTTGATGCCCTCCACCCGGCCGAGCACCACGTCCGTGCCGTTGCGGTCGCCCATCGCGACCATCCGCTCCAGTGCCTCGGGGCCGAGCCGGTCGTCGGCGTCGAGGAAGAAGACGTAGCGTCCGGCGGCCTTGCCGAGTCCGACGTTGCGCGGCCCGCTCGGGCCACCGGAGTTGTCCTGCCGGATCACCGTGACCGGCATGGACGCCCGCCGCGCGAACTCCTCCAGGTACTCCCCCGTCCCGTCCGTGGACCCGTCGTCCACCGCGATGACCTCGATGCGCTCCGAGTCGATGGTCTGTGCCTCCACGGACGCGAGGCACTCGATCAGATACGGCATCGCTTCGTACGCCCCGATGATCACGCTGACATCAGGCTGCGCGACGGTCACATTTCCCCCTTGGTCAAGGTGCATTTCCCCCGAATCCACATATTGGCTACCTGTTAGACGGGTGGCCACTTGAGGAGGTTGCCTTACTGCTCGATTTTGGTGAGGTACGTCACAGGAGACACGGGCGGCACAAACCGCAGGAAAGGACAGACACCGGAAAGTACGCAGGAAGGGTGAGAGTTGCTCACGGGGAGGTCCGCAAAGCGGTAAGAAACGGGGAAGAGCTCGGCCCCGAGGATCGCTTCCTCGGGGCCGAGCTCTTCGTGCGAAGTGCGGAAAGGGCCGTCAGTGCTGCTTGGTGCCGTCCGGCTCCCCGGTCGCCGGCACCGGCTGCGCCGGCGACAGCTGGTCGGACAGTTCGTCGGCCCCGGGCGCACCGCCCGCGCTGCGGGACTCCTGGCCGAGGTTGCGCGAATGCGCCTTGAGCGCCAGGTCCGCCACCGCGGCATTGAACTGCTCGATGGACGAGGGCTCGTCCGGGCCGAGCAGATACTCCTTCAGCTCCTTGCGGTCCTCGGCCAGCGCGTCGGCGGCCGGATTGCGCACCGCGCTCAGCAACTCGCCCAGTTCGGCAGCGCTGTTGGAGAGGATCACCGCGGCGCGCACGGCGGTGTTCTGCCGCTTGAACTCCTCCACGCCCAGCTCGGCGGAGTCTGTGACGGCGTACGGCTTGCCGCTCGCGATGAAGTCGGAGACCACGGAGGAGATGTCGGAGACCATCGCGTCGCAGACGTTGAAGCAGTCGTACAGACGCGGCTCGGCGCCCGAGATGACGCGGTGCTCGGCGGCACCGAAGGAACGCCAGTACGCGTCGTTCCACTCGCCGCGCAACCGGGCCACCTCCTCGTGCCTGCCGAGGTCGACCACGCCGTCGCGGGTGGCCTCGGCCTCGTCGCCGCGGTCGCCCGCGGTGCCGGACAGCTCGGCGAGGCGGGCCTCGATCCGGGCCAGATCGCTCCTGGCCTGCTGCAGGGCGGCCGCGTCGGGGGCGAAGCGGGGGTCGGCGGCGCGCTCGGCGGCGGCCTTCTCGACCAGGGCGGTGATGCGCCGGTGCGCGGCGCCCGCCTCCTTGCTGACGGTGCCGGTGAAGGGGTGCGGCTTGTACAGGACACGGACCGGCGGGTCGGCGGTGATCAGCTTCTTCACGATGTTCTCGCCGGCCAGGACCAGCGAGGTGTTGCCCGGGTTGCCGTCCCAGCCCTCCCAGGTGGGCGCGTACAGCACGGTCGGGCAACGTCCGTCGGCGGCCGGGCCGTCCGGGGCGCTCTGCCGGGTCCGGATCGGCGCCAGCTGCGGGCGGCCGACCTCGACGATGTCGTCGTCACGGACGCCGACGTCGGCGATGGCGTAGCGGTCGCGGCCCGCGCGTCCGGCGGTCCACACCTCGTCGTACACCTTGCTGAACGGGTTGACGCTGGCCAGCTTGTCGCTGTCGCCGTGGCCGATGAAGACGTGCTTCATGGTGGGCACGCGCAGCATGTGGATGTTCTTGCCGACGTTGGCCGCGTACAGCGCGACGCGCACCGTCGACAGCTCCATGTTCATCAGGTGCACACCGCCGGGCACGCAGATCACGGGGGCGGTGGTGGGCGCCAGGTTCGCCAGGATGACCCGCTCGCGCAGGATGACCAGCGGCTTGGAGTCCAGCTGCTCCATGGTCTCCAGCCACATGTTGACCTGGTACGCCGAGTCCTTGGAGCCGGAGAAGTACAGCACCGTCTCGGGGCCGTACTCGCGCAGCCAGTCGTCGACGGCCGCGAGCACCTGCTCCGCGTTCGGCGGGATCTTGCTGCCGCGGATGTACGGCACCAGGGCGCCGACGTAGAGGCAGCCCAGGAACAGGGTGACGCCGATGCCGATGAAGCCGGGCACGGACCACTTCATGGCCGCGGCGACCAGGATGCCGACAACGGCCGCGAGGTCGAGGTGGAGCATCTTCTCCGCGGAGCGGTCCAGCAGGAAGCGCGGCGGGGCGTCCGGAATGCGGATGCGCGACTTCAGATCCACGTTGCGGGTGGCGACCGGCATCCGGCGGCGGTTGCGGATCAGCGTGACCAGGGCACCGTGCGGGGCCTGCAGACCGTAGAACGCGATGAAGCAGGCGATCGCGCCGTAGTAGATCAGGTTGTCCGCGAACGACATCCGGGCCAGCAGCAGTATCAGCAGCAGCTGCCGGATCAGGAAGCGGATGGACAGGCCGGCGCGGACCTTGCTGAGCCGGTTGACCAGGTAACTGCCCTTGCGGTGCAGATAGTGGTCCGCCAGATACGTGACGGCGGCCGCGGCCGCGAAGGCGTAGACGCTCGGGACGAGCGCGGCCAGCATGAGGGCCGGGAAGCCCAGCATCATGAGCGCCGCCGCGGCCAGCTCGGCCGCGCTGCCCACCCGGGCGACGCGAATAGCGGTGGATATCACGGAGAACCTGCTCTGGGAGGGGGAGTGCCGGTTTTGTTCTGGACTGCGCAGGGTGTGTAGTAATTCGACGGGTGTACGGATTCAGGCCCCTGCGAACGCCCGGTCAACGCAAACGCATTAACACCGGAAAGCAGAGGCCTGAATAACGGAAGGCTAATTCCTGTCGAATATTACACGCCGTCCTGTCGGTCCAGAACCGAGGCCAGCGCATGCTCGAACCCGGACGCCTTCGCCGCACCCGCCGTCGGGTCCTGCTGGCGGACGTCGATGACGTGGCCGGTCAGCTCGGAGAGCAGCACGTCCAGCGAGGTGCGGGCGACGGCCTCGGAGGAGAGCAGGCTACCCGCGGGCTCCTGGCCGAATGCCTTGGTGCGCATGGGCGTGGCGGTGCGCTCCGGGTTGATGCAGTTGACCCGGATGCCGTCGCCGGCCCACTCGTCCGACAGGGCCTGGGTGAGGTTCACCATGGCGGCCTTGGTCGAGGAGTAGAGGCTGTACTCGGCCCGGCCGCGGGTGTAGCTGCTGGAGGTGTACAGCAGCAGCTGGCCCTTGGTCTCCGCCAGGTACTTGTACGCGGAACGGGCGATCTGCACCGGCGCCAGGTAGTTGACCTTCAGCGCTTCCTCGATGGTCGCGTTGTCGGTCTCGGCGAGCTTGCCGATGCGCAGGACGCCCGCGGTGTTGACGACGTGGTCGATCCGGCCGGTCTCCGCGTACGCCTTGGACAGCGCGTCGTCGACCTCCTCCGGGTTCTCCACGTGGGTGCCGGTGGTGGAGCGGCCGAGCGCGTACACCTTGGCGCCGTAGGACTCGGCGAGCTCGGCGATGTCCTTGCCGATGCCGTACGAGCCGCCGAAGATCACGACCGTCTTGCCGGTCAGCAGCTCGCGGTACGCCGCCTCGTCCACCTGCTCGGGCGCGGCGGTCGAGGCCAGCTGGAACAGCTTGTCGGCGATGAAGACGTCGACGGGCTGGGTGACCTTCATGTTGTACTCGTCGCCCGCCACGACGTGGATCGGCACGTCCGGCAGGTACTTGAGCACGACGGAGCAGTCGTCCGTGGCCTGGAAGTTGGGGTCGCCGGCGGCGACCTCGTAGGCCCGCTTGATCGTGGACAGCTTGAAGGCCTGCGGGGTCTGGCCGCGGCGCAGCCGGGAGCGGTCCGGGATCTCGGTGATGAACTCGCCGTCCTCGCCGTGCTTGCGCGTGACGATGATGGTGTCCGCGGACGGGATGGCGACGTCGACGGCCTGGAAGCGCTCGAGCGCGGTCACGCAGTCGTCGATGACGCGCCGCGAGAGCAGCGGGCGCACGGCGTCGTGGAACAGGACGTTGACGTCCTCGCCCTCGGCCAAGCCCTCGCCGAGGGCCTCGATGGCGCGCTCGGTGGTCTCGTTGCGGGTGGAGCCACCCTCGATGATCTTCTTGACCTTCTTGAAGCCGGCCTTGGCGACGATCTTCTCGATGTCGGGCACGTATCCGGGCGCCATCAGCACGATGATGTCGTCGATCGAGTCGGCCTTCTCGAAGGTCGTCATGGTGTGCTCGATGACTGCCTTGCCGGCGATCTTCAGCAGCTGCTTGGGGATCGAGAGACCCACCCGCTGGCCGGTGCCACCGGCCAGGATCACTGCGGTGGTACGGGGCTTGGCTATGTGCTGGGACACAGAGGACCTACCTTGGGGCGTCAGGGAACGGGGAAATGGTCCCACTTGCGGTTACCGCTGTGCAAGGTGAGCGCCGTCCGCTGCATATGTGCGCGCTACCTGGTATTCACCTCGCACCGCTGGTGACGCCGGGGCGTCCGTCGCGAGTTCCCGTGGAATTGCTGTGAGTAACTGCACAGGCGGTCAGCGCCGCCGCAGCTTCTTCAGGCAGCGGTGGCCGAGCACCTTCACGAGTTCCACGGAGGACGTCTGGTGAACCGTACGCGCTTTGGCCGGGGCGGAGTGCCGCACCGGCACCCCGGCGGCCGCGGCGAGTGCTCCGTACAGGGCGTGCGCGGCCACCTCGGGGGCGATCCGCGGCTTTTCGGGCCGCTCACCGGCGGATTCCGGCACGGCGGACAGCAGCGCGGGGTCGCCGAGGACGCGTACGCCCGTACGAGTGATGCCGTCCATCATCTCGCCGGCGATCCGGGCGGCCTCCTCGACCGCCCACCGCGGGGTCGAGATCTTCACGTCCTCGGGCGTGGGACTGCACGTGTTCTTCATATGCATGACCGCGCCGTTGCGTACGAGCTTGGAATACAGCTCGTCCGGCAGCTCATTGCCGCGGAATTCCTTGTTAAGATTCCGCAGCATTTCGGTCTCGGCGAGGGTAAGTGACCGATTCGCGGTGTCCGGAACGGGCTGCAGGAGATTTTCGGGCAGTCCGAGCAGCGCCTCGAAGGTGCGCATCAGCCGGTCCCGGTCCCGGTCGTCGACCACGACGACGGTGACCCGCTCCGGTCCGACCGCCCGCGCCCACCGCTCGACCAGCCGGTCGTGCCGGTGACGGCGCCAGAAGCTGGGGGTGGGCTGCTCGTACGGGGCCTTGCGCAGCATGTGCCGGAGCCAGTCCTCGTAGCCCATGCGCAGACCGTTCTGCACGTACTGCTGCCACTGCGAGGGCATGATCCGCGCCAGCGGGCGCAGGGTGACCAGGACGTGCACCCGGTCCCCGCCGAGCTGCTCGACGATCCGGGCGATCGTGGTGTCGTCCTCGGCGTCGGCGAAGAACTCGCTGCTGATCACGGCCGTGCGCCGGCCGGCCGCCCGCACCTGCTGCACCAGTCCGGCCCAGTGCTGCTCGGTGGGCACGACGTCGCCCATCATCGCGGGGCGCGCGACGGCGGCCAGGACGGCCTCCATGGGGTGCCGGGTGGTGCCGGGGAACTCGACGCCGTGCGCGGGCAGTCGGTCCTGTGCCTCGAACAACGCGCCCTGGATCGCGGTCGTGCCGGTCTTGTGCGGGCCGATGTGCAGCAGCCGGGTGCCGGCGGGCAGCGGGGCGGGGCGGGCGGCGCCCTCCACCCGGGCGTCATCTTTCGTACAGTCGGTCTCCATGGTCAGAGGATGGTAAGAGCCTCACGTGAGACTTACCTGAGAGAGGCCTGGGACGCTGATGAGCCCCAGGCTCCCGTCACTTCGCCTACGCGCAGGCCACCGCCGGGTCAGACCGGCTCGACGCCCGGACGGCCGTTCTCCACCCGCAGCCGCGCGAGCGTGCTCGCCGTGGCCTGCGGTTGCACCACCGTGTCCACCACCCGCACCCGCGCGTCGATGCCGTCGCGGCGGATGTCGAAGAGGTGGTAGCCGCGGTGGGCGTCGATGAGCTTCCAGTGCGGGTTGTCCGCCTTCAGCGGGTCCCACTGGGCGTGGAAGGCGGCCTGGTCCTGGTCGCCGTTGCTGGAGATGGACGTGCCGACGAACTCGGCGCCCACGACCTCGGACTGCGGGTCGGAGTAGTCGGTCTTCAGGTCGCTGATCATCGTCAGATGGCGGTCGCCGCTGAGCACGACCGGGTTGCGGATGTCGGCGAACTCCTCCAGCAGGGCGTTGCGTTCGACCTGGTAGCCGTCCCAGGCGTCGTAGTACCAGAGCTTGCCCTCGCCTGGCAAAAGGTCGGTCTCGGCCATCATGATCTGCGAGGCGACGAGGTTCCAGCGGGCGGGCGAGTCGTGCAGCCCGTCCAGCAGCCACTCCTTCTGCTCGGCTCCGAGCATCGTGAGCGAGGGGTCCTCGGCGTCCGCCTGGCTGATGACCTGGTCGCTGCGGAACTGCCGGGTGTCGAGCACGTTCAGGCGCGCCAGGCGGCCGAACTCCAGGCGGCGGTACATCTGGATGTGCGGCCCGTCCGGGATCGCGCTCGCCCGCACCGGCACGTGCTCGTAGTACGCCTGGAAGGCCGCCGTCAGCCGGGCCACGAAGGCGTCGTGCGGCTGCTTGGCGGGGTCCTGCGGGATCTGTCCGGCCCAGTCGTTGTCCACCTCGTGGTCGTCGAAGGTGACCACCCAGGGCGCGTTCGCGTGCATCGCCGCCAGGTCGGGGTCGGTGTGGTACTGCGCGTACCGGTTGCGGTACTGCTCCAGGGTGTACGGCTCCCCCGCGCCCTCGTGCCGCCGCGGCCCCGCCGACGACGGCGTGGACTCGTAGATGTAGTCGCCGACGAACAGCACGACGTCGGGATCCTGTTCCAGCATGTCGGCGTACGGCGTGAAATAGCCGTGCTGCCAGTTCTGGCAGGAGGCGAGGGCGACGCGCAGGGAGCCGTTGCGCGCGTGCGGGTGGGGCGCGGTGCGGGTACGGCCGGTGGGCGAGACCTGGCCCTCCACCCGGAAGCGGTACCAGTACGCGCGGTCCGGGCGCAGACCGCGGACGTCCACGTGAACGCTGTGCGCGTACTCGGGGCGGGCGTGGGCGACGCCCCGGCGCACCGGCTTTCTCAGCCGCGGGTCCTCGCCGATCTCCCACTCGACCGGGACCACGCGGTCGGGCATACCGCCGCCGTTGAGCGGGTCGGGGGCGAGTCTGGTCCACAGCACGATGCCGTCGGGCAACGGGTCGCCGGAGGCGATCCCGAGGCTGAACAGCCCGTCGGGCAGCGTGGCCCCGGCCGCGCGGGCGGTGCCCGGCAGCCAGAGCACGGCGGAGGCGGCAGCGCCGAGGACGGCGGTACCGGCGGTCAGAAAGCGGCGTCGGTCGTGCGAGCTTGCTCCGGTCATCGGCTGACTCCCTTGCCTCGCAGGCCAGTTGGACACGTGAAAGCTCACGCAGCCGGACGGTCCACGGGCTGAACGCAAGCCTTCGCGTGCATGACAAATGAGCAGACAACGAGAGACCCGTTGCGACACAGGAACAACGTGGATGAACGTGCTCTGGTCACAACGGGTCGCGTGTCGCCTCAATTGACGGGCATGGCGAGGATGTGCGGTAGGAGAGCTTCGAGCCGATTCTCGGGCTCTTGCGCCGGCCGCCGCTGACCGGCGGCCGGCCGCTCAAGACCGGTCAGAAGGGCTCGAACCCGTCGAACTCCCGACTGGACTCGTCGCGTTCCGCCTCCCGGTCCCGGCGCCGCTGCGCCGCGGGACGGGGTGCCTCGAAGCGGTGGTCCTCACCGCGGCGGCCCAGCATCTCCGCGCCGGCCATCACCGTCGGCTCCCAGTCGAAGACGACCGCGTTGTCCTCGGGTCCGATGGCCACACCGTCGCCGGACCGGGCGCCCGCCTTCATCAACTCCTCCTCCACACCGAGGCGGTTGAGGCGGTCGGCCAGATAGCCCACGGCCTCGTCGTTGTTGAAGTCGGTCTGCCGCACCCAGCGCTCGGGCTTCTCGCCGCGCACCCGGAACAGCGGCTCCCCGTCGGCCTCCTCGCGCGTGACGGTGAAGCCCGCGTCGTCCACGGCCTTGGGCCGGATGACGATGCGCGTCGCCTCTTCCGCGGGCCGCGCGGCCCGCGCCTTCGCGACCAGGTCGGCCAGCGCGAACGACAGCTCCTTCAGCCCGAGATGGGCGACGGCGGACACCTCGAAGACGCGGTAGCCCCGCGCCTCCAGGTCCGGCCGCACCATCTCGGCGAGGTCCTTGCCGTCCGGTACGTCGATCTTGTTCAGGACGACGATCCGCGGCCGCCGGTCGAGCCCGCCGTACTGCTTGAGCTCCTCCTCGATGACGTCGAGGTCGGAGACGGGGTCCCGCTCGGACTCCAGCGTCGCCGTGTCCAGCACGTGCACCAGCACGCTGCACCGCTCCACATGGCGCAGGAACTCGAGACCGAGGCCCTTGCCCTGGCTGGCGCCGGGGATCAGTCCGGGCACGTCCGCGATGGTGTACACGGTCGAACCGGCCGTCACGACACCGAGGTTGGGCACCAGCGTGGTGAAGGGGTAGTCGGCGATCTTCGGCTTGGCGGCGCTCAGCACCGAGATCAGCGAGGACTTGCCCGCGCTCGGGTATCCCACGAGCGCCACGTCGGCGACGGTCTTCAGCTCCAGGACGATGTCCTGCAGATCGCCCGGCACGCCGAGCAGCGCGAAGCCGGGCGCCTTGCGCCGTGCCGAGGCCAGCGCGGCGTTGCCGAGCCCGCCGCGGCCGCCCTGTGCGGCTACGTAGGAGGTGCCCTGTCCGACCAGGTCGGCGAGGACGTTGCCGGCCTTGTCCAGCACCACGGTGCCGTCCGGTACCGGCAGCACCAGGTCCTGGCCGTCCTTGCCGGAGCGGTTGCCGCCCTCGCCGGGCTTGCCGTTGGTGGCCTTGCGGTGCGGGGAGTGGTGGTAGTCGAGCAGCGTGGTCACGGACTGCTCGACGGTGAGGATCACATCGCCGCCGCGCCCGCCGTTGCCGCCGTCGGGTCCGCCGAGCGGCTTGAACTTCTCACGGTGGACGGAGGCACAGCCGTGGCCTCCGTTACCCGCGGCGACGTGCAATTCGACGCGGTCCACGAAGGTGGTCATGGGATGTGCCTCCAGTTGCTTACGGGTCTTACCAGGTCAACACGCGAAAGGCGGACCCGCTTCCCACCAGGGAAGTGAGGTCCGCCTCGCGAGAGCTTCCGGTCAGGTGCCTGGGATTCAGGCGACCGGAACGATGTTCACGACCTTGCGGCCGCGGTGGGTACCGAACTCCACCGCACCGGCGTTCAGCGCGAACAGCGTGTCGTCGCCGCCACGGCCGACGCCCGCACCGGGGTGGAAGTGGGTGCCGCGCTGGCGGACCAGGATCTCACCAGCGTTGACGACCTGACCGCCGAAGCGCTTCACGCCGAGCCGCTGGGCATTGGAGTCGCGACCGTTCCGGGTGGACGATGCGCCCTTCTTGTGTGCCATTTCTCCTCAGTCCCTTACTTCGCAGCCGTGGGGATCTCAGTGACCTTGATCGCCGTGTACTGCTGGCGGTGGCCCTGGCGACGGCGGTAACCGGTCTTGTTCTTGTAGCGAAGGATGTCGATCTTGACGCCCTTGTGGTGGTCCACGACCTCGGCCTGGACCTTGATGCCGGCCAGCACCCACGGGTCGCTGGTCACAGCGTCGCCGTCGACAACGAGCAGGGTCGAGAGCTCGACCGTGTCGCCAACCTTGGCAGTGGAAATCTTGTCAACCTCAACGATGTCGCCGACAGCAACCTTGTGCTGGCGACCACCGCTGCGCACGATGGCGTACACGCGGATCTCACTCTCTCGCTCGGGAACGGCACCCTCGCAGTCCAGCCGTCCGGCACGCGTCCGGCCTCTCCGCGGCGGTTGGTGCGAGGCACCCGATGCTCTGGAGGAAGAGGTTTACGAGGATGTGGTGCGTCCTCAACAGCGGACACACCGAGGGTCAAGGTTACGGGGCCGGTGGCGAGGGGGTCAAACCGGGCCGAGCCCCGCAGACGTGCGGCCGGTCACAGGGACCGGCCGCACGCTTACTGCTCGGGCTGCGCCGAGAGCTCAGCTCTCGTCGGCGGCGGCCGAGACCGCCTTCTTCGCCGTCGTCTTGGCCGCGGCCGTCTTGGCGGTCTTCGTCGCCTTCTTGGCCGTGGCCTTCTTGGCCGCCGTCTTCTTCGCCGCGGTCTTCTTGGTCGCGGCCTTCTTGGCGGTGGCCTTCTTGGCCGTCTTACGGGCCGTCTTCTTGGCCGGAGCCGCCTCCTCGGCGTCCTCCGCCGGGGCCGGCGCCTCGTCCGCCGTGCCCGACGGAACGACCGTGACGGCCTCCTCGACGGACGCGGTGGGCGCGGCCTCCTTGCGCACGGCACGGCGCCGCGGACGGGCCGGGGCCGCGCTCGGGGCCGGGGCCTCGGACTGCGCCTCGCTCGGCGCGGCAGCGGCCGGCTCGGCGGCGGTGTCCGCGTCGGCGACCGGTGCGGACTCGGTGATCGTCACCACGGAGGCCTCGGCCCCCGCGGGCGAACCGGCCGGCGCGGACACCTTGCGGGTGGCCCGACGGCGCGTACGCCCCTTGGGTGCGGACTCCTCCGGGGCCTGCGCGGCCTCGGTGGGAACGACCACGTCCTCGACGGCGGCGGGCTCGGCGAGCGCCTCGGCGGCCCGCTCCGGCTGCACCGGACGCTCCACCTCGGCCTCGGCGGTGACGTCCTGAGCGGTCGGCGCCTCGGACTTCGGCTCCTCGCGCTTCTTGTCCTCGCCCCCGGCGCGCTCGCTCCTGGTCTCCTCGCGCCTCGGCGCACCCGCCGGGGCCGATGCCCGGCGGCTCGCGCGGCGGCGCGAACGGCCACGGCCCGCCGCGGCCTCCGCCTCTGCGGCGCTGTTGTAGAGCTCCTCGTCCACGGCGTACGCGGGCTCGGCGAGCGCGACCGGCGCCGCGACCTCGGCGGCGACCTCGGCCTCGGTCTCCTCGGCGGCCTCGGGTGCCTCGACGGCAGCCGCGCCCTCGTGCTCGTGGACGTGCGTGTCGCCGCCACGACCGCGCTTCTTGCGCTTGCCGCCGCCACCGGAGGAGGTGGGCTGCTCCATGTGCACGATGACACCGCGGCCGTTGCAGTGGACGCAGGTCTCGGAGAACGACTCCAGCAGGCCCTGGCCGACCCGCTTGCGGGTCATCTGCACCAGGCCCAGCGAGGTCACCTCGGCGACCTGGTGCTTGGTCCGGTCCCGGCCCAGGCACTCAAGGAGGCGCCGCAGCACGAGGTCCCGGTTGGACTCCAGCACCATGTCGATGAAGTCGATGACGATGATGCCGCCGAGGTCGCGCAGCCTGAGCTGACGGACGATCTCCTCGGCCGCCTCCAGGTTGTTCCTGGTGACGGTCTCCTCGAGGTTGCCGCCCTGGCCGGTGAACTTGCCGGTGTTGACGTCGACGACGACCATCGCCTCGGTCCGGTCGATGACCAGCGAACCGCCGCTGGGCAGCCAGACCTTGCGGTCCAGGGCCTTGGCGAGCTGCTCGTCGATGCGGTACGTGGCGAAGACGTCGACCTCGGAGGTCCACTTCGACAGCCGGTCGGCCAGGTCGGGCGCGACGTGCGCGACGTACCCGTGGATGGTCGACCAGGCCTCGTCGCCGCTCACGACGACCTTGGAGAAGTCCTCGTTGAAGATGTCGCGGACGACCCGGACCGTCATGTCCGGCTCGCCGTACAGCAGCGTCGGCGCGTTGCCGCTCTTCGACTTCTTCTGGATGTCCTCCCACTGCGCCTGCAGCCGCTCGACGTCCCGGCGCAGCTCGTCCTCGCTCGCGCCCTCGGCGGCGGTGCGCACGATGACGCCCGCGTCCTCGGGGACGACCTTCTTGAGGATGCTCTTCAGCCGGGCCCGCTCGGTGTCGGGCAGCTTGCGGCTGATGCCGGTCATCGAGCCCTCGGGCACGTACACGAGGTAGCGTCCGGGCAGGGAGACCTGGCTGGTGAGCCGGGCGCCCTTGTGCCCGATCGGGTCCTTCGTCACCTGGACGAGGACGGACTGGCCGGACTTCAGGGCGGACTCGATGCGCCGCGGGCCGTTGGCCATTCCCAGCGCCTCGAAGTTGACCTCGCCGGCGTACAGGACGGCGTTGCGGCCCTTGCCGATGTCGATGAAGGCGGCCTCCATCGACGGCAGGACGTTCTGCACCTTGCCCAGGTACACGTTGCCGACGTAGGAGGTGGCCTGCTCCTTGTTGACGTAGTGCTCGACGAGCACGCCGTCCTCCAGGACGCCGATCTGCGTGCGCTCGCCGTGCTGGCGCACGACCATCACGCGCTCGACGGCCTCGCGGCGGGCCAGGAACTCGGCCTCGGTGATGATCGGGACGCGGCGGCGCCCCTGCTCGCGGCCCTCGCGGCGGCGCTGCTTCTTGGCCTCCAGACGGGTCGAGCCCTTGATGGACTGCACCTCGTCGGACGGCTCGGGCTTCGGGCGGGGCTCACGGACCTTGACGACGGTGCGCTCGGGGTCGCCATCGCCGGGCTCGGTGTCGGCGGAGTCGCCGGAGCGACGGCGCCGACGGCGGCGCCTGCGGCTGCTGGAGGAGGAGCCGCCGCTGTCGCCGGCCTCGTCCTCGTCGTCCTCCTCGACCTGCTCGGCGGTGTCCTCGGCGTCCTGCGCGGCCTGTGCGGCGGCGGTCTCCTCGGCGTCCTCCGAGTCGTCCTCGCCGGCGGACTCGGCGGTCTCGCCCCGACGGCGACGGCGGCCACCGCGGCGACGGCGACGGCGCGAACCGGTCTCCTCGAACTCGTCGCCCTCGGCGCTGTCCTCGGCCTGGTCGTCCGCCTCTTCCGGCTCGTCGTCGGCGGAGTCGACGGGCGCGGCGGACGCGGCGGACGCGGCGGTCTCGGCGGTCTCGGCGGCCTGCGTCTCGCCCTCCTCGCCGAACGTCCCGCCCCGGCGACGGCGACGGCGCTTGGTGCCGGGCCGCTCCTCCGGGACCTCCTCGGGCTCCGCGACCGTACCGGCCTCGGCAGCCGCTTCGGCGGCGGCCCGCTCCGGCGTCTGGAACTTCGGCTCGGTGAACACCGGGGCCTGGAAGACGGCCACGGCGGGCCGCGACGGCTTGCGCAACTCCTCGCTCTCGGCGACGTCGGCCTCCTCGGCGGCATCGGCGGTGGTTGCGGCCCGGGCGTGCTGTGCGGCGGGCTCGGCGAACCCGGTCGCGGCCTTACGGGCGGTACGACGGCGGGTGCGCCGCGGGGCGGCCTCGTCGTCGGTCTTCTCGGCGCTCTTGTCGGCGGTCTTCTCGTCCGCCTTGACCGCGGGCGCCTCGTCCGCCTTTTCGTCCGCCTTCTCGTCACTCGCGTCCTCGGCGGCGGTCACGGCCGCCTCCTCGGCGGGCGCGGCCGTACGGCGCGTGGCACGACGGCGGGTACGGCGCGGAGCGGCGTCCTCGGCCGGCTCACCGGACTCGGCACTCTCCACGGGCGCGGCGGCGGTCTCGGCGGCGGCAGCTGCCTCGGTGTCCTCGGCGGCGGCCGTCTCGACCGTCCCAGGTGCCCCGGCGGGCGCGGACGCACGGCGCGTGGCACGGCGACGGGTGCGCGGCGGAGCGGCCTCCTCGGCGGTCTCGGGCTCGGCGGCAGTCCCCGCCACGGCCGGAGTCTCCTCGGCCTCCTCAGGGGCGGCG
The DNA here is from genome assembly GCF_019857225.1 of Streptomyces plumbidurans. Classification (GTDB taxonomy): domain Bacteria; phylum Actinomycetota; class Actinomycetes; order Streptomycetales; family Streptomycetaceae; genus Streptomyces; species Streptomyces plumbidurans. The sequence goes on from NZ_JAFJSY010000039.1 coordinate 43,670, forward strand.
GGTGCGACAGCCTCGACCGCGTCTGCGGCAGCGGGCGTCCCGGCGGGCGCGGACGCACGACGGGTCGCACGGCGACGCGTACGCGCCGGTGCGGCCTCCTCGGCGGGTTCGGCCGCTACGGCTTCTTCAGCCGCTGTGGCCTCATCGGTCTCGACGGCCTCAGCGGTCTCGTCCTCATCGGCCTTCTGATCGTCGTCGGACGGTATGGCCGGCGTGACGATCTCCTCCGGGGTCTCGGAGGCAGCCGCGGCGGGCGGTCCCGCCGGGCGGGAAGCGGCACGGCGCCGACGACGCGGCGGCAAGGTGTCGCTCGGAGTGTTCAGTTCGGAACCCTCGGCGGGTTCGGTCGGTTCGAGCATGCGGGCATTTCTCCCGTCAGGCTCCCGGGCGCCGCACCTGGTCCGGCAGATGGCCGGTGACGTCCGCGGCTCGCGCGATGCGCAGTGCCGCCGTCCGGGGCGCGGGCGCCGCTCGGGAGCTCTCTGTGTCCTGTCTCGCCGGTTCCGTACACCTCGTGTGCACGGCCTGGCGAAAGTCTTGTGGTCAGTGCGCTGCCCGACCCAGGTGGCTCCCGAGTACGAGGGCGGCGCTTCGACGACCGTCCTTCGCGGGACCTTCCTTACGCCGGCGCCTTCGCGGCGGCAGCGGAGTCGGCCATGGGTAGGGCCGTCGCCGCCTCGCGGTCAGGCGCGAGCGGGTCGGTCACCGTGCCGGTCTCTTCATCGAACAGCCCCTGCGCCAGCCTGGTCACCGCTGCGGGGACCGGCGGCGCCAGGTCGGCCACGGCGCGGAGACCGGACAGGACGTCGTCGGGTCGTACGGCAGGCGTCACGTGCCGAACAACCAGCCGCAGTATCGCACAGGGCTGGTCGGTCGGCCTATCAGCCGTCGAACTGTGCGTTTCCAGTTGTGCAACCGCCGAGCGGGCGTCGAAGGCGCGGATGCCGTTCTTGGTCTTGCGCTGCACCTCGACCGTCCCGGCGGCGTTGAAGGCCGCCACGGCGCGCTCCGCCTCGGCCGGGTCCACGCCGTCCAGCCGCAGCTCCCACACGGAAGCGGTGAGCCGGTCGGCGAGTCCGGAGACGCGTGCCTCGACCGCGTCGACGATGTCGAGCCCGGCGGGCAGCGACTCGTCGAGCAGCGCTCTCAGCCGCTCCGGATCCCGCGCCTCGGTGAGGGCGATCTCCAGATACTCCGCCTCACTGCCCGTGCCGGTGGGTGCGGCATTGGCGTACGACACCTTCGGATGCGGCGTGAACCCCGCCGAGTACGCCATCGGCACCTCGGCGCGGCGCAGCGCACGCTCGAAGGCGCGCTGGAAGTCACGGTGGCTGGTGAACCGGAGGCGGCCGCGCTTGGTGTAGCGCAGTCGGATGCGCTGCACCGCGGGTGCGGGCGGCGGGCCTTCGGGCTGTCGCTTGCCCAGTGTCGTTCAGTCCTTCGTGAGAGCGGTCGTACCTCTACCAAGAGTACGTGCCGCGGGGCCCACAGGTTCCCGCCGGTCCACAGCCTCGACGGGCAACGGCTCTCCGGCTTCGACCGACAGCGGCTCCCCGGCTTCGATCGGCACGGGCTCCGGTGTCGTGGCCGGCACGGGGGTACCGAAGAGCATCCGGCGGAAGTCGGCGCGGGCCTGCCGTACCGACTCCCGGGCCGACGCCAGGGCCATCCTGGTCGCGCGTGCCACGCCGCGCGCGGCCTGGGCGGCGGGGCGCAGCACGACGTCCCGCACGGCATGACCGACGGGGGTGAGCACGGTCCGACAGGCCCACCGCACGGGCTCGACGAAGATCCACCGGAAGAGGGTCCCCAGCGCCCGCCCCACGGCGAGCGAGATCCGTCCGGCGACCCGCCAGGCATGTCCGAGGGCCTGCCCGACCTCGCGCCCGACGACGGCCAGGACGTGTCCGACGGGCACGAGGACCCAGCGCCACAGGGCGAGCGCGGGCAGGACGAGGAGGACGCGCAGGATCCAGTACAGGCCGATCCCGATGCCGGTGGCGAGCAGGCCCACGAGGTGCGCGAGCCCCCTGGCGCACCAGGCGATCGCCCGCCCCACCGGCGCCAGCACCTGCTGGTGGAGCCAGGTGGCGGGGACGACGAGCAAGTACCGCGCGAGCCACTTGACGGCGGCGTACGCACCGGTCGCCAGGAGGGCGGGTCCGGCCCCGAGGAGGGCAAGGCCCTTCCCGATCCCGCGCAGCGCCCACATCACGGCGTGGCCGAGAGGCGTCAGCACACGCGCGTACAGCCACATGAGGCCATGTCCGAGAGGGGTCAGCACACAGCGGTACAGCCAGCCGAGAGGTACGACGAGGAGCACGTGCCCGAGCCGGCCGAGCGCCCTGCCGACAGGCACGACGACGTAGCGCCACAGCCCGACGAAGGGCCGGACGAGCAGGGCCCGCGCGAGCCACTGCAGCCCCCGTCCGAGCGGCCGCAGCACGGTGTCCTTCAGGAAGCGCCCCGCGACGACGAGCGCGTCCCAGACCATGCGCACCGGCAGGACCAGCACGAGTACGACGATCCGCACCGGAAGGCGGATCGCGACGACGAGGCATCCCTCGGGCTGCGCCTGTCGTACGGGCTGGTGTTGTCGTACGGGCTGGTGTTCCGGCGGCTCGGCGGGCGGCTTCTGCGGGTCCATACGTAGCTAGACGCCGCGGTCGCGCCCATGGATCCCTGATCGGTCACTCGCCCAGGGTCTGATCGGCGAGCAGCAGTGCGTGCCAGTACCTGTAGTAACGGACGCCCTCCCCGTGCCCGGTGAACTCGCAGTACTCGACGGCGGCCGCGACCGCCTCGATCACCGGCGCATAGGCGGAGACGGGCACCGGCACGGTGGCGTCCGGGCGGGGCGACGTCAGGGCGCGGATGGCCTGGTGCGCCGCGGCGATCACGTCACCGTCCAGCTCGGGGAGGTGCTCGCTCAACGTCCGGTAGTACGCCAGGTGTTGCTGCCGTGCCGTGGTGAGGAGATCGCTCGACTCAGTCATCGGCCCTCCGGTGGGCGACGGTGGCGCATGTTCGACGGGTGAGGAAGAACACGTGATGCCGTCAGACTATGGCGACTTCCGCGCAAGCGCCCTTCTCCGTCCGGGCGCGGCCCCCGGCCGGGCCAGAAGGCGGGCCGGGGGCCAAGGGTGATTCAGGCTGCGATGACGTCGAACTCGTTGCCCTCCGGGTCGGCGAAGGTGGCGTAGTGCAGGCCGGCGTCGACCTCGTTGAGCTTGGTGGCGCCCAGACCGGTCAGCCGGGTCACCTCGGCGTCGAAGTCCGTGGTGACGAAGTCGAAGTGCATCCGGTTCTTGACCTTCTTGTCCTCGGGGACCTGACGGAACCCGATGCGCGATCCGGCGACGGCCGGGTCCGCGGCGACACTCGCACTGGTCTCGTCGGCGCCGTCGTCGACGCTGCGCCCGAGGGCCTCGGCCCAGAAGGTCGCTACGACCTTGGCGTCACGGGCGTCGAAGGTGGTGCCGAACAGGGAAATGGACATGGCGATCTTCTTCCTTCGGGCAATCAGCAGCGGTCGCTTATGACAGCGACCGTAAGCCCGAACACTTCATTTTTGCAAGTTGACTTCGAGAAATGAATTGGACACCGGATCGCGGTGGGCCAGAGCGCGACGCCTTTGCCCGTGAGCCGGTACCCACTCCAGTTCAATCATTGAACCTACTGTGCTACGGTCCCCACCAGGAACAGTTCATTCACTGAACCGAGCGAATCGGCTTGCGCCGACCGGAGGTCACCCATGTCACCCACGTCATCCGTACTCATCACCGGCGCGTCCAAGGGCATAGGACGGGCCATCGCCCTCGAACTGGCGCACCGGGGCCACCGGGTCGTCGCCACCGCCCGGCGCCCGGAGACCCTGGCCGACCTGCCCGTCGACCAGCGCCTGCGTCTCGACGTCACCGACCAGGAGTCCGTCGACCGGGCCGTCAAGGACGCCGGTGACGTCGACGTACTGATCAGCAATGCCGGGGAAACCGTGCGCGCGCCCCTGGAGAGCGTCCCGCTCGCCGAGGTCGACCGGCTCTTCCAGCTCAACACGCTGGGGGCGCTCCGGGTGGCACAGGCCGTGCTGCCCGCCATGCGCGAAAGGGGAGCGGGTCGCCTGGTCTTCGTCTCCAGCATCCAGGGGCGGCTGGTGCTGCCCATGGTCGGGCCGTACGGCGCCAGCAAATGGGCCCTGGAGGCGCTCGCCGAGACACTGGCCATCGAGACGGGCCACTTCGGCATCAAGGTCAGCGTCGTACAGCCCGGCGCCGTCTCCTCCGGCGGCGCCGAGCGCGCCGGAGTGTTCCTGCGCGAGGACGACCCCTACGCCCCCCTCTACGACCAACTCCCCGCACTGCGCGGCAAGTTGATCACGCCGCAGGAGGTGGCCGCCGCGGTGGCCGACACCGTGGAACGGCCCGAGCCCCCACTGCGCGTACCGGTTGGCGCTCCCGCCGAGCGACTTCTGCAGGCCCGTAAAGAGGCACCGGAGAACGAGCCCTTCGTACCGGCCGGGATCGACTGGTAGCCGGTGGCCCCTCCGGACAGGGGCAGGGCCAGGGCTCGGACGCCTGGAACGCTACGCGGTAGGCGGCACCGGTGAGGTGGGCTCAATCGCCGAGGCGAAGGTCTTCGACGAGGCGGAAGCGTTCCAGAACCACCGGCGTCGTATCGTCCACCGTGAAGCCGGGGTCCTCCAGGGCCCCCCGCACCTCCTCGCTGTGCCAGAACCGCTCATGCCCCGCCCGCCACTCGGCCACGCTGGTGTCCCCCTCCCCCTCGTCCACCACGTGGGCAAGATCCACCTCCGCCAGCGGTACGACGCGCACGCCGGTCACCTCGATGGCGGCGACGGGACGCTCGTCCGAGTCGACGACCACGCAACGGTCCCCGACCTCCGGAAGAGCCTCTCCCTCGTGCTCGTAGTCGACGACCAGTCCCGTCGTGGACGTCTTGGAACCGTTGAGGATCGCTCCGACGAGCTGGTCCCGCAGCGGCCCGGGAAACCCGAACTCGGCCGTGGGCATGGAAGCGATGTCTGCGGATGGGGTGGACTCGGGAGTCATACGATCACCGTAACGACGCGCGGACAGTCGGCGCCGGTGCAGGTGTAGGGGTCACGCCCTGTCTTCGGGAGCGCTTTGTTGCGCGGACGGCCTCTCGTCGGCCTGTCGCTGCCGGGTGTCGGCCGCCTCGCCGTCGACGATGCGCTGCTCCCGCTCGTCGCGCGCATCCGCGCGGCGCAGCGCCGCCGCATTGCGGTCTAGCCGCTCCCGGCTGGCTTCCACCAGTCCCCGGGCCCGCTCGATCGCCTCGTACGAACGCTGCCGGTGGCTGGGGATCGCCCGGTTCTGCGCACGGGCCTGAGTGTCCAACCGGGTCTCCCACGCGGCGAGCCGCTGCTCGCGGTCGTCGGCCTGGCGCTCCCGCTCGTCAGCGACGCGCTGCCGCTCATCGGCCTGACGCTCCCGCTCGTCGGCGACAGCGTCCGCTGAAACGTGTCCCGCATCCAGCGGATCCGTATTCATGTCTGCCAGTATGCCGCTGCCGATGTGGCGGGGCAGCGGCAAACGCATGTCGAGAACGCGCCGCCGGCTCCGTCCCAGGGACGTCAGCGGCCGCCGATGGCCGCACACGTACGAAGGAGAAACCTGGCATGGCGATTCAGCGGATGGACAACGTCGGCATCGTCGTCGAGGACATGGACGCCGCCGTGGCGTTCTTCCTGGAACTCGGTATGGAGCTGGAGGGCAGGGCGCAGGTCGAGGGCGCCTTCGCCGACCAGTGCACCGGACTGGACGGGGTGCGCTGCGAGATCGCGATGGTCCGGACCCCGGACGGCCACGGCCGGCTCGAACTGGCGAAGTACCTCAACCCCACAGCGATCACCACCGAGCCGCGCGACAAGCCGCACAACATCCTGGGCACGCACCGCGTCATGTTCGCCGTGGACGACCTCAAGGACACCATCGCCCGCCTGCGCCCCCACGGCGCCGAACTCGTCGGCGAGATCGCCCGCTACGAGGACACCTATCTCCTCTGCTACCTCCGCGGCCCGGAGGGCATCATCGTGGGCCTGGCGCAACAGCTGCCCTAGCACGCGCGATCTGTGCGGTTCAGTAACTGGCGGTGCGGTCGAAGCGGGTGATGTTGAGTTTGATCCCCTTGACGCTCTTGAGCGTCGTGATGCCCTCGCCCCGGGCCGTCTGGCCGGGTTTCACGTCGGTCTCCAGTTCCGAACCGTTCTCCAGGCGAGTGCCACCGGCGTCGACCGCCTCCCATTGCCATGAGTAGTCGGACTTCTCTCCGCTGCTGTTCTTGATGGTCCAAACGACCCAGATATCGGCGATATCGGCTGTCGATCGGTCGTCCAACCGGAAACTGATCAGATCGGCTCGTTCGCTCGCAGGCTTCTTCGCCTGCCCCGGAGATGCCTTGGGGGTGGCGGTCGCGCTCGGCGCAGGTGTGGTGCTGTCGTCGCTGCCCCCGACTGCCACCACCAGCACGACCACCAAGATGACGATCACGGCCGCCACGGCCCCGGCACACCCCCAGAGGCAGCCCCGCCCCCGGCCCTTCTTCTGCGGCGGCCCTGGAGGAGGCCCCCACGTCCCGGCAGGCGGCGGGGAACCTTCCGGGCGGGGCCCCCATTGCGGACCGCCCTCCGGACCTCCGCCCACCGATGGATCACTCCCCGGCATACGAACCTCCTCCGCAGCGAATACCGCAACGCTAGGAAGCCAGGACACCCACGGCGAACCAGAGCGGCCACTCAGGTGACGACACACGAATCGAGCGACCCCACCAAGGCCGCTCGCACCAGAGCCCCAGCCCTCACCGATTCTGACCTCGCGCCATAGGGTCGACCGGTGACCGCATACGACACCTACGGCACAGACGTCCACTCGACGAGCGAACTCGTCCGGCTAGTCACCGATCTCCTCGAAGCCAACTTCACCGAGCGCGAAAGCGACTACCGGGGCGTTTACCGCCTCACCAGCGGCGGCTTCGGACGCATCGAGATCCAACCCAACCCCATCCCCCGAGAGACAGCCGAGTACTGCTTCGGGACCAGCCCTCAGACTCATTTTCATGACGGCAGCTCTTCCTCGCAGTCGGCACCGGACCACTGTTCTGGACACCTGTTCCGCTGCAGGCATTCCGAGCTCCCGCCGCTCAAGCTCGTCGCAGAGACAGCGACAGCCGGCGTCGTTCTCTGTCGACGCCCGTGACGAGGACCGTCAACTGGTCGCCGATCTTTACGACTTCCTCCGGCGCCGTTACAGGCACCGCACTCAACTCGGAGACATGCACCAGGCCCACAAGGCCATCGGCGACCTGAACGAAGACGCCGAACGGGAGCAGCTTGGTCACCCGCCCGCTCAGTCTCTGGCCCACTTCCATGCCTTCGGCGAACCCCAGGAAGGGGTCCGGCCGAGCATCCCGCAGAGAAAGCCGGGCCTCCCCGTTCCAGGTGTCGAACTGCAAGAACACGCACGACACCCGCTCCCCGATCTCAACGACCTCGGACGCCTCCTCGAAACGGCGCCACGACAGCTCGGGATGGGTGATGAACCCGACGCCGGGATAGACCGGATGGTCGGGCCCCTCGTCCAGCGCCACGAACACCCCGAACGTCTCGATCGCCGCCACTGTGCCGGCCACGAGCTCACCAGGGCGAAGCCTCTTGAGGAACGCCCACAGTTCCGGGTTTTCGGTAGCCGCCGTCGACAGCCGCACCCGGCCGGCATCCACATCCACAGCAATCACCTCACCGGTGATGCTCCGTCCGACCACAGCCACGTCGGCAAAGCTCCGCTGCCAGGAACCGTCCGACCACCCCACCGAACCGAGCGGGTGGCCAGGGAAACCGTCCAGGGTCACCGACATCTCGGACTGGGAGACCCCAGCGACCGTCCCGTGACAGACGTCCCCGACGCGGAGCCCAGCCAGAAACCTTCTGACGCCCTCGCGAGCCGCCTCATCCCCCACAGCCGGCTCCTCAATGCGAGTGCCCACTCCCCGCCGGCGTCGGACCCGCGTTCTTCACCGTGAGCGGCAGCAACTTCTTACCAGTCGGGCCGATTTGAATGGAAGTGTCCATCTGCGGGCATATGGACACACGCTTAAAACCAGCTCTACGGTCGCAGGCATGGTGACACGTACACGTAAGCGCACGGCGGCCGACCAGAGGCAGTACTCGGTCGAGGCCGAGTGGACTGACGCGGATCTCGCGCTCCTGGAGGAGCTGAAGCAGGCAGAGGCCTTACTACCCGAGGACGCGCCGCGGGCCCTCTTATCCATCCGCCTGTCTGTACTGACGGACGAAAGCACATCGCCCGTACGGCAAGAGCTTGACCTACGCATCCTCGCCAGAGAGCGCGGCTGTCGAGTCGTCGGCGTCGCCTCCGATCTCAACGTGTCGGCGACAAAGGTGCCACCGTGGAAGAGGAAGGAGCTCGGGGACTGGCTGAACAACCGCTCCCCCGAGTTCGACGAGCTGCTGTTCTGGAAGTTGGATCGCTTCGTTCGGCGCCTTTCTGATCTCTCGACGATGATCGAGTGGAGTCTGAAGCGCGGGAAGAACCTGGTCTCGAAGCACGACAGCCTTGATCTCACAACAACAGCTGGAAAGATCATGGTCACGATCATCGGCGGTATCGCTGAGATCGAATCGGCCAACACCTCCACCCGCGTCGCAAGCCTGTGGGACTACGCGAAGACCCAGGAAGAGTGGATCATTGGCAAGCCGGCGTACGGCTACGTCACAGGTGAAGACGGTTCGGGCAAGCCCAAGCTCGTCATCGATCCCGACGCGTACAAGGCTTTGCACTGGGCTCGGCGCATGGCGCTTCGAGGGCGCTCCGCCCGCTTCATGGTGCGGTGCCTAAAGCGCTCCGGCCTCATGAGCCAAGGGCTCACAGTGGCAACACTGCACCGCCGCCTCCGTAACCCTGCACTCCTTGGCTACCGAGTAGAGGAGGACAAGCAGGGAGGGCAACGGCGCTCGAAGCCTGTTCTCGGCAAGGAGGGCAGGCCGATCAAGGTTGGTCCCCCGATCTTCACCGAGGAGGAGTTCGAGACGCTCGGCGCCGCCCTCGACAAGCGTAAGAAGAACCAGCCCCCGCGCCGCGTCGGCGGAGCGACTCAGTTCCTTGGCGTCCTCTTGTGCGCTGACTGCAAGACGAACATGACCGTGCAGATCACGAACAACACCTGGGGGACCTACCGGTATCTCCGATGCCGCAACTGCAAGAGTGGCGGACTCGGAGCGCCCAACCCCGACCGGGTCTACGAGCGCCTGGTAGAAGACGTGCTCAAGGTCCTCGGCGACTTCCCGGTGCAGGTGCGCCAGTACGCCGAGGGTGCCGAAGTACGCCGAGAGATCAAACGTCTGCAAGAGTCCATCGCGCTGTACATGAAGGAACTCGAACCCGGAGGCCGATACACGAAGACCCGGTTCACGAAGGAGCAGGCAGAAGCGACGCTCGACAAACTCATCGGAGAACTCGAAGCCATCGACCCCGAGACGGCGAAGGACCGATGGGTCAACGTCCACGGAGGCAAGACGTTCCGTGAGCACTGGCAGGAAGGTGGCATGGAAGCCATGGCCGCAGACCTGTACCGAGTCGGCATCCGGTGTGAGGTCACCCGTACGAAGGTGCCGAAGGTCCGAGCCCCGAAGGTGCACCTTCGCCTGCTGATCCCGAAGGATGTACGCGAGCGCCTCGTGATCCGTGAGGACGACTTCGCCGACGCCCTCTGACCCTAGTCCGGCCCGCACACGAATTAGCCGCCTTCCCCAGCTTCGGGGGAGGCGGCTTCGTGTCTCACTCGAACCACGACTCGGCGTCAAACGGTCTTTCCGTGCCGTCTTCATCCACAATCACGATCTCACTCTCGATCAGGTTCTTGGTCCCGTCATCCCTGGAGCTCTCAGGCTCGGGCAGAGGCGTTATCGGCTCCACCCCCCTGTCGCCCCTTGCACCGCCTCGACGTAGAGCCGTCGCGACTCTGCTAGGTCGTCGGCGATTCCAGCGGCTATGAGGGCAGCGCCAGGGGTGTGGCCGGAGCCGACGTAGCGCCACTGCCGTTCGGTGATCGCGTCGGGCCCGTCGCCGTGGCCCATGTGATCGGCGCGTTGGGCGCGTAAGGCCGCGTAAGTAGTGGAGTAGGCACGGGACTTGGTGAGGATGTGGCCCCGGTAGCCGAGGGTGTGTGTCCAGGCCCGGAGGCGGAGGGGTTCGTACTCGGGGAGGCCGCCGAAGCGCCAGCAGGCCCGCATGAGGGTGCGGACGTGTGTGCTGACGGGGGCCGACTCGATGTCTGCCCAGGCGGTGAGTGGGTGGTCGAGGCCGGCGCCTGTCTCGCTGGCTCCCTTGGTGACGTACTTCGCGACGTACGCGGCCACCGCATCGTCATCAGGGCCGTCGCCCTTACTGCGCAGCGGCCGCGCGTCGACCTGCGCACCCCAGCGCAAGGCCAGCTCACCCGTGGCCGGGCTGTAGGGCGAGCGGACCAGGACGCGGCGGGCAGAGGCGCGCACGGCGTCGGTGAGCAATTCGGTCGTTGCCCACGCCGGGGGTTCGTCACCCGACCCGTCCGGCCCGTCGAGGCGGACGACAGCGTGCACATGGACCGCCGCCCGCTTCTGGTACTCGGCGACGCGGGCGAAGGACAGCCGAGCGTGCCGGGCGAAGTGGGACTGTACGAGGCCGACCGAGGAGGCCAGGCGCCGCCTGACGTCGATGACGAAGCGGTCCCACAGCTTGGAGGCGTGCGCGTGCCACAGGACGTGGGCGGTGTAGTCGTAGCAGTCGGGGCACAGTGGTTGGCCGACGGCCGGGGCGTCCGGAGTGTGCACGGTGCCGCAGCCGAGGGGGCGGCCGTGTTCGCAGTTGCCGCCGTCGCGGCGAGGACGGCAGACCCCTCCGGCACGGTGGACCGGGCCGAAGGACGGGGCGGTCAAAGTGACGAAGAGCCGGGGGCGGTGCCGGACCGTCGCGGGGACGTTTTTGCCGCCGAGGAGGCCCGCGCGGACCAGGTGGAAGGTGTCTCCGGCGTGGAGGCGGGAGCAGGCCGGGCAGACGGTGGCGCGGCGGTTGCGGCAACGGACGAGGAGGCGTTCACCGGGTTCGTTGCGGGTGTCGTAGTGGTGCAGGATCTCGCCGGTTGTGCCGTCCACGGTGGTGGTCGAGCCGGAGAGGTGGATGGGGTGGGAGCAGCCGCCGGTGGCGGTGATCTGCTCCAGCCAGCGTGAGAACTTGGGGTCTTGGGCGATGCGGATTGCGTCGCGGTCTGCTTCGGGAAGCTGACGCAGGCGCGCCGCGCGGTCGAGGACGGCGCGCCTGTCAGCCGGGGTGAAGTCCGGGGTGATGGTGGTGACCTTCCGGGGTGGGCCGCCGAGGCGGCACGGTGGGTGGGTGGTGGCGCGTGGTCCGTCATGGGGATCACCTTTCTTGTGCGGCAGGCGGGGTGGGGTTCAGCGGATGGTTCCGGTGCCCCGGCAGACGCGGCAGCGCCGCAGCCGTCCGGTCCAGGTCTTGCGGGCTCCGTCGCCCTTGCAGTGGGGGCACCTCACGCGAGGCATCGGCATGGCCGTGCGTCCTTTCTGCTCAGGTGTGGGAGAAGCCGCTGACGAGCCAGGTGACGAGTCCGTGGATGGTGAAGACCACCGGGGTCTGGCCCAGGTAGAGGCCGAAGAGGCCGACGCAGACCGCTTCCCAGGCCCGCACATCACGGGAGCGGACGAGGAGGACGGTGATGATCCCGAAGATCACCGCGAACGTGACCGCCGTTCCTTCGCTGATCACTGGTCGTCTCCTTCCAGCACCTCGACGGCGCCGTGCAGGGTGGGCAGTACGGGAGCAACGGTCGAGTACTTCCGCGCGATCGCTATGGCCTCTTCGGTCGGCGTGAGGTGGGAGCGGGCGCGGCTCCAGCCGCCGTCCGGTCCCGTGCACACGGCCACGCCGCGTTCCTCCGCCGTGATCGACTGCGCGACGGCCACGGCGTCCTTGTTCAGGTCGCCCAAGGTCATCTCTGCCGTACCGGGGTCGTTGACCCGGTGGCAGATCCGGCCGCCGAGCTGCGCTCGCAGGGCGGTGACGCCGGGGCCGAGGTCGGAGCCGACGCGCTGTCCGGCGACGACCAGGTGCAGGCCGAGCGCGGCCCCGAGTTGGGCGAGGCGGAGCAGGAGCGTCGAGCACTGCTCCGTCTCTGCCCTGCTCTCGCGCGTGCCGTCGGAAAGATAGAGTTCCGCGATCTCGTCGACGATCACGACGACGGGCACCGGACGCAGCTTGTCGGGCAGCTCCCAGATCGAGCGGACACCCGCCGTCCGGCAGGCACTCATCCGGGCTTGCATGTCGACCACCAGGGCAGAGAGCACGGTCACCGCCTCACGCCTGCACGTGGCCAGCGCGCTCAACCGCCCGGCGAACAGGCCGAGTTCCATGCCGCCCTTGCAGTCGATGCCGACCAGGGCGACGGGCTGCCCCGCGAGTTGGGTGATCAGCCGTGCCAGCAACGTGGACTTACCCGAGCGAGTCGCCCCGGCGATCAGCCAGTGCGGCACGAGCCGTAGGTTCATCACCCAGGCGCCGCCGCTCTCCAGGACGCCGATGAGCGCGGAGAGGAGTTCGGCCGGGGCCGTGGCTAACCCAGGGCGTTCCAGCGGATCCGTGGCTGTCGCCGTCAGCAACACGAGGCCGCGTTCCGGTGAGGTGACCCGGACCGCGTGAACCTTCCACGCGTGCACCAGGGCGTCAGCTGCCTTCAGATACGTCGCCGGGGTCTGGCCCGCGTGCAGCCGCACCGTCACGGTCAGGCCCACGCGGGTAGCCCGCGGGAACGAGATCCGGGGAGCCACCGGGCGCAGCGGGTCGCCCTTGACCACCAGGTCCCCGAGCAGCCCGCGCGGCGGGCGACGTGACACCGCGAGGTCATTGAGCATGGCGACCTTGCGCCACGTCGCGAGCACCCGGCACGCGGTCACCATGTAGCCGACGAGGTACCAGTGCCAGACCGGGCGATGCCGGCGAACCAGGTCACCGACCACGAGCACCCAGGCCAGCGCTGCCACGCCGAGGGCGAGCAGGATGGGTCCCATCACGCGTCACCGCCCTTGCGCTGCGCGGGAGTTGCGTGCGCAGGCGTGACGGCGTCCGCGCGGAAGCTGACGCCGTTGCGGTCGCCCATCGCCCAGACGAACGCCGTCAGTCCGGTGACCTTGACGGCCTGGCCCGGTTCGAGCCCCTGGGGCTCACCGCTCACGGCGATCTCGATGACGGATATACGCCGCCCGTCCGGCCGCACGATGACGGCCACGGTGTACACCGGGTTGCCGTCTCGGTCCTTCTTCACCTCCTGCGTCTCGAAGTTACTGAACTTCACTTCGGGCACGTTGGCGCACCGCAGTACGCCCAGCCGTGCCGTGTCCACGGGAATGGACTGCATTTCGTCGGCCTCCTTGGCCAGTCGGGACGTCAGCTATAGTGCTGACGTCACTTGTCCTTACGAGTTACGACTATGGAGCTCTGTACGGGACGAGTGCAACTACTTATGCTGACGAGTGATGTCGCGCGTGCGACGTGACTATGACCCCAACCCGACGGAGACACCCAGATGTCGGAGATCCAGCGTCCCGGCGCCCTTTACCAGCAGGTGGCCGCCGCCATCCGCGAAGCGATCCTGTCCGGCGAGTTCGCGCCCGACTCCCTGTTGCCGTCCGAGGCACAGCTCATGGCCCGCTACGAGGTGTCGCGGCCGACCGTCCGCAACGCCATCGCGGCTCTGCGCGCGGAAGGCCTCATCGACGTCCGTCACGGCAAGGGCAGTTTCGTACGCTCCAGCGGACAGCCCGTACTCACCCTTGAGCGACGCATCAGCCGTACCACCGAGGGCAAGTTCGTCATGCCCAACGGCGACATCTGGCAAGAGGCCGAGGCCCCGGCCGCGTACCGCGCCCGCACCACGAAGGACACAGGCCACCTGCTCCAACTCGACACGGATGAAGCCCTGTTCGGCTGCGACCGTCTGCTCATCGATCCGAGCACCGGGACACGAGCCATGCACCGCACCTTGATCCCGTTTGAGGTCGCCGAGATCGTCCCGCTGCTTGCCGAGGAGCCGTGCAAGCGCCCAGCGGCGTTCTACCGTCTGCTCACCGAGGACGGCCACAAGCTGAGCTGGTCCGAGACAGTACGCGCCCGGATGCCACTGCCCGACGAGCGGGCCACGATGAAGCTCCCGGACGCGACCCCGATCCTGCACCTCGCACGGGTCACTCACGACACCGACAACCGGCCCCTGATCCTCGAAGAACTCCGCGTCGGTGCGGACCGCGCTGAAGTCTCGTACCGGATCACCGCTGACAAGCAGCCCGCGCGACGCGCCCGCGCCTGAGTGGCAACCGGAATCGGTCGAAACACCCTTCACTTCCTCAAGGGCGCGCCTGCGGCGCGCCGGGCCGCCCGGCCGCCCCGGCCGGGCGTGCGGCGTGGCCGCCGGTCCCGTCCGGTCGCCGGACGCCCCCACCCGCAGCACGCCAAGGGAGTCGAGGCGACAACCGGCCGTCGCGGGCCGGGGCGTGGTGGGCTGGGGGTCGACGGCCTCCGAGACTTTAGGCAGCCACCATGGGGCGAGCCTCGAAGAACAGGGGGCCGATCGGGCTATTGCGGGCAGGTCCAAGGACTGCCCGATCCGCTGGCGAGCGTAAGGCCCCCTGTTCACTCGCCCCATGGCAGCTCCAGCCCAAAGTCTCTCCGGCCGGCGACGTGCCCACGTGCACCGCTCACCAGCGAGAAGACGCCTCATGCTGCACCACCGTCGCCACCCGTGCGCGCCTCCAGCAACCCAGCGAGCCGCTCCACCGCACCGGGCCAGCCCGCCAGCCGCACGACCCCGCGCCCGCCCTCATCCGTCGATGCCACGGCCCGCACGGCGGACAGCTCGAATCCCATACCCAGGAGCGCCCGGTTGAGCCGATCAGCGGCCTCGTGCGCCTCACGCCACGCCGCGATGTAGTCGACGCCGGACACCCAGAGACCGGAGTCCACGCCCGGCACGTCGAGACCGTCGTTCAGCCAGTCCTCACCGAAGCCAGTCACCTTGCCCACCTCTGCCCTGATCTACGTAACGGATCGTCAACTTCCTTGGCCCAGGGCACAAATGCAGCACGACGGCCCCGGTACCATCAGGCACCGGGAACCGCCGTGTTCCCAGCCGGGCCACCCTTCGCTTTCCAGGGCTGATGGGGTGGCCCGGTCTCGGTATTGGGTTGTGAAGCGCGGCCCCTCACGCGGGAGGGGAGCCCCCGGACGTCCGAGAGGCCGCGCCCCTTCGGCCGGAGTGGTCAGACTCCGACCAGTGACCGGATCGCCGCCCACTCCCGATCGCGAGGGGAGCAGATCGGGGCGGCGACCCGGCGTCTGTCAGGCCGAGTTCTCGGCCCAGAGCCGGTCAAGGTCCAGGCGAGCCCAGACCGTCTTGCCGCCGCCGTTGAGTCCTGGCGACCACCAGAGCGCGTCAGCCAAACGCTGAATGATCAGCAGGCCGCGCCCCCGGTCTGGCAACAGCGCCTCGACGAAATCCCCCGCCAGGTCCGGCGAGATGAACTCACCACCCGGAAGGTCGGGCGGGGACGAGTCCTCATCCGAAACGCCGATCGCCAGCAGACCGGGCCAGTTCATGAGCCACACGTCGATACGGCGCCCAGCTCCAGGTGCCGCCAGGCAGTCATCCGGAATGGCGTGGTGCACGACGTTGCCGACCAGCTCCGACGTGATGAGCTGCGCGTCATCGACCGCGTACGCGATGCCCCAGGTTCGGAGGTAGGAACCGACCATGTCCCGCGCCGCCTTCACGCAGTCCGGGTCCTCCGCATAAAGCGTCATCGCCCGGAAATGGCCGTTGGCCGCATCGTGCACCGAGTGACGCGGAGGGCCCGCCGTCGAGGCGTTCGCTGCGTGTTTGCTCTGCCGCACTTCCACCGCGTTCCCTCCCGAGTGCTGGCGGGCCCTCTCGCCCGCCGATCTGTGCCGACCAGTGAACGGCGCGGGCAGCTGACGCGGGAGCGTTCATCAGGGGGTTCACGTGAACACGCGCAAAGGCAAAGGGGGTTCGCGAATGAACCCCCCGGACCGATACTGCTGTGCCACGATGAATACTCGCCGTCATTCTCGGGTTGGCAGGGGAGCATGAGCCGAGAGCCAAACGCGCACTTAATCGCCGTCATGGACGAAGCGAAGATCTCGAACAAGGGCCTTGCGAAACGCATGACCGACGAGGCCGACCGTCGGGGCATCGAGCTGGGCACAACGCATGTCTCAGTCAAGCGATGGCGAGACGGCTCGAGCATCCGGCCGCAGACAGCGGCGATCATGGCGCATGTCCTGTCAGCCAAACTCGGCCGCCGCATCACACCCGGCGATCTCGGTTTCTTCGGCGACACACAGGCGACCACGCCGGAGCCGATCGGCTACCCCAGGACAGTGCCGGATGTCCTGTCCACCCTTGACGGACTCGCCCAGGAACGCGCCGACGCCCCGGTCTCGGACCAACTGATCATCGCGGAGGCCGACCTCAGCTCAGCCGTCCTGTCATGGATCATCGCGCGCCCCGACGGCATCCAGGCCGACAGACCCGCTCACCAACGAGTGGGCATGCGTGACGTCAGGGCGATCAGAGACGCCGCCGGAACGTTCATGGCGCTGGACTTCAAATACGGCGGAGGCCACGGCCACAAAGCACTACGCCACTACTTCCGGCACGAAGTGCTGCCCCTCCTGAACGCGAGCTACACCGAGAAGGTAGGCACGGCACTGTTCGGCGCCGCCGCCGAGGTCTCCCAATTACTCGCGTGGACCGCCTACGACGCCGGTAATCACCGACTCGCCCACCGCTATCTCACCTCCACACTGCGCCTATCCCAGGTCATCGACGACCGCATGTTCGGCGCCCGCATCCTGGGCAACCTCAGCCACCAGGCGAACTACCTCGGCAACCACGCCCAGGCCATCCAACTCGCCCGCGCCGCCGTCGAGGGCGCCCACGGACGAGCCACCCCACGCGCCATGGCCTTGAACTCGGCGATGGAAGCCCGCGCTCTCTCCAACGCAGGCGACCACACCGGGGCAGGCCGCGCGATGAACGAGGCCGAACGCCACTTCGAGCGCGCCAACGCTGCCGAAGACCCGGCCTGGCTCGGCTACTTCGACGAAGCGGAACTCATGGGCGAACTCTGCCACTGCTTCCGCGACCTCAAGATGCGCAGGGAAGCCGTCGAACAGGCGCAGCGCGCCGTGGACAACACCGACCCGAAATACGCCCGCACTCTGGGCTTTTGCCGCATGGTGCTTGCCCAAAGCCAGCTACTCAACGGAGAGTTGGAAGCCGCCGTCACCACCGCGAGCCTCGCAGTCGACGGCGGCGATTCCCTCCAGTCCACCCGATTCCAGCGCTACGTGACCGACTTCCAGAACGAGGTCAGCGTGCACGTCACGAACCCCGCCGTGGCCGCCTTCAACGAGAAGGTGCGCGACGCCCTCAGCCGCCTGGACGAGGACGACGAGTAGCAGTAGCTACCAGGGCCGCCAGTCCCGTGGCGCATCGTCGTTCCGCAAACCTGCGATGCGCCGGCGGTACTCGGCCGCGGTCTCCTCGTCCTCCCGAATGTTCTGCATGAGCCAGGTCGTCATGCCGAACTCTTGGATGCCCCGAAGCGTCTCGTAACCGGGCCAGTCGTACAGGTCGCGCCCATACGCAGCCACGAAGTCGGCGTACTGCTCGTCTGTCTGCCAGCCAAGGCTGTGATGCTCCACCGCCGTCACCATGAGATCCCACTCAGGGTGGTCGTAACAGAACGCCTCGAAGTCGATGAGGAGCACGCGCCCCTGCTCGTCCACCATGAGGTTCTGCACATGGGCATCCCCGTGCACCGGCCCCTTCGGCGTCTCGAACCGCAACTCCGCGTACTTGTCCCGCAGTTCCCGCCACCGCTTCCGCAAGAACGCCCTGTCGTCATCCGGGATCACAGCCCGGTCGAGCCGCAGCTCCTGCTTGTCGAAGGGCTCAAAGGACGGAAGTACCAAACCTTCCGGCAGGGTCAGCGAGTGCAGCTCCCGCAGGATGCCGCCCAACTCCCCGTAGGTGGCCTTACGGTCACCCTCAACGATCAGGTGCCAGAAGGTCACCGGATGACCGTCGATCACAACAGGCTGCTCCAGATCCTCGACGATCCGAGCGGCCGGGAACCCTTCCCCCGCCAACCACCGCGACACGGCCACTTCGGTACGGGCCCTGGGCAACCACTCTTCCCCACGGGTGACACGGACGATTACCGGCACGGAGGCCAGCCGAAACAGCGCGTTCTCCCCGAGCCTGATCAACTCCGCGCCTCTGTCGTCGAGTCCAGCAGCCCGGCACGCGGCAGCCATCACCCGCGCAGCCCTCGCCGACGTGAACCCCTCTTCCGATCGAGCAGCGTCAACCGCCATGCCCGTACCAGCTCCCCTAGTCGCGCGCGATCAACCGGAGCACGCCTACGGGTGACCAACCCGGCGTGCGCCAGACACGACCATGAACGTACCCAGCAGCGGCCGATCGAGGCGAGTGGCGGCATTCGAGTACGCGGCACACGCCCGCTTAGGCATAGCGTTCATCGAGTGGCCTCGCGGGTCGCCGGGCGGCCAACGCTGTCAGTACGGTAGGCCTGCGACGCTCGCTGACTTCTTCCCTGAGGGCCCGAGGCGCGTGAACCGTAGCCTTCCACTCGACATTTTTGAAGCCGGTCAGTTACCGGTTGCCTGACCATCCGCGCAAGCGCGGGGAGCACTCACCGCCTGGCAGATCCACACCATGACCGACGGGACCATCCCCGCAGGCGCGGGGAGCACGCGGGGAAGTCCTCGAAGAGGCGAGCCGAGTAGGGACCACCCCCGCAGGCGCGGGGAGCACTTCACCGCCGCGCTCCTCGTGGCCGCCACCGTGGGACCATCCCCGCAGGCGCGGGGAGCACCCGACCAAGGACTCCCTTCTTGACGAGCTGGAGGGACCATCCCCGGAGGCGCGGGGAGCAGGTCATCGGGGTGTCCTTGCCCTTGTTGTCGGGGGGACCATCCCCGCAGGCGCGGGGAGCACAGCCCGCGCCGCACCGGATGGGACCTGTCCCAGGGACCATCCCCGCAGGCGCGGGGAGCGCGCAGAACGTCAAGGCCGCCCGCGCCGCGATCCGGGACCATCCCCGCAGGCGCGGGGAGCACCGGGCGCGCATCTTGGGGAGGCTGACGGCCCGGGGACCATCCCCGCAGGCGCGGGGAGCACGGTCTGACCGCGGCGACGTCGGACGTGGCGCTGGGACCATCCCCGCAGGCGCGGGGAGCACATCGGGGCGCGCCGTTCTTCCACCCAGTTGGGGGGACCATCCCCGCAGGCGCGGGGAGCACGAACTGGCGGAGCTCGGCGACGGCGGCGGCGTGGGACCATCCCCGCAGGCGCGGGGAGCACTCAGCGTCGACACCGAGCCGCTGAAGGCTCACGGGACCATCCCCGCAGGCGCGGGGAGCACGAGGGCGGCGTTGAGGCGGTTGACGTAGCCCGAGGACCATCCCCGCAGGCGCGGGGAGCACGGCTCCACGATGCCGTACGCGCCGGGGCCGTGAGGACCATCCCCGCAGGCGCGGGGAGCACAGGATCTGGCGGGCGATGAGGACGAGTTCGCGGGGACCATCCCCGCAGGCGCGGGGAGCACATGTGGTACTCGCGGGTGTTGTTCTTGGTGCGGGGACCATCCCCGCAGGCGCGGGGAGCACCGCTGGTCCAATTGCGCGTCGGTGAGCCGGTTGGGACCATCCCCGCAGGCGCGGGGAGCACGTTGGGGTACTGCTCCTCGACGGCTGCCGGTCGGGACCATCCCCGCAGGCGCGGGGAGCACCCGGGCTGGGATCGGCCGTCCCGTCCCCGCCAGGGACCATCCCCGCAGGCGCGGGGAGCACAACCGCAAGCTCTACCGCGCCAACTACGGCACGGGACCATCCCCGCAGGCGCGGGGAGCACACCGGCAAGAGCAGCGGCTCGCAGGTCACCCAGGGACCATCCCCGCAGGCGCGGGGAGCACACCGGCAAGAGCAGCGGCTCGCAGGTCACCCAGGGACCATCCCCGCAGGCGCGGGGAGCACACCGGCAAGAGCAGCGGCTCGCAGGTCACCCAGGGACCATCCCCGCAGGCGCGGGGAGCACACCGGCAAGAGCAGCGGCTCGCAGGTCACCCAGGGACCATCCCCGCAGGCGCGGGGAGCACACCGGCAAGAGCAGCGGCTCGCAGGTCACCCAGGGACCATCCCCGCAGGCGCGGGGAGCACCTGGTCGCCACCGATGTGAGTGTCCCGAACCGGGGACCATCCCCGCAGGCGCGGGGAGCACACCCCGCGCACCATGGAGCACCAGCGGGAGGTGGGACCATCCCCGCAGGCGCGGGGAGCACGGAACGGTTCGAGGTTGGCCACGAAATAACGGAGGACCATCCCCGCAGGCGCGGGGAGCACCCCAGCGCGACCGACTACACGTCGCCGGGAGTGTGGACCATCCCCGCAGGCGCGGGGAGCACACTTTATGACCTGCTGCTTTGCCACGGAGACAGGTCATTCTGAAGCAGTTTCACCGACTCCGACATAGAGGAAATAAGGGTCATTGCGCACCTCAGCCTTTGCCGTACCGCCGTCGCTTGGATGCGTTACTCCAGCCTTTTCGTGGCGCGCTCGGGCCGTTTGAGGAGCTCTGAGTGTTCGGGCGGCGGATCAGGGTCAGGCCTTCGTGGTCGACCGGATGCCAGGCATGGTCATGGCTGCGGAAGGTGAAGCCCTGTTCGTTGTTCGTCGTGTGGGCAAGGAGGGCGCGGCCCTGGTGGGCGTACTGCTGGACCTCGTCCCAGAGCAGGTCGCGGACTCGGGCGGACGGATTGCCAATGAAGACGCCTGCGGAGATCTCGAGGAGCCAGCGGGTGAGGAAGCCTCTCAGGCCGGGCGGACAGTTGGTGAGGACGATGACGGTCACCAGGACAGCTCCGCGTCGGCGTAGGAGTCATGATCATGGGCTCCGCCGCCGTAATTGCGGCCCGCAGCGACGGTGTGGCCGCCGTCGGTGTGGAGGGTGACCACGCCAAGGTCGTCGTTCGTCGCCCCGGCCGAAGCAGTCTCCGGTAACAGGAGACGCTTGATGTCGTTGACGCAGCGGTCGAGCAGGGATTTCTCGTTGATGCGATCCCGCAGCGCACGGCGGGTGCGCGGGCCGACGTCTTCCTCGTCCTCGGCGGCGATGTCGAAGGCGAGTGGGATGCCGATCTCCGTCTTGTACAAGTCTGCGATGTCCAGGACGAAGGACAGTTCGTGGCCGGAGTGGACGAAACCGAGTGCGGGACTGCAGCCGAGGGAGGCGATGACTGCGTGGGCGATGCCGTACATGCACTGGGCGGCGGCGGTGACGGCCTGGTTGACCGGGTCGCCGCTGGTGAAGTCACCGGGGGTGTAGCGGCGGCCGCGCCAGGGGACGCCGGTGCGGGCGGACTGGGCCCGGTAGCAGTCCTTGACACGGCTGCCTTCGCGGCCGAGGAGTTCTTGGCGGGTGAGGCCGGCGGGGTCCTCGTCGGGGAAGCGCAGTCGGTACATGGCGCGGGCGACGGCGAGCCGGCTGCGGGTGTTGGCCCACTGCACGGCTTGTGCTTCGGCGAGGGCCGAGGAACGGGTCAGGGCGCGGCCGCCGGCGTAGTAGCGCACGCCCTGTTCTCCGACCCAGCAGACGGCGGCGCCGGTTTCACCCAGGACGCTCATCGCCTGGTGGGTGATGCGGGTGCCGGGCCCGAGGAGGAGGGTTCCGATGGTCGCCGACGGAATGTGGGTGGTGCCGTCGGCGTCCTCGGCGGTGATGGCGTTGGCGTCCCGGTGCACGGTGCAGCGTTCGAGGTAGACAAAGGACAGCCGTTCGCCGGTGCGGGTGAGCTGGCGTGGGCTGAGCGCGGCGCGCCGGGAGACTGTGGTCACCGTCTCACCTTGTCGTGCCGAGTGGCGCCAGGGTGAGCAGGCCGCAGCCGTAGGCCTTGGCCTTCCCGATCCCATGGGTCAGGGCGCGGCGCAGCAACTGCGGTTCGGTGACCTCAAGGCGGCCGTCGAAGGTAACGGTGACCAGGCTTACGGGTGCCCGGCGACCTCCATGGGGGCCAGTGGCACGCGACTTGTCGAAGGCGAGGGCGCGTTTGTCGCGGACGGTCAGTTCGTATCGGTCACCGTGGTGGGGCGCCTTGGCGTGAGTGGTGCCGCTGGGAAGCAGCCGGGCGTTGTCCGCCTTTTCCAGTACGCGGAAGCCGCAGCTTTCCTGGCGCTTGAGGAGCCAGCCCATCTGGTGCACCGGGGTGAGATGTGCGGTGCGCTTGGTCGGTTCGTCGTCCTTGCGGCGGACGTGGTGGACGGGGTTGGCGGTGAGGCGGAACGCCCACCGGTCGCCGGTGGCGAGCCGGTCGAGGAGCGGGCCGTAGGGGCGGCTCTGCCAGCCCGGCTCGACCGGATCGGCGGCGGCTGCGGCGGGCCAGCCAGCTTGTTCGACGAGGTGGGTGAGGTCGGGCCGGTCGGGACTGACGATGTACAGCATGACTTCGGCGCGGGTGGTGTGGTCCAGCCGCCACAGTACCCGCGGGCCGTCTGAGGGGGGTGTGTCGGTGGGCAGCAGTGCCGGAAAGGACGACATGACGGCCGCGTGCATGGCCTGCGGTGAGGACAACAGGCGGCGGGCACCGGACCGCGCGGCGTTAACGCGGAAGCGGGTGAGGAACATCAGGCGCTCTCTTCGTCCAGGGCGTCGAACGGGTCATGCCGGGGCAGGTGCCGGGGGGACGGGTTGGGGATACGCACGCTGTAGGTGACCTGGGTGCGCAGGGCGTGTCGCCGTTGTTCGGCGGCGAAGCTGAGCGGCTGGTCGCGCAGGGTGTCCGCCGTGTTCTGCTCGTGCTCGTCCGCCTCGCGCAGCACAGTCAGTTCGACATCGTTCTGGCCGCGGCACTGCCTGCGGTACCAGAGCGAGGCCTGCCACGGTTCCGCACGCAGAGCGTCCTGCAGACAGGCGTGTTCGTGGAGGTCAAGCTCGACGGGGAGGGACGGCGGGCAGGACCGGCGGCCGAGAAACGGTGCGTAGACCGGGGCGCGCAGCGCTGCGTGCAGTTCGGCGAGTACCCGGAGGTCGCCTTCGAGAGCGGCGACGAACACGGCGTCGGCCAGGTAGAAGCGTTCGGACAGCGGCATGGATTTGCCGGTGACGCCGTGGTGGGCCGTCTGGAAGTCCCGTACGCGGGTGCCGGGCTGGTCGATGCGGACGCCGAACCGCAAAGCGGCCAGCGGTTTCAGCTTGTCGTCGTCGCCGCGTTCGATGCCGGCTGCGGCAGCGAGCATGCCGATGACGCCGCTCTTGGTGGGCGCGGACTCGGTAGTACGGCGCGCGAAGCGGGCCGAGGCCCCCCATGACTGCAAGGGGCCCGCGAGCCTCAGGGTCAGCACGCTCATGCGGGCTTCTCCAGGCGCTCGGCGACGGCCTGGCCGACGGCGCCGACGAGTTCGCCGATGTTCTGCGACTCGGTGCCAATCCCTGCGAGCTTCTGGGTGTTCGGGCCGACGCGCAGGACCCAGGTGAGAGTGGAGTCTTCGTCGCCGTAGGCCCGCTCGATGTCGGGGATGTACTCGGCCAGGCGCTCGGAGGCCTCACGGACATAGCCGCCCGTCTCGCCGCGCACCGGGTCCTCGAAGGCGGCGACGAAGCTGACGGGCCGGGTGGTGCGCAGCTTGACGATCACGGCGTCGGGCAGTGTGTGGTGCCCGAAGGTGTTGATCTTGCCGGTGGGCAGGGAGGCGACGAAGCCGTGGACGAAAGCCTCCACGGCACGGCGAACCGGATCGGTGCGCGGCTCCTCGTCGCGCAGGCCCTGTCCGAGGTTGGCGGCGAGTTGATGGACACCGAGGGCGGCATAGCGGTAGAGGGTGGCGGAGTTGAAGTCGACGGTGCCGATCATGCCGGCGCCGGTCTCCGCGTCGGTGTTCTCGTCGTCGACGGCCGTGTAGTAGTCGGACTCGTTATCCACACGGTGGACGCTGATGGCGTGAGCGACCTGGACAGCGGCGTCGACGTTGATGTCCGCGTCGTCGGCCACCATGCGGCCGAACAGGGCGATGTCGACAGAGTGGAAGGTGTCCGCGATCTGCTTCGCCCGGCCCTTGTTCTCCTTGTCCTTCAGATACGCCGTGATGTCGGCGGCGCCCTCGACGGCGAGGCGGGCCAGCCCGTCGAGTTGGCGGGCGCTGAGAAACACCAGGTATTTGGACTGGGGTGCTGGTTCCGGCTCGCCGTCCTTGGCCGCGGCCGCCTTGCGCTTGGGAACCTCGGTCTTCAGCCCCGTGGCCTTCACGGTCTCGTCCGCAATCCGCAGTGCTGCCTCCCCGGTGAGGGAGGGATCGAGGCCGGTGATCCGTTCGGCGACCGCCTCCACGATCTTCTTGGTCCGTACGCCGAGCTCGCTCGCATCCAGCAGGTGCTCGTCCTTGAAGTACGTACGGGTGGCTCGCTTCCACGCCTGGCTGGAGACGCGGGCGCGCGGCACGCCCCCGTACACCGCGGTCTTCGGCGCGCCGGTGTCGTCGCGGTTGAGGTTGCTGGGCGGGACGGTCTGCAGGGCGTGTACGTCGAGGAAGATGCGGTTCACGAGGCGTCCTTGTCGATGTCCGTAGCGCTGGTCGTGTCGGAGCTGGCGGAGGGGGTTGTGCCGCCGATGGGCCTGTCGTGCCAGGAGTGGAACGAACGGCCCCATTCCCTGCGAACGGCGTCCGCCCCGCCGGGCCACTGCCAGACATAGAGCTGTCCGGCGAGTTGGGCGTGGTCGAGTTCGATGTCCTCGCGGCGCAGCAGGACGACGATGTCGCGCAGCCGCTGGGCAAGAACGGCGAGGTCGGGGGCGGTGCCCGCCCGGACCAGGCGCTTGTGCACGGGTTCGTCGATCTCGCCTGGCTTCATCATCCGGCGCACCGCGGCTCCCAGGCCGCGGCGGCGGCCTGGCCGATCGGCCTGATACATGCCAGTGCGGCGGGACTGCTGGTGCAGCGCGTAGAGGGTGAGCGCGACGTGCAGGGCGTCCTCGGCCCGGTTCAGTTCGCTCTCGCTCAACGGCCGGGCACCGTCCGGCGTTTCGTGCAGGGGGCCGGTGTCGATCAGCGCCCACAAATCGGGCAGCTGCCCTGCCTCCCGGCCGGCGCCGCGACGGAGCCGGGCGAGGGCCCCGACGGCATGAGGCTGGTCATCAAGGTAGCCCCGTTGCAGGGCGGTGATGTGGCCGGCGGCAAGCCGGACGACGCGTTCGCGTGGCGTGGCAGGTGCGGTGACGGTGGTCATGCGGGTGCCTTCACGGTGGTTTCGGGTGCCGGGCTTGCGTCCACGTCCGGCGGCGTGTCGGGGGAATCAGCGAGCCCCAGGCCCTTGTACAGAGCGGCGCGGAACCACTTGCCGGCGAGCGCGGAGTTGAGCCACTCGGTGCCGTGCTTGAGCTGGACGATTCGGCCCTGCCAGGCAGCGTCCCCGGCCTCGGCCATCAGTCGGTCGCCGAGCTTGCTGACGATCCCGTACACCTGCTGCTGCCAGTCAATGCGCTTCGCATAGGGGTCGTCTGTGTCAGCGAGGTGTGCGAGCCAGGTGCGGTACGGGGCCTCTAGGAGACCGTAGGCGAGATCACGTGCGTTCGAGCGCGGCCCTTCGGTCTCGGTACCGGCCGCGCGGGCCAGGTTGGTGGCGAGGTCACCGAGCGCATTGACCGCGAGGTCGGCGTCTCCGACAGCCGCGACGGCCTGCTCGGCATAGCGCCGGTCCTGCTCATGAAGCAGGACAACGGCCATGGCCACGTGGTCGTCAACGATCTCGTCGATCACCGACTGCTGCGTGCCGTAGCGTGCGCCGATGATCCGGGCCCGGACGAGGAAGCCGCGTTCCAGTTCTCCCTCCGTCACCAGGCGGGCCACCCACTCCAAGATCCCCGGCCGCAGGTGGTCGGCAGGCTCCGGTCCCTGAGCCGTGACGGCCTTGTTGGCGACCAGGGCGCCGAGCCCACGCCATGCGGAACGCTCAGGAGCGTGCTCGCGAGGCAGATAGACCGGACTCTTGCGGAGTTTTGCCTCCTGAGGCTTGCTTCGCCGCCAGGCGGTCATCGGCTCTCGGTGCTGACGGTCGCGGGCGGTGAGCGGGTCGCCGTAACCGAGGACGACGCCGTGCACACCGGTGTCGTCGAAGTGGAGCCGCAGGCGCCGCGTCTGCCAGGTGTACAGGTCGCGTACACCGGTCGGGGCGCGCTCGGCGCCCCCCGGGCCGCACGGCTCTCTACGCCACGCCGGTGCGTCCGCTTCGTCGATCTCCAGGTTGGCGGTGTCTGCGGCCACCAGATTCAAAAGCAGCGTCTCCCGCAGGGTGCGGCCCTCGACCAAGACACCACCGAGGTTCCCGGCCCAACCGACGCCAAGCGGGTAGACCTTGCCTCCCTTGGCGCGCTTGTCGCCCTCCACGCCGGTCTTGATGCCGGAGGTGTCGTAGGCGTGCGCGTGCACGACCCAACGGGCTGCCTCGGCGAAGGTGAGCCGCTCGACGGTGGGCATACGGGCAGTGAAGAACGGTTCTCCGTTAGGAACGTCAGCCACGATCCGGTTGAGGGAGAACACCTCGTCCTTCGCCGTGCGTAAACCTGCGGTCTGGAAGAACGGCGCCTCAGCATCCAGCAGGTCGAACCGTCCTCGGTGCGCTCCGAGGTACGCGCCGACCGGCGCGAAGCAGGTCTCGTCCGCCCACAACTCTGCCCACTCGTCGGTGTCCTGCGGCCCCTGCAGTGCGTCATGTGCGACCGCGAGCAGCAGACGGACCAGGGCGAACTCCTGGGTGGGCAGGTCACCGACGATGCGCCGCAGGTAGTGCGCCTGCTCGAACACCTGGCGCAGCGACAGCTCGTCCTGGCTGCCGTCACTTCTGAGCACGGGGATCCACGTCCGGGCAGTGAGGTCGAACGACAGCACACCGTCGCTGCTGTTCTGGTCGGTTTCAGGCACGGGTCACCTCAAGGCCGTCACTGGGGCTGTACCGGAGGCAGAAGCCTGCCAGGTGGGTCTGACAATCCTCGTCGAGCGGCAGGATCAGCTGGCCGGCGAGCCAGTGACTGTCTTTCACCTGCCAGGCGGGGATGTAGAGCTCCTCAAGTTCATCGATCGCCCGGTCCATGACGTCGGCGTAGCTGAACTGAATCGGCAGCCGCAGTCCGCAGCTCGCCGCGGTACGGGCCGCGAGAGCGGTCGGTACCTGGTCCGTAGGCAGCGGCAACCCGGCGCGGGAGCGGCCCTTGCGGTCGGGTGCGAGCCACGGCACCGTGGCGAGAGTGCCATCGGCGCGCCGCTGTACGACCACGACCTCCAGGCTCTCGCGGCTGTCGCGGACTTGGGCCCGTCCTTGGCGGGTGTCGTCCGCGTCGCCGACCCCGGCTGCGACCCAGCCGAACAGTGGCCGGCCCGGGCGGGCGGCGGCATCCAGCCGGAACGTCGCGGCCCGCTCGGCCTGGTCCGTGCGATGCGCCTCAAAGTGTGCGCGGGCGGTTTCCAACGCCTCCGCCCAACCGGCCGGGCCGTCGGGCTTTTCGGCGTAAGCGCGCTGCACCAGTGGACTGATATCCGCCGGCAGCCTTACGGGGCGCTCCTGACCGCCGTCGAGGTGCGGCAGCAGGACGGCAGCGGAACGCAGCAGCGCGTACGCCCCGTACACGGCGAGCGAGCCGCGCACCGGCGCGGGTACGGGGGCGCTCCAGTCGACGCCGGTGACCAAACAGCGCGCCTGGCGCAGCCGCTTGGGCCGGTCGGTCTGTTCCTCGCCGCCGCGCAGATGCCGGTGCAGGCGTCCCATGCGCTGCAGCATGAGGTCAACCGGGGCGAGGTCGGTGACCAGCAGGTCGAAGTCGACGTCCAGGGACTGCTCGGCGACCTGGCTGGCGACGACAATGTGCGCTGCCTGCGGCCGGTCGGCCTTGCCCGGTCGCCCGAAGCTTTTCAGGAGGCCTGCGTCCTTGGCGGCACGGTCGACGTCGATGAAACATGAGTGGGCGACGGTGACGTTCGCCTCACCGAACCTCTCCCGCAGCGCAGCCGCTGCTTCCAGGACACGGCGCACGGTGTTGCGTACGACGAGGGCGCAGCCGCCTTCCGCGAGTCCCTTCTCCAGCCGGTCGGCTAGGACATTCAAGTCGTCGTCAAGCCGCTCCAGTTCTACGTCCGTGGCGCGGGCCGAGGCCTCAGGGCACCGCATGACCGGCTCGCCCCCGGGCGTGACCGCCGTCAAGAGCGGATACTCGTCGGCCTGCGCGACAGCGTCGAACGAGGCCGCGGCTTCACCGGTGGCCTTCCCCGCGTACGCCTCCGCCAACTCCCTTCGCCGGCCGGCCGGCAGCGTCGCGGACAGCACCACCACCGGCACCCGGTAAGCACCCAGCCACGACAGCACCCGGTCGAGATAGACGCTCATGTACGTGTCGTAGGCGTGCGCCTCGTCGATGACGACGACCTTCCCGGCGATCGCGAGGTGACGCAACGCCAGGTGCCTGCTCTTGAGCCCGGCGAACAACAGCTGATCGACCGTGCCCGCGACGAACGACGACAGCATGGCCTTCTTCCGCCCGCGCAGCCAGGCGTGGGCGACGAGTTCGGCGGCAGCAAAACGGTTCCGGCTCGTCGGCCGCGACTCATGCTCCTGGGGCCCGTCCACGTCGACCGCTGCGATCCGCTGGCCCTTGCCCATCAGATCGGCGAAGTCGTCGTTCAGGGCAGCCTTGGAGTGGGCCAGTTGCACCGAGTAGCGGGTCCCCTCGGGAGTCGGCAGACGGTCGAGCCAGTCCAGCAGTCGGGGGAACATCGCGTTGCCGGTGGCCATGGTCGGCAGCGCGAAGAACACACCGCCTGCCCCGAACCGCGAGGCAAGGACCTCTACAGCGGCGAGGGCGGCCTCCGTCTTCCCCTCCCCCATCGGCGCCTCGATTACCATCAGCCCCGGCTCGTCCATGCCTCGGGCCAGTTCCACGGCCGCCTCCTGCACCGGCCGGATCTTCGCCCCCGACGGAAGGTCGAACCGGGAGGCGAACAGCTCCTGCACATCCCCGACCAGTTCCGTTGCGTGCCATGGACCCGGCAGGTCCAGTCCACGCCAGGCGGCAGCGATGCGCTCTGGGCCGGTGCGGGGTACATCCTCGGGAAAGTAGGGGAAGAGGTCGGGATTGCTGGCTATCCAGTCGGAGACGATGACCAGCGCAGAAAGCAGCACCTGGACTGGTTGCGGCAGTTTCACCGCCTGCCAGGCCGCCAGACACTCCCGTACGCCGAACTCGTCCGCGCACGCGTCGAGCAACTCCTCCTGCACCCGCTTCCACAGCGCCCGGCTCGAACCGTGCGTACGCAGCAGATGTGGGTGACCGCCGAGCGCCTGGATCTGGCCGTGCTCAGGCGGCACCCCGTGATGCCCACCCACCGCCACCGTGAACTGCCCGGCCTGCTTGACCGTCCAGCCGTGCCGCTCCTCCAGCCACTCCCCCAACAGCACCTGCCCGGCCAGCCCGTGCGGCGCGAACCGCCGGTCCGCACCCATCGCCTCCCGCGAGCGCATATCCAGCCCGTGGCCGCGCATGACCTGCGCCAATTGCTCCACCTGGCAGGCGAACGCGGGCGTCGCCTTCCCGATGTCATGCACACCGGCCAGCCACACCACCAGCCGGCGCGCATCCACCTCCCCACCAGGAAGCACGCTGGCGATCAGTCTCCGCACGGACAGCGGCAACCACTCGTCCCACAACCGCCCGGCCACGGCGGCGCTGTCCTCCATGTGGCGCCACAAAGGCAGCCACCTGTCAGAATCCCGCTCGTGCTTGGCCCATACGCTCAACGCCGGTTTGCCCAGCCGGGCGCGTAAAACCACCGGGGCGCCCCCTTCGCCTGTCATGCCAGATACATACAGGATGTAGATGATGCGTGAAGCCGATATGGAGAAAACGGAGAGGGTCTAACGTCAGCAGAGAACGCTGCACAGACGCCAGCACGAGGACGATCCCGCGTGAATCCGCAATCGTCCGCCGCGACGGGAGCCCGAGAGACCGATAAGGGCGTTTCGCCGGACTCTATGAAACTCATGGAAGCCCCAGCACCTGGGCTATAAACCCGCAGACCACGTAGCCTGCTCCCCGCACCCGCGGGGATGGTCCCGAGCCGCTGAAGCGGGGGAAGAGGCGGTAGTCCTGCTCCCCGCACCCGCGGGGATAGTCCGCCGCAGGACCCCGCAGCCGCACCGGCAGGGCTCTGCTCCCCGCACCCGCGGGGATGGTCCCTGCGGGCTGAAGTCGAGCGAGCCGGGCACCGACTGCTCCCCGCACCCGCGGGGATGGTCCCATGCGTGGGTTGGTGGTGACGTTGTCCTCGGACTGCTCCCCGCACCCGCGGGGATGGTCCCTGCTCAGCAGCAGGGTGCCGGACTTGCCCATCCTGCTGCCCGCACCCGCGGGGATGGTCCCGGGGTCCGCTTGTAGCCGGCGGTCCGGCCGAACTGCTCCCCGCACCCGCGGGGATGGTCCCTGGCAGACCGCGTACACCGCGTGGGATCTGAACTGCTCCCCGCACCCGCGGGGATGGTCCCTGCATAGCCACGGCGCGCCCCTCAGAGGTTGGCTGCTCCCCGCACCCGCGGGGATGGTCCCACGGGGATCGGCATGGGCCGGTCGTGCGGCTGCTGCTCCCCGCACCCGCGGGGATGGTCCCGCCCGCGACATGGCCACACTCGACACGGACCCCTGCTCCCCGCACCCGCGGGGATGGTCCCTCGGTTGTCACATCATGCACGTTGGGAGACGACTGCTCCCCGCACCCGCGGGGATGGTCCCGATGAGGGCCGGAACGGTCACCGCGACGTTCACTGCTCCCCGCACCCGCGGGGATGGTCCCGATGAGGGCCGGAACGGTCACCGCGACGTTCACTGCTCCCCGCACCCGCGGGGATGGTCCCCAGCCGATGAAGGCCTTCACGCCCAGGCTCGTCTGCTCCCCGCACCCGCGGGGATGGTCCCCCCCCCGTCGCGCTGCGCCCCCCTGCAGACGACGCTGCTCCCCGCACCCGCGGGGATGGTCCCACGAACGCACAGATCACGATCATGCATTCGGCCTGCTCCCCGCACCCGCGGGGATGGTCCCCCGCCGGTCGTGGTGGTGACGGCGCGCACGTACTGCTCCCCGCACCCGCGGGGATGGTCCCTCTGGCACGGTGTGGGGGGAGTTGACCATCAGCTGCTCCCCGCACCCGCGGGGATGGTCCCCACAACGAGTACAAAGTCGCCGTCCACGAGGCCTGCTCCCCGCACCCGCGGGGATGGTCCCTCTGGCACGGTGTGGGGGGAGTTGACCATCAGCTGCTCCCCGCACCCGCGGGGATGGTCCCCACAACGAGTACAAAGTCGCCGTCCACGAGGCCTGCTCCCCGCACCCGCGGGGATGGTCCCTCCAAGGCTCCGGCGACATCCAGTGCTCCGTCCTGCTCCCCGCACCCGCGGGGATGGTCCCCGGCCTGTCATTGACGCCTTCAGGAACGCCGGCTGCTCCCCGCACCCGCGGGGATGGTCCCAACGACGTGCCCTACGACCGGCGCAAGTCGTACTGCTCCCCGCACCCGCGGGGATGGTCCCACGGCAGGGGCGTCGACGGCGGCCGCCGTGCGCTGCTCCCCGCACCCGCGGGAATGGTCCCGAGCTGTACATCTACGGCGCCGGTTCGTCCGGCTGCTCCCCGCACCCGCGGGGATGGTCCCTGCGGCTACTTGCTGTCGTCCTGCGGCTTGGCCTGCTCCCCGCACCCGCGGGGATGGTCCCTCGGCGCGGGGCGTCGGACAAGGACCGGCTGCTGCTCCCTGCACCTGCGGGGCCCTAGACCCACTCCACCTCCGAGTGGATCGCCGAAGAGCCTCCAGGCGGCGGAAGAGGCGTCCTCGGCGTCTCCTCCGCGGGTGCCTGCCGTCCAGACCGCGCCTTGAGCGCCCTCAGGACGGCAGCGGCGTCTCCCTCGCTACCGTCCTCTAGCGCCGCCACGATGCGCCGTAACGCCTCGCTCACGTCAGTGAGAGTGACCGCTGGTCGGAGCGTCCTTCTTGACCGTCAACGGCAGCAACTTCTTCCCGCTGTTACTTACTTGTGGCCAAGTGTCCATCTGCGGGCACACCCCGCAGTCAAAACACGGCGTCCAGCGGCAGTCCTCGACCTCTGTTTCGTCGAGGGCGTCCTGCCAGTCCTCCCAGAGCCAGTCCTTGTCGAGGCCGGAGTCGAGGTGGTCCCAGGGGAGGACTTCCTCGTAGGTGCGTTCGCGGGTGGTGTACCAGTCGACGTCCACGCCGTAGGGGGCCAGGGCCTTGTCGGCGCAGGCCATCCAGCGGTCGTAGGAGAAGTGTTCGCGCCAGCCGTCGAAGCGGCCGCCGTCCTCGTAGACGGCGCGGATGACCGCGCCGATGCGGCGGTCGCCCCGCGACAGCAGGCCCTCCACGATGCCGGGCTTGCCGTCGTGGTAGCGGAAGCCGATCGAGCGGCCGTACTTCTTGTCGCCGCGGATCTTGTCGCGGAGCTTCTCCAGGCGGGCGTCCGTCTCCTCCGCCGACAGCTGCGGTGCCCATTGGAAGGGCGTGTGGGGCTTGGGGACGAAGCCGCCGATCGAGACCGTGCAGCGGATGTCGTTCTGGCCGGAGACCTTGCGGCCCTCGGCGATCACGTTCATCGCCATGTCGGCGATCTGCAGGACGTCCTCGTCCGTCTCCGTCGGCAGCCCGCACATGAAGTACAGCTTCACCTGGCGCCAGCCGTTGCCGTACGCCGTGGAGACCGTGCGGATGAGATCGTCCTCCGAGACCATCTTGTTGATGACCTTGCGCATGCGCTCGGAGCCGCCCTCGGGTGCGAAGGTCAGGCCCGAACGGCGGCCGTTGCGCGTCAGTTCGTTGGCCAGGTCCACGTTGAAGGCGTCGACCCGGGTGGAGGGCAGGGACAGGCCGATCTTGTCCTCCTCGTACCGGTCCGCCAGGCCCTTGGCGATGTCGCCGATCTCCGAGTGGTCCGCGGAGGACAGGGACAGGAGGCCCACCTCCTCGAAGCCCGTCGCCTTCAGGCCCTTTTCCACCATGTCGCCGATACCGGTGATGGAGCGCTCGCGGACCGGGCGGGTGATCATGCCCGCCTGGCAGAAGCGGCAGCCGCGGGTGCAGCCGCGGAAGATCTCCACCGACATGCGCTCGTGGACCGTCTCGGCGAGCGGGACCAGGGGCTGCTTGGGGTAGGGCCACTCGTCGAGGTCCATGACCGTGTGCTTCGACACGCGCCAGGGCACGCCGCTCTTGTTCGGCACGACCCGGGCGATACGGCCGTCAGGCAGGTACTCGACGTCGTAGAACGCCGGGACGTACACCCCGCCGGTCCGCGCCAGCCGGAACAGGACCTCCTCGCGGCCGCCCGGGCGGCCCTCCGCCTTCCAGTCGCGGATGATCTTCGTCATGTCCAGCACGGCCTGCTCGCCGTCGCCGATGATCGCCGCGTCGATGAAGTCCGCGATCGGCTCGGGGTTGAAGGCGGCGTGGCCGCCCGCCAGCACGATCGGGTCGTCGAGCCCGCGGTCCTTGGACTCCAGCGGGATGCCGGCCAGGTCGAGGGCGGTCAGCATGTTCGTGTAGCCCAGCTCCGTGGAGAAGGACAGGCCGAACACGTCGAAGGCCTTCACCGGGCGGTGGCTGTCCACCGTGAACTGCGGGACGGCGTGCTCCCGCATCAGGGCCTCCAGGTCCGGCCACACGCTGTACGTGCGCTCGGCGAGGACGCCCTTCTGCTCGTTCAGGACCTCGTAGAGGATCATGACGCCCTGGTTCGGCAGACCGACCTCGTAGGCGTCCGGGTACATCAGCGCCCAGCGGACGTCGCAGGACTCCCACGGCTTGACCGTGGAGTTGAGCTCTCCACCGACGTACTGGATCGGCTTCTGCACGTGCGGGAGCAGAGCTTCGAGCTGCGGGAAGACAGACTCGGCGGCCGCAGTGACTTCGGCAGGCATCTCGCGAACCTTCGTAGGACGGGACTGAACGGACAGGGGTGACCATCTAGCCTAACGCGATCGAACGACCCCCCGAACCGCCCTCAGACCCCCATCGCCTCCGTGACCTCCCGCCACGCACCCGGCAGCGCCACCTCGTCCGCCGTCGCGCGTGCCTCCTCGCGGCCGTAGAGCACTCCGTAGGTGAACGTGCTCTCCCCCGCCGCGTGCGCCACGGCGGACAGTTCGCGCAGGGTCAGGCGGGTCATGACGCTGTCCTGGTGGTCGCCGAGCAGGTTCTGCAGGGTCTTCATCGACCTGGTCAGCGCGGTCGCCGGGTCGCCGAGGGCGGGTACGGCCGCCTCCGCCGAGTAGCGCGTCCGCTTGGCCTTCTTGCGTGCCTCGTGCAGGGCGAGGTCGCGGTCGCGGCCGGCTTCCGTGGCGAGCGCCTTCTCCACCCGGTCGGACAGCTTCCCGAAGTCCTTGCGTACGGCCTTGGCGATCACCTTGTCCGGGCTGCCCGCGGCGCCCCGGAGCAGCGGCGGCTCGTCGAGCAGCGCGTCGAGGGTGTCGAGCAGCGTGAGGTAGCGCCGGGAGTCCAGGACGCCGGTCAGGCGTCGGCGCGAGCCGCTGCGCCGGGCGTTCGTCCAGGTGTCCAGGCGGGTGCGGACCGGGCCGGAGAGCAAGATCCCCGGCAGTTCGTCGAGACGGGCCTTGAGGCGCTCGGTCAGGACCTCCGCGTCCCGGTCCACCCCGAGTTCACCGGCCAGCCACTTCAGTTCCTCGCCGACGGGGTCGGTGACCGTCCGGTCGAGCACCTTGCCGTACGAGCGGAAGGCGCTGCGCATGCGGCGGGTGGCGACGCGCATGCGGTGCACGGAGTCGTGCACGTCCTGCCGTACGGCCGGGTCGAGTGCGACGAGGGCGTCGCGCTGCTCACGGACGTAGGCGAGGACATGATCGCCGGCGGTCTTCGGCGCCCGCGGCTTCCGCTTCCTCTTGCCGCCCTTCGTCGGCGGCGCCGTCTCGGCCAGCGCCCGCGCCAGTTTCGACGACGACGTGGAGGGCCGTACGCCCGCCTTGCGCAGCCGTTTGTCGACCTTGTCGAGGAAGGCCGGGTCGCCGCCGTCGGCGAGCTCCACCTCCAGCTCGGTCCACTGGGCGGCTCCGCCGTCGCCGGTGAGCCGCTCCGCGTGTACGGCGTCCACGCTGATCTCGGCGAGCAGGCGCCCGCCGGCGTCCACGAGGTCGCGGAGGTCGCGGTCGGAGCGCAGCCGGACGACGGGCCGCAGTTCGGCCTCGCGGACCCGGGAGCGGAGCAGGGCGGTGAGGTCGGCCGGGAGGGTGTCGGAGAGCGGGGCGTGGATCTCGTCGCGGACGCCGGGGGCGACGGGGAACTTCAGGTGCCAGCCGGCGTCGGAGCCGCCGGTGCGGCGGCGCAGCGTGATCGCGGCGGCGGCGAGGCGTTCGTCGGCGGTGTCGTAGTAGGTGGCGTCCAGATGCGCTACGCCCTTGTCGACCACGGCGTCGACGCCGGCGACACCGGTCAGGTCGGGCAGGCCGCTGTCGTCGGATTCGTATTTCCGCTCGATCTCGCGCTTTGTGTCCGCCATGAACCGAATCTAGTGGGATTCATCCGGGAGGGGCAGAGCTGCTCCCGGATGAATCCCGGGGAAACACGGATACAACTGGCGATACGTCAGGCCGACATGGGACTGTCTACGCCGACATGGGCCGCTGTGCGGTGATGGACTGCAGCAGCCCCACCGCTATCCAGACGGCGAACATCGACGAGCCGCCGTAGGAGACGAACGGCAGCGGCAGACCCGTGACCGGCATGATGCCGAGGGTCATGCCGACGTTCTCGAAGACCTGGAAGGCGAACCAGGCGACGATCCCGGCGGCGACGATCGTGCCGTAGAGCTCGGTCGAGTCACGGGCGATGCGGCAGGCCCGCCACAGGATCACGCCGAGCAGGACGATGATCAGCCCCGCGCCGACGAAGCCGAGCTCCTCCCCCGCGACGGTGAAGACGAAGTCGGTCTGCTGCTCGGGCACGAACTGGCCGGTGGTCTGCGAGCCGTGGAAGAGGCCCGCGCCGGTCAGGCCGCCCGAACCGATCGCGATGCGGGCCTGGTTGGTGTTGTAGCCGACGCCCGCCGGGTCGAGCGCGGGGTTGGCGAAGGCGGC
This sequence comes from Streptomyces plumbidurans, assembly GCF_019857225.1. GTDB lineage: Bacteria > Actinomycetota > Actinomycetes > Streptomycetales > Streptomycetaceae > Streptomyces > Streptomyces plumbidurans. Next base: position 79,990 of record NZ_JAFJSY010000039.1, read on the forward strand.
GAAGCGGTTGATCTGGTAGTCGTCCAGGATGTGCAGCTGCCATACGGCGATGGCGCCGACGGCGCCGGCCGCGATGAGACCGAACACCCACCGGTTGGAGGCGCCGGAGGCGAGCAGCACCCCGAGGATGATGATGACCATGACCATCACCGAGCCGAGGTCCGGCATCAGCAGGACGATCAGTATCGGTACGGCGGCCAGGCCCAGGGCCTGCAGCACGGTGCGGTGGTCGGGGTAGGTCTTGTCGCCCGCGTCGACGCGCGCGGCCAGCAGCATCGCCATGCCCAGGATGATCGTGATCTTCACGAACTCCGAGGGCTGCAGGGAGAAGCCGCCGCCGAGCACGATCCAGGAGTGCGCGCCGTTGACCGTGGAGCCGAGCGGGGTGAGCACCAGCAGGATCAGCAGGACCGAGAGGCCGTACAGGATCGGGATGACGGTGCGCAGGGCGCGGTGGCCGATCCAGACCGTGGCGACCATCAGGGCCAGGCCGATGCCGGTGTTCATCAGGTGCCGGATGAGGAAGTAGTACGGGTCGCCCTGGTTGATCTCGGTGCGGTTGCGGGTGGCCGAGTAGACGAGGACGGTGCCGATCAGCGACAGCGCGATCGCGGCGAGCAGTATCGGCCAGTCCAGCCTGCGGGCGAGCGAGTCGCGGGCGAACACCCGCGTCCAGCCCCCGCGCTGCGGTCCGTACCCGGAGACGGAGAAGCTGTTGGCACCGGTCATGTGAGCATCCTCCGGCTGCCTCGCCTGCGCGGCCGCCTGCGGGTGTTCCGGTTGGTCGAGGTGGGGGTGGCCGTGGTGGCGCCCGGCTGGTTCTCGTCCGGCGGGGTCTCGCCCTGCTTCTGGGCCTTCTTCAGGTCCTTGACGGGGTCCTTGGCGACCTTCGGGGAGTCGATCGTGCCGTCCGTCCTGACCTTGGGCAGGCCCTTCTGCGGGGTGGGCAGCAGCGCCTTCTTCTTGTCGATGGAGCCGTCGGCCTGGACGCCGTAGAGGGCGCTGTAGATGTTACGGACGGCCTCACCGGAGGCGCCCGAACCCGTACCGGCCTGGGCGATCGTCATGACGACCGTGTAGTCCTTGGAGTACGTGGCGAGCCAGGAGGTGGTCTGCTTGCCGTAGACCTCGGCGGTACCGGTCTTGGCGTGCAGGGTGATCTTGTCCTGCGGCCAGCCCTGGAACTTCCAGGCGGCGGTACCGCTGGTGACGACGCCGGCGAGGGCCTTGTCGATGCCCTTGTGCGTGGCCTTGCTGATCGGGAGCTTCGCCTTGACCTTCGGCTTGATCTCCTTGACCGTCTTGCCGTCGGCGCTGACGACCGCCTTGCCGATGGTGGGGACGTACTCGGTGCCGCCGTTGGCGAGCGCCCCGTAGATCATGGCCTCCTGGATCGGCGTGAGCAGGGTGTCGCCCTGGCCGATGGAGTAGTTGATCGAGTCGCCCTCACGCATCTTGTTGCCTTCGAGGCAGTTCTCGTAGGCGATCTTCTCGACGTAACTGCCGTTCTTCTTGCCGGACTTGCACCAGGCGTCCTTGTTGGCCTTCCAGTAGTCCTCTTTCCACTGGCGGTCCGGGACGCGGCCGGTGACCTCGTTCGGCAGGTCGATGCCGGTCTGCTTGCCGAGGCCGAACTGGTGGGCCGTCTTGTAGAAGTAGTCCTTCGGCTGGCCCTTCTTGGGGTTGATGCCGCCGTCCTTCTTCCACTCGCGGTCGGCGAGGCCGTAGAAGACGGTGTCGCAGGAGACCTCGAGCGCCCGGCCCAGCGAGATGGGGCCGAAGCTCTCGCCCTCGAAGTTCTTGAAGACCTGGCCGCCGACCGAGTACGAGCTGGTGCAGGGGTAGCCGCCGTCCCAGGCGTAGCCGGCCTGGACCGCGGCGGCCGTGGAGACCACCTTGAAGGTCGAACCGGGCGCGGACTGACCCTGTATGGCCCTGTTGAGCAGCGGGTAGTCGGAACCCTTGCCGGTGAGCTTCTTGTAGTCCTTGGCGGAGATGCCGCCGACCCAGACGTTCGGGTCGTACGTCGGCGCGGACGCCATGGCGACGATGCGGCCGGTCTTGGCCTCCATCACGACGACGGCGCCGGAGTCGGCCTTGTAGTTCTCATTCGTGATCGAGTCGTACTGCTTGCGGGCAGCCTTCATCGCGGTGTCCAGCTCGTACTCGGCGACGCGCTGGACGCGGGAGTCGATGCTGGTGACGAGGTTGGAACCGGCCTGCGCGGGATCGGACTTGGCCTTGCCGATGACGCGCCCGAGGTTGTCCACCTCGTAGCGGGTGACGCCGGCCTTGCCGCGCAGCTCCTTGTCGTACTGGCGCTCCAGGCCGCTGCGGCCGACCTGGTCGGAGCGCAGATACGGCGAGTCGGTGTGCTGCGCCTTGGTGATCTCCTCGTCGGTGACCGGCGAGAGGTAGCCGAGGACCTGGGAGGTGTTGGCCTTGCCGGGGGCCGGGTAGCGGCGCAGCGCCTCGGGTTCGGCGGTGATGCCGGGGAAGTCCTCGGCGCGCTCGCGGATCTGCATGGCCTGGCGGGGCGTGGCCTCGTCGGTGATGGGGATCGGCTGGTAGGGCGAGCCGTTCCAGCACGGCTGCGGCGTCTTGGCGTCGCACAGCCTGACCCGCTGCATGACGTCCTTGGGCGACATGCCCAGGATGCCGGCGAGCTTGGTGAGGACGGCCTTGCCGTCGTCCTTCATCTTCAGCAGGTCGGTGCGGGAGGCGGAGACCACGAGCCGGGTCTCGTTGTCGGCGATCGGCACGCCGCGCGCGTCCAGGATCGAGCCGCGCACGGCGGGTTGGACGACCTGCTGGACGTGGTTGCCGGACGCCTCCTTCTGGTACTGGGCGCCCTCACGGATCTGCAGGTACCACAGGCGGCCGCCCAGGGTGCCGAGCAGGGAGAGGACGAGGATCTGGATGACGACGAGCCGGATCTGTACCCGTGGGGTCCGTCCGGTCTCGGGGATATTGGTCACTGCGGTTGCCTCCCCCTCTCAGTGCGTGTGTGTGTCATATCCGACGGACCTGTGAACGGCGGCCGCCGACTCACGCGCCCTCACAGCCTCTTGACCCCCTTGATGCGTCCCACGCGTGTGGTGCGGGTGCGGGCCCTGGTCTTCAGGCCGCCCAGGCCGCGCTGGCTGCCGAGCTTGAGGCCGGTTCCGTTGGAGATCCAGCCGGAGGAGATGTCGGCCGCCTTCTTCGAGGAGGAGCTGGTCTCGGCGAGCGGGTCGTTGTCCGCGCGCCGGGCCAGGAACATGATCCCGGGGACCACGAAGGGGGCCAGCAGCAGGTCGTAGAGCGCGGCCGTGAACAGCAGGCTCGCGAGGCCGACATGGCGGGCGGCGGTGTCGCCGACTAGGGCGCCCACGCCGGCGTAGAGCAGGGTCGTGCCGACGGCGGCGGCGACCACGACGACCATGGGGCCGGTGGCCGACTTCAGCCGTCCGTTGTCCGGTTTGGCGAGGCCGGCGAGATAGCCGATGACGCACAGCACCAGGGCGTAGCGCCCGGCGGCGTGGTCGGCGGGCGGCGCGAGGTCGGCGAGCAGGCCGGCGCCGAAGCCGACGAGGGCGCCGCCGACATGGCCGTAGACCAGGGCCAGGCCGAGGACCGTCAGCAGCAGCAAGTCGGGGACGGCGCCCGGCAGATGGAGCCGGGCCAGGACGCTGACCTGGAGCACCATGGCTACGACGACGAGGGCCGTGGAGAGCAGGATCCGGTTGACGCGCATGGGGATTCAGCTCCTACTGCTGGGTCTGGCCGTCGATCGGCGCGGTCGCCGACGGGGTGACGGTGACCGTGACCGTCGGGGTGGGGGTCGGCTTGGGCTTCTTCGGCAGCACCGTGTCGCGCGGATCCTTCTTCGGGGCCTGGACGACCACGCCGACGATGTCGAGCTTGGTGAAGCTGACGTAGGGCGTGATGTAGAGGGTGCGGGTGAGGGCCCCGCCGGAGGGGTCGACGCGGGAGACCACGCCGACCGGGACGCCCGGCACGAAGGGCTTGTCGGCCTCGGAGCCGAAGGTGACCAGGCGGTCGCCCTTCTTCACGTCCGCCTTGCTGTTGAGGAGTTCGACGCGCAGCGGGCGGTCGCCCTGTCCGGAGGCGAAGCCGAGTTCGTCGCTGTTCTCCATGCGGGTGCCGACGGAGAAGTCCGGGTCGTTGGCGAGGAGCACGGTGGAGACGTCGGGGCCGACGTTGGTGACCCGGCCGACCAGGCCGTCGCCGTTGAGCACCGTCATGTCGCGCTTGATGCCGTCGTTGGCGCCGATGTCGATGGTGACCGTCCAGGAGAAGCCCTGGGCCGCTCCTATGGCGATGACCTGGGCGCCCTTGATGCCGTACTGCCCCTCCGCGGCGACCTTCAGCATCTTGTCGAGCTGCTTGAGGCGGCTGGAGTTGCGGTCGTCGCTGCCCAGCTTCGCCTTGAGGGCCGCGTTCTCCTTCTCCAGGCGGGCGAGGCGGTCGTGCCGGGTGCCCGAGTCACGGACCGCGGAGACGGCGTCGCCGACGGGGTTGACCGCCGTCGACACACCGTCCTCCACCGGCCCGAACACCGTGGCCGCCAGCTGGCGGGCACCGTCGACCGGTGAGTCCTCCCCACCGCGGATGTCCACCGTGATCAAGGCGAACGCGATGGCGATCAGCAGCACCAGGAGCAGCCGGCTCTCTCGTGTGTCCCTCACGTGCGGCGGCCGTGCCTTCCTCATAGGAATGTGCAGAGGTTTTGATGTTCAGGTGTGCAGAGGTTTATGGGTGAGCTTATGCCTCTATATCAACGAGCCGCCGCACGAGAGGAGATCATCTCGTACGGCGGAATCGAAGAGTTACGTCATCTGCGCGGCTGGGCGTCCAGCACCTGCTGGAGCGCCTCGAACTCCTCGACGCACTTGCCGGATCCGAGCGCCACGCTGTCCAGCGGGTCGTCGGCGATATGGATGGGCATGCCGGTCTCCCGGCGCAGCCGCTCGTCGAGTCCGCGCAGCAGCGCCCCGCCGCCCGTCAGCACGATGCCCCGGTCCATGATGTCGCCGGACAGCTCCGGCGGGCACTTGTCCAGGGTCGTCTTGACGGCGTCGACAATGGCGTTGACCGGCTCCTCCATCGCCTTGCGGACCTCGCCGGCGGAGACGACGACGGTCTTGGGCAGTCCGGAGACGAGGTCCCGGCCGCGGATCTCGGTGTGTTCGTCGGATTCGAGTTCGTACGCCGAACCGATGGTGATCTTGATCTGTTCGGCGGTCCGCTCACCGAGGAGGAGGCTGTACTCCTTCTTGATGTGCTGGATGATCGCGTTGTCCAGTTCGTCGCCCGCGACGCGGATGGACTGGGCGGTGACGATGCCGCCGAGCGAGATGACCGCGACCTCGGTGGTGCCGCCGCCGATGTCCACCACCATGTTGCCCGTGGCCTCGTGGACCGGGAGGCCGGAGCCGATGGCGGCCGCCATGGGCTCCTCGATGATGTGCACCTGGCGGGCGCCCGCCTGTGAGGACGCCTCGATCACGGCACGGCGCTCGACGCCGGTGATGCCCGAGGGCACGCAGACGACAACGCGCGGGCGGGCCAGATACCGGCGCTTGTGGATCTTGAGGATGAAGTAGCGGAGCATCCGCTCGGTGATCTCGAAGTCGGCGATGACGCCGTCCTTCAGCGGTCGTACGGCAACGATGTTGCCAGGAGTCCGGCCGATCATCTTCTTCGCCTCGGCGCCGACCGCGAGGATGCCACCGGTGTTGGTGTTGATCGCGACGACCGACGGCTCGTTGAGAACGATCCCGCGACCCCTGACGTACACCAGCGTGTTGGCGGTCCCGAGGTCGACAGCCATGTCACGGCCGATGAACGACATTGAGTTCCCCATCAGGATTCGTCTGGCCTTCCTGGGAGCTTTTGAGGGCTTTTCAGGTCGGCGAAGTGGGTGCTGTGACGTGAAGGCTTCCATCGTAATGGTGCCTGCACAAACACTGCGTGAGGGTCTCCGCCATTGTCAGCAGATGCTGGGTGCGTTCGCTTGGTGAGAGGGGCGTTCGGGGGCTCTCGTTCCCTCGATCGCCACGCATATGCCAAAAAGTCCGGGGCCATCGCCCCAGACCCCAACTTCCGCCGCCGCAGGCACTACGCGTGGCCGGGGAAGAAGATCTTCACCTCGCGCTCGGCGGACTCCTCGGAGTCGGAGGCGTGGATGAGGTTCTCGCGGACGATGACGCCGAAATCGCCGCGGATCGTGCCGGGGGCGGCGGCGATCGGGTCGGTCGGGCCGGCCAGGGCGCGCAGCCCCTCGATGACCCGCTCACCCTCGACGATCATCGCGACCGACGGGCCGGCCGCCATGAACTCCACCAGCGGCTCGTAGAAGGGCTTGCCCTTGTGCTCGCCGTAGTGCTGCTCCAGCGTCTCCTTGTCCAGGGTGCGCAGCTCGAGCGCCGTGATCCGCCAGCCCGACTTGCGCTCGATACGGCCGATGATCTCGCCGGTCAGGCCACGGCGGACGGCGTCGGGCTTGAGCAGGACGAGGGTGCGCTGAGTCACGGCGGCTCCTAGAAATCAAGGCTGTTGCAGGTGAGGGCTGTTGCAGAAGATGCCTGTCGCAGCGGATGGCTGTCGCAGGTGTTCGAAGATTACAGGGCGTGTCGCGGGCCGTGTCACACAGCGTCAGGGGTGGAGGAGTCCGCCTGGGCGGCGAAGCGCGCCTTCGCCTCGTCGATCTTTCTGCCGTAGTGCACCGAGGCCCACCACAGGGCCGCGAAGACCGCGCCCAGGAAGAACATCGTGGGCACCGCGAAACCGGACGCGATCAGCGCTACCTGCAGGATCCAGCCGAGGACGACCCCGCCCGGACGCGTCACGACACCGCACAGCGCCACGCACAGGAACATCGCGATGCCGCTGACCGTCCACACCGTGGACGCGGTCAGGTCGGGGTCCTTCATGGCGACCAGACCGGCGAAGCCGATCACGAAGAACTCGCCGATCAGAGTCGAAGCACAGAGCGTACGCACGGACTTCTCAGCCCTTTCCCAGGAGCAGCCGGGCCTCGCCGACCGTGATGACGGAGCCGGTGACGAGCACACCGCCGCCCGCGAACTCGCCGTCCTCCTCGGCCAGCGTGATCGCGGCCTCCAGGGCGTCCGGCAGCCGCGGTTCGACCTGGACGCGCTCGTCGCCGAACACCTCCACGGCGATCGCCGCGAGTTCGTCGGCGTCCATCGCGCGATGGCTGGAGTTCTGCGTGACGACGACCTCGGCGAAGATCGGCTCGAAGGCCTCGAGCAGACCGCGTACGTTCTTGTCACCGCTCGCGCCCACCACGCCGATCAGCCGGCTGAAGTCGAATGCCTCGCCGATCGCCTCGGCGGTGGCGCGGGCGCCCGCCGGGTTGTGGGCGGCGTCGAGCACGACGGTCGGGGAGCGCCGTACGACCTCGAGCCGGCCCGGCGAGGAGACCGCCGCGAAGGCCTTGCGGACGGTGTCGATGTCGAGCGGATCGGGCCGCTGCGAGCCGACCCCGAAGAACGCCTCCACCGCGGCGAGCGCCACGACGGCGTTGTGCGCCTGGTAGGGGCCGTGCAGCGGGAGGTACACCTCGTCGTACTCACCGCCGAGGCCGCGCAGGGTCAGCAGCTGTCCGCCGACGGCGACCTGGCGGGCGACGACCCCGTACTCGAGCCCCTCCCTGGCCACCGTGGCGTCCACCTCGACGGCCTTCTTCAGCAGCACCTGGGCCGCGTCGACCGGCTGCTGGGCCATGATGACCGTCGCGTCCTGCTTGATGATCCCGGCCTTCTCCGAGGCGATCGCGCCGGGCGTCTCGCCGAGCCGGTCGGTGTGGTCGAGGTCGATGGGGGTGACGACGGCGACGTCCCCGTCGATGACGTTGGTGGCGTCCCAGGAGCCGCCCATGCCGACCTCGACGACCGCGACGTCCACGGGCGCATCGGCGAAGGCGGCGTACGCCATGCCGGTCAGCACCTCGAAGAAGGACAGCCGGTACTCCTGCTGGGAGTCGACCATCTCGATGTACGGCTTGATGTCCGCGTACGTCTCGATGAAGCGCTCGGCGGTGATGGGGGCACCGTCGAGGCTGATGCGCTCGGTGATCGACTGGACGTGGGGCGAGGTGTAGCGACCGGTGCGCAGGTCGAAGGCGCCGAGGAGGGCCTCGATCATGCGGGCCGTGGAGGTCTTGCCGTTGGTGCCCGTGATGTGGATCGAGGGGTACGAGCGCTGCGGGTCGCCCAGCACGTCCATCAGCGCGGAGATGCGCGCGACCGACGGCTCCAGCTTGGTCTCGCCCCAGCGGGTGGCCAGCTCCGCCTCGACCTCGCGCAGGGCCCGGTCGACCTCGGGGTCCTCGGGACGGGCCGGGACGTCCGCCTCCGGCGGGCCGCCCTGGGTGCGCAGGGTGCGGCTGCCTGCCTCGATGACGGCGAGATCGGGGTCGCGGTCTTGTTCGGCGGCGATGATCTCGTCGAAGGGGTCGCTTTCACTCACACGGTCAGTTTAGGGGTGCGCCCGGGCGGAGGGGTGGCTGGCCTTGTTGTGCGGGCGCGGGGAGCGTTGTGGCTTGTCGCGCCCACGCGGCGGAGCCGCAAATCGATGCGGCCCCGCGCCCCTAAAGGCAAAAGCCTCTACTGCTCGGGCAAGCGGTCCAGCTGGGCCTTGATCCTGGTGATGTCCTCGTCCGCCTTCGCGAGGCGGCCTCGGATCTTGTCCACGACGTGGTCCGGGGCCTTGGCCAGGAAGGCTTCGTTGCCGAGTTTGGCCGTGGCCTGGGCCTTCTCCTTCTCGGCGGCCGCGAGGTCCTTGGCGAGGCGCTTGCGCTCCGCCGCGACGTCGATCGTGCCGGAGAGGTCGAGGGCGACCTCCGCACCGGCCACCGGCAGGGTCGCCGTGGCCGTGAAGGACTCGCCCTCCGGCTGCAGGCGCAACAGCTGGCGGATGGCGGCCTCGTGCGGTGCCAGTGCCGTGCCGTCCAGGGTCAGCCGGGCCGGGACGCGCTGGCCCGGCTGGAGGCCCTGGTCGGCGCGGAAGCGGCGGACCTCGGTGATGACGGACTGCAGGGACTCGATCTCGCGCTCGGCCGCCGTGTCGCGGAAGCCGCTGTCGTGCGGCCACTCGGCGATGACGACCGACTCGCCGCCGGTGAGCGTCGTCCACAGCGTCTCGGTGACGAAGGGGACGATCGGGTGCAGCAGCTTGAGGGTGACGTCGAGGACCTCGCCGAGGACCCGCTGGGAGACCTTCGCGGGCGCCCCGCCCGCCTGGAACGTCGTCTTGGACAGCTCGACGTACCAGTCGAAGACCTCGTCCCAGGCGAAGTGGAAGAGCGCGTCCGACAACTTCGCGAACTGGTAGTCCTCGTAGAGCGCGTCGACCTCGGCCACGACCGAGTTGAGCCGGGACAGGATCCAGCGGTCCGTGGAGGACATCTCGGCGGCGTCCGGCAACGGGCCCTCGACCGTGGCGCCGTTCATCAGCGCGAAGCGCGTGGCGTTCCAGATCTTGTTGGCGAAGTTGCGCGAGCCCTGGACCCAGTCCTCGCCGATCGGGACGTCGACGCCGGGGTTGGCGCCGCGCGCGAGGGTGAAGCGGAGCGCGTCGGAGCCGTACTTGTCCATCCAGTCCAGCGGGTTGACCGCGTTGCCGAAGGACTTCGACATCTTCTTGCCGAACTGGTCGCGGACCATGCCGTGCAGGGCGATGGTGTGGAACGGCGGGGTGCCGTCCATCGCGTACAGGCCGAACATCATCATCCGGGCGACCCAGAAGAAGAGGATGTCGTAGCCGGTGACCAGGACGGAGTTCGGGTAGAACTTCGCGAGCGACTCGGTCTGTTCGGGCCAGCCGAGCGTGGAGAAGGGCCACAGGCCGGAGGAGAACCAGGTGTCCAGGACGTCCGTGTCCTGCTTCCAGCCCTCCGCCTCGGTGCCGGGCGGCTGCTCGTCGGGGCCGACGCAGACGACCTCGCCGTTCGGGCCGTAGAAGACCGGGATGCGGTGGCCCCACCACAACTGCCGTGAGATGCACCAGTCGTGGAGGTTGTCGACCCAGTCGAAGTACCGCTTCTCCATCTCCTGCGGGTGGATCGTGACCTTGCCCTCGCGGACCGCGTCACCGGCGGCCTTCGCGAGCGGGCCGACCTTGACCCACCACTGCATGGACAGGCGCGGCTCGATGGTGGTCTTGCAGCGCGAGCAGTGGCCGACGGAGTGGACGTAGGGCCGCTTCTCGGCGACGATCCGGCCCTCGGCGCGCAGCGCGGCGACGATCGCCGAGCGGGCCTCGAAGCGGTCCTGGCCCTGGAAGGGGCCGTGGACGGTGATGACGGCGTGCTCGTCCATCACGGCGATCGCCGGGAGGTCGTGGCGGCGGCCGATCTCGAAGTCGTTCGGGTCGTGGGCCGGGGTGACCTTGACGGCGCCCGTGCCGAACTCCGGGTCGACGTGCTCGTCGGCGACGACGGGGATGGAGCGGTCGGTCAGCGGCAGCTTGATCTGCTTGCCGACGAGGTGCTGGTAGCGCTCGTCGTCGGGGTGGACGGCGACGGCGGTGTCGCCGAGCATGGTCTCCGCGCGCGTGGTGGCGACGACGACCGTCTCGTCGCCCTCGCCGTACCGGATGGAGACGAGCTCGCCGTCGTCGTCCTGGTACTCGACCTCGATGTCGGAGATGGCCGTCAGACAGCGCGGGCACCAGTTGATGATGCGCTCGGCGCGGTAGATCAGCTCGTCGTCGTAGAGCCGCTTGAAGATGGTCTGGACGGCCTGCGAGAGGCCCTCGTCCATGGTGAAGCGCTCGCGCGTCCAGGCGACGCCGTCGCCGAGGCGGCGCATCTGGCCGGAGATCTGCCCGCCGGACTCGCCCTTCCACTGCCAGACCCGCTCGACGAAGGCCTCGCGGCCGAGGTCGTGGCGGGACTTGCCCTCCTTGCCGAGCTCGCGCTCGACGACGTTCTGCGTGGCGATGCCGGCGTGGTCCATGCCGGGCTGCCAGAGCGTCTCGAAGCCCTGCATGCGCTTACGGCGCGTCAGGGCGTCGATGAGGGTGTGCTCGAAGGCGTGCCCCAGGTGCAGCGAGCCCGTGACGTTCGGCGGCGGGATGACGATGGTGTACGGCGGCTTCTCGCTCTTCGCGTCCGCCTCGAAGTAACCCCGCTCCACCCAGCGCTCGTACAGCGGCCCCTCTACGTCGGCCGGCGCGTACTGGGTCGGCAGTTCGGTGCTGGGCGCTGGTGGCTGCTGCTGAGCGTTCTCGGTCACGGGGTCAGTTTAGGGGTGTCACGGGGCAGTCCCGAAACGCGTTTGTTCTGTAACGGTGGGGGCCCCGACGGAACGCGCGCTCCCCCACTGCGCCAGGATGTCGGGGACACACAAGGCATCTGGAGGGGAACCCAGAAATGAGTCACAACCAGCCGGGCCCGTACGGCGGGCAGCCCCAGCAGCCCGGACCGTACGGCCAGCCGGGACCCTACGGCCAGCAGCCGCCGCAGGCGCCCCAGCCCGGCTACGGCTACCCCCAGCAGCCGCCGGCCCAGCCCGGCTACGGTTACCCGCAGCAGCCGCCGCAGGGCGTGCCGCCGCAGCAGCCCTACGGTCAGCAGCCGCCGCCATACGGCCAGGCTCCCTACGGCCAGCAGCCGTACGGCGCTCCGCAGCCGCCCGCGCCGGGAGGTGGCAAGAAGAAGACGGGCCTCATCATCGGTGCCGTGGCGGTCGTGGCAGCGATAGCTGTAGGTGCCTATTTCGTGATCGGCGGGGGAGGCGGCAGCGGTAGCAGTGTCGCCGACGACGGCCCGCACAAATTGACAACCCCGGCGAGCGTGCTCAGTGGCGAGTACAAGAAGTCCAGCAAGAACGACAGTGGCGGCTTCGACGAGAACGACGTCAAGGACGCCGAGAAGCACGGCGTGAAGAACGCCCAGGACGTGCACGCCGGTTACCAGGCCGGGGACGAGACCAACCCACTGGCCCTGAAGATGATCAACTTCATGGGTGTGTACGGCGACATCGACAACCCGGAGGCGGCTGTCGACGGGATGTTCACCGAGATGAAGAAGAGCGCCGGCAAGGACGACGACGGTGAGGTCGTCGGTAGTCCCAAGGCCTACAAGCCCAGCGGTCTCGACGGTGCGGTGCTCAAATGCCAGGAGACCAAGGTCAAGGGCGGCTCCTCCAGCACCTCGACAGGCCCCAGCGAGATCCACATGCCGGTATGCATCTGGGGCGACCACAGCACGCTGGGCGTCATCATCCACATCGACATGGCCGACGCGATGGCCGGCAAGAGCGCCGACCTCGCGGGCGCGGCCGACCTGACCGCGAAGTTCCGCAAGGACGTCCGCGTCAAGAAAAGCTAACCGCTACGACGCGAGAAGGGCCCGGCGCCAGTGGCGCCGGGCCCTTCTTCATGAGCTTGTGCGGGGTTACGCGGTCTTCTGCTCCCCCGGCCCCCGCCCGTTGCGGGCGTCGCGCGGGATCAGGGTCGGGTTCACGTTCGAGTGGACGACCTCGGCGGTGACGACCACGCGGGCGACGTCCTTGCGGGACGGGACCTCGTACATGACCGACATCAGGACCTCTTCCATGATGGCGCGCAGGCCGCGCGCGCCGGTCTGGCGCAGGATGGCCTGGTCGGCGATGGCCTCCAGGGCCTCGCGCTCGAAGTCCAGCTCCACACCGTCGAGTTCGAAGAGGCGTTGGTACTGCTTCACCAGGGCGTTGCGCGGCTCGACCAGGATCTGCAGCAGGGCCTCGCGGTCGAGGTTGTGGACCGAGGTGATGACGGGGAGGCGGCCGATGAACTCGGGGATCATGCCGAACTTGACCAGGTCCTCGGGCATGACGTCCTCGAACTGGTCCTTCTCCTCCAGCTCCCGCTTGGAGCGGATGGTGGCGCCGAAGCCGATGCCCTTGGCGCCCGCCCGGCCCTCGATGATCTTCTCCAGGCCCGCGAAGGCACCGCCCACGATGAACAGGACGTTCGTCGTGTCGATCTGGATGAACTCCTGGTGCGGGTGCTTGCGGCCGCCCTGCGGCGGCACCGAGGCCGTGGTGCCCTCCAGGATCTTCAGCAGGGCCTGCTGGACGCCCTCGCCCGACACGTCGCGGGTGATGGAGGGGTTTTCACTCTTGCGCGCGACCTTGTCGATCTCGTCGATGTAGATGATCCCGGTCTCGGCCTTCTTGACGTCGTAGTCGGCCGCCTGGATCAGCTTGAGCAGGATGTTCTCGACGTCCTCGCCGACATAGCCCGCCTCGGTCAGCGCCGTCGCGTCCGCGATCGCGAACGGGACGTTCAGCATCCGGGCCAGGGTCTGGGCCAGGAGGGTCTTGCCCGAGCCCGTGGGGCCGAGCAGCAGGATGTTGGACTTCGCCAACTCGATCGCGTCGTCACGGCCGCTGCCCCCGCCGTTCTCCCCGGCCTGGACGCGCTTGTAGTGGTTGTACACCGCTACGGAGAGGGCCTTCTTGGCAGCGTCCTGGCCCACCACGTAGCCCTCGAGGAACTCGAAGATCTCGCGGGGCTTGGGCAGTTCCTCCCAGCGCACCTCGCTGGTCTCGGCGAGTTCTTCCTCGATGATCTCGTTGCAGAGATCGATGCACTCGTCGCAGATGTACACACCAGGCCCTGCGATGAGCTTCTTGACCTGCTTCTGGCTCTTGCCGCAGAACGAGCACTTGAGCAGATCGCCGCCGTCACCGATGCGTGCCACGGTGTGCTTCCCCTTCGCCTGGGAGACGCCTAGGTCCAGCGGCTCCTGGTGCTGCCTTAGTCCGACGGTACCTTGCCGGGCCCCCCGTTCGGGCCCCCCTTGGCGCGGTTCACTTTGACGTGCAGCGTGTCAAAGCACACCAACCGTGCCAAGGGGCGGCAGACGATACAGCCTCCGTGCCCTCTGTGTGTCAGCGGACGGAGTCGTTGTTCAACTTCCGGGTGGAGATGATCTGGTCGATCAGGCCGTACGACAGCGCGTCCTCGGCCGTGAGGATCTTGTCGCGCTCGATGTCCTCACGGATCTTCTCGATCGGCGTGGTCGAGTGCTTGGCCAGCATCTCCTCCAGCTGCGAACGCATCCGGAGGATCTCGTTGGCGGCGATCTCCAGGTCGGAGACCTGACCGCGGCCCGTCTCGCTGTAGGGCTGGTGGATCAGCACGCGGGCGTTGGGCAGCGCCATGCGCTTGCCCGGCGTACCGGCGGCCAGCAGGACGGCGGCGGCGGAGGCCGCCTGGCCCATGCAGACCGTCTGGATGTCGGGCTTCACGAACTGCATCGTGTCGTAGATGGCCGTGAGCGCGGTGAAGGAGCCGCCCGGGCTGTTGATGTAGACCGAGATGTCCCGGTCGGGGTCCATCGACTCCAGGCACAGCAGCTGCGCCATGACGTCGTTGGCGGAGGCGTCGTCGATCTGGACGCCGAGGAAGATCACCCGCTCCTCGAAGAGCTTCGCGTACGGGTCGTACTCGCGGATGCCCTGCGAGGTGCGCTCGACGAAGCGCGGGATGACGTAACGGGACTCGGCGGCGGGGCCCGTGTACTCGGCGCTGGCGGCACCTGCCGCGCCCACAGGGCCGTGGGAGCGGTCGTACAGGCTGCTGCCGGGGAAGTCGTTCACTGTCTGTCTCCTAGGGGCTGTGGCGGTCGGCTGGGGGCGCTGCGGGGGTGTCAGGCCCCGGTGCCGCCGCCGCCCGGCATGCCGGCGGCCGTGGGGATCACGTCGTCGATGAGGCCGTACTCCTTGGCCTCCAGGGCGTCGAACCAGCGGTCGCGGTCCGAGTCACGGGTGATCTGCTCGATGCTCTGGCCGGTGTGCTGGGACGTGAGCTCGGCCATGCGCTTCTTGGTGTGCAGCAGCCGCTCGGCGTGGATCTTGATGTCGGAGGCCGAGCCCGCCAGGCCCGCGGAGGGCTGGTGGATCAGGATCTCGGCGTTCGGCAGCGCGAAGCGCTTGCCGGGGGTGCCCGCGCTCAGCAGGAACTGGCCCATCGAGGCGGCGAGGCCCATGGCGATGGTCACCACGTCGTTCTTGATGAACTGCATGGTGTCGTAGATCGCCATGCCGGCCGTGATCGAGCCGCCGGGGCTGTTGATGTAGAGGTAGATGTCCTTGTCCGGGTCAGCGGCAAGGAGCAGCAACTGTGCGGTGATCTTGTTCGCGATGTCGTCGTCGACCGGCTGGCCGAGGAAGATGATCCGCTCGTTGAGCAGCCGGTTGTAGACCTGGTCGCCGAGGCCACCACCGATGGAAGGCTCGCCGGCGGCGGAGGGCATCAGATTCGTCACGTATCCACCTGCTCGTCTTACGACGGCGCCGGGCCGTCTTCACGTGTTCCCTGCTGGGCAGGGACCGTTTCGGGTGCTCCCCTGCCCTCATACTCATGGACCCTAACGCGCGGGTCCCTTCGGGGAATCCCGGAGTGGGGGGTGTTCGCCGGGGGCGTAGCCGGGCAGCGGCGCCTAGTGGGGTGGGAGCTTGTGTGCTTGGGCGGGTGCGGGTGCGTTGTGGTTGGTCGCGCAGTTCCCCGCGCCCCTGGGGGGGCGCTGCGCGGCCCCCCAATGCAGACCCAATGCAGAGAGGCCCCGGGGTTTGTGCCCCGGGGCCCCTCTGTGGCGTTCTGCAGCGCCTTGGGCGTCAGTCCTCGGGCTTGTCCTCGGCCTCGGTGGCCTCGGTGGCCTCCGTGGTCTCGGTGTCCGTGGTCTCGTCCTCGTCCTCGTCGTCCAGGTCGATGATCTCGCCGTTGGTGTCCTTGACCGTGGCGGCCTCGACGACGACCGCGAGGGCCTTGCCGCGGGCGACCTCGCCGACCAGGAGCGGGACCTGACCGCCCTCGACGACGGCCTGGGCGAACTGGTCGGGGGACATGCCGGAGGAGGCCGCACGCCGCATGAGGTGCTCGGTGAGCTCCTCCTGGTTGACGTTCAGCTTCTCCTGCTTGACGAGCTCGTCCAGGACGAACTGCGTCTTGATGCCCTTGACCGCGGCTTCCTTGGTCTCGGCGTCGAACTCCTCGACCGTCTTGCCCTGGATCTCGAGGTACTTCTCGAGGTCGAGGCCCATCTGGCCGAGCTGGTGGTGCTCGAGGTTGTGCTTACGGGTGTTGATCTCGTCCTCGAGCAGCTTCTCGGGGACGGGGACCTCGACCATCTCCAGCAGCTTCTCCAGGACGCGCTCCTGGGCCTGCGTGGCCTGGTCGTACTGCTTCATGTTCTCCAGGCGCTTGCGGCTGTCCGCGCGGAGCTCCTCGAGGGTGTCGAACTCGGACGCGAGCTGCGCGAAGTCGTCGTCCAGCTCGGGCAGTTCGCGCGCGGCGACCTGGCTGACCTTGACGGTGACCTCGGCCTCCTTGCCCGCCGCGGAGCCGCCCTTGAGCTCGGAGGTGAAGGTGGCCTCGCCACCCGCCTCGAGGCCCTTGACGGCGTCGTCGATGCCGTCGAGCAGCTCGCCCGAGCCGATGGTGTAGGAGACGCCGCTCGCGACGCCGTCCTCGAGGATCTCGCCCTCGACCTTGGCCTCCAGGTCGATCGTGACGACGTCGCCCTCCTCGGCGGCGCGCTCGACCGGGGAGGTGGAGGCGAAGCGCTCGCGGAGCTGCTCGACCGACTTCTCGATGTCCTCGTCGGTGACCTCGACGGGGTCGACCTCTACCTCGATGCCGGAGTAGTCCGGGATCTCCAGGGCGGGACGGATGTCGACCTCGGCGGTGAAGTTCAGCGTCTCGCCGTCCTTCAGCTCCGTGATGTCCACCTCGGGCTGGCCCAGGACGTCGATCTCGGCCTCGTTGACCGCGTCCGTGTAGAACTTCGGGAGCGCGTCGTTGACCGCCTCCTCCAGGACCGCACCGCGGCCGAACCGCTGGTCGATGACGCGCGCCGGGATCTTGCCCTTCCGGAAGCCCTTCACCGTGACCTGCTGGTTGATCTTCTTGTACGCCGCGTCGAGGCTGTCCTTGAGCTCCTCGAAGGGCACCTCGACAGTGAGCCGAACCCGAGTCGGGTTCAGGGTCTCCACGGCGCTCTTCACGGTTCGGTCTCCTTGTGGCTGACTTCTTGGTTTCTGCCGGAGCCAGACTGGTCCGGCAAATTCGCCGCCCGGGAGGACTTCATAGAGGAGAGACACACGGGCGTGCAGCTTGCATAGTAACGGCAGCGGCGACACGCCCCAAAGGCGATCACGAGACACGATCACCCAAGGTGACCGGGGCTCCGGTCGATGTTGACCGGTGCCGACCGGTGCTGGTCGGGGTGGCGGGATTTGAACCCACGGCCTTCCGCTCCCAAAGCGGACGCGCTACCAAGCTGCGCCACACCCCGTCAGGTGCGACACGTAGGGTACATGCCCGCAGGCAGTGCGGCTGCCGCATTTCCGGGGCGGGGGCGGCACGGCGCTGCGGGCGGGAGAAGGGGTGTGCGCCGAGCGCGTCCGACCCGCTACGATGCCTCGTGTGCCGCGGTCGCCTGACCTGCGGCGCATGCTGTGCGGGCGTAGCTCAATGGTAGAGCCCCAGTCTTCCAAACTGGCTACGCGGGTTCGATTCCCGTCGCCCGCTCCAGACAGGCTTGGGCCCAGGCGAGAGGGTATTCACCCGCTCCCTGGGCCTGAGTCCTTTCGAGGGCCGGATCAGCCCGATGGCAAGGTGGTCGATGCCTGCCTCGCTTGGCCACAGGTTCCCGTCGACCCGGGCAAGGCCGAGCAGACGTGGCCATTGACGCCGTAGTAGCGCGGTCAGAGCATGGCGTTGTGCCTCCGATGACGGTTCATCTGCCGGCTGAGCTGGAGACCCGGCTCGCCGAGGCCGCACGCGCCGACGGGAAGACCGAGACCGATCTGATCGTCGAAGCCGTCGAGCAGTTTCTCGGCTTCCGACGTGCGACCGCGGACGTGCCTGTTCCTCGATTTGCCAGGAGGGTGGGTCCGCTGGCGCCGTTGACGCCATCTTCGGATACGAGGCCGGGGGCGTAGGTTGCGTCGAGTCTCGGCAACGGTTCTGGTACGCGCAGCTCAGCGTCCTGCCAGGTCATCGCGCGTCCGCATGCACAACGCAGCTCCCCGCGTCGACGAGCGCCCGCCCCGGGCGCGGTCCGCCGTGGGCGTGGCGCGTGGGCGTCCGCGCCCGCGGGGTGGGCGAGCCGAGCGGACCGGGTCGGGCCCGGTCAGAAACTGATCGAGTTGATCGTCTCGGCTATCGAGTTCAGGAAGCGGTTGATCGACGGGGCCATGCCCGTCGAGGCGAGGAAGAAGCCGAAGAGCACGGCGACGATGGCAGGGCCCGCTTTGATCGACCCTCCCCTCATCAACACCACCAGGATGATCGCCAACAGCAGCACCACTGACAGTGAAATGGCCACAACTGATCACACACCCTCGGTCGGTCCGCTCTCCCGGCCTGGGGGTGCCGGCCGCGCGCACCCCCGCCAGGACCATCGTGCCACCAACGGGCCCCGGGTATGCGGCGGGTGAGACATCGTCGGCCACACCTGTGCCGGGTCTTTGCCCGGACCATGCCGACGCGACCCGCGGGAGCGCCCAACGCCGCGCTCCCGCGCGGCAATTCGAGGATGCGCCCGCACGCATAATTCGGCGGGATCGTTTCAATGTCCACACAACGCGTTCGCAGCCAATTCGAATTGCCGTCACGGGTGCCCGGGGGCCGTCAACAGCGGTACTCATATGCCCCTTTTAGTCGGGATGAGTCGTGACAACTAGGACATGGAGCCGATGTGTTGACCATCACGTCCACAAGAAGGCCGACTTCCCTTAATGATGGGTACCCGAAGCCAATAAGCAGGAAAGACGTGGGGAGTTTTACGAAAGCCCACGGCCGACGCTAGGGTGCCTCAGATGTTTCACGCTGCCTCGTCCCCCGCAAGTGCAGCGAGGTCCGGGATCCACTCCCCCCGTTTCTGGGGGGAGGGTCTGTGACGAACTCGTTGCAACCGCACGGCCACAACAGAACCTCACAGCAGGCGAGCCCTCCCCAACGCGGCAAACAGCGCGACGCGTTCTTCGACAACGCGAAGTACCTGGCCATCGTGCTGGTGGCCATGGGTCACTCCTGGGAACCGCTGAAGGGTGACAGCCGCATCCTGGAGGGTGTGTACACGGTCGTGTACACCTTCCACATGCCGGCCTTCATCATCATCTCCGGCTATTTCTCGCGCAGTTTCGACATGCGCCCCGACCGGCTCAGGCGGCTGGTCACCGGCGTCCTGGTGCCGTACGTGATCTTCGAGACGGCGTACTCGCTCTTCAAGCGGTACGGCGACCACGATCCCGGTATGGACGTCAGTCTGCTCGACCCCTGGTACCTCACCTGGTTCCTGGTCGCGCTGTTCATCTGGCGCATGACGACTCCGCTGTGGAAGAACCTGCGCTGGCCGCTGCCGATCGCGCTCGGCATCGCCATGTTCGGGACGGTGTCGCCGGACATCGGCGACGACCTGGACCTGCAGCGCGTTCTGCAGTTCCTGCCGTACTTCGTGCTGGGTCTGTGCATGAAGCCCGAGCACTTCCAGCGGGTGCGCACGCGGACGATGCGGATCGTGGCGGTGCCGGTGTTCGCGGCCGCGCTGGTCTTCGGCTGGTGGGCGGTGCCGCGGATGAACACCGCGTGGTTCTACCACCGTGACGCCGCGCAGGAGCTGGCCGCGCCGTGGTGGACCGGGCCGGTCATGACGCTCGCGCTGTTCGGCTGCTCGCTGCTGCTGACCGCGTGCTTCTTCGCCTGGGTGCCGCGCCGCAAGATGTGGTTCACCGCGCTCGGCGCGGGCACGCTCTACGGCTATCTGCTGCACGGCTTCGTCATCAAGGCCGGTGACTTCTACGGCTGGTTCGACCACAAGTGGATGCACAAGCCGCTCGGCGAGATCGCCCTGACGCTCGCCGCGGCCGCCGTGGTCACCCTGCTGTGCACGCCGCCCGTGCAGCGGACGTTCAGGTTCGCGATGGAGCCCGAGCTGAAGTGGGCGTTCAAACGGGACGCCGCGGAGCTGGCCCGCGAACGGGAGAAGCAGCAGCAGCGCGAGATGGCCAACGCGTGAACGCCTCGCCGCAGGCGCCCTGAAAAGCAACTACCGCTGCCCCAGACCGAGAAGTGCGCGCATCCGCGTGTACTTCTCGGTCAGTCGTTTGCGGGTCGCCTCGTCGTCCAGGCGCGCGAGGCGGGCCGGGTCGGAGTTGTGCGCCAGGTCCGCCTCCTTGACCAGCAGTGCGCCCGGCGTGGCGAGAATCCGCCCGGCGTACTCCTGCTGACTCTCCCCCGCCCGCTTGGTGAGCGCGCGCACGACGTCCTTCGTACGGTCTCTCAGCGCGGCCTCGTCCAGCCACTGCTCGGAGAGGGCGCCGTCCTCGACGGAGTCGTGCAGCCAGGCCGCCGCGATCTGCTCCTCGTCGCCGCCGCGGGCGCGCACGCCCTCCGCGACGGCCTGCAGATGCTCGGCGTAGGGTCGGCCCGCCTTGTCGACCTGGCCCTCGTGGGCGGCGCGGGCGATGGCCTCTGTTTCGGCCAGGGACAGGGGTGTTGGGGAGATTCCGGTCACTCGTCCAGTGTCTCGCTGCGCAGTGCCGCGCGGGCCGGGAGGGTTGTGGCCGTCAGGCCGAGGACGACGATCGCTGCGGCGAAGGAGCCGTAGACCAAGGGGGGAATGTACGGTCCCTGCCCGGTCAGGCCCTTCATCATCGGCACCAGGGTGGCCAGGGCGATGCCCGTGCCTAGGGCGATGCCCGTGAGGGCGACGAGCAGGGCCTCCCAGCGGATCATGCGCATCACCTGGCGGCGGGTGGAGCCGATGAGGCGGAGCGTGCTGAGTTCGCGGCGGCGGTCGAGGACGGTCATCACCAGGGTGTTGACGGCGGCCACGGCCGCGAAGCCGCCGAGGACACCGGCCATCACGGAGTTGGCCCAGGCGTTGAGTTCGCGGTCCAGCGACTGGGCGGCGGTGTAGTCGCCCCGGTCCAGCACGGTGCCGTACGGCCCCAGTCCGGCGGCAGTTCCGCCCTTCGTCCACAGCTCGGTGTCGTAGGCGGAGGTGACGTGGGCGGCGAGGTCGGCGCGGGCCATCGTGACCTGGGACAGGCCCATGCCGCGGCCGTACGTCGCCACGACGAGCGGGGCGGCCCGGGTGCCGTCGGGCAGCCGGAGGTGCAGCCGGTCGCCGACCTCGACGTGGGCGTTGCCCGCGAGTTGGGCGTCGACGGCGATCTCACCGCGCTTCAGGGACAGCCGGCCGTGCTCGACGTCCAGGTCCTGGACGGCGGCGAGTGCGCGGGCGGAGCCCGTGACGCCCTGCGCGGAGGCCGACTCCAGGCCGCCCGAGGCCGGGACGAGCACGGAGGTCCGCAACAGGCCGACCGCCGCGGTGACTTCGGGGCTGTGCCCGGCTCGTCGTACGGCGTCCTGGGTCAGGCCCGGATCGGCGGTGACGATGTGGTCGGCGAGGATGCCGGCGTGCTGCTGCTCGGCGGTGACGCGGTCGGTGCTGGTCTGCATGAAGATCAGCACCGAGGAGAACGCCATGGCGAGCACGATCGGGGTGATCGCGGACGCCAGACGGCGGGCGTTGCTGCGGGAGTTGGCGGCGGCGAGCACGGCGGGGGCGCCGGCGCCGCGCAGCGGCAGGCCGAACAGGGCGGCGCAGCCACGGGCGACCAGCGGGCCGAGCAGCGCCACGGCGAGCATGAACAGGACGACGATGCCGAGGGCCGCGTTCGCGGCGTCCTCGCCGGTCATGGAGGCGGACAGGCCCGCGCAGACGAAGCCGCCGGCCGCGGCGGCCAGGCCCAGGGGGGTACGGATCCAGCCGATGCGCAGCCGCTCCACGGACGCCTCGCTCAGCGCCTGCCCGGGCTTGATGCGCGAGCTGCGGTGTGCGGCGACGTAGCCGGAGAGCAGGGCGGTGAGAAGGACCGCGCCACCCGCGGAGACGAGGGGGATCCAGGAGACGGAGAAGTCGACGGGCCGCGGTACGGCTCCCCTGTGCTGCAGTTGCCCGAACCACCAGCGGGCCAGGGCGATTCCGGGCAGGCAGCCGAGGGCTCCGGCCAGCGGGGCCACCAGCAGGGTCTCGGTGGCGATGGAGCGGCGGACCTGCCGGGGCGTGGTGCCGATGGCCCGCAACAGGGCGAACTCGCGGGCGCGTTGGCCGACGGCGAGAGCGACGGTACCGGCCGCGGTGAACATGGCGACCACGGTGGCGATTCCGCCGAAGGAGCCGCCGATGCCCATCAGCGTCTCCTTGGCCTCGCCGAGTGAGGGGTCCTCGACGGTGCCGCGGTCCTCGCCGGTGTACACCTTGGCGTGCTTGCCGAGGGCGTGCGCCACCTGGGACTTGAGGCTCGCGGTGGTGACGCCGTCCGCGGGGAACACCGCGACGGCGTCGACACGGCCGGGGTGGCCGGACAGCCGCAGAGCCTCTCCGTCGGCGAACCAGGCGATGGCGCCGGTGCCCGAAGTGGCGGACTTCGTGGTGCCGGAGACGCGGTAGGTGCGCGTGCCCTCGGGGGTGGTGAGGCTGACGTGCGAGCCGACGGCGGCCCTGCTCCTGGCGAGGACGACCTCGCCGGTGTGCGGCGGGCGGCCGGAGGTGAGCTGCTCTCCGGTGAAGGCGGTGGAGGCCCAGTTGTGGGCGGTGAGGGGGCCGCCGGGGCCGCTGCCGGGGAAGGTGACGTCGGCGACGGCCGTGCGGGCGCCGGGGGCCGAGGCCGCCTTCGCCACCAGGGAGTTGTCGAGGCGGGCGCGGTCGGGGACCGGTTCGCTGTCGGCGTTGTCGCCGTGGCCGTAGGGGGCGCGCTGGTCGGCGGCGGCCACGACGGGGGCGTGCGCGTAGCGTGTGGGCGGGACGGAGGCGCGGACGCCGGTCTCCAGGAGGATGCCGCAGGCCGATACGACCATGGCGGCCATCGCGAGCGCGATGAAGGTGCCGACGAACGCCGAGGGTCGGAAGCGGAGGGCCGCGCGGGCCAGCCCGTTGGGCGCGAACATCACGCCGCCGCCTGTTCGAAGGCCGGGCGGGCGGACAGGGCCGTCATGCGCGCGGCGATCTGCTCGGCGGGCGCGCGCTCCAGGTGGTCGACGATCTCGCCGTCGGCCAGGAACAGGACACGGTCGGCCCAGGCGGCGGCCGACGGGTCGTGGGTGACCATCACGACCGTGGCGTCCTGGCCGTCGACGGCCTGGCGCAGCAGGGAGAGGATCTCGGCCGCCGTCGTGGTGTCCAGGGCGCCGGTGGGCTCGTCCGCGAAGACGACGTCGGGGTGGGTGACCAGGGCGCGGGCGATCGCGACGCGCTGCTGCTGGCCGCCGGAGAGCTGGCCGGGGCGGCGCCTGGCCTTGTCGGCCAGGCCGACCTGGGCGAGGACCTCGGTGGCGCGGCGGCGGTCGGGTCGGCGGCCCGCGAGGCGCATCGGCAGGACGACGTTCTGCTCGACCGTGAGGGACGGCAGCAGGTTGAAGGCCTGGAAGACGAAGCCGAGCCGGGTGCGGCGCAGTTCGGTGAGCTTGTTCTCCTTCATGCCGGTGATCTCCGTGCCGCCGAGGCGGACGGTGCCGGCGGTGGGGCGGTCCAGGCCCGCCGCGCACTGCAGGAACGTGGACTTCCCGGAGCCGGAGGGGCCCATCACGGCGGTGAAGCTGCGGCGGGGCAGGGTGAGGTCGATGCCGCGCAGGGCGTGCACGGCGCCGCCGCCGCGGCCGTAGCGCTTGCTGACTCCGTGCAGTTCTACGGCCCAGTCGCCTGACATGCCTGGTTCCTTCCGATCCGGGGTGGTGATTCGAAGCTACGGATCGGAGGCGGGGCGGGCGATGAGGGCGGCTGGCGAATGCGGGCGGGGGTAAACCCCACCAGCCGTCTTCCGGAGCGCTCAGCGCAGGGTCGGCGGCCGGCCCGTCACGGTCGGGCCCTCGCGGCAGATCAGCAGCAGCGCCCGGTCGTCGTTGACGTCCTTCGCGACGGCCTCGATGAGGTGCCAGGCGGCGCCGTGGAAGCCGCCCGCGACGTAGCGGTCGGCCTCGCCGGTGAGGCGGTCGATGCCCTCGGCGATGTCGCGGTCGGAGGTCTCCACCAGGCCGTCGGTGAAGAGCATCAGCACGTCGCCGGGGCGCAGCGAGCCCTTGACGGGGTCGAACTGGGCGCCGTCGTAGACCCCGAGGAGGGGGCCCTCGGCGGCCTTCTCCTCCCAGCGGCCGCTGCCCGCGCTGAGCTGGAGGCCCGGGGGGTGTCCGGCGGAGTAGAGCTCGTAGTCACCGGAGTCGAGGTCCAGGACGAGGTGGATGGAGGTGGCGAAGCCCTCGTCCCAGTCCTGGCGCAGCAGATAGCCGTTGGCGGCGGGCAGGAACGCGTGCGGGGGCAGCGAGCCCAGCAGGCCGCCGAACGCCCCCGACAGCAGCAGTGCGCGCGAGCCGGCGTCCATGCCCTTGCCGGAGACGTCGGTGAGGACCGCCTCCAGGGTGCGGCCGCCGTTGGTGCGGGCGGCGACCACGAAGTCGCCGGAGAAGGACTGGCCGCCCGCCGGGCGCAGCGCCATCTCGCGGTGCCAGCCGATCGGCAGCGTCGGCAGCTTGCTCTGCACCCGGATCCGCTCGCGCAGGTCGAAGAGCATGGTGCCGCCGCGTCGCCAGGGCACGCCGACGCGGCTGCGGAACTGGGCGATGAGCAGCCCGAAGAAGCCGCACGCAGCGACCACGAGCACGACGCCGGGGGTGACCCGGGACGGGCCCTCCGTGTAGGGCCCGAGCTTGACCGACTCGACGATCAGCGCCGTGGCGGCGGCCGCGTACAGGCCGAGCAGGCTGGCCGGGCGCAGCAGCAGGCCGCCGGCCACGATCGGCAGGACCAGCACGGCCGGTGAGCACCATACGGAGTTGGCGAGCGTGACGGCCGCGATCACCGGGACGGTGATGAGCAGACCGGCCAGCGCGACCCAGTCCGAACCGTCGCCGCGGAAGTAGTCGACGGCGCTTCTGCGCAGGCCGGTGCGGACCCGGTGCCACTGCATCCTCAACCGGGCCGTGAACGTGTCGGCTTCCGCGCGCCGCTCTCGTCCTGCTGCCATCAGTTCGGGACCCTATCCATCGGACCAGCTGCTTGGCACGGGAGGTCCCACTTGTCCCCCGTCCGAGGTTCAACTTCACAGTGAACTTCACAGAAAGCCGTTGCGGGTACGGCAAGGCGAAATTCCCTCGCTCGTCCCGCAATGCCCTGGTAGGCATGGTTCATGACGACTGACTTGCGCGTGCTGCGGCAGGACGACTGGGACGAGTGGTACGACAACCTGATCCGCGCCTTCGGCGGAATCCCCGAGTCCGCCGAGGAGCGCGCGCTGTGGCGCGAGCTCACGGAGACAGACCGCTCGCTGGGTGCCTGGGACGACGATACGTGCGTGGGGACGGCCGGGGCATTCTCTTTCAGGCTGACCGTGCCCGGCGGGGCGGCGGTGCCCGCGGCGGGCGTGACGATGGTCAGCGTGGCCGCCACGCACCGGCGGCGCGGTGTGCTGCGGTCCATGATGCGGCGGCAGTTGGACGACGTGCGGTCCTGGGGTGAGCCGCTGGCGGTGCTGACCGCCTCCGAGCCCGAGATCTACGGGCGGTTCGGTTACGGCGTCGGTACGTTCCACGTCAACGCCGAGATCGACACGACCCGCGTACGGCTGTCCGTGCCGCCCGGTACCGACGACGTACGGCTGCGGTACGTGGCGCCCGCCGAGGCGCTCGACGCGTGTGAGGCGGTCTACGCACGGCTGGTGCCGGGCCGTGCCGGCATGGTGGCGCGCGTTCCGGGCTGGGAGCGGCTGGGGCTGCTCGACCCGCAGAGCGAGCGGGAGGGCGCCTCTCCGCTGCAGTGCGTGCTGGCGGAGCGCGGTGGTGAGGTGGTGGGGTACGCGCGCTTCCGGATCAAGGCGGGCTGGGAGGCGGCCGGGCCCAAGGGGACGGTGGTCGTGCGGGATCTGTACGCGCTGGACCCGGCGGGGCACGCGGCGCTGTGGCGGTTCCTGTTCGACATCGACCTGACGTCGAAGGTGACCGCACGCGCGCGGCCGGTCGACGAGGCGTGGCAGCACATGGTCTCCGACGTCCGGCGCTGCTCGCTGCTCGTCCGGGACTCGCTGCACATACGGCTGGTGGACGTGGGGGCCGCGTTGCAGGCGCGGTCGTACCAGGCGCCGGTGGACGTGGTGTTGGACGTCGAGGACGCCTTCTGCCCCTGGAACAGCGGGCGTTGGCGGCTGACCGGCGACCCGAAGGGCGCGTCCTGCGCCCGCACCGAGGAGGCGCCCGATCTCGCCCTGACCGTACGGGAGTTGGGCTCGGCCTACCTCGGCGGAGTAACCCTGGACTCCCTCGCCGCGGCCGGACGCGTACGCGAACTGAGGCAGGGCGCCCTCACGGAGGCGTCGGTGGCCTTCGCCTGCACGGTGCCGCCTTGGCTGCCGCACGGGTTCTAGCGGTGCGTCAGGGGCGTCAGGGCTGCTGGCAGGTCGGGCACCAGAAGAGGTTGCGGGCGGCCAGGTCGGCGGTGCGGATCTCGGTGGCGCAGATGTGGCAGGGCTGGGTGGCGCGCCGGTAGACGTACACCTCGCCGCCGTGGTCGTCCACGCGCGGCGGGCGGCCCATCGCCTCCGGGGTGTGCTCGGGGCGGACGGTGTCGATGCGGTTGTTGCGGACGCCCTCGCGCATCAGGGCGACCAGGTCGGCCCAGATGGCGTCCCACTCGGCGGGGGTGATGTCCCTGCCCGCGCGGTAGGGGTCGATGCCGTGCCGGAAGAGGACCTCGGCGCGGTAGACGTTGCCGACGCCGGCGATCACCTTCTGGTCCATGAGAAGGGCGGCGATCGTCGTACGGCTGCGGGAGATGCGCCGGTACGCCGCCTGCGGGTCGGCGTCCGCGCGCAGCGGGTCGGGGCCGAGCCGGGCGTGTATCGCGTCCTTCTCGGTGTCCGTGATGAGCGCGCAGGTCGTGGGGCCGCGCAGATCGACGTACGACGTGTCGTTCGCGAGGCGCAGGCGGACCGTGTCGGTGGGCGGCGGGGCCGGGGCGTCACCGAAGGCGACCTTGCCGAACAGACCCAGATGGATGTGGACCCAGTCGGTGTCGCGGAAGCCCAGGAAGAGGTGCTTGCCGTGCGCCTCGGTGCCGGTGAGCACGGCGCCGCCGAGGAGTTCGGCGGCGTCCGAGAACTTGCCCTGAGGGCTGGTCACCCGCGGTGCCGTACCGGCGAAGCGGTCGGCGTAGTCCAGTGCCAGCCGGTGAATCGTGTGCCCCTCTGGCACGGTGCGTGGTCCTTTCCGGCCCCCGGAGGGCGTACGGCTCAGTCCTGCTGGGGGTGGTGCGCCGGGATCGGGGGCAGCTCGCCCGTCGTCTCGTACTCCGCGAGCATGTCGATACGGCGGATGTGGCGCTCGTCACCGGAGAACGGGGTGCCGAGGAAGGTCTCGACGAACTTCGTCGCCTCCTCCTGCGTGTGCATCCGCGCGCCCACCGCCACGACGTTGGCGTCGTTGTGCTGGCGGCCGAGCGACGCGGTCTCCTCGCTCCAGGCCAGCGCCGCGCGCACCCCCTTCACCTTGTTCGCCGCGATCTGCTCGCCGTTGCCGGAGCCGCCGATCACGATGCCGAGGGAGTCGGGGTCCGCGGCCGTCCGCTCGGCGGCACGCAGGCAGAACGGCGGGTAGTCGTCCTGGGCGTCGTAGATGTGCGGACCGCAGTCGACGGGGTCATGGCCTGCCGCCCTGAGCCATTCGACGAGGTGGTTCTTGAGTTCGAAGCCGGCATGGTCGGAGCCGAGGTACACGCGCATGGCTCCGAGTGTGACACGGGCGCCCGCGGGCGGCAGCCCCGGGTGGAGCCCAGGGAAAAAGCGCCCTCCACCACCGAACCTCAAGGAAACCTCAAATAACGATCTGGATTCAAAGGTTCACGAAATCCTTGGCCTCCGTTTCACTGGTCCGGCCCGTACACCGCTCGTACGGGGACCGCACACCTGGCGCGAAGGAATTTCCCCAATGACTGGTCTCCAGGCCGGACTGAAGAACCGACATCTGACGATGATCGCCATCGGCGGTGTCATCGGAGCCGGACTGTTCGTCGGCTCCAGTTCCGGCATCGCCACCGCAGGACCCGGCATCCTTCTCTCGTACGCCCTCGTCGGCACGCTCGTGGTGCTGGTGATGCGGATGCTCGGCGAGATGTCCGCGGCCAACCCCACCTCCGGGTCGTTCTCGGCCCACGCCGACCGGGCCCTCGGCCGCTGGGCCGGGTTCTCCATCGGCTGGCTCTACTGGTTCTTCTGGGTCGTCGTGCTCGCGGTGGAGGCCACCGCCGGCGCCACGATCCTCGAAGGCTGGATACCGGCCGTCCCGCAGTGGGGATGGGCCCTGATCGTGATGCTCGTGCTGACCGCCACCAACCTCGTCTCCGTCGGCTCCTACGGCGAGTTCGAGTTCTGGTTCGCCGGTATCAAGGTCGTCGCGATCGGCGCGTTCATCGTCGTCGGCGCGCTCGCGATCTTCGGTGTGCTGCCGGGCGCCCACAGCGACAAGGCCGGACTCGGCAACCTCACCGACCACGGCGGCTTCCTGCCCCACGGCCCCGGCGCCATCCTCACCGGCGTCCTGCTCGTCGTCTTCTCCTTCATGGGCAGCGAGATCGCCACCCTGGCCGCCGGCGAGTCGGAGAACCCGCAGCGCGCGGTGACGAAGTCCACCAACAGCATCATCTGGCGTATCGCGGTCTTCTACCTGGGCTCGATCCTCGTGGTGGTCTCGCTCCTTCCGTGGAACGACCCCTCGATCAAGGCCAAGGGCTCCTACGTCGCCGCCCTGGACTCCCTCGGTATCGCGCACGCCGGCCAGATCATGAACGTCATCGTGCTGACGTCGGTGCTGTCCTGCCTCAACTCCGGCCTGTACACGGCCTCCCGGATGGCGTTCTCGCTCGGCGAGCGCGGGGACGCGCCGAAGATGTTCGCGCAGACCACCTCCCGCGGTGTGCCGAGGGCCGCGATCCTCGCGTCGGTGATCTTCGGCTTCGTCGCGGTGTTCTTCAACTACAAGTTCCCGGACTCGGTCTTCCTCTTCCTGGTCAACTCCAGTGGCGCGGTGGCCCTGTTCGTCTGGCTGGTCATCTGCTTCTCGCAGCTGCGCATGCGGAAGATCATCCAGCGCGAGGCGCCGGAGAAGCTCGTCGTGAAGATGTGGCTGTACCCGTATCTGACCTGGGCGACGGCCGCGCTGATCGTGTTCGTGCTGGGCTACATGCTCACCGACACGGAGCACGACGGGCGCAAGACCATCCTGTGGTCGCTGCTCGTCGCGGCGATCGTGCTCGTCATCGCCTTCATCAAGGAGAGCGTGACCGGCGACCGCACGGCCGTGGCGGGCGAGTCCTCGGGAGCCTCCGCGGGTGAGTCCTCCGCGGGCGAGCTGGACGAGGTCAAGGCCGGCTGACACAGGGGGCGTTGTCCGACCGAGGGCCTCGTGCGCTCGTGCGGGCAACGCCCTTGCTGTCACAGCACGGTGAAGCTGTCCCTGACCTTGCCGTAGGTCTTCAGCGCCTGGGTCCGCACCTCCGGCCGGTACCAGGTGTTGATCTGGAACGACCGCCCCTTCTGGTCGAAACCCAGCAGGCGGGCGTGCCAGGGGACGCCCTTCAGCGTGAACGTGTACTCCCAGACCACCGCCGGATTGCCGCGGAACGTCGTCCGCTCCAGCCGGATCTTCCGGTAGTTCTCGCCCTGGTGGGCGTTCTGCTCGGACTGCTTCCAGGTCTCCATCAGGTCGCCGCGGGCGATGGACGACTTGGCCACGAGTTCCTGTGTGCCGTCGGGTGACGTGTAGTGCACCTCGGCGCCCGTCTTCACGTCACGCCGCCAGCCCTTGGGCGTCGCCCACGCGAACCCGGTCTCCCGGTGCGCGCCCGGCGGCAGACTCTGCGGCCTCGACGTCCCCTCCACGGTGGGCGCGGAGGCCGACCCCGGCGACGACGTGGAGGATCCGGCACGGTCGTCGCCGGGAGACCCGGAGTTCGTCAGCAGTACGGCGGCGACGGCACCCGCAGCGACCACGCCGACCCCGGCCACGATGCCGGCCCGGCGACGGTGGTGGCGCGGGCCGGACGGTTCGGCGGGTCCGGGGAGTTCGCCCGGAGGTGTGCGCAGTGGGTGGGGGCCCAGGGCGGGGCGGGTGTTCAGCTCCGGCAGGCCCGTCGCTGACGCGGCGCTGGTGCCGTTCGTACGCGCCGGGTGCTGCTCGGGGGGCGTAGGCGTGCGGATCAGCGAGACACCGGGTTTGGGTGGGGCGGACGGTGCCGAAGTGAGCGCGTGGGACGCGGAGTTGGCGGGAGGGGCCTCGGGTGCGGGCGGGGTTTCGGGTGCGGGAGGCAGGGGCGTGATGACGGGTTCCGGCAGGGCCTGCGGGATCGCGTCCTGGATGGAGACGGGGTCGGGGTCGGGCTCACGATCGGGCTCAGGCTTCGGCTCCGGCTCGGGCTTCGGCTCGCGCGCGGCGCGTACGAGGCGGTTCGTCAGGTAGGCGGGAGTCGGTGCCTCGGGTTCCGCCACGGGCTCGGCCTGTTCGGCCGCGCCTCCCGCCACCTCGCTCTCCTTCCCGTCCTCCCTCCCGTCCTCCTTCCCGCCCACGGGAAGCGTCGGTTTCGTCGGCGGGAACGCGATCGGGAACAGGGCCTCCTGGAGGTCGTCGAGCCCCGGGCGGACCGACGGTTCCTTCTCCAGCAGCGCGGCCAGGACGTCCCGCAACGGGCCCGCCGCGGCAGCCGGGAGCTGGGGCTCCTCGTACAGCACCGCGTGCAGCGTGGCCAGTGTGGTGTCGCGGGAGAAGGGGGAACGGCCGCCCAGGGCGGCGCAGAGCGTCGCGCCCAGCGACCACACGTCGGACGGCGGCCCCTGCGGACGGCCCGAGATGCGCTCGGGCGCCATGTAGTCGGGGGAGCCGACGAGCATGCCGACCATGGTGAGCGCCTTCGCGTCCTGGATGGCGGCGATGCCGAAGTCCGTGAGCACGATGCGCTCCGCGCCCTCCTCCACCAGGACGTTCCCGGGCTTGATGTCCCGGTGCAGCACCCCGCGGTCGTGCACCTGGCGCAGCGCGGCCACCAGACCGAGCCCGATCCGTGCCGTACGGCCCGTCCCGAGCGGCCCCTCCTCCGCCATGATCCGCTCCAGGGAGCGGCCGGCGACCAACTCCATGACGATCCACAGGCGTTCGCCCTCGTCGACGACGTCGTAGACCCGCACGACATTGGGATGGTCGATCCGGGCGGTGGCCCTGGCCTCCCGCAGCGTGCGCTCACGCCGGGTACGCGCGTCCTCCGCGTCCAGCCCGTCGATCCGCATCTCCTTGACGGCGACCGGGCGGTCGAGCATTTCGTCGGCGGCTCGCCACACCCGCCCCATTCCTCCCTGGCCGATACTCTCGGCCAATCGGTAGCGCCCCGTCACCAGCAACCCTGGAACTCCGCCGCCCCTCGTATTCCCCGGCAATCCGCTGCACCCCCTCAATTACCTCTGCAACGCCCCGACTGTCCCACAATGGTCACACTTCGAGCGGCACCAGCATAGTGCGGAGAAATCTTGTGGTAGCTCTTCAAGTACTGCGAATTCGGGCGCAGCCAAGGGGGATGTGAACATGAGCTCTCGTCGCACGAAGACCATCGCCGGATCGCTGGTTGCAGCATCTTTTTCGACGGTGCTGATCCTTTCCTTCACCGCCAGCGCGGACGACCAGGGACCCGGCAGCAGCAAGGGGGGAAAGGCCGTCGACGAGGCGCCGGCAGGGGTGAGGCTGACCACGCTCCTGCCGTCGAAGATCTCGGTCGACAACGGCTCCAAAACCACGGACATCACCGCCACGGTCAAGAACGGGGGGCCCAAGGACAGCGGAAAGATCCAGCTTTTGGTCGTCGGTTTCGACGGCCTCACGGTGAAGAACGTCCAAGGCTGCTCCCGGATTGCCGATAACAATCTTCCGGAGGGCTCGAACAGCGCTTTCTCCTGCCCGATCGACAATCTCGCGGCCGGCAAGTCGAAGTCGTACGCCGTCGATGCGACGTACGACCTGAACAAGGCGGGAAAGATCTGTCTGCCGGTCGAGTCCGGCGACGGGAAGAAGACGTTCTGGCAGCAGGGTCCGGTTCCGTTCGGTACGACGAACCCGTCGCCGAACGCCCCGGCCACTCCGCTGCTGCTCGGCACCGACAACCAGCCGGTGGCGCCCGGCGGCGACCAGAAGGAGCTGCCGAAGACCGGTGTCGGACAGGACGTACTGCCTCTGGGGGCGGCGGGCGCGACGCTGATCGCGGCCGGTGCGGCGGGGCTGTGGTGGACGTCGCGGCGTCCGGCCCGGCAGGTTCGCGGCTGACCCTCCCGGCGGGCCCGCCAACGGGCTTCCCCCCGGGCGGGTTTTTCGAGGCCGGAACGCGAAAGAGGCTCGCCGGTCAGGAGCCGCGGTGCGACCCGTCACCGGCGAGCCTCTGTCGTGACAGCTGTGGCAACTGCGGCGACTGTGGCAACTGCGGTGTCAGCGCTTGCCGATGAGCTTCCACGCGGTGGGCGTGACGCCCATCGCCAGGGCGGCCTTCAGTGCGTCGCCGATCAGGAACGGCGTGAGGCCGGCCGCGATCGCGGCGGACGCGGACAGGTCGGCGGCGTACGCCAGATACGGGACGCCGACGGCGTAGATGATCGCCTCGCCCAGCAGCATCGTGCCCGCCATGCGCGGTACGGAGCGGTCGGCGCCGCGGCGGGCCAGGGCGCCCACGACGGTGGACGCGAGCAGCATGCCGAGGATGTAGCCGAAGGAGACGGAGGCACCGGACGTGCCGCCGGCGAACCACGGCACACCGGCGAGCCCGGCCAGCGCGTACAGGACGAGGGAGGTCAGGCCGCGGCTCGCGCCGAGCGCCGTGCCGACCAGCAGCGCGGCGAAGGTCTGGCCGGTCACCGGCACCGGGGAGCCCGGGACGGGGACGGCGATCTGGGCCGCGAGGCCGGTGAGCGCGGCACCGCCGAGCACGAGCGCCACATCCTTCAGGCGGGACGCGGGCAGGAGGTCGGCGAGGACCTCGCGGGGGCGGGCGGTGGCGGCAGCGGTGCTCATGGGGACTCCGCGGGTGACGAGGACATGCTGGGACACCGTGACGCTATCCCAGCGCACTCGAGCCGATCACCGTCATCGCTCGACAAAGGGTGGAACGCGGACTTGGTGGGCTCCGGACAAAGGACACGGGTTACACCCGACTTGGCGTGATGCCTGTCACTGAGGCGGGGAGGCCGCGCTCACCTCGCGGGGACGAACCGGCCTGTGGGGTCCCACCAAACGGAACCAGGCGACGGAACCGCGCAGCGGTCCGGGCGTCGAATCCTAGTGGACTGGTCGGATTCACCTTTCCTGACCTACCCTTCGAACCATGGTTGCCCAGGCCCGGAACTTCACGTCGCGTCGCTATGTCGACCTGCGACGCCAGGGCACGGCCACCTGTCGCCGTCCGGTGTGAGGCGGGCCCAGGCGCGCCTCGACCTCCGAGACGTGTCGGCCCCGTTCCCGAGGACGGTTCACCATGCCCCGTACCGCGGCACCCCCTGCCCTCTCCCCCACTCTCTCCGCCACCCCTTCCGCCGTCTCGCCGTCGTCCCGGCGCCGGACGAGCGCGAGCGTCGTCCTGCGGTCCGTGCTGGACCACGGCCCGGTCGCGCGCAGCACCATCGCCCGGCTGACCGGCCTGTCACCGGCGTCGGTGACCGACTACTGCGCCCGCTTCACCGAACTCGGCCTGATCCGCGAGGCGTCCGCGCCCCGGCGGTCGAACGGCGTGGGGCGCCCGCACGTCCCCGTCGACCTGGACGCCTCGCGGTTCGTGGTCGGCGGGGTCCATGTGGCCGTGCCGTACACCACGGTCGCCCTGCTCGACCTGCGCGGACGGGTGGTGGCCCGGCGTGAGCTGAAGCACGGGCGCACCGATCCCGGCCGGGTGCTGACGCGGGCCGCGGACGGTCTGGCGGGGCTGCTGGCCGGCGCCCCCGGCTGCCGTCCGCTCGGCGTCGGCGTGGCCGCCGGCGGCTGGGTCGACCGGGAGTCCGGGACCGTCGTGGAGCACCCGCTGCTGGGCTGGCGGGACGTGGCGGTGCGCGAGCCCTTCGCCGAGCGCACAGGCCTGCCGGTCCATGTCGACGGTCACGCCCGGGCGTTGGTCAACGCCGAGCGGCTGTTCGGCCCGGCACGGCGGAGCCGGAGCGTGCTGCATCTTTTCGTCGGCAATGTCGTCGACGCGGCGTTCGCCACGGGCGACGAGGTGCACCACGGCCCCCGCTCCCAGGCGGGCGCGATCGCCCATCTGCCGGTGCCCGGCGGCACGGAGCCCTGCGAGTGCGGGCATGTCGGCTGCCTGCAGGCCGAGTTGAGCGAGCGGACGCTGTGCCGGCGGGCGCGGGAGGCGGGCGTCGCCGAGGGGGTGAACCCCATGCACGTGGTCGCGGCGGCTGCCGCGGGCGACGGACAAGCCGTACGGCTGCTGGTGGAGCGGGCCCGTGCGATCGGGCGGGCGGCGCGGCTGCTGCTCGACGTGCTCAATCCCGAGACGGTGGTCGTGACGGAGATCGGGGTCATCCACCGGGAGGACTGCCTGCGGGCGCTGCGTGAAGGGGTGGGCGACGCGCGTGCCGCGTCCGTCGTGCCGACGAGTTTCCCGGATTCGGTGCTCGCGGTGGCCGGCGGCGCGGTGGCGCTCGACGTGCTCTACCGGGATCCGCTGGCCGCTTCACCTCACGGTATTTAATTCAGAAACGCACAATATTGACAGGGGTCACGGATGACGGGGAACATCCTGCTCATGAGCCTGTTCGTGAGCTGTCGCACCCTTTGTTGCTGACACGTCGCCGCGTGTGAAGCGCTCATTTCATCCTGTGTAAAACCTGCGTGAATTTTCCCTCCCGGCCTCTCTGTGCCCGGAATTCCGCATGATTTCCCGCTTCCCGACTCATGGAGTTCTCCCATGTCTTCAACGCCCTTGCCGGGTGTCGACCGACGGCTTTTTCTCACCTCTCTGCTCGGTGCCGCGGCCGGCGTCACCGGCCTTGCCGGATGCGCGAACGGCAGCGCCGCCGCCGACACGCGCGGTGCCTCGACCGCTCCGCTCGCGAGCAAAGTCCCGGCGGGTACGAGCCTGAAGATCGCCTCGTATCAGAACGTCCAGCAGGTCCAGTTCCGGCTGGCGAAACTGGATCTGCCGTTCAAGGTGTCGAGTTGGGTCAACACCGGCGCCGGGCCCGATGTCATCAACGCCTTCCGCGCCAAGTCCCTCGACCTCGCCAACAACGCGGGCATTCCGCCGATCCAGGCGCATTACCAGGGCTTCGACGCGAAGATCGTCGCCATCGACCTCACCCGCAAGCCGAATTACCTCTTCGCCACCAAGCCCGGCAGCGACATCCGGTCGGTCGCCGACTTCAAGGGCAAGAAGCTCGCCTTCTCGCAGGGGCAGGCCCAGGGTGTCGTGCTGCTGCGGGCGTTGAAGAAGGCGGGTCTGTCCTACGACGACGTCCGGCTCGTGCCGCTGACCAGCAATCAGTTCCTGACCGCCCTGCAGTCCGGCCAGGTGGACATCGCGCCCCTCGGCAACAGCCAGGTGCCCGCCTATCTGCAGCAGTACCGGTCCAAGGGCGCCCATGTCATCGAGACGGACGTCGTCGACCTGCTCAACCTGCTGTGGGCGCCCACCTCGGTGCTGGCCGACCGGGCGAAGGCCGCCGCGGTCGCCGCGTACATCCCGTACTGGGCCAAGGGCCAGGTGTGGCAGTACGAGCACCCCGACGCCTGGAACGAGGAGTTCTACGTCAAGACGCAGAACCTGACCCTCGCACAGGCCAAGGGCATCACCGAGCTCGCCAACAAGCCCTTGTTCCCGCCCAGTTGGGACGAGGCGATCAAGTGGGAGCAGGAGACCGCCGATCTGCTGGCGGAGGGCGGCTTCGTGAAGAAGTTCGACGTCTCCTCGCTCTTCGACCACCGCTTCGAGCACATCGCCGCCAAGGCCGTACCGGCGGAGTACCGGAGGTGACCGCTGTGAGCACATCCGCATCAACATCAACATCCACGACTACGAGTACGACTACGACCGCGACGACCACCGCGACAGCGCCCCTCG
Source organism: Streptomyces plumbidurans (assembly GCF_019857225.1). Lineage (GTDB taxonomy): Bacteria > Actinomycetota > Actinomycetes > Streptomycetales > Streptomycetaceae > Streptomyces > Streptomyces plumbidurans. Next base: position 116,144 of record NZ_JAFJSY010000039.1, read on the forward strand.
ACACCGAGGCGCGCGACACCCCGCGCTCGCGCCGCAGGGGCCTGTCCCCCGGCAGGCGGCTGCCCGCCACCCGGCTGATCGGCCCCGCGCTGCTGCTCGCCCTGTGGGCGGCGGCCTCCGCCGCGGGGCAACTGGATCCCGGAGCGATCCCGGCGCCCTGGACGGTGGTGCGCACGGCCGGTCACCTGTGGAGCGCCGGGACGCTGCCCACCGACATCCTGACCTCGCTCGAACGGGCCGCGTACGGCTTCGCGATCGGGCTCACCGCGGGGGTCGTCCTCGCGCTGGCGTCCGGGCTCAGCCGGGTCGGTGAGGCACTGATCGACGGGACGGTGAACCTCAACCGGGCGATACCGACCCTGGGCCTGATCCCGCTGTTCATCCTCTGGCTGGGCATCGGCGAGGCCTTCAAGATCGCCATCATCGCGATCGTCGTCTACATCCCGATCTATCTGAACACCCACGCCGCGCTGTCCGGCATCGACAGCCGCTTCGTCGAACTGGCCGAGGTGCAGGGGCTGTCCCGACTGCAGTTCGTCCGCAAGATCGTCGTCCCCGGCGCCCTGCCCGGGTTCTTCGTCGGCCTCCGGCTCGGGGTGACCGGCTCCTGGCTGGGCCTGGTGGTGCTGGAGCAGATCAACGCCACCAGCGGACTCGGCTACATGATGTTCCAGGCCCAGAACTACGGCCAGTCCGACGTCATCCTCGTCGGACTGCTCGTCTACGGCGTCTTCGGCCTGATCTCCGACAGCGTGGTCCGTCTCATCGAACGGAGGGTGCTGTCATGGCGCCGCACACTGAGCAGCTGACCCGGCCCGCGGTCCAACTGCGCTCCCTGACCCGCTCGTTCGAGGACCGCACGGTGCTCGACGGCATCGACCTGGACATCCCCGCCGGGCAGTTCGTCGCGCTCCTCGGGCACAGCGGCTCCGGCAAGAGCACCCTGCTGAGGGCGATCGCGGGGCTTGACCACAACGTCGCCGGCAGCGGGCATCTGACGGCCCCGGAGCGGGTGTCGGTGGTCTTCCAGGACTCGCGGCTGCTGCCCTGGCGGCGGGTGCTGGACAACGTACTGCTGGGTACGGACGGCCAGGACAAGGGCCGGGCGGCGCTCGCCGAGGTGGGCCTGAAGGGCCGTGAGCGGGCCTGGCCCAGCGAGCTTTCGGGCGGCGAGGCGCAGCGTGCCGCGCTCGCCCGCTCCCTGGTCCGCGAGCCCGAACTCCTGCTGGCCGACGAGCCGTTCGGCGCGCTCGACGCGCTGACCCGGATCAGGATGCACGGGCTGCTGCGGCAGCTGTGGCAGCGCCACCAACCGTCGGTGCTGCTCGTCACCCACGACGTGGACGAGGCGATCGTGCTCGCCGACCGGGTCCTGGTGCTCGACTCCGGCCGTATCGGCGTCGACCTGACGATCGACCGGCCGCATCCGCGCTCGTACCGGGACCCGCTGCTCGGCGAGTACCGCGAGCAGCTGCTGGCCGCACTGGGAGTCGTCGAGGACCCGGCCTGATCCGGCGCCGCACCCACTCCCCACGCGGCCTGACGGCGTCGACGGTGCCGCCGGACGCGGCACCCGCCCTGCCCTTGCCCTTGCCCTTCCCACCGATCGGTCGACCGACCGCCGCAGCACGCCCGACCGACCGGCTCCCCCGGAGGACCACGCATGACGAACCGCAAACTCCATCTCAACGCCTTCCTCATGAACACCGGTCACCACGAGGCCTCGTGGCGGCTCCCCGAGAGCGATCCGTACGCCCATGTCGCGCTGGACCACTACGTCCGGCTGGCCCGGATCGCCGAGCGCGGCACCTTCGACTCGCTCTTCCTGGCCGACGGGCCGCAGCTGTGGAACAACATCGCGCAGCGCCCCGCCGGCGCGCTGGAACCGCTGACGCTGCTGACCGCCCTGTCGACGGCGACCGAGCACATCGGACTGATCGCCACGGCGTCGACCTCGTACAACTCGCCCTACAACCTGGCCCGCAAGTTCGCCTCGCTGGACATCGTCAGCGGCGGCCGGGCGGGCTGGAACATCGTCACCACGGCCGGTGCCGAGGCCGCCCGCAACTTCGGCCTGGACGCCGAGCCCGCGCACGCCGAGCGGTACGCGCGGGCCGCCGAGTTCCTGGATGTCGCCCTCAAGCTGTGGGACAGCTGGGAGGACGACGCGATCGTCGGCGACAAGGCGGCCGGTGTCTGGGGCGACGACGCGAAGATCCACCCGCCCCGGCACAAGGGGCGGTACTTCAGCGTCGAGGGCGCCCTCAACGTCCCCCGCACACCGCAGGGTTACCCGCTGCTCGTGCAGGCGGGGTCGAGCGAGGACGGCAAGGCGTTCGCGGCCCGGTACGCGGAGGCGGTGTTCACCGCGCAGCAGACCCTCGCCGACGCGCAGGCCTTCTACGCCGACCTCAAGTCCCGCACGGCCGCGGCCGGGCGGGACCCCGAGCACATCAAGGTGCTGCCCGGGATCGTGCCGGTCATCGGGTCGACGGAGGCCGAGGCACGCGCGAACGAGCAGGTCCTGGAGGACCACATCGTGCCCACGCACGGCCTCGCCCGGCTGGAACGCCTGCTCCAACTGGAGCCGGGCACGCTGGAGTTGGACCGCCAGTTGCCCGCCGACCTGCCGTCCGAGGACGCCGTCGAGGGCGCCAAGAGCCGCTACACCCTGGTCGTCGAGCTGGCCCGGCGCGAGCGCCTCACCGTGCGCCGGCTGATCGGCAGGCTCGGTGGCGGACGCGGCCACCTCACCTTCGCCGGCACGCCCGAGCAGGTCGCCGACGCGATCGGGACGTGGTTCACGCAGGGCGCCGCGGACGGCTTCAACATCATGCCCGCCGTGCTGCCCTCCGGCCTGGAGACCTTCGTCGAGCAGGTCGTCCCGATCCTGCGCGCCCGGGGCCTGCTGCGCACGGAGTACGGACCGCGCAGCACCCTGCGCGAGCGCTACGGCCTGCCCCGCCCCGCCAACCAGTACGCCCTCCGGGAAAACGCCCTCGTCTGAACCCCCATCCGAAAGGAACCGCACATGTCCGGCATCGAGATCCAGAAGGTCACCGCACACATCGGCGCCCGCGTCTCCGGCATCGACATCGCCAAGCCCCTCGACGAGGAGAGCGCCGCCGCGGTCCGCGAGGCGCTCAACATCCACAAGGCGCTCGTCTTCGACGACGTGAACCTCGACGACGAGAGCCAGCAGGCCTTCGTCCGCCATCTCGGCGAGGTCACCACCGCTCATCCGACGGTCGCGTCCGTCGACGGCGTCCCGAACGTGCTGCCGGTCGACAGCGAACGGGGCCGCGCCGCCAACCACTGGCACACCGACGTCACCTTCGTCCTCAACCCGCCGCAGGCCAGCACCCTGCGCAGCATCACGCTCCCGCCGTACGGCGGCGAGACCCTGATCGCGTCCTCCGCGGCCGCCTACCGCCAACTGCCCGAGTCGCTGCGGCAGTTGGCGGACACCCTGTGGGCCGAGCACACCAACGACTACGACTACGCCGTGCCGGAGGAGGCGATCGACGAGGAGGAGGCCGCCCAGCGCGCCCGGTTCACGTCGATCAAGTACCGCACGGTCCACCCGGTGGTCCGCGTGCACCCGCTGACCGGTGAACGGGGGCTGTTCATCGGCGGGTTCGCGCAGCGCATCGTGGGCCTGTCGCCGGGCGAGTCCCGCAAGATCCTCGACCTGCTGCAGGCGTATGTCACCCGGCCGGAGAACATCCTGCGCCACCGCTGGTCGCCGAACCAGCTCGTCCTGTTCGACAACCGCATCACCCAGCACTACGCCGTCGACAACTACGACGGCCGCCCGCGCCGCCTGCACCGGGTGACCGCCGCCGGCGACATCCCGGTCGGCATCGAGGGCAAGGAGAGCTGGTCGATCGAGGGCGACGCCTCGCACTACACGCCGGTGGCCGCGTAGCCACGATCCGGCCCACCTGACCGAAAGGCCCCCGCGGTGCACCTGCGGGGGCCTTCTTGTTGCTAGCGTGTACTTGCAAGCCTTTTGCAATAAGAGGTCGGAGGGGACCCGTCATGCCCGTCTACACGCTTCCTGAGCTGCCGTACGACTACTCCGCGCTCGCCCCCGTGATCAGTCCCGAGATCATCGAGCTGCACCACGACAAGCACCACGCGGCCTATGTGAAGGGCGCGAACGACACGCTGGAGCAGCTGGCCGAGGCGCGGGACACGGGGAGCTGGGGAGCGGTGGGCGGGCTGGAGAAGAACCTGGCCTTCCACCTGTCCGGGCACATCCTGCACTCGATCTACTGGCAGAACATGACCGGTCCGAAGGACGGCGGGGGCGAGCCGCTGGCCGCCGATGGCACCGGTGACCTCGCCGACGCGATCAGCGCTTCCTTCGGCTCCTTCGCCGGGTTCAAGGCGCAGCTGACCAAGGCCGCCGCCACCACCCAGGGGTCCGGGTGGGGCGTGCTGGCGTACGAGCCGCTGAGCGGGCGCCTCGTCGTCGAGCAGGTCTACGACCACCAGGGGAACGTGGGGCAGGGCGCCACCCCCCTCCTGGTCTTCGACGCCTGGGAGCACGCCTTCTACCTGCAGTACCGGAACCAGAAGGTCGACTTCATCGACGCCATGTGGGCCGTGGTCAACTGGCAGGACGTGGCCCGGCGTTACGAGGCCGCCAGGACCCGGGCGGACGTCCTGCTGCTCGCGCCGTGAGGGGCCCCGCTCTTGATGGAACGTCCTGCCTCGTGATCGTCTTCTCACCCTTCACGCGGCAGGCGGAATGACGGAAGCCCCCGCGAGGACATGACTCGCGGGGGCTTCCCATGGTGTGAGGGCGCTCAGGGCTTGCGGCCCACACCTCCGTGCTGGCCGATCGGTTCCGTGTCCGCGCCCGGCTCCGGGCGCCACAGCGGCACGGAGACGATGCCGGGCTCCACCAGATCGAGGCCCTCGAAGTAGCCCTCGATCTGTTCGACGGGACGCAGGAAGTAGGGCACGGCGCCCGTCTCGTTGTAGCCGTCCTGCGCGGCTTCGTAGGCCGGGTCGGTGCCGCGGGAGCCGTCGTTGATGCAGAGGTAGCTGCCGGAGGGCAGTCCGGACAGCAGGGCGCGGACCAGGTCGCGGGCCCGCTCGTAGCCGTCGACATGGCCGAGGATGCCGCTGAGGATCAGGGCGGTCGGCTGCGTGAGGTCGAGGGTGCGGCCCGCGGCCTCGAGAATGCTGTCGGGCTCGTACAGGCTCAGGTCCTCGTACGCCGTCCTGCCCTCGGGCGTGGAGGTGAGCAGGGCGCGCGCGTGGGCGAGCACCAGGGGGTCGTTGTCGACGTAGACGATCTTCGACTCGGGGGCGTGGCGCTGGGCGACCTCGTGGGTGTTGTCCACGGTGGGCAGGCCGGTGCCGACGTCGAGGAACTGGCGGACGCCCGCCTCCAGCACCAGGTACCGGATGCTGCGCCCGAGGAAGGCGCGGCTGCTGCGGGCGATGGTGACGATGCCGGGGAAGACACCGGCGTAGTCGTCGCCGGCCGCCTCGTCCACGGGGTAGTTGTCCTTGCCGCCCAGCCAGTAGTTCCAGATGCGGGCCGAATGGGGTACCGAGGTGTCGATCTCCGTCATACCAACATCTTCCTACGCGGACTCCTGTTCGCACGGCACGTTCAGCGAGATCAGCCCGACCGACTCGGGGTCCATGCGCAGTTCGGTGACCGCGGCGTTGCGCAGCTGCGGCAGGACGCGGCGGTAGTCGGCGAGCGGGATCGACAGGAACCGGCACAGGATCAGCCTGAGCAGGGTGTTGTGGGCGACGACCAGGACGCGTTCGCCCTCGTGCGCGGCGGCGATGCGCCGCAGGGCGGCGGCGCCCCGTTCGGCGGCGGCCCGGGGGTCCTCGGCGCCGGGGAAGGGATGGGCGACCGGGTCGGCGCGGAAGGCCGCCGCGGCCGCCGGGTCCTGCTCGGCGAACTCGGCGAGCGTACGGCCCTCCATCACCCCGAAGTCGCACTCGCGCAGCTCGTGCTCGCGCCGCGCGGTGAGCCCGAGGGCGCGGCAGGCGGGCTCCGCGGTGGCGATCGCCCGGGAGACGGTGGAGGTCCAGATCGCGTCCACGGGATGCGCCCCGGCCCACCGCCCGAGCGCCTCCGCCTGCGCGCGCCCGGTCTCGGTGAGCGCCACGTCGCTCACCCCGGCATAACGGTTCTCGACATGCCACACGGTCTGCCCGTGCCGGGCCAGCAGAAGGGTCGTCGTCATGACTCCGAAGTATCGCGGTGCGCGGCCCCGTCCACTGTCGTCCCCAGACCCAGAGCGGGTCGGGCGCCGATGCCAACCATGCGCGCCCCC